>NZ_JBNWCN010000005.1:0-391669 GCF_053522385.1 Agrobacterium sp. 22-223-1
TATCCTCAAGACCGTCTATGGCTACGATGCATTCCGCGGGCGGCAGGCTGACATCATTCGACATGTAATGGCGGGAAACAACGCCTTCGTTTTGATGCCAACGGGCCTTCCGACAGGTCCTATCTTTGCCAGTGGCACCGCGGGGTAGCTCTAGGATATGCCGGATCGAACTCTTTGCCTGACCGCCGCGTTTCTGATGATCGGCTGCTTCGCGTTGATTGCTTCTAAAGCGGTTGCTGCGCCAAAGCGGGACGATCAAGTCCGTACCGATGTCGGTGGATTCAAGCTCAATAGCGTCCTGGTTGAGAATGGTCGGAAGCCAGACTTGCCACCAATCGTCTTTATTCATGGCGCCAGCGCCAGCCTTTACGATCCGATGTTCTCGTTTCGGAAAAAGCTCCAGGAACGGGCCAAGCTGTTGTTCGTCGATCGCCCGGGTCACGGCAATTCCGACGTCGGTGGTGAGCAGAACATTTTGCCCGACGGTCAAGCCGACTCCATTGCCGCCCTCATGCAGAAGCGAGGCATCAACCGCGCTATTATTGTCGGTCACTCCTTCGGGGGAGCAATTGCCGCGTCCTTCGCCGTTCGCCATCCGGATATGGTCTTAGGCCTCGTCTTCCTGTCTCCGGCGGTCTACCCATGGAATAGCGGGATCGCCTGGTACTACGAGGCCGCCAGAGCCCCGATCACAGGCACTCTATTCAGCGCTCTTATCGTGCCACCTATCGGGCTTATGACGATCGATAATGCCACGAAAGGCGTCTTTGCTCCGAACCCGGTTCCCGCCGACTACATCGACAAGACACGTGCCCTGCAAGCGTTGCGGCCGCTTGCATTTCGGCACAATGCGAGAGAGGTTGCGGCTTTGAGCGACTGGGCCAGGGCGGCTTCGGTGAATTACCACAAAATCAAAGTGCCTACAGTCATCATCACTGGTGATACTGATAGTATCGTCTCCCCTGAGGTCCACTCCCGTCATCTCGCCCGCGATATTCGCGGTGCTCGTCTGATCGTCGTGCACAATCTCGGGCACAAGTCGGATTTCGTCGCGAGTGATCTGGCAATCGCGGGGATCGAGACAGTTGCGGGCCGCAAGTCGAACCTCAACGCCGTAAAAAGGGATGTCGAGCAGAGGATAGCATGTGACGGCTAGGATTGATGTCTGGCAGCGGCGCTGCCAGTGGGGACTATCCGGCGTCTATGGTCTCGCGGGCATTCTGCATCTCGTCCTGCCCAAACCTTTCCTCGGTATCACGCCTGCCTGGGTTCCTGAGCCGGAGGCCGTTATTTTCCTGACCGGTCTGTGTGAAATTGCCGGTGCGGTCGGACTTCTGGTGCCACGGCTGCGGAAAGCCGCCGGCATTGGCCTGGCGCTCTATGCAATCTGCGTATTCCCGGCCAATATCAAGCATGCCATCGACAGCCTTGGTGCAGCGACTGTTTCGCCATGGCAATGGTCCTACCATCTCATCCGATTGCCTTTGCAGCCTTACCTGGTGTGGTTGGCGCTCTTCGCGGGAAACATCGTCGTCTGGCCATTCAGGCGTGGCCAAAAATAGCTTTGATATCGTCTGACGAAATTCGCAAAGTTTCATCGTCGGCGGATGCATCCTGAAGGCCACGGAAAGCACGGGCAGGATCACACTCACCAACGAGATGGGTGGTGTTGCGCACGTGACGATCGCCGACGTCAAACAATCCAACGGCGTCATCCATGTCATCGACAAGGTTCTTCGGCGCAAGATGTGGTCCGGGGCCATTCCATCATCAGAAAGGCCGGCGACACTTGAGGGCGCCGGCCTTTTCAGTTTCATCGTTGAACGTCTGCCGAATTACATGTTCGGCAGAACGGCGATGTCTCGCACTTCGTTGTCGAGCCCTGTGATCGGGCCGACTTCGGTTGCCGCGCCAGTTTCGAGGTTGACCGTGTAGAGCGTCTTGGATGCGGCGAGATAGGCCACGTTCCTGCCGTCCGCCATGCCCTGAATATCAAAGGCATATGCCGCAGGCTTGTCTTTGAGGCCAAGCTTGCCGATTGCTTTCAGCGTGCCGTCATTCGGCTTGGTCTGCTGGATCAGCGCGCCGATCGTGGCATCGATATTATACATGGCGGTCTTTTCAGGCTTGCCGACGGAGTTGGTATAGGCAGCAGCAACGATGCTCGGGGTCTCGCCCTTGTGCATGTCGCCCTCCTCGAACGCAAGCACACCGTCAACCGTTACAGCGCCAGTATCCGGGTGGACGCGATGGTTGGTCGTTCCGGTCATGAAGCGCAGGCGATCAGCCATAGGGTTGAAATCGACCACGACAGGGGCTTGCGTCATGGTCAGCATCTTGTCCATCTTGGCGACGTCGGTGGCGGCGCCGGTTTCGAGATTGATCGAGACGATGCGATGATCCGGGGTGACGCCGATCACCGTCTTGTTGCCGGGGCGGAAGTCGATGCCGACAAGTTTGTCGACGCCAGTCACGTCCATCTTTTTCGTCACCGCCGGTTTCTCCGTATCGAAGATGATGAGCGTCCTGTCGCCGCTCAGGCCGAGGACGGGGGCCGCGAATGCGGTTGATGCCACTGTGATGGAAGCAGCGGAGGCAATCAGTGTGAAACGAATGATCTTCATGTCTTTCTCCCGTGTTGAACCGTTCGGAAGTCGTGTAGCGCTCGGCTCTCGACGCTTCCTGAACTGAAGACACGCCAGCCATGCCGTTTGGATGCAGCCTGCGAAAAAATAATTTCGACTTGCATCCATTCGTCGATCCAGCGGGTATAGCTTTCAAAGCCGACAGTCTTCTTCGTCGGTGTTGGGAGAAGGTATTGATGCTGATGGGCTCTACGCCGGACGATCTCGATACGGCACTCGCTGCCTGCGCCTGGGGTGATCGCAATGCGCTTCGCTTGATCTTTGATCGCGAGGCGGGACGCCTGATAGCGGTCGCCGAGCGCATTGTCCGGCGTCGCGAGCTTGCCGAAGAGGTGGTGCAGGACGCCTTCATCCGGATATGGACCCATGCGCATCAGTACAGGGCCGATCGCGGCTCCGCCCGAGGCTGGATCTATGCCATCGTCCGCAACCGGGCACTTAATCTCCTGCGGGACGGAAAACGCGAGCATACAGTCGAGGAGGTGGAGGCCCTGCGCGAAAGCGAGCAGGCGGATGAGGTCATGGCGGCGTGGCACAGGCTGGACCGCAATTCCCGGCTCTACGATTGCCTCGGCGGTCTCGATGAGCGCAAGCGGAGCGGCATTCTTATGGCCTATATCGGCGGCTACTCGCATGGCGAGATCGCCGGGAGGCTGCGCATTCCGCTCGGTACGACCAAATCCTGGATCAGGCGTGGCCTTGCAGCTCTCCGGGAGTGCATGGCATGATCTATGATCGCAAGGATATCCCTGCTATTGCCGATGAATATGTCCTGGGCCTGATAGAGGCCACGGATGCTGCGGAGCTTGAGGTTGTCATGGAAAGCGATGCTGAACTGCGTGCCGCAATTGCTGCCAGCCGCGAGCGCTTCCTGCCACTCGACATGAGCGTGGCACCTGCTACCGTCACCGAGCAGCTTTGGCAGCGCATCGAAGCGGCCTTGCCGCTCCAGGATCATACCGGCGTTATGCCTCTGATCTCAAATGCCAATGACAACCGCAGGAACGGTTGGCGAATGGCCGCGATCTCGGCCGTCGCCGCCGCCTTTTTGCTCGCGATCGGTCTCGCTTACAGCCTGACCCGGACGGTGGAGCCGCTAGTCGTTGCGGTTCTAATCAATGATGCTGGGGAGGTGCAGGCCGTCGTCGAGGATTTCGGCAACGCGCAGGCGACGATCCGTATACTGGCTGATTTCAGCATCCCCGGGGACAAGACGATCCAGGTTTGGACCCTGCCGTCCAAAGACACAGGGCCCGTATCGCTTGGCCTGATCGACGGTGCGCGCTCGGCGCATCTGGCTGTTCCGGAATTGCCAACACCAAGGGCGGACCAGCTCTACGAGATCACCCTGGAAGACGCTGGCGGATCTCCAACCGGGCGTCCGACTGGACCGATCCTCGCTAAGGGCCTCGCGAAGTTGCTGCGATAACAATCGCGCCAGATATCTCCGTTTGGTGCCTGTAGGGTAGCTTAGTATTTTGATGATGTGAGTTATAGAAAGGATGGCTATAACTCATGTGACGTGTGTACTGGCCTGCTTACCAGGCAACCTCGTAGATACTGGCGGCATCCGATAGCGACATGGTACGCGGGTTGTTGACCAGCAGGCGGGTTTGCTCCATCGCACTTTCCGCGAGCAGAGGAATTCCCTCCTTTGGAATTCCGACATGCCTCAGCCTCACGGGAAGATTAAGGCGCACTGGCAGCATCGTTAGTCCGTCGATGAAACCGGAGAGCCGTCCGTTCTGATCGGCAGGCTCAAGGTGAGGAAAGAGACACGGTGCCAGTTCCGCATAGGCATCACCACACACCGTCGCGTTGAAGCGCAAGACGTGCGGCAGTACCAGACTGTTGGAAAGACCGTGGGGAACGCCGTAGCGGCCTCCGATCGGATAGGCGAGAGCATGAACGGCAGCGACAGGCGAATTAGCAAAGGCCTGCCCCGCCAACATTGCACCCAGCAGCATCGACTGTCTGGCGGCAAGGTCGGTTCCATCCTCGACGGCGATCGCGATATTCGCTCCGAGAAGCCGCAGGGCTTCTTTGGCAAGGGCACGGGAAACGGGATTGTTGTTTGCACTGGCGGACGTGAAGGCCTCGATGGCGTGGACCATTGCGTCAATTCCTGTCGCCGCGGTCACGGCGGGAGGAAGTCCGATGGTCAGGTTCGCGTCGAGAAGCGCCACGTCTGGCAGAAGTACGGGTGATACTACGCCCTTTTTCTGGTGTTCGCCCGTGGTGATGATCGAAATCGGCGTGACTTCCGATCCGGTACCGGCCGTTGTCGGCACGAGCGCCAGCGGCAGACGCTCCCCCGTCACCTTGCCAACGCCGTAGATAGTGTCGAGCGCTTCGCCGCTTTTGGCAATAAGCGCCACAAGCTTTGCGACATCGAGCGACGAGCCGCCGCCGATGCCCAGCACACCGGTTGCGCCAAACGTCACCGCCTGTGCCGCAGCCGTATGGATGATGGCTTCCGGTGGGTCAGCGACAACGCCGGTGAAGATCGATGTTTCGGCGCCGGCTTCTGTAAGACTGGCAAGCGCCGGCTGAACGAGCCCCGCCTTGACGACCCCATCGTCCGAAATCACCAGAACGCGCGGACCGAGCATGCTCCTCAGCTCCGAAAGCTTTGCGATACAGCCCGGTCCCGCAATGATCTGCGGGACGGTTGCGAATGTGAATGCGGACATCCTGCCGACCTTTTACTGATGCCATTTGACGAGAGGCTGATAATGATGCGGCTGACGCATGACAACAAGGTCTTTTCGCCGGACGATGTTCGTGGGATAGGGCGTATCGAGATTGGTGGTGTTGACGGTCGCACCGGCAATCCCTTCCTCGTCCAGTATCACCGATTCCTGACGCGGAAAGGCAAAGGAGTCCGGCCCGAACACGGCACTCTTGCCCAGATATCCCCGTGGCTCATCAAGTACATTGGCGAAGGCGAAATAGACGTTGTTCTCGCCGCCGCGAACCCGCAGAGCGTGCCAATGAAAGGGGTCTGCTCCCTTCGGGATGGGATAGTTGTGCGGGATTTTTGTTCCCGCATGGCTGCCGGTGAAGGTACCGGCAATTGCTGAAGGGCAGGCCACCAGATCGCACCCCATAAGCGAGAGCGAACGAATGGCTTCCGGATATAGCGCGTCGTGGCCAATCGCCAGGCCCACTCGGCCGATGGCAAGATCGTATATTTTCCATTCGTCGCCGGCCGTCGCCCAGCTATCGGCCATGCCGAGATGCGTCTTGCGATAGCTGCCCACCAGCCCCTCGGGACCGGCGAGCACTGCTGTGTTATAGACTTTGTCTCCGTCCGCCTCGGCAAATCCGGCGACGAGATAGAAGCCGAGCTTCATTGCCAGGCGCACGAAGGCGGAGACCGTCGGGCCTGAAAGCGGTTCCGCCCGGGTGTGGGGAGCCTCAATCCCGGTCAGCGACAGTTCCGGGAAAACCAGAATGTCCGGCGCTGTCGTCGCCTTTGCTTCTGTGGCCAGTGCGGTGATGCGGGCGATGTTGTCTGCGATCACGGAGGAGGGGGCGAACTGGGCAACGGCCGCGCGCGATTTGCGCCCGCGCGGAATGGGCTGATAGCCATAGAGGCGGAAGTAGTCGCCCGGATTCCAGGTGAAGCTATTGGTCATCATGTTCATGTAAAGCTCGGGCCGGCGCGATTTGAAGACCGGTTCGCTCAAGACTTCGCGGCGGCGTGCGCGGGCAAGATCGATCTCGCCATAGGCGATCCCGTCGCCTGTATCGATGGATGCGGCAACCGTTCCGTCGGGCTCGATCAGGCAGCTTCCCCCGGAAAACTGCACGGTTCTCTCCAGCCCCCACCGGTTGCTTTCGATGAGATAGCAGGCGTTTTCAAAGGCACGGTTGATCCAGTAGGGCGCCGGCGCGCGTTCCTGCAGCCAGTTGGATATGTGGCAGATGATGTCCGCACCCGCCAGCGCCTCCAGCCGTGCCGTCTCGAAGAAGTGCAAATCCATGCAGACCAGCATCGAAATCCGGCCGATCTCCGTTTCGAAGACCTCATGGACGATATCGCCATTGGCGGCCCATTTGGGCTCGGCGATATAAGGATGCGACTTGCGATGCCGACCGATAACGCCATCGGGACCGATCAGAACGGCGGTGTTGTAATAGAGATCGCTCGCCGGTTCGACTTCCGGCATGCCGATGACGATATAGCAGCGGTGTCTGCTGGCAATGGCCTGAAAAACATCGGTTGTCGGTCCGGGAATGGCTTCCACGAAAGGCTTTACTTCGGCCCTGTCAAACCAGCAATAACCTGTCGTGCCCATTTCCGGCGTGACGATCAGGCGTGCACCTGCTTCTGCCGCTTCTTCGCAAAGGGCGGCCAGCCGCGCGATATTGCGCGCCTTTTCGAACATGGTCGGCTCGAACTGGATGGCGGCAGCGGTGTAGCTCTGTGTCGATGTCATGATGGTCCCCATTTTCTTTACCAAGGATTTCAGTCCGTTTCAGACAGCCATATGCCGATGAACAAGTGCATCGGAGAGCGTGTCGATGGCGCCCGCCGCGACCACGGTTCCCTTCTCCAGCATGGCGAACTGGTGAGATGCGTGCCGCGCAAATGCGACGTTTTGCTCAACGAGAATGATCGTCATGCCGATCTCGCGATTGAGCCGTATAATGATCTTTTCGATCTCCTCGACGATGGAGGGCTGAATGCCTTCGTTTGGCTCATCGAGAAGCAGCACTTTCGGATCTGCGGCCAGCGCACGTGCGATGGCGAGCTGCTGTTGCTGGCCGCCTGAAAGCACGCCACCCGGTCGATCGAGATTGGCCATCAGATACGGAAAAAGTTCGGGCACCAGCGCTGGAATTTCGCGTTTGCGATCGGCACGCGCAAAAGCGCCCATCAGGATGTTTTCGCGGATGGTAAAATCGGGAATGATCTCCCTGCCCTGGGGGACATAGGCGATCCCCGCCCGTGCTCTCATATGCGTCGGGGCGGCGGCGATATCTTTTCCCTGCAGATGCATTTCACCCGTCACCCGGTCGGTCAGCGCCATCAGGGTTTTCAAAAGGGTCGTCTTGCCGGTGCCGTTGCGGCCGAGGATGCTCGTCACCTTGCCGGCCGGTACATCGAGGGTGATGCCGTGCAAGATGTGGCTGCGGCCGTAATAGCTGTGCACGTCTTTCAATGTCAGCATCAGGATATTCCTTTCGAGCCGAGATAGGCTTCACGGACTTTCGGATTGCGCTCTATATCCCCGACGCTTCCTTCGGCCAGAACCTCTCCCAGATGAAGGACGGTGATGCGCTCGGCGATTTCACGAACGAACCCCATATCGTGTTCGACGACGAGGATCGTATGTCGGCCCTTGAGATTGTTGATGATCTGCGCCGTCTTGCGGGTTTCGGCCTGGGTCATTCCCGCTGTTGGTTCATCCAGCAAAACCACCTTCGGGTCCTGCACGATGAGCATGCCCAGTTCCAGCCATTGCGTCTGGCCATGACTGAGATAGGCGGCCGTCGTCTGCTGTTCCGTTTCAAGCGCTGTGAGAGCAAGAACGTCATCGACGCGCCTCGCTTCCGCCCGCGAAAATCCGAAACGGAGATTTGCAAGCACCGATGGATTGCGGCAATTGGCCACCTCCAGATTTTGCCGCACGGTGAGATCGCGAAAAATGCTCGGAATCTGGAATTTTCTGCCGATTCCGGCGCGTGCGATCTTATGTTCGGGCCAATTTGTGATGTCGGTGTCGTAGACGAAGACCTTGCCCTGCGTACTGCGCGTCTTGCCGCTGACCAGATCCATCAGGGTCGTCTTGCCGGCGCCGTTCGCGCCAAGCAACACACGCAACTCACCATCGCAGACGGTGATGCTGACATTGTTTACAGCTCTGAACCCGCCGAAATCGACACCGAGACCGTCGAGGGTCAATGCGATTGCACTCATATCACGATGCCTCGCTCTGTTGTTGCAATGATGAAGATGCCGCACCCGGTTTGAGCCTGCGGATAAGCTGTCGCAGCACATCATGCGCGACGCCGCCGAGACCACGCGGCATGAACAGGACGACCAGCACAAAGATGAGACCGATGATCGCTTTCCATGCTTCGACAAGCGCTTCGGTCTCGCTGACCTGAGCTTCGATCATGTTGATCAGGATCGCGCCGATGCAGGCGCCGAGCAGGGAGGAACGGCCGCCGACGGCCGCCCAGACGACCATCGTCACCGAGAAGGATAGATCCATGAAGGTCGGAGAGGCGAACTCCGCAACGACCACATAGAGCATACCGGCAACGCCGGCGATCCCGGCTGAAATGGCAAAGAAGAACACCTGGTAGAGCGAGACGTCGAAACCGAGATATCGGGCGCGAACATGATCGTCACGGATCGCCTGCAGGATCATGCCCGCGCGGGTTTCCACGACAAGACGGGCGGCGATGAGTGACAGCGACAGGCATATGGCGCACAGATAATAGGTCGCCCTGCTGTAGGGATCGAACTCTATGCCGCCGATCGTCAGCCAGCCAAGATCTGTCAGGCCGTTAAAACCGTTTGTTACCGGTTGAGCATCGACCACGACGAGACGTACGAGCAGAACAAGCGCCAGAGTGATGATCGAGACGAATACGCCCGAAATACGCTTGCGGAAAACCAGCATACCGAGCGCGCCGGCGATCACCACGGGAAGCACGAGGCCGAGTATGAGACCGACAGACTGGCTTTGAAACGGAAGCCAGAGGAAAGAGCCTTTGTTGATACAGCACAGTTCCGTGGGTGCACCGGGTTCGGCGTTCCAGAGCATGAAATCAGGAACGGGCTTGTCGGAGCCCTGTTGCAGACTGGTCAGGCTCGACAGTTTAAGAGACATGGCGAGCATGTAGGCGCCGAGACCGAAAAACAGTCCCTGGCCAAGGTTGAGAATGCCGGCATATCCCCATGTCAGCGCGATGGCGACGCCCAGCATGCCGTAGACAAGATATTTTGAAATACGGTTCAGCCAGAATTCGTCACCGAAAACGGGCGCCGCAAAAAGTAATGCTATGAAAATGACGTAAGCGGCGATCTGGAATTTTCGTTCGATACTCATGTCAACGCCCCTTGAACGAGAACAGCCCGCTGGGCTTGACGAGAATGACGAGGATGACGACGCCGAATACAACGGCGCGCGCCAGAATGTCGTTCGTGCCGATGGCCACCAGCGCATTGACCTCCCCCAATAACCCCGAAGACAGGATGGTGCCGAACAGGCTGCCGACGCCGCCCGTGACCACGACCATGAAGCCGTCAACGACCATCGTCGTGCCCATGTCCGGGAAAACGGTCTTAAAGCCGGACATCATGACGCCGGCGACGCCCGCAAGACCGGACCCAAAGGCGAAAGTCATGGCGTTGACGCGTTTCACGTCGATACCGCAGGCTGCGGCCATTTTCGGATTGCGGATGATCGCGCGAACCTGCATGCCTGCCGTCGTCCGATAGAGAATGAACCACGTCACCAGCGTCAGCGCGGCGGTAACCGCGATGATGAAAGCGCGGTAAGCATTGATCTCCGCGCCCGCCAGGCTGAAGGTACCCTGCAGATACGAAGGCACGCCGACGTTTTGCAGACCGGCTCCAAGGCCTTCGATATGAATGCCGAAAAAGGACAGGCCGAGTTCGAGCCTCACGGCCTGCTGCAGAAGGATGGCGATGCCCCAGGTGGCGAGAAGCGTATCCAGCAAACGGCCATAAAGTCGACGCAGGACCAGCCGTTCGATTATCAGGCCGAGCAACGCGGTCACGATGAACGCCAGCGGTATCGCGAGCAGCAGGCTTGTCTTGAGCCATATGCCGGAGAGGACGGCGACATAGGCGCCGATCATGACCATTTCGCCATGGGCCATGTTGATGACGCCCATGGCGCCGTAGGTTATGGCGAGACCGAGCGCCACCAGAAGAAGGATAGAGCCGAGACTGAGGCCGATAAAAAGAATGTCGAGCATGAAGCCACCGTTCGTGAGAAGGGCGGGTCGGGTTTTCCTGCTTCGCGCCAATCCGAAAGCGGATCGGCGCCGCGCAGAAGAAAAGCGCAGATCCGCCTTGCCGAGACATGGTCCCGCCAGGCATGGCTGGCGGGACAACGCGGAGGATGGGTCAGCCCTTGAGTTTTGCTGCGTCGAGACCCTTGACGGTGCAGAACAGGTTGCTCTCCGTTTCGCCATAAGCCGAATAGGGAAGCGGCTTGATCGGTGCCGGATAGGCGTTGACCACCTTGCTCTGGCCGTCCGGCTGCCACTGTCCGATGCGTGGCGTCAGCCAGCAATGCAGGTTGTCGGGGTCGGTCGTCACCTTGCCGCCGGGCGCGTCATAGGTCTGGCCGCGAATGCCGGCCCGGATCGCGTCGGCTGACAGATCACCGGACTTCTCAACTGCCTGCTTCCACAGAAACACCTGAAAATAGGCGGCCTCCAGCGAATGGTATGTCACGGCCTTGGGATCGTTGACGAAGGTTCTGAAACGGTCGATGAAGCTTTTGTTCGCCGGCGTTTCAATCGACATGAAATATGGGAAAGAGGTGTAGCTGCCTGCCGCGTATTCAGCCCCCATGGCCGCGATCTCGATTTCGGAAGTTACTGTCGCGCAGATTGGGATAACGTCCTGCGAAAGGCCCTGGTTCTTGAATTCGCGGTAAAAGGCGATGATCGAATCGCCGACCACGTTGGAAAGAACCACGTCCGCGCCCGATTCCTTGATCTTGCTGACCATCACGGCCCATTCCGAGTGGCCGAGTTCCAGATATTCGTCCGCCACCCATTCCGCGCCGGCTGCCTCGATCAGTTTTTTGGAAACCTTGGCCATCTCGCGCGGATAGACGTAGTTCGAGCCGACGATGAAGAACTTCTTCTTGCCCAGTTTCTCGACGATCCAGGGAATGTAGTTGGAGAGCTGCTGGTTCGGAACGGCGCCGGAATAGACGACGTTGCGCGAGCACTCGAAGCCTTCATAATGCGTCTGATAGAACAGCATCGCGCCGCGCCGTTCGAAGATCGGCAGCACGGCCTTGCGGCTGGCGGATGTGTGGCAGCCGAATACGGTTGAAATCTTGTCCTTGAGGATCAGCTTCGAAGCTTTCTCGCTGAAGATCTTCGGATCGGAGGCTCCGTCTTCAACGACAACTTCGACCGGACGGCCGAGAACGCCGCCGGCCGCATTGATCTCTGCCACGGCCATCATGACACCGTTGGCGAGAAGTTTTTCGGCGACGGAAAGCCCACCCGTCTGGGAGTAGAGCGCACCGACCTTGATTGCGTCGGCTGCAAAGGCCCGGCCGCCCAGCGCCGGCAGCGTGAGTGCGGCAGAAGCGGTGGCTGCGGTTTTCAGAAATTCACGTCTGTTGAACACCATCTTGGTTCCCCTTTTTTGATTGGCGCACGCAGTGGCACTGCCCGGTTCAACAGCCAGGCTTTCATGCCGACAAAATGTTGGAAGGCTGACGACACTGTCAGCAGACAACAAAAAACCCGCTAGGCCTGTCACAGCCTGCGGGCACCTTTGCCATCACAGCATCACGGCCTCGCCGCGTGCAACAGCGGCACATGGCTTCGCAAAAGGAAGGGATGTGCCGGAGGTGTTCCTTTGAAACACATGAAAAACTAATCATGTTTTTGGGGGCGGCGCAAGAGCTGTTCGGCATTGATAATCGAATTGGCGATTTCATCGATCGGTACGCGCCGGGCCATCGCCTGCTCCCGCATTTCGCGGTACGCCTCGTTTTCGCTGGTGCCGAGATTGGCCATCAAAATCGCCTTGGCGCGGGCGAGCTTCTGGTCTCCCAATACCTTGCGTTTATATTTGCGCGCTTCTTTCACGAGCTTTTGGCGCTCCAGCCACAGGCTGCGGGCGATGGCGAGATTGGTCAGCAGACCGAACGGCTTGATCGGCCTCTCGACAATGGCGAGCGCGCCGCTTTCCAGAACGATCTGCAACGTCGAGGGATTTTCGTAACCGACGATGGCAAGCATGGTCGGAGCGGGGTTTGGAAAACACTTCAGCAGACGTTCGATTTCCGGTCGCGCCTCGTCTTCCATGGCAAGAAAGACGACGTCTGTGCCATGCGGCAATTCGGCAGGCACCGGCCAGAGGCAACTGACCGTGCAGCCGATACGGCGCAGGTGATCGACGAGGAACTCTCCCTCCGATGTCCGGGGATGAATAACCAGGACCTTGAGATCCCGCAAATCTCTGAGAAGGGCGAATGACATCGTCGCTCCTTCTCAGACCCGGACGCGATGCGGGAAAGTTTGCGTCAGATCCGGTCGATATTCGCGCATGAACGGATCGGGCGCCACCCGCAGTGACGGATCATAGACAATATCGTAGCCGCCCTGCGCATTCACCTTTGCCACTCTTGGCCACAGATGCGTGTGGTTTGTCAGCCGGTCTATCTTCACCGCGCCCTGAGGGGCATCGTATTCGACCTCATAGAGTGCCGGCAGAAGCTGCTCAAGCCCGTCGCCGCCGGCAAGCTTTAAAGCCGCCGCATAGAGATATACCTGAAAATAAGCCGCTTCGGCTGGCGCAGTGGGCAGCATCTGCTGGCCGTACCGTTGTTGATAGGCCGAAACGAAGGCGCGGGCGCGGGGGGTGTCGAGAGAAGCGAAAAAGGGAGCAGCGGTTATGTGCCCTTCCGCCACCTCCGGGCGCATGCGTATCACGTCGGCCTCGCTTGTCGATTGACTGGCGATCGGCATCTTCTGTGCGTTGAAGCCCGCTTCCTTGAAAGCCGTGTAGAAAGGAATGATACCGTTGCCAACGATCGTTGAATAAATAACGTCCGGCTGCGCTGCGCGAATGTGTCGGATTATCTTGGCGACGTCCTCGTCTTTGAGGTTCAGCGGAACATATATCTCGTCCAGGACCTGTCCCCCCACCTGAAGAAAAAGGTCGCTGATCGTCCG
Source organism: Agrobacterium sp. 22-223-1 (assembly GCF_053522385.1). Classification (NCBI taxonomy): domain Bacteria; kingdom Pseudomonadati; phylum Pseudomonadota; class Alphaproteobacteria; order Hyphomicrobiales; family Rhizobiaceae; genus Agrobacterium; species Agrobacterium sp. 22-223-1. The sequence continues at coordinate 13,566 of NZ_JBNWCN010000005.1, forward strand.
GTTCGATTCATAAGGATAGACGTAATTCGACCCCACAAGAAAAACCTGCTTTCCATAGTGCTTGGTGAGGAAATCGACCAATTGGACGGAGTTCTGATTGGGAGCTGCACCTGTGTAGATGCAATGCCTGGAGTATTCGAACCCTTCGTACAAAGTCGGGTAAAACAGCAAAGCATCACGGGCCTCAATGACGGGAAGAGCGGCTTTGCGGGTGCTCGACATGTGGCAGCCGAAAACGACCCGGACCCGATCTTCGTCGCAAAGTTTGACCGCAAGCTCCTTATAGAGACTGGGAGTTGATTGCGGATCGTAGGCCACGGGCTCTATCTCTCGGCCGAGCACGCCACCGGCTGCGTTGATTTCATCGATCGCCAGCAAGGTAGCAGCTCTCTGGGTTGTTTCCACGGCTCCGGTCACGCCCGTTTCGGAGAACAGCACACCGACCCGCCAGCTTTCTGAATGCATCATCGCCCACCAAAAAATAAAAAAAGCCCCCGCCCGTTTCCGGTCGAGAGCTACCCTGCTCATGGAATATCAGCGGCTCATTTTGAGCCTGCCCGTCAATGATGTCAGTTTCTTTATCTGGTGACAATAGCGGAACGAAGGGCCGTTATGACTATGTCGGTTCGAGCGTGTTCAAAATTTAGTTTTTAGTTGATGGTATCGCTTCCCACGCAGCCGATGTTCAGGGATGGATAAAGCGCGCTCACCGCATCGACATCCGCCTTCAATTCACGGATCATCCATTCCTTGACCTGCGTGACGATTGGTCGGGCGGGTTTAGTTCGCAGCCGGATAAGATGGCAGCGCCGGCCGGTGACCATCAAATGTTCGCTTGCTGGAACCAGTGTCCGCGTCCGTAGCCAATGGGCGACGACGTTGAGCCAGCCAAGCGCCACGCCCTGGCCCAGGAGAGCAGCCTGCACGACGATGGCGTAATCGGAGAAGATCATCGAATTCTGCGGGTCGCTACCGCTGGCCGGGGTGAACAGCGTCGACCAGTTGGGCTGCGCATCGCTTAAATTGATGGTCGTATCCGGCACGCGATCAATATCGTTGCCGGAAATGGCATGGCTTTCCCTGTAACCCGGACTGCAGATCGGCAGCAGGATTTCGGGCATGACGAAAGCTGCCTCGTGATGCCTGTCCGGTCCATCGACGAAGCGCATCCCAAGATCGACGTCGTTGACCGGCCCCGACAGGGCGCCCATCATGAGCTGAAACCGAAGATCGACATTGGGAAATTCCCTTTTGAATTCGGCCATTCTCGGCATCATCCAGTGCGTGGTGAAACCGGTCGAGACGGAAAGGGACACGGTTTCGATACCGGTTCGGCGATCCTCGATTTCCCGCAGGGCGCTTTCTATTCCGGCGAAGCCTCTGGCGATCGCATCGAACAGCAGCTGGCCGGGTTCCGTCAGCATCACGCCACCGGGCTGCCGAAGAAACAATGTCGTATCAAGATGTTCCTCCAGCCGGGACATCATGCGGCTCACAGCCGCCGGCGTCACGTTCAATTCGTCTGCTGCCCTCGAAAAACTGCCGCAGCGTGCAGCCGCCTCGAAAGTAAAGAGGCCATTCATGGAGGGCAGGGAACGGCGAAGGAATGTCATTACATTTTGTAACATCGCATAGATTTTTTTTCAATTGCCTATCCGCCTTTTGTTTGGTCTCTTGGCTGTCAACGAAGGCGAGAGACCTTCCATGAATTGAGGGGAACGCGACAGATTGGTTTCAGGCCGGCGCTGGGCGTCACAGGCTGAAAATCTGCTCTTCGTTCCGCAAAAACGCGCTGCCATACGTCGGAGCACCACCGAACGTACTGGGATTTTTTAGTGGAATCATATGATTGAGCAGCCAAATACAGAGCGGGTAGGCGTTTCCATCAAAGAGGCGGTCAAGTGCTACGGAACGTTTCGTGCGCTGGACGATGTCAATCTCGATGTCGCTCCCGGCGAATTCGTTTCCATTCTCGGGCCTTCGGGGTCAGGCAAGACCACGTTGCTGGGAATTCTCGGCGGCTTTGTCCAGCCGACATCGGGGTCAATTTGGTTAGGCGATCGGGATATTACATTTGAGCCGCCGCATAAGCGGGATATCGGTATCGTCTTTCAGAACTACGCGTTGTTTCCGCATATGAGTGTGGGCGAAAACATCACCTTTCCGCTAAGGGCGCGGCGGCTGCCGAAGGCGAGCTGGCCGGCGAAACTCAAGGCCGCGCTCGAGATGGTCGAACTCACCGGCTATGAGAACAGGCGTATCCACGAATTGTCGGGCGGCCAACGTCAGCGCGTGGCGCTGGCGCGCGCCATGATCTTCGAGCCGGGCCTCATTCTCATGGACGAGCCGCTTTCGGCGCTCGACAAGCAGCTGCGCGAGACCATGCAGATCGAACTCAAACGGCTGCATAAGCGGCTCGGCGCCACGATCGTCTATGTCACGCATGATCAGCGCGAGGCGCTGACGATGAGCGACCGCGTGGCGATCATGCACAGGGGACGTCTGGTGCAGGTCGATACGCCGGAGCGCCTGCATGACCGTCCCGTCAACGCCTTTGTCGCTCGCTTCATCGGCGAGGCGACCCTGCTTGCGGTTCGGCGCGAGAGCGAAACGGCGGTGCGGCTGGGAGACCGGCTGCTGCACACGGCGCATCGCGTGCCGGAAGGCGAAAACCTGCATCTCGTGGTTCATTCGGAAAAACTCGTGGTGGCGGATGGCGCCGAAGCCGATGGCGGCAACAGGCTGACAGGCACCGTCACGGATACGCTCTATCAGGGCGAAAGCATTCGGGTTTTCGTGCGGCTGGACAGCGGTGACGATCTGAGTTTTCGGCTTCCCAGCAACCATGCCGGCCGCGCGTTGATGAAATCACCAGGTGAGGCGATCGCGCTTTCACTCCACCCCGAAGACACGGTGATCGTTCCCGAAGCGGGTTGAGACATTCCATTCCATGCAGTCAACAAGGATAAAGACGATGCAGCTTACGCAATTCAAGGTCATGACCTTCGATGTGGTCGGCACTTTGATCGATTTCGAAACGGGTGTGCTCAATGCGGTGCGTGCGCTCGGCGGCGAAAAGGCGGCAAGGGCCACCGACGACGAGATTTTCGAACCGTACAAGCGCGGCCGTGACAAGTTCTATGGACGGTCTTCCTTCGCCATGAAAGACGTCTATCTTTCTCTCGCCAACGAACTCGGTTTCAACAATGATGACGCCACGGCGGAAGCCTTCCAGCTTGCCGTGCTGCGCTGGCCAGCCTTCGCAGATTCCGTGGAAGCGCTCGCCCGCCTGCGCAAGAACTTCCGTCTTGTCGCCATGACGAATGCCGACCGTACGGCATTTTCCGCCTATTCCGATACGCTTGGCAATCCGTTTCACGACAGCGTCACCTGCGATGAGGCCGGGTGTGCCAAGCCCAATCCGCAGTTTTTCGCCTTCAACAAGGGGCGTCAGTCGGCTTTCGGTTTCAAGCAGTCGGAAATCCTGCATGTCGCCCAGAGCCAGCATCACGATATCGGCGTGGCCCGCGAACTTGGCTACACGACCTGCTGGATCGAGCGTCGCCAGGGCCAGCAGGGGTTCGGCGGCACGCCGGCTCCGAAGGTGGTGACCAGGCCCGACTTCCACTTCTCCTCGCTCAAGCAACTGGCCGATGCGGTGGACGCGGAGCTTGCTGCCGGCGTCAAGACGGCAACGGCAGCCTGAAAGCGAGAGAGCCGTACCGATGGCCGCACGTCCCCCTTTTCCCGATATCCACTCCCTCTGGCAGGAGACGGCTTCGAGCCGTCCTGCCTTCGACCGGCTCTCGGGTGATCGTCGGTTCGATGTCGCGATCATCGGCGGCGGCTATACAGGCCTTTCCGCGGCGCGCTATCTGGCCCGCCGCGGCCTGTCTCCGGTGGTGCTGGAGGCAAGCCGGATCGGCTGGGGCGCGAGCGGCCGCAATGGTGGCGTGGTGTCGGGCAAGTTCCGGCTTTCCTTCTCCGACATCGCCGCCCGCTACGGGCTGGAGACGGCGCGGCGCATGCATGATCTCGGTATCGAGGCCATCGATCATGTTGGCGAACTGGTAGAGGATTACGCAATCGCCGCTGCCGATTATCGCCCAACCGGTTCGCTGCGTTGTGCCCACAATCAGCTGTCACTCGATGGCCTGAAAAAAGAAGTCGAGTGGCTGCGTGGATCGCTTGGCGACCATGCCTGCACCATTCTCTCACCGGAGGAAATGGAGGCGGAGACGGGCTCACGCGATTTCGTCGGCGGCATGCTCAATACCCATGGCGGCGTCATCCACCCCTTGAATTTCGTTTTGGGCATGGCGGCCGGATTGAGTGCCGCAGGCATCGCGATCCACGAGAAGACGCCGGTGGCGGCATTCAGGCGAGATGGCGCCAGCATCGTTCTTGAAACGCCTGACGGTGTCGTTTCGGCCCGCCAAGTGGTGATCGCCACAAATTCCTATTCCGATCTGACGCCGGCCACGTCGGCGGTCCGCAAGTCCATCATTCCCTTCCGCTCCGCGATGATTGCGACCGAGCCGCTGACCGGCAGACCGGGTGCTTCCCTCCTGTCGCAGGGACGCAGCTATACCGAGACGCGGCGCATGATGCGCTGGTTCCGCAAGGCTGGAGACCGTGTGATGTATGGCGGGCGCGGCGCCTTCGGCAAGGCGGATTCCGAAAGCGCGTTTGCGGCGCTCCACAAGGCCATGGTGCGGCAGTTTCCGGAACTGGCAGCCGTATCTGTCACCCATCGCTGGTCCGGCCTCGTGGCCATGACGATGGACAGCATTCCACATCTGGGCCGGCTGGACGACCGGGTCGTCTATGCAGTCGGCTATAATGGAACCGGGGTGGCCATGGCCTCCAACATGGGCCGCTACGTTGCGGCCATGGTTGCCGGGCAAAGCCCCGATCTCGGGCTCTTGACCGCGGAGCCGCTCAAACCCGTGCCTTTTTATCCCATCAGGGAGCCAGCCGTCCGGCTCGTCGCCGGCTGGTATCAGTTCCTCGATGCAATCGGGCGCTAAGACCCGACAGTCGCATGCCAACAGGGGCGACAGCGCCTCGCCATAAAGAGGAGAACGACGAATGAAATACAGATTTTCCATGCTCGTGCTTTCCGCATCCGCCGCCGTCTTTTCGGCTGGCCTGGCGTCGGCGGAACAGGTCACCTTCGTTTCACAGGGCGGCGCCTATCAGGAGGCGCAGACCAAGGCGATCCTCGATCCCGTCGCCAAGCTGCTCGGCATCACTGTCAATCAGGATAGCGCGCCGGATGCCTGGCCGGTGATCAAGACTCAGTCCGCATCTGGCAAGATCGTCTGGGACGTCATCGACACGCCGGCGAAGGATTGCATACGCGGCGGGGAACAGGGAATGATCGAGAAACTCGATTTTTCCAAAATACCCAATGCGGAAAAGATGCCGGCCGAATACAAGAGCCCCTATTCGGTCGCCTATGAATTCTACTCGAGCGTGCTTGCCTACAACAAGGACAAGTTCGGCGGCAACCCGCCCAAGAGCTGGGCGGATTTCTGGGATGTGAACAAATTTCCGGGCACGCGGGCGCTTCGTAACCATCCCCTGGCGACACTGGAGGCCGCTTTGCTTGCAGATGGCGTGCCAGTGGACAAACTTTATCCGCTCGATGTCGACAGGGCCTTCAAGAAGCTCGAAGAGATCAAACCCTATGTCACGGTGTGGTGGACCTCCGGCGCCCAGTCCGCGCAGCTTCTGGCTGACGGTGAAGTCGACATGGAAATGGCGTGGAACGGCCGCGTTGCTGCGGTGGTGAAGGAGGGCGCGCCGATCGGTTATTCGTTCAATGAAGGTTTCCTTCAGTATACGTCGCTCTGCATTCTCAAGGGCGCGCCGAACCTCGAAACGGCTGTCAAGTTCGTCAATGCGGCGCTGACCCCTGAAATCCAGGCGAATTTCCCGGCCTATATCGATTACGGTCCAGGCAATCCTGAAGCGTACAAGACCGGCAAGATTTCGCCGGAACGCGCTGCCGAAATGCCGAGTTCGCCGAACAATGCCGCACTTCAGGTTCTGGTGTCGGACGAGTGGTGGAGTTCACCGGCCGGCGAGGAGGCGCAAAAACGCTGGGCGCAGTTCATCCAGAAATAATCATCGGCCTGTGGAGGGTCACTGATGGCACAGTCGAAACGAAATCCGTCTGCGCTGCATGAGCAGCGTGAGCAACGGCTCATGCTGATGCTGCTGGCGCCAGCCCTTGCGGTCATCGTCGTTCTGCTGGTCTTGCCGCTTCTGTGGCTGGGCTGGCAGTCGATCCGGCAGGATGGCGGCTTTACGCTCGCTCACTATCAGCGGTTCCTGACGGATTCCGTCTACTGGATGACCTTTCTTCAGACCTTCCGCATTGCGGCGGTCGTCACGCTGATGACCGTCCTCCTCGGCTATCCCGTCGCCTATGTGGCGGCGGGCCTGCCCCAGCGCTGGAGCGTGCTTGTTCTCGCCATGGTGCTGCTGCCTTTCTGGACATCCGTTCTGGTGCGCGCCTATGCCTGGCTCATCCTGCTGCAGCGCAACGGTATCATCAATTCGGCGCTGACGGGATCGGGCCTGATCGATGCGCCGCTCCGGCTGGTCAACAACGAATTCGGCACGGTCATGGCGACGATCCACATCCTGCTGCCCTTCATGGTGCTGCCGCTCTATGCGACGATGAAGAAAATACCCATGGAACTGACCATGGCCGGCGCCAGCCTCGGCGGCTCACCCATGCATGTATTCTGGCGGGTTTTCCTGCCGCTGTCGCTGCCGGGCATGATCGCCGGCATGGTGCTGGTCTTTGTGCTCACCCTTGGTTTTTATATCACGCCGGAACTGCTGGGCGGCGGGCGCACCTACATGGTCTCCATGCTCGTTTCGCGCAACATCGAGGTTTATAACGAATGGGGCGCGGCCTCGTCGATCAGCGTCGTCCTGCTTGTCTGCGTTTTTCTGGTTTTCCGGTTGGCGAGCCTCATCATTCCGTTCGAACGCATCATGGGAACGAGGTGACGCATGAACCTGTCGAAAATCCTTCTCTACGGCTTTGTAGCCCTCGTTCTCGCCTGGCTGATGATCCCCATCCTGATCATCCTGCCAATGTCCTTTTCCGGCGCGCGCTTCCTTGCTTTCCCGCCGCCATCCTGGTCGCTGCGCTGGTATGAGGCTTATCTCGGCAGCGCCGCCTGGATGCAGGCAACGCGTGTAAGCCTGATCGTCGCCGTCTCCAGCGCCGTCATCGCCACCATTTTCGGCACTGCGGCGGCCTATGCGCTCAATCTCACGCAATCGCGGCTGGTACGCAGCCTGCAGGCGTTGCTGCTTCTGCCGCTGATCGTGCCGATCGTCATCACCGCCGTCGGCGTCTTTCTGGTTTACGCGCAGATCGGGCTTCTTGCCTCGCTGACCGGGCTGATCCTCGCCAATGTCATGCTGGGCCTCCCCTATGTCGTCACCTCCGTCCTGGTCGGGCTGCGCAAGTTCGACCACACGCAGGAAATGGTGTCGCGAAGCCTCGGCATGAACCGCTGGCGGACCTTCTTCATCGTCACCCTGCCGCAAATCCGCCCGAGCGTCATTTCCGGTCTCCTCTTCGCCTTCATCTCCGCCATCGATGAGACAGTGGTTTCGCTTTTCATTTCCGGCGGCGAATATCAGACGCTCACCAAGCGCATGTTCACAGCGCTGCGCGACGAGATCGATCCAACCATCGCCTCGATCAGCTCCTTGCTGACGGCGATCTCGTTCATCCTGCTGATGCTGGCGGCGATCAACGCCCGCAACACCGAATATTCGCAGGGACGGGCGACATGATCGTCGATCACCTGATCCTCGGCGGCGGATCGGCGGGCTGCGTGCTGGCCGCACGCCTTTCCGCAGATCCGCTGCGGACGGTCGTTCTGGTCGAGGCCGGGCGCAATATTTCGGCGGACGATATCCCGGATGAGGTGCGCAGCCGTTATCCCGGCCGTGCCTATCTCGATACGCGCAATATCTGGTCGCAGCTCACGGCGTTGATGGGTCATGCCCGTTCCAACGCGACGCCCCGTCCACCGCGTCGCTACGAGCAGGCGCGGCTTCTGGGCGGAGGCTCGGCGATCAATGCGCTGATGGCCAATCGCGGCGCACCCGCCGATTATGCCGAGTGGCAGGCGCTTGGGGCGGACGGCTGGGGCTGGGACGATTGCCTGCCCTATTTTCTGAAGATCGAAGCCGACAGGGATTTCTCCGGCCCGCTTCACGGCACGGCCGGGCCGCTGACGATCCGGCGCATATCCGACGACAGGATTTCACCCTTCGTCGACCGAGTCATGAAAACGCTCGACCGCCGCGGCCATCCGATAAGGCCGGATCAGAACGGGCCTTGGGAAGACGGCGTCTTTCGCGGCGCCATCGCCGTCAGCGATAGCGGGGAGCGCTTGCCGACTTCGCTTGCCTATCTGACGCCGGACGTGCGCAAACGTTCTAATCTCAGGATCATCACCGAAAGCGTCGCCGACTGCATCCTGTTCGATGGTCGTCTGGCCACGGGTGCGAGATTGGCGGGTGCTACGGCGGAGACGATCCATGCGGCGGAAGTGATCGTCTCGGCCGGCGCCATTCACACGCCCGCATTGCTGATGCGCTCCGGTATCGGCCCCGTCGGTGACATCGCCGCCGTGGGGGGCAATGTCGTGGCCGGCCGCAGCGGCGTCGGGCGCAATCTGATGGAGCATCCTTCGATCGCCGTCGCTGCCTATCTGCCGCCGCAGATGCGGGTGCGTGACAGGGGAGAACACCACGAACAGGCGATCTGGCGTTTCTCGTCCGGTCTCGACGGCGCGCCGCAGGGTGACATGCATGCCGCCATCCTGTCGCGATCCGGCTGGCATTCCATCGGTTTGCGGCTGGGCAGCCTGTTCTTCTGGGTCAACAAGTCCTATTCGCGAGGCTTTGTGAAGCTTGCTTCGCTTGATCCCCATGTGGAGCCCGAGGTCGACTTCAGAATGCTGAGCGACGAGCGCGATCTGAGGCGGCTCAAGCTTGCGCTGCGCATGGGCGCGGAAGCCCTATCCGATCCTTTCATGGCGGGGCACAGCGGCACTGTTTTTCCATCGAGCTATTCGCCCCGGGTGGCGAAGGTCGCTGTACCAGGGACATGGAACGCGTTGCAGCGGGGTCTTTTCTCGGGTCTTCTGGATGTGGCGGGCCCGCTGCGCTCCGCATTGGTGCATTCGGCGATAACACTCGGCACGACCATGCGGGGGCTGCTTGAGGACGACGATGCGTTGACGGAATTCGTCCGCCGCCATGTGGGCGGCACATGGCATCCGTCGGGAACGTGCCGCATGGGATCGGCTGACGATCCCATGGCGGTGGCGTCGTCCACGGGCCGCGTGCACGGCGTGGAAGGATTGAGGGTCTGCGACGCATCGCTGATGCCGTCGATCCCTTGCGCCAATACCAACATTCCCACAATCATGATCGCGGAGCGGGTCGCCGACTTCATCCTGGCCGGCCGCTGAGATCATTGGAGACGGATATGGACAACTATCTCAAATTCTACATCGATGGCGCATGGGTCGATCCGCTCGGCGGCCAGCGTCTATCCGTCGTCGACCCCGCCACCGAAGAGCCTTTCGCGGAGATAGCCATGGGATCGGCGGCGGATGCCGAGCGCGCCATCGCCGCCGCGCGCCGCGCCTTTGCTAGCTTTTCGCAGACGACGCGGGAAGAGCGCCTCGGCCTGCTTGAGCGCATTCTTGAGATATTGAAACGTCGGCAGAACGAGATAGGCGACGTGATCTCTCATGAGATGGGGGCTCCTCGAAAAATGTCGCGGGATGAGCAGGCGGGTATCGGCGTGGCGCATTTCGAGCAGACGATCCGCGCCATGCGTGATTTTCCGTTCGAATACATGCGGGGTACGACCCGCATCGTCCATGAACCGATTGGTGTCGTCGGCATGATCACGCCGTGGAACTGGCCGATCAACCAGATCGCCTGCAAAGTCGCCCCGGCGCTTGCCACCGGCTGCACCATGGTGCTGAAACCCTCGGAAATCGCGCCCCTCAACGCCATACTTTTCGCCGAAATTCTGCACGAGGCCGGTGTTCCCAACGGCGTGTTCAACCTTGTCAATGGTGACGGCCCGACCGTGGGTGCGGTACTGGCGAGCCATCCCGATATCGACATGGTTTCCTTCACCGGCTCGACACGCGCCGGCATTTCGGTCGCACAGGCGGCGGCCCCGACTGTGAAGCGCGTGCATCAGGAACTGGGCGGCAAATCGCCCAATATAGTGCTCCGAAGCGCTGACCTCGACGCTGCCGTGCGCGCCGGCGTGAGCAGGTGCTTTGCCAATTCCGGCCAGTCCTGCAATGCGCCGACCCGTCTTCTCGTCCCTGCGGAGCAAATGGACCGGGTGATTGGCATCGCCCGTGCGGCGGCGGAATCGGTCCGTGTCGGTACACCCGGCGATGCCGAAACGGATATCGGGCCGGTTGCCAGCAAAACGCAATTCGACAAGATCCAGAGCCTCATCCGCAAGGGAATGGAGGAAGGGGCGGAGCTCGTTGCCGGCGGGCTCGACCGGCCAGCGCATCTGAACAGCGGCTATTATATACGGCCGACAGTCTTTGCGCGCGTTACGAACGACATGACGATCGCGCGTGAAGAGATTTTCGGGCCTGTGCTTGCCATTCTCGGTTATGGCAGCGAGGACGAGGCGGCGGATATCGCCAACGACACGCCCTATGGGCTGGCATCCTATATTCAGGGTGCACCCGAGGAGGCGCGTGCCTTCGCACGACGGCTCAGAACCGGCATAGTGCGCCTCAACAGCTCCGCCTGGGATGGGGCCGCCCCCTTCGGCGGCTACAAGCAGTCGGGCAACGGTCGGGAATATGGCAAGTTCGGTCTGCACGAGTTCACCGAAATCAAGGGCATCGTCGGCTTCGGAGACTGACCGTTACGACCCATCTCGTATCGTGACGCGTTCATCGGGACTCGCCTCGAAATCGGGAAGCGTTAGACCTTCATCCCCATCGCGCCGTGCCGACGGCGATAACAGGGCCGGTTGCCTGACCAGTCGGCGAGCCGCCGAAAGGTTCGACACTGATCGCGAAGGTGGTGCCTTCGGTGATGCTGTTGCGCATGTCTGCGGGGATTATAAGATCGCCATTCGTGCCGGGCTGAAAGACGCCGAGCGAGCGGGTCTTGCCGCCTTCCATCACCAGCCACAGTTCCAGCGATTTTTCGTCGGTCTTGCCGGTTGCGACAGGCACAATGCGCATCCGTCCGGATTCCGCATCGTAGGAGGCGAGGAGATTAACCTGGCTGTCGGTCGTTGCAAGTTCGGCTACCAGCGGGGTGGCGCCCTGCCACTTTTCGGGGAAGGCGGCGTAAACGATGGCGGCCACGGCGGCTGCGCTGGTGGCAACAGAGATCCAGCGCCAGAAGGACGCGGAATTCCAGAGACTGCCATTGGTATTGACGGTCCTGCTGCCGAACAGGCGTTCTTCGATACGCGCAAGAACAGTGGCGCTCGGTGCCTGCTCCTGGTAATCGGCATTGAAGTCGGAAAATTCCGCCTCCCAACGCTGCACCAGCTGTGCGAAGGCCTCATCGTCCTGCATGCGTCGTTCCAGTTCACGACGCTTTTCGAGCGGCAGGACGCCCAGAACATATTCACCGGCGAGGATGTCGTCGCGCGAATGCTTGCCGCCGCTCTGTTCGCCCGTCGTCATCGCTGCATGCACTCTCTGAGTTTGAGAAGACTGCGTCGTAGCCAGGTTCTGACCGTGTTGAGCGGCACGCGCAATTCTTCGGCGAGTTCGAGATAGCTCAAGCCCTCGACATAGGCCCGGCGCACTGCCTGTGCGTGTACGGTCTCAAGCTCGCGCATGCAGTCTTCGATCCTGCGGCCTTCATCGGCGAGAACGATCTGCTGCTCAGGATCGCGGACGCTCTCGTCGGCAAGATCGTAGGCTTCCTCAATGTCGTCGGTTATGGGCTTGCGCGCGCGGATCGTGTCTATTGCATGGTTGCGGGCAATGGCGGCAAGCCATGTGGCGGGTTTGCCGGCGCTGGCGGCAAATGTTCGCGCCCGCTGCCATACCTTGATATAGATTTCCTGCAGCGCCTCCTCGGCTTCCGTTCTGTCATGCAGAATTTTCAGGCAGATCGCGAAAAGCTTCGGACTGGTTGCCTGATAAAGCGAGACGAATGCTGAACGATCACCCATGCCGACGCGGTTGATAAGGCCTGCGATCTCTGTGCCCTGCATTCGAACCTTCCTTGCTGCGCCTCCTTTATAGGGTCGTCTTTCGCAGGAAGACAAGAGATGCATGCTCATGCTGCGAACCTGGCAACGACTGGGATGCAGGGTTATCGGACTTAAGCGGCCGGTAAGAGGGGATGTCATCATCATAGGCCCGTCGGATTTTCCAGCGGGCCGATCAGCCGCACCGTGATGAGATAGCCGATTGTAGCCGCTGCCGCGGAGACGAAGGTTCCCCATAGAAGATCGGCGACGGTCAGGGTCGTGGACCAGCTTTTCAACGTCGCCTGATTGGTCAGGTCGTAAGTGGCATAGGCCATGAAGCCGACCACTGCGCCATAAAGCAGCGCGGTCGTCCATTCCCCTGTCTGAAAGGCCGGGCGAACCGCAAGAAAGGTCAGGCTGGCGGCATAGATGAGGTAAAAGACAATCGCCGGAGCAAGCCGGAAGTTTTCTGCCAGAAGATCGCCGATGGCCGGGCGGTAAAGACGTGACGCCATCGTGCTCAACCAGATGAAATCAATCACCAGAAAGGCGACGAGGGTAAAAAGGTAGGCTGCGAAATAGGTTTTCATTGATGTTTTCCTTTGAAGGGCATCGATAAGGAAGCGGCGATGTGGGTCGAAGCAACGTGGAGATGTGGCTAGTCGATCCTTGTCCAGTTTATGCCCTTGCACAGCAGACCGGCGACGATACAGCCTTTCGTGGTCATGCCGTTGCCGTTTATTGTCACTGTTATCCTGTAGGATTTATCCCGCTGGGGGTCGAAAGCGGTGCCGGAATAGCTACCTGCCTCTGTCTGCTTTATGTCCATGATCAGCCGGTCCCCGGCCTTTTCCTTCGGAGTGCCCGGCTTGATCCAGGTGTTTGTGGCACAGATATTTTCACCGCAGGGCGCGATCAGTACTTTCGCCTTGCCGTCTCCGCGCGACCAGTTGCCGTCGATATCGGCCGCCGTCGCGTTGGACGCGACCAGCAGTGGCCATAGGACGGAAGCAACCGTCAATCCGTTTATCATCATTGTCTCTCTCCGCAGTTTGGTCCCGCCTTATCTGTGTTCGATCGTATAGAAGCCGACGTTTATGCTCCCCTCGGCAAAGCCTGCCTCGCAATAGCAAAGGTAATAATCCCAAAGCCGTCGAAAGCGGTCATCGAAGCCGAGCAGGGAAATCGTCTGCCACCGCGCATGAAAACGCTGGCGCCATTCGGCGAGCGTGAGCGCGTAGGACTGGCCGAAAAGTTCCTTATCGGTGAGCTTCAGGCCGGTTTTGCCGACCGCCTTTTCGAGCGCGGCATTTGAGGGCAGAAAGCCGCCGGGAAAGACGTATTTCTGGATGAAATCCGCCTTACGCCGATATGTATCGAAGCGGCTTTCTTCAATCGAAATGATTTGCAGCACCGCACTGCCGCCCGGTTTCAGGCATCTTTTCAGCGTTTCGAAATAGCTCGGCCAATAGGCCTCGCCGACTGCTTCGAACATTTCGACGGAGACAATCCTGTCGAATTGGCCGTTCAGGTCGCGGTAATCCTGCAGCCTCAGATCGATGCGGTCTATACTGTCGGCTTTTTCCGCTGCATTTTTTGCCCATTTTAACTGGGAGGGGGAGAGAGTGATGCCGGTGACGTTGGCTTTGGCCTGCGTGGCAAGGTGAATGGCGAGTGCGCCCCAGCCGCAGCCGATCTCCAATATGTTTTCGCCGCCGCTCAATTTCAGTTTATCGACGATACGTTCCAGTTTTTTCAGTTGGGCGGCCTCGAGCGTAGACGCCATGTCGTCGAAAATCGCCGACGAATACAGCATAGAGGGATCAAGCCACTGCCGGTAAAACTCGTTGCCGAGATCATAATGCGCTTCGATATTGCGGCGGCTGCCGCGTCTGGTATTGGCATTCAACCCGTGCGCAGTGCGGTTGAGAAGGCGCATCGGCAGGCTGCCGCGCATTGACCTTGCGAACGCCTCGCGATTTTGGGCCGCAAAGCGGATCAGCGCCGTCAGATCTGGTGTGGTCCAGTCGCCTTCGATGAAACCCTCGGCAAAGCCGATGTCGCCGTTTAGCAGCATCCGCCGGATCGCCCGCCAGCTATGCAGGACAAGGATTGCCTCGCTGCCATTCGTTGCGCCTGATTTTTCAATGACGCCGCCGCCGGGAAGAATGATATGTAATCTTCCCCTGTCGATATTACTCAACAGCCGGTTGATAAGCCACATGCCTGGGCTGATGCGGTCGTTCAGGCGCGTATTCTTCGCCGATAATTCCGTGAGATTGTCAAACGGGGTCATGAATTTTGGCCTCGATTTGCGACGATGAAGGATGACGGAAGGAGACTGGACCGGCAGGCGGCAGCGGCCGTTTTCTGAGCTGCACGCCTTTCAGCCAAATTTTCAGGGCCTCCCAATGAATGCCCAGAATGACCTTGAGCGTCAGGAGGGGAATTGCGAAGAAAGCTTTCAGAAGCGCACCGTCCGTCAATTCGACACGCCGGGCCAGATGCCGCGCCGTCAGGACCAGGCTGTCATTGTCGAAAGTATCGATGACGATTTTCAGCCTGTCGCCGGGCGGCGCGACGCGGAAAACATAGTGGAGATCCATGTCCATGAATGGAGAGACATAAAAGGCCTTGTCGCATCGCTGGACGATCTCGGTCGATTTGCCGGCTTCCACCGGGATCAGGTATGAGTGTCTCTCGCCAAACGTGTTGTCCACCTCCCAGAGGATAGCTTTGAGCGACAAGTCGCGCCCGTAGCAGAAGAAGACACTGAGTGGGTTGAAGGCCCAGCCGAGTACGCGCGGCATGGTGAGCAGACGTATCGGCCCTCCGTCCACTGCCATGCCTGCCGCCGTCATGGCTGCCTCGATCTGTTGGCGCAGCCCGATGGCGCTGCGGTTGCCGCGGTCCCTGCTGTGAAACGAGAACAGGTTGAACCGGTCTACGGAGAAAAATCGCAATTTCCGGTCGAGCACGTTCAACTCATCGAGGTCGAGGAGCAGCGAATAAATCCGGTAGGCGAGCTTATGGGTTTTCGGCTTGAAGCGCGCATGCGTTACATGGCCGGGAAAAAGCGCCGAGGTGAGGGGAGGCGTCATGCCATCGCCTCCATGATTTCCGTGTCTGTCGCAATCGTCGCCAAATCCAGGCGGATGATCCGGCCATTGTCGTCGGCAACCTTCCATGGACGGGATACGCCGCCAAGATCTTCGGCGACGGCAAGGCCGGCCTGAAGACCATCTTCATGAAAACCGGATCCGAAATAAGCGCCGCAGAACCAGGTGTTTCGCAGACCCTGCAAGGCCCATAGCTCCTGACGCATCTGTTCGGTGCCAGCGTCAAAAACCGGATGGTGATAGGTTTCCTCGGCGATGATTTTTCCTTGATCCGGTTCCCGCGCCGGATTCAGCGTTACGAAAATGTCCGGGATTTCGCCCAGCGGCTGAAGCCTGTTCATCCAGTAGGTAATGCTCGGCAGGCTCGTTTTAATGCGCGTGTCGGCCACATAGTTCCAGCTTGACCAGGCAGCGCGGCGGCGCGGCATGAAACGGCTGTCGGTGTGAAGCACGGCGCGGTTTTGGGTGTAGGCAAAAGCGCCAAGAATGCGCCGTTCGGCGCGTGTTGCATCCGCGAGCATGTCCAGCGCCTGATCCGCATGAGTTGCGATCACCACATCATCGAAGCGCACGGCTTTGCCGTCCGCAGTGGTGATTTCGACGCCCTCCGGCAGGCGGTGGATGCGCTTCACCGGCGTCGAGAGGAGAATTCGATCCGCAAACGGTGCCGTGATGCGTTTCACATATTCGCGCGAGCCACCGACGACTGTGCGCCAGACCGGTCGATTGCGCAGCAACAGCAGGCCGTGATTGCGGCAGAATTTGATGAAATGCGCCGCCGGATAACGACCGACCTCCATGGCCGGCGTGGACCAGATGGCCGCAGCCATGGGGTAAAGATGATCGTCGCGGAACGCTGAACCATACCGGTTGCGGGAGAGATATTCGTCGAGAGACAGATCGCCCATCAAATGCAGGTCGCGTGGGGCATTGCGGTAAAAGCGCAAAAGGTCCGCAAGCATCGCCCAGAAACGTGGCCTCAGGATGTTGGACTTCTGGGCCAGCAGGCCAGGGCCCGTTCCACCGGAATATTCGAAACCGCCATCATTCAGAGAAACGGCGAAAGACATGTTCGAAGCTGCGGTCGCCACGCCCAGTTGCTGGAAAAGCGCGGTGAGATTGGGATAGGTCTGCTCGTTATAGACAATGAATCCGGTATCGACATGGACTTGTCCATGGTCCGTGCTGAACGTCACCGTATTGGTGTGGCCTCCGATGCGGTCAGCCGCTTCGAAAACAGTTACATCGTGTCGTTGCGACAAAAGCCAGGCCGCTGACAAACCGGAAATTCCCGTTCCGACGACGGCGATGCGGTGGCTTTGTTCTTTTTTCGCTTCGGTGTCGACCATTTTTCCTCGCTATAGCACTGCCAATCCAGTCTTGGGGACTGCGACATGTACGAGGAGGCCGCCCGATCAGTTTCACCGGCGCACCGATTTTTTGAAATTTTGTCCGGCGCCTGAAACTATTTTGCGGGTCCGCTCGTATTTGCCATCACGAAACCCGACCTCAAACCATTCAAAATGGCGAGCGAATTAGTGATGTTTTCTGTAGTCCTGACGCTTGCCATTCTCATGTCGCTTCTGATGGCGGGCGCTTGGGCGTTGCAGAGAGCAACCGGCTCAAGCGGCTGGATCGACACGGTCTGGGCTGGGAGTGTCGGGCTTGGCGGAATTTTCGCTGTTGTTTTCGCCGGCGGAGACGGCTGGCGGCGCGGTGCTGTACTTTTCCTGGTCGTTGTCTGGTCCCTGCGGCTTGCCGGCCATATCGGCATGCGCACGCGAGGAGGCGGGGAAGATCCCCGCTATGCAAAGCTTATGGAGCAGTGGGGGAGCGCTGCCGCCCTGCGGCTATTCATCTTCCTGCAGATACAGGCAATCGCCGCTTTCGTGCTCGTTCTTGCGGTCTATCTTGCGGCAAGCAACACCCATGTGTTTCCGCGTATGGTTGACGTTATCGCCATGGTGGTTGCCCTTGGCGCGCTGGCAGGCGAAGCGCTCTCCGACGCCCAGCTCTGGAAATTCAGAAAGACCGCAGCGGCAAAAAACAGTGTCTGCGAAACCGGGCTGTGGCGTTATTCCCGCCATCCCAACTATTTTTTCGAATGGCTTTTCTGGTGCGGTTTTCCGCTGCTGGCCATTCAGGGGCCGGCATTGTCATGGGTATCGCTCGCCGCACCGGCGATGATGTACTGGCTGCTTGTCCATGTCTCCGGCATTCCGCCGCTTGAAGACCATATGCTCCAATCGCGCGGGGAAAAATTCCACGCCCTTCAACAACGCGTCAATGCCTTTTTTCCGGGGCCGCGCAAGAACGAGGACAGGCCATGAACATGCTCGCACTCGCCATCAACGCCGCCGAGCGCGCGCCGCTCAGCGACAGCGTGACGCTCGCCGGAATAGATATGCTCTGCGCACGGACGAAGCGGCGGCTTGCCGCCATTACAGCGGATGCGGAAGAGGCTTTCGCGGCGGATATGGTGAAGTTTCCCGTCGCCAGCCATACCGACGATGCAAACAAACAGCATTATGAAGTGCCAGCGGCATTTTTTGCGCTCGTTCTGGGAGAGCAGCGCAAATATTCCTGCTGTTATTATGACGATGCCACGACGACGCTGGATGAAGCTGAAAATATTGCTTTGGCCAAGACCTCGGCCCATGCCGCCCTTGAGGACGGCATGGATATTCTGGAACTCGGTTGCGGATGGGGTTCGTTATCCCTCTATATGGCTGGCCGTTTCCCAAATGCGCGCATCACGTCAGTCTCGAACTCCGTGTCGCAGCGCGAATATATAATCGGTCGTGCCCGAGAACGGGGGTTTTCAAACCTTTCTGTAGTGACGGCCGATATGAATGATTTCACGACGGGCGATCGTTTCGACCGTGTCGTATCGGTGGAAATGTTCGAGCATATGTCGAATTGGCGCGTGTTGTTCGAGCGTGTTCACTCGTGGCTGAAGCCGGACGGCAGGTTTTTCCTGCATGTGTTTAACCACCGCGACCGATCCTATCGTTTCGACCACAACAATCCTGCCGACTGGATCGCCCGGCACTTCTTCACCGGCGGCATCATGCCGGCCTTCGACCTTCCCCATCGCTTCAGTCAGCTTTTCGCCGTCGAGCGGGAGTGGCGCTGGTCAGGGTCGCACTATCGTCGGACAGCGCTCGATTGGCTCGAAAATTTCGACAAAAAAATTGACCGTATCCGACCCATTCTGCAGCAAACCTATGGTGCCGACGCCCGGCTGTGGGAAAGGCGATGGCGATTGTTCTTCCTGGCGACCGCGGGGCTTTTCGGGCACGAGGGCGGTGACGTGTGGGGTGTAGGGCACTACTTTTTTAAGAGGGTTTAGTGTTAGCGCCACACAATCGGCGTCGGCACGTTCTAAAAACCGCGCTCTAAACGTTTGCCAAAACGAACGTTTGCATCCCCGGCAATCGGAAAACCTGCTGAGCGTGCTGCAGGCGGTCGTCGCCTTCGATGGCTAGAACGCGCTGTGCTCCCATGGCTGGGCCGGTTGCTCTTAGTTTCAATCTTGCGGCAAGCCGGCATCGCCACCGGCGCCGCATCCTGCGGCCACCAATCTCGGCCTGAAAACCATTCCCGTCGATCGACGCCGATATCGTAATGGGGAGATCCGGTTGCTGGTGGTTGCCCACGGCCTGATAGTGGCCGCCAAGATCGGTATCAAGGGACAAGACAGGCTGATGCTGGCGCGAAAATGATGGAACGCAAATTGTCGGGAAACCGCACCTCTTTGAATTTGCTGGATCTGGTTAACCTGGCTATGGCGAAGCGTTGGTGTCGGCTGGGATGGTGGCCAAGGGTTATGATGTGGTCTCAGGCGGTGAAGCGTCAGCGCTCGGCGCATCAGCGAACGGGAGGCGGAGCGGGTTAAAACGGATGATCCTCATCTACGGGTTACTGACGAAGCCCTATGTTAAACTTTTTAGAAAAAGTGCTGGCGGATATCATATGTCTAAATAGCTCTTTGACACTCCTTTGCGGAGGGGAAACCGGAATACTGAAGTGGCTCACCAGCCGGAACGGGCATATTGAGCGCTATTTGGTTGACGCATCTCCATCTACGCTTCAAACGTGGTTTTGATAGCTGCAAGAGAGGCATGCGAGTGAAGATAGATCAGCGAACGACACGGGCGATGAACCGGCGTCTGATCCTTAATCTGGTCAGACGAGAAGGGCCGCTGAGCCGCGCTGAAATTGCTGTGGCCACCGGTTTGAGCCCGGCGGCCGTGACGTTTGTCACGACCGATCTGCTGTCAGAGGGGTACCTGATCGAGGGTAATGCAACGGCCGGGGCGGCCGGTCGCCGCCCGGTCCCTCTGGAGATCAATTATGCCGGGCACCTCGCAATCGGAATAAAGATGAATGTCGGATCGCTGGAATGCGTGCTGACGGATCTTTCAACCGCGCCGCTTTCGTCCGTCACCGTCGATTTTGACGATCCGGCGCCGGCGACCGTGCTTGATGCCGCTGAACGCGCGGTGCGACGGCTGAAACAATCGACACCTGAAAAGGCGGGAGAAATCACCGGGATCGGTTTTTCCATGCCGGGTTCGATAGATGCTGAAAACGGCATATGCATCAAGAGCCACCGTTTCTTCTGGGAAAACGTGCCCTTTGCTAAAATGCTGCGAGAGCGGGTCAATGTTCCGGTCTGGATGGAGGACGACACGCGTGCCTTCGCGTTGGCTCAGCATCTTTTTGGGCTTGGCCGTCAACACAGGGTCTTTGCCGCGCTTGCCATCGGTGTCGGCATCGGCTGCGCGACGGTGGTGGAGGGCACCGTCCATCGCGGCGCCCATGGCCAGGCCGGCAAGCTGGGTCATGCCCGCCACAGGCTTCAAGGCCCGCTTTGCGAATGCGGACGCCACGGTTGCCTGCAGGCATTTTATTCGGAGAACGCGATTGTTGAGCGTTGGCGAAAGGAAAAAGGTCTGGATGCGGCGGATCGTTTTGCAATGACGGCGGCAGCATTCGCGGGTGACCCCATTGCGCGTGAAATCCTAAGGGAGGCCGGTGAGGCCATCGGCCAGCACCTTGGAACGATGATCGACATTGTCGATCCGGAGATCATTATCGTCGGCGGCGAGGCCGTCACCTTCGGGAATTTTCTGTTTGAGCCTATGCGCCGGGCGCTTGAGGTTTACTGTTTCACCACGCCGCCGCCGATCGTCCCGGATGAGCGTGACAATTTCTGGAGTTCCGGCGCCGCAGCACTGGCGACCCAGGGCATCTTCGATTTCGAGGTGCTGAACGGCTCGGCTCCCTAGATTGCCGCCGAGCAGAAACAAGAAAGCGGCGAGATCATCTCTTCGCCGCTTTCAAGCGGAGGTCATGGGGCCGATGCGACCTCAATTATACAGACTTGATCAAACGAGTTCGATAACGCGGCAACCATAAGGCTCCAGTGTTTCGCCTGCGGTCATTTGCCTGCCGGAGAGAAGATCTTTGCCTTGCGGAAGAGGGGCGATCTTTTGCTCCGTTTCGAGCGTATTGATGACGAAGAGCAGTTTGCGATCCGCTGCCTGCCGCATCGCCACTTCGATGCCGGCGGGCAGATCGGCCACCAGCGGCGCAACGCCGGCATCCGCCAGAACCACCTCTTCAAGGATGGCAGCAAGAGCTTCCGTGAGATAGGTTGCGACGTAAACGACGCGACCCTTGCCAACCTTGCGGGATGTGATCGCCGCCCGACCCTTGGCGAAGCGGTTTGCCCAGGTTCCGATCACCTCGACATCGTCACCGATTTCTACCAATTCATAAAGATGTTCGGCCTCGATCAGGCGGCCACCGATCTCGAGCGAGTATTTGCGGTCTGAGGAGGAGGAGGGGGGTAGATCGGGAGGCACATAAAGGCCGGCTTCCGGCGCGGATCGCTGGAACAGACCCTCGCCGCCAGTGGCGGTGATGCGGCCGAATTCCTCGACCCGAATGCCGGTGAGCTTTGCCAACGCGCCGCCGGGCGCCTGCTCACGGATGATGTGGTTGTTGACGTCACGGGTGCCCGTCATCGCGCCGACAATGACGATGCCGCCGTTCGATGCGAAGGCTTCGAGCTTCTGCGTCCATTTCTGGTTCCACATCACCCAATGCGGTACATAGAGAACCTTGAGGTGGGTTAGGTCGTCCTCAGGATGAATGAAGCCGCAGGAAATGCCGCGTTTGTAGCAGTGTCGGTGCAACAAGGTTGCGTCCTCCAGTGGCGAGGGCAGGCCAATCGGGTAGGTCTTGTGGGCTTCCTGATTGTCGAAATCGGCACCGGCGATGCCGACATCGATGCGAACGGAGGTGCCGAGCAGCCTGTCCTTGATTTTCCGGATGTCGGAAGCGAAATGGCGGGCTTCCTCATAGCGGCGGCGGGGCACATCGTCATGGTCGATGATGCCCATCCAGTAAATCTCGGCCCCGAAATGCGCCGGACGCCAACGGAAGAACATCAGGCCATCAGCACCTCGGGCAACGGACGAAAGCGCCATGCGCCGCATCTCGCCCGGTTCGGGCGCCATGGTGGTGAAGGAGGGCTGGCTGCCGAGGCCGGAGGCCTGCTCCGGAACGATGAAGTTGCCGGAATAGCTGCGGCAGACGTCCAGCTGCAGCGCCTGCGTCGCGGCATGGCCGCCGGTGCGGCGGAACTCGTCATAGAGCATCGGGTAGATGTCGAAACCGATGAAATCAAGGTCCTGGCCGAACTGGCCTCGGAAGTCGATGTCGGTGAGGTTGCCGAGGTTATGGAAGATGAACCAGTCGGCATTGGTCGCGCGCAATATGTCGACCTGATCGCGCTGGAAGGCCGCGGTCGCCGCCGCCAGGAAGCGGTGATAGTCCTGCACGTGGCCCGGGCTCAGATAGGACGGCGCCATCGGGAAGGGCAGCACGATCTGATCGAAATTATCATAGGCGGTGGCCCAGAAATGGCCGCCCCAGGCGAAGTTCAACGCGTCGATGGTTTCATATTTGTGCCGCAGGAAATTGCGGAAGGCGAGGGCGGCGGAATCCGAGAAGGATTCCGAAACCGTGGTATTGAGTTCATTGTCCGTCTGCCAGCCGATGACATAGGGATTGTCCCTATAGTGCTCGGCCATCGCCGTGGTGATGCGGCGGCTATGGTGCCGCAGGACCGGGCTGGTCGTATCGCCATGCTGGCGCGAGCCGTGGCTTGCGCGGCGGCCATTGCGGTCGACGCGCAGCACTTCCGGATAGTTCTGCGTCAGCCAGCGCGGCGGGGTCGCTGTCGGTGTGCAGAGAATGGTGTTGATGCCCGCCTTGCCCAAAAGGTCGATGGCGCGGTCGAAGAGGTCGAAGTCGAACTTGCCTTCGTATGGCTCCCAGATATGCCAGGCGAATTCACCCATGCGCACGGTGTTGAAGCCGATCGCCTTCATGCGATCGGCGTCGCGCTGCCAGTAGCTTTCGTCGACATGCTCGGGATAATGCGGCACGCCGAGCATAAAATCGTCAAGGTTAAGGGTGCGCCAGACCGACAGGGGCGCGGGTTTCGACCGTTTCATGCTATAAAAACTCCGATTTTGATCAGGTTCGGGTGGCGGATTTGGGAGGCGTCAGGGTCTTTCCGTCAGGGCCGAACAAATAGGTGTCACTAAGGTCGAAACCGATGCGGACGGTTTCGCCGTTGGCGAAGGTAACGACATCGCCAAGCTGCACCGTGACATTGCGGGTGCCGGTATCCGACCCGGTGGTGACCACGGGGTCGGCATCGACGTGAAGGATGGTTTCGCGTCCAAGATGCTCGATAAGGCGGATGCGGGCATCGAAGGCAACCTCGGCGGAACCGTTCGCATCGATATTCAGGCGCTCGGGGCGCACGCCGATGGCAATATCCTCGCCGGCCCTGAGACCCAAGGCTTCATGGGCCTTCACCTGAAGATCTGGCAGTCCGGGAACCGTAACCGTCACACCGATCTCGCTCACTGAGGCAACCTTGCCTTCGAAGAAATTCATGCGTGGCGCACCGAGAAAGCCGGCGACGAAACGATTGACCGGATTGGCGTAAAGTTCCAGCGGTGAGCCGACCTGTTCGATCGCGCCCCTGTTGAGCACGACGATACGGCTTGCCATGGTCATGGCTTCGACCTGATCGTGGGTCACGTAGATCATCGTCGAGCCAAGCTCGGCGTGAAGTGTGGACAGCTCCACGCGCATCTGGGTGCGGAGCGCCGCATCGAGATTGGAGAGCGGCTCGTCAAACAGGAAGACCTCGGGCGAACGGGTGATGGCGCGTCCGATCGCCACGCGCTGGCGCTGGCCGCCGGAAAGCTGTTTCGGTCTTTTGTCGAGCTGTTCAGTGATCCTGAGGATTTCGGCGGCGCGTTTCACGGCGGCATCGATTTCCGCCTTGGGGCGTTTCGCCATTTTCAGGCCGAAGCCCATGTTTTCGGCGACAGTCATATGCGGGTAGAGCGCATAGGATTGGAAGACCATGGCAATACCGCGCTCGCCGGGCTCTTCCCTGGTGACGTCTCGATCATTGATGATGAGCTTGCCCGAGCTTATGGTCTCAAGGCCCGCGATGGTCTTGAGCAGGGTGGACTTGCCGCAGCCGGACGGACCGACCATGACGATGAACTCGCCCTTTTCGATGGTGAGGTTGATGTTCTTCAGCGCGTGGAAGCCGCTATAGTGCTTCTCGACATTGAGAAGTTCGACGCTTTTCATGCCGATCTTGTCCTTGTTGGTCGTCGTTTCGGAGGAGGACAGGGGTTGGGCAGCGGAGGTCATCCCTTTACCGCCCCCATGGTCAGGCCTGAGACGAAGTGTTTCTGCATGAGGAAGAACATGACGACCGGCGGAACGGCGACGAAGATCGTGGCGGCCGATACGATGTTCCAGGCCGAGACCCATTCGCCCTTGAGGTTGGAGAGACCTGCGGTGACGGGTTTGACGGCATCGCTCTGGGTCAGCACCAACGCCCAGAAATAGTCGTTCCAGATGAAGGTGAACGCCAGAATGGCAAGGGCGGCAAGTGCGGGACGCACCAGCGGGATGACGATGTGGATCAGCGTCTGCCAGGGCGATGCGCCTTCGGCTCTCGCCGCCTGGAACAGTTCGTCCGGCAGGGCGGCGATGAAGTTGCGCATGAAGAGCGTAGCAAAGCCCGTCTGGAACGCCACATGGAAAAGGATAAGCGCGAAGAAGGTGTCGTAAAGGCCCGCCGAGACCATCAGGTCGCGGATCGGGATCATCATGATCTGCTGCGGCAGGAAGTTGCCGCCGACGAAGATGGCGAAGATCACCATCGAGCCTCGGAAACGGTAGCGCGACAGCACGAAGCCGGTGAGGGTCGACAGGATCAGCACCGCGATGACGGAGGGAATGGTGATGATCAGGCTGTTGGTGAAGTAGCGCAGCATTTTCGTCTGTTCGAAGACCGCGACATAATTTTCCGTCAGGCTGAACTTTGTCGGCCAGCCCCAGTAGTTGCCGGACATCACATCATCGAAGGACCGGAAGGAGGTCATGATGACGGCAAAGAGCGGCAGCAGCCAGAGGATGAGGATCGCCAGAACGCCGGCCATGTAACCGAGACGGGCGAGTTTCTTGTTTTCGGGAATGGGGCGCGGATACATGGCTCAGCTCCTCTTCTCGGATTTGATCAGCCCGTGCAGATACCAGGCGATGAAGACGGACATGATGAGGAACAGGATGGTGGCGATCGCTGCGCCATAACCGAAGCGATAGGAGAAGAGCGACTGGTCGTACATTTGATAGGCGAGCACCGTAGAGGAGCCGAAAGGGCCGCCTGCCGTCATCACTGAGATCGCATCGAAGGAGCGCAACGCGCCGACGATGGTGATGGCGACGGCGATAAAGGCCACCTGGCTCAGCTGTGGCAGCACGATATGGCGAAGCATCGGCCATCCCTTGGCGCCATCGACTCGACCGGCGCCGATCAGTTCCTCATCGAGATTGTTGAGACCTGCGAGGAACAGGACCATGCAGAAAGCGATCTGAGGCCATAATGCTGCGCCGACCACGGCGAATGTCACCAGGTTCTCGTCCGAAAGAAGTGCGGGGGCTTCTGCGCCGAAGGCGTGATATATGATGGCAAGCAGGCCGAAGGTGGGATCGTAGAACCAGCCGAATATCACGCCCACGGTCACGGTGGCGAGGACAAGCGGCATGAAGAACAGCGACTTCATGAAGCGCATGCCGGCGATCTTCTGGTTGACGAGAAGCGCGATTGCAAGGCCCGCCGGCGGCGCCAGCAGGAACATCACCAGCCAGATGGTATTGTTTTTAAGCGATACGTAAAACTGGGGATCGTCGAACAGCTCCCGGTAGTTGCCGAAACCGATCCATGTTCTCGGTCCCATGCCGTCCCAGTCGAAGAACGAGATCCAGAAGGTCTCGAGCGACGAGGCGATGATGATGACGAGGAAGAGTAAGAGACCCGGTGCAAGCAGCAACGCGGGTGTCAGCCAGTTTCGTCGGCTGCGCCACCAGAGAGACATGGGCATATCCTGTTGGAAGTGAATGGCAGGCGAACTTATCCGCCTGCCTTTGACCTTACTGGCGATCAGCCGTGAATACGCTGACGGGCGCGTTCGATCTGCTGAAGAATATTGTCGCGCCGTTCGGGTTTGACCATGAATTCCTGGAAACCCTTCAGCCCGGCCTGGGCGAGATCAGGATCACTGTCGCGATCGTAATATTGCGCCGTGGCCTTGACCTTCTTCAATTCCGCGACCGCCATCTGCAGGATAGGATCATTGCCGATCGTGCAATCGCTGCGTGCCGGAACGTTGCCTTCCGGGGAAAGATAGGCGCTGAGATTTTCCGGCTTGTAGAAATAGGCCAGGAATTCGCGTGCCGCATCCTTGTTCTTCGATCCCGAAGGCAGGTGGATGGAGTCGACTGAGAAATCCTCATATTGCTCCATGCCCGCCTTGATGGTGGGGAAGGGCGCAAAGCGCACATGCTGCAGGTCTTCCGCCGGGAAGGCGTATTTGATGAAGTTACCGAGATCCATCATCGCGGCCTTTTTCTGTACCAGCGCGGCCGCTGCGGGATCCCAGGCATAGGAGGTGCCGTTCGGCGTGAAGAAGTCAGCCTTGATGAGCGCTTCCCACTTGTCGAAGACCTCTTTGAGAGAGGCATCGGTGTATTTGACCTTCCCTGCCATCAGGTCCATGTGATGATCGAGACCGTTGATGCGCAGGTTCATGTGGTCGAACCAGCCGCCGCAGGGCCACTGATCCTTGGTGCCCATGCTCATCGGCACGATGCCCGCCTTCTTGGACTGTTCGGCAAGGGTGAAGAAGTCGTCGAAGGTTTTTGGAACCGTCAGCCCATGCTGGTCGAACGTGTCCTGACGATAGAACAGT
The DNA here is from genome assembly GCF_053522385.1 of Agrobacterium sp. 22-223-1. Lineage (NCBI taxonomy): Bacteria > Pseudomonadati > Pseudomonadota > Alphaproteobacteria > Hyphomicrobiales > Rhizobiaceae > Agrobacterium > Agrobacterium sp. 22-223-1. Next base: position 40,313 of record NZ_JBNWCN010000005.1, read on the forward strand.
CCCCAGAGAATGCCGCCCGTGGGCAGGCCATATTGCTTGCCGCCGACGGTGACCGAACCCAGCGTGCCGCCGAGAACATCGGCATAGTTTTCTTTCTGGACGAGATCGGAAATATCGTCGAACAGTCCCTTCTCCACGAAGGAGCGCATGCGGCTGCCGGAAAACCAGAAGCAGATGTCGGGCGGGCTGGCGACGAGATAATTGCGGATCGCGGTCTTGTGGGCCTCGTGGTCCATATTGTTGACGGTGACCGTCAAACCGGCCGCTTTGCCGAAGTCTGCGGCGATCTTTTCAAGCGCGGCGCGCTGGTCGGCGTTTCCGCGATTGGAAATGATCGTCAACTGCCTGTTCTGCGCGATCACGGGCGAGGACAAAGTGGCCGAGGCGAGTGCGATGCCCGTGCCCTGCAGGAAGCGGCGCCGGGTGGGCCGCAGGATATGCGCGTCATTGATCATGTGTAAAGCTCCTCCGCCAGCTCCCTATTACTGACGGACAAACGAAAAACACGAAGGCGTGATCGAGTCAAGTGAATATTAATTTAATAAATAAATTAACGTGAAGCGTAGGTGGATTGTCTAGTTTCGGCTTCTTTATCGGCAGCGATTGTGGGGATGCGAGCGGGGGACATGGCTAGTGGATGGGCGATGCGGTCGAAATCGAAGCAATCATGCCGTGGAGGTGCTCGACGAACGGCTTCTGCTTGTCATGATCGACCGCCCCACCACTCCCAGATAACAGTTTCATCTGAAGCAGCTTGTCAAATCGGGCCGAAAATTCTCAAGGATTTTTCGGGCGCCAACGTAGTTTTACGACGCTTCATTGCGGAGAGTATTGAAGGCCTCGATCTGTGCCTTGATCGCCGTTTCCGTCGGCAGTCGCTCCATGGAACTTGCCCCATAAAACCCGTCGCATCTCTTGCATCGCGACAGCACATAGGCTGCGTCGTCCGGCATGGCGATGGGGCCTCCGTGGCACAATACGATCACATCCTGCCGCACGGAGCGTGCCGCATCCGACCATGTGTCGATGCGCTCCACGCACTGATCCAGGGTAAGCGCGGTTTCCGCCCCGATAGCTCCGCCGGTCGTCAGGCCGAGGTGGCAAACGACAATATCGGCGCCTGCTTCGGTCATGGCAATAGCGTCCTCCGTACTGAAGACATAGGGTGTCGTCAGCATGTCCTTGGCGTGGGCGCGCGCGATAATGTCGACCTCGAGATGGAACCCCATGCCGGTTTCTTCGAGATTGGCGCGAAACGTACCATCTATCAGGCCGACCGTCGGGAAGTTCTGGATGCCGGCAAACCCCATGGCCTTCAATTCGTCCAGAAACATGTCCGGCAGCATGAAAGGATCGGTTCCATTGACACCTGCCAGCACTGGCGTATGGCGCACGATGGGAAGGACTTCCCGGCCCATTTCCCGAACGATCTCATTGGCATTCCCATAAGCCAGCAGGCCGGCCAGCGATCCGCGACCGGCCATGCGGTAGCGGCCTGAATTGTAGATCACGATCAGGTCGATGCCTCCGGCCTCTTCGCTCTTGGCTGAAAGACCCGTACCGGCTCCCCCGCCGATGATATGTCTTCCCTCGGCGATCTTTCGGCGCAAGCGTTGCAGGATTTCGTTACGTAAATGATGTGTCATGGTGTCTCCTCAGGCGGTAATGTCGCGAAAATTGGCAGCGAGAGCGGCTGCGAATTCCGGGCTGTTGATATGGGCGTCGATCTCCAACAGTTTTCGGTTCGGTGCATCCTGCCATTGCGTCCGGATGGCCGAAAACAGGGCATCATCTGCTGCGGGGTCGTGGAACGTCTGTCCCGGCGCGTCGAGTGCCGATACGCCCCGTAACGGCAGAAGAAAACGCACCGGGCCCTCCATGCGGTTCAGCCTTTCGACGATAAAGCTGCCGATGCGCCTGTTTTCATCCGGCGTGGTGCGCATCAGAGTCACCTGGGCGTTGTGTATATGCAGCAGACGGTCACGGAAGGCGGGGGGCAGGGTCTCCATAGCGCCGAAATTGACCATGTCGACGGCGCCGACCGAGCCGACATAGGGAATTTTGGTGCGGATGACGGCGCCAAGGCGGTCGTTCGTTGCCGGAAACACGCCGCCGATCAGAAGGTCCGGAATCTCTGTTGTCGTAACGTCGATGACGGCCTGTAACAGGCCCGAATCCGCAAGCTTTTCCATCGACTGGCCGCCGACACCCGTAGCGTGGAAGACGAACAGCTCGTAGGCTTCGCCCAATAGCTCTCGAAGCTGCGTGACGCAGCCGGTGGTGACGCCGAACATCGTCATGCCGATACCCGGGCGATCATCTGCCGAAGGTGTCTGGGCATGTGCAGCCATTCCTGCTGCTGCTCGGGCGGCATTCCCTATGACCCTGCGAGATATGGCGTTAAGCCCGGCGATATCCACGATCGAATACATCATCGCGATGTCGTTTGGACCGATATACGGAGCGACATTGCCCGATGCCACTGTCGATACCATTAGTTTTGGCAATCCCACTGGCAGGCCGCGCATGGCCTGGGTGACGAGAGCGGTGTTACCCGTGCCCCCGAGACCGAGTACGGCACCGATATCGTCTCGCTTATCAAGGAAAACAGACAATGCCTCAGCCATAGCGGATATGGCCTTGCCGCGGTCTGTTCGATCAAGCACGGCGCCGGCGCCGAGGGGATGGCAAGCCGCCACGTCCTTTGCGGCCACATCCGCGCCAGAATGGACGCCTTGTGTCCCCACGTCGACCATGACGACGTCAGCACCGGCTAGCCGCGCCATGGTTCTGGCAAAATCCAGCTCAGCAAATTTTGTATCGCAGGTGCCGATAATATACACCTTTCCCATTGTTATTCCTCCCGTTTTTGACCGTTCCCCTCCAGGATGGCCGGTTTTTTCGTAAATTTTCATTTTGCATATTGTATATTATTTTGGATATTGCATACTTAATTATCGAAATCCAGATGGAAATTTAATCATGAATGCTCCCCAACATCAGACGCTTCGCGAGCGGATTTATGAGGAAATCGTTCGCTTGATCGTATCGGGAGAACTGCCGAGCGGTGTGTCTATCGATGAAAAGCTTTTGACGGAGCGGCTTCAGGTAAGCCGCACGCCGTTTCGCGAGGCGATCGGCACGCTTGCCAAGGAAGGGCTGATCGAGATCAAGCCCTATCGCGGCTTCTTCGTCAGAAGCTTCAGCCGCAAGGAGATTGAGGATCTCTATGAGTTGCGCAAAACGCTGGAGTGCTTTGCCGTGGAGCTTGCTGTTCCGCAGATGAGCGACACCCACATCGCCGGCTTCGAGCGGATACTGGATGAGGCAGTGGCGGCATTGCGGCGTGGCGACCTTCAGACTTACGGCACGCGCGACCGGGAGTTTCACGAGACAATCGCCGAATTGTCCGGCAGCGCGCCGCTTATCGAAACATTGGCAAGGCTTGCCCTGCAGATACAGATCTGCCGCGCTATCGCTAATGAAAGCAAGGAATTTGCCGAACGGGCGGCACAGGAGCGCGACGATATCCTGCAAGCGTTCAGGGCGAGAGATATTCCTCGTGCCAAGGCGCTGATGCATGCGCATATCAGCGATGTTCAGCAGGCGGTGCTCACCCGCTTCAGGAAGGAGATCCCGGCATCATAGCCAGGTTATGGGAAGGGGTGGGAGGTCCCCCTTTTCCAATAAAAAGGGAGGCAGTGTCCACATCGTGGCCTGCTCAGGAGGAGGAAGAAATGCTGAAATTTCTTGCAGGCGGTGTCGCCGCGCTGGCCATCTTCGCCGGTTGTAGCGCGGTCAATGCCGAAACGCTGAAGATGTGGGGTCCGGAGCAGATCACCGAGCCGCTGGTGGCCGAGCTGTGGAACGGCATAAAGGCAGATTTCGAAAAGGCCAATCCGGGTGTAAATGTCGAATTCATGCCGCCGACCGGCACGATCAGCAACGGCGCCGTGCAGTCCGCGATCCAGTCCGACGCGGGGCCGGACGTTATCCTGACCAATTCCGGCATCGGCCGCGTCAGCATCGTGAAGAATGCCAGGCAGGTGATGCCACTTACCGGCGAATATGAAAAGCGTGGCTGGAAGGATGCGATCTATCCGTGGCTCTATACGGAGCTTAAAAGCCAATTCGGTGGCGAGATTTATGAGGTGCCCGACGGTCTGGACGCATTGGGTATCTGGTATCACAAGGACATCTTCGCAAAGGCTGGCTGGAAAATCCCCGCCACATGGACGGAGTTCGAAACCCTGCTGGCGGACATCGAGGCCAAAGGCCTGCAGCCGATTGCCATCGGTCCGCGCACCGCCGGCAGTGCCGGACACCTGTTCGGCAATCTGCTGCAATCGGCAAGCGGCAGGGAGGCGATCGGCAAGGCCTTGCGAGGTGAAATCGCCTGGGACGATCCGAAGATATCGGCGGGCGCCTTGCGTCTGCAAAAGCTGGTGGAAGCGGGATACATCAAGAAAGAAATGGCGGGTCTTGATCTCGATGGCGCCGCGCGGCTGTGGTTCAACAAGCGCGCCGCAATGTTCGTCGCCGGTCCATGGTTCACGGCCAATGCCCGCAAGGCCGGATATGATCTTGCCAATGCCGGGTATTCGCCCATGCCCTCCGATCTGCCCGGTGAGGCAATACCCACCGGAGGTGTCGGCTGGAGCTGGCTCGTGCCGGTCAATTCCAAACAGCCCGAACTCGCAATGAAATGGATCGATTTCATGCTGTCCGACGCCGTTATGAAGAAGCGTGCTCAGGCGTCGGCCAGCACCATGATCTATCCGCGCGCACTCACCGGTATCGAGCCGCCAACCCCCGTGCTCAAGGAGATATTCGCAGCCGCTGAGGGTGGAGTTGGCTACAATCCCAGCGTTTACCTGCCCGCCTCAGTACTCGACACCTATTTCCAGGTGATTCAAGGGCTGATCGCCGGACAGGTCACCGGTGAGGTCGGGATGAAGCAGGTCCAGGCAAAAATGGCAGAGGCGAAGTAAGGTGAGCATTCGCGAAACGTCCGGGAGCAGCAACGCTGCTCCCCTCGGCGACCGCGCCGATGGAGCCGAGGCAATGGTGGCCGCTGCAACCGGCCGAATTTTCAAAAAACGGCGGCAGACCAGTACCGGCGGCCGCTTCGACAGACACGACACCCGAAGCGCGATCTGGCTGATGGCGCCTGCGCTTGCGCTTTACGCGGTTTTCAGCCTTGCGCCCATAGCCGCGACATTCTGGCTAAGTTTCAACAGTTCGGCCGGTTTCAACACGGCATCCAGCTTCGTGGGCCTCGACAATTACGCTGCAACCGCCGCCGACCCCATCGTCTGGCTGAGTTTGTGGCACACGTTGCTGTGGTTGATTTATCACGTCGTTCTGGCTGGAGGATTGGGTCTCGTGCTGGCGCTTGCCATCAGCCGGTTGAAGGTAACCCAGGTTTTCTTTCGGACGGCGTTTTTCCTGCCGCATCTGGTATCGCTGGCGGTGGTGGGGGTCATCTGGGCCAACATCTACGATCCGTTCTACGGTTTGCTGAACACCGCGCTTGTGGAAATGGGCCTCGGCGCTTTCACGAAAGGGTGGCTTTCCGATCCTGCTCTGGTGCTTTTTTCCGTCAATGTCGCAAGTTCTTGGCAGGGCTTCGGCCTTTACATGCTGCTTTTCATCGCGGGATTGCAGAATATTGACCGGTCGCTTTACGACGCCGCTGAAGTGGACGGCGCCTCTGCTTTCCAGAAGCTCGTGCATGTCACACTGCCGGGACTGCGCGAGGTAACGACCTTTGTCGTTTCGCTGGCCATGATCAACGGCCTGAAAGGATTCGCGACGGTCTTCGTCATGACAAATGGCGGACCATTTTACCAGAGCGAGTTGATCACCACTTACATCTACCGGCTCGCCTTCCAGTCGCAGGATCATGGGCGAGCAGCCGTCTTGTGCATTCTGCTCAGCCTGTTGGCGATTGTCATCACCCTCGTCTTCAACCGCTGGCGCGCGAGGTTGTCCCAATGAGTACCCGTCATCGTGAATGGCCTGTCGTGCTCGGCCTCTTGCCCGCCGCGCTGCTTGTTCTCGCGCCCTTTGTCTGGCTCATCCTGTCAAGCCTCAAGACCGAAGCCGAGATCGGGCAGGCTAATCCATATGCGTGGCCCGCAGATATGATGTGGCGCAATTATCAGGATGCCTGGCAGATCGGAGGGTTTGGAGAGCTGGTGGGCAATAGTCTGCTCAACCTGACAGGCGTTGTGCTTCTGTCGCTGCTGACCTGCATCCCGGCCGGCTACGCTTTGGCCAAGGTCCGTTTTCCCGGCCGGGAATGGTTGTTCTATGTCTTCATTCTTGGGCTGACGGTTCCGATCCAGGCTATCGTCATTCCGCTCTATCAGGTGCTGTTCGGCTTGAATCTGGTGAACACGCTTTCGGGTATCGTGCTGGCCCAGGTCAGCAGCGGCATTCCCTTCGGCATCTTCCTGATGCGCAGCTTCTTCATCAGTGTGCCGGACGAATTGATGGAGGCGGCAAAGATCGATGGCGCTTCCCACCTGCAGATTCTGACACGGGTGCTGCTGCCGATTTCGACACCGGCGATCCAGGCGCTGGTGATTATCAGTGCGCTTTCCACCTGGAATGATTTCTTCCTGCCGCTGATCGTGTTGATCAGCCCCGAGGTGCAGACCCTGCCTCTCGGTCTGGTGCGGTTCGCAAGTACTTATGCCTCTGAATACCGGTTGGTTTTTTCGGGCACTGTCATCTCTTTTCTGCCGATCATCATTCTCTACATCCTGATGCAGCGACGTTTTACCGAAGGGCTGACACAGGGTGCAATCAAGGGCTGACCATGTCACACCATGTCCAGCGGGAAATCCGCTATAATTTCGAATTCGAAAACCGCATTAAAGCCTGCTTTATCGGAGCTGGCGGTCATGCATATCGCAACGTCTACCCGGCATTGCGGTATGCGCCGGTGGAACTGCTCGGCATCTGCGATCTCGATATCGATCGTGCTGCCAAGTTCGCCAGGCTGTTCGGCGCCGAGAGGGCCTATAGTGATCATCACGAGATGCTTGCCAGGGAAAAACCCGATCTGGTGTTTCTCGTGACAGCCTATCGCCCCGACGGACGCGTTCAGGCCACCGATCTTGCGTTGGACGCGCTGAATGCCGGGTGCCACGTCTGGATGGAGAAGCCGACGGCGGCCAGCATCGAGGAGATCGAGCGCCTGATGTCGGCCAGTGCTTCGGCAGGGCGCATGGTAATGACGGGGCTGAAGAAAACTTTCTTCCCGACCATCGAGAAGCTCAAGGACCTGATCGGCTCTTCGGAATTCGGCAGGCTGACATCTATCAACCTGCGCTATCCGCAAAGCCTGCCGGTGCCGGATGAACGAACAAATCTCGTCAAGATGCAGAGCTTCCTCGATCACATCTATCATCCTGGCTCGATTCTCAACTTCCTCGGCGGTGAAATCGAGCGGGCCAGCTATGAGTGGGAACCGGTCACGGGGGCTACTCTCACCAATATACGGTTTCGCTCCGGCGCCATCGGCACCTTGCATTTCGCTGCTGGCCAGTCCGGCAGCAGCCTGTTCGAGCGGGTCGAGATCATCGGTGAAGGCGCCAATGCCATTGTCGAGAATGGCAGCAAGCTGACCTATTTTCGCAAGGCCGACCTACCGGCCTATGGTCGCGCCGCAAGCTTCATCCAGCCGGACGCGAATGCGGCGCTTGTCTATGAGCCGGAACATTCGCTCGGTCAGCTCTACAACAACAATCTCTTTTATCTCGGCTATGTACCGGAAATCCTGCACCTGACCGACGCGATCCAGTCCGGGCGGACGATTACCAAGGGCACGCTCGCCATCGCACGGGAGATCATGAAGCTCTTCGAACTCTACCGCACCGCCGATGCCGGCGTCACTATCAACCTTTGATCCGGGGACCGACATGACAGAAAACGACATTATTTTCAGGAAGGCGGCTGGCGAGTTCGTACCGACATCCTGGGGCGAACTGAACTGGAAGATCACCGGCGAAGGCGCATCCGGGGCCGAAATGACCTTCGGCACCTGCCGGATCAATCCTGGCGAACGCAACCAGCTGCATTCACATCCCGATTGTGAGGAAATCCTCTATGTTGTCTCCGGCAGTTGTGAACACAAGCTGGGCGACGCGCTCTATCTACTGCAACAGGGCGATGCGATCCGTATCCCCCGCAATATCCGCCATTGGGCAAGGGCTCTCGGCCCGGAGCCGCTATTTGCCCTGATCGTATTCTCATCCGGCCAGCGAACAGCCGTGAACCACGAAGGCGAAGGGACGGCCTGAGGGCCATTCGGGAGGAAGAGGCGCAGAATATGGCTTCGATTGAATTGCAGAATATCCGCAAAAGCTACGGCAGCTTGCCTGTCATCCACGGCATCGATGTCGTCATCGAAGATGGCGAGTTCATCGTCCTGGTCGGTCCCTCGGGATGTGGAAAATCCACATTGCTGAGAATGATCGCCGGGCTTGAATCGATCACCAATGGCCGACTCTCCATTGACGGCACAATGGTCAATGATCTGCGATCCAAAGATCGGGACATTGCCATGGTATTCCAGAATTATGCCCTCTATCCCCATTTGACCGTTGCCGGAAACATGGGTTTTTCACTTCAGCTTCGCGGCGTGGCAAAGCAGGAAATCGCGAAGCGCGTGGAGAATGCGGCAAGGATTCTGGCGCTCGAACCTTACCTCGACCGGTACCCGCGCCATCTCTCAGGGGGGCAACGCCAGCGCGTGGCCATGGGCCGTGCGATGGTACGCGACCCAAAGGTTTTCCTGTTCGACGAGCCGCTGTCCAATCTTGATGCCAAGCTTCGCGTGGCCATGCGCTCCGAGATCAAGGAACTGCATCAGCGGCTGAAGATCACCACCGTCTATGTTACCCACGACCAGACTGAGGCGATGACGATGGCGGATCGCATCGTGGTGATGAGGGATGGCTTTGTCGAACAGGTAGGCACGCCGCTCGATATCTATGACAATCCCGCGACTACCTTTGTTGCCGGTTTTATTGGTATGCCGCCGATGAATCTGATTAAAGGCCGCATACAGGCGGACGATCCCAAGATTTTTCGCACCATCGGCGGTATTCCCTTGCCGCTGCCGGCGAACAGAGAATCCCTAAGCCGCGAGCGTGTTCTGTTTTACGGAGTCCGACCGGAAAAGTTTTCCATCGTGAAGGAAGGCAATATTCCCGCGCGCGTCGTTTTGGTCGAACCTACCGGCTCCGAAACCCAGATAACGGTCCTTATGGAAGAGCAGTACCTGACAGTGTTGATGCGCGAGCGCGTCTCATTGCGTCCCGGCGAAACGGTATTCCTTAGCCTGGATGCAGGCAACGTCCATCTTTTCGACGAAGAGACTGGCCAACGTGTTTAGGCGATAAAACCCAATTTGATCGGGGATGGAATTTTGTTCTGACGCCCCGTCCGACAGGACGGGACGCCAGCCGAGTAGCGAGCTTATTGCGTTTTCTTTTCAAGGGCCTTGACGATTGCCTCGGCGAACTCCTTCGCCGAGGCCGGGTTCTGACCGGTGATCAGGCGTCCGTCGACGACGACACGGCTCTGGAAAATCGGCGCTTCCTCGAATGTTGCGCCGGCGTCTTTCAGCGCGGCTTCAAGCTCGAATGGCACGATCTTGTCGTAAGCGCGGGCGGCTTCCTCTTCGGCTGTGAAGCCGGTGAGTTTGCGACCCTTGATCAGGCTTTCACCGTTGCTCAGCTTGACATCGATCAGCCCCGCGGGGCCGTGGCAGACGGCGCTGACGATGCCGTTACTTTCGTAAATCTTACGGACAATATCCTCAAGTTCCCTGTTGTTGCGGAAGTCCCACATGGGACCGTGACCGCCGACCAATTGAACGGCGGCGTATTGGTCCGCATCCACGTCGGAGAGCTTGATCGAGTTGGCAATCTTGTTCCGATGTTCCGGATTGGTCCAGAAATTCAGCGTTGCGCGGTCCTTGAGATCGAAACCGTCAAAGGGTGAGAGGCCGCCTTTGGGGCTTGCAATGTCGAAGTCGATGCCGGCCTCGTCAAAAACCTCAACCGGGTGCGTCAGCTCTGGGAACCAGTAACCGCCGACGAGTTCGGGTGTTTTTTTGTCGAGGCTGGAAACGACGATCAGGATTTTTTTCTTGGCATTGTCTGCCTGCTGGGCGAACGACTGCGCGGGTATGGCGGCCAGGGCTGCAATGGCAACGCACAGACCGGCGACGTGATTGACGATGGACATGCTCATTCCTTTAGCTTGTTGCGACACCCACCATATGTCCGGCCTGACCGTGCAAAATAAGCCGTCTGCCGCTAAATGGATTGTTTAGAAAATCAACTTAATTGAACTGTATTCGGTCGAATAATCTCCATATTTCGCTATCATGGCCTTTAGAACCGCTCTGAGAACGAAAGACATCGATGACTCGCCACAATGCATTTGACGGTCTTTCCGAATTCCTGGCGATTGCGAAACACCACAGCATCCGCAAAGCTGCTCTGGAACTGGGCGTGACGCCGGGGGCGATCAGCCAGGCCTTACAGAAGCTGGAGCGACGGCTGGCGACACCTTTGTTTCATCGGACGACACGCAGGATATCCTTGACCGAAGCGGGAGACATGCTGCTGGCAAAGATCGCCCCTGCGGCAAAGCCGATCGAGACGAGTTTCGAAGAAACGCAGCAATCCACGACGGAGCCCTCCGGCACCTTGCGGCTTATCGTCGAGCGGCTGGCATTGCCACACGTCATCGAGCCGATATTGCCGGCATTTCGGGAGGCCTGGCCGCTTATCAAAGTGGATATTACGGTCAGCAACAGACATGACGATTTCATATCGCAAGGCTATGATGCAGGCATTCTCATCGGTTCATACATTGCACAGGACATGATTGCGGTGAGGCTCTCGCCACCTTTCAAATGGGCGGTATTTGGCTCGCCAGACTATTTCAGGAAATACGGCTGCCCCAAAGTGCCGAATGATCTGACGGAACATCAATGTATCCGCTTCCGCCGACCGGAAAAGGGTGACATTTACCGATGGGGGTTTGTTGAAGACGGCCAGAATGTGCGCATAGAACCCAATGGACCAATCACGGTCAATGATGGTGAACTCATGCGGAAAATTGCGGTGCAAGGGCTCGGGCTTATTTATTCCTCGACGTTTCACACATCGCAGGAACTGTCAGCCGGGCTTCTGGAGCCTGCCTTGCTGGAATACTCGCAAGGCGAGGACGGGCTCTTCCTTTACTTTACGAAAACTGCCCAGAACCAGCCCAAGCTACGTGCCTTCATCGATATTTGTTCGAAGCTAAGGCGTTCATCTTCGGCCTAGACACTGTCGTCGCTCGTGATGGGAGCGAATTTGCCATCATGTGAACACGATAAACGGGGCGGCTGCATGTTTGCTTTTGGCAGAGAAAAATATGGCCGGAAAAACGTCGACGGTCACGCGTATTGCCCGGCAGGCGATTATTTGATCGTCCGCGATTGTCTTTTTGTGTCTGACGGGTTTTCTCCATAGGCTGCCCGATAGATCGCGGAAAAACGGCCGAAATGAAAAAAGCCCCATTTCAAACTGATTTCTCTCAGCGATTGCTGATTAAAGGGATCGAGCAAATCCTCTCGCGCAGCTTGCAAGCGAATTTTCCGCAGATAAGCGGAGGGTGTGATGCGCTTGAAATCGCGAAAGCTAACCTCAAGCGCGCGAAGGGAAGTGCCCGCAGCCTCGGCCACGTTTTGCATGGTAAGCGGCTGCCCCATGTTTGAATGCATGAATTCGATGGCACGGTTTACGTGTCGCGGCGATAGGAGATAGACTCTTTTGTCGAGAAGATAGGAGAGACGATGGGGCACATGCCGGATAACAAGATCGGCGAGCGCCTGCGTTAAATTCGACATTGCGATAGGAGATCGCAGCAGTGGGCCATCGTTGCGCATGCCAAGAATAATCGTCTCAACCAGACTGCCGATCAATTGACCGGTACCCGTCGAAAGCTCGATGATAGGCTCCAGGTCCATTGGCCCGACCAGAGGGGCATCCAATGTGGCGGCAAAGGTTCGAGAGAGAGTATTCCAGTTCAGACTGAGCGTATCCGAGCGGTGAAAACCGCCGCGGACATCAACCTGTTCCGGCTCGTGATTATTCGTAAGTAACAGCCGCCCCTGCGTGCCTTCAATTATATTGTTGCCGAGTTTCACATCGACAGAACCGGAACGGGGCAAAAGAATTGCCAGGCATTCCGGTGTTTGCTCAATCGTTCTCGCTCCCCAGCCGCCGCAATCCTGATTGCTGACCAGTGACAATTGCTCATTGCCCCAAAAGCCGACTTTCCAGTCGAGTAACTGTCCTCTGTCCGTTCGCCATGCCTCGAAATGACCGAAACCGGCGGTCAGGGCACCGACCATGTCATCAAAGGTTTCATCCTTGAGCTGAGGATTAAAATCCGGAATTCGGTTTTCTATCATGGAAATCCAGAGATGATACGAAGCCTGGAAACCGAACTTGAAACATGTCCTGGGCAACAAGGGGCTGCATCTTGATATTGTAAGCAATCAAAAGATGAAATGCTTAAGCATTTTAGCTTCCGTTGCTTGGTTTGATCATAACCGCAGCGCAATAGTGCAGGAAATAAGCCGCAGGAGCGGTTTCTTTTTAATTATCCATTTATCGCATGATCATCCGATTTGCGCAATTATGTCTGGTCTTTGGAATTAACCTATGGAAATTAAAGGGTTTTAGGCTAATCGTCTTAAACATGTCACACGGGTTTTCATCGCCGGAGCGTGCTTCAATCCAGGTCATGTCAGCGAGACGATTTCAGTGGCGACTGGATTTTCATATCAGCCGGTCCTGATCCTCCCAAACGAGCCGGTTCTTTTGCCGTGAGATTGCTTATGGGTGTCAAACTCTCGGGGCGGGGCGGACAACGTTTCAGTCCTCCACCCAAAGAAGCCCCGCGCTGCCTGGAATACAGGGGAGACGATCCCGAGGAACTGAGTGCGCTGTTATCGACAACGTCGTCACCGCTTACCGTAACCTCGCAGACGGACGATGCTCTCTTTTTTAACTGCCGATTTTTCTCCGTCGGTGGAACAACGCTTGCGAAGTGCACCTATGGAGGCGATCTTCTCATCCAAAGAGAGGTGCCGAGCGACAAGCTTCTGGTGTTCCTGCCGATCAGCGGAGAAGCTTGCTTCGGTCGACATGAATTCGTTTCCTCACCCGGAACCGGCACCATTCTCGAAGGTGAGGCGATGACCGGAGCAACCAGAATAGTGGGGCCGAGAAGCCATTTCGCTCTTTTTCTCGAGCGCAGGAAGATTACCCATATCCTTTCCCACATACTCGACCGTTCGGTTACCGGAAATCTGGACATTCAGCCGATGATCGATCTTAAGGCTGGCGCAGGCAGGATGCTAATGCGCATCGTAGACGATATGCACAGCCTGACTGCATCGCAAAGCGGGCTGGAAGCTTCGCCTTTGAGCTTGAACGCTCTCTACGATGCGGCAATCTATCTTTTGCTGGAGAACTGTCATAGTCGCTATTCGGCCGAGCTTGCATCCCAGGTGGCGTCTCCGTCCCCGCGCCATGTCAAATGGGCGATTGACTTCATGCATGAAAACATTTCCGCCGCCCTTTCACTGACGGATATCGCTGTTGCGGCGAAAGTGAGTGTCCGCACGCTGCAGCAGGGTTTCCGGGAGTTTCAGAACACCACGCCGATGGCGTATCTTCAAGATATCCGTCTGGCTGCTGCACATGACGATCTCCTCCATTGCGATCCCGGCCTGAGCGTCGCCGATATTGCCTGCAAATGGGGGTTTAGCCATATGGGGCGATTTGCGGCGGATTATTCCCGCCGTTTCGGCCAGCTACCGTCGCAGACGCGACGCCGATACTGACAGCGAAGGGCTGACAGATCGCCATCTAGTGTTGGATCAGGAGATCGACGAGCCTTTGCTGCGCCTGTTGAGGGGAAATGCTTTCGTCATTGAAGAAGTCACCGACAATGCCAATCCAGCCTTCCGACATCTGGCTCGGCATGGCCTGCGACTGTGCGCTGACCTCGCCGTTTTTTGCCCGGATCATTTCCAGCCCAAGTTTGCCGCAACGGTCGAGGATGGTCGGATCGACATCGATCCGGACGGGGAGGGAACCTTTGATGCGGCTGAAGGCGACTTGATTGCCGCTGTCGAGGACCATGCGGGCGAATGCCCGCTGTGCATCCGCCACGCCGTCCCGGTTGGCTATGGGAAATGCGAATGCGTCGATTACCATGAAATATGCGATTGATGTGCCGGGGACGAGGCTGCAACCGAAATCGTCATCGACGCGGTAGCCTCGCGTTATCAATTCGCCCTTTGCCCAGTCTCCCATGAACTGCATGCCTGCTTCACCGGCGCCAACTGCAGCTGCGGCATCCGCCCAGGTCTTGTTTTTTCGTGTTTCATAGGGCGCGGCATATCGAGACAGACGCCGAAGCATACTCAATGCCTCGGTCATGCGTGGATCCTGAACCAGTGCCGCGTCACCGCTCATCAGTCCGGCATATCCCTGCGGTCCGAAGACGTGGTAAATAATGTCATTGAAGATAAGCGAGGTTTCCCATCGAGCCCCGCCAATTGCAATCGCGATCTTCCCGGAGGTTTTGATCCTCTCGGCTGTTTCGAAAATTTCGTTCCAGGATCGCGGTTCGGCGGCGGCGACTTGCCCCAGAACCCTGGTGCTCGTCCACAGCCAGTTTTCTGCATGGATGTTGGTCGGGGCGAAATATACCTTTCCTTTGTAGGATATCCGGTCGAATACGGTTGCGGGAATGATCTCGCGCCAGTGATCGGCCCGGGCGACATCGTCTATATCCTGAACGACCCCCATTTCCGGCAATTCCCGCGAACCTTCGTTAGCGTTCCATTGCATGACGGCCGGCGCATAGCCGTTTGCGATGCGGTCGCTCACCAGCCGCTGATCGGCAACCTTGTTTTCGACCGGGATGTCAGCCCATTGATTGCCTGCGGCAAACCAGTTTCTGCGGAATACGTCCAGCGCAGCGGATTCACTTTTAGACACCCAGAAATGGACCACATCGACCGACATGCCGCTGCCGGCATTGGCAATGCCTGGTGCGGCGGCTGATACGAGGAAAGCCATCAGCCATAGTCTTTTATGCACATTCATTTGCATGCCTCCGTTGATGTGTGGAGTCTTGGGGGACTTTTTTTGCCGTTTCAAAACATCAGCCTGCGGCCTGCTGCAGTGATGGCTGTATCGCGGGCTGGGTGGAGGCGATTGATATCAGGCGCTTGGCCGCAATTGCCGCCGGCTCAGGCTTCGCAAAGAGATAACCCTGGCCAATATCGCAGTTCGCTGCGAGAAGAAAATCGCGCTGAATGTCGTTCTCGATACCTTCGGCAACGCATCGCTTGCCCAGGCTGTGCGCGAGATCGATCATGGCCCTGACGATCTGCTCGGACCGTATATCGTTGCCGAGGTCTGTTACGAAGCTCCTGTCGATCTTCAATTCGTCGAACGGGAAATCACGCAAATGCACCAGCGAGGCAAATCCTGTACCGAAATCGTCCAGGGAAACCGACATTCCGTGGTCTCTGAAGCGGGCGATGGTTTCACGTATCTGATCGGCACCGCGATTGAGGAAAACATCTTCCGTCACTTCAACGGCAAGATCTGCCCATTCCAGACGATTTGTATCTATCGCAGTCGCAACCAGATTGTAGCCGTCCTCGCCGATCAGCAAGGCTTCGGGAAGGTTGATGGCAATCGATCCGGGTCGCAGTCCCCTTGCTTTCCAGCCCTTTAGATCCGAGGCTACCGTATTTATGACGCAGCGTGTCATGCCGCACATCAGATTGTTTCGCTTGATGAGAGGCAGGAAACGCGCGGGCGGCAAAATGCCGAGTTCCGGATGTTGCCAGCGTACCAGTGCTTCGAAACCGAGATGCAAGCCTGTCTGCAACTCGATCTTGCGTTGATAGTGGACGACGAATTCGTTTCGATCGATGGCGGCGGCGAGGGCGAGGGCAAGCTGGTTTTCTTGCAGACGCTGGGCGTGCGAACGCTCGTCGAAGATCGTGGCGGTGTTGCGCTTGCCTTTGGCGGCGTAGAGTGCGAGATCGGCGAGTTGAGCAAGCATGCCCTCGTCATTGGCATGTTGAGGGACGACCGCTCCGCCGATGCTGGCTGATACGGGCAGAAGCCGTCCCTCGAAACGATATTCATCCGCAATTGCAGCGACCGCGCAGTGGGCGATCGCTTCCAGCGTTGTCGCATCGTCGATTTCCGGCAGGAGCACTGCGAATTCGTCGCCGCCGAGCCGTGCAACGATATCGTCGGGGCGGAAGGTCTTGCGCAGGACATTGGCGACCTGCTTGAGAACCGCATCGCCGGCAGGATGTCCGAGGCTGTCGTTGATGTCCTTGAAATGATCGAGATCGACAAGCAACATGGCAAAACCTCTTCCGGTCCGCTCGAGATCGTCAAACAATCCGGTCAATGCATCGTTGAAGGAGGATCGATTATTGAGACCTGTCAGAGCGTCTGAATGCGCCAGATGCGTTAGCTTGACCTCGAAATCGAGGGTGCGGCGATGTTCGTTGTGCAGTTTCCTGAGGAGAGGAAGGAAAAGAAGCACGGTTGCCAGAATGAGCGCCGCCGCGTTCAGGCTGAGAAGCAATGTGCTTATTAGTCGCGCATGGCTGATGCTGCCTTCACTCCTGTCGTGCGCTCCTTCGATCAACGCACTGAACTGGCGCATGAGCAGGCTGTCGGACGCCACGGCAAAATCGATCGGTCCCCAGAAGGAATAGCGCTGACGCCGATCTTCCCGCGTAGCCTCGACAACGCGTTCGGCGCGGCTTAGGAAATCTTCGAGCCGTGCGTCGAATTCGGAACGAAGATTTTCCATGACTTCGTCCCTCGGGTTGAGTTTTTCGAGAAGATTACCAGCAATCTTTTCGTGGAGTTCGTCCAGCTTCGCGTTCATGGCGCGCATGTCGCTGATAGATTCGCGAATATTGTCGACCATGGGGTTTACGACATAATCTGGTGTCGATGGGTCCGCGGAGGCTCGCATGATCGCGCGCGTCTGGCTCGACAGCTGCTGGAAGCGGATGAATTGCCGGCCCAGCAGATAACTGATGTCCTGTTGCAGCGAATGTCGATCGAGCGCGATTGAAACGGTTTTATAAGTCGCCACGATCAGAAGTGTCATGGTCACAACGGCAATGACGAAATAACGGCCAATCGATCTAATATAGCGCTCAATGGAAGGATGGTGTTTGCGAAGTGAAGTCACATCATTTCCTCTTTGGGCGCCAATCCCGACGGGCGGTTAGAATATTGGCGCAGCCTCGCATGCGCGTGGTGACGAGCGGACGAACGGCGCTTGCCCATGACCCGGCAACCGCGGGCTATCTGCGGGTTTGAATTCTGGGCCGAAGCATCGGTTTCCGGCAGACACACAAAGAGTTCCTTCTTTTCTCTGAAGTTTATTTTTCAAGCCCTCAGCGGCCACGGCCGGTCTCACCCCCGGCCTGGTTCTGGAGATTCATCGCAAACATTGATATTGAGAAACCCAAGTCATCTGGGCTGCGAAGCCTCGGCCCCGTGAGGCAGTGGCCGGTAAGCTGGAGATCCTGCTGCGCGAAATGGATGTTGCTTCCGCGCTCTTACAAATCACATGGGAATTTTGACCGGGGTGATGCCTGCCGCCTCAATGGTCAATTGCGGGTCATCGGGGTCTTGCGAATTCTCTTCGACGACCGACAGCGATGGCAGACCAGCGGCAGTTAACGAAAGCTTGGCGCACATTGCTTCAAGAAAATTTGTCGTCTTTATAAGATTGTCCCGTTCCTTTTCGAGCATTGTCTGGATCTCGGTATCGTTGAAAACGGCCGGATGATTGAGATTTGCTGTAGACTGTGACATTTGCTGATTTCTCTTCGATATATCGTTGTTTGCACCGAACGGTATTTGCGTCGTCATCGGGGTTTGCTGTTCGTTGTGATGAGTTTGCTGACTCTCAGCGCCTGTTGAGCTGGGTTTGGACAGTCGGTTTCATCAGAATTCGCTCCACTCAGCGGAGGCTGCGACGCTACGGCCGCCAAAGGCGCTGGCGAGCTTGCTACCGAGCGCGCGCGCAGGCGAGGCGGCGGGTTTGCTGGTCTGGCCTGCTATCTGTGGAGCGGTGCGCGCATCAAGCTTGAAGCGCGTGATCAGTCGGGTGAGATTTACGGCCTCATCGGCAAGTCTGCTGGTGGCGGCTGTCGATTCCTCGACCATGGCGGCATTCTGCTGGGTAACCTGGTCCATCTGGTTGACGGCGGTGCTGACCTCGTGCAGCCCGGTCGACTGCTCCTTGGCCGCTGTTGCAATCGAGTGCACATGTTCGTTTATCTTGACGACGTGCCCCTGAATGAGGCCGAGCGCCTTGCCTGTCTCCGTTACCAGTTTGACGCCGGCGTGCACTTCTTCACCCGACCGTGAAATCAGGCCCTTGATATTCTTGGCGGCTGCCGCCGAACGCTGGGCGAGTTCGCGCACCTCCTGGGCGACGACGGCAAAGCCCTTGCCGGCCTCGCCAGCGCGGGCCGCTTCGACGCCTGCATTCAACGCCAGAAGATTGGTCTGGAAAGCGATCTCATCGATGACATTGATGATCTGGTTGATCTCGCCGGAGGCCTGCTCGATGCGGCCCATGGCGGAGACGGCATCCTTGACCACGATGCTTGACTGCTCGGTGCTGCGGCGTGCTTCGTCGACCATGTGACTGGCCTCCAGCGCGCGCTCGGTCGAGTTCTTCACGGCGGCGGTGATTTCCTCAAGCGCTGAGGAGGTCTCCTCCAGTGAGGCGGCCTGCTGTTCTGTCCGCCTCGACAGGTCGCCGGATGCAATCCGCATTTCGCCGGAGCCCGCGTTGATCGTATCGATGGCCGAGCGCACTTCGCTGAGCACCGATCCCAGATTGCTCATCGTTGCATTGACGTTCTGCTGCAACTCGCCAAAAGCGCCCTGGAAGTCGCCGCGCATCTTCTCTGTCATGTCGCCTTCAGCCAGGGCCGAAACAACGCGCCGGGTTTCCGCAATCCCGCGATCGACAGAGGCCACCAGTTCGTTGACACTTGCTGCGAAGCGGTTGAGCTCGGGGCTGTCGTAATCCTTCGTAATACGCTGGGTGAAATCACCGGCAACCGCAGCGGAAACGATTGTCGCGATGCTCGTTTGAAGATCCGCACTTTTGGCCTGCAATGCCGCTTCCTGCGTATTCAATTCACGCACCTTGACAGCGTTCTGCTTGAACACCTCCACCGCGCGCGCCATCGAGCCGATCTCATTTGGCAGGTCCGTAAAAGGAATATTCGTTTCGAGCTTATCTTTGGCCAGTTCAGCCATCGTATCCGTCAAGCGCCTGACCGGTCGAACGACCTGCGTGACACTCATGAGAATGCCAAGAACGATCGCCAAAATGGCGCCGACCACCAGCACCACGTAGCTGGTCAAGATCGTTGTATCGGTTACTTCACTTGCAATATCGTTCTTGCGCCGCAGTTCCGCTTTCGCCCAATCATAGAGCTTTGTCGCATTGGCGTCGAATTTAAGGCGCATCGGCGCGAAACTGTCACTGACAAGCTTCAGCCCCACATCATTCTCGGCACTAAGCGCGGCGTTTATAATTTTAGGAGTTGTCGCGCGAAGGTTATCCAGATCAGATTTCAGTGCATCGAAATCCGCTTTTCGATCGGGATAATACGCGGCGGCCTGTTCCACGAATTTTTCAGTTTCGTTAAAAACATCACCGAGTTCTTTCTCCGATACTCGTATACTGGCCTGGTCACTTTCGGCAATCATGCGATAGAGAACACGTCCGATCGAATCGGAATTGCCTGTAATCTCCGCCAGTTTCACGGTTCCATTGGCATCGCTGTCCAGAACTGCGCTGTAGGTGTTGTCAATTGAGCGCAGTTTCGTCGCTTCATAAATGCCGACGCCTGCGCCGATGGCGACCGTTATACCCGTGAGAATTAAGAGCTTCGTGCCAATTTTTAGCGTATCAACGGAAAACATAGAAATACCTCGCCTTTAGAAACGGAAATGCTGCGCGCCGCTGTCCCAGCCATAGGGAGGCGTTCGTTTTCCATTCAATGTTGTTTTTTCGAGAGATTTCCTGGATCATCCAGGCTTATGAGCAGCTTCATCCACTCGCTCAGCAAGCCACGTTGCGTGTTCAATTTGACAACACTTTCAACGAGCGCTTTGTCGGCATGGATAATGAGCGATTAAAGACATTAACAAATTTCTTCCCCCTCTCGCTCTTTTGATTATTCTCGCGGCATCTGGATAAAGGTGCGTTTTTTGGATGTGAAATTGCCGGTTTTTGGCCAACTTGGTCAGCTTGACATATCGCTCCGGGAGACCGAATGCGATTTTTGATGTGTTGTCGTTTCGCACTTTGCCGCAGGTCAGGGATCGATTTTCGAGGCTGACGTCGTTTACGCGCGTATCGGCCTTCCGAGATGGTAGGGTAAGTGACAGCTCTGCAATCTTACCCCCCACTATTGCTTCCGACTACAGCTAGTCGGTGCCTGGGAGATTGCAGATGGGATTGATTGCGCAGCGGATCGAGATTCTATCGAAGGTGGTCGCCCGCGGGATGACCATAGTGTCAGCGGCATATGTACTTGACCTGAGCACGCGTTAGGTGCGTCAGATTTTGGAGCGGATACGAACTGGCGGCGCGGTGTCGATTCGGTACAACGTGATCGGCCAGCCGTCGAACAACTGGATCATTGAAGGGGTCCGCGACTATGCGATGGCGCTGGTTCGGGAACGGTATGCGGATTTCGGTCTGACGTTGGCAACCGAGAAACTGACAGAGCGCGATGGTTTATGGGTGTTGCGCGAGACGGTGCGCGGTTGGATATCTAGTGCTGGACTGTGGTTGTCGCGCAAGCAGCGCCGGACGTTTCGTCAGCCGCGTCTGCGACGCGAAGCCTATGGCGATATGCTGGCCGATATTAAGGAGCGTCAGGACCAGCAGGCCAAGCCGACGATAAAGGGCAACAGCGACAAGAATGGCTACGTCAAGCATGCCCGTAGGCCGGGCCGGCGGACGGACATCATGAGCGATCCAACGGTGATTGCAGAACGAAAGAAGGCGCTGTTACCACTCGATACTGCCGAATAGCGCATCGATAAATTATCTCAAGGCTGAAGCCGAAGGGGTGTACCTACCACCCGCCCCGATCTGACAAGTCTCCGTGGATTGAGGCCCCCGCAACCGAACATCCAAAACTCCCGGAGCAAATGCGCCGGGAGTTTTTTTGTTTCTTGCGATCCTACAGAGGCGCAAAAATTACGATCACCGGAAAATCAAGCTTCTGTCTACCCTGCGATGCAAAAGCACAACAAAGACCAAATCACGTGTTGCCAAACATTGCGACTATGAGGCTGGCAAGCCAGTACTGGATCGGTGAGGTGGACAGGTTCTCGACCAGAACATCGAAGTTGCGATCGTTCGCGTGCTTTCAGGAACTGGCGCGAGCGACACTTGGACAGCCCGAAGCTCAACTGACTGACATCAGCGCCGTGATGGCAAGAATAGAAGAGATAGTGCCGAGCTTGACCAAGCCTGAAGACAGGCTTCCCACGACCGTCCTCTATTTCTCTTGCAAGTTCATTGCGCCCGAAGCCGACCGCTCTGTAAAGTAATAGATACTTGAACCCGAGTTGCAGGAGCCGAGCCCGCTCGGCCACCATTAGCTCGTCATATCAAGCAGCTGAAGAACGCGCTGCGCCATATCTGTACCTCTGTCATCGGCACGCCAGGCCAATAGCAATGGAACGGAAAATGTCATCGGCAATGGGATTCTCGTGACCTTCGGGGAGGTTATTCCCACGCTGGACGGCAATATCGAACAATATCCGTGGCCGACAATCAGTTGCACTGCCACCGGTATGCTGTCGATCTCAATCAACTGCACCTTTGACAGCCACGTTGGTCCAAGCAGATGCTCGAGAAAGCTTTCGGCCGTCTGGCGCAGTCCGGAGGCGCGGGAAGGCAGTACCAGAGGGTGCTTGAGGATCGCCTCGCGCATCTGTGACGGCGAATCTGCATCCGTCATTTCAGGTGCTTCATGCTGCAGGAAACATGAAAGGTGGCTGCGCAGAACCTCACGGCTGCGCAGGCGAGAATTGTTGACTGGCATGTCGACAAGGACTGCATCGTATCGCTGCTGTTCAAGTCCTTCCAGCAGGCTGTCTGCAAGTCCGGGCTGCATCAGCAGCGGTGTGTCGAAACGCCGTGCCCAGTTGGCGGCAATGCGCGCCAGAATAATTGCCGACGGGCTGTCCGTCGTTGCGGGAGGAATGCCGCCGAATGACCAATGGCGCAGATGCCGCTTGAAACGCAGGGCGGATGTGGAGTCCAGCGCAGCCCAGATATCGCGTAATTTGTTGACGTGGGGCGATATGCGAAGCCCCTCGGGCGATGCGCGCGAGCCGCTGCGGGTCCGTTCAAAAAGCTGGACGCCCAGATTGTCTTCCAGCATCGCCATCATCCGCGTCAGCTGTGGTTGCCCGATTTGAAGCCTCAATGCGGATTTACGGATCGAGCCCGATTCGAGAATGTCCACGAAGCGGAAGAGTGCAATCAGCGACACGCTTCTCTGATAAATATCTTTCGTACGGTCATCGCCGCACGCGCCATGGATCGCGAAGATTTCATGGGCGGCCTGCGCGAGATACGGGCCAAGTCTTCCGCCTTCCGCCGTCAGGATCAGGCCTTTTGCGCCCTGCACGAAAAGCTTGACGGAGAGGGCGGTTTCCAGGCGGTTGACGGCATCAGATACGGTTGCAACCGGAATTCCCGTTGTATTGGACGCAAGGTGGATGCCGCCGAGGCGAACCACCTGGTCACATAAAAGAATCGTCGAAACCTTCACCGCCCACGCCCCGTCTCGATCTTCCCATTTCGGCATCGTCTGTCCGGATTTTGGGATATACCACTAATTTAATTGTGCCTCATAGTCGAAATATGACAGGAGGACGACATGGCGGATTTCGATACGGTTTTGGCGGGGCGAGTCATTCTGACCGACCGCGAGATTTCTCGAGGTTTCGTGGCCATTCGCGACGGGAAAACGGCACTCATCGGAGAAGGCCCCGCGCCGGCTGGAAGAGAAAATCATGATTTCGGCACCGGCATCCTATTGCCTGGCGCCATAGACGCACAGGTGCATTCGCTGTCGCAGAAGGGGGCGGAAGGTTTTGCGGCCTCGACCCGTGCGGCGGCGGCGGGCGGCGTCACGACAATCGTGGACATGCCCTATGATGAGGGCAATCTTGTGTGTTCCGCCGAGGCCGTCAGGCGCAAGGTCGCGATGATCGACGAAGAGGCGCGCATCGATGTCGCGCTTTATGGCACTGTCGATCCGCAAGAGGGGGCCGCCCGCATTGCCGAACAGGCGGCGGCGGGAGTTTGCGCCTACAAGTTCTCGACTTTCGGCACGGATCCTCAACGCTTTCCGCGTATCCCACCCGCGCTGCTTCGCGCCTGTTTCGCCGAGATTGCAAAGACCGGGCTCGCCGCAGGCGTGCACAATGAGGACGACGCCTATGTCCGCGCCGCGATTTCCGAGGTGGAGGCATCCGGCATCACCGATTGGCGCGCGCACGGCCTTTCGCGTCCAGAACTGGCCGAAACGCTGGCGATGCTGCAGATTTATGAAACTGGCGCCGAGACAGATTGCCCGGCGCATGTCGTCCATTGCTCCGTCAGTCGCGGCTACGAGATCGCCGAGATGTATCGCAGGAACGGCCGGTATTCCTCCGTCGAATGCTGCATTCACTACCTTGTTCTGGATGAGGAGAACGACGTCGCGCGGCTTGGCGGCAAGGCCAAGATCAACCCGCCGATACGCGCCCGCAAAGAAGTGGAGGCGATCTGGCGCCATCTGGCGGAAGGGCGGGTGTCGATGGTGTCTACCGATCATGTGAGCTGGAGCGAGGACCGCAAGACCAATCCCGATATGCTGAAAAATGCCTCCGGCGTCCCGGGGCTGGAGGTGATGGTGCCACTTTTCGTCAAGGGCGCGATCGCACGCGGTGTACCGCTGGTGTGGGCGGCCCGGCTTATGGCCGAAAATCCGGCCAGACATTTTCGTCTGGACCACCAGAAAGGCGGGCTGCAGGTCGGGCGTGACGCCGACGTCATGGTGCTTGTCGATCGGCCCGTGGTGTATGACGCGGCCAGCAGTCCTCATTCCATTGCGGGGTGGTCGCCTTATCACGGCATGGAACTGCCCTGGACGGTTGCAGCCACCTGGCGGCGAGGCGAGATGGTCTTCGACGGTGAGAACGTGCTGGCTGCGCCGGGAACCGGCATTTTCGTGCGGCCGCCCGAAACACTTGGTCTGCGCAAGGTGCTGTTGTGATGCGCCGCAATCTCGACGCGTCGATAAAGGACATAGAAACGGATCTCGACGCACTGGCGCAGATCACCGATCCGGAACGTCCCTGGACCCGTCGCGCCTTCTCGCCCCGTTTCGATGAAGGGCGCGACTATCTTCGTCGGCGTTTCCTGGGTGAAGGATTGAATGTCTCGACGGATGCGGGCGGGAACCTGATCGGCCGCCGCGAAGGCACCGAGCCGCAGGCCGGAACGATCATGCTGGGTTCGCATTCCGACACTGTGCCGGACGGCGGACGTTTTGATGGTGTTGCCGGTGTCGTCGTTGCATTGGAGGTCGCACGCATTCTCTCACGGCGCGGTGTTGCCTTGCGGCACAACTTGGCCGTCGTCGATTTTCTTGCTGAAGAAGTCTCCATTTTTGGCGTTTCCTGCATCGGTTCGCGAGCGATGGCGGGCGTTCTGCCGCAGGACTGGCTGAGGCGTATCAGTGACGGGCGCGATCTGGCGACCGCCATACGTGACGTGGGCGGCAAGCCGGAAAGTCTTGAAGCTCCCTTGGCTGATGACCTGAAGGCCTTTCTGGAACTACACATCGAGCAGGGGCCGGTTCTCGAACGGGAAAAGATTGCGCTTGGGGTGGTGACGACCATTGTCGGCATCAATCGCGTCGAGATCGAGGTTAAGGGTCGTCCCGATCATGCCGGCACGACCCCGATGGGGTTGCGCGCGGATGCCCTTGTCGCTGCGGCGCGGATCGTGAGTGAGATCGAGCGGTACGCGACGGAGCTTTCCGGTGGTCCCGGGCATTTTACCGCAACCGTGGGCGAGTTCGAAATTTCCCCCAACGCCGCCAATGTGGTGCCGGGGCGGGTCCGCATGCTGGTCGATATCCGCGCCGAGCGGGCGGAGGACAAGGAGGCGTTCGTGTCCTGGCTGACCGGACTTGATGCGGACGGTGAAAATACGATCGAAGCGCGGCTGATTTCCGGCAATCCCGGCGTGCAGATGGATGATGGATTGCAGGAGATGCTGGCAAAGGCCGCAGACCGGCTGGACACGCCCTATCGCAAGATGGTGTCGGGTGCGGGCCATGATGCGGCGTTCATGGCACGGCTGTGCCCTTCGGCGATGCTCTTCGTTCCATGCCGCGACGGCCGTTCCCATTGCCCGGAAGAGTGGGCCGATGCGGCCGACCTCGCTCTGGCGGCTGAAGTTCTGGCAAACACGATTATGGAATTGGACAGAAAAAGGGAGGGCTGAAGGTGGCCAGAATTCTGACGGAAAAAGATGTGGAACCCGCAGTGCGGGGAGGCGCGGTCTATGCGGCCGGCGGCGGCGGCTGGGTCCACCATGGACGGATGCTGGGCTACGCCGCGGTGAACGCCGGTGCGCCGGAACTCGTCTCGATTAACGAATTGAACGAAGACGAATGGGTGGCGACGGCTGCCGCCATCGGCGCGCCTGCCTCCACCACGCCCTGGGAAATGCGGGGCGTTGATTATGTCAAGGCCGTGCAGCTTTTGCAGGATGAGCTTGGTGCGAAGGTCGCGGCCCTGATGATCGGGCAGAACGGCAAGTCCTCGACCCTCAATGCATGGCTGCCTTCGGCTATCCTCGGCTGCAAGGTACTGGACGCGGTGGGTGACATGCGCGCCCATCCGACCGGCGATATGGGCGCGATCGGCATGGCTGGAAAACCGGACCAGTCGATCCAGACGGCCGTCGGCGGAAATCGCGATCAGAACCGCTATATCGAGCTTGTAACGCGCGGCGCAACCGGCCGGATCTCTCCTATCCTGCGCACTGCCTCCGACATGTCCGGCGGTTTCATTGCCTCGGCCCGCAACCCGGTTCGCGCCGGTTACGTCGCGAAGAATGCGGCACTCGGCGGAATTTCCAAGGCGCTGGAACTTGGCCATGCAATCCTCGCCGCCGAGCCTCGAGGGCATGCGGCAGTCCTCGATGCGATCCTTGCGACCACGGGCGGCAGGATCATGATCGAGGGAGAGATCACCGCGAAGGATGTCCATTATACGAATGAGGCTTTCGACGTCGGTACCGTTACCATCGGCAGGGGCGAAGGGGCGCTGACCCTGCATGTGATGAACGAATACATGGCCGTCGATGCGGTCGATGGTCGTCGCCTTGCGACCTTTCCGGATGTCATCACCACATTGTCGCAGGAGATTGAGCCGCTGTCTGTCGGCGAGCTGAAGGTCGGCATGAAGATCCACCTGCTGCATGTCCCAAAGACCCTCATTCCGATCGGCGCGGGCCTGATGGACCCGGCGATTTATGTCCACCCCGAAAAGGTCATGGGCATCAACCTGACCGACTACGCATTGGAGGCCTGAAGATGCCGAGAGAGAATCCCCGCAATCCCGGCTTCCCGATCCCTTCAGGCCCGGACCTTCGCGCGAAGGGCTGGCGGCAGGAAGCCCTGCTGCGCCTTATGGAAAACGTGCTGGCTGTCGGTGAAGACCCGGAAAATCTCGTCGTATACGCAGCACTCGGGAAGGCGGCGCGCAACAAGGCCGCATATGATGCCATCGTACGCGCATTGACGACCATGGATGAGGATCAGACGCTTGTCATCCAGTCGGGAAAGCCGGTCGGCTTGATGAAGACTTCGACTGAGGCCCCGATGGTCATTATGGCCAATTGCAACATGGTCGGCCAATGGGCCAAGGCCGAGAATTTTTATGCTCTCGAACGCAAGGGCCTCATATGCTGGGGCGGCCTGACTGCGGGGGCATGGCAATATATCGGCTCGCAGGGCGTCATTCAGGGCACCTATGAAATCTTCATGCGTATTGCCGAACGCCGCTTCGGCGGTACGCTCAACGGGCGTTTCGTATTGACCGCGGGCCTTGGCGGCATGGGAGGCGCGCAGCCGCTTGCCGGCCGCATGGCGGGCGCGGCCATCCTGTGCGTGGAGATCAATCCGGAACGGGCCCGCACCCGCAAGGATATCGGCTATCTCGACGAGATTGCCGATGATCTCGATAGCGCACTGGCACGGATTGAAGAGGCCCGCGCGAAGGGTGAGGCGCTGTCCGTCGGCCTTGTCGGCAATGCAGCGGAAATCTATCCCGAAATAGCCGCGCGGGGGATCATTCCGGATATCGTGACCGACCAGACCTCCGCCCACGATCTCGTTTATGGCTATATTCCAATCGGTTACGATCTGGACCGGGTGCGCCGCCTGCGCAGCCAGAACCCGGATGAGCTGATCGAGGCCGGCAGGGCGTCGATTGCCAAACAGGTAACAGCCATGCTGGAATTCCAGCGGGCCGGCTCGGAGGTTTTCGACAATGGCAACCTGATCCGCACGCAGGCGCAGGCCGGCGGCGTTGCTGACGCCTTCGACATTCCGGTCTTCACCGAAGCCTATCTGCGCCCGCTGTTTTGCCGGGCGATTGGTCCCTTCCGCTGGATGGCCCTGTCGGGCGAGACCTCGGACATTGGGCGGATAGACGAGCTGGTGCTGGAGATGTTTCCGGACAACAAGATCGTTACCAACTGGATTTCGCTGGCGCGCAAGCATGTTCCGTTCGAGGGGCTGCCGGCGCGCATCGCCTGGCTCGGCCATGGCGAACGAAGCGCACTCGCACGGCGGGTCAACGGTCTGGTCGCTTCGGGCGAATTGAAGGGGCCGGTTGCCTTCTCTCGCGATCACCTCGATTCAGCCGGCATGGCGCATCCGAACATCATGACGGAGAACATGCTCGACGGTTCGGACGCCATCGCCGACTGGCCGCTTCTCGACGCGATGTTGCTCTGCGCTTCGCGCGCCGACCTCGTCGCGCTTCACTCCGGCGGCGGGGGTTATGCGGGTTTCATGACCTCGGCAGGGGTCACGATCGTCGCTGATGGCACCAATGCGGCTGACGACCGGCTCTCGCAATCGCTCGATAACGATACGGGGCTCGGCGTCATCCGTTACGCGGATGCGGGCTATGCCGAGGCACAGGATGAAATTGCCAGCAAGGGCATAAATCACGTGCAGATCTGACAGGTCAAAGCGAGGAGACGCCATCAATCGCCACGAAGGGCGGAAAATTACGATCACCAATCAACATCGCCTGCCGGCACCGGCAGGCCAAGAGGGGACAATAATGGAAAAAACATATCAAAATTTGTCAGTGACACCGGCCAGACGGTCATCACCGGAGCGCGCCGTTGCAGCAGCATCGATAGGCAATGCCCTGGAATGGTATGACTTCACCGTCTATGCGCTGTTTGCAATCTACATCGCCCATAATTTCTTTCCCGGCGGCGATCATACAGTCGAACTCGTGAAAGCCTTTCTCGCTTTTGGGCTAGGCTTCGTGATCCGTCCCCTGGGAGCCATCGTGATCGGGGTCTATGGCGACAAGGCTGGCCGAAAGGCCGCACTGTTCCTGACCATCATGATCATGGCGGCGGGCACCCTGTTGATCGCGGTGGCGCCGACTTATGCCGCGATTGGTGTGGGAGCGCCGCTCATGATCCTTGCCGGACGAGTGCTTCAGGGCTTCTCCGCCGGTGGAGAAATCGGCGGAGCAGCCGCCTTTCTTGTCGAACATGCGCCCGCTGACAAAAAAGGCAAATATGCTTCCTGGCTGCAGGCAAGCATGGCGATTTCCAACATCATGGGGGCACTCGTCGCCTTTGCGGTTACCTCGCTTCTGACGGAGCAGGAGATCGGAGACTGGGGCTGGCGGATCCCGTTCTTCATTGGCGTATTGATCGCGCCGGTGGGCCTGTGGCTGCGCAAGACGCTGGACGAAACGCCGGCTTTTCAGGCCGAACAGGCAAGTCTCGAGAACCAGTCCGCCAAAACACCCCTGAAGCTCGTCTTCTCGGACTATTTCGGCCATCTGATCAAAGGCTTCGCTTTCTCGATCCTGTGGGCGGTCTGCGTTTATGTGCTGATCATCTACATGCCGATCTTCGTTCAGCGTGCTTTCGGTTTCAGCCCTTCGGAGGCGTTTACGGCATCGCTGATTGGCAACGTCTTCCTCGCGGTCGGTTGCGTCAGCGCCGGCAGCATTTCGGACAGGATCGGTCGGCGCTTGATGCTTACCATTGCCGCCGGCGCGATGCTGGTCGCGGTCTATCCCCTGATCTGGTGGCTGCAATCTTCGCCAACGCTGACGACGCTCATCATCGTGCAAAGCCTCTTCTGCATCATGGTCTCGGGATATGTCGGGGTCGCACCTGCAACCCTGTCCGAGGTTTTCCCGACGAATATCCGCACCACCGGCATGTCATTGGCCTACAATGCCGCCGTGACGATCTTCGGAGGATTTGCCCCGGCGACGCTGACCTGGCTTGGCAGCACGGGCATCGGTTATCACGCGCCCGGATTTTACGTCATGGCCGCCGCATTCATATCGCTGATAGCGGTCCTGATCCTGCCGAAGCCGTATTCCACGAACTAAAGGAGATGGGCCGCTCAAGGCCCAGCTCGCCCAATTGCTCCACCCGTCATGTCTGGAAGTTTCCAGTCGAAGCGAAGCCGTTTCGACACCGGACAGTGCTGCAAACATGACGGCATAATAATAACCAACTCAAGGGAACATCATGTCTGTTAAAAACGGGACTATTCATCGCTTCTCCATTGTCACAGCTTTTGCGATCGCCGGGCTTGCTGCTTCAAACGCACGGGCGGAACATTGGTCCATCGACGGTCAAAACCTGACCGTGGAACAGGTCGTCGGCCTGGCGCGGGACGACAGCGCCAAAATTACTCTCACCGAGAGCGCGGGCAAACGGATCGCCGAAGGCTTCGATCTGGTGATGGAGGCCGCCCTGCAAGGTAAGGCGGTCTACGGCCTGACGGTCGGCGTTGGCTGGAACAAGGATCGCCCAGTTTTTGCGATGAAGGACGGCAAGCGCGTGCTGGACGACGATCTGCTGAAACTGTCACGCGCCTTCAATTCGACATCTCTGCGCGCGCATGGCGCAGGCGTGGGTGAGCCGATGGCGGTCGAGGCCGTGAGGGCGGGCATGGCGATCCGTCTAAACCAAATTGCAACCGGCCGAACCGGCGTTCAGAGCGCTGTCGCGGAAATGTATCGACAGTTTCTGGAGCAGGGGATCACCCCGGTCGTTCCTTCACGCGGTTCTGTTGGAGAGGCGGATATCACCCTTGCCTCCCATATCGGTCTGGCGATGGTCGGCGAGGGGGAGGTCTTCATGAAAGGCAAGCGCATTCCCGCAGCGCGCGCCCTGACTGACGCCGGCATCGCTCCGCTCGAGCCGGTTGGCAAGGATTTCCTTTCGATCCTCAGCACGAATGCGCTGACCGCCGGGCAGGCTGCCCTGCTGGCGCACGACACGGCGGGTTATCTCGAAAAGGAAGCCGTTGTCTTTGGTTTGGCACTGGAAGGTTTTAACGGCAATGTCGCCCCTTTCCTCGCGGCGACGAACGAGCTGCGCCCCTTTGCCGAAAATACATCCGGGGCACTGATGGTTCGCTCTGCCCTTGAAGGCAGCTATCTCTGGTCACCCGCGAAGGATCGGGCACTGCAGGACCCGCTGTCTTATCGCACCATGGCCTATGTGCTTGGCGGAGCCGAAGTTGCGATGCGGGATCTGACCAGGGCGCTGGAAATCCAGATCAATCACAGTGATGACAATCCGGGCGTAGTTGCGGGAGCCTCGGACGACAAGGCTTCCGGACAGGTCTCGCAGTATTTTATCGAGGGCGAAGTATCGGGAGCGATCTATCCGAGTGCAGGTTTTGAGATGCTGCCGGTGGCCTCAAGGGTTGAGGCTCTGAACACGGCGCTGGTGCGTCTGTCACAGGCCATTACGATGCAGACGATCCGCTTCGAGAACCCGGATTTGACGCATCTTTCGCGATTCCTTGCTGCTGAAACCAATCAAGGACATGCGTTTGGCGCGATCCAGAAACCACTCGTCGCGCTT
This sequence comes from Agrobacterium sp. 22-223-1, assembly GCF_053522385.1. NCBI lineage: Bacteria > Pseudomonadati > Pseudomonadota > Alphaproteobacteria > Hyphomicrobiales > Rhizobiaceae > Agrobacterium > Agrobacterium sp. 22-223-1. Next base: position 71,681 of record NZ_JBNWCN010000005.1, read on the forward strand.
CTGGCCGAAAACCAGCAGATCGGCGCGCAGGCTCCCGTCGGCTCGATTGCGATGGCAGGAAATATCGAGGATCTGGACAGTCACGCACCGCTTTCGGTCGCCAATCTCGACCGAATTCTGGATAACCTCTACTGGATGTCCTCGATACAGTTGCTACATGCCGCGCAAGCTGTTGATCTGCGCAAGCCCGGGCAGTTGGGAGCGGGAACAAAAGCGCTGTTTGAAGATTATCGCAGAACTGTGCCCTTTGTGGCGACGGACCGAATATATACCAATGATTTCAATGAGGGTTATCGTTTTCTAAGGGCCCGTTGAGCGGTTGTTATATTGGTTGTCGAACCAGATGAGAGGACCGACGTCTTCGGCCCCGTTTCGCAGAGCAAATAATCGACGCTGCGCACGGCCCGAAGACTTCGGCCATCCCTATTCGTGAGGAACTCTATATGGGATGCGTGCTTCGGGTTCCTCTCGGATAAAAACCGTCGTGACCGCTGATCCCTTGCATCTCCTCAAAACCGTCTATGGCGACGATACGTTTCGCGGAAGGCAGGCCAACATCATTCGGCACGTATGGCGGGAAGCAATGCTTTCGTTCTAACGCCGAGGATGTCCATGGCCCAGGCCCTGTCCGAAGGGAACCTCAGATCCCAGACCCATCAAGCTCCCGGGCGTCCTCGCCTTCCCAGGGAGCGGGCATCGTAAGGCCATCGATATTGGCTGAGGGCATAGGCATCCAGCACTTCAATTCCGGCTCCGAGTATTCGATGATCCGCCCCGGCGAAGAGTCCGAAGCGCGCCAGCCTTCTGAACCGTAGTGGTCGCCCTTCGACCAATACGCAAGGTCTACCTGGGACGGCCCTTGTTCGGACGACCGTATCGTGATGAGAATCCGATCTCCGTTTTTCGGCGCGCTTGCCATATGGCGCCATCGTTGTGGCTGATCCATCGTTTCCCCCCCTGTTTCGGCTTTCAAGTGTCGCCTCACCATCCAGGAGGGTCAACTCAAACTTTGTATGACCCTGAATCGATCCGGCGGGTGTTCGATCTCCCTGCAATGAACTCGGCCCTCAACGGCTCGCGGGGCTGCGTCGCACAAAAGGTTTGCTGCCGATTCTAGGGATGCTCTTCGTCTTCGATGCTTTTGGCCAGCAAGTTTTCCGTCAGTCTCTCGAGCCGGGCAAGAGTTTCGCGGCCTCGAGTTGGCCGAGTCGTTCTTTGCCCCAGTCCTCTTTGGTTTGGCTATCCAGAAACACGCCTCGCCCCAATTACTCCGCAGCTTCGCTGCTTGCCGGCTCGTCCAGCAATGCACGATATCGATTGAGGCTTTCCTCAAGATGGGCTGCGATTGCATTCTTGGCGCCTTTGGCGTCGCCCTGAGTGATTGCTGACAATATGGACGCGTGCTCTTTGTTGATTTTTTTGAGATAGGTCTGGTAGGCGCGCGATGACTGGCGATGTTTGAACACCAGTTCGAAGTTGATATTCTCCATCACTGCTTCCAGAAAGCTTGGAAAGTGCGGGTTGCGTGTGGCCCGCGCAATCGCAAGGTGGAATTCGAAATCGGCGCGTGCCTCGATTTCAGCGCTTTCAGTTTCAAGCGCTTCGAGGTGATCGTAGGCTCGTGCGATCTCTGCCAGCGCCTCCGGCGTTCGGCGCGTTGCAGCGAGAGCTGCCGCCTGCATTTCGACGCCAAGCCGCAATTCGAGAATCTGCATTGCTGAACGAATGTCTTCTATCCGGCTGATCTCAAAGTTCAGTGTCTTTGCGTCTTTGTCTGTGACAAACACGCCTGCGCCCTGGCGTGCTATGACCCTGCCGGAAACTTTGAGCGACATAAGCGCTTCGCGAATGACCGTACGCGATACGCCGAACTCCTCGCAAAGCTGGGCGCTGGATGGTATCTTTTCTCCTGCGGAATAAAGGCCTGAGTCGATGCGCTCGTTGAGCTTTGCAACAACGATTTCCGCCAGATTGCCGCGTTGCGTAATGATCGACAATGGATGCCCCTGCTCACCTATCGGTTAAATTTAACACATATCACATATCACATATCATTCCACTTTGCGACGCATCGTTTTTAAGGCATCCGACAGCGTCTCCAGGGGATGCGGGAGCCGCCTCCGATCGATTTCCTTCACCTGAGAGCGGCATGAATAGCCCGTTGCCATCGTAACCATATCGTCGGAACGCGCGACTTCGGCAGACCAGCTCATCCCATATAGTTTTTCGGATATGTCGCGGTTGCGCACTTCATGTCCGAAGGTTCCCGCCATGCCGCAGCAGCCTGTGTTTGCGATTTGCAGATCCATGCCGAAGGCGTTGAAAACCTCTTTCCACTGCATCGACGAGGAGGGCGTATTGGTGCGCTCCGTGCAGTGCGGCAACAGTCTGAATTGCCGGCCACTCCGGGTCACTCCCGCCGTATCTCTCAGCTTGGTGATATCCGCCAACCATTCCTGTGGAAGGAGCACATGCGTTGACGTGTTCACACCGTACAGTTCCCTGTATTCGCTGCGGAAAGCGAGCGTCATGGACGGATCGAGACCAACCAGCGGAACGCCGGTTGCAGCAAGCCGTTGAAGTTCGCCCGAGGTTTTCGAAGCGGCCTTTCTGAATCGGTCGAGGTAACCGTGGACATGCAGCGCCTTGCCGTTCGTCAGGGGCGGTGCGATGAACGGGATCAAGTCGAGCAATCGCGCAACCTCTATCGCGGCAACGCCCACGGACGGATCAAAATGGGCTGTGAAGGCGTCAGGCACGAAAATGACGACGCGCTCTCGTTGATCCGGAGGCAACGACTCGATCCTGTCCGGCCTTGCGATTTCGACTCCCATACGCGCTGCCAGTCGCGGGAGCGGCGAGGACGCCAGGCCGGGAAGCGCTGTGAGACCTGCCAGCCTCATCACGGCCCGGCCGGGTGAACTGCAAACCAGCAGATTATAAAGCGAGCCCAACCTGGCCATGAGCGGCAAGGTGCTCTCGATGCTGGCGACCAGCGGATCCTTCAAAGGCCGCAGGTACCGGCCGTAATAAAGGTTCAGAAACTTCGAGCGGAAAGCAGGCACGCTGACCTTTACCGGGCACTGGCCCGCGCATGCCTTGCAGGCAAGACAGGTATCCATGGCTTCCCGCACTTCATGCGAGAAGTCGGAACGATTGGCCGGATTGAGCGTGTTGAACATGCGCCTGACAAATGCCAGAGCCTTTCCAGATTTGCTTAGTCTTTCAGCTTCCCTCCTCGGGTCGACGCCCCGTTCGGCGAGAAGCCGCAGCCATTCCCGCATCAATGCAGCGCGACCTTTGGGCGAGTAGATACGGTTCCGGGTCGCTTTGTAGGACGGACACATCGGGCTCGTCGCATCGAAATCGAAACACGCACCGTTTCCATTGCAGTATGCGGCATTGTCGAAGGCGGCGCGGATGTTATTGCCAATCTCCCTGTCAACGGAGCCCCGCAGGGGCACATCGTCGATCTTCAGAAGCGGTTCATTGTCAGGCGTTGCAATCTTGCCGGGGTTGAGGCGGTTGGCCGGATCGAACGCCCGTTTGATTTCCTGTAGACGCGGATAAAGGTCGCCGAAGAACTCGGGAACATATTCGGATCTGACGCCCTTTCCGTGTTCGCCCCAAAGAACGCCGCCATGCTTGCGTGTGAGGGCAACGACGGCGTCGGTAATCTCGCGAATGAGCGGCACATGGTTCTTACGCGTCAGGTCAAGGGCTGGCCGAACGTGAAGGACCCCGGCGTCGACGTGGCCGAACATGCCGTAGGAAAGGCCGGCCCCATCGAGCAGCGCACGAAACTCTCTGATGTAGGCGGCGAGGTTGGCTGGAGGAACCGCTGTGTCTTCGACGAACGCAACGGGACGAACCGGCCCATCCACATTGCCCAGAAGGCCAACGGCCCGCTTGCGCATGTTCCAGATCGCCTCGATATCGGCAGCAGCCGAAGCGATGGTGTGGCCCTTGCTGCGAATTTCGGCCTCACCCTGCAATGCAGACGTCACCGCTTCGACTTTCAGGCGCAACTCCGCCGGATTGTCGGCCAGCACCTCAACGATATTGATGCCGTTGGTTGAGTGCTCTCCATCATCGGGAAAAAATCTGGCAATGCCGCTCCAGACAATGTCGCCTTTCGCCAAGCCCAGCACCTTCTCGTCGATGGTCTCGACCGAGGCTACGTTAAGCGCGGTGAGGCGCCGGGCGTCTTCCAGGGCGGCGTTGAAATCGGCGTAACGAACATTGACGAGCGCCGAATGCTCTGGAATTGGCAGCAGGTTGAGTTCGATCTCGGCGATGACAGCCAGCGTGCCCTCGGATCCGCAGAGGACGGCATTGAGATCGAAGCGTCCGTCGTCGCGACGGATATGCGCCAGGTCGTATCCCGTCATGTAGCGGTTGAGCCGGGGAAAAACCTCTGCGATCCTGGCGCCGTCATCCCGCGCGATGCGGTCGATTGTACGATGGATCTGCCCAATGCGATCCGTGCGGGCCATGATTTTGGCGAGCGAAGCGTCATCGAGCGGGTGGGACCACCAGTCGGTTGCGTCACTCAGGATCACTCTGAGCCCGAGGACATGATTGCTCGTTTTCCCGTAGAGGCATGAGCCCTGACCGCACGCATCGGTCGATACCATGCCGCCTATTGTCGCTCGATTGGACGTGGACAGTTCCGGAGCGAAGAAAAGGCCGTGTTCCCTGAGCGCGACGTTGAGCTGGTCCTTGACGACGCCGGCCTCCACGCGGGCGATCCTGCGCGCCGGGTCGATTTCGAGTATTCTGTTCATGTGCCGCGAACAGTCAACGACGAGCCCGGTTGTCAGAGACTGGCCATTCGTTCCCGTGCCGCCCCCGCGCGCGACGACCTGCATTGTTTCGAAGCGTGCTTCGGAAAGGACGTGCATGAGGATTTTTATGTCCTCGACATCCTTGGGAAACACCACGGCCGACGGCTCCACCTGGTAGATGGAATTGTCCGTCGAAAAAACGGTGCGCGTTGCAGCACCGGCATCGGCGTTGCCGGAAAACCCTGCCTCTACGAGACGTTCAAAAAAACCGGCGGTATCGGCACGAGGGGCGCCACTCGTCTGCAGCCTTGGGATCATGAGTTTTCGCAGAAAAATTTACTTGAGGTTGGATTAACTTGGCATATAAGTGATAACATACAAATAAGGTGGCGCAACTGAAATAGAGAGGTGGAACGTGAAAGATCAAACAGCAGTCATCGTTGGCGGAGCTTCGGGTCTTGGCCTGACGACGGCAAAGCTCATGGCGTCTCACGGCGTTGCCAGGATTGGCCTCATCGATAGAAATGCGGAATTGCTCGCGTCTTCGGCGGAGACTTTGCGGGCCCTCGGTGTGGAAGTCGCAACGTCGGTTGCTGATATCGCCAGATCCGAGACCGCTCACCGTGGCTTCAACGAGATTGCGGAGAGGCTGGGCAGGGTACATTGCCTGATCAACAGCGCGGCGATCTATCCACGCAAACCGATCCTTGAAATCACCGACGAGGAATGGGATCTGGAAAACGCGATCAACGTCAAGGGCACGTATCATATGATGGTGGCGGCCATTCTTCATATGCGCCAGCACGTCAATGCGCCGGAAGTGACTGGCCGTATTGTCAACGTGACGTCTGTCGATGCTTTTAAAGCGCACCCTCAAAACGCTCACTATGCAGCAACAAAAGCGGCAGTCATCAGCCTCACCAAATCCTTCGCTGCGGAAGTCGCAAAAGATCAGATCCTCGTCAATTCCGTTGCACCTGCGGGTTTTGCCACGGATCGCGCCAAGGAACTCGGCTTTCTTCCCGAGCTTGCGAAAGCGAGTGCGTTGGGTCGCGCCGCAGAGCCTGTCGAAATGGCCGAATGGATCGTCATGATGGCGTCAAGCCGCAATACCTACGCGACTGGCGAGAACGTCGTCATCAGCGGGGGCTACATCTATGTTTGACGTCTATCGCAACGCCGTCGTCACAGGGGCGACTAGCGGCATCGGCAAGGCCGCAGTGCTTGAACTCGCCCGGCGCGGCCTGACGGTCTATGCAATCGGCCGCAACCGGGAACAGCTCGATGAACTGTCCTCTGAAAAAGGTGTCATCGCGGTTCAGGCGGATGTGCGGGAGACGGAAAGGATCGCAGATGCCGTCAAGGGCGTAGAGATCGACGTTCTTGTCAACAATGCGGGCATCCTCTCCACCCGTGCGACGTTCCACGAGATCGATCCCGCCGAGATCGACGCGATGATCGATGTCAATCTCAAGGCGCCGATGCATCTCACACGGGCGCTCCTGCCGGGCATGGTTGAGCGCAGGCGCGGTCATCTGGTTTACATCGGCTCAAGCGGCGGTCAGGCGCCATATCCGAATATGGGCGCCTACGGCCCATCGAAGGCGGGTCTCAGCCTCTTCTGCGACAACCTGCGATGCGATCTTCTGGGGACGTCTGTCAGGGTAACCGAAGTGGTGCCGGGACGGGTCCAAACGGACCTCTACCGGACGGCAATGGCAGGAAACTCTGCCCGCACGCTGCTTTATGACGGCTATCGTCCTGTTCAGCCGGAGCACGTTTCATCGATCATCGTCAACGCGATTGAGCTTCCGGTATTTGTCGATGTCGCACGCATCGAGGTTTTCCCGACAGACCAGGCGACCGGCGGCGGTACGATGGTCAAGTTTCAGGAGTAAGGATGCTCGCAGCAACAAGCATTACTTGTCGAAGTTTTTCATTTTCTTGATTTCGCCGGTGCGGCGATGTGGTCATCATCTTTGCAAATATGAGGGTGATCGATGTCGAGGGCACTTGTAACAGGAGCAACAAGGGGGGCGGGCCGTGCGGTGGCGGCGGCACTTGCTTGCGCCGGCTATGAAACTTGCGCCCTTGGGCGCGACAGGCTGGTTCTGGAAGAGCTTCGCAGCGATTTCGGCGTGCTTCCCATGGCGATCGATCTGACCGATCGTGAGGCGGTGCGGGTGATCGTCGAGGGTATGAAACCCGATATCGTCGTGCACGCCGCATTGCGGTGGCCCACCGAAAAGGCGTTTGAGAAGCTTCAGGAAGCCGACATAGACATGGCTCTCGAAGTGAACCTCTCCGCAATGTTTCATCTGACGCGGTTGGTCCTGCCGGCGATGAAGGAGCAGGGGCTTGGCGCTCTGTTTGTGGTTTCGCCTCACTCCGGCGAAAGCCCGTCGATCCTGGAGCGAAGCGTAGCCGGCGCGAATGATGCATTTGTGGACGCCCTTCAAGGCGAACTGGCCGACGTCGGCATTACGGCACAGTCGATCATTTGCGAAAAACCTCCGTTTCATTCGCTGGTCGCCTCTATTCTCGAACATCTGGAAACCGTCGGTCTGGCGCCTTTACGCTACAAAGCCGACGCTCATAATCATCAGGGAACGCGCAATGTTACGTAATGGTGGGCAGCTTTTGGTCGAATGCCTGTTGGCGCTCGGTGTGCGCAAAGGCTTCGGAGTGCCGGGAGAGAGTTATCTTGCCGTGCTGGACGCGTTGCATGATACGGTCGGCAGGCTCGATTATGTCGTGTGCCGCAATGAAGGAGGCGCCTCTTTCATGGCTGCCGCCTATGGCAAGCTGACCGGTCAGCCCGGCATCTGCTTCGTCACCCGTGGCCCTGGAGCCACCAATGCCTCGATCGGCGTTCACACCGCCATGCAGGATTCCTCGCCGATGATCCTGTTCGTCGGCCAGGTCGGCACCGACATGAAGGGCAGGGAAGCCTTTCAGGAAGTAGACTACAAGGCCACATTTGGAACGGTGGCGAAATGGGCCGTCGAGATCGATCAGGTCGAGCGCATTCCCGAAATCGTCGCCCGCGCCTGGACGATGGCGGTTACCGGCCGTCCCGGCCCGGTTGTCATCGCCCTTCCGGAAGACATGCTGACGTCAATGACGGAAAAGGCGCCGCTTTCCGGCCCGGCCGAAATCATCGAGGCCGCGCCTTCGGAATTTGCCATGCAGCGCCTTGTGACGCTGCTGTCGCAGGCCAGGCGTCCCGTCATTCTTTATGGTGGCTGTAACTGGGAGGAAGGTTCGGCCAAGCGCCTTCAGGCTTTTGCGGAAGCATCCGATATCCCGGTCGTTTCTGTGTTTCGCTATCAGGACCAGTATGACAACGCTTCCGTCACTTTCTGCGGCGAAGCCGGAGTGGGTATGGTTGCGTCGGTGAAGGAACTGCTGCGCGATGCGGATGTGATCCTCGCGATCAATAACCGCTTCGGTGAAAACTCCACCGATGGATATACGCTGTTCGACGTCCCGCAGCCGCGTCAGCGCATCATCCACGTGCACGGTTCCGATCTGGAGATCGGCAAGATCTACCAGCCTGAACTCGGTATCCATGCCGGCCCGAATGCCTTTGCCGAAGCGCTCTCGGCGCTCGAACCGGTCAAGGGGCCATGGGCCGAGTGGCGAAAGAAGGGCCGCGCTGCTTACGAGGCAGGGTTTAACCTAAAGGATCTGCCGTCGCCGGTCGATATGGGCAAAGTCACAGCCTATCTCAACGAGATATTGCCGGAAGACGTCATCCTGACGAATGGCGCGGGCAACTTCACCGTCTGGCCGAACAAGTTCTTCAGGTTCGGCACCAGGGCCCGGCTTCTCGCCCCGCAGTCCGGTGCGATGGGCTATGGCGTACCGGCGGCGATTGCCGCCAAGGTTGCCTTCCCGGAGCGCACAGTCGTCTGCTTTGCCGGTGACGGTGATTTCCAGATGAACTGCCAGGAACTTGCAACGGCCCTGCAACACGGAGCACAGCCGATCATCCTTCTGCTGAACAACGGCATATACGGCACGATCCGCGCCCATCAGGAGCGTCATTATCCGGCCCGCGTCTCGGGAACCGAAATGGTCAATCCGGATTTTGTCGCTCTTGCCAAAGCATATGGTTTCCATGCCGAGCGGGTGACGGCGACGGCTGACTTCGCAGAAGCTTTCGAGCGTGCGCTTTCCTCCAGAACCGGTGCGCTTCTCGATCTCGATATCTCGCCGGAAGCTTTGACACCGAGACAGACCCTTTCCGAAATGCGCCAGGCCGCGCTTGCCAAGAAGGAAAACGCATGACCATCGGAAACGACATCCGCCTCGGCGCAGATATCGGCGGTACGTTCACCGATATCGCCCTCGACGTGCGTGGAACGCTGTATTCGACCAAGGTTCTGACCAATTATTCAGCGCCCGAACAGGCCATTCTGGACGGTATCGACATCGTCATCCGCGATGCTGGTATCGCCATTTCGCAGATCGAGCTGATCATTCACGGTACAACGCTTGCCACCAACGCGTTGATCGAGCGTCGTGGCGCGCGCACCGCGCTGGTGACGACCGAGGGTTTTCGCGACGTTATCGAGATGCGTACGGAGAACCGCTTCGAGCAATATGATCTCGATCTCGTTCTGCCCAAACCGCTCATTCCACGGGAAGACCGGTTCCCGGTCAAGGGCCGCATCTCGGCGCAGGGTACGGAACTTCAGCCGCTGGACGAGCAGGCGCTGGAGGAAATCGCCAGACAGATCGCCGCGGAAGATTTCGGCGCCGTCGCCATCGGCTTCATTCATTCCTACATGAACCCGGACCATGAACGCCGCGCCCGCGAAATTCTCGCCCGAACACTCGCTCTGCCGATCTCGATCTCCAGCGAGGTTTCGCCGCAGATGCGCGAGTTCGAACGGTTCAATACTGTTTGTGCAAACGCCTATGTGCGCCCGCAAATGGCCGACTATCTCAATCGCCTCCAGGTCCGCCTCAAGGAAATGGGCGCCTCCTGCCCGGTCTTCATGATCCATTCCGGCGGCGGCCTCGTCTCGGTAGAGACGGCGGCCGAATTTCCCGTGCGCCTGGTCGAATCCGGCCCGGCTGGCGGTGCGATTTTCGCAGCGGATGTGGCGCGCCGCTTCGATCTTCAGCGGGTGGTCTCCTACGATATGGGCGGGACGACGGCAAAGATCTGCCTCATCGAGGATTTCCAGCCGCAGACCGCCCGGACGTTTGAGGTTGCGCGCACCTACCGATTCTGCAAGGGATCAGGCATGCCGATCTCCATCCCGGTCATTGAAATGATCGAGATTGGCGCTGGCGGCGGCTCGATCGCCTGGGTCGATGCCATGGGACGCATTCAGGCGGGGCCTGAATCGGCTGCGTCCGAGCCGGGTCCCGCCTGTTACCAGCGTGGGGGCGAGCGGCCGGCAATCACGGATGCCGACCTTGTTCTCGGCAAGCTCGATCCCGACAATTTCGCTGGCGGCAAGATCAAGCTGTCAACCGCGAAGGCGTCCGTCGCGATAGCCCGCGACGTCGGCGACAAGCTCAGGCTCGATCCGCTTTCGGCTGCTTTCGGTATCGTTGAGGTGGTGGATGAGAATATGGCCAATGCCGCCCGCGTCCATGCGGTTGAAAACGGCAAGAACATCTCGGAAAACACCATGATCGCCTTTGGCGGTGCCGCACCCCTGCACGCCGCGCGGCTCTGCGAAAAGCTCGGCGTCGACCGCTGCCTCATCCCGCAGGGCGCCGGTGTCGGGTCGGCGATCGGCTTCCTGAAGGCTCCCTTCGGTTATGAGGCGGTCGGCTCGCAGATCATGGGCCTGTCGGCTTTCGATACCGTCCGGCTCAACACGCTGCTGGACGACCTCAAGGAGACCGCCGAGGGTTTCGTGCGCGCCGGCACGGCTGGCAAGATCAGCCGTGAGGTGGTGGCGTTCATGCGCTATCGTGGCCAGGGTTGGGAAATTCCGGTCAGCCTGCCGGATCGTCATTTCCAGGCTTCCGACAGCGCCATGATCGAGGAGAATTTCAGGGCGCGCTATGCCCAGTTCTTCGGCCGGGCAGTGGAGGGGCCTGAAATCGAATTCGTCACATTCTCCGTCAAGGCGCAGGATGTGCGCCCCGGTGGTGAGCGCCATGGGCTGATCTCCGCCGGCAGCTCGATTGACACCCCCGTCACGCGCGATGTGTTCGATCCAGCCGCGGGAGCACCCCTTAAAACGGCCATCGTGGAACGCTCGGCGATCAAGGTCGGCGAGCGTGTTACCGGTCCGGCGGTTATCGTCGAGCGTGAAACCTCGACCATCGTCACCTCGCCGTTTGACGCCATCGTCCAGAGCGACGGCACCATCCTTCTGATCCGAAAGGAACTGTAATCCATGAGCCAGCTTGACGAAATCCGCATGCAGGTGATGTGGAACCGGCTGATCTCAGTCGTCGAAGAACAGGCGATGACGCTGCTGCGTACCGCTTTTTCGACCTCGGTGCGCGAGGCAGGCGACCTTTCCGCCGGTGTCTACAACGCAAAGGGTGAAATGCTGGCGCAGGCCGTGACCGGCACGCCGGGCCATGTCAACACGATGGCCGAGGCCGTGCTGCACTTCATCGCGGAAATTCCGCGCGACGAGATGTATCCGGGTGACACCTACGTCACCAACGATCCCTGGAAGGGCACCGGCCATCTTCACGACATCACCATGGTTTCCCCTTCTTTCAAGGGAGAGGAGCTGATCGGCTTCTTCGCCTGCACGGCGCATGTCGTCGATGTCGGCGGTCGTGGTTTCGGCGCCGATGGCAAGTCGGTTTATGAGGAAGGCATCCAGATCCCGATCATGAAGTTCGCCGAGCGCGGCGAGGTGAACAGGGATCTGTTGAAGATACTGCGCCTCAATGTTCGCGAACCGAACCAGGTCATTGGCGACTTCTTCTCGCTTGCGGCCTGTAATGACGTCGGTCATCGTCGCCTGATCGAAATGCTGGACGAGATCGGCCTTCCCAATCTCGAGACGCTTGGCGCTTTCATCCTCTCGCGCACCCACACAGCGATCATGGAGCGGATTGCCGCCCTGCCGAAAGGCGCATGGAAAAACGAGCTTCTGACTGACGGTTACGACGAGCCGATCAATCTGGCTGCCGAGGTAACGATCAGTAACACGTCGGTCGATGTCGATTTTTCCGGCACGGACGCGATGAGCCGGTGGGGCATCAATGTGCCGCTGATCTATACGAAGGCCTATGCCTGCTACGCGCTGAAATGCGTTGTCGCCCCCGACATTCCCAACAATGCGGCTTCGCTTGCCGTCTTCAACGTTTCCTCTCCGATCAATATTCTCAACGCCGAGCGCCCGGCTCCGGTTTCTGTTCGGCACGTGATCGGACACATGGTGCCGGACCTTGTGCTTGGCGCGCTTGCAAAGGCGCTGCCGGGAAAAATCCTCGCCGAAGGCGCCGCAGCGCTATGGAACATCCATATTTCCGCTCGGCCGGTCGCCGGTGCGCAGGGACGGCGCGCCGAGGTGCTGATGTTCAATTCGGGTGGCATGGGCGCGCGGCCGGGCCTTGATGGACTGTCTGCAACAGCCTTCCCCTCCGGTGTCCATACGATGCCGATCGAGGCGACGGAACATACCGGGCCGATTGTCGTCTGGCGCAAGGAATTGCGTCCGGATTCCGCCGGCGATGGCGAATATCGCGGCGGTCTCGGTCAGATCATCGAGATCGCCCCGGCCGATGGCCATGAGTTCGACTTCTCCGCCATGTTCGACCGCATCGGGACACCGGCGGCGGGTCGCGATGGCGGCGAACCGGGAAAGCCCGGCAAGGCCATGCTGGATGACGGAACGTTGCTGCGGCCGAAAGGATGGCAGCATGTGCCCTCCGGACGCAGGCTGGTCCTGCATTTACCGGGCGGCGGCGGTTTCGGCGATCCGGAAAAGCGCAGCGACGCGGCGAAGGCCGAAGATGTCCGCAAGGGTTATGTGACGGAGACGAAATGATGACGAGGATTGCAGACCGTCTTGCGGCGGTAAAACCTTCGGCCTCCATGGCCGTGTCGCAGGCAGCCAAGGATCTGGCCGCCACCGGGGTCGATGTGATCGATCTTGGTCTCGGCGAACCCGATTTTTCCGCCCCGGCGCATGTGACCGAGGCGGCATTCAAGGCGGCCCGTGAAAACCGGATGCTCTATACGGCCGCACCTGGCACGCCGGAGCTGCGCCGCGCCATCGTTGCCAAGTTCAAACGCGAGAACGGACTTGATTTTGCCCTCGACGAGATCGCCGTTGCCAACGGCGCCAAGCAGATCATCTTCAATGCTCTGATGGCGACCGTCAACAAGGGCGACGAGGTCATTCTTCCCGCTCCCTATTTCGTCTCCTATCCGGAAATGGCGAAGCTTTTCGGCGGCGTGCCGGTGACACCGGCTTGCGGCGCCGAAGACGGCTTTCGCCTGACGCCCGAAGTGCTGGAAGCAGCAATCACACCGAAGACGAAATGGCTGTTTCTCAACCTGCCGGGCAATCCGTCCGGCGCAGTGTACAGCGAGGAGCAGCTTCAGGCGCTCGGCGTCGTTCTCGCCCGCCATCCGGAAGTTCTCGTCCTGTCCGACGAGATTTACGAGCACATCATTTTCGATGGCCGCAGTTTCGTCAGCTTCGGCAAGGCCTGCCCGGACCTGCGCGACCGCAGCCTGATCGTCAACGGCGTCTCCAAGGCCTATGCGATGACCGGCTGGCGTGTCGGTTATGCCGCTGGTCCGAAGGATCTCATCAAGGCAATGTCGACCGTGCAGAGCCAGTCCTGCACATCGGTTGCGGCGGTGGCGCAGATCGCGGCGCAAGCTGCGCTCGAAGGACCGCAGGAAGAGGTCAGCCGCTTCCGTGAGGCGTTCGAGCGCCGCCGGGACCTCGTCGTGCGCGGAATTTCCGCCATCGACGGCCTGACGCTCGATCCGCCGGAAGGCGCGTTCTACGCCTATATCGGTTGCGCGGCACTTATCGGTGCGAAGACGCCGGAAGGCGCCACGATCGCCAATGACAGCGACTTTGCGACCTATCTTCTTCGCGAGGCTCATGTCGCGGCCGTACCGGGTGCGGCCTACGGCCTGTCGCCCTTCTTCCGTATTTCCACCGCGACATCCGAGGCCATCCTTCAGGATGCCATCGCCCGCATTGCCGCTGCCGTTTCCAGACTGCAAAGCTAAGACAGGACCTCAAGGATCCCATGACAAAACCCTTCAAGACCATCCTGATCACCGGCGCGGCCGGACGGCTCGGCACCGAGTTGCGCAAGGGGCTTGCGCATCTTGCAGACACGCTGCGCCTTGCTGATCGCATTGCGGTAGAAAACGTCCGCGCCAACGAGGAAGCACTGACATTCGAACTTTCGGACGCAGCTGCCGTGATGAAGGCTGCCGAGGGTGTCGACGCCATCGTTCATTTTGGCGGCGCGCCGCTTGAGACGGGCTGGGCGACCATTCTCGATTCCAACATTCAGGGCAGCTACAATATCTACGAAGCCGCACGGCAGAATGGCGTGAAGCGCGTCGTCTATGCCTCTTCGGTTCACGCCATCGGCTATCACGAGCTGGAAGCACATATCGATGTCGATGCGCCGGTACGTCCCGACAGCCTTTACGGCGTATCGAAATGTTTCGTGGAGGCACTAAGCCGGCTCTACTGGGACAAGTTCGGCATCGAATCTGCCTGCCTGCGCATATTCTCGTCGTTCCCAGAGCCTGCGGACCGTCGCATGCTTTGGTCGTGGCTTTCATTCGGTGATTGCGTGCGCCTCGTCGAAGCCAGCCTGACGGCTCCGCGGATTGGACATACAATCAGCTTCGGCATCTCCGATAATAAGGTTAAGCCCGTGGACAATTCCCTGAGCGGCCACATCGGTTTTCAGCCGGAGGATAATTCCGAGCGATTTCGCGCCGATGTCGAGGGACGGACGGCGCCGAATGACCCAAAAGCGCCCGCCACACGTTATCTCGGCGGCTGGTTCGTCGATCTCGGACATCCTGACGATGAGGTCTCCAAATGAAAGACGCCTATGACGTGGTGATCGTCGGCGGAGCGGTCATCGGCTCCGCTGTAGCCTATTATCTCGCCGCCAATCCGGACTTCAAAGGCTCCATTCTGGTCGTAGAGCGGGATCCGACCTATCTGACCGCATCGACATCGCTGTCGTCGTCATCGATCCGCACGCAGTTCTCCAATCCGATCAACGTCAAGATCAGCCAGTACGGGTCCGAGGTGATCCGCAATTTCGGCGAGATGATGCAGGTCGGAGATGACAAGCCCGATCTCGGCTTCCATTCCGGCGGGTATCTCTTCCTTGCCAGTACGCCGGAGCAGGTGGAGATTCTGCGGGAAAATCACGTAGCGCAAAAGGCATGTGGTGCCGATGTCGTTCTCTGGAACAGGGATGAACTCGGTGAAGCCTTCCCGCACCTCAATGTCGCCGACATCGAACTTGCGTCCTATGGCCGGTCCGGCGAAGGCTGGTTCAACAATACCGGTCTGATGTATGGCTTCAAGAACAAGGCCCGCTCGTTGGGTGCCGAATATGTCACCGGCGAGGTGGTTGGGATCGGCCGTGAAGGCGATACCGTAACGCAGATAACGCTGAAATCCGGCGCCGTGGTCAAGGCTGGTACAATCGTCAACGCATCGGGCCCGCGTGCCGCTTTGACCGCCAGAATGGCCGGTCTTCATATTCCGGTTGAACCCCGTAAGCGCACGCTTTTCGTCTTCGATTGTGCGAAAACGCCGGAAGGCACTGCTGCGGTCAACCAGGGTCGGTTGCCGCTGATGATCGACCCGAGCGGCGTCTTCTGCCGTCCCGAGGGTCGTTTTTTCCTGTCTGGCTGCCCACCCATTGAAGACCCGGCAGCGGACTGGGACGATTTCGAACCGCGCTACGAAGAGTTTGAAGAAATCATCTGGCCGGCCCTTGCCGAACGATCGGCCGCTTTCGAGGCGATCAAGGTCGTGAACCAGTGGGCCGGTCATTACGACTTCAACACGCTGGACCACAATCTGGTCGTTGGCCGTCATCCACAGGTTCGCAACTTCATCTTCGCCAACGGCTTTTCCGGGCATGGCCTGCAGCAGGGACCGGCGACAGGACGCGGCGTTTCCGAACTGATCGTTTATGGCAAATACCGGACACTGGACCTGACGGAAGTCGGCTTTGAACGCATTGTCGAAAATCGACCTTTCCTTGAAAAGGCGGTGATCTAATATAAAGCGCTTATCCGATGCACACAGCTCGGATAAGCGTCGGAAATCTCGTTTGGCAGCGGAGGTGAAATTGGCCGGGCAGCATATGCGACTTCCCCCTTTGAATGCGCTACGCGCCTTCTGGGCCGTCATGCGGCAGGGAAGCTTTCGTAGTGCTGCCGATGAATTGCTGGTCACCCCGCAGGCCGTGAGCCAGCAGATCAAGTTGCTGGAGGACATTCTTCATGTGCCGCTCTTCGAGCGCAAGGCGCGGGTGATAGAACCCACGGAACAGGCCATCGTGCTCTCCCACTTCATTGAGGCGGGTTTCGATGAATTCACCGAAGGCATTCGCCGCGTTACCAATTCCACTTATCGAAACCGTATCAATATCAATGTCAGCCCCTATTTCGCGACCCGCTATCTCATGGAGAGACTGGAACGATTCCGCGAATTGATGCCCGGCGCGGATATTCGCATGACGACCATGGTCAGCATCCGCGATTTCGCCGCTGACGAGGTGGACGTTTGTATCCAGTGGGGCTTCGGGGCCTGGAAGGACTATGATTGCCAGCTGCTGGTGCGTGATCCGAAGATCATTTGCTGTGCTCCCGAACTCGCTGAGCGGATTCGGGAGCCGAAAGACCTTACGGCGTTCACGCTTTTACATCCCGTTATGGCCAGAAACCTGTGGGGCAAGGTGCTGAGACACCTGGGGCTGGAGCCGGCGGAAATCGCCGGCGAAATCGAGTTTCAGGATGCTGCTACCATGCGCCGGGGAACGGTGTCAGGCCTCGGCGTCGGGCTTGTGTCGAGACTTGATGCCCTGTCCGATATCAAGGCGGGCAGGCTGGCCGCTCCTCTGGGCATAGACCGGCTGGACGGCATGGAGGAGCGAGATGTGCCCGGGTTCTATCTCGTTGTGCCGCGAGCCCACAAGCGGGTCAAAATCATCTCGACGTTCTGCGAGTGGATTTGTGCGGAGGATTGGTCCTCCAGACGTGAATTCGACTGATTTTTCAGCCCTCCGAAAACCGGAACGAACAAATGCGCCGACGCTTCTCTTGACGCGGCGCTGCAGGATTTCGTCGCCTTGCCGCGTCAGCAGGGAGAGAAAGTAAATCTTGTCTATCGCTGTTGTTTCTTGGTTTGGTCAGGACCGCAAGTAATGCAGTCTTTCTTCTGGCCGGATGGACGGAGAACGACAGAAATCCCTCTCAAACGCGCCCTCGATTAAGCTCCTTTTCCCTGGTTGTCGCGACAGGCCCCGGGGATGGCTATCGCAACAAAAAGAGAGAGCAATTCTCCGGGCAGCTAACGGTCATTGGGCCAAACCAGAGGGATCTAAAAAATGAATTCTATTTCGAAGCTTCTTGCGGGCGCTGCCTTTGCGTCGGTTCTTGTCGTCTCCAGCGCATATGCTGCAGACACGATCAAGATCGGCGTTGCGGGCCCGATGACAGGTGCCAACGCCACTTTTGGTGAGCAGGTGTGGACCGGTGTTTCTGCCTATATCAAAAACGTCAACGAGGCCGGCGGCATCGATGGGAAGAAGGTGGAGCTGGTCAAGGGCGATGACGCGTGCGAGCCCAAGCAGGCGGTCGCGGTCGCCAATCGTTTTGTCGACCAGGACAAGGTGCAGGCGCTCGTCGGTCACTTCTGCTCGTCCAGCACCATTCCCGCATCTGAAATTTACAACGACGCCGGTATCCTCATGGTTACCCCGTCTTCGACCAACCCGATCGTCACTGATCGCGACCTCGAAACGGTGTTCCGTACCTGCGGTCGTGACGACCAGCAGGCTGTGGTTGCCGGCTCGTTCATCCTCGACACGCTGAAGATCGACAAGATCGCTCTTATCCATGACAAGGATACCTACGGTCAGGGCCTCGTGGATGCGTTGAAGAAGACGCTCGCCGATCGCAAGGTCGAGCCGGTTCTTTATGAAGGGCTGACGCGCGGTGAACGCGACTTCAACGCGCTCGTCACCAAGATCAAGAGCTCGGGCGCAAAAGCCGTCTATTTTGGCGGCCTCATTCCTGAAGCCGGCCCGCTCATCCGCCAGATTCACGAACAGGGACTGGACGTTGCCTTCGTCAGTGGCGATGCGCTTGCCCAGGCCGAAATCGTGACCGCAGCCGGCGGCGCGCAGAACCTCAAGGGTGTCTATTATTCGTCGGCGGCAGACCCCAGGGAAGATCCGGCATCCGCGGATGCACTTGCGGACCTCAAAAAGCAGAACATCGCGCCCGACAACTACACCTTGTTCGGTTATGCCAGCGCCCAGACCATCGTGGCGGCCATTCAGGGCACCAAGGATGGCAAGATCGAGGATCAGGTGAAATGGCTGCACGCCAACACGGTCAAGTCCGCGGTCGGTAATCTCGGCTGGAACGACAAGGGCGACGTCAAGGACTTCAAGTTCGTCTTCTACTCTTTCGACGACAAGGGCGCTCCGGTTCGCAACTAAACGATCCTGTTACCGGGGCCGGTCGGCATGGCCGAGCCGGCCCCGCCTGCGCAGGCAAAAACAATCGAAAAAGGGGTTCGCCATGGATTTTTACATCTTGGCGCAGCAGCTGATCAACGGGATCACGCTGGGCACCATCTATGGTCTCATCGCCGTGGGCTATACCATGGTCTATGGCGTCATTCGCATGATCAACTTTGCCCATGGCGACGTTTACATGGTCTCTGCCTACGTCGCGGCGATCGTGCTTGCCGTCATCAGCTTTTTCGGCATCCAGTCAGTGCCCTTCGCGCTGATATCCATTCTCGTCATCACCTGTTTCATCACGGCGGTCTACGGCTGGGCGATTGAGCGCGTTGCATACCGGCCTTTGCGCGGTTCGACCAAACTTGCGCCGCTGATCTCGGCCATCGGCATTTCGCTGATGCTGCAAAGCTATGTTCAGATCGCCCAGGGCGCGCGTGACCAGGGCGTTCCGATACTGATACAGGGCGCTTTCCGCTTCGGTGGCGAAGAGCACTTTGCGCAGATTACCTATATGCAGACCATCATCCTGGTCGCATCGCTGGTCGCCATGGGTATCCTGACCTATGTGATCAATCATACGCGCATCGGACGGCAGTGCCGCGCGACCCAGCAGAACCGCCAGATTTCCGCGGTGCTTGGCGTCGATACCGACCGCATCATCTCCACCGTCTTTGTCATCGGCGCATCGACTGCGGCAGTCGGGGGCACGCTGGTGACGTTCAATTATGGCTCCTTCAATTTCTTCATCGGCTTTGTGATGGGTATCAAGGCCTTTACCGCCGCCGTGCTCGGCGGGATCGGTTCGCTCCCCGGTGCGGTGCTGGGCGGTGTTCTCCTTGGGCTGACCGAAGCGCTTTTCGCCGGTTACGTCAGCACCGACTACAAGGATGTTTTCGCTTTCGGTCTGCTGATCGTACTTCTCTTCTTCCGCCCCTATGGCCTGCTCGGGCGGCCTGAAATCCAGAAGGTGTGAGGAGGCCATGATGAACACGCATGAAAACCCTCTGCTGAAACTCGGCAAGGAAGCCCTGCTGACCTTCTGTGTCTCGCTCGTGCTGGTCGGGCCGATTTCCGGCCTTGTGCTCGACGGCTTCACCTTCCGCAACGAACTTGCTCACGCGGTTCTGATCGCAGCCATCATTACCCTCGGCAGGGTTGTGCTGTCAGTCGCCTCAATGACGCCGGCCGGTCGGCGTATCTCGGCGATACTGAGCCGCAGCGGCGGTGGCGTGACGGTGCGGTCGGGGCAGGAGCGTTCGCCTGCTCTGCTCCTTGCGATCCTGTTTCTCGCCGGTCTCGCATTGCCTTTCGTCGCCGACAAATATTTTTTGGGTATTGCCATCCTCGCCCTGATCTACTGCCTGCTGGGTCTCGGCCTCAATATCGTCGTTGGCCTTGCCGGTCTGCTGGACCTCGGTTTCGTTGCCTTTTATGCGGTCGGTGCCTATCTTCTGGCGCTCGGCTCGCAATATCTCGGTCTCGGCTTCTGGAGCGCGCTGATTATCGCTCCGTTCCTGGCTGGCCTCTGCGGCATGATCCTCGCCTTTCCGGTTCTCAAGATGCATGGCGACTACCTTGCCATCGTCACGCTTGGTTTCGGTGAAATCATTCGTCTTGTGCTCAATAACTGGCTGGCCTTCACCGGTGGTCCGAACGGCGCACCGGTGCCGCCACCGACCCTGTTCGGCCTCGAATTCACCCGCACGGCGCGCCAGGGTGGAACCCCCTTCCACGAGGCGTTCGGCATTCCCTACAATGCCGATTACAAGTTCTGGTTCATCTATCTGGTGCTGTTCCTCGTTGTCTGCGCGGTGATCTATGCGGTGCAGCGTTTGCGTGTCATGCCGCTCGGCCGCATGTGGGAAGCCCTGCGCGAAGACGAGATCGCCTGCCGCTCTCTCGGCGTCAATCACGTCTTCATCAAGCTTTCCGCCTTCATGCTGGGCGCTTCGACCGGCGGCCTCGCCGGTGTGTTCTTCGCCGTCCATCAGGGCTTCGTGAACCCGACATCCTTCACCTTTTTCGAATCCGCGCTGATCCTCGCCATTGTCGTGCTCGGCGGTCTCGGGTCGACGGTCGGAGTGGTGCTGGCGGCTCTCGTCCTGACCATTCTTCCCGAGCTCCTGCGCGATTTCGCCGAGTATCGTGTCTTCGTTTTTGGCGTGCTGATGGTGGTGATGATGATCTGGAAACCGCGCGGCCTCGTCCGTGTCACCCGGCCGGCCTTCTTCCCGTCCAAGTCTGCCGAACGGGCGTCGTCCCCTGTTCTTGGCGCCAATGCGGAGGCAAGCCGATGACCGCACCGCTCCTTGAAGTTTGCAATGTGACGATGCGCTTCGGCGGCATCGTTGCTAACCGCAACGTCAATTTTTCCGTCGAAAAAGGCGCAATCACCGCGTTGATCGGCCCCAACGGGGCCGGCAAGACAACGATGTTCAACTGTATCACCGGTTTTTATCGTGCGAGCGAAGGCAATATCCTTCTGCATGGCGAGAACGGTGCGCAGGATATCGGCGAACTGATCGCCCGGCCGATTACCGGCGGCTCGCATCTGGCGACCCGTGCCGGTATCGCCCGCACCTTCCAGAACATCCGATTGTTTCGTGAGATGTCGGTGGTGGAAAACCTTCTCGTGGCTCAGCACCGGCAGACCGCCAACAATCTGCTGAGCGGTGTCTTTTCGACACCTGCCTATCGCCGCGCCGAACGCGAGGCGGTCGACCGCGCCTATTATTGGCTGGAGCGCATGCATCTTGCCGAGGATGCCAACCGGCTTGCCGGTGAACTGCCCTATGGCCGCCAGCGACGGCTGGAAATTGCCCGTGCCATGTGCACGTCGCCAAAGCTGATCTGCCTCGACGAGCCGGCTGCCGGCCTCAATCCGGCGGAAACCAGGGAATTGTCCGAAGTCCTGCAGATATTGCGGGCCGACCATGACCTGACGGTGCTGGTCATCGAGCACGACATGGGGCTGGTGATGCGAATTTCGAACCATATCGTCGTGCTCGACCACGGCGAAGTCATATCCAACGGCACGCCTGACCATGTGGCGAATGATCCGGCCGTGATTGCCGCCTATCTCGGCGTCAGCGAAGAAGAGGTCCAGTGATGCAGCAAACCCCGCTTCTCGAATTCGTTGGCGTGCATACCCACTACGGGCCGGTCGAGGCCCTGAAATCCGTCGATGTGCATATCCGTTCCGGCGAGATCGTCAGCCTGATCGGTGCAAATGGGGCCGGCAAGACGACGCTTCTATCGACCATCTTTGGATCGCCGCGGGCAACTGGCGGCCGTATTCTTCATCGCGGAGAGGACATCTCGCGATTGTCGACCCATCGGATCGCCAGACGCGGCATCGCATTGGTGCCGGAAGGCCGGCAAATCTATCAGGACATGTCGGTCGAGGAGAACATGATGATGGGGACGACGCCAATCGGCATGGAGCATTTCGACGAAGACAGGGCGACGATGTTCGACCTGTTCCCGCGGTTGAAGGAGCGCCGCAACCAGATGGCTGGCACCATGTCGGGCGGCGAACAGCAGATGCTGGCGATTGCGCGCGCCATGATGGCGCGGCCTGAACTGATCCTGTTCGACGAGCCCTCGCTTGGCCTTGCGCCGCTCGTCGTCAAGCGCGTGTTCGAAGTTTTGTCCGAGATCGCCAGCATGGGCAAAACCATCTTTCTGGTCGAACAGAACGCTAATCATGCGCTGAAACTGTCGCAACGGGCTTATGTGATGGTCAACGGCCGTATTCATCTGTCCGGCGAAAGCGCCGCCCTTCTCGACAATGAAGACGTCCGCAAGGCCTATCTCGGCCTACACTGAGCGGGCTCCGCGAGCAGGCTCTGCCATGCTGCACGCTTCAGCCGATACCGACCGAAATTTTCCCACCCACGCCTGAGGAAAGCCGCCGATGAAGATCCTTGTCCCCGTCAAACGAGTCGTCGATTACAACGTGAAGATCCGCGTGAAGGCGGATGGTTCAGGCGTTGAGCTTGCGAATGTGAAGATGTCGATGAACCCGTTCGACGAAATCTCGGTGGAAGAGGCGCTGCGCCTGAAGGAAGCCGGCAAGGCCGAAGAGGTTGTGGTCGTCTCCATCGGCCCGGCCAAGGCGGAAGAAACGCTGCGCACCGCGCTCGCCATGGGCGCCGACCGCGCCATCCTGATCGAGACCGACGAGACGGTCGAGCCGCTCGCCGTCGCCAAGCTTCTGAAGGGTGTTGCCGAGGCTGAGCAGCCCGGCCTCGTCATCGTCGGCAAACAGGCGATCGATGACGATTCGAACCAGACCGGCCAGATGCTGGCAGCATTGCTCGGCTGGGGCCAGGGCACCTTCGCCTCCAAGGTCGTACCGTCCGACGGCAAGGTCGCGGTCACCCGTGAAGTCGATGGCGGTCTGCAGACGGTTGAGCTGAAGCTTCCCGCCGTCGTCACCACCGATCTTCGTCTCAATGAGCCGCGTTATGCGTCGCTGCCGAACATCATGAAGGCGAAGAAGAAGCCGCTCGACAAGAAGGCGCCGGCCGATTTCGGCGTCGATGTTTCGCCGCGCCTGAAGGTGCTGAAGACCGAAGAGCCGGCAGGCCGCAAGGCCGGCATCAAGGTCGGCTCGGTTGCCGAGCTGGTCGAAAAGCTCAAAGCCGACGGCGTCCTCTAAGGTTTCGGAAAAGGGAGATATTCTCATGGCCATTCTTCTTCTGGCAGAACACGACAACGCAACCCTTTCCGACCTGACGGCAAAGACGCTGACGGCGGCAACGCAGATTGCCAAGGGGACGGGAAGCGACGTCCATGTGCTCGTCGCCGGCACCAATGCAAAGGGCGCAGCCGACGCTGCCGCGAAACTCTCCGGCGTATCCAAGGTGCTGCTCGCCGACGACGCTTCCTATGCCAATGCGCTGGCAGAACCGCTGGCGGCGCTGATCGTTTCGCTTGCGCCTTCTTATGACGTCATCATTGCGCCGGCGACCGCCTCGGCCAAGAACGTGACGCCGCGCGTTGCGGCGCTTCTCGATGTTGCGCAGATCTCGGAAATCATCGAGGTCGTCAGCCCTGACACCTTCAAGCGGCCGATCTATGCCGGCAACGCCATCCAGACGGTGCAGGCGACCGATGCGAAGAAGGTCATCACCGTGCGTCCGACCGCCTTTGCAGCCGCCGCCGAAGGCGGTTCGGCAGCAATTGAAACCATTGGCGCTGCTGCAAACCCCGGCCTTTCCAGCTTCGTCTCCGATGCACTGGCATCGTCCGACCGTCCGGAACTGACATCGGCCAAGATCATCATCTCGGGTGGCCGCGCGCTCGGTTCGTCGGAAAAGTTCAGGCAAGTCATCCTTCCCGTCGCCGACAAGCTCGGTGCCGCCGTTGGCGCCAGCCGTGCGGCTGTCGATGCCGGTTATGCACCGAACGACTGGCAGGTGGGCCAGACCGGCAAGGTGGTTGCGCCGCAGCTTTACATCGCCGCCGGCATTTCCGGCGCCATCCAGCATCTGGCCGGCATGAAGGATTCGAAGGTCATCGTCGCCATCAACAAGGACGAGGAAGCGCCGATCTTCCAGGTGGCCGACTATGGCCTCGTCGCAGACCTCTTCGAGGCGCTGCCGGAACTCGAGAAGGCGCTGTAGTTTCATCACGCCAACCTGGAGGATTGCCGGAATGAAAATGCCATTTCAGATCAGCATCGATCATGCCGAGCAAATTCGAAGAAATGAAATCGCACCCGCCGTTGATCAAGCGAAGAAGCCGTCCCAAAACCGTAACTTGCCTGACAGGAAATGTGAGGGAATGCCCCAGGGTTTGCTCGCCCGCATCCGTCGATTTCTCAAGCATGTACTTTTGGACTGACCGCGCGAAATGACAACTCGGTGCATTGCGCCCGCACGAGAAGCGATTGAATTCGACGTTGCGATCGTTGGCGCGGGTCCTGCGGGGCACCTGCCACTGTGACAACGGGAGCGGGTAATGCAAGAGTTTCCGATCCGCCGACGGCTTGCAACTATGTATGTCGCTGTTTTCAGCTATCCGAAATCTCTTCGTCCCGTTGCAACACAAACGCTCCGCGCTGTCACCGGCAGGAGCCGCTTCTCCGGATTTCAGGCTTCGACAGCTTCGCTGACATCGTCCAGAAGAAAGTGCACGATCACATAGCGTGTCGTGTATTTCTGACCGCTATCGGAGACGCTTTCGATGCTGCCGCCGTCGGAGGGGTGCCATTTCTGGTAATGGGGGTTGTTGGCGATCAGCGTAATCGCCTTGTCAGAGAACCTGCCGTTCAGCCGGTAGCGGGCCTCTGCGAGATGCCAGATATTTTCAAAATCCTGCTGGCTGATCCGGGCTTTCAAGGCCTTTCTGGATATTGTTTTTCCGGGCGAACCATCGTCATGCGCCGCCGATGGAATATGTAGGTCAACCTCTTCTGCACCGTCCAGCAGAAACGCAAATTCGTCTGGCCACATCCGTCTCACGTATCGCTCCTCCCAAAGCTTACCGTCTTACAGCGCCATCATGATAGCGCCTCCGCCGCGAGAGGCAATGGCGGATATGCACCTGTGTTTCCCTCGCACGCCCTCAATCGATGTCGCGAGTTCGAATGCCCGGAACTTGAAATTGGCCGGGAGATCGTGCTTGTTCACGGTCAGCAGGGCACGTGCGCGTCCCCGCCGGCCAACGAACTGCATCGAGGAGTAAGGCATGAAGAAACTCATCAACGATCCAGCCACCGTTGTGCGGGACATGCTCGAAGGCGTGGTGGCCCTCAGCCCCGCGACGGTCCTGCTTGCGGATGAGAATGTCGTTATCCGGTCTGGCCTTCTGGCTCCGGAAAAGCGCAGGGTGGCGGTGCTGTCGGGTGGAGGCAGTGGCCATGAGCCAGCGCATGCGGGTTATGTCGGCGCGGGCATGCTCACCGTTGCGGTGGCAGGCGATGTCTTCACCTCGCCAAGCACCGATGCGGTTCTTGCCGGCATCAGGGCTGCGGCCGGACCCGCCGGTGCTCTGGTTATCGTCAAGAACTACACGGGCGATCGGCTGAATTTCGGATTGGCGGCCGAGCTGGCACGGGCTGAAGGAATTCCGGTCGAGATCGTGGTCGTTGCCGATGATGTCGCCTTGAAGGACACAGTTCCCGACGATCGCCGCCGGGGTATTGCAGGCACAGTGCTTGTTCACAAGCTCGCCGGCGCGGCTGCAGAGCAGGGACTTCCCCTTCAAGAGGTTGCCCGCATCGCGCGAGAAGCCACTGGGAAATTGTCCTCCATGGGAATATCGCTGGGGTCCTGCACGCTCCCTGCCGTCGGCAGGCCGGGCTTCGTCCTTGGCGACGCTGAGATCGAAGTCGGGCTCGGCATCCATGGCGAGCAGGGCGTCCGGCGGATGTCCATCGCATCGGCGGACGAGCTCGTGAATCTGGTCCTCGAGACGATCGAAGCCGATGGCAGGCTGAAGAGCGGAGACCGGGTTGCGCTTCTGGTCAACGGACTGGGATCGACGCCGCCAATGGAACTTGCGGTCGTGGCGCGATCCGCCGTCACACGCCTGGAAGCAAAGGGCGTCGTGGTCGAACGGGCATGGGCGGGTACCTTCCTCTCTGCCCTCGACATGCCCGGCTTTTCCCTGTCGGTCATGCATGTGGACGACGCAATGCTCAACCTCATGGATGCGCCAACAGACGCCGGTGCATGGCCGCGCGGCGGTGCGGTGAACCGCAACCGCGCCTTGCCTTCGGCAGGTGTCGAGAGGAGCGTGACTGCGGAAATCAGGATAACAGCCGCCGGTGAGCGACTGCGTTCCGCCGCGGAGCGGGTCGCCCGAGCCTTGATCGCCGCAGAGCCCATACTGACGCAGTTGGACAGTGTTACGGGCGACGGTGACCTTGGAACAAGCATGGTGCGAGGCGCCGAAGCAATATTGGCGCTGCCCGGGGAGAGCTTCGCAGATGTGTCCGGTGGCTTGATGGCGATGGCAAATGCGATGCGGAAGGCAATCGGCGGAAGCTCCGGCCCTTTTTACGCCACGGGCCTGATGCGCGCTTCGCGCCATCTTGCCGGGATCGAAAAGCCGACGGCCCAACAGATGGCGGAGGCGTTCGTGGCTGCCGTTCTTGCCGTCTCGGAACTCGGTGGCGCGAAACCGGGGGACCGTACGATGATAGATGCGCTTCATCCGGCGGCAGAGACGTTCTGGGACAAGCTCGCAGCCGGAGCTTCGGCCGACGAGGCCTGGCGATCCGCCTCGGCGGCAGGCATTGCAGGCGCCGAGGCGACGGCGTCGATGAGGCCGCGGCTCGGGCGCGCGAGCTATCTTGGCGAGCGGGCTATAGGACATCCCGATGCGGGAGCGGTCGCCGTCAGCATCTGGCTTGAAGCAATCGGGAACGATTAGCGCCGATGGGCGGCGGGCCGGATGAGAAAGCGGATTGCCGCCGTGGCCGCGACGCTCAGATGCGCCGCGCCTTGATCGTGTTCATGACGAAGCTGGTCTCGATGGTCTCGACGCATTTCAGCTTTGCAATCTTGTCCTTGATGAAACGCTCGTAATCCTCCAGCCCACCGCACATGACCTTGAGCATGTAGTCTCTCGGACCCGTGACCAGATGGCATTCGAGAACCTCGTCCCAGTCAAGCACGGCCGCCTCGAACATCCGGATTTCGTCATCGTGCTGGCGGCTTAGGCGGACGGACGCAAGGGCGGTCATGGTCCATCCCTCGATTGCCGGATTGATGATCGCGGAGTACCCTTTGATGGCGCCCATCTCCTCCAGGCGTCGAAGCCGCCGCAGGCACGCCGATGCCGACAGTCCGACCCGCTCGGCAAGTTCGTTGTTCGTGATCCGCGCATCGGCAGACAATTCCTTGAGTATCCGCCTGTCGATCGGGTCTGCAATTTTTTGCGACATAAATGACCGTTCTCCGCAATATATTGCTTCATGAGACAACTCGACGCTTCAGAATGCAAGGTATTTTGGTTTCACTGCGTGTAACCTGCAGGTAGTTCAACGCCAGCTGAGGGATCATCGGAAATGACCGCGCCGCATCCGTCCAAAACCCATATCGGTAACCACGCTCTCCATCCTGAAACCCAGATGCTCAATTACGGTTATGATCCGGAATTGTCGGAGGGCGCCGTAAAGCCTCCCGTGTTCCTGACATCGACCTTCGTTTTCAAATCGGCGGAAGACGGGCGCGATTTCTTCGACTACGTCTCCGGCCGTAAAGAGCCGCCTGAGGGCAGGGGCGCGGGCCTCGTCTATTCGCGCTTTAACCATCCGAATAGCGAGATCGTCGAGGATCGTCTTGCGGTTTATGAGCGCACGGAGAGCTGTGCGCTGTTCTCCTCGGGCATGTCCGCCATTTCGACGACGCTTTTCGCCTTTGTCCGGCCCGGTGACACCGTGCTGCATTCCCAGCCGCTGTATGGCGGCACGGAGACGCTGCTGGCCAAGACCTTCCATAATTTCGGCGTCTCGGCAGTGGGGTTCGCCGATGGTGTCAGCGAGACCTCGGTGATGGCTGCGGCAGAAGAGGCGATGGCGAAAGGCAGGGTCTCCGTCATCCTCATCGAGACCCCCGCCAATCCGACAAACAGCATTGTCGATATTTCGATGATGAGCCGGGTCGCCGACGTGATCGGCGAAAGGCAGGGGCACAGGCCGATCATCGCCTGCGATAATACGCTTCTCGGCCCGGTGTTCCAGCGGCCCATCGAATACGGTGCGGACATCTCGCTCTATTCGCTGACGAAGTATGTTGGCGGGCATTCCGACCTCATTGCCGGGGCAGCGCTCGGCCGGAAGGATGTCATGAAACAGGTGAAGGCGTTGCGTGGAGCAATCGGCACGCAGCTCGATCCGCATTCTTGCTGGATGCTCGGACGTTCCCTTGAGACGCTGCAGATCCGGATGGAGCGGGCGGACAGCAACGCCAGGGTCGTGGCGGAATTCCTGAATGCGCATCCCAAGGTCGAGAAAATCCATTACCTGCCGTTCAGCGATCCGGCATCCGCGGTTGGCAGGGTGTTCGCCGCCCAATGCACCGGCGCGGGATCGACCTTCTCGTTCGACATAGTCGGCGGGCAGGCCGCATCTTTCAAATTCCTCAATGCGCTCAACATATTCAAACTCGCGGTAAGTCTCGGCGGCACGGAGTCTCTTGCATCTCACCCCGCAACGATGACGCATTCGGGAGTTCCTGCCGATGTCCGCCAGCGCATCGGTGTGCTGGATTCCACGATCCGGCTGTCAATCGGCATCGAACACCCCGACGATCTTGTCGCCGATCTGACCCTTGCTCTGGATCAGGCCTGACGAAAAGGGGAACGCGGCTTACCCCACGCGCCACAGAAATGATTGAAGGCTGCCCTCAGCTTACAAACCTGGATAGGGTCACGCACGGCGCGCGCCGCGCTGCTCGCTTTCCAACGTCGCCGATTTGCGGCATTAAGTGTTGTGAAGTGTGCAAGATGAATGTGTTGGGGGGCGCATGAAACTCAGGAGCCAGATTCTCGCATTGGCCATCGGGCCTCTCGTTCTTGCGATTATCGTCATCACAGCGCTGATTACGTGGCAGTCCATGACGCTGGCGCGCACGAGCATCGATGCGTTCGAACGCAACATGCTCGCTGCAAAGGAGGCTGAACTCCTCAACCTCACCAATCTTGCCCTTTCGGCGATCCGCTCGGTTTATGACAGGGCAGGACCTGATGACGAGGCCGCGAAGGAAGAGGTCAAGCGCATCCTGACCGGCCTTGACTATGGTACTGACGGCTATTTCTTCGTCTATGACTATGACGGGCTGAACGTGGTCCATCCGCGGCAGAATTTCCGACCGGGGAACAACTGGCTTGATCTCCACGATCCCGATGGCAACCGGGTGATCTACGATCTGATCGTCGAGGCGAAAAAGGGGGGAGGGCTGGTCCAGTACAAGTGGGAAAAGCCTTCCACCAAAAAAATGGCCGACAAGCTTTCCTTTGCGGCCGGCCTCGACAAATGGCGCTGGATGATCGGTACCGGCGTTTACCTCGACGACGTTTTTGCGACGACGGCGGCGGCGAAGGAGGAGTTGCGGCATTCGATCACCTGGAACTTCCTGATCGTCGCCCTGTTTGCGGTTCCCGCCGTATTGCTGGTGTTTGCCACCTGCATGCTGCTCAATCTGCGCCAGCAGCGGCTGGCGGATGGCCGGCTCAAGGAATTGATGCAAAGGATCATCGATACCCAGGAGGAGGAGCGTCTGCGCATTGCCCGGGAGCTGCATGACGGCATTTCCCAGAATCTCGTCGGCGTGCGTTTTGCGATCGATCTCGCGCGGCGCAAGGTCACGCCGGATAATGTCGGCGCTGTCGAGGCAATCGGCAAAGGCGCCATTGCGCTGAACGAAGCGATCAAGGAAGTCCGCCGCATCTCCCACGATCTTCGCCCGCGTGTTCTCGACGATCTGGGGCTGACGGCGGCTCTGGAATCCCTGATCTCGAGTTTTTCCGAACGCACGGGAATTGCGGCGACGCTTGAATCCGTGGCCTTCAAGCATATGCTTGTCCCGGAGGCACGGGTTGCGCTTTACCGTGTCGCACAGGAGGCGCTGACCAATATCGAGCGCCATGCCGGCGCGACGCAGGTCGCCATCCGGTTCTCCAGTCGCGATGAACGGGTCCAGATGGATGTCAGCGACAATGGCCGCGGCTTTCCGGCCGTTCGGACAGAAAACGGGATGCCTGCAAGCAAGGGGCTCGGTTTGAGAAACATGCAGGAACGCATGACGCATTTCGGGGGCAGGCTGGATGTCGAAAGCTCCGCCAGGGGAACCGTTCTGCGGGCGGTGTTGCCCATCACCGCCATGAAGGATCGCAATAGCGGCTTACAGGAGGCCGCCGAGTGACCGTTCATCCGATCCGTGTGTTGTTGATCGACAACCATCCTCTGGTTCTGGATGGGTTGAGGGCCGTTCTCGAGACTTACGAGCATCTCGAAGTCGTTGGAACCGCGGTGTCCGCCATGGCCGGTATCGACGCGGCTGTCGCCACGCGGCCCGATGTGGTGCTGATGGATATCAACATGCCGCAGATCAATGGCATCGATGCCCTGGAGCTGTTCAAGGAAAAGCAGCTTTCCGCCCGGGTGCTGATGCTGTCGATGCATGACAGCCGGGAATATATATCGACCTCGGTCATGTATGGCGCGGCCGGTTACATTCTGAAGGATGTGGCGACCGAAGAAATAGTCGCCGCAATCGAAACCGTGGCTGCCGGCGGCACCTATTTTTCCTCTGGCGTTCGCGATGTGCTGATGGAGGGGTCTTCCGGCAGGCTGAAGGCGCTGACGACACGCGAGCAGGAGGTTCTGCTGCTGATCGCGCGCGGAAAGAGCAATCGCGATGCTGCCCTGGCGCTCGACATCGCCGAGCGCACGATGGAAACCCACCGCAAGAATATCAAGAGGAAACTGGATATAGCGACGACCGCCGGTCTCATCCGCTATGCGATCGATAACGGGCTTATCAAAGAATAGCCGCTAAGGGCTTGAGGCCCCGGAATGTCGCCATCCAGGGGCCTCGGTAAAGTCTATGTCGGCTTATTTGCCGGCCGTCTGCATGGCATAGCCGTAGCTGTCATAGGTATATTCGGCGACGCGGAACCATTCGAAGCTCTCGTCGCGGAATTTCTTCCAGCCCGGATAGATCTTGGCCCATGCGGGATGCTTCTGGGTGTACTCGTCATAAAGCTCGAAGGTCGCCTTGTAGGCGGCGTCGAGCACATCGCGGGGCAGCGGGCGAAGCTGCGTGCCCTTGGAAACCAGCGAGCGGATCGCATCCTTGTTCTTGACGTCGTACAGCGCCTGCATGTTGATGTTGGCGGCCTTGCAGGCGGTGTCGAGCGCTGCCTTGTATTCATCAGGCAGTGCTGCATATTGGTCCTTGTTGACGAAGAAGTGGATCGTCAGCCCACCTTCCCAGAACGCGGGATAATAGTAATAAGGCGCGATCTGGTAGAAGCCGAGCTTTTCGTCGTCATAGGGACCGACCCACTCCGCGGCATCAATGGTGCCCCGCTCCAGCGCCGGATAGATGTCGCCACCCGGAAGCTGCTGCGGCACCGCGCCAAGCTTGGCGAGCACCTGTCCGGCGACGCCGGCAATACGCATCTTGAGGCCCTTGATATCCTCGATGCTCTTGATCTCCTTGCGATACCATCCGCCCATCTGGGCGCCCGTCGCTCCACCGGGAATGCCGATGACGCCGTAGTCGGAAAGGAATTCGTTGTAAGCCTCGTTGCCGCCGCCGTGGTAGAGCCATGCGTTCTGCTGGCGGGCGTTCAGGCCGAAGGGGATGGTCGAACCGATGGCGAATGTCGGATCTTTCCCGGTGAAATAGTAGCCGCAGGTATGGGAAATCTCGACGGTATTGGCTTTTACGGCGTCGATGGCCTGCGCGCCGGGAACGATTTCACCCGCCTGGAAGACCTGAATTTCGAACTTGCCGCCCGTAATGGCCTTCAATGCATTGGCCATGACGACGGCGCCGCCATAGATCGTGTCCAGATTGTTCGGGAAGCCGGACGTGAGACGCCAGCGAACGGTTGGCAAAGACTGGGCTATGGCGGGTGTCGCAAGTGCCGAAGCAGCCGCAGCCGCCCCTGCAAGTACGCCGCCCGACAAGAGTTGTCTGCGACCTGGGTTGACCTTCATAGATTACCTCCTCCTATTGAACGTCAGCGATTTTGTTGCGGCGGGCGCTTTTGCGCCCGGCCGAGTGTCAGGGGGTGGCCGGCTTTCCGAAGCTCGGTGCGCTGTTGCCAGGCGCCAGGAAAGGATTGGCGAAGGGATCGGCGTCCGTGCCTGCGCCGGGCATCGGTACATTGATATGGACGGCGGAAGGATCGACCTGCTTGGCGCCTGACTTGTAGTGCATCACGATGCCGGGGAAGGCGATGATGATGACGACCATCGTCAGCTGAATGAACAGATAGGGGATGGCGCCCAGATATATCTGGGACGAGGTGACCGGCTGGATGGTCTGTCCCGTGATCCGGTCCTTATAGGCGCGCGTCGGTGCGACGGACCGCAGGAAGAACAGCGAGAAACCGAAGGGCGGGTGCATGAACGACGTCTGCATGTTGACCGCCAGCATCACGCCAAACCAGATCAGGTCGATGCCAAGCGCATCGGCGACCGGCGCCAGCAGCGGGATGATGATGAAGGCCAGCTCGAAATAATCGAGGAAGAAGGCCAGGAAAAAGACCAGCAGGTTGGCGACGATCAGGAAGCCGATCTCGCCGCCCGGGATCGATGTCATCAGATGCTCGACCCAGACGTGGCCGTTCACGCCATAGAAGGTCAGGGAAAATACGCGCGCGCCGAGCAGGATGAGCAGCACGAAGGACGACAGCTTTGCCGTGGCGTGGAGCGATTGCTGGATCAGGCCGAAATTGAGCTTGCGGTTGGCAAGCGCAAGGGCAAGCGCCCCGACGGCACCCATGGCCCCGCCTTCCGTGGGAGTGGCGATCCCGAGGAAGATCGTGCCGAGCACGAGGAATATCAATACGAGCGGCGGCACCAGCGAGGTGATGACCTTGAGCAGCAGCTTGGTGCCGCGCAGGGTCCGCGCCTCCAGCGGCAGGGCCGGAACTTTCGTGGGGCTGATGATCGAGGTCACGATGATATAAAGCGCATAGGCCGCCACGAGCATGAGACCCGGAACGAGCGCGCCCTTGTACATGTCGCCCACCGAGCGGCCGAGCTGGTCGGCCAGCACGATCAATACGAGGCTGGGCGGGATGATCTGCGCCAGCGTGCCGGACGCCGCGATCGTGCCGGCGGCGACCTTGCGGTCATAGCCATAGCGCAACATGATGGGAAGCGAGATGAGGCCCATCGAGATAACTGAGGCGGCGACGACGCCGGTGGTGGCGGCCAGAATTGCCCCGACGAAGATGACGGCAAACGCGATGCCGCCGCGGACCGGTCCAAACAGCTGGCCGATCGTGTCCAGCAAATCCTCCGCCATGCCGCTCTTTTCAAGAATGAGCCCCATGAAGGTAAAGAACGGTATCGCGAGCAGCGTTTCGTTCGACATCTGGCCGAATATGCGATCGGGAATGGCCTGGAACAGCGTCGCTGGCAGCAGGCCGAGTTCTATCCCGATGAAGCCGAAAAAGAAGCCGACAAAGGCTAGCGCGAAGGCCACGGGATAGCCGAGCAACAGCACGATGATGAGCGCCGCAAACATGATGGGCGCGAGATTTTCCGCAATGAATGCCATTATTGTTTTTTCCTTCGATCAGAGCATTGCCGCCGCGGCGTCAGCCTCTGCAACGGGATCGGGGATATCGCCGCGCAGGATCGCGACACGCTTGATGAGTTCCGAAACGCCCTGAATGGCGAGAAGGCTGAAGCCAATCGGTATCAGCGCCCAGACGGGCCATTGAATGAGGCCGCCCGTGTTGTTTGAAACCTCACCAGAAGCAAGTTTCTGCAGAAACACCGGCCAGGAGAGATAGACCGTGATGAGGCAGAAGGGCATGAGAAAGAAAATGGTCCCGAGAATGTCGACCCACAGCTGCCCTTTGCGCGGAAGATTTCCGTAGACCAGATCGACCTTCACATGCTCGTTGTTAAGAAGCGTGTAGGCGGCGGCGATCAGAAACACGGCGGAAAACAAATACCACTGCGATTCAAGCCAGGCGTTGGAGCTCATCGAAAACGCCTTGCGCATGACGGCATTGATGGCGCTGATGAAAATAGCCGCGAGAAGCAGCCAGGAAATGCCTTTGCCAATGGCTGCATTGGCGGCATCGATGGCGCGCGAAACGGCCAACAGAAACTTCATGATATCCTCCCCGAAAGCGGCCGCGTACTCCTCAATACGTGTGTGACCGCCATAATTCGGGCAGGATAACCATGGCTGCCTGACGCTCAAGGGCGCGCGCCGGCGAATTTCCTGAGACGTACCGAGAACTGGGTATGGGCAAGATCAAAACCCGCATCCGGGCTTAATTTCGCCTCCCGCTGCCGGCCCAAAGGCGTGGTTGCACGGTCGGCTACCATGTCACTGTTTGGCTGCGGTCGCCTCTTTTACCGCCAGCTCCGCCATGGCGAGTGCGGCATCGCGGGTTCTGGCCGCTGCGACAAATCTGCCGTTGTGGCAGAAGCTCGCGCCTTCGACGCCGCAAACAGCTTCCAGATCTTTGTCCGTCAGGCCGGCCCAGGCCGCCGGCAGATCCGCTCGCAGCTCAAAGCCTTCATCCGCGCAGCGGATGCCGGTCAGGCACCAGTCGTTGTTGCGTGGATGAACGACGAAGAGCAAATGGTCGGCACCCGCCTTCTTGATGGCGGGCCGAAACGGCATTCCCATCGGCAGTTCCAGAATATGTCCCTCGCCGGCATCCACGATAGCCCGGCTCACGAGCGCTTCAGCCCGTAATTTCGCGGCGCTGTTGGCAATCTTTGCCTCCACGAAGCTGCGGGCGATGGCCAGCGCCGCGTGGAAACTGCGATTGTCCGCTTCGGGATCTGTCTCGTCGAAAACAGGTTTCAGAGTTTCCAGCAGGACTGGCAGGGTCAGCCCGGCGAGTGCCCCCGCGGTGGAGGGGCTGAGCGCGCCATTGTCGACCAGATCGACCGGCAGCACGAAGCTGGCATCGAAAGAGGCGTGAACGGTTTCGATATGGTCTTCAGGAACGCCGAAGGCGGCAAGATAATCGCGGCCGAAATGCTTCCAGATCAGTCCGAACGAACTATAGGGCTGACCGTCTTCCCGCAACGGTGCACCGCGCTGGTGGTGATCGAAGGCGCCCTTCGCCGCGTCATAAACACCGCCGACGTCATAGACGATGCGGTCTGCGCCGGGTGCGATCCATTCGGGCGCCCTGCTGCGGATCAGGCGTGCCTGCGGGAAAAGCCGGGTGAGCACGACGCTCGACAGCAGTTCGTCGGCATGGAAGCCACCGGAATGGGTGACGAGGAAGTCCGGGATCATGTCAGGATGCGCCTTGTTGCTTGCGGAAGATCCGCCTGGGAGTGGCACCTGATACCCTTTGCCGGACTGCATCTCAACCCGCCATTCGCCATGGAGGCTAAAAGCAACGATATGCTGGACGTCGTGATCTGAATGAAAGGCGGTTTGTCACCGCGTTTCAAGCCGTCTTCAGGATCGACAGGTTGGGTGCCGACCGGTCATTCTCGCTCGTTTTCCAGCGGTCAAAGGCGGCGCGTCCGAGAATGGCGACCGAGGTGTCCTCCTGGGGAGCATGGACGAGAACCGACTGGATATCGCGGAAATGCCGCTCGAGGCCGAGATCGGCGTTGAGGCCGGGATTGCCGATGCCGCGAACGGCTATCTGGACGGCGTCGCGGATTTGCCGGCCGGCGAGAAGCCGGGCCCTTATCAGGTGTTCCGCATCGCCGATATGGTTTGCGAGCGCGCCAAAGATGATCTGCCGGGCGCCGGAGACCAAAAGGTCGATCTCGCCCGAAAGCGTGACAAAACGTTCTGTCCGCGCAATGGCATGGCCCAGATTGGCGGGCACGCGTTCATGCGCGAAGCGAATGAACGCTTCCTGAGCGGCCTCAGCCGCGCCCAGATAGATTGCGGTCAGCGCAAGCGTCATCGCCGCGTGGCCGCGATTATCCTGCTGGGCAACGGAAGGATCAACGAGTTCCAGCACATTTTCTGCCGGGATTTCAACCTCGGTATATTCGACGTCGTGCGAACCGGTCGCCCGCATTCCGAGGCTCTTCCAGTTCTCTATGATCCTGATGCCGGGCAGGCCATTGGGCACGACGAAGGTGCCGACGCGAGCCTGAGCCTCGTCGGTGTGCGCCCAGACGAGGAAGTGCGTGAGGCCGTGCGCGCCCGTCACGAAGCGCTTGCGGCCCGTGATCGACCAGCCATTCGCCGTCCGGTGCGCACGCGTGGCCGGCAATCCGCCACGGGCCGGCGAGCCCAGCTCGGGCTCCACACGGGCGGCGTTCAGCAGCAGTGGCTGGTGTTTGGCCCTGGAAAGAAGGTCCCTGTAAAGCCCGTCGGGCCAATGGTCCTTTGCTGCCTGTCCCAGATGCGTGAAGATCGTCATCGCGCTGATGAGCGCCACAGAGGGATCGCCGCGTCCCAACGCCGCCAGAATATGGGCTGCGGTACTCAAGGTTCCTCCCGGGCCGCCGTAACGCGTGGCCACGGTGCTCTCGAGAAGTCCAGCCTGATGAACGGCGCGAATACCGGTCCAGGGAAACTGACCGGTCTGATCCGCATCCGGTGCGGCTTCGGAAACGGCGCGCACGGCGGCGTCAAGTGCGGTGGGATCGTAGGACATGCGGTAACGGCTTTCTGAAGGTCGGCGGGCGGGATCATCCGTTGCGGGCGTGGATGATCCCTGTCCTGTAAGAAGAGGTGGATGGGTCCGACGGCGTGGCCGGACCGCCGTGATCAGGCGGCTGCCTTCTTCTTTGCCTCTTCGCGCTCACGAATGCCCTCGCGGACGAGGGGCAGGATGTATCGCCCGTAGTCGACGGCATCGTTATAATTGTCGTATCCACGGATCGAAATCAGATCGGCGCCGAGATCGATATAGTCGAGAATGGAGTCGGCGATGGTGCGCGGCGATCCGACCAGAGCGGTTGTTGCGCCGCTTGCATTGGTCGCGGTGACCGTCGGATACCACAGTGCGCGGTCATGGACATCGCCACGTTTGGCGATGTCGAGCAGGCGCTGGGAGCCGATATTGGCGGGTGGTGTTGCGTTGACCGGCGCGCGAGAAAGACCCTTCTGGCGGTTCTCGTTCAGACGGTCGAGAACCCTGTGCGCCTTATCCCAGGCCAGCTCATCCGTTTCAGCCACGATTGGCCGGAAGGTAACCCAGATGCGCGGGCGATCGGTTCGTCCGGCTTTTGCGGCCTCGGCATAGATGCGGTCGATCTGCTGCTTGGTTTCAGCCAGCGGTTCGCCCCAGAGGCCGAAAATGTCGCACAGCGAGCCGCCGATACGATAGGCGGCATCCGACGAGCCGCCGAGCGAAATCGGGATCAGGCCGTTGGTGGGGCGCACGGCGCTGCGAAACTGCTTGAACTGGTAATATTTGCCGTCGAAATCGAAGGGTTCGGTCGAGCTCCAGGCAAGGCGGAGAACGCGGATGTATTCTTCCTGGCGTTCGTAACGCTCTTCCTTGTTGAGGAAATCTCCCTCACGCGCCTGCTCCTCGTCGCTGCCGCCCGCGATGAAGTGGACGACGACGCGCCCGCCGCTCAACTGGTCGAGCGTGGCGAGGGATTTGGCGGCAACCGTCGGATAAACGGTGTTGGGCCGGAGCGCGACGATGATCTTGATGTTCTTCGTATGCGCAAGCACCGTCGCGCCCAGTGTGAAGGGATCGAATGAGGAAGAGGAATAGGGGATGAGCGTGTAGTTGAACCCGTAATCGTCCAGCGCACGCGCATAACGTTCCAGGAAGAGCGGATCGACCGGAGCATCCGGGATGGGGTTCAGATCATTGGACGCGTTGGGAAAGCTGACGCTGATGAATTCCGCAGCCATGGGAGCTCCTTGGTGTTTCTGGGTGTCGGGTAAAAGCTAAAGCCGGCATGGCATATGAGGAAGACAGGTCTTTCTATTTCTATGGAAAATGTAGAAAATATTGCCTGACTATGCTGGCGGTCTAGAACCCTGGATTGCCGCCTGTTCCGGTCCTTGGTGATCGGAAGCGGGTTTCCACCCAAGAGAGGGGGCAACCGTTGTCGCAAGATCGGTGAGCAATCTTATGTTTTCGGACAGTCCGAAAGCGGGAGGCAGAAACAGGACGAGTTCATCTGCGGCTGCCAGCCCCGGGTCGCTCAACACCGCCTCTATGACCGCATCCGGTGTGCCTTGAAAGACAGGAGAAATCAGCGCGCCAACCGGCTGGCCGGCAGGAGCCAGCGCACCCTTTGGCCGTGAGGCGGCAATTCCCGCCGTGCGGCGCTCAAGATCGTAGGCCGCGTACTTCTCTCGCAGTTCCGGAGTGGTGCCGACCAGAACGGAAGCTGCAACGGCGACCGGCGGCGGCGTCGTTTTCCAGATGCGCAGCCAATGGGTGCGATAGGCGTCGATGATCCGCGCCTGATACTGACCGAAAGTCTCGCCTTCGGCCTGATCGTGAAGGACGGTTCCTGAAATCAGGCCGATCCCGAGTTCGGCGGCCTGTATCGCTGAATCGAGGCTGGCGGAGCCCTGGCGGATACGGCTGCGAAGGGTGGGGCTATGTGGCGTTACCCGCAACTCGGCTCCCGCAGGCGCGCCCGTGTCCCGCTCCGTAACGATGTGCAGAACATCGCCGGCAATGGCGGCGAGGAAGCGCGACTGGCGCCGCTTTGCCTCTGTCCGGGCATCGGTGTCGACGGTTCCGAAAACGGCGTCGAAGGCGCCGTTGGCTCCAGTCGAAATGGCAAGTTCGAGCCGTCCGTCGATCAAAAGGTCGGTCGTTCCCGCTGCTTCGGCCAAAAGGATCGGGTCCTGATAACGCATCGGGATGACGGCGGAGCCAAGTGTGATGTGCCGCGTATGCTGGCCGACTGCCGCAAAGAAAGGTAACGGGGAAGAAAGATAATGGTCGAAGTGACGCTGATAGGCCCAGCCTGACTGATAACCCAGCCTTTCCGCCTGCCTGAACAATTCTATGCCCTGCCGCAACCCCTGTGCCGGACCGTCATCGTCGTTGAACGACACCCGCGTATTGAAGCCAAGCCGCTGTTTCGGTCGAAACAACCCGGGAAGGTCACGGGAAGCTGCTGCAATATTCATGCGAGTTGCTCCTTGCGCAGAGCGTGCCGGACCGCGGGAACGCGAACCGTCCCGGCAATGCCCGACGGGATGGAGTTCAGCAGGGACGCGGTATATTCGTGTCTCGGATTGCCGAAAATCTCGGTGACGGCTCCATGCTCGACGATGCGTCCCCGCTGCATCACCGAAACGCTGTGCGCAAGTTGCCGGACCAGGGCGAGGTCGTGCGAAACGAAAACATAGGTCAGGCCGAGCTTGGCCTGCAGCGACAGCAGAACCTCGACAATATCCGCCTGCACGCTGACATCGAGAGCGGATGTGGGTTCGTCCAGCACGATCACATCCGGTTTGAGGACCAGCGAACGGGCGATTGCCACACGTTGCCGCTGCCCGCCGGAGAGGGCCGACGGTTTGCGCTCCAGGAGGTGCTCGCTCAAACCGACATTAGCGAGAGCTTCCCGTACCCGCTCGGAGCGCTCTTTCGGCGTCCCGATCTCGAACCGGTCGAGTGGTTCACGCACAAGCTGCCCCACCTTCCATGTCGGGTCGAGTGACGTAAACGGGTTCTGGTAAACCAGCTGAAGATGCCGCCAGACGGACCGGAGCGAAGCCCGGCTTTTGCTCGTGACGGTCTCGTCGGCAACCGTGATCGTGCCGCTTTCAGGCTCTTCGAGCCCCAGCAGCAGGCGGATCGTCGTGGTCTTGCCGGAGCCGGATTCGCCGACGAGGGCATGGGTTGTGCCCGCCGGAACCGTAAACGAAATATCGTCCACCGCCGTCAGGGTTTTGCCATCGACGGTGAAGCGCTTGGTGACGCCGCTGACGGCGATCTTTGGCGATTTGTCGCTCTCGAGAAGGCTGAACCCCGGATCGCGGAACCTGGCGTAACGCTCCGGGTTGAGCGCGGGCACGTCGCCATGGAGCTTTTTGGCGTAGGGTGAGGAGGGGGAGGAAAAAACGGCCGACGTCCTGCCTGCTTCCTGCACGACGCCGTTCTTCAGCACGACGAGATTGTCTGCCCTCTCCGCCGCTATTGCGAGGTCGTGGGTAATGAGAAGCAGGCTGATATTCAGCTCATCCCGAAGGCGGGAGAGAAGATCAAGGATGCGCTTCTGGATCGTTACGTCCAGCGCCGAAGTTGGCTCGTCCGCCACCAGCAGTGCAGGACGGGGCAATATTGCGAGCGCGATCAGCACGCGTTGCAACATCCCGCCGGACAGTTGATGTGGATAGGAATCGTAGACCCGTTGCGGATTGTCGAGACCCACCTTGGCGAATGTTTCGAGAATAAGTGTCTTGCGGATCGAAGGGTTGACCTCTTCCGTCAGCGCTGCGGCCTCCAGCGCCTGCGAGCCGATTGTTCTCACGGGATTGAGAGAGTTGCCCGGATCCTGCGGCACGAAACCGATTTCACGGCCGCGAAACGGCCTGAAACGGCGTTCCGGCAATGCGAGAATGTTCTGCCTGTCGAAAACGACCTGACCCGTGGCGTTCGCACCGTTGGGAAGAAGCCGCAGCACGGCTTTCGCGATTGTCGATTTTCCAGAACCGGATTCCCCGATGAGGGCAAGGCTTTCGCCACGCCCGATTTCGAAACCGACATTATGGACGACCTCCTGCCGCCCGTAGGAAACGGCGAGATTTTCGACCGCGAGGAGGGGCGTCGCGTGTTGTGGAGACGCTGCCACGAACTCGGGAAGGATTGGCGCTGTTTTCAGTGCGATTTGCGAAGCCATCGGCTGATCCTGTTGACAGAGAGGACGGTCACGATCGTAACGAACGCGGGCGCATAAACGAGCCAGGGCCATTTGAGGTAGTCCTTGCCGATTGAAATCAGCAGGCCCCAGTCGGAAGAAGGCGGAGGGTCGCCGTAGCCGAGGAAGGCGAGGCTGGCGATCACCAGAATGGACTCGCCGAATTGCAGCACGGCAAGCGGCAGCATCGAGCGGGATGCATTTGGAAGGACGTGTCTCAGAACGATGTAGCGGCGCGAGCCCCCCAGCAGAAAGGACGCCTCCACGAAGGTCGCCTGACGGGTTTTGATGACCTCGGAGCGAGCCACGCGGGCGAAGAAGGCGATGGCTGATATGCCTGTCGCAATCGCCGCATTGATCGTTTCGAAGCCGATGGCCGTGACGATGATGACCGCGAGCAGGAACTTCGGGATAGACAGCAGCACGTCGACAAAACGCGCAAAGACGATATCCACCCAGCCGCCGAAAAATCCGGCGAGCAAACCGATCACCCCGCCGATGAAGACGCCGATGACGACAGCGACCAGGGCGCTCGATACGGATGATGCTGTGCCATAAACGACCCGTGTATAGAGATCGCGCCCCAGATGATCGGTGCCGAACCAGTGCGCAAAACTTGGCGCAAGAAGCTTGTCGGCCGGAACGCCGTTGATCGGGCTCTGGCTGGTGAACAGTTGCGGCGCAATCGACCAGGCGACGACGATTGCGATGACGAGGAGGGAAAGGGCGACGGTTGCAGTGATGTTGAGAGCTCTCAGCTTCTCGAACGGATTGCTGCCGGAGACCGGGCTGGAGATAAGGCTCATGGCTTGGCCCCCGTTTCAAGGCCAAGCGGCGTGTCGTCGATGGTTGCCAGGCGACGTTTTCGGCCAACGATAATTTTCACCCGCGGATCGAGCAGCGGATAGAGAAGATCGGCGATAAGGTTGACGACGACGAACACCACGGCTCCCAGCGAGACGATGGCCTGCAGGACCGGCAGGTCCTGCGTGCTGACGGAGCGCTGTACGAGACTGCCGATGCCGGTACGGCCGAACACGGTTTCCGTGATCAGCGAGTTGCCCAGAAGCTCGCCCACGGTCAGGGCGATAACGGTTACCACCGGTAGCGAGGCGGGCTTGAGCAGATGTGTCGTGAAAAGCCTTCTCGGCCCGATGCCGCGGCTGCGGGCAACCGCCGCGTAATCCTGCTCCGCTTCATGATCGAGATTGGCGATCAGGACTTCCGCGATCTGCGCGGAAAACGGTATGCCAATGGTGATCGCTGCAAACAGCGTCGCCCAGAAGCTGTCGGGCTCGATGACCCGGAACAGCCTGAGCTGAAAACCGAAGAGATGGATCAGAAACAGTCCGATGACGAAATTGGGTGTCGACAGGAACAGCGAGGGGAAGGCTCGCAGCAATCCTTGCCCATATCGTTTCGGTACGACCTGCGTGCCATAGGCAACGGCGAAGGCGAGGATCAAGGCGACCGTCAGCCCGGCGGAGGCCAAAACCAGCGTCGATGGCAGCACCTCGGCAATCAGGGTCGTGACGGGTCGATTGGAGCGCATGGAAATGCCGAGGTTGCCCGTCAGGAATGCCGACAGGGAGTGCCAGAGCTGCACGATGATCGGCCTGTCCAGCCCCTGTGCAGCAATGATTTCGGCGATCTCCTGCTCGGTGAAACCGTTCTGCGGGTTGCGCAGAACGCTGGTGATCGGGTCGCCGGGCAAAACGCTGACGACCACGAAGGTGAAGACATAGGCCAGAAGGATGACGACGATCGCCTGGCCGAGCCGCTTTGCGGCGTAGGTTAGGTAGGCATTGCTCATGCCGTCACCTCCTTGACGTTACTCGGTGGGTGCTGGCCTCATTCGGCAATGAACGCTGTGTAATAGCTGGCGTAGGCGACACCGTTATAGACTTCGCCCTTCAGCTTCGGCGACTGCACGTAAATGCGCTGAACGATTTGCGTGCGCGGTATGAAGTATCCCTGTTCCAGCAGATATTTCTGCAGGCTGTCCAGAAGCGGCTTTCGGTCTTCGACGGAACCTGCGCCGGCGATTTTGTCGCGCAGATTGTTGAGCGTCGCATCGCGCTCATCGAGCGCAAACCAGTTCTCGCCATTGTTGGCGTTGGTCAGGATGCTGGCGACGGTGCCGGCGTCGATGAAGCTGCGCGTGACTTCATATGCGGGAACTGCGGCGCCGCCGAATTTGACCTTCTCGCCGTAGGTTACGACATCATAGGCCCTGATGTTGACCTTCCATCCGAGCCTGCCGAGCTGCTGGGCAATCAGCTCATCGACGGATTTCGAGGTTGCCAGATAAGGATTGGAATGGATCGTCAATTCCAGCGGCTTGCCGTCTTTCACCCGAACGCCGTCCGCGCCCTTGACCCATCCGGCTTCGTCCAGAAGCTTCTCCGCCTTGTCCGGATTATAGGCGAGGAGATCGCTGTGATCCGTCGCGCCGGGGACGTTGCTCTGGATGAACGACGTCGCAAGCTTCCAGTCCTGCGTATAGACGGTGTCGATGATTTCCTGACGGTTGATGCCTGCTTGGAGCGCCTGACGCACCTTCACGTCATCATAGGGTTGAAGCTTGGTGTTGACCGCCCAGCCGTTGACGAAGCCGAGGTAACGTGGGGTCGCGACGGTGAAGCCTTCCTCCTTGAGCGATTTCAGCTCCTGGGGCGAGGCATTGTAGGCGACGTCCGCCTGGCCGGACTGAACGGAGGCGACGCGAAGGGATGGCTCCGAAACCAGCTTGTAGGTGATGGTATCGAGATAGGCGGGTCCGGTATGGCCGACTGCGGCCGGACCCCAATTATAGTCCTTGCGCTTGACCAGAGTGACATGGTCGCCCTCTTTCCAGGAATCCACCACGTAAGGTCCGCTGCCGGCGGTCTTGCTGAGGTCTGCCTGCTGGCCGGCAGGCTGGGCGATGCTCTTGGGAGAGATCAGGATGGAGCCGTGATAGCCAAGGGTTGGAATGAAACCGAGCGTGGGCTTCTTGAAGAATACCTTGACCGTCGTGGCATCGACCGCCTCGGCGTGATCGTAGGTCTTGGGGAAGAGGCCGATCGGGTTGATCCCCTCGCTCTTGCGGCCGGCATACCAGATGTCGAGATTGGCGACGACGGCCTTCGCATCAAGCGGTTCGCCATCCGAGAAAGTCACCCCGCTCTTTAAGTGAAGGGTGAATTCCGTTGCGGTGTCGTTCTGCTCCCAGCGTTCGGCGATCCATGGGCTGACTTTACCTTCCGCATCGACGTAAAGCAGCTTGTCCGTCACATGCCCCCAGATGTGGCCCTGGAAACTGGAGATGGCGCTGTTGTTTGGGATCCAGGTGTCGCCCAGTGAATCGATCAGAAAGGTGATGTCACCGCCGTCGCGCGGCGTATCCGCAGCCACTGCGCTCAGAGGTGCCGCTGTCGATAAAAACAGCGAGGCGGAGACGGCCAGAGAGGCCGTGAAAAGCAGCCGGCGACGCGACAGGGAGAATGAGAAAGAACGTCTTGTCATGATATGATCCTGAAAAATTCAAAGTTTTTTCGTTGCAATTTCGGCATCTCCTGCGGACGCACATGCGGCCGCCGTCATTGGCAGCAGGCATGTCAAACCGTTGCCGCGTCGGCCTTTCAGCCGAGCGGGAGAATGCTTGAATTCATTGGGCAGTCGGGTTGGGCGTCGCGAGGGTTAGCGAGCGGCTCGTGGGAGTTCGCTTGGCTGAGGAGCGCGCCCGCTTCTACATATTCCAGTCATGACGCGGTCCCTCGTTGCGTGTTTATCTTGCCCATAAACTAGCAGCCGGGCGTGAGGGAGAAA
This sequence comes from Agrobacterium sp. 22-223-1, assembly GCF_053522385.1. Taxonomy (NCBI): domain Bacteria; kingdom Pseudomonadati; phylum Pseudomonadota; class Alphaproteobacteria; order Hyphomicrobiales; family Rhizobiaceae; genus Agrobacterium; species Agrobacterium sp. 22-223-1. The sequence continues at coordinate 116,486 of NZ_JBNWCN010000005.1, forward strand.
GACTGGTTATTCTTTTTCTATCGATTTAGTGAATTATTTTATCGCCATTTTGCCGACTGTTTGGATTGGCGTTTCAGACGCCCTTGAATTGCCGTCTCGCTCCGGTGGTCGATGATGGTCTGGCGACGAAGACGCTTTGTTCCGCGGCGCAAATGTCATGGCTTCGAAAACCCTGACGGGCGGCAAGTTGCCGGTGAAAAGCTCAATCTCCACCTTCGCGATCTGGCCGGTGGAACCCTGCGACAGTTTCGAAGTGCCGATGTCGCGGGTCAGGATATTGGGATTGCCATGGATGCAGATGGCATTGTCCACCGCGGGATCCTGTGGCTCGAACCATGCGCCGGTGGCAAGCTGCATCACGCCCGGCATGACGTCTTCACTGATGACGGCGCCAGCGAGACAGCTGCCGCGCGCATTAAAAAGCCTGACGACGTCGCCGTCAGATATTCCACGGGCCGAAGCGTCGGCCGGATGGATGCGGACGGGCTCCCGATCCCTGATCTTGGTCGAACGGCTGAAATCGCCATAGTCCAGCTGGCTGTGCAGACGTTGATACGGCTGATTGCAGACGAGATGCAGGGGATGGAGGTGGGCGTCATCGGGCGTCTCCATTCTTGGTGGATACCAGCGCGGATGACCTTTGCAGTCATCATATCCGAAGCCCTCGACAGTCTCTGAAAAGATTTCGATCTTTCCTGACGGCGTCGCCAGCGGCTTCGTTCCGGGGTCCTGAAGGAAAGCGCGCGCCGGGCCACCGTCGTCTGGCTTGACTGGAAGGCGCAGTTCTCCCCGCTTCCAGAAGGTTTCAAAGTCCGGTGCGTCATGGCCGCCGGCCGCAAGCGCCTGACGGGTCGTTTCGTACAGGAAGGCGAGCCATTCTCCGCTGCTGCGATTTTCGGTAAAGGCATCGAACCTGCCAAGTTCCCGCGCAATCCCGGCGAATATCTCATAATCGTCGCGTGCCTCGCCGACGGGGTCGATCAGCCGCTTCATGGCGATCATCAGGGGATCGCGATCGGCAGCGCCGATGTCGTCACGCTCAAGCGTGGTCGTGGCGGGCAGCACGATATCGGCATGTCGAGCGGTGGAGGTCCAGGCGGATTCGTGGACGATGATCGTTTCGGGACGCCGGAAAGCGGCCCGCAGCCGGTTGATATCCTGATGATGGTGAAATGGATTGCCGCCCGCCCAATAGACAAGCCGGATATCGGGATAACGAAGCGCGTGCCCGTTGTAATGGAACTCGGCACCGGGATTGTGCAGCATATCGGCAATGCGTGCACAGGGAATATAGTCCGGAACGGGGTTCTTGAATTGCTGCAGCGTTGGCAAGGGAACGGCGAGCAGGTTCTTGCCGATATTGCCCAATGCGCCGAGGGAATAGGAAAATCCGCCGCCGTCCAGTCCGATCTGGCCGAGCATGGCGGCAAGGACGATGCCCATCCACACCGGCTGTTCGCCATAATCGGCCCGCTGAAGCGAGTGACTGACCGTGATCAGGGTTCTCGAACCGGCCATCCTGCGCGCCAGCTTGCGGATCGTTTCCGGGGCGATGTTACAGATCGCGGCCGCCCATTCGGGGCTTTTGTGCTGGCCGTCCTCCCTGCCAAGAAGATAGTTTTCGAACCGGTCATATCCGACCGTGTAACGCTCCAGAAACCTCCGGTCGTGCAGCCCTTCCGTGACGAGGACGTGCGCAAGCCCGAGCATCATCGCCACGTCCGTACCGGGAATAATAGGAAGCCACTCGGCACCCGCATCAGCGGGAAAATCGTCCGCCAGGGGGCTGACAAATGTGAAATGCGCACCGCGAGCGCTCGCGCCGGCCAGTTTCTGCCGAACGGTGTGCGTGCTGATCCCTCCGCCGTGGACATCGGCATTCTTGATCGCCATCCCACCGAAGGCAAGCACCAGTTCGCTGCTGCGTTCGATCGCATCCCAGGTCACGCTCTTGCGGTCGAAGCTGTCATACGGTCCAAGCACATGGGGAATTATGACCATGGCGGCGCCGGAACTATACGTGTTGACGGACCGGACATATCCGCCAAGGACATTCAAGAAGCGGTGAATCTGGCTTTGCGCATGATGAAACCGGCCGGCGCTCGACCAGCCATAGGAGCCGCCGAACACTGCGCCCGGACCATGACGGTCATAGACCCGTCTCAGCTCATCGGCGACCAGCTTTGTCGCTTCGGCCCAGCTGACTTCGACGAAATCGTCAGCGCCGCGTCGCTGCGCGTGGCCGGTCTCGCGTTCAAGCCAGCCCCGCCGAACGGCAGGCCGTTTGATGCGAACGGGGCTGTCGGCAATCGCCGGAAGATTGCCCAGCAGCGGTGACGGATGCGGGTCACCGGGATGGGGCTCGATCTCCAGTCGCCCATTTGCAAGCCGCCCGGAGAATGCCCCCCAGTGGGAACTGTGAGTTTTGAAGGAATTCATCGCATGGCCTCACGATCATCGACTGCAAAGTGGCAATTCTAGTTCGGCAGGATTTTCCCCGGATTCATAATACCGGCAGGATCGATCGCATGTTTGATGAGCGCCATCAGATCGACCGCCTCGCCATGTTCCTCGCGCAGATAAGCGATCTTCCCGGTGCCGACGCCATGTTCGCCGGTCGAGGTGCCGCCGACAGACAGCGCGTATCGCACCATCTTCTTGTTGATCGCCGCCACTTCGCCGAGTTCTTCCGCATTGTCGGGATCGACCGCGAAGACGACATGATAATTGCCGTCGCCGACATGGCCGAGGATAGCCGCCGGTACGCTGCAATCTTTCAGAAGTTCGCGGGTTTTCAATATGCAGTTGCTGAGCTGCGAGACCGGAACACAGACATCCGATGACCAGCCTTTGGCGTTTGGCCTCTGCGATACGACGGCATAAAACGCATTATGCCTCGCTTTCCAGAGACGGTTGCGCTCCTCAGGCGCATTGGCCCACTCGAAATCCTTGCCGCCATGTTCCTCCACGATGGCGGATACCATGTCGACCTGCTCCTGAACGCCGGCGGGTGAGCCATGAAACTCGAAAGCCAACGTATCCTCGATCTTCAGGTCCAGCCCGGAATAGGCGTTGACGGCCCTGATCAGGCCACGGTCCATAAGCTCCATGCGGGCGACCGGGATGCCAAGCTGCACGACCTGAATGGCAGCCGCCACCGCCTGTTCGACGCTCTCGAAAGAGCAGAGTGCGGCCGAGATGGTTTCCGGAATTCCGTAGAGACGCAGCGTTACTTCGGTGATGATACCCAGCGTTCCTTCCGAGCCCACGAACAGCCGCGTCAGGTCATATCCGGCGGAAGATTTTCTGGCGCGGCCGCCGGTTCTGATAATCTGACCGGTCGGCAGCACCACGGTCAGCCCGAGCACGTTTTCCCGCATGGTTCCGTAGCGGACGGCATTGGTGCCCGAAGCGCGGGTTGCGGCCATGCCGCCAATCGAGGCGTTTGCGCCGGGGTCGATGGGAAAGAACAATCCCATGTCGCGCAGATATGTGTTCAACTGCTCCCGCGTTACGCCCGCCTCAACCGTGCAATCCAGATCGTCAATGCTGATACGGGCTATCTTCGACATGCGCGAAAGGTCGATCGAGACCCCGCCATTGACAGCCGTCAAATGCCCCTCAAGCGAAGTGCCGGCACCGAAAGCGATGACGGGCACCCCCTCCGCCGCACATAGCCGCACGATCTCGGATACCTCCGACGTGGTTTCGGCGAAAGCGACCGCATCGGGAAACACGGCTGCATGATGCGCTTCGCCGCGCCCATGCTGCTCGCGCAGTGTCAGTGACGTTGAAAGACGTTCCCCGAGGAGGTTCCGCAGCGATTGGATGAGAGGAGATGAGAGGTCAGGCATAAGAAAATTCCATGGGAATCTGCATTGAAGGCGAAGCGCTTTGCCCGGCAGATCGCCAGGACTGTCTCCGCCTTCTGGCGGCGATATCAGGCGGCGAGCTTTTCTCCGCTGAGATGACGCTCGAGGAACGGAAGGCTGTCCTGCCCCCAGTAGAGTTCATCCTGATAGCGATAGGTCGGCACCCCGAACACACCGGCTGTCCTCGCCGCTTCGAAGCTGGCCTTTTGCAATGCTGCAACCGCATCGCTTTGGCCGTGCTCATCGAGGGCTGCAGCATCAAAGCCTGCGGCCGTTGCAATCGCCCGGCGGACGTCCGCCTTGCCGATGTCTTCACCGCGAACCCAGAAGGCTTCCTGAAGCGCAACTGCCAGCTTCAGCCAGTCCTCGCCCGTTTCGATGGCTGCGGCCACCATCAGGCCGGCCGGTGAGGGATCCGAGAGCGCGGCGCGATTGTCGAAATTCAGCACTTTTCCGCGCAATGCCGCCCAGCGCTTCAGATCCCTGATCCAGTAGGCGCGTCTGGCCTCCGGCCGGTTTCGCGAATAAATGCCGCCATTTTCCTCGATCAGCGGAATGACATGGGGGCGGATCGTGGCGCCCTGTTCTTTCGCCAGTGCAGCAAACGGTTCAAGACCGATGAAGGCCCATGGAGAGCCGATGCTGAAAAAATAATCGATCGTCTTTGTCATTGTCTGCTGCTTTCAGTTGGGTTGATCGGTGGAGGCGGCCGTGTCGAAGACAGAGAGCGCGCAGTCACGCGCAATCAGCACCGCTTTGGGATCGCGCCCGACGGCGACGGTCGCTAAGGCCCCTTCGTAGAGAAGCGAAAGATGGGCGGCGGCAATCTCCACGGTGCTGCCGGCTCTTGCCAGAACAGCGGCAAACACGTCCCTGACCTTCGCCTTATGGGCACGCGCAACGACCACGACGCGCTCGGATTCGCCATGTTCCGCAACCGCAAGAGCGAAGGCGCAGCCGCGAAAATCCGGGCTGTCGGCCTTTTCGTGGAGCTGCTCGAAGATCAACCGGATCTGCTCCTTCGGAGCCATGTCCGCATCCAGCACTTTCTGAAGCGAATAGATCACGCGCTCATGACGCGCTTCCAGATAGGCCGCAACGAGGTGATCCTTCGACGGGAAATGCCGGTAGAGCGTCGCTTTCGCAACATTCGCTTCTTCTATGATCCGATCTATGCCGACAGCCCGGATGCCCTCGCGATAGAAGAGCGTGCCAGCGGCGGCGAGGATATGGTCTGATATGGCTTCTCGCATTATCGTTTCACACTGTCGTTTCAAAAGTCGCACTGTTATGGGCCGCCGGTCATGAAGAAGCGGCGGGATTGGCATGCGCCGTCCGGTCCGGGGCGGCGATGAGAGACGTGATTGCATCGAGTGGCAGCGGCTTTGAAAACCCGCCCTGATGCGCCAGTTTTCCGGCAAGCGTTTGAACGGCTTCGTTATAGGGTGTCGGAACATCGTGAAGCCGGCCCAGCAGAACGATTTCGCCGTTGAGGAAATCCACTTCGCTCGAGGCTCCGCGCCTGAAACTCTGCCAGGTCGATTGCTGGCCCGGATGAATTCCGCTGTTCGGCGCAACCCGCCAGTTCGAAATGTCGACGGTTCGCTCGGAGGGTGAGGCAAGGGTGTAGCCTGCCGCGTCCAGCACATGGCGGGCCTCATCCACCAGAGCGGCGCTGATCCTGTCGTTCAGATCGGCCGGACCGTCGAAAAGTTCGAGGACGTTGCGAACGTTGTGAAGGAGCTTTGCTGCTTTCCAGCGGCGGATGTCGTCGCTTGCCTCGGCAAGATATCCCGCGCTGTTGAGGTCCGCCGTGACCTGCGCGGTCACGTCATCCTGTCCGAGCGGAAAACGTCCGACTGTCACGATGCCCAATTGCGGCTCGCCGCCCACCACCACCTTGCCGGTTTCGGTGAACCGCGCCGGTGTCAGAATGCTTGCACCATAGACCCGGGCAAATGTTCTCAGGGCATTCGCTTCTGTCGCCAGTCCGTTTTGAAAAGTCACGATAGGCAGGTTTGCCGCTGCCGGTGTCGTCGCGTTCGAGACGCTTTGCCAGGACCAGAAGGCGAGCGCGCTTACGGCATCCTGAGCTTTCACCGTGAGCAGGAGGATATCGTCCGGCTTCAATTCCGGAAGATCCGTCAGGTCGAAAACCTTCAGATCGATCTGCCGCGTCTCCGCGGGGCGCTGGAAGGTGAGGCCGTGCTGCTTGATATGGCTTATCTGGGCGCCCCGCCCGAAAAGCGCATAATCAATGCCGGAAAGTGCGAACTGCGCTGCAAGGCTCGCGCCCACCGCGCCGGCGCCAATGATAACGTAACGTGGCATCTGTCGTTTCTCGTCCTGTCTTTTACACTCCGGATTTTCCGGAGGATTTCGGTTATTGATTGGTTCGGCGGTCTGTGCGGGCGGCGATTGAGGACGGTGGCGGGATGCGGTTCAGAAGCAGTCTGGAACGGATCGTAAGGCCTTCGAGCGGTAAAGGAAGACCGGTCATTCTATATCTACTAATTTTATAGAAAATCAGTTCCCGAAATCGGCGATTTCGGGAGAGATTGCGCTGCCCTGGCCGGCGCTTCGCATTGCCGAGCCAGAGGCGCCTCTGCGTTTAATACCGCCAGCCGCGACGGAGTTTATTTGATACCGAAACCGAGGCGACGCAATGTCTGGCTCAGTTCCGCGCGGCCCTTCAGCGCGGCGGCGTTCTCCACACGCTGGGCGATGGGCGCCGTCCAGCCGTTTTGCGGCAGGCCCTGTTTTTCCTGAAACACTTTCAAGACTTCATCGTAAGAATTGAGATCGTCGCGTGCCGGTTCCGAATAGGTTTCATGAAACAGAATGGATGATTGCGACAGGCGCGGTTTGACATCGGTTTTCACCGCCGGGTCGGGATAGCCGACCGTCAGGCCAAAGACGGCAACCGTCTCGGGGGGAAGGTTCAGTTCGCGCGACACGTCTTCCGGTCTGTTGCGGATACCGCCCACATAGCAGGAGCCAAGGCCGAGTGAATCAATTGCGGCAACAGCATTTTGCGCTGCCAGCGCCGCATCGATGGCGCCGATCAGGAAGCTTTCCAGATAATCCAGCCCTTCGCCCTTGTTTCCCTGGTTTGAAGCGACCGTGCGCAGCCGCTTCAGGTCGATAAGCCAGATGAGGAAAACAGGTGCATCCTTTATATGGGCATTGCCGCCCGTGAAGCCCGCCAGACGTGCCTTGCGCTCCTTGTCCTGAACCGCCACCACGCTCCACGCCTGAAGATTGGACGATGTCGGTGCAGATTGCGCGGCTGCGACCAGAAGTTCCAGGCTGCCCTGTGGCAGAGCTTTCGGCAGATAGGCGCGGGCGGTGCGGTGGTTCAGCAAGGCGTCGATGGTGTCGTTCCAGAAAGGCGGAGAAAAATCGGCCTGCGTTCCATAGCGGGCTTCAACACGCTGCTGCGGTATTTCCAATTTTGTAATCGGACTGGTCAGGGTCATCGCTAAAAAACTCCGTAATGCTGGTGATGGACCGCAGGGCCCATGGCGGGGATTGGAAAGCCTGTGAGGTGTACCATTTGATATGCTTCGCCGACCCATCTGCCGAGCAATGTCCTACTCAATCCCGATTTTTCAGTGAAACAACATTTCCATGGGAATTCAAAACGAAACGCCAGTGCGATTTCCTCTCATTCGCCATCGGCCGCAGGGAGGCAACGAGGATTTGGGCAAAATGGATAATTCGGCACAAATTTTCGCGCGTGTTTGCATGCGTACTGAAATAGAATTCTGCAAGAAATGTTTTCTTTGGCGGCAAAGAAGAATTTTCTTCTTATGGAAACCCTGATTTGCCCTGATGCTTTTGTCATCGAAACGACGTTTTCAAACGGGGATTTTCATGACGATAGGACGCCGCCAGTTTAACAGGATGCTTCTTCTGGCAACGGCAGGAACGGCCTTGCCGGGTTCGCTATTCGCAGCGAATGGCGACGCGGGCCGGCCCGTCTCCGGCGGCACGCTCAGGCTGCTCTATCGTGTCGATCCCGGCAACGCGCTTTTCGCCATCAACACCTCATCGGGGACCGGACAGGCAATCGGCCCGAAGATCGTTGAAGGTCTTCTGACATTCGATTTCGACCTGAAGCCGCAGCCGCTGCTGGCGACGGAATGGTCCGTTTCGGACGACCATCTTCGTTACACGTTCAAACTTCGCCCAAATGTGAAATGGCACGATGGTCGGGACTTCACCTCGGAAGACGTCGCGTTTTCGATTTTCCGCCTGAAGGAAGCCCATCCGCGCGGCCGTATCACCTATCAGAACGTCGAGGCGGTGGAGACGCCGGATCCCCTGACCGCCATTATCGTGCTGTCCAAACCGGCGCCATTTCTGATTGCCGCGCAATCGAGTTCGGAATCGCCGATCGTGCCCAAGCATATTTTCGAAAAGCTGAAGCCAGCCGATGGCCAGACATTGCAGACCGCGATTGGCACCGGCCCTTTCAGGTTGACGGAGTGGACACCGGGCAGCCATCTGATCTTTGAACGAAATCCCGACTATTGGGATGCCGGCAAACCTTATCTCGATCGCATCATTCTGCGCATCATCACCGACCCGGCCGCGCGGGCGGTGGCGCTGGAAACGGGAGAAGTGGATATTGGCGACAACCCGGTGCCGCTGGCGGATCTAGAGCGATTGAAGCAGAATCCAGATCTCGTTCTGGATACGAACACCTATGCTTATGCGGGCCCGCAGCAGCAGCTGTTTTTCAATTACGATAACGAAGTCTTCCGCAAGAAAGACGTCCGTCTGGCCATTGCGAAGGCGATCAATCTCGATGAAATCGTCAATGTGGCGCTCTTCGGTTATGCGCAGATTTCGCCGAGCCCGGTCAGCACCGCCCTGCCGAACTGGTATGATGCGTCCGTCAAGGCCCATGCCTATGATCCTCGGGAAGCGGAAAAATTGCTCGATGCGGCGGGATATCCCCGCAAGGGCGACGGCAAGCGTTTTCCGGTGCGGTTGACCTATAATTCCTATCTGACGCCCGGCTTTGCCGATGTCCTTCGCAGCCAGCTTGAAAAGATCGGCATCGCCGTCGAAATCCGCAAATACGACCTGCCGACCTATCTGAAGACGGTCTACACGGACCGCGCCTTTGATCTGGTGGTGGAATCCCTTTCCAACACCTTCGATCCGTCGCTCGGCATCCAGCGGGCCTATTGGAGCAGGAATTTCAAGATCGGGCTGCCCTTTTCCAACGCGGCCAACTACGCCAATCCGGAGGCGGATGCGCTTCTGGAGGCGGCGGCCATCGAGCCCGATCCGAAAAAGCGCTGGGTGACCTGGAGCAGGTTCCAGCATCTCATCCATGACGACGTCGCCTCCGTCGATCTTGTGGCGGCGGGAAGCCAGATCGTGGCGCACAGACGCGTCCGGAACTATGTCACCGGCGCGCAGGGGCTGAACTGGAGTTTCGGCGATCTATGGCTCGATCCGACCGCTTGAAACCCGATGTGAAAAACCAGAATTTGTCAGGAGGATATGCAATGTCCGTACACGCCGTAACCAAAGACCGTCTCATCGAGTGGCTGACAGATGGCAGGGAACTTGCCGTTCTCGACATTCGCCCCGCAGAAGAGGTGGGGTATGCTTCTCCATTGTTTGCGACCAACCTTCCGGCTGAAAGGCTGGATGCGGAGATCGACCGCTTCATTCCGCGTCCCGTCGTGCGGACCGTTCTGGTGGACGATGGCAAGGGAAGCGCGGAGCAGGCGGCGGAACGGCTGGCCGCCAGAGGCTGGAGCGATATTCATTTTCTGCGGGGTGGAATTCCGGCATGGATCGACGGCGGCGTCGACGCCCTGCCGACATTCGATATTCCCGGCGTTCCTTTTGTCCAGAAGGTCCGGGGTGAAAAGAACACGCCCGTGGTTTTCGCCCGTGAACTGAAGGCGTGGCAGGAAGCCGGCGAAGATGTTGTCGTCATCGACACCCGCACCATAGCGGAATATGAAAAGGCGCATGTGCCGGGCGCCATCGGCGTACCCGGGGCCGAGCTTCTGCTGCGGTTTTCCGACCTCGTGCCATCACCCAAAACACGGGTTGTCGTCTCCTGCGCGGGCCTTCCCCGTGCTATCCTCGGCGCGCAGACCTTGATCGACGCCGGTGTTGAAAACGATGTCAGCTATTTGCACGATGGCACGCGCGGCTGGACGGATGACGGGTTCGAGCTGGAAACGGGGCGCTCGCAGACATATCCGTCCACCAGCGACGACGCGAAAAATATTGCGAAGGCGCGTCTGGAGGCATTTTCCCGCGATGACGGGCTGCAGTTCATCGATCGCGCCACGGCCGAGACATGGCTGCGGGACACGGCGCGAACGACCTATTTTCTCGACGTGAGAACACCGGAAGAATTCGCGGCCTCCCACCTTAAAGGTTCAATTTCTTCGGAAGGCGGCCAGCTTCTCGGTGTCGCCTATCGCACCATTGCCGTGCGCGGCGCACGGGTCATTCTGGTGGATGACCTGCTGGGCGCCCGCGCGAGGGTCGTTGCCCATTGGCTGAAACGCCGGGGCTTTGAAATCGCTCTTCACCTGCACGACTTCGAGCAGGGTGCCGAGGCGGCAGCCGCATAGGTTTTCCTGAAGGCTACCGTCACTTTCATGTCTTCGATTACCGCCGCGCCTATCCCGTTTCATGAAGAGCCGATCTGAGCTTTCGGCAGGCGCGGCGATGAGATTGCGAGGGGCAGTGCTGTTGCGGCCACCGGCACGATCAGTGCGGACCATGCTGCCCCGTAGCCAAGATGATCGACCAGAAGGCCGAATATATAGGGGCCGATTGCCATGACACCCAGGCAGATCGTGGAAGCGAAGGCAATCGTAGACGCTATCGAACCTTTCGGTGCGCTTTCGGCGATCTGAAGAAGATAAAGCGGAAACCACCCGATCCCGAATATTCCCAGCACGACAAGCACGACGAGGATAATCGGCGTCGGGGCGCCGATGGGCAGAGCCGCGAGGATTGCGGCCGCGCCTGCGGCTATGACAGATACCAGGCCGAAGGATTGCGTGCGAAGGCCGGGCCGGAAGCGGTCGCTGAGCCATGGCAGTAAAATCCGGCCAGGAATGCCCGCAAGCTGCGTTGCGGCAAACATCGACGATGCGGCAAAGAGGCCAAGTCGCAATCCATCCGCCATGAAGCCGATGACGTGTGCGGTGAGGGTGAATTGAAACGCGGACATGGCGATACCAAGCCGTAATACGGGCCAGAAGCTCGGATTCTGCCCAACCTCGCGGGCGAGTTTTGCCAGGGGAAGCGGGCGCTCGGTTTTTGCGGCCACATCGCCTCCCTCGCGATAGAGACCCCAGAAGAGTGCGGCGCCCATGACGGAAACACCGGCGCAGAGCCATGCTGCCGCATGCCATCCGTAACGAACCGCCATGAACGGGAGGAGGGCGGCCGCGATCATCGTTCCGAAAGGAACCGCAGCCTGCCGAAACCCTGTCGCTATGCCGCGTTTGGCAGGCGGGAACCAGCGCATGATCGCCCGCGTGCCGCCCGGTTGGACAGCGGCATAGGTGCCGCCCAGAAACGCGATGCACAAAAGCAGCGCGGGCAGGCTGTTTGCGAATGCTGCCGCGCAGGCCATCGCAAGCGCCATGCCGAGCATGGCAATGCCGACAATGCGGCGCTCGCCGTGAATATCGATGGCGCGGCCGAGCGTGAACATCGTCACGATCTGCACACCGTTCATGACCGTCACGGCCAGTGATGCGGATGCGAGGGAGATACCGAATGCTTCCCGCCAGAAGGGCACGAGGATGTAAATCCCCTGCGATACGAACGAGCCGGCGGTTTGCGTTGCGACGGCGACGGCAAGGACTGCCCAGATCCGGCGGTCGGCGGCGGGCGTGGGCGAGGTCGAGGAAATCTGTGAAGACACGAAAAGCTCCTATCGAGAGTTTTCGTGCAATAGCGCTCGCGAGAAACCGATAGAATTAGGGGCTTGCGCATTTCAGCGATAACAGCTTGTTATGCAAAACATGCGCTCATTGGATCCCGAGGCCGTCGAGGCTTTTCTTCTCGTTGCCGAATTGCAGTCGTTCACACGGGTTGCAGGCGTGATGAACACGTCACAGGCCGCGATATCGCTGCGCCTGCGCCGGCTTGAGGACATGCTGGGGCATCGTCTCGTTGAACGGACGCCGCGCCGCGTGCGTTTGACGGCCGCCGGTGAACGCTTTCTGGAGCCCGCGCGGGCTTATGTCGCGGCTGGCCGTCGGGCGTTCGATGTCTTTGGGCAGGAGCCGACCCGTCTCGCGATCGGTTTCACGCATCATTTGATCGGGGCCGACCTGCCTCGGATACTCCGGGTGATCAGCGAGCGCGAGACGAGCGTTACGCTTCATCTGCGCACCGCCGGCACCAGGACCCTGCTTGAACTCTACGATGCCGGCGCGCTCGATGCGATCGTCGTGTTGCGGCATGACGATATCCGCCGCGATGGCGAGTTGCTGTTTCAGGAAAGCTTCGGCTGGTATTGCAGCGCGGATTTCGATCTGCCTTCGAACCTGCCGGTGCCGCTGGTGCTTCAACCGGAGCCCTGCAATTTGCGAGCCATGGCCCTTCGGGCGCTGGAGGCGGCAGACATCGCCTGGCGCGAGGTGTTCGTCGGAACCGGGGCAACGGCGGTGGGAGCGGCTGCGGAAGCCGGGATCGGCGTCGCACTGCTGGCGCGAAGTGTAGCGCCTGCCGGTCTGCGGGAGGTGAGGGACGGCCTGCTCCCAGAGCTTTCGAAACTGGACGTGGTGATGATTTCCGCGGTTACCGGCGATCACGCGAACGCCGTGCTGCGACGGATCACCCGGGCATTTCAGTCCCCTCGAGCCTGAATGGCCTATTTTCGAATTTCATCTTCGGCCGTGATTGAATCTCATTGGCAACCTTACTAACATGTTAGATACATGCATTGGAGGTTCGCTCATTGGTAGAGAAAAAGAAAAAGGATGGCCGTAGCCTGAGAAATGCGGAGGGGCACGTCAATCAGAGAGACCGCGCCTATTCCAGTTTCACGGAGCACCTTCTTTCCCGCCAGCTTCGCCCCGGACAATTCGTTTCGCAACGGCAATTGGTCGAGCTTACCCAGTTGCCGCTTGCGGCGATCCGTGAGCTGATCCCGCGCCTTGAGGCCGAAGGGCTGCTGGTGACGGTTCCGCAGCGTGGCATGCAGATCGCCCAGGTCGATCTCAATCTGGTGCAGGATGCATTTCAGGTCAGGCTGTTTCTGGAAAAGGAGGCGGTCCAGATATTTGCGAGGCTGGTTAGCGATGAGACGCTGGAGGCCATCCGGCAGGAACATCTGGATATCATCGATGCCTGCAATGCCGAACCGGACGCCAATCACGTCTCCAGAGCCCTTGTGGACAGGGCGCAGGAACTGGATTCCCGATTTCATCACGGCATGATCGATTCCCTGCAGAATTCGATCCTCACCAATATCTACCGTGTGAACGCTATAAAAATCCGGCTGATCCGCCAGGCGCATACGCAGCTCAATCCTCCGCTCGTCCTGCCCACGATGTACGATCACCTGAACCTTCTCGATGCGATTGCCTCACGCGATCCGGCCGCTGCCGCCGCCGCGATGGAGCAGCATATTCACAATGCCAAAAACCGTGCGATCGCGCGGTAGCCGCCCTTCTGGCGGGCCTTTCGGGCTGTTTCCCTATGCTTGGGGCAGCCACGCCAGAGCGTGACGTCCAATGAAACCGCTGGCGAATGCATAAAGGCGCCGCAGGTGGAATGTCACTATCAATCAAGGTAACATGTTAGCTATTGCGGCAGTGAAATTTTCCTGCTAGCTTCCGTCTGTCTTGAGGGAGGAGATGCGGTCGCGCAGCAAATCCGCGCCGACCGGGAGGGAGAGGTATGCGCCCGCATTCTCATCCGGGGGCGATACGTCATTGAGGAAAATAACCGAGATTTGGGAGGATATGATTGACATGAAATTTTTCAGAAACAGTCTGGCGGCGGCGTCAAAAGTGGCAGCCCTTGCATCATGTGTCGTTTTTACCGGTTCGATTGCGGGAGCCGCCGATTTCAACTGGCGCTCACAGGAAGGCCAGACAATAAATGTTCTGTTCACGAACCATCCCTGGCCGAATGCCATCAAGGATATGACCAGTGAATTCACGGAAAAGACCGGCATCAAGGTCCGCGTCGAGATTCTCAACGAAGACCCGATCCGCGCACGTCTGTCGACACTCATGCAGGCCAGGTCATCGGATGTCGATGCCTTCATTTCACTGAAAATCCGTGAGGGCGCGGTCTATAACAAGGCTGGCTGGTATGCCGATCTCAACCCGTTGCTGAAGGATGCGAGCCTGACGTCGCCGGATTTCAATTTCGAGGATTTCGGCGAGGGGCTGCGCAAGAACGAGATTTTTGATGGCAAGCTGACCGGCGTGCCGATCAATGTCGAAGGTCCGCTGTTCTACTGGCGCAAGGATATTTTCGCCAAGTGCAACGTTCCTGAACCGCAATATCTCGAAGACATTCCCGCCGCCGCAAAAACAATTTCGGAATGCGACAAGTCGGTCAACGCATGGACGGCGCGCGGCGTGCGCAATGCGATACCCTATCCGATGGCGTCTTTCGTCTTCAATCTTGGCGGCGACTTCAAGTCCGCGGACAAGACCAAGCCGGGCCTGTGCCAGGAAAAGACTATAGCCGGCCTGCAGATGTATGGCGATCTTCTGAAAACCTATGGCGCTGTCGGTGCTTCCAACCATTCCTTCCCGCAGGTCGTCGAGCTTCTCGGTCAGGGCAAGGTCGCCATGACGCATGAGTCCTCCAACGAATTCTCCAATATCGTCAAATTCCCCGGCCGCGCTGAAGATCTTGCCATCAAGGTGCTGCCGCCCGGCAAGGAAACCGGCATTTCCAAGCCCGTCGCCTTCGGCTGGGGTCTGTCGATGTCGAATTTCTCCAAACGCAAGGAGGCCACCTGGCTGTTCATGCAATGGGCAACGTCGCCGGAGATCGAGGCCCGTCTCATTCAGGCCGGTGTCGCACCGCCGCGCAGCTCGGTCTTTGACGGTGCGGATATGAAAAAATTCACCGACGAATTGCCGATCCGCAAGAGCTGGGCCGACGCCATCAGGCAGATCAGCAAAACCGGCACCGGCGACTACGCATCGCCGACCGACAAGGTGCCGCAGACCCGCGAGATCATCGGCAAGGTGGTTCAGGATTATCTGCTCGGCAACAATACGATCAAGGATGGCGCCTGCGAGGCGGACAAGGCCCTGCTCGCCCTGCAATAATTCGCCGGCTCCAGGAATTCCTCCCGGGAAATCCGGTTCCGTGCTGCAAAGTCCGGAGCCGGATCCCCGGCGGGAAATATTGCTCTCCCCAATCGTTGCACAGGCCGCCGGTCAGTTTCACGGCGTGCGGTCTGGCGCGGCTTGGGGCAAGCAATTGCAGACACAAATATCATTTTCATGAGGGATCCCCGTGTGATGACCGCTCCGATGCCTTCCCGCATCTCCGGCCCTGGCCAGACCGTTCTTTCCTTTCGCTGGATGATGGCGCCCGCCGTGGCATTCGTCGGCTTGATGATCGTTTTCCCCATTCTTTATGCGATCTGGCTTTCGCTGCGCGAAAACTCGCTCGGCATGGACGACCGTTTCGTCGGTCTTGCGAATTATCTCGAGCTGCTTTCCGACGGGGAATTTCACAACGCTTTCATACTGACATGGGTGCTTTATGGACTCGCGCTCGCCATGCAGATGGTGATCGGCACCTGGCTTGGTTTCACTCTCAACCGGGTGCGTAGCGCGCGCAATCTCGTTCGCACGGTGGCTGTCATGCCCTTCATGATGCCGCCGGTGGTCGTGGGCATGATGGCGATCGTCATTCTCGATCCGGCCGTCGGCGTTGCGAACTGGCTGCTCGGGGAGGTGGGGATCGGTCCGAGCCTCTGGCTCGCCGATCCCAAGTGGGTCCTTCTGACGGTTGCCGCCGTCGACACATGGCAATGGTCGCCGCTGATCGGACTTCTGGTTCTGGGCGGCCTTCAATCCCTGCCGACGAAGGTGTTCGAGGCGGCGGAGATCGATGGCGTCATCGGCTGGAAGAGGCTCGTTCACATCACCCTGCCGTTGCTTGCACCGACGCTCCTGTCCGCCGCGATCCTGCGCTCGGTCGATCTACTGCGTTTCTTCGACGTGATCTACATCACCACGCGCGGCGGGCCGGGCAATGCGTCGACCACGCTCAATATCTACGCCTACCAGCAGGGCTTCGAGTTTTCCCGTTTCGGCTACGCCTCGGCCGGCATGATCACGCTCGCGGCCGTCGTCATGGTCACCGTCGTCGCCTTTTCCCGGCTGCGACAGGCCGTCACCTGGTAAATCGAGGAGGAATTTTCATGCACGAACACGAGGCATATCAGCCTTCCCTTGCCGAAAGACTGCGCGGCGGCCTCAGCACCGCCATTCTGGTCATCGCCGCGATCACCCCGATCCTCTGGATGATCCTGTCGTCCTTCAAGGATCGTTACGAGGTGACGAAGCTGCCGCCGAGCCTCTTTTTCACACCCACCTTGGACAATTACCGGCAGCTTTTCGAGCGCACGGAATTTCTGTCCAATACGCTGAATTCGCTCATCGTTTCGACGGGCGCGACATTGCTCGGCATACTGCTCGCATTTCCGGCGGCCTTTGCTGTCTCCTGGCACCGCACCACATGGCCCGCGACACTGGCGCTGTTTTCACGCATGGCGCCGGGCACGCTGTTCCTGCTGCCCTGGTTCATCATCTTTTCCGAACTCGGGCTTGTCGGTTCCTACACGGTGTTGATCCTGACCCATGCCGTCATCGCCATGCCGGTCGCCCTCTGGACGATGCTGCCCTATTTCGACGCCATGCCGCGTGAACTGGTGGAAGCCGCCCAGATGGACGGTTGCCGCCCGCTGTCTGTGCTCTGGCGCATCGTTCTTCCGGTGGTCATGCCCGGCGTGGTGGTGTCATCCATTCTCTGCTTCATCTTCACCTGGAACTATTTCCTGTTCGCTCTGGCGCTCTCCGGCTTCGACACCAAGACCGCCATCGTCGCGTCGTTCAATTTCATCGGCGAGGGCGTCACCAACTGGGGCGCGCTGATGGCCGCCGCAACCATGATCGCTCTTCCGCCGCTCATTCTTACCCTGCTCGTCCAGCGCCGCCTTGTCGCGGGCCTGTCCGCAGGGGCAGTCAAAGGATAATTCCATGGCCACTCTTTCCATTCAGAACGTCGTCAAGGCTTACGGCGCACACCGTGTCATCCATGGCCTCTCCTTTGATATTGTCGATGGCGAATTCATTGTCTTCGTCGGCCCTTCCGGCTGCGGAAAATCGACGCTGCTGCGCATGATTGCCGGCCTGGAGAATTTTCAGGAGGGTTCGATCTCCATTGACGGAACGGTCGTCAACAGGCTTCGTCCCTGGGAGCGGGATGTGGCGATGGTGTTTCAGGAATATGCGCTTTATCCGCATATGACCGTGGAAAAGAACATCGGCTTTGCCCTGCGGATGAACGGTGTGCCGGAGGCGCAGGTGAAGCAGCGCGTCGACGACGTGTCGCGCACCCTGCAGCTTACCCATCTGCTGAAGCGACGCCCGCGCGAGCTTTCCGGTGGCCAGCGCCAGCGTGTGGCGATGGGGCGCGCCATGGTGCGCGGACCGAAGGTTTTTCTCTTCGATGAGCCGCTCTCCAATCTCGACGCGCAGTTGCGTGTCGATCTGCGTGCGGAAATCAAGCAGCTTCACCAGCGGCTCGGCAGCACCATGATCTATGTCACCCACGATCAGGTGGAAGCCATGACCATGGCCGATCGTATCGTCGTGCTGAAAGACGGTCATATCCAGCAGATCGGTGCGCCGCAGGAGCTTTACCGCAACCCGAGAACCCGTTTCGTCGCCGGTTTTATCGGGGCGCCGGCCATGAATTTCCTGCCCGTGCAGCTTTCGAAGGGTGTTGCAACCCTGCCGGATGGTACGCGCATCCCCGTTTCGGTCGAACGCCGGGACTATGAAGGTGCAGCGGAACTCGGCGTGCGGCCAGAACATCTTTCGCTGGATTCGGCCCATCGGGCTTCGTTGTCCGCCACGATTTCCGGTCCCGTTCAACTGATCGAACCATTGGGGGCCGACACGCTCGCCTTGCTGGATATTGCCGGCAACCGGCTGAATTGCCGCCTGCCGGGCGATATGGCGCCTGCGCCGGGCGAAATCCTGACCGTCAGTTTCGATCCTGATCGCTGCGTTCTGTTCGATCAGGCCGGTGCACGTATTTAATTCCGATTTTCCGAGAGACACTGCAATGAGCAAGACCGTACTGGTAACGGCAACGAATTATTCCCGCTATTGCGCGGACGCCAAGGCGATGCTGGAGGCGGAAGGTATCGACGTCGTTGAAAACGGCTTCGGGCGGCCGATGACATTTGACGAATTATCGGCAAGACTTGGCGATGTCGATGCCGTTATCGCCGGTGTCGATACCTGGAACGACCGTGTTTTCGACCTTGCCCCGCGACTGAAGGCGATCGCGCGTTTTGGTGTCGGTGTCGATAATATCGATATCGATGCGGCCCACCGGCATGGCATCGCGGTGACGAATGCGCCGGGCGGCAATGCCAATGCGGTGGCCGAACTGACGCTTGGGCTGATCCTTTCGGCAATGCGCCGGATACCCTATCTGCACGATGCCTTGCGCGGTGGCGCATGGGACCGTTTCGTCGGGCAGGAACTGATCGGCCGCCGCGTCGGTCTCCTCGGTTTCGGTAACATCGCCCGCAAGATCGCGCGCAAACTCTCCGGTTTCGATGTGGAGGTGATCGCTTACGACAAGTTTCCCGACCAGGCTGCCGCAACGAAGCTTGGTGTGCGGATGTGCGAGATGGATGAGGTGCTTTCGTCTTCCGACATTCTCGTGATGATGATGCCGAGCCTGCCGGAGACGCGCCGTCTCATGGATGCCGGCCGTTTTGCCCGGATGAAACCCGGCTCGATCTTCATAAACACGGCGCGCGGCGCCCTTGTGGATGAGAAGGCGCTTTACGGCGCCATCGTCAGCGGCCATCTTCAGGCAGCGGCGATCGATGTCTATGAGATGGAGCCTGCCTTGCCCGATAATCCGCTCTTCACCCTGCCGCAGATCGTCACCACGCCGCATACGGCAGCGGAAACCTACGAAACCTACACCTCCATCGGCCGGATTACCGCCGAGGCCGTAATCGATGTGCTCGCGAACCGCCAGCCACGCAACCAGCTCTGATCCACTCCGGCAAGGCTTCCGCATCGGAATGCCGGAACCACATATGTTTGACAGGACGAAAACAATGACCAAGCGTATCGAAGGCATCATTCCCGTGATGATTACCCCCTTCAGGGGCGGCAAGATAGATTTCGAGGGCGTCGCCAATCTCGTGGAATGGTACATCGCCAATGGATCGGACGCGCTGTTTGCCGTTTGCCAGTCTTCTGAGATGATGTTCCTCACCCTTGAGGAGCGCGTGGAACTGGCTGCTTTTGTTAAGAAGGCCGCAGCCGGCCGCATCCCCGTCATTGCCTCGGGCCATATCAGCGAGGCGCTTGAAGATCAGCAGAAAGAGCTCAATGCCATCGCGCAGACGGGTGTTGACGGCATGGTGCTTGTCACCAACAGGCTGGATGCCCGGCAGCAGGGCGGTTCGAAGTTTCTCGACGATCTCGGCTGGCTTCTCGAGCGTCTGCCTTCCGACCTGCCGCTTGGTCTTTACGAATGCCCGGCGCCCTATCGCCGTCTCATGACCGATGCCGAAATTTCCTTCTGCGCCAATAGCGGTCGTTTCGTTATCCTCAAGGATGTCTCCTGTGATCTTGAAACGGTCAAGCGGCGTGTAGCGCTCACCGCGAATACGCCGCTCGCCATCGTCAACGCCAATGCGGCGATTGCATTCGACGCCATGAAAGCGGGATCGCGCGGTTTCACCGGGGTCTTCACCAATTTCCATCCCGATCTCTACAAATGGCTGCTGACGGAAGCCGGCCGGCAACCGGAACTGGCTGACGAGCTGTCGGTCTATCTGGCGCTTGCCGCCATGGCGGAGCCCATGGGCTATCCCAAACTGGCGAAGCTCTATCACCAGCGCCTCGGTACCATAAGCGAAATCGAAAGCCGTGCGGTGACGTTCGATATTCAGGAGCGTTTCTGGGCGATAGAGGCTCTTCTGGACAAGATCATGCAGGGCACGGAGGAATTCCGGCGGCGCATATCCAGGTAGCGGCTTCCTCTGTCATCGACAGGGAGGCCAATGGGGAAAGAGTTCTGCTGGCCATGGCATGTCATGCCCAGCCTTTCAGCGCCCGCCCGGAATAATAGCTGGGCGTGGTGGCGCGGTAGATCGGTATGCTGGCGGCGCCCAGATGAGGCAGGTCGCTCATGATCGATTTGCGTATTTCCGGCGGCTCGACGAAAAAATCCTCGCCGAGTATTTCCAGCGAACCGATACGCCGCACGATATGTTCGAGAATCCAGTCCGGCAGCGACCCACCGAAAATGATGGCTGCCGGATCCATCGTGCGGGCGACCGTCAATGAAAGCAGACGAAGCTGATCCGTTGCCCGCTCCAGCCACGACACCACGGCGGGATGGTCGGCATAACTTTCGTCAATGTCCTTCAGGCGTCGAATGCCGATGCCTTGAGCAGCCAGAGTGTCGCACAGGTCCTGTCCCGAGGGGCGGGGATGGGACTTCGGAAACAGCCCGCCGAACTCGCCGGCATTGCCATTGGTGCCGCGATAGAGATGGCGCTGCACCACCAGAGCGCCTCCGATGCCATATGTCAGCCAGATCATCGCGAAATTGCGAATATTGCGGCCTGCGCCGTAATAGAGCTCGGAAAGAATGACGGTATTGCCGTCATTTTCGTGAAAGACCGGGAAATCGAAATAGGGCTGGAAGTCCTTGTCGACGTCGATGTCGCGCCAGCTTTCGAACTGCTTGATACGGAAGACGTGGCCGCGATCCCGCTTGAAATGGCCGGGAAAGCTGATGCCGCAACCCAGCACGTCTTTCTTTCTTATCTTCGCTTTTTCAAGCACTTGCCGGGCGGCGGCCTCGGCCATCTCCATAATATGCTCGAAACTGTGCCCTTCCAGTTCCGATCTGATTTCCTGCCTTATCGTGCCATTGAGATCGGCCACGCAGACACGCAGATCGTCTGGATTGAAGTAGACCCCCAGCGTGAAAAGCCCGTTCGGGTTGATTTCGATGGCGGTGGAGGGTTTCCCCCGTTTGCCGTCATTGCGGGCCTCCTCCGCTTCGACGATGAGGCCGGATTCCAGGAGATTGGCCGTCAGGCGGGTAAGGGTCGGTGCGGAAACATCCATCTCCCGCGCCAGCTCGATACGCGACATGCCTCCCTTGCCGCGCAAAATCTCGAGCAGACGCCGCTCATTGTAGCCGAGATCGATCAAACAAGTCTCCCCGCGAGAAGTTACGCCGGATGATTAGCGCAAATCGTGCGATTGTACACCTCGTTTTGCCGGAAAACCTGCCGCCGAAAGCGGATGACTGAGAGTGAGAATCATAAAAAATTGTGTTTTTTCAATTGGATATTTTATTTTCGCACTCAAAATAAATTCCGGCTTGACTAATTAATTTACGTAAAGAAAATAAATAATAGGCAGCGGGTGGCGACAGGCAAAATCAAAAAGAAATCATGTCGCAGGGCCGGTCTGTCAGGGAACAAAAAAAACGGAGCCCCCTTATGCGTAAATCATGCACTATTTTCGCGCGCCTTTTTGCCGGCGCCACTTTCCTCGCCAGCGCGGCTTTCGCTCATGCCGAAGGTACCGTCGTGGTCTATTCCGCCGCCCCGCAGCAGCTTATGGACGAGTTGCTGCCCATGTTCGAAAAGAAAACCGGCACCAAGGTCGAGCTTGTCAAAGCCGGGTCCGGCGAGCTGATGAACCGCATCAAGGCGGAAAGCGGCAAGGCGGCGGGCGATGTGATCTGGAGCGTCGACGGGACGGTCATCGATTTCTCCGCCGACCTTTTCGAGCCATACAAGCCGGTTGAGGCTGCGTCGATCAACCCTGCCTTCTCACCGAGCGCGAACTGGGTGCCTTTCACGGCTGTCGTCACGGCCTTTATCGTCAATAAGGAGGCCCTGAAAGGCGCTCCCGTTCCGACGTCCTGGGCCGATCTCGCAAAGCCGGAATATAAGGGCCTGATTTCGTCGGCCCGCGCCGACCAGTCCGGCTCGGCCTATATTCAGATGGCGACGGTATTGCAGGATTTCGACAGCGAGGAAAAAGGCTGGGAAATTTATACCGGCATTCTCGGCAACTCGGTTCTTTCCACCTCTTCAGGCGCGGTGCCGCGTTTCGTCAACGATGGTGAACAGGCCGTTGGCATTACGCTTGAAGATGCCGCGCTGCGCTACAAGCTCGGCAGCGCGCCGGTCGAAATCGTTTATCCGAAAGAGGGTACGGCAATCGCGCCTGACGGCATGGCGCTCGTGAAGGGAGCGCCGAATGCCGGCAATGGCAAGGCCTTCATCGATTTCATCGTCTCCAAGGAAGCGCAGGAAATCGTGGTGAAGGCGGGTCGTCGCTCGGTTCGAACCGATGTCCCCGCCAATCCGGCACTCGTTCCGCTTTCCGATGTTCCAGACGCGAAATACGATTTCAAATGGGCTGCGGACAATCGCGCGCGCCTGATGGAAAAGTGGAACGAGACATTGCTCGACGTTCAGTAAGATAATTGCCGGGGACGGCGCGGAAGCGGCCGTCCCCCTTTATCCCATTCACAATTCGCTTTCGTTTTGTCCAGCGTGGTCACGGGCCGTGCAGGATCTGTCATGGAGCAGCACATGGCCGCCGTGGAAATCACCAGCATCAAGAAGAGTTACCGGGATGTCGTTGCCCTTTCCGACATCAATATCTCCATCCCCTCGGGATCGTTCTTTACGCTTCTCGGTCCGAGCGGATGCGGCAAGACGACCCTCCTGCGCACGATCGCCGGGTTTCACCAGCAGGATAGCGGCAGTATCAGCATCGAAAGACAGGCGATCGAACATGTGCCTGCGCATAAGCGCGATGTCGGCATGGTCTTTCAGGATTATGCGGTCTTCCCGCATATTTCCGTATTCGACAACATCGCCTTCGGTTTGAAGCAGCGCAAGGCATCTTCCACCGAGATTCGCGAACGGGTCGGCAAGATTCTCGACATCGTGCAGCTCGCTCCCTACGCCAAGCGCATGCCGCATGAATTATCCGGCGGTCAGCAGCAGCGTGTCGGCCTGGCGCGTGCGCTCGTCATCAATCCGAAAGTGCTGTTGATGGACGAGCCCCTATCCAACCTCGATGCGAAACTGCGCGTGGATCTGCGGCGCGAGCTGCGCGAAATCCAGCAGGCCATGAACATTACCACGGTTTATGTGACCCACGATCAGGAGGAGGCGCTTGCCATGTCCGATCTGGTCTGCGTGATGTATGGCGGCGTCATCCAGCAGGCCGCAGCGCCCTGGGAAGTCTATAACAACCCCGCCAACCGTTTCGTCGCCTCCTTCGTGGGGGCAAACAACTTCCTGACGCTGGATCGTTCGGGTGGGCAGATATCCATTTCCGGGCACAGTGTGGGGCTGCCGCAGGTCGACGCCATTGCGCCGCAACGAACGGTCGTTGCCGCCATCCGTCCCGAAGCGATTACCGTTGGCTCGCCCGCGACCGAAGATAAACGCCGCATCGAACTGCCTGTCACCATAAGGCAGGTCAGCTTCACCGGCCGCGAGATGAATGTTGCTGCGGTGCTGTCGTCGGGAGAGGAAATCGAGGCGATCACCAAGCCGTCGCCCGATATCATCGCCCTTCAGCCCGGCCAGAAAACGGTTTTCTCCTGGGCTGCGGGCGATACCAAGCTCTTCGGTGAGGGCGTTACTGGGGAGCGCCTGTCATGACGGATATGACCGCGACCGCTACCACGGGCGGCTTCCGCCTGAGACTGCCGGGCTTCTGGACCAGCGTGACGGCATTTGCCGTTGTCATATTGGCGATCTTCTTGATCCTGCCGATTTTCAGCGTGTTCTTCATCAGCTTCTTCGACGCCAAGACGGGTGATTTCGGTTTCGGCAACTATGTTCAGGTGCTGACGCGGCGTTTTTATACCGTGGCATTGTGGAACACACTTGTGATCGGCGTGCTCGGCATGTTGGGTGCCTGCCTGCTTGGTATTCCGCTTGCCTTCTGCACCTCGCGTTACCGCATCAAGGGCCGTACCTTCATTGCCACCTTCGCGGTGCTGGTTCTGTGCGCGCCGCCCTTCATCGGCGCCTATGCCTGGATCATGCTGTTCGGCGCCAACGGTGCGGTCACCAATCTCCTGTCTTTCGCCGGCATTTCACTGCCGACCATCTACGGGATACCGGGTATCGTGATGGTCTTCAGCCTGAAGTTCTTTCCCTATATCTTCCTGATGACGGAAAATGCGCTGAACACCATCAACAAATCCTATGAGGATGCGGCGGAAAACCTCGGCTGCACCGCGTTCGAACGCTTCCGCAAGATCAC
Organism: Agrobacterium sp. 22-223-1; assembly: GCF_053522385.1. Classification (NCBI taxonomy): domain Bacteria; kingdom Pseudomonadati; phylum Pseudomonadota; class Alphaproteobacteria; order Hyphomicrobiales; family Rhizobiaceae; genus Agrobacterium; species Agrobacterium sp. 22-223-1. The sequence goes on from NZ_JBNWCN010000005.1 coordinate 140,937, forward strand.
CTTGCCGCTGGTCTTTCCGGCAGTCAGCACCGGCGCGATCATCTGCTTCGTATTGTCCATCGCAGACTTCGGAACTCCGGCAATCCTCGGCAAGGGCATCAGGACGCTCTCGACCATCGCCTATGCGCAATACACCTCCGAAATGGCCGGCACGCCGACCATGGCAGTCACGATTTCCATGGTGATGATCGCTATTTCCATGGCAGCACTTCTGTTGCAGCGGCACATTCTCGCCAAGCGCCGTTATGCCAGCTCATTGACCAACCGGCCGGTAAAGCGCTCCATGCGCCCGCTGAAATCGTCTATCGTGCACGGTTTCTGCTATCTGGTCGTCTTTGTCGCCATGCTGCCGTCCCTTACGGTCATCTACACATCGTTTCTCGCGACGAACGGCCCCGTCTTCACAGGCGGTTTCGGGTTGGACAGCTATGCCCGCATTCTTCGCGATTCACCGCAGGCGATTGCCAACAGCTTCACCTTTGCGATTGCCGCCGTGGTGTTGATCGCCATCGTTTCCGGCCTGCTCTCTTTCATCGTAGTCAGGCGGGACAATGCAGTATCGGGCTCGCTCGATCTTCTGCTGATGGTGCCCTATCTGATACCCGGCGTCGTCATGGCGATCGGCTACGTCACGACGTTCCGTTATCCGCCTTTTGACATTACCGGCACGGCACTCATCATCATCCTGCTGGTGTTTATCCGCCGCCTGCCTTACGGCGTGCGCTCCACGACGTCGATCCTGCGGCAGATCAAGCCGTCCATCGAGGAGGCCGCGGTCAATCTCGGCGCTTCGCCGGCGAAGACGTTCATATCGGTGACGGTGCCGCTGATGTTGCCGGGTCTCATCATCGGTTCCTTGATGAGCTTCATCACCGCCATCAACGAATTGTCCTCGACGCTGATCCTCTACACGGCGCGGACAATTACGATGCCCGTGCTGATCTATATTCAGGTGATTGACGGCGAGTTCGGCACGGCCGCGGCTCTTTCCACCTTACTTCTCGTCAGCACCGGACTTTGCGTCTTCGTCGTCTTCCGGCTTTCGGAAGACAAGGAAGCCTCTTTCGTCTGAAACCATCCAAATATCATTCAAAACTGCAGCAGCGGCGACCCATGTGTCGCCGCCAGCCTCCCTCTGCAAGGACACCAGAAAGATGAATATCGCGAGCTTTTCGCAATCGAAATACAAGAACGCCGCAAAGCCGGGGGACGATGTGGCGCTTCTCATTCCCGGACGGGTTCTGGCCGTTTTCGACGGCGCGACCGACCCGACCGGAGCAAGTTACGGTGGGCTGAGTTCCGGCCGCATCGCGGCCCTTGCCGCCGCCAATGCCGTGGCTGAGATGAGCCTTGACGGCAGGCTGGAAACGCTCGCCGCGCCTGCGCTTTTTCAGAATATCAGCGATATCCTGAAAAAGGAGGCGCAGCGTATCAATGCCGGCCATCCGCCATCGACCACATTGGCGATCGTCGCGGATATGGGCGACAGCTTCCGCCTGCTGCTTGCCGGCGATTCCGGCGTCAGGATCAACGGCACCCGTCTGTTTCAGCACACAAAGCTGATCGATACGGTAAGCACTTCGGCGCGTATATTCGTGTTCAAACAGCTTCTCGCCGCCATCGGTGATGGCGATGCGGCCGAGGCGCGCACGCGCGCGACGATCTTCTCAGGCCTGCGTTCGGCTGTCGCAAACGGTATCATGACGGCGCGGGATGCGGAAAATGTCGTTATTGCCGCGGCCGGGATGAGCGGCCTTGAGAACGACATTGAAACGGTCGAGGAATTCCTGATGGGTGGAATCCGTGTTCAGCCGCAATTCGCAAACCGGCATGGGCATGTACTGGGTTACGCCTCGGTGAATGGCGGAACCGTCATGCAGGAGGGGACGGTTGACGTCCGTATCGCCAAAGACGGGCTCTCGAGCGTTGAAATATTCTCCGACGGCTATTTGTCCCTGCCGGTGGGGACAGATGTTGTGGCCTGGGAAGCGGAATTCGCGCGTGTCGAGGCGGCGGATTTTCACAAGCTGCGCGAATATCCGTCCGTCAAAGGTTCGACAACGGCGGAATTCAGCGATGACAGGACCGTCATTTGCCTCAACCTGGTTCAAGGGTAGTCCAGTTTACGAACCTCATGTGAGCCGGCCGACATCGCATATCGATGTCGGCGTCATTCGCGGTCGGTCAGCTTGAGATGTTTGCTGACGGAGACGGCCATGCCGCGCCGGCTGACGCCAAGCTTCGCGTAGATGTTCTTCAGGTGGAATTTCACGGTCGCTTCCGAAAGGCCGAGATCGCGGGCCATTTCCTTGTTGCTGCGGCCTTCGGAGAGAAGTTTCAAAACGGTGGTTTCCCGCCCGCTCAGCAGTCCGGCGGCATGTGTTGCGCCGTCGTCATTGCCGCCCAGCGGCATCACCATGCGTGGCTGGCGGCCAAGGCCGTGTCCGACGATGCGGCTCATGAATTCCACCGCGTTCGGGCTGAATACCTTCAGGCCGAAACGGCGCACGATGGCGCGCAATGTGGTGGCAAGATCGTGCCCCTCATCGGTAAAGAGCTGGGTCGCCTCGTGAGCGCGGGCAAGGGCGATGGCCGATTGCAGATAGGCGAAGGCCTGTTGTTGTCGGCCCGCTTTCCACGATGCCTGTACCGCCATGATTTCGGCCAGCATGCGGTGATAGGCGCGGCCGGACGCCTTGGCGGAAAGGATCAGGGCTTCGAGCCTTAGCAATGCCTGCGGCCCCTGCCCCTGCGCAAGCGCGAACCGGGCGCTGGCGATGTCGAAATCATAGGCCTCGCGCCAGGTCCAGTTGCCGGGACCGCCCGCCTGTTTCAGGGTTTCCACCCGTTCCATCGCCTGCGTTGCCGACTCGATCATGCCGGCCCTGACGAGCAGATCGACACGCATGATCGCAGCCGCGGTCTTCAGGCGGGGCAGGTTGCGCTCCACCGCCACTTCCTCCGCCTTGTCGATTGCGGCAGCGGCGGCGTCGAAGCCGCTGACCTGAAGACGGCTGCGGGCCAGCAGCCAGAACAGGCGCATGAAAAGGTCGACCCAGCTTTCGCCGCGTATCAGCGGCTCTACGCATTCCGTCAGGGTCTGCTCGACATGAAGCACCTCACCCTGTTGATAAAGCACATCGGCTGTTGCGAGGCGGACGATGGCAAGCAGGTTCCTGTCCGTCCAGTGCACCCGTTCCACCAGTTCCTCGGCCTCCCGGCAAAATTGCAGGGCGGCGGAAAATTCACCGGTCAGCGTGCTGACGAGGCCGAGGTGGATGAGCATGAAGACCTGGGCATAGGGCGTTTTTTCCTCGCGGTAATATCCGAGCGCCTTCAGCGCCGCCCGCCGCGCTTCCTCAAGCTCGCCGGTCCGGGTGTAAATGATGCAGAGGTGGTTGAAGAGCCAGGCGAGTTCCCACGTGGCATGCGGCGGCAGGGCGGCGGCGGACCGTTCCAGCCGTTGCGCCTCGGCAGGGCTCATGCGGCGGTCTTCATAAACATCGATCAGGCTGTCGATATGGTCGAGGACGCTACGGTCGACGGCGGCAAGTGCGGCAGCGGACCATTCGCCGTTTTCTTTCAGAATATCGAGCCGTTCGCGCCCGGCCGCCGCATTGCCGCGCTTGGAGAGCACCACGGCATAACAGACCATCAGGCCGGGCGATGCATGCAGGATTTCCGGCGGAAAATTATCGATGAGGTGCTCCAGCACCTGATGCCCGGCCCGCAGGAAAATATCGACGCCACCGGCCTTGCCGATGATTTCTTCCGCCATATGGAAATCGCCGCTCTGGGCGGCGTGGGAAACGGCGCGTTCCAGATGGGCGCGGGTTGCAAACCAGAGGGCGGCCTGGCGATGCAGCGCCTTCTTTTCCGTTTCCGAAACGAAGGCGGTGTCCCGTTCGAGGCAGGTGCGAAGCACGGGGTGCAGGGAGAGCCAGCCATTCGGCCCGTTTTCGATAATGGGATGCATGGCCTCCAGCATGGCCAGATCCTCTTCCGTCAAGCCGGGCAAACCGAGGTCGGATGCGAGATCAAGACGAAATTCCGAGAAAGGCGACAATCGGCGCAGGGTGGACAGAAGCGCCGGAGAAAGCCGGTTGATGACGGTTTCGCGCGTGTAGTCCATCAAATCGGCATGGGTCCCGGCGAGCAACAGGCGCCGCTCTTCTTCCGTCGGGCCTCCGGTCACGATACCGGCGGCGAGTTGCGCCAGCGCGGGCCAGCCGCGGGTGATTTCCATCAGGGGATCGACAAGCGCCGCCATCGCACCGCGGGCCAGAAGCCGCCGCAGGTCGGATCGCTCGAATTCGAGCTCTCGCGCCGTCACCTCCGTCAATACCCCGCGTGCCTTCAGTCGGGCAAGCGGCAATTGCGCGGGAGAACAGGACGAGCAGGCGATACGGAGCGCATCGGGCGCGGAAAGAATGAGCTGCTCCAGAAGCCGGTATCGGCTGCCGGTGTCGATTTCGTCGACATTGTCGATGAAAAGAATGGTCAGGCCCTCACGCCGCGCCACCGCTTCCATGGCGTCCGTCATCGCATCCTGCGTGTCCGCCATTGCGGCAAGGCCAAGCGATTGACGCAATTCACCGACGAAACGCTCAGGGGATGCAATGCCGGACGCATTGAGCCAGGAACAATGGGAAACCGCCGTATCGCGCATGCCCGGCAAAGTGAGGGTGCCGTCCACCAGACGTTCATAGGCCGCTTTCATCAGGGCGGTCTTGCCGAAACCGGGCGGGGCGCGAAGAACGACGATCTGTCTGGAAAGCCCTGCGGCCAGCTTGGAGAGCAGATAGGGTCTTTCGATGCCTGAAAAAAGCATGCGCGGCGGGCTGAAGCGCAACCCGGCGCCGGTAAAGGTTCTTACGGCATGCAACGGCTTTTCACGCAAGACACGGCTCGGCATCGGTCCTCTTTCGTCACTGAACGACCGGCCCCAGCCGGAATGATGTCCGGAAAGGGCAGGGCATTATCAGCGCCTGATGCCGGGCGTTCGTCAAGAGCCGAGTGGCCGATAGGCTTGCGGCAGGCCGAAGGCGGCGGGACCGAAGACGGCAAGCGCTTCCGGCGTGCGCATGATGGGCGGCACACGCACGGCAAGCACGTTCACGCGTTGTCCATAACGCAGCCTCTCGGTGGTGATGGCTTCGGCCGTGTCGATGTCGAGCACGGTGATGAGATCGGGGACGATTGCCAGCACGCGGCCACCTTCCTCCTCGGCGACGAGATTTTCGTTCTGGATGCGGATTTTGACCTTCGGTTTCGAGGTGTCGAAGGGTTCGATGGTGGCAATCCCCACCGACCAGCCGTTTTCCTCCTTGCGGGCGACATCGCAGACCTTGCCGGAGGTAATGATTTCGGCATGGCCGTAATGCGTGCCCGCAAAAAAATCGACAAGCGCCCTGACCGGATCGAGATGCCCTGCGGCCGCCTCGCGCAGGGTCCGGCCAATGCCGATGGCGAGCGACATGGTGGCGGGCACCGAAACACGTTTTGCCGTTTCGCCATCCATGCCGTAATTGACGATATAGGCCTGCCCGCCCATGCGGATGGTCACGCCGCGGGCCAGCCACTCGGCCTTTGCGGCGTCTTCGGTCTCGATCAGCACGCGGTTGCCGCGTTCGTCGGCCACCGCCACCGGGCTTGCCGGCACGCCGTAGACGTTGAAGGTTTCCATTTCAAGCTGCGGGAAGGCGCGGCCCATGCCGTCCGCATCGATGACGGGCACGCGCTTTTTGGCCGCCAGCACGATGGGTATCATGGAATTGATGCCGCCCGCCTCGAAGGGAATGATGGCGCCGACATCGATGCCGGTGTGGTCCTCATAGGTCTCAAGCGCAAGGTCGCCCTCTTCGCCGGAGGGGATTTTTTCGATGAGGATGGTGGGCGCTCCCATCGCGCCGCAGGCGACGACGGCTGCGCCATCGGGCACCGCGTCGAGTGCGATCAGATCGACCGGCCCGTATTTTTCGATGGCGGCCTTGGCCAGAAGTTTGCCGATATAGGGGTCGCCGCCGCCGCCGGTGCCGAGAACGGCCGCGCCGACGGCCAGATCGTCTATGTCCTGCTCCGTGATGATTGCCATGTCAGTCGATCTCCTCGATGGAGGTAAAGGGTTCCTTCAGGCCGAAGCAGGCCGGGCCGAAAACGTTCAGCGCTTCCGGGGTGCGCATGATCTCGGGCACGGAGACGGCGACCACGGTGACGCGCTGGCCGTAACGCAGGTTTTCGCTGGTGATTGGCTCGGCGGTTTCCGTGTTCATGATCGAGATCAGGTCCGGCACGATGGCTCTTACCTTGCCATCCTGCCTTGCGATCAGGTTCTCGTTCTGGATTTCGATTTCCATCTGCGAGGTGAACGGTGCGACGGCTTCGATGCGGGCGCGGCCAATGGTGAAACCGGCTTTGGTTTCGCGCATCACATCGACGATCTTTCCCTTGAAGATGACGCGGCCGTAACGGTAAAGCGTGGATGGCAGGAAACCGAGAAGCGCCTCGATGGGATTGATGTGGTCCTCCTGCGCCTTGCGCAACACCTTGCCGATGTGGATCGCCAGTGTCAGCGTATTGGGAATTGCCGTGCGCTTCACCTCCGCGCCGCTCATGGCATATTCCGCAATATAGGCGCAGCCGCCCATGCGAATGGCGACGGCGCGGGAGAGCCATTCCATCTGCCTGTTATCGACGGCTTCGATCAGCGCGCAATCGCCCCACTCGTTGCTCACCGCCATGGGGGAGCCGGATATGCCGTAAACGCCGAATGTCTCCATTTCGAGAAACGGGAAGGCGCGCCCCATGCCATCGGCATCGACGATGGGCAGACCGAGCCGGGCGCCGACGACCAGCGGAATGGTGGAATTGATGCCGCCTATCTCAATTGGCATGGTGTAGCCGGCTTTTTTGCCGAGCCGTTTCTCAAGGCGACGGAGCGAGAAGATGGCCTCTTCGCCAGACGGGATTTTCTCCACCAGCACGGTCGGCGCACCCATCATGGCTGTCGGGATGACGAGGCTGTCGTCCGGCAATTCACTGGGGTCGATCAACTCGACCTCGCAGCCTTCGTCAAGGCATTGCTGTACCATCATGCGCCCGACATAGGGATCGCCGCCGCCGCCGGTTCCGAGAAAAGCCGCGCCGACGGCAAGATCGGCAAGATGTTCGCGTGTGAGTTTCATCGCCATGTCCTCAACCGATCACCAGGTCGCCAACCGCCTTGACGCGGATGCGGGTGGCGCTGCCGGGCAGATAGGCAAGCGGCACTTCCTCGATATCCATGATCTTGACGGAGGCTGCAGTCGCCCCCGCCTTTACCGCCCGTTCAGAAGCCTCGGCCTTGGCGCTTGCCAGAACGGCGTCACGCGAGGTGCCTTCCAGCGAGAAGATGCGGTCCACCTCGCCGCCCACCTGCGCGATGGCCGCACCGATGGCATTGGCGACGGAGGCGTTTTCTGGCCTCAGAACCTTCGATGCCGAAGGCAGATCGCGCGAGACCAGAATGGAGCCGCCGCCCACCAGAATGACGGGAAGAGGATCGGCGCTGGTTTTCATGCGATCCACGGCCTCATCGACCATGCGATGCATGGTGTCGAGTGCGGTTTCGATGGTTTTTGCGGGAATATGCGCAACGCGGGAGCGGTCGCCAATATCCTCCAGCCCGGCCGCCACGACGATATCCGTGGTTGTCAGCGTATCGCCGCCGAAAACCAGCGCCTTGCTGGTGATCTCGTAACCGACGGAATCGGGACCGATGCGCTTACCCTCGTCACGCACCAGCGAGCCGCCGCCAAGCCCGATGGCCAGCACGTCCGGCATGCGGAAATTGGTGCGCACACCGCCAATATCGACGGCAACCGCCGATTCTCGCGGAAAACCGTGAACGAGCATGCCGACATCCGATGTCGTACCGCCAATATCCACCACCATGGCTTCCTTGACACCGGCCAGCATCGCAGCGCCGCGCATGGAATTGGTGGGACCGGAGGCGAAGGTAAGGACGGGATAACGCTCCACATAGTCGGGAGACATCAATGTTCCGTCGTTCTGGCTGATGAAAAAGGGCGCCTTGATGTCGAGCTCCTTCAGCGCGCTGCGGAAGGAGGAGACGACCTTGCGGGAAAGCTCGGCCAGCGAGGCATTCATGATCGAGGCGTTTTCACGCTCGAGGAAGCCGACCCTGCCGATTTCATGGCTGAGCGAGATGGCGATGTCAGGAACCGCATCGCGCAGGATTTCGGCGGCGCGAAGCTCCATTTCCGGCGTGACCGGCGAAAAAACCGAGGTGATGGCCGCCGTCTTCAGGCCGCGTTCGCGCACGGTGGCGGCAACCTCCATCAACCCCTTTTCGTCGAGAGGCGCGATGGTGCGCCCGTCGAATTCATGTCCGCCGCGCAGCATGAAGGTGTGGCGGCCAAGCGTGTCGGCCAAGTCCTTCGGCCAGTCGGTCAGCGGCGGCAGGCCCTTGGTGGCAGGCAGGCCGAGGCGGATGGCGGCGACTTCCAGCAGGCGCTTGCGCTCCACCACGGCATTGGTGAAATGGGTCGTGCCGATCATCACCGCCTGAATTTGCGAGACGGATACGCCCGTCATGCCCAGAAGCTTGTTCAGCACCGCCACGATGCCCGAGCCGACATCGGCCGTTGTCGGGCTTTTGCAGGCGCCGATGACCGCTGCCCCATCCATAAGGGCGGCGTCGGTATTCGTGCCACCCACATCAATGCCAATACGCATGTCTTTCTCCTGTCGATAGACAAGGGAAGGGCGCCTGCGCGGATAGTCGCCGCACATTGCATCCTTTCCCGATTTTCTGGTTCCGGTGGCCGGGTCTCAGGCCACCAAGACTTCGGATCGTTCCGGGTCCCATGTCACGCCGATCGCCTGTCCGGGCGACAGCCTGGCGAGATGGGACTGGTTCTGCCGTTCGGCGACGATATCCTGCCCGCCGACCGAAAGATGGTAGCGGACAAGGGCGCCCTGATAGGTTTCAGAGATGACGGTTGCCGGAACGCCGGTGCCGGCCTCGCCGATGATGATGTTTTCCGGCCTGACGACGAGCTTGACGGCTTTGCCATCGGCGAAGTCTTCGGCGGGAACACGTGTCAGCGCCACGGTGTCGCCGAAGCTGACCACCAGACTTTCGCCTTGGCGGCCCCTCACTGTGGCGTCGATGACGTTGGACTGGCCGATGAAGGTGGTGACGAAAAGCGTCTTCGGCCTCTCGTAGATTTCCTGCGGGGTGCCCACCTGCTCGACTCTGGCTTTCTGCATCACACCGATGCGGTCGGACATGGTGAGCGCCTCATCCTGATCGTGGGTCACATAAACGGTGGTGATGCCGAGCTTCTTTTGCAGATCCTTGATCCAGTATTTCATTTCCTCCCGCAGCGATTTGTCGAGCGCCGAAAGCGGTTCGTCGAGAAGCAGGATGCGCGGTTCGGTAACCAGCACGCGGGCAAGGGCCACACGCTGCTGCTCGCCGCCGGAAAGCTGGCGCTGATAGCGGTTTTCATATCCCATCAGCCCGACCTGGCGTAACGCGAAGGCGACGGAGCTGTCGATTTCCTCTCTGGATTTCTTTCGCAGCTTCAGGCCGAAGGCGATGTTTTCCGCCACGCTCATATGCGGAAAAATCGCATAGTTCTGGAAGACGATGCCGATGTCGCGCTTTTCCGGCGGCAGATGGGTGACATCGTCCGATCCAATCAGAATCTGCCCCGATGATGGGCGGATGAAACCGGCGATCATGCGCAATGTCGTGGACTTGCCACAGCCGGAAGGTCCCAGCAGCGAGAAGAACTCGCCCTGTTCTATATGCAGATCGATGCCCGCGACCGCGACATTGTCGCCATAGGATTTGACGAGGCTTTTCAGTTGAATATCCGACATCGGCTTCCGTTGTCCTTTCCCTCTGGGACGTGGCCGGCGGAACCGGCCACGACGTTCTGTGGGTGCGAGGGTCAACCCGCGAAGATTTCGTTCACGGTCTCGACGATCTCGTCTTCGTTTTCGAGATAGGCCTTCCAGTCCGGCAGCCAGAAATCCTTGGTGGCGTCGGCGCTGTTGACGATACCGGCCTTGACGAGATTATCCGGCAGGACGGCGTTGGAGACGGTGGGGCGCAGGTAGAATTCCTTGCCCATATTGGTCATGAAGGACGGCTCCAGCGCCCGGTTGAGAAGCGCATAGGCAAGCTTCTTCTGGGTCGGCTCGGAATAGCGGCTGACCGTGTAGGTCTGGGTCAGGATCGGCTGGAGTTCCTTCCAGTACATGACGGCGAAAGGCGCGCCCTTGTCGCGGGCCTGCATGGGTTCGGCGTCGCTCTGCACGGCGATGACCACCTCGCCGCGATCCATCAGCGTCTGCATGTTGCCGGTGAAATCCGAAATCTTGGCGGGCATCAATTCCTTCATCGCCTTATAGCCGGCATCGAGATCATACTGATCCTTGCCAAACAGCGAGCAGGCGACGAGGAAGAAGTCCATCTGCAGCGTGTTGGAGGTGATGTAGGTGCCGCGCTTGCCGGCGAATTCCGGCTTCCACATGTCCTTGAAGCTGGTCGGCGGCGGCGTGACGAGATCGGTGCGGTAGGCATGCACATACTGGTTGAAGGCCCAGGTGACGCCGACGCCGTTCGAAGTGGCAAATGGCCAGAGATTTTTGCCGTTCGGCAGGTTGGGAAGGATTTCGTCGATCGTGTGGAAGAAATCGCCCGCCGCCGCCGTCTTGAACATTTCCGGCAGGTTCCAGTTGGTAATGTCGAGCGGCGGTTTCTTCGGCCCGTTGGCGACGAATTTGGGAAACCACGGCCAGGTGGAATCATATTCGATCTTGCAGTTGAAATCTTTCGCGAAGTCGGTCAGCAGATATTTGTGCACCAGCTCGCCCCAGGGGCCGCCCCATTCGCCTATCCGCAACACCGCGCCGCCGGCATCGAAAACGGAACCGTCATAGGTCACATCCTGCGAGAAGGCGTGGTTGATGTTGAAGAGCGGCAAGGTTGCCGCTGCAGCACCCATCTTGAGGAGCCTGCGGCGGCCGGGATCGAATGTCATTCCTGTCATGTCCATGTTCCCCTTGTTTTTGAATCTATGGATACGGGTATTTCATTGAATGTCCGGCGGAGCCCTAGCCGCCGAAAATGCGCTTCAGATTGATGAGCCTGGAGGTCGCCACCATCGAGACGACGACGAGAAGGATGGCGAATATGCCTGCCGCAGCCGCAGTGGGTTCGAAGGCGTAACGCAGCGCCACATACATCGCCATCGGCAGCGTCTGCAGGTTTGGCGTCGAGAGAAACAGCGTCACCTCGAACTGGCCGAAGGAAATGATGAAGGCGAAGATGGTGCCCGCCGAGATGGCCGGCGAAATGATCTTCAGCGTCACGAGGCGAAAAGCGGTGAAGGGAGACGCCCCGAGCGAGCGCGCCGCCTCTTCCAGGCTGCGGTCGAAGCCGACGAGGGCGGCGGTGACCGTGGCGATGACGAAGGGGCAGGTGACGATGACATGGCCGATGATAAGCCCGGTCATGCTCCGCGCGAGCCCGATGCCGGTGGTGACGTAAAACACATAGAGCGCAAGGCCAAGCACCACCCCCGGCAGGACGATGGGCATCATGAAGAAGGCGCGCAAAGGTGCGACAAGCCGGCTGGACGACCGTGTCAGGAAAAGGGCCGCCATGGTGCCTAGTACCGTCGAAATCGCTGTCGAGATGCCGGCAACGAGGAAGGAAACGCCATAGGCCGAGAGGAAGGTCGGCGAGGTCAGGAAGGCATAGACCCAGCGCAGGGAAAAACCCTGCGGCGGAAAGGTCAGGTAGTCGCCGGCATTCAGGCCGGACAGGATGACGATGATGACTGGCACCAGCAGGACGGTCAGTGTCAGGACCGACAGAAGCCTGAAAACAAGCGGAATGGATGATTCCTCACGCATCAGCTGCGCCCTCCCGTGGTGCGCATGGCAGCGCGGTGATAGACGGCGATCGCCATCAGGCTGGTGACGAAGAGGACCACGGCGATTGCCGCGCCGAATTGCCAGCGTCCGGTTTCCGCCACCTGCTGGTAGATGTGGATCGGCATGACCATGACCTTCCAGCCGCCCATCAGCGCCGGCACGACATAGGATGAAATGGCGAGTGCGAAGACCAGCAGCGTGCCCGCCAGAATTCCCGGCATGGAAAGCGGCAGCACGATGGAGAAGAAGGCCTTCGTGCGGGAGGCACCGAGCGATCTGGCTGCTTCTTCCAGCGCCGGATGGATGGATTTGATGATACCGATCAGGGAGAGGATCATGAAAGGCAGCGTGATCTGCACCAACCCGACCACGACACCGAAGATGTTGTACATCAGCGGCAGCGGTTGCGAAACGATGCCCATGCGGATGAGTGCGCCGTTGATGAGACCGTTATCGCCCAGAAGTACCATCAGCCCATAGAGCCGGATGACCATGTCGAGCTGCATGGACGATAATACGAGGATCATCAGCAGGGTGTTACGGCCGGGATTGACCGTTTTCGCGATGACATAGGCAAGCGGATATCCGAGCACCAGGCAGACGAGCGCCACCACGGCGGCAATGCCGACGGAACGCAGGATGGCCTCGTAATAAATGGCGCGGGTGAAGATGCGCACGAAATTGTCGAAAGTGATCGCGCTCGACAATGTGATGACGCCGGCCACCGATTTGTTGAAGGCGAGGGCGAAAAGCGAGGCGGTGGGCACGACGAAAAAGGCGATGAAAAAAATCAGGGCGGGCAGCAGGAGCAGCCAGAAGCCGAAACCGTCATCGAAGCGTTTTCGCGCCGGCGAAACCTGAGCGAGGGGCAGGCCGTCCATCTGCTTGTCCGTTGTCGTCATTGCGGATACCGCCATGTTGCGTGATCTCCCGTCATTCGGCCGCTTGCGGCAACATGGCCCTGTGCAGTGCGTCGTAGCCGATCAGTTCCTTTTCCGGTGGCGCCGGATAGGTCGTCTTGCTCTGGGAAAGGCCGGCGCGGACGAGGCCGGCGGCAATGGAAACGGCTGTCGGGATGGGATCGACGACGGGAACGTCGATGCCCTCGGCAAGCAGCCCTTCACGCAGGCCGGCGGCGCATCCCATCAGGCCGGTGCAGCCGAAGATCAGGGCTTCCGCGCCGTCTTCCTCCACCGCCTTCCTGCCTTCCTCGACGAGGCGGCGGGCGGTGGCGGCAAGGTCCGCCTCGAGATCCAGCACGGGAATATCGACACTGCGCACTGAGGCCAGCTTGCTGGAAAGGCCACTAAGGGCGGCGGTGTTTTCAAAAGACGGGATCAGGCGGCGCATGACGGTAATGACGGAGAATTTGTGTCCCAGCATGGAAGCAACATGCATGCCGGTTTGGCATGGCCCGAGAACGACCATGCCGGAAATCTCCCGGGCCGGGCGCAGGCCGGGATCGCCCATGCAATCGATGATGACGGCATCGACGCCTTCACGTTCGGCGCGGGCTATTTCAAGCAGGGTGCCGGGAACGGACATCGCCGCCTCGAACTCGCTTTCGATCGAGCCCGGCCCGGTGGCTATTTCGGCGTGGGAAAGGCTGATGCCGGGATATTCCAGCGCCTTGAGATCCGCCAGTTTGCGAAAGCCGCGCGTTACGATGGGGGATACGACACGAACATGGACGTCACGCATTCTCGATATCTCCTTCAGCACCGCAACGACTTGCATATGCGGGCAAAACCAGGCCTGAAGTTGCGTATCCGACGCTTGCCGAGCCTCCGGTGACTGCGCCGCTTGTTCCGATGCCTTACGGTGCATCGGCTTGCCGCCGGACGAAAGAGCTTAGGCGAATAGGGGCTTCACTCTTTTGGGTGGGTAGTATGGCTGGTTTGAAAGCGCAGTACCTATTCGTTTAGATAGGTAATGCTGCATAAAACAGATGCGCCTCCGATGTTTGACTAAACATTGGGCGATCAAAGTCGTAAAATGAGGCGTTTCTGGCGTTTTGCGAACGGTTTAACCGCAAGTGGGCCTTCGGGAGGCGCAGCGCCCGTACCCAGTCGTGACCCGGGTGCAGGCGGTCAAGGCAGTCTCGCAGCCAGAGGCGTTCCGAAAGAGGTAGCTTTGGCCGGGCTCTTGCGAAATCGTCCTCGTCCTTGGGGCGCCTGTGCTTTGCCTTGAACAGAAGCACGGCGGAGGGATTGAGATAAGGGATGCCGTCTGCGGTCAGCGACACCATTTCGATCCGCGGCCGCGTCATTTCCGGATTTCTCTTGTAAACCCAGGTGTCATTCGTCCCCGGCTCGATCATCATATCGGCGCGCCAGCACCCGGCAGGGCGATCGAAGCACCATATTTGAAAAATCTCGGGAGCCGGGTGCTGGTCCGCTGGCAGCGGTTCGATAACGCCATCGCTGACGGTATAGAACTCCATGTCACCCAGTTTCCGGCGAAAAATACCCAGATCTTCGCGCAGGACCGTGAATTCGAGATCGTCATGTTCACGCGTCTTGCTCCCGTGCCACAGATCGAGAGCCCAGCCGCCGACAACGCACCATGGCCGCGATACGCCGTCCAGTCGCTGGGACAGTTCGGCAGGGCTCCAGGGGGTCCACACATTCTGGTCCGGCACAAGCGGGTGATCACTCATCATATACGGTCGCTTCCATGCAATTTTCGTATCGTCGTTTATTTGCCGATGGCCTCAAGGCCAACGCTTCAGCAGTCCCGCCAGAAGCGTCAGCGCCTCCGTGAGATCGTCGAATGACGGGTTGCCGAGACAGAGCCGAATACCGCTCGCCGGATCGCCGGGATTCACCAGCATGGATTCGGGAGGGGTCAACTTGATACGCATTGCCGCAGCGGCGAATGCGAAACGATTGGCGGCGTCGCGTTCCATCGGCAGCCAGACGTTGTATGCATCGGGATGCGAGCCAAGCTGGTTCGTGCCGAGCAGTGAAATCGCCAGGCTGGAGCGCCGGCGGGCCTCATGGCGTAGATCCCGCTGGATTGACGAGATGATGCCGGAGGTCAGCCAATCCTCAACCACCGCGCAGGAGAGTGCGGATGGGGCCATCGGCATGTCCTGCAGAAGGTCTTCGGCGGTGTCGTGCAGCTCTGCCGGTAATGCAAGCACGCCGATCTGCAGGCCGGGACCAAGGGACTTGGAGAGCCCGTTCACATGAAACGAGATTTCAGGAGCCAATGAGGCGAGCGGCGGCAAGGCCTCTGCCGATGCCGCATAAACGCCGTCCTCGATGATCCATACGCCGGCCCGGCGGCAAATATCCGCAATGATCTGCCGCCGCGCCGCGCCCATGGTGACGGTTGTCGGATTATGCAGCGTCGGCGTCAGATAGACTGCTGTGCCGTCACGCGACGCCGTGCCGGCGAGCGCTGCGGCAAGCGCTTCCGGCACCATGCCTTCGGCATCGATTTCAACACCCTGCATCCGGTATCCTTTACGCCGGGCCAGTGCGATCGCGCCGGGATAGGTGATCCGTTCGGTCAGGAGCAGGCCCTTCGGGCCGCAGGCGAGATCGAAGGCCAGGGCCAGCGCCTGGCGGGCGCCGCTCGTCAGCACCAGATGTGACGGATCGACGGTCAGACCCAGCGTTTCTAGCCAGTGGGCCAGAAGACGGCGGTGTTCCAGATGTCCGGTGGGCGGGGCGTAAAGATTGATGTGATCCGCATCGATCCTGCGGGCGATCCCCGTTAGCGTCTTGGCCAGAATGCGGGCGTTGAGCGTGGCCGGCGGCGCATTGGAGGAGAGGTCGAACTGCCGATCCTTGTGCGCCTCCTGAAGCGCCACGAATGTTCCACGGCCCTTGACGCTGCGTGTCAGTCCGCGCCTTTCGAGCACTGAATAGGCTTTTGTTACCGTGCCAAGCCCCACCCCCAGTTTCCATGCGAGATCGCGATGGGCGGGCAGACGGTCGCCGCCCGTCAGCCGACCCTCAATGATGTCATCGGCAAGAGCAAGCACCAGCCGTTCTGCGGCATTCGCCTCAATATCTGCAAGACGGGGAGTCCAGGGGGATTGCAGCAGCACAGCCTTACCTTCGATAAAAGTGTCACGTTACACTATTTCAATAAACAGCAAGTGTAACATAGGCTATGACGACGCTGATTGAAATCCACACTTTACGGCGGGCAATCGGCCATGATGCCGGCGCTTGGAGGATCGAATGTTCAGCCATGTAACCGTCGGAACGCGTGATCTTGAGCGGGCGGAACGCTTCTACGATGCCGTGCTTGTCCCGCTCGGCCTGACGCGGCGGGTCGTTACCCCGGATGGCGGGCCTGCGGCGCTTTGCTGGGTGGCAGCACACTCACCGTTGCCCCGCTTTTATGTCTATCGTCCTTTCAACGGCGAGCCAGCCACGGTTGGCAACGGCGGCATGGTCGCCTTTCTGGCGCCGTCGAAAGAGGCGGTGGAGATGGCCTATGCCGGCGGCCTTGCGCGTGGCGGCACGGATGAAGGAGGTCCGGGGCCGCGCCCGCATTACGGAGACGGCTATTTCGGCGCCTATCTGCGTGACCCTGACGGCAACAAGGTCCACATCGTTCATCGCGGAGACCTCCAGCAATAGTGCTGGGGAAGTGTCCTGCTTCTGGAGAAAATCGGAATGATCGCCAGCCAGATCGCCCTCGTCTACGGCACCTATATCGTCGCCACCGCCAGCCCGGGGCCAAGCAACATGGCGATCATGGGCACGGCAATGCGCGATGGCCGTCTGCCCGCCCTCGCTTTGGCTGCCGGTGTCATCACCGGCTCGCTCTTCTGGGCGATCCTTGCTGCGACGGGCATGTCCGCCGTGCTGGCTGCCTATGCCCAGGCGCTTTTCATCATCAAGATATTTGGCGGCGTCTACCTGCTGTATCTGGCCTTTCGAGCGGGCATGTCGGCCCTGAAGCCGGTCTCCGACCTTGTGGGGACGAATACCGGGCGTGCGACGCCGCCCTATCGGGCGCTCTACCGGCAGGGTCTCGTCATGCATATCGGAAACCCGAAGGCGATCATGGCGTGGATAGCGATCATGTCGCTGGGGTTTCGCGAGGACGCGCCGGCGGGCATGTTGCCGGCGATCGTTGGCGGCTGCGCCCTTCTCGGCGTCATCGTATTCGGCAGCTATGCGCTTCTCTTTTCCACCGCCTCGATGATTGCGCTTTACACCAGATTGCGGCGCTGGATCGAATCCGTGCTTTCTGCGGTATTTGCCGTTGCGGGGTTGAAATTGCTTCTCTCGCAGAGCTGACAGCCCCGCCGTCCGCGTTGCCGATCAATCCCAACTGAAAGAGCCATGCCATGAGTCTTGTTATCCATATGATCGACGTGTTCGGCTCCGGGCCGCTTTCCGGCAATCCGCTGGCGGTCGTCATCGGCGCCGATGCTTTGTCGACGGATGAAATGCAGGGATTGACGCGCTGGTTCAACCTTTCCGAAACCACCTTCCTGCTGCAACCCACCCATGCGCAGGCTGATTACCGGGTCAGGATATTCTCGCTGGACAGGGAGTTGCCCTTTGCCGGGCATCCCACACTGGGCAGCTGCCATGCCTGGCTCTGCGCCAACGGCATGCCAAAAAATCAAACCGCCATTGTTCAGGAATGCGGTGCGGGACTGGTCACGATCCAGCGCTCGCATGGGCGACTTTGTTTTGCCGCGCCGCCGCTTATCCGTTCCGGCGCACCGACGCCGGCGGAACTGGAAGAGGTGCGGCAGCTTTTGAGGATCGAGGCTTGCGATATCATCGATGCCGCCTGGATCGATAATGGTCCCGGCTGGCTGGGAATCAGGTTGGCATCGGCCGAAAAGGTGCTTGGCCTCGACCCGGCCCGCAATTGGCCAGGCCGTATCGATATCGGTGTGGTTGGCCCTCATGCGCAAGGCGGCGAGACCGCCTTTGAGGTTCGCGCCTTCTTCAGCGATCATCTGGGCGTCATCGTTGAAGACCCCGTTACCGGAAGCCTCAACGCCTCGCTGGCGCAATGGCTGTTTGCGACGGGCGTGGTTGGCGAAGACTATGTCGCGGCGCAGGGAACGCGCCTTGGCCGCCACGGTCGCATCTACCTGACGCGCGACGATGCCGGCCAGATATGGGTTGGCGGCGAAACGCGCACGCATGTCGAAGGCCGGTTGCAAGGCCTTTGAAAAAACAGACGAAAACGAGGTGAATTTGATGAGTAGCAGTGTTTACCGCCCCATTTCCGAACGCGTATTGGCGGATGATTGGGGACGGCTGACCAAGTATGAGTATGAACTTCAGCTGAGGGACGGAAGCTGGCAACGGCAGACCCGGGAAGCATATGATCGCGGCAACGGGGCGACATGCCTGTTATATAATCCGGCAAGCGACAATGTCCTGCTGACCCGCCAGTTCCGGTTGCCCGTGCTTTTGAATGGCGGTCTGGAATCGCTGATCGAGACACCGGCGGGGCTGCTGGAAGGCGCTGACCCGGCGACGCGAATGCGTGCGGAACTGGTTGAGGAAACCGGTTATGAGGTTTCCGAACTTACGCATCTGTTCGATATCTATATGAGCCCCGGATCGGTCACGGAATATCTCGCCTTTTTCTACGGCGAATATGCCGAGAAACATAAGGTCGGGGCAGGTGGCGGTTCAGCGGACGAGGGCGAAGACATCGACGTGCTGGAAATCGCCTTGCCCGAGGCGATGCGGATGATCGGCCATGGCGATATTCGCGATGCCAAGACGATCATTCTGATCCAGCATCTCGCCATCCGGCTCTTGCAGGAAAAGATCGCGGTACGCTGATCGTCATCCAATGCTTCCAGTCCGGGGCGTCGGCGCCGGATCAACCCGATCATCGTTTTTGAAGTTCAAAAATACGAAGGAGTTTCAGCATGGGTATTGCGCCGCTCAGCCCCGTTCACGCATCCACCGCCTCGGCAACGGACACCCTGAAAATGCTGGTACGCTACAAGGCCTGGGCGAACGGGTTGACCTTCAGAAGCGTGATGGAGCTGCCGGAAGGTGAAGCCCTTCGGCAGAGGCCGACGCGGTTCGGAAACATGGTGCATACGCTGAACCACGTTTATGTGGTGGACGATATTTTCAGGCATCATCTACAAGGAAAGAAACACGGTTACACCGCCCGCAACACTGACCATACGCCCGCAATTGACGAATTATGGGAAGCCGTTCAGGAAATGGACCGCTGGTATGTCGATATGGTCGACACCTGGGCGGACGTAGACCTCGCGACAGCCGTTCATTTCGAATTTGTCGGAGGAGGCGAAGGCGTCATGACCCGCGAGCAGATTGTGCTGCATATCGTCAATCATGGCACCTATCACCGCGGCTTTGTCGGCGACATGATGTATCAGGTGCCTTTTACGCCGCCGTCAAACGATCTTCCCGTCTTCATCAGGGACCATTATCGCGGCGCTTACTGAGCGCTTGCCGTCGGTGCGATCATCGGGCGAAAAGATTGGCGGCCATATAGTCTACAAATGCTCTGACTTTTGGAGAGAGATATCGATTGGTCGGCCAGAGGACGCGGAAGGTCCCTGTGTCGGCCATATAATCGTCCAGCAGCGATACCAGTTTCCCCTGAGCGATTTCGGATGTCACCGCGAATGAGGGCAGGCATGTTATCCCGAATGATCGTTCCGCAAGGTAGATCAGGGGCTCCAGCGTGCTCGCAACGGTGGCGACCGGAATATCGATCCTGATTTCGCGTCCTTCGCGAACCAGCGGCCACGGCTCAAGCTTTCCGGAATTGGCGAACCGATGGTGGAGACAGCGGTGCCGGGCAAGATCTTCCGGAACCTCCGGGCGTCCATGCGTCTTGAGGTAGTCAGGCGCCGCCACGACGCTGTGTCTGAAAGTGCCGAGCTTGCGGCTCATCAGCCGTGTGTCCCTGATCTCGCCCGTTCGGATGACGGCATCGAATCCCTCTTCGATGACATCAACCAGACGATCGGTAAAATCGAGGTCGAGGCTGATTTCGGGATACGCCTCCATGAAGGCGGATATCGTCGGCATCAGAAGCATGCCCGCAAGTGGAAGGCTCACACGAAGTTGCCCGCGCGGAACGGCCTGCGATCTCGACAGTTGCGCCTGCACGGTCTCATATTCGGACTGGATGCGCCGGCATGTGTCGAGGAAGAAACTTCCGTCCTCCGTCAGGGCCATGCTGCGCGTCGAGCGATTGAACAGTCTTACGCCCAGCTCCTCCTCCAGACGCGCAATGGCTTTTCCGACGGCTGATCCTGAGATGCCGAGACGATGCCCGGCGGCCACGAAGCTTCCCGCTTCCGCCACCTGAATGAATATGCCGAGTGTTCCGAGCTTGTCCATGACGCCGCAATTAAGGAATTTTTGTCCGGTATGTTAAGAATAGCAGCTCGTTTATCCGCTATTTTGCTTCCGATATCCAGATGTCGTCGCGGCCGAAATGGCCCGAGCTTCAAATGGAGATAACTCATGGAAACGAAACCTATCGCAGCTTTTGCGGGCTCTCCCGCTCCCACAACCTTCGTTGTCAACGTCATTCATGCGCATCCGGGAAAGCAGGACGAAGCCTTCGCCATTATTCAGGATGTCGTTCACTATGTTGCCGAACGAAAAGAAGGGTTTCTCTGGAGCAGCCTTGCGAAAAGCACCGACGGAGAGACGGTCGTCAATGTCGAGGCCATTCAGGGAACCGGCAATGTCGACGAGTTCTTTTCCGATCCGCAATTCGTCGAAAAATTCCGGAAACTGGACGCCGTCTCCAGGAGCGAGTTTCACACATACACCGTCGGCGATCTGGTTCTCCCGAAGCCCATTGCTGAGTGACGGATAGAGCGCGCTCGGTTTTAAAACGTGCCGGTCAGGTGGCGGCCGGGGGGCTTCCCCCGGCATTGGAGCGGAACGCTGTCGCCGGGCCATGGTCAAAGCACTCGATCAGCATTTCGGTCAGCACCCGGATTTTTCTTGCCGGATGCTGGCCGGGCGGTCTGACGACAAATATTCCCGCCGGCGGCGGCGGATAGCGCTTCATGACGCGGACCAGCTCGCCCGAGTCCAGATGATTCTTGATGAGATCGTCGGGCAACACGGCGATCCCCAAACCGGCAACTGCGGCGACGGCGAGCGCGGCCCCGTTGTCGGCCTTGAAACGTCCCTGTGGGCGAATGCTTGTCACTCTGTCTCCATCCATCACCTGCCAGGTCTCCGTTCCCTGCATGAGCGCCTGATGAGTTAGGAGTTCTTCCGGTGTCTCCGGAGAGCCATTGGCCCTGATATAGTCTGGGCTGGCGACGAAACTTCCGTAGAGGGGGCCGACGCGTCTGGCGACAAGGTTGGAATCCTGAAGGTGGCCGACCCGGATCGCACAATCATACCCTTCTGCGATCAGATCCACGAAACGATCCGTGTAACAGGTCTGGATCTGGAGTTGGGGATAGCGGCACGCCATTTGCGCAATCACCCGTGCGAAATGCGTCGGGCCGAAAGAAAGCGGCGCAGCAATCCGCAGACGCCCGCGGAGCTCGCCAGCCGGAAGAATCGTTTCTCTCGCCACATCGATTTCGGCTGAAATCCTTGCCGCATAGTCCCTGAAGGTTGCGCCCGCTTCTGTCAGGGAAGCGCCGCGTGTGGATCGGGCCAGAAGCTGGACACCAAGTTCGGCTTCAAGCCGCAAGAGCCGCCGGCTGACCATCGACTTGGAGACGCCGAGCCGCAGTGCGGCTGAAGTGACGCCTCCCGCATCTGCAACTTCGACGAATGTCCGGAGATCTTCGATATCCACTCAGCGTTCCTCATTTTGCGACACAGCTCAGCGCTGACAAGGACTACCGCATCATAAACAGGAATGACAAGTTTCGTCCCGCGGCAACGCCCGAAGGGGTGCATGTCTTTGCGCAAGCGCTTCAATAAACCGCCAACATAGGATGAACCCATGACCTTTCGTAACGGCCTCGATTCACTTCTCCGCCCTGAAGATTCCGTCCTCGTTCTGATCGATCATCAGCCCTATCAGCTCGCGAACCTGAACAGCCACGATCCGCAGGCTGTGGTCAACCTCACGACCGCATTGGCGAAGCTGGCAAAAGCCTTCAATGTTCCGACGGTTCTCACCAGCGTGATCGCGGCGCGGGGCGGACTTCTCTTCAAGCAGATTACCGACGTTTTTCCCGGCCAGGAAGTCATCGATCGCACCTGGGTGAACACCTGGCAGGATGAGAATGTGGTGAACGTCGTCAAGGCGACCGGCCGTAAGCAACTGATCATCGCCGGCCTGTGGACCGAGGTTTGCGTCGCAATGCCCGTCATCCAGGCCGCCGGCGAAGGCTGGGACGTGACCGTGATTACCGATGCGTCGGGCGGGATTTCGAAGGAATCTCATGAAGTTGCCATCCAGCGCATGATCGCGGCCGGTGCGAACCCGATGACCGTGATGGCGCTCGCCGGTGAATGGCAGCGCGATTGGGCGCGCACCGAGCATATCGAGGAACTGACCGAAATCCTCATCCAGCACTTCGGCGGCAGCGGCATCGCCTATCTCTGGGAACAGCAGCTTCTCAACACGCCGGTGCCGGCCACAAAGGGCGGTCACTAAGAACCGGGCAGGGATGGCGGGCGTCTGTTGGCTCCCGCCATCCCGTCGCCTCAAGGCTATTCTCCCACCCTGCAAACGCGGCCGGCGCAATCCCTTGAGAAAGGGAGGCGTCGGCTTTGATCGCTTGCCTATGGGCGCGCGCATCGGACATACTGCCCCTTGAACCACAAAGGCCAAGGGCAAGACGAAGCCAGAGACTTGGAGCTGGATCGCGGAGCCATGCGAGAAGATTGAGCCCATGAATACGCGATTCCTCGAAACTTTTCTCTGGGCTGCCCGATTGAGCAGCTTTTCGGCAGCCGCGGAACGTTTGCACACAACGCAAGCATCGGTATCCAACCGGATCGCCGCTTTGGAGCGGGAGCTCGGTGTCGTGCTGTTCACGCGCGATGTGCGCTGCGTCAACCTGACGCCCGCCGGTCGTCTGGCGCTGCAACATGCCGAAAAGATCGTCAACCTCACCGGCGAATTCCGGCAGATCGTTAGTAACCGCGAGGCGCTGAGGGGTACGGTGCGGATAGGTGCCGCCGATACGATCGTCTATGCCTGGCTGCCGCTGCTTATCCGCCGCGTGAACGAGCAATATCCCGGTGTCAGTCTGGATCTGACCATCGATACCAGCCTGAAACTCTCGCAGCGCATTCAGAACGGCGAGGTGGATGTCGGTTTCATCATGGGGCCGATCATGGCTGCGGATATTTATAATTCACCGCTCTGCACCTTCGAATCCTGCTGGGTCGGCGCCGTCGAACTGCCGCTGCCGGAAACCGGTGTCACGCTTGAAGATATCGCGCATTTTCCGCTGCTTACCTTCTCGACCGGCTCGCAGCCGCATCAGGCGTTGCGGGCGCTTCTCGATTCCCATGGACTGTCCGATAGCCGCATCTACAATTCCAATTCGCTGTCGATCATGACGCGCCTTGTGGCCACGGCCGTCGGGGTGGGCGCCTTGCCGCGCGTTTTGGTGGACGGCATCATCAAATCGGGCGAAGCGCGTATTCTCGACATCACGCCGCCGGTGCCGCCTCTTACCTTCCACACGGTTTATCAGGAACGCGGTGACAACGCGCTTGCCCGTGCCATTGCCGACATGGCGACGGAAATCGTCAGTGAAACCACCACGCAATGGATGACGGCCGCAGCTTAAATTTTATGCTGCAACGCAAAATGATTAATCTATAAGCTTACCTTATGGGTTTCGATAGAGTTTTTCCGTTTGTCAGGAAAACAGTTCCCGTTCTTAATTCTCCTCGCAACATGAGAGGAGAGCAACGTGAAAGTCTCACTTGTTCAAATGAATACCCAGAACGACAAGGCAGAAAACCTCAAGGTTGCTGCCGATTTAATTGAGAAGGCAGTCAAGGCGGATAGTCCTGATCTTGTTGTTCTTCCAGAATACTTCGCATTTCTTGGAGATAATCCTCAGGAAATGCATGAGAGCGGGGAAGAATTCCCCGGCGGCGAGATTTACTCGCTGCTTTCGGGTCTGGCCAAAAAGCACGCGATCACGCTGCATGCCGGTTCCATCGTCGAGAAGGAAGGCAACCGCTTCTACAATTCGACGCTCGTTTTCGGCCCGGACGGCAAACAGATCGCCCGTTACCGTAAAATTCACCTGTTCGATGTCGATACGCCGAACGGCATCAGCTACCGCGAATCCGATTCCGTTGCCCGTGGCGAAGAGGTCGTGACCTACAAGGTTGGCGACAGGACGGTCGGCTGCGGCATCTGCTACGACATCCGCTTCCCGGAACTGTTCCGCGCCCTGCGGGACAAGGGTGCAGATGTCATCGTTCTGCCGGCCGCTTTCACGCTGATGACAGGCAAGGACCATTGGGAAGTGCTGGCCCGCGCCCGCGCCGTCGAAACCCAGACCTATTTCCTCGCTGTCGGCCAGATCGGCACCCATGCGGGCGGCAAGAAGGCTTGCTGGGGTCATTCCATGGTCATCGATCCGTGGGGTCACATCGTCGCGCAATGCTCCGACACCGTCGGAACTGCCGGCGCCGCTCTCGACTTCGACTATTCGGCCAAGGTGCGCGCCAACGTGCCGGTGGCGAACCACCACGTTCTCTGATCGGAGAAAGACCCAATGTTTATCGTCAACCCCATGCCGGAACAGATCGGCGCCGACATCATCGAGCTTCTTGAAAAGGTCGAAGTCGCAACGATCGGCCATGTGCTTCATTCCGGTTTCGTCGATCCTGAAATCCGGGCCGTTCTTCCGGGCAAGCGCGTGGCGGGCACCGCCGTCACGCTGCGCATCCCGAATGCGGATTCGACCATGCTTCACTATCTGACGCAACTTGTGCGTCCGGGCGATATCGTTCTCATCGACCGTTGCGGTGATACCCGCCACGCCTGCTGGGGCGGTGTCATCACCAACACCATGAAGATGGCCGGCGTCAAAGCCGGTGTCGTCGATGGCCCGGCGACCGACTTCTCGGAGTTCACCAAGGTCGACATGCCCATGTGGTGCCGCGGCCCGTCGCCGATCACCACCAAGATCCTTGGTCTGGAAGGCGCGATCAACGTTCCGATCAGCGTCGGCGGCCAGATGATCAATCCGGGCGACGCGATCCTGTGCGATGAAAGCGGCGTTGTCGCCCTTCATCCGAGCCAGGCCCGCGCCATGGCGGAACGCGCCATCGGCATGCAGGAAGCCGAGATCGTGCTTCTGGAGCGCCTGCGCAACGGCGAGAAGCTGCCGGATATTTCCGGCGCCAATAAATTCGTCCAGGCCAAGCTGAGCGCCTGACACAATCTTTCGGGTGGCGGATCCGTTCGCCACTCCCAATAACAATAGAGGAGAACAGGACAATGAAGAAATCGATACTTCTGAGTGGGATTCTCATGCTTGGCGCGGCCGCCCTGCCGGCGCACGCCCAGCAGACCGTGACGTTCCTCGGCTATAGCGGCCTTTTCCAGGAGCGTTACACCAAGGCCGTCATCGAGCCTTTCATGGCTGCCAACCCGGATATCAAGGTAGACTATTTCCCGCAGCAGGGTTCTGCCGCCATGCTCGGCTCGCTGCGTGCGCAGAAAGCTGCTCCGCAATCCGATATCGCGCTGATGGACGTCTCCGTCGCCAAGACCGGCACGGACGAAGGCCTGTTCGACAAGGTCGATGAAAGCGTTACCAAGAACGTTGCCGACCTCTATCCGAACGCCCGCTTCGAAGGCGTCGCCGGTGTCGGCGTGACTTTCGACAACCTCGTTCTCATCTACAATACCGATGCAATCAAGACCGCACCGGATAGCTGGAATGCCCTCAAAGACAGCGCCTTAAAGGGCAAGATCGCCATGCTGAGCGCTCCTGACATCGTCGGTATCGGTACGACCATCATCATGGACCACATGAATGGCGGCACCGACTTCATCAAGAATATCGACGCCGGCATCAATGCCATGGCGGAAGTCGCGCCGAACGTCCAGACCTGGGAACCGAAGCCGGAAGTCTATCCGACTGTCGTCAACGGTCAGGTGTCGCTGGGCGTGGGCTGGAATGCCCGCAGCCAGGTGAATGCCGATGGTTCCAAGGGCAAGATGAAGGTCGTTCTTCCGAAGGAAGGCACGATCCTGCAGATCAATACGCTCAATCTCGTCAAGGGCGGCCCGTCGTCCGAGGCGGCCCGCAAGTTCATCGATTACGCGCTGAGCCCGGAAGCCCAGGCCGCCTTCACCGCCGCCATGTATTATGCGCCGACGAACGCCAAGGCCACGGTGGCTCCCGATGTCAGCGATCGCACGGTCGTCAAGGCGATGGACAAGGTTATCCCGGTCGACTGGATCGGCCTCTCGAAGGTTCGTGACCAGATCACGCAGGACTGGCGCCGCAAGGTCATCCCGCTCAGCCGCTAAGGCTTTCGCGTCTCTGTCGTGAAAAATGGCAAGACTTCCGCATCCCCTTCGGGCGGATGCGGAAACGGCATGGGCCCCGGCTCATTTCCTCCGTCGGTGTTGGGATCGATGGAGGGGTGGGGGCCCGAAGGCCTGCATAGGGAAAGCGCCGCGCAGAGTGCAGGTGAATTTCCGCCCCGATTGCATAGATCAAGGGACAGGGCATGTCCGCGACCCGCCGGGATGGGACATGTTCTGGAGAAAGGCAAAAAGCCAGAATGGGAACTTCAGACATCATGCAGCCAGGATTCCTCTCGATTCGTTCATTGACCAAGCGCTACGAAACCATGGTCGCCGTGGATAATCTCAATCTCGAGATTCCCAAGGGCGAACTGGTTGCCTTCCTCGGTCCATCCGGCTGCGGCAAGTCGACATCGCTGCGCATGATTGCCGGCCTTGCGCCCGTGACGTCAGGTTCGATCCTGATCGACGGCAAGGATGTGACGCAGCTTGCGCCCTATAAGCGCGATATCGGCCTCGTTTTTCAGAGCTACGCGCTTTTCCCGCATATGACGGTTCTCAAGAACGTCATGTTCGGTCTTGAAATGCGCAAGGTACCGGCTGCCGAAGCGGAACGGCGTGCACGCGAAGCGATTGCCATGGTGCGGCTGGAAGGGCGCGAGGACCGCCGCCCCGCCCAGCTTTCCGGCGGTCAGCAGCAGCGCGTCGCACTGGCGCGTGCACTCGTCATCCAGCCCTCCATCCTTTTGTTCGATGAACCTCTTTCCAATCTCGACGCCAAGCTGCGCGATGAGATGCGCTCTGAAATCCGCCGCATTCAGAAACAGCTCGGCATCACGTCCATCTTCGTTACGCATGATCAGGTCGAGGCGCTCAGCATGTGCGACAAGGTCGCCGTGCTCAATGGCGGGCGTCTGGAACAGCTTGGCACGCCGCATGATCTTTACGAGCGCCCGGCAACGGCTTTCGTCGCCTCCTTCGTCGGCCGCACAAACAGGCTGGTCGGCAATGCCGTCGGCGATCACATCACGGTCGGGGATGCGGTATTGCGTGCGCCCGGCTCGCACAGTGGCACCATCGACCTTATGGTACGGCCGCACCGCATGGCCATGACGGTTGCCGGTGACGCCGCACCCGATTTCGACGGAGCGCCGGTCAATCGCATCGCCGGTGAGGTTCGCGATGTCTATTATGCAGGCGATATCCTTCACTACGAGATCGCCGCGGGCGGACAGACATTGTCGGTGGAGCGCGCGACTTCCGGCGGGGAAACACCTGTGGCGGCGGGCAGCGCGGTCAGCCTCGTCTGGCGGGTGGAGGACACGCTGGTCTTCGGAGCAGGCCAATGACAGCGGCGGTCATGATCACGGCTCCCGGCAGCCGCACATCCTCCATGGTGTTTCTCGCAACGCTTCTTCTCGGGCCGATCATTGCGGTCAATGGGCTGGCCTTCGTGATGCCCGTCTTCAACCTGCTCCTGCTTTCTTTCCGTGAAAGCCTTGGCGGCGGCGGTCTCGGGGAGGCCCACACGCTCGACAACTGGTCGTCCACCCTGACCGACGGTTTTTATATCGAACTGATCGGCCAGAGCATCCTGACAAGCCTTCTGATCACGGTTCTCACACTCATCGCCTCCTATCCCATCGCGCTTTATCTTCACCGGGCGCAGGGTCGCTGGAAGACGCTGCTGCTGGTGCTCGTCATTTCGCCATTGCTCACCTCGGCCGTGGTGCGCACCTATGGCTGGATCGCGATCCTTGCCGATGACGGCCTCATCAACAACATCCTCTTAGCGCTCGGTGCCGAAAGCGGCGTGCGGCTGCTGTTCAACAAGGTCGGCGTCGTCATCGGGCTAACCGAAATCCTGATGCCCTATATGATTCTGGCGCTGCTGGCGGGTTTCGGCAGGCTCGATCCGCGTGTCGAAGAGGCGGCGGAAACGCTCGGCGCATCGCCGTGGAAGGTATTCTGGCGGATCATCGTGCCGCTCACCATGCCCGGCGTCGCCCTCGGTTGCCTGCTTTCCTTCGTTCTCGCCGTCAGTTCGTTCATCACCCCCAAGCTGCTCGGCGGCGGACGCGTCTTCCTTCTGGCGACGGAAATCTACGATCAGGCCATTGTGACGCTCAACTGGCCGCTTGCGGCGACGCTGTCGATGATCATTCTCGTGATTTTCGGCGCTGCCCTGGTGCTCTATTCCCGGCTTCTGCGGGCCATTCTTTAAAGGAGATCGAAGATGGAAGAACGTCCCGCTCCGCTGGCGCTGAAAATCGTCGCCTTCGTCATGTTCCTTTTCCTGCTGGCGCCCGTCGTTCTCGTCGTGCCGATCTCGTTTTCGGCCGATAGCTACATGACCTTTCCGCCCTCCGGCTGGAGCCTGCGCTGGTATGTCGATCTCATGCACAATTCCAAGATGATGGGAGCGCTCGGCACCAGCACCCTTCTCGCCATCATCGTCACCGTGCTCTCCATGCTGATAGCGCTGCCCGCCTCCTATGCCATCGTGCGCATGCGGGTGATCGGGGCGGATGCGCTTCTCGCCTTCTTCACCGCGCCGCTGCTGCTGCCGACCATCGTTCTCGGCCTCGCGATCCTGATCGTCTTTGCCGGTGCCGGCCTGCTCGGCACCTTCACCGGTCTGGTGATCGCGCATCTCATCATCGTGCTGCCCTATGCGCTGCGTGTTCTCACCACCTCGCTTGCCGGCCTGCCGTTGATCTTCGAGGAGGCCGCTTCCACGCTCGGGGCATCGCCGCTCACGATTTTCCGACGCGTGACCATGCCGATGATCGCGCCGGGTGTCGTGGCGACGGCGGCACTTTCCTTTCTGGTGTCGTTCGATGAAGCGGTAATTTCGCTGTTCCTCACCGGCCCGCGCATCACCACGCTTCCCGTGGCCATGTATCAGCATGTGGAAACGCAGGCGGATCCGCTCGTTGCGGCCATTTCCGTTCTCTTGATCGTGCTCACCCTTGCCGTCGTCCTCATCGTCGACCGCACGGCGGGCCTGACCAAGACTTTCGTGAAATAAAGTCTCGGGGCCGCCCGCTGGCGCTGGCTGCCCCTACTGGCACAGGCGCGAATTTCACTCGCGTTTATGAACGCCGCTGCTGCATCGGCGCGATCCGTCGCGCCCGTTGATTTCGCTTTGAAAGACGAAGGCAAAGGGAAGCCCATGGCTGAAACCCCCTCCACGGAATTTGATGTCGCCGTCATCGGCGCTGGTGTGGTCGGTTGCGCGGTCGCCCGCCGTTTCGCGCTGGCCGGTGCGAAGGTGGTGGTCATCGAAAAAGGCCCCGATATCCTCTCCGGCGCCTCCAAGGCCAATAGCGCCATCCTCCATACCGGTTTCGATGCGCCGGAAGGCAGTCTGGAACTGGAACTGGTGAGGGCAGGCCGGGCGGAATATCTCTCCATTCACGGGCAGATGGGCCTCAGCCTTGTCGAAACAGGCGCGTTGGTCTGCGCCTGGAGCCCGGACGAGGCGGAAAAACTGCAGGCGATCGCCGATCAGGGGCGGCGTAACGGCATTGCCGGGCTTGATCTCCTCGCAGCGGGGCAGGCCCGTGAAACCATGCCGGGCCTGTCCGACCGCCTTGTCGCCGCGCTCGACGTTCCGGGCGAACATATCATCGATCCGTGGTCCGCCCCGTTGGGCTATCTCACGCAGGCGGTGGCGCTCGGCGCGCAGCTGGTGCGTAACGCGGAAGTTCTGTCCGGTGCGTTCGACGGCACGTGGCTGATCGAGACGACGGCAGGCGTTATCCTTGCCGCGAGTGTCGTCAACGCCGCCGGGCTGTTCGGCGATATCGTCGATGCGCGTCTGGGGCTTTCGCCCGACTTCGCCATCAAGCCCCGCAAGGGGCAGTTCGTGGTGCTGGACAAGGCTGCCCGTCGGCATGTGCCGCGCATCGTCCTGCCCGTTCCGACCGAAATCACCAAGGGCATCGTGGTGTGCCCCACCGCCTTCGGCAATGTTCTCGTCGGCCCGACGGCGGAAGAGCAGGAAGACCGGGAGCGCGCGACGGTCGAGACGGCGACGCTGGAAGCACTGCTGGAACGCGGCGCGGAGATCGTTCCGGCGCTTGCTTCCGTTTCCGTGACCGCCGTTTATGCCGGTCTGCGCCCCGCGTCTGAAAAGAAGCATTACCGCATTTCCGCCCGGCCGGACCGGCGGGCGATCACGCTTGGCGGCATTCGCTCCACGGGCCTCAGCGCCGCACTCGGCCTGGCGCAGCATGCGCTGAGGCTTCACGAAGGTTTCGGCACGCATTTTGTCCCACCACCCTCGGCTCCTGACGTGACGATGCCCAACCTGACGGAAACCTGCGAGCGGGACTGGCAGCGTGCCGATCACGGCGAAATCGTCTGTCATTGCGAACTCGTCACCCGCCGCGAAATCGAGGCGACCTTTTTAAGCCCGGTGCCGCCGGGCGATTTCGGCGGGCTGCGGCGGCGCACCCGCGCCGGCATGGGCCGCTGTCAGGGTTTTTATTGCAACGCCCGGCTGGCCGCGATGACGGGCGACCGTCTGGCAGCTCCGCTTGCCGTTCGCGAGGGAGACGACCGATGAGTGCGGATGTGATCGTGGTCGGCGGCGGTCCGGCGGGCGTGGCGGCGGCGCTGGAGTTGAAAGCGCGCGGTATCGCCCGCGTGATGATCCTTGACCGCGAGCCGGCCCTTGGCGGCGCGACCCGGCATTGCCTGCATTCGCCCTTCGGGATGCGTGAATTCGGACGCGTCTATTTCGGTCCGGCCTATGCGCAACGCCTACAGCGGCAGGCGCAGGATGCGGGTGTCGATATCCGCACTGGTCATTCCGTGGTGGAATTCAGGCAGGATGGTGCGCTGCTGGTGGCATCGGCGCGCGGTGTCGAGACGCTGAAGGCCCGGCGTATCGTGCTTGCGACCGGCGCGCGGGAAAAACCACGCTCCGCGCGGCTTCTGCCCGGCGACAGGCCGGTAGGTGTGGTCACCACCGGCACGCTGCAATCCTATGTCGCCTTTCACGGCATCATGCCCTTTCGCCGGCCGCTTATCATCGGTTCGGAACTGGTTTCCTTTTCCGCGCTTCTGACCTGCCTGACGCATCGCGCCCGGCCGGTGGCGATGATCGAGCCGGAGCCCCATCCGCTGGCGCGGTCGCCTTTCCATTGGTTTCCGCGACTGGCCGGGGTGCCCTTTCATTGTGGTGCGACACTCAAGGATATTCGCGGACGCGGCCGGGTCGAGGAGGCCGATATCCGTCTTGCGAATGGTCGCATCCTGACAGTTCAATGCGACGGTATTCTGCTGACCGGGCGGTTCACGCCGGAGGCAGCGCTTCTCAATGCGTCCCCTGTGGATGTTGCGGCAGGCAGCGCCGGGCCGCTGATCGATCAGGACGGACGGATGCCCAACCCGATATTCTTCGCCGGCGGGAATGTCTTGCGGGCCGTGGAAACGGGCGGCTGGGCGTTTCGCGAGGGCCGTCGGGTTGGCGCGGCGGTGGCTGACGATCTCGCCCGGGAACCGTGCGGCGCGCCGGGGGTGCCCGTCACCTTCGCCGATCCGCTCAAGCTGGCGGTTCCCGCCATGTTGCGGCCGGGTGGGCTCGACAGACCCGCATTTCGTGACTTTCAGCTTCGTTTCACCAGACGTATTCAAGGCCGGCTTTCGCTGCATCTCGATGGAACGGAAGTGTGGAGCAAGACCGATCGTTGGTGTCCTGAACGCCGTGTACTGGTGCCCATTCCCGGCGCTGCGTTTGAAGCGAGCCAGATTGCTTTTCACTTTCAGGAGACCAATTGATGCGCATCGCCGCAATCGATCAGGGAACGACATCGACCCGGTGCCTTGTGGTGAGCGATGGCGGCACGGCGGAGGTCGTGGTCAGCCGGCGTCACGCGCAATTTTATCCGGCCGCCGGCCATGTGGAATATGATCCGGAAGAACTGCTGGGCAACATCCGCGCAGTGCTGGCTGCCGCCGGGCCGGTGGATGCCATCGCCATCGCCAATCAGGGCGAGAGTTGCCTGGCGTGGGATGCCGTGAGCGGCGAGGCGCTGTCGCCGGTCATCGTCTGGCAGGATGCCCGCACCGCCGAAGCGCTGGCCGCCCTGCCGCCTTCGGCAACGGGTCGTTCGAAAGAGATTTGCGGGCTGCCGCTCGATCCCTATTTTTCGGCCAGCAAACTGGCCTGGCTGGTCAGGCACAATCCGGCAGTGGCACAGGCACGCGCCGCAGGCCGTTTGCGGCTGGGCACCACCGATGCGTTTTTTCTGGACCGGCTGACGGGCTGTTTCCGCACCGACCTTGCAACGGCGTCGCGCACGGGTCTGCTCGATCTTTCAACCGGAGACTGGAGCCCGGAACTCTGCGCGCTTCACGGCGTGCCGCCGGATTGCCTGCCCAAAATCGGCCCTGTCGATAGCGGCTTCGGCGCGGTTGAGGGAACGCCCATCCGCGTTTCCATCGTCGATCAGCAGGCGGCGCTTTATGGGCATGGCTGCCGCAAGGCCGGCGATTGCAAGATAACCTTCGGAACCGGGGCCTTTCTGCTGGCCGTTGCCGGTAACGGGCGGCCGTTGACGGGAGAGCTTCTGCCGACCGTTGGCTGGCAAATGCAGGGCGCGCCTGCGGTTTTCGCCATCGAAGGCGGGATCTATGATGCCGGCGCGGCGCTCGAATGGGCGAAAAAGATCGGCCTCTATGCTGAAAATACCGAACTCGACGGTTTCGAGGGACCATCGGCCATTCGCCGAGGCCTTGTCTTCGTGCCCGCCCTTTCTGGCCTTGCCGCGCCCTATTGGGACAGGCAGGCCGTGCCGTTGTTCATCGGCATGGACCACGCCACCGAGCGGCGTGACATGGTGCGCGCCGTGCTGGAAGGCATTGCCCTGCTGACGGCGCGGTTGATCGAGGCGGCATCGGCCGTCGCCCCCATAGGCGACACGATCTCCATCGATGGCGGCTTGTCGAACAGCCGTTATTTCGCCCGCTTTCTGGCCGCCGCCAGCGGTCGAACCATTTGCGTGCCCGCCATGCGCGAGCTGACGGCGCTCGGTCTGGCGGAACTGTGCGGTGTCGATGTCGCGGCCCTGCGAGGCGATGCCGAGATATTCACGCCCGATGGATCGGTCGATGCCGAAGACCATGCCCGCTTCGCACGCGCCATAGACAGTGCGCGGAGCTGGCAACGATCCAAAACCTGCACAAGTGCGGTTCTGTCGACCGTGCCGGCGGCGGGCGTCTGATTTCTCCAATTTAAAGAATAGGCGACAAAGGCGACAGAATTTGATAAATTACAAAACAGCCGGTTGCGGTTTGACGCGTCGATAGAAGTCACCGAGCGTTCCTGTACCGCCAGCCGGATCATGGCGCAGGAGGAGAAGTGCTATGACGGCATTCCATGTCATGGCCGGTGCGAGTGGTGAATTTGCCCGCCCGGAAGTCCGCAAGATTGGCATCCCGGATATTGTGGATGCGTTGAAGCTGGGACTTGAGGACTTTAAAGAAAAGCCGTCCCACTATGTTTTTCTCTGTCTTATGTATCCGATCGCCGGTGTTTTTCTGGTGATGTGGAGTTCCGGCGCCAATCTGCTGCCGGTTATTTATCCGCTGATGTCGGGTTTTGCACTGATTGGTCCGATCGCGGCCATCGGGCTTTATGAAATCAGTCGGCGACGTGAGCAGGGGCTGGATAGCTCCTGGCGGCATGCACTGGAGGTTCGTCACTCTCCGGCCCTGCCGTCTATCATCGCGGTCGCCGTCATGCTGTTCGTGCTTTTCGTCGTCTGGTTGATTGTTGCGCAGAACATCTACACTGCGACTTTCGATGCGACCGGTCCGGTTTCGCTCTCCACCTTTCTGTCGGACGTATTGACGACCTCGCAAGGTCTCTCCCTCATCGTCTGGGGCAATCTGGCCGGTTTCGTTTTCGCGGTCGTCGTGCTGGCGACAACGGTGGTGGCGTTCCCGCTGCTGCTCGACCGGGATGTCGGCGCAGTCGCGGCCGTGGATGCGAGCATCCGCGCCACGCTTGCCAACCCGGTTCCGGTGGCGCTTTGGGGATTGATCGTCGCGGCCTTGCTCGTCGTCGGCACGATCCCGGTATTTATCGGCCTCGCGGTCGTCATGCCCATCCTCGGCCACTCGACCTGGCACCTTTATCGGAAACTGATCGTGTCCGATTATCCAAGCCGTACGCCCTGAATTCATAGAGGAAATCTATCCGTAGATCATCCTGCCTGCCGTTGCGGCCCCGCTGAGGGGAGCCGCGGCGGGTGGGATGGCCATGGAGAGTGTGGGCATGCCATGTGGTATCGTTTTCTTCCGATCTGTCTGCTTTTCGCGATTGCTTTCACGATTGAGGCCGTAGCACAGGAAGGAGACGCTGCCGCAGGCGCCACCGTAATTGCTCGCCCGATCAATTTATGAGATAATTCTAATATACTTCGCGATGGGGTTGTAGAAGTATTCGTGGCCGGGTCACGGGAGGAGACGATGGCTGTCGTTGTGATTCTCGTTCTGCTGGTGGTGGGATCGATCGTATTCCACCTGCTGAGTCCGTGGTGGTGGACGCCGATAGCCTCGAACTGGAGCTATATCGACAATACGATCATCGTCACTTTCTGGATCACCGGCTTCGTTTTCTCGGCCGTTGTGCTGTTCGTCGCCTATTGCGTGTTCCGCTTCAGGCACCGCGCCGGAAACCGGGCGGCATACCAGCCCGAAAACAAGCGCCTGGAATGGTGGCTGGCGGGCGGAACCGGGGTTGGGGTGGCTGCGATGCTTCTGCCGGGCCTCTTCGTATGGAACCAGTTCGTAACCGTTCCGGACGGTGCGAGCGAGGTGGAAGTCGTCGGTAAGCAATGGCAATGGAGTTTCCGCCTGCCGGGAGCGGACGGAAGGCTCGGGCGGGCGGATACGCGCGCTATTGGACCCGGCAATCCGCTCGGCCTGAACAGGAACGATCCCGCCGGAATGGACGATGTCATCGTTGAAGGCGGCGAGTTGCATCTGCCCGCCGGCAGGCCGGTGAAGATGCTGCTGCGCGCGGTCGATGTCGTGCATGATTTCTACGTGCCGGAGTTCCGGGCCAAGATGGACATGATCCCCGGCTCGGTCACCTATTACTGGTTCACGCCGACCCGGACGGGAACCTTCGAGGTTCTCTGCGCGGAACTGTGCGGTGTGGGCCATCCGCAGATGCGCGGCACCGTCGTCGTCGATACCGAGACCGATTATCAAGCCTGGCTGCAGCAGCAGCCGACTTTCTCGAAATTGCTGGCTTCGGCGGAAACGCCGGCGGCCAGATAAGCGCCGCGCATATTGGAAGGGAAGACCGCATCGGGGGAACAGGGAGGTTGGAACATGGTCGAGATTGGATCCGGCGCCGGGCAGGTCATTCAGCCCGCTGAAGTCGAGGACGTCGAGCTTTATCACCCGAAAAGCTGGTGGACGAAATATGTCTTCAGCCAGGATGCCAAGATCATTGCCATTCAATATTTCCTGACAGCCATCGCAATCGGCATGGTGGCGCTGGTGCTTTCCTGGCTGATGCGCCTGCAGCTCGGTTTTCCCGGCTATTTCTCCTTCATCGATGCGGAGCATTATTATCAGTTCATCACCATGCATGGCATGATCATGGTGATTTACCTGCTCACCGCGCTGTTTCTCGGCGGTTTCGGCAACTACCTCATCCCGCTGATGCTCGGCGCGCGCGACATGGTGTTTCCCTATGCCAATATGCTGAGCTACTGGCTTTACCTCTCCGCCGTCCTTGTGCTGGTGGCCGGTTTCTTCGCACCCGGCGGGCCGACGGGCGCCGGCTGGACGCTCTATCCGCCGCAGGCGCTTCTTTCGGGAACGCCGGGCGGGCGTGACTGGGGCATCATCCTGATGCTGTCATCGCTGATCCTGTTCATCATCGGCTTTACTTTGGGCGGGCTGAATTACGTCGTCACCGTGTTGCAGGGACGCACGCGGGGCATGACGCTGATGCGCATGCCATTGACGATATGGGGCATATTCACGGCGACCGCCATGGCGCTGCTTGCTTTCCCGGCGCTCTTCGTCGCCGCCGTCATGATGCTGTTCGACCGGCTGCTCGGCACGAGCTTCTTCATGCCGGCCATCGTGGAGATGGGCGAACAATTGAAGCAGGAGGGCGGCAGTCCCATCCTGTTCCAGCACCTGTTCTGGTTCTTCGGCCATCCGGAAGTCTATATCGTCGCACTTCCCGCCTTCGGCATCGTCTCGGATCTGATCAGCACCCATGCGCGCAAGAATATCTTCGGCTACCGCATGATGGTCTGGGCGATCGTCATCATCGCGGCGCTGAGCTTCGTCGTCTGGGCGCATCATATGTATGTCAGCGGCATGAACCCGAATTTCGGGTTCTTTTTCGCAACCACGACGCTGATCATCGCCGTACCGACAGCGATCAAGGTCTATAACTGGGTGCTGACGCTCTGGCGCGGCGATATCCATCTCACCCTGCCGATGCTGTTTGCGCTCGCCTTCATCGTCACATTCATCAATGGCGGATTGACGGGTCTCTTCCTCGGCAATGTCGTCGTCGATGTGCCGCTTTCGGATACGATGTTCGTGGTCGCCCATTTTCATATGGTGATGGGGGTGGCGCCGATCATGGTGATCTTCGGTGCGATTCACCACTGGTATCCGAAAGTCACGGGCCGGATGCTGAACGAGGCAATGGGGCACGTCCATTTCTGGATCACCTTCCTTGGTGCCTATGCCATCTTCTTCCCGATGCATTATCTTGGGCTGATGGGCGTGCCGCGCCGCTATTACGAGCTGGGCGAAACCGCTTTCATTCCAGATTCGGCGCACACGTTGAACATATTCATCACCGTGGCCGCGCTCATCGTCGGTGCGGCGCAATTGCTGTTCGTGTTCAATCTCGAGTGGAGCCTGCGCTGGGGCAAAAAGGCGGTCGGCAATCCGTGGCGGGCCACGACACTGGAATGGCAGACGCCGCAGACCCCGCCGGTTCATGGCAATTGGGGCAAGGAACTGCCGGTCGTTTATCGCTGGCCGTATGATTACAGCGTGCCCGGCGCGGCTGAGGATTTCCTGCCGCAAAACCAGCCGGCTGCGGCCGGGCCGTCCGAAAGGGCCCTGTCATGAGCGCCATCCTCGTCTTCATGGCCGGGATCGCCGGCATCATCGGCTGGTGGATGGCGCGGCAGCGGCTGGCCTCGAAGCCCTGGCTGGAGGTCGGTCTGGCAGGCGATGCGCCGCAGATGCAGGGATCGTCGGCGACAATCGCGAAAGTCGGACTTGGGATATTTCTGGCGGTTGTCGGTGCCTTGTTCACCTTGCTCATCAGCGCCTATCTCGGCCGCATGGGCGGCGCCGACTGGTGGGGTATCCCGATCCCCGGACTGTTATGGGTGAATACCGCGGCGCTCGCCGCCAGCAGTCTGGCGCTGCAATGGGCGAAAACCGAAATCCGTCCAGATCGTCGCGACAGGCTGAATGCGGCTCTTGTGACAGCCTTTGCGGCGGCTGTTTTCTTTGTCGCCGGTCAATTCCTGGCGTGGCGGCAACTCATCTCCGCAGGCTATGTTCTGGCGGATAACCCATCGAACAGCTTCTTCTACATGATCACCGGCCTGCACGGCCTGCATATATTGGGCGGGCTTTTCGTGCTTGGTCGCACCGCAATCCGCGCCCGGAGCGAGCCTTTGTCGGCAAGAATGCGCCTGAGTGTGGAGCTGTGCGCCATCTACTGGCATTTCATGCTGGTCGTCTGGCTGGTCCTTTTTGCGCTTTTCGCCGGCTGGGCGAATAGTTTCGTCGATCTCTGCCGTCAATTGGTCACCTGAGGAGTGTCGATCATGGCCGCATCCATGGAGGAAAGACCGGTAAGTGATCCGCATCTGCGGCCGGCGGGGCTGCGCGGCGTCGCCGCCGATCTGTCATCGGACCAGCGGGCGTTCAAGAACGTCCCCTGGGGCAAGGCGATGATGTGGATATTCATCCTAAGCGATATCTTCATTTTCGGCTGTTTCCTGCTGGCCTATATGGCGGCGCGCATGTCGGCCACCGCAGCCTGGCCCAATCCGAGCGAGGTTTTCGCGCTCACGATTGCCGGCAGGCACATTCCGCTGATCCTGATTGCCATCATGACCTTTGTTCTCATCAGCAGCAGCGGCACGATGGCCATGGCCGTCAACTTCGCCTATCGCCGCGACCGGCGCAGAACCGCCGCGCTGATGGTGGCGACGGCAGCGCTTGGCGCGACATTCGTGGGAATGCAGGCATTCGAATGGAGCAAGCTGATCGCGGAGGGCGTTCGCCCCTGGGAAAACCCGTGGGGTGCGGCGCAGTTCGGTTCGGCTTTCTTCATGATCACGGGCTTTCACGGCACCCATGTTTCCATCGGCGTCCTGTTTCTTCTCATCGTCGCGCGCAAGGTTTGGCGGGGAGATTTCGATGAGGAAAGGCGGGGGTTCTTCACCAGCCGCAAGGGGCAATACGAGATCGTCGAGATAACCGGGCTTTACTGGCACTTCGTGGATCTGGTGTGGGTCTTTATCTTCGCATTCTTCTATCTGTGGTGAGTGAGGATGGCATCATGGCACAGCAACAGTCACAACAGGGACAGCAGCATCCGATAAGACTTTACATGGTGGTCTGGGGACTGCTTTTCGTCCTCAGCGCCTTCTCCTATATGGTCGATTATCTCGGCATTCAGAGCTATCCGAGATGGTCTCTCATCATCCTGTTCATGATCCTGAAGGCGGGGCTGATCATGGCGATTTTCATGCACATGGCCTGGGAACGGCTGGTCCTGATCTACGCCATCCTGCTTCCGCCGGTTCTCGTGCTCGTCTTCGCAGCCCTGATGGCCTCGGAATCCAGCTATACGGCTCTTACCCGGATGACCTTCATGGGCGCCGGTTCCTAGAACCGAGGCAAGATTTTCAGGATTGTGGAAGCAGCACGCCGACAGCGAATTCCTCTTCGGTTGCGACGTGCCCGGCCTGAGTCTTGCGATATTCGCTGGGAGTGAAACCGCGCTCGGCTCGTAGCGTGCGGGAAAGGTGCGGCGCATCGCAAAAACCGGTGGCGAGCGCAATCTGGGTGATGCTGTCACGCGTCGTGCGCAGGAGCGACAAAGCGCGATCCAGCCGCAGTTCGAGATAGACCTTCGAAGGCGTTGCGCCCAGGTCGGCGAGGAACCGCCGTTCGAGGCTGCGGCGGCCAAGGCCGAGATCATTCGCCAGTTCCAGCACGGTTCTCGGAACCTCGATATTCTGCTGCATCCGCAGGATTGCTTTTTTGACGAGGGGATCATTGGCCTTGCGCGTGCTCTGCTGGCCGGGTTGAGGCTTTTCGCCGCTCAGTGCGCTATCGATCATCATGATGTTGAGGCTTTTGATGGCGGCGGACTGGCCGACATGACGCTCGACGAGGAAGGCTGCCAGATGCGCGGCGCCGTGGCCGCCGGAACAGGTCAGCCGGTCGCGGTCGATGACGAAGATCTGGTCGGAGATCATCTGGACGGTATCGAAACGGTCGAGAAAATCCTGATGGTGGAACCAGCTCACGCAGCAGCGATAACCATCGAGCAGGCCCGCTTCGTGCAGGATGAAAACGCCGGTGCAGAGCCCGACGATGGGAACGCCCGCCGCCGCCCGGTCTTTCAGGAAGCGCAGCGCCTCCTGCGGCAGGGCGCTGTGATCGCTGATCAAGCCGCCGACAACGACGATATAGTCGTAATGCCCGGCGTCCATCAGCCGCGTATCAGGCTGCACCTTCACGCCGCAGCTCGACTGCACGCTGCTCATGGTCGCCGAAAGCACCGACCATTCGCACAGGATAGGCCGCGAACGGTCCGCCTCATCGGCCGCAAGGCGCAGCACATCGACGAAATTCGCGAAGGCCGACAGCGTGAAGCGGTCGGCAAGCAGGAAGGCGACGCTGAGGCGTTTTCTGGCGCGGTGTGAGGTCATGACGCAAATATTCATGCAAACAGACGCGATTGTCCAGCCGGGGCGCGGCAAATGCTCTACCCTTTTTTTGTGCCGCATTGTCCGACGCCGAAGCGAGATCGCTTCGGCTGGAAATGCTCCAGCTTTTACGACACGAGATTTTCCAACCATCGGGTCCGCTCATGACGCGTTTTAATGCCTTCAATCTTTTGCGGAATGCCCTGACCGGCCACAAGAACTGGGACGAGCAATGGCCCGACAGTCAGCCGAAAGCCGAATATGACGTGGTCATCGTCGGCGCCGGCGGCCATGGTCTGGGCGCTGCCTATTATCTGGCCAGCCAGCACGGCATCACCAATGTCGCCGTCATCGATAAGGGCTGGCTCGGCGGCGGCAATACCGGCCGCAACACCACGATCATCCGCTCGAACTATCTCTATGACGAGAGCGCCCGTCTTTACGATCACGCCGTCGATCTGTGGGAAAATCTCAGTCAGGAATTGAACTACAACGTCATGTATTCAAGGCGCGGCG
Source organism: Agrobacterium sp. 22-223-1 (assembly GCF_053522385.1). Taxonomy (NCBI): domain Bacteria; kingdom Pseudomonadati; phylum Pseudomonadota; class Alphaproteobacteria; order Hyphomicrobiales; family Rhizobiaceae; genus Agrobacterium; species Agrobacterium sp. 22-223-1. The sequence continues at coordinate 181,814 of NZ_JBNWCN010000005.1, forward strand.
TGCTGATGCTGGCGCATAACGTCCATGATGTGCAGAGCTTCAAGCGCCACATCCATTCCAACCGTTTGAATGGCGTCGATAATCGTTGGCTCACCCCGGAAGAGTGCAAGGAATATTGCCCGCCTCTGAGCATCGCGCCGAATGCGCGTTACCCGGTCATGGGCGGTGCGCTTCAGGAACGGGCCGGCACGGCCCGTCACGATGCCGTCGCCTGGGGTTATGCGCGCGGCGCCGCTGCCCGCGGCGTCGATATCATCCAGAACTGCCCGGTCACGGCCATTCGCCGCAACGCCGACGGCTCCGTCGCGGGCGTCGAGACGGCGAGGGGCTTCATCAAGGCGAAGAAGGTCGCGGTTTCCGCCGCCGGCCACACCTCGGTTGTCATGGATACGGCCGGCGTGCGTCTGCCGCTGGAAAGCTATCCGTTGCAGGCGCTGGTGTCGGAGCCGATCAAGCCGATCTTCCCCTGCGTGGTGATGTCGAACGCGGTCCACGCCTATATCAGCCAGTCCGACAAGGGCGAGCTGGTGATCGGTTCGGGTACGGACCAATATACCTCCTATTCGCAGCGCGGCGGCCTGCCGCTGATCGAGCACACCATCGCGGCCATCGTCGAAATCTTCCCGATCTTCAACCGCATGCGGATGCTGCGTAAATGGGGCGGCATCGTCGATGTGACGCCGGATCGCTCGGCCATTCTCGGCAAGACGCCGGTTGACGGGCTTTACGTCAATTGCGGCTGGGGTACGGGCGGTTTCAAGGCCACGCCCGGCGCTGCGCATACCTTCGCCTGGACCATCGCCAAAGACGAACCGCACCCGATCAACGCGCCGTTCACGCTGGAGCGCTTCCGTTCCGGCCGCCTGATCGACGAGGCCGCCGCCGCTGCTGTGGCGCATTAATTTCCACGCATTTTCCGGACGTAAAACCGCTTCGCTTTTTTACTGGAAATGCTCTGAGGATACGACGATGCTTTTGATCCGCTGCCCCTATTGCAACGAAACACTGCCGGAAGCCGAATTCACCTATGCCGGGCAGGCCCATATTAGCCGCGCCGCCGATCCCTCGTCGCAGACCGATGAGCAATGGGAAGAATTCCTGTTCATCCGCGAAAACGTGAAAGGTCCACATTTCGAGCGCTGGCGGCACCTGCATGGATGCGGCCGCTTCTTCAACGCCGTGCGCGACACGGTGAGCGACCGTTTCCTCACGACCTATCGGGCGGGCGAGCCGCGTCCTGAACTTTCTTCCCTGACCCGTGCACCAGCCAGTTCCGAGGTGTCGAAATGAACTCCTATCGCGTTTCCGGCCGTGGCCGTGTGGATGCCGCCCGCTCCGTGAGCTTCACCTTCGACGGCAAGACCTATCGCGGTGTGAAGGGCGATACGGTCGCCTCCGCGCTTCTCGCCAATGGCGTGCATCTGATGGGCCGCTCGTTCAAATACCACCGCCCGCGCGGCCCGGTGGCGGCGGGTTCCGAGGAGCCGAATGCGCTGATCGGCACCCGCCGCGGCGCCGGACGTTTCGAGCCGAACACCCGCGCCACGGTGCAGGAAATCTGGAACGGGCTGGAAACCACCTCGCAGAACAAATATCCGAGCCTGAAATTCGATATAGGCGCGGTCAACGACATGGCCTATATGCTGTTTTCGGCGGGCTTCTACTACAAGACCTTCATGTGGCCGAAAAGCTTCTGGAACAAGGTCTATGAGCCCTTCATCCGCGCGGCTGCGGGTCTCGGCGTTTCGCCGACGGAGGAGGACCCCGACACCTATGCCTCGCGCAACCTGCATTGCGATGTGCTGATCGTCGGCGCCGGTCCTGCCGGTCTTGCGGCGGCGCGTGCGGCGGCGGTCGATGGCCTTAAGGTCGTGCTGGTTGATGAAAATGCCGAAGCCGGTGGCACGCTGCTCTCCGAACCGCAGGCGAAGATCGACGGTAAGCCTGCATGGAACTGGCTGGCGGATGAGTTGAAGGCGCTGAAGGAGCGTGGCGTCAGGGTCATGACCCGCACGACGGCGATTGCCTATTACCACCAGAACATGATCGGCCTCTGCGAAAAGCTGACCGACCATCTGGAAACCGTGCCGAAGGATACGCCGCGCGAGCGCCTGTGGCGGGTGCGGGCGCGCCAGGTGGTGCTGGCGCAGGGCGCGCTGGAAAAGCCGCTGGTCTTCCACGGCAACGACCGGCCGGGTGTGATGCTGGCGGGCGCTGCCCAGACCTATCTCAACCGTTACGGCGTCAAGGTCGGCAACCGGCCGGTGGTGGTGACGAGCCACGACAGCGCCTGGTATGCGGCCTTCGATCTTCACGGCGCGGGCGCGCGTGTTCAGGCCATTGTCGATACCCGCGCCAAAGTGCGCGAGGAACTGGTGAACGAAGCGCGCGCGCTCGGCATTCCGGTCAGGCTGTCGCATACGGTCACGGCGACCTCGGGCCGGCTGCGGGTCAAGTCGGTCCGGGTCAATGCGGTTAGTGGCGCGTCGGTCGGTGCGGGACAGGAGATCGCCTGTGATGCCGTGCTGATGTCGGGCGGCTGGACGCCGTCGCTGCATCTCTTTTCCCATACGCAGGGCAAGATCGCCTGGGACGACGAGCGGACTACGTTCCTTCCTGCCCTCACCAACGAGGATTGCGTGATTGCCGGGGCCGGGCGAGGGCTGTGGGGCATCGAGGCGGCGCTGAAGGACGGTGCGGAGCGGGGCCGTGAAGTCGCCACAGCGCTTGGCAAGGCCGCCAATAGTTCCAGCCATGCGGTGGAACATGACCGTACCGGCAGCGGCGTCTCGCACACGGAACTGCCGAGCGACCGCGATGCCGGCAAGGCCAAGGCCTTCGTGGATTACCAGAACGATGTGACCGCCAAGGATCTGCGGCTCGCCGTGCGTGAGGGCATGCGCTCCATCGAACATGTCAAGCGCTACACCACCAACGGCATGGCGACAGATCAGGGCAAGATGTCAAACATCAACGGTCTCAACATTGCTGCGGAAGCGCTGGGCAAGCGCCAGCCGCAGGTGGGGCTGACCACCTTCCGTCCGCCTTATACGCCAACGACCTTCGGAGCGTTTGCGGGTTATCACCGTGGCGCGCATTTCGAAGTGACGCGCAAGACGCAGATCGACGGGTGGGCTGAGGAGCACGGCGCGGTTTATGAGCCGGTCGGGCAATGGCGTCGCGCCTGGTATTTCCCGAAGCCGGGCGAAGACATGGATGCGGCGGTCAGCCGTGAATGCCGGGCGGTGCGCCAGAGCGTTGGCATTTTCGATGCCTCGACGCTCGGCAAGATCGAGGTTGTCGGTCCCGATGCGGTCGAGTTCATGAACCGCATGTATACCAACCCGTGGACGAAGCTTGCCGCCGGCCGCTGCCGTTATGGCCTGCTGCTCGGCGATGACGGCTTCATTCGCGACGATGGCGTTATCGGCCGCATGACCGAGGACCGTTTCCATGTCACCACCACGACCGGCGGTGCCGCCCGTGTGCTGAACATGATGGAGGATTACCTCCAGACCGAATGGCCAGATCTCAATGTCTGGCTGACCTCGACCACCGAACAGTGGTCGACCATTGCGCTGAACGGCCCGAACGCGGCAAAGCTGCTTACGCCGCTGGTGGAAGGTGTCGAACTGACGGAAGAGGCTTTCCCGCATATGTCCTGCGTGGAATGCACCGTGGCCGGCATGCCGGCGCGGCTGTTCCGCGTCAGCTTCACCGGCGAGATTGGCTTCGAGGTCAATGTGCCGGCGCCGCTCGGCCGCAAGCTCTGGGAAATCCTGTGGGAGGCCGGCCAGCAATATGGCATCACGCCTTACGGCACGGAAACCATGCATGTGCTGCGCGCCGAAAAGGGTTACATCATCGTCGGCCAGGACACCGATGGCACGGTCACGCCCTATGATGCGGCGATGGGCTGGGCCGTGGGCAAGAACAAGCCGGATTTCGTCGGCAAGCGCGGTCTTGCCCGCCCCGATCTCGTTGCCAAGGGCCGCCGTCACCTCGTCGGTCTTCTGACTGAGGACCGCTCGAAGCTGGAAGAGGGCGCGCAGATCGTCTTCGATCCGAAACAGCCGATTCCGATGAAAATGGTGGGTCACGTCACCTCCTCCTATCACTCGGATGCCGCAGGCCAGCCGATTGCGCTCGCTCTGGTGGAAGGCGGTCATGAGCGGATGGGCGAGACCGTCTACATTCCGATGCTGGACCGCACCATTGCCGCGAAAATCACCGGGATGGTCTTCGTCGATCCCGAAAATACCCGCCTGAAGATTTGACTAGCGCATATCCGGCGAACACAAGTTCGCCAGATATGCTATAACTCTTTGTTTTTGCGCATTTTCCGGACGTAAAGGCGAATTCGCCTTTACTGGAAATGCTCTAGGAGATGACAATGAACATGCGCGTTTCCTCCCCCGTTCCCGGCACGCTGGCCGAGAGCAAAGCAGCCCGGGTCAGCATTCTGGCCGCGCAGGCGCGGCTGTCGCTGCGGACGCGCGGCGATCTCGCCCCGCTCAACGCCGCCCTTGGCCTTACGCTGCCGGACCGGATCGGCCTCCGCGCCGCCTCAGGCGACATCAAGGTCCTGCGCCTTGGCCCCGACGAATGGACCGTGCTTGCACCTGTCAGCGCGGTTGACGGGCTGATTGTCGCCTGCGCAGGTGTTTACGCCAGCCATCCGCATAGTCTCGTCGATATTTCCGGACGAGAAGTGACGCTCCTGATCGAAGGTCCGCGGGCTGCCGAATTGCTGACGCTGGGCTGCGCCCGCGATATCGACACGATTGCTGTTGGCGAGGGACGCCGGACGATTTTCGATGGCGTCAGCGTGGTGCTCTGGCGCGATGCGGAAAACCGTTTTCGCATGGATATCTGGAACAGTTTCGTATCGCATCTTGGCCATCTGCTTGAAACCGGCTGCAAGGAACTTGCGGCGGACATCGCCTGATCTGGGAGAAGAAAACAATGCTCAACCGACTGTCACATAATACCGTTTCGGACACGGTGATCGCCGACGCCATCGCCGAGGAACTCGATCGCCAGAAGACGCAGATCGAGCTGATCGCTTCGGAAAACATCGTTTCCGCCGATGTTCTGGCGGCGCAAGGCTCGGTGCTGACCAACAAATATGCCGAGGGCTATCCCGGCAAGCGTTATTACGGCGGCTGCGAATTCGTCGATAAGGTCGAGGCGGTCGCCATCGACCGGCTGAAGCAGCTCTTCGGTGCTGAATTCGCCAATGTGCAGCCGCATTCCGGCGCGCAGGCCAATCAGGCGGTGTTTCTGGCGCTGCTTCAGCCCGGCGACCGGATCATGGGGCTTTCACTGGCCCATGGTGGCCACCTGACGCACGGTTCGCCGGTCACCATGTCCGGCAAGTGGTTCGATGTGGTCTCCTATGAGGTCGACGCCGAAACTCATTTGATCGATATGGAGAAGGTACGGGCAAAGGCGCTGGAGACGAAACCGAAGCTGATCGTGGCAGGGGCCTCGGCCTATCCGCGGCAAATCGATTTCGCCGGCTTCCGCAGAATAGCCGATGAAGTCGGCGCTTATCTGATGGTCGATATGGCCCATTATGCCGGGCTGATCGCCGGCGGCAAATATCCGAACCCGGTGCCGCACGCCCATGTCGTCACCTCCACCACCCACAAGACCCTGCGCGGCCCGCGCGGCGGCGTTATCCTCACCAACGATGCAGATCTCGCCAAAAAGCTCAATTCGGCGGTATTCCCCGGCAATCAGGGCGGTCCGCTGATGCATGTCATCGCCGCCAAGGCCGTGGCTTTCGGTGAGGCGCTGCGCCCGGACTTCGCGGATTATGCCGGTCAGGTCATCGCCAATGCGCAAGCCTTGGCCAAAGTGCTGACGAAGGGCGGTCTGGGGATCGTCTCGGGCGGCACCGACAGCCATATGGTGCTGGTCGATCTACGCCCGAAAGGCGTGACCGGCAAGATCGCCGAAATCGCGCTGGAGCGGGCGGGGCTCACCTGCAACAAGAACGCCATTCCCAACGATCCGGAAAAGCCCTTCGTCACCTCGGGTATCCGGCTCGGCAGCTCCGCCGGCACCACGCGCGGCTTTGGCGTCGCCGAGTTCGAACAGATCGGTGCGCTGATCCTGCGTGTCATCGATGCGCTGGCGGCGAATGCCGAAGGTGACGCCGCAATCGAGGCCGACGTGCGGGCGCAGGTTGCAGCGCTTTGCGACGCCTTCCCGATCTACGGTTCGTAAATGTTTCTGTCGGTCTTCGATATATTCAAGATCGGCATCGGCCCATCGTCCTCTCATACGATGGGACCCATGGTCGCTGCCGCCCGGTTTCTTGACGATCTGCGTGGCGGCGACAAGTTCCCGGGGGCTGGAGACCTGTTCGGCCTGCGGGCGAGCCTGCATGGCTCACTCGCCTTCACCGGCAAGGGCCATGCGACGGATCGCGCGGTCATTCTCGGCCTGTGCGGGCTGAAACCCGATACGCTCGACCCCGACCGGGTGGAGGAGATCGAGGCGGAAGTGCGCAGGACCGGCCTCGTCGGGCCCGAGGGGCTGCCGGCGCTGCGGTTCGATCCGGACAGGGATCTGGTCTTCGATTATGGCCCGCCGCTTCCCGGCCATGCCAACGGGCTGGTCCTCATTGCCTGCGACCGTCAGGGCAACACCTATCACCGGGAGGTCTATTATTCGATTGGCGGCGGCTTCGTCGTCACCGAAACGGAGCTGCAAAGGTCGGCCGGGGGATTGAGCGCCGGCAAGCAGCAGCCGGTGCCCTATCCTTTCAGCTCGGCGGCGGAAATGCTGCGCATGGGCCGCGCGTCCGGCAAGACCATCGCTCAGATGAAGCGGGCGAATGAAGAGGTTGTTTACGGGCCGGAACTGGATGCGAGGCTGGACCGCGTCTGGGAGGTGATGGAAAGCTGTATCGAGCGGGGCCTGACGCAGGAGGGCATCCTGCCCGGCGGGCTGAAAGTGAAGCGCCGGGCGAAGGCTATCCATGCGCAATTGCAATCCGAGCGCGGGCTGAACCTTACCCAGCCACATCAGGCCAATGACTGGATGAGCGTTTACGCCATGGCGGTAAACGAGGAAAACGCCGCCGGCGGGCGCGTCGTCACCTCGCCCACCAACGGTGCTGCGGGCGTGGTGCCGGCGGTGGCGCGCTATTATCTCGACCATTGCGTCGGTGCGCACCGCGAAGGCATCCGCGACCTTCTGCTGGTGGCGGCGGCAATCGGCGGTCTCATCAAGCACAATGCCTCGATTTCAGGGGCGGAAGTCGGCTGCCAGGGCGAGGTGGGTTCGGCGGCGGCGATGGCGGCGGCGGGGCTTTGCGCGGTTCTGGGCGGCAGCAACGCGCAGGTGGAAAACGCCGCCGAAATCGCACTGGAGCATCATCTCGGCATGACCTGCGATCCGGCGGCGGGGCTCGTTCAGGTTCCCTGCATCGAACGCAATGCGCTGGGCGCCATCAAGGCCGTTTCGGCGGCCAGCCTTTCGCTACGCGGCGACGGCACCCATTTCATGCCGCTCGACAATTGCATCACCGTGATGCGCGAGACCGGCCGCGACATGCATGTGAAATACAAGGAAACCTCGCAGGGCGGCATCGCCGTCAACCTGCCGGAGTGCTGATCCATCAAGGGGGAGCAGGATTTGACCACCTATATCATGAAAGTCGCGTGCCCGGCGCGCAGCGGCATCGTCGCCGCCGTCTCCGGCTATCTCGCCCGGTCCGGCTGCAACATCAACGACAGTTCGCAATTCACCGACCAGGAGACGGGCCGCTTCTTCATGCGGTTGAGCTTCGTTTCCGAACAGGGATCGGGACGCGATGCACTGCTTGACGGGTTCGGTCCCGTCGCGGCGGACTTTGATATGGATTATGACATTCACGACCTTTCGCGAAAGACGAAGGTCGTCATCATGGTCTCGCGCTTCGGTCATTGCCTGAACGATCTGCTGTATCGCTCCCGCATCGGTGCGCTGCCGGTCGAGATCGTCGCCGTGATCTCCAATCATCTCGATTACCAGAAGCAGGTGGTGAATGAGGATATTCCCTTCCATCACATCCGCGTCACGCCGGAAACGAAGCCCGAGGCCGAAGCCGCGATCCTGCAGGTGGTGCGGGATAACGGGGCGGAGCTCGTGGTGCTGGCGCGTTACATGCAGGTTCTGTCGGACTCGTTGTGTCAGGAAATGTCTGGCCGCATCATCAACATCCATCATTCTTTCCTGCCGTCTTTCAAGGGCGCCAATCCCTATAAACAGGCCTATGAGCGTGGCGTGCGGCTGATCGGTGCGACCGCCCACTACGTCACCGCCGATCTCGATGAGGGGCCGATCATCGAGCAGGATACGATCCGCGTTACCCATGCCCAGAGCGCGATGGATTATGTCAGCCTTGGCCGGGATGTGGAAAGCCAGGTGCTTGCGCGGGCCATCCACGCTCATATTCATCACCGGGTCTTCCTGAACGGAAACAGGACGGTCGTTTTTCCCGCGTCTCCCGGAGAACATGTGTCCGAACGCATGGGCTGAATGCGCGTTCTTGCGGAACCGTAATTCGCGTCCTTTCTCAGTGGCTCGTCGTCATGTCGTCCCGCCAGTAACAGGCGTTGAGATAACGTTTCTTGGACAGGACCGACAACTTGTCCCGAAAGTCCTGCCATTGGGAGAATGCATTGGCGAGCCAGAGGAAATAATCATTGGTGGAAGCGGCTGTCTCCATCGCCGCACCGCCAACATGTTCGATGAATTTTGCGGGAGATACCGTCGAGCGCGGCAACCAGCATATTTGTATGCCGGGCGGTGCGACGATGTCATATAGGGAATTCTCGGCCCGAAGGAAAATCTGGCCGTTAACATCCCTGGGCAGGTTCTCGCAGATGCGGGCGATGGCGGGTAAGGCCGTTTCATCCCCTGCCAACAGATAGTTTTTTGCCGGCTTCATTCCCAGCCCGCACGGGCCGGACATGCCGCAAAGCGCGCCGGGACGTGCATTCCGGGCAAAGGAACATCCCGGCCCCGCATCCTCATGCAGAACGAAATCGATATCGATAAAACCGCTATCGGGATCTATCGCCCGGATCGTGTAATAGCGGACGTCGAAGGTATCCGCGGGTTCGGCAGCATTTCTAGCGGCGGGCAGATTGCGGTCGAAGCTCTTGTTCTGCTTTGAGAAATAAAGCCTGACATGGAGGTTTTTCAGCGTATTGAAACGGTGAAGCCCGGTGCCGGTAAAGCGCAGGCGCTGCATGAAGGGGGCAAGGCGCTGGCTGTCGACCACTGTCAGAATCCTGAAACTGTCATCCGCGAATATGGTCATGCGCGCCTTCCGATAAGTACAAGCAAAAACGGCCCGCCAACCACCGTCGCCAGGAGGCCGGCGGGTATCTGAAACGGGAAGATAAGGTTGCGCCCCAGCCAGTCGGCGATGAGCAGGATAAGCCCGCCGATCAGCGCCGCCGCCGGCAATTGCGTGCCGGCGCGCTGGAAACCCGCAAGTCGCGCCAGATGCGGTCCCATCAGGCCGGCGAAACTCAAGGGTCCGACGAGGATCGTCGCGCTTGCGGTGAGAATGGCGGAAAGCGAATAGAGACCGTTACGGCTCGCCACGACAGAGACGCCGGTATTTCGGGCGATATCTTCGCCAAGCGGCAGCACTTCCAGCCAGCGGCGAATGAAGGGGGTTAAGGCAAGCCCAAAAGAAAGCAGGACCGCTGCCATGATGGCTTCGCCCGGCGCGACGGCATAGGTGGAGCCGGAAAGCCAGGCGAGAAGCTGACCGAGCCTCGGATCCTGCGATGTCATCAATACCGCCATGACGAAACCGGAGACGGAACTGAGCGCAATGCCGATCAGCAGCAGCCGATCGCCGGAAAAACCCGGCTTGCGCGACAGGGTCAGCATCAGCAGCAAAACCGTCAGCGAACCCGCCGCACCCGCGAGGATTTGTGCGCCACGGGTGGGGGCGGCAAGGGTGAGTAGAACCAGAATGACGCCGAGCATCGCCCCTGACGAGACACCCAGCACCTCCGGCGATGCCATGGGATTGCCGGTGACGCGCTGCAGAATGGCGCCGGCAAGCGCCAGCATCGCCCCGCCGCTGAAGGCCGCGAGCGCTCTTGGCCAGCGCCAGCCGAGGCCATGCAGATCGTAAAGTCCCGATAAAAACCAGCCCTCCGTGTTTTTTCCGACGGAGAGTGCGACACCTGCGGCGATGCAGAGAATGGCGATGAGACCGAGCAAAGCCGGAATGGGTGAGGCAAGGCGCGCTGCCGCCGGCTGCGCGCCCGGCTGCGGCGGGGCCGGCATCTTCAGCCGCCGGATCAGCGCGAACATCAGCGGCGCGCCGAGAAGAGCGGTGACGGCGGCGGTCGGGAACAATCGATAGGTGACGGGAAAGAACAGGACGATCTGGTCGGTCAAGGTCAGCAGCAACGCGCCAAGCGCCGCCGAATAACCGAGCTGCGCCGCCATTCGCCTTGCGCCGCAGGCGCGCGCCAGCGCAGGGGCGGCAAGGCCGATAAAACTGATGATGCCGACGGAGGCGGTGACCACCGCCGTCAAGGCCGCCGTTACCACCAGCGTCATGAGCCGATAAGTGGCAAGCGACAGGCCGAGGCTTTTTGCATTGGCGTCCTCAAGCGTCATGATTGTCAGGGGGCGAAGAAGCAGCGCGACTGCGAGGACGAGCACGGCGAGACGAGGGGCCAGAAAGGAGACGGCGCTCCAGTCCTGCTGATCGAGATATCCTGCACCCCATAAAAAGATGCTGACGAGAAAATCGTGGTTGAACAGCACCAGAACGGCGCTCGCAGCGCCGCAATAAAGGCTGACGATCATGCCCGCCAGTGTGACCGTGACGGGCGAGAGGCCTTTGCGCCAGGAGAGTGCGAGGATTGCCAGAAGCGACAGCGCCGCGCCCGCAAACGCGATCCATTCCCGTGCGCCCATCCATTGCGGGAACCAGAGCGTGGCAATGGCAAGCAGCAGATAGGAACCGGCCGAAATGCCGAGCGTCGCCGGTTCGGCAAGCGGATTGCGCAGAATGTTTTGCAGGATCGCCCCGACAAGGCCGAGCGTCGCACCGGTCATCAGCGCCACCACGATCCTCGGCAGCAAGGTATTGTGCAGCAGCACCTGCGCCGTCATGTCGGGATCGGGGAAAAACAGGGCTGCAAGCGGCGTCCCATCGGGCATGCGCAGGAACAGGTTGAAGCCGGTAAGGCTGGCGCAGACGATGGCGAGCGATGTGACGACGATCGCGGATATGTTCGCCGTCGTCTTCATGGCGATGCCTCACCGGCAAGGGCTTCGGAAACGAGGCGGGCGAAACGTCTTGCCGGCGGCAATCCGCCGTAAAACAGCACGTCCCTGATACGCACCAACCGGTTTTCGCGAATGAAGGGCAGGCTTTTGATGACCGGCGCGTTGAGAAGCGTATCCAGCTTCTCGCTGCTGGTATCGCCGATGCACAGAAGCCGCGCCTGCGGATGGCGGGAAAGCTGGTCGGCCGTCACTGTCGTATGACCATATTGCGAGGTGTAACCATCCCAGGCGTTCTCGATGCCGAATTGATCGAGAACATTCTGGAAAAGGCTGTTCCTGCCGAAAACCAGCAGTCGCCTGCCATCTATGACCGTCGCCAGCAGCAGAGGCCGTCCGTCATAGGCGGAGAGCCGTGCTCGTGCCTGCCGCATCTCCGCGTCGAAACTTTCCTGAAACGCGTCAAACCGGCCGGGATCGCCGATCCGCGCGGCGAGCGCGATGAGAGCGTTTCTGCCACTGACTAAATGGTTTTCACCCGCAGTGACGCCGGAATCGAAAAGGTGGGTGGGGGCGATGGCGGCAAGCCTGCCGGCGGCCATGGTGAAATCGTCGCTGTGCAGGATGAGGCGTGGCCGAAGATAGTCCACAAGTTCCAGATTGGGCTCGGACCGCAATCCAAGCTCGGCGACCGAGGGCGACAGCGCCGGTTCGACGACGAGGCTGCCATAACGTTCCAGTTCCGGCATGGCTGCGGGCTGCACGCCAAGCGCCAGCAGGTTCTGCCCGCTCACCCAGTCCATGGTGACGATGCCGCCGGAACGGGCGGCCGATGACGGCCGGTTTGTAAGAAAAAAAGCACCTGTCCCGCAAAGCAGCGCTCTGCGGGACAGGGAACTGCGCAGCATCATCAGAATTTCGCCTGAACCGAGAAGGAGACGGTTCTCGGCGCTCCGAGATAATAGCTGTTCTGCCAGTAGTTCTCATCGGTGATGTTGCTGACATTCAGCCGGAATGTCAGCGGATTGCCGAAGTTTTCGGTGGTGTAACGCAGGCCGAGATCGGCGGTGACATAGGAGGAAAGGCGGTCGTTGTTTTCGGATGTCGCCCATTGTTTGCCGGTGTAATAGAGGCCGCCGGTCAGGAAGAGACCTTCGACGGTGGGAACCTCATATTCGGCATAGACCTTGGCCAGAACATTGGCGACGTTCATGGGGCGCTTGCCGTCATAGGTTCCGCCTTCGACCTTGGCGTCAAGGAATGTCACGCCGCCGAGAATGGTAAGGTCATCCGTCACCTTGCCGGTCGTCGTGAACTCGATGCCGCGATGGCGCTGGCGGCCGTCCTGCGTGTAGACATTGGCATCCGTCGTCAGTTCGTAGGCCTTGGAGATGTCGAACAGCGCTGCCGTCAGCAGCATGTCGCCGACATCGCCCTTGATGCCGATTTCCTTCTGCTTGCTGACCATGGGGGCGAGAATCTGCCCGCTATTTGCGGCCGTGTCCGGCGCGACGCCGCCCTGCTCGAGGCCTTCGATATAGCTGCCGTAGAGCGTCACCGCCTCTATCGGCTTGAACAGCAGCGACGCCGAGGGCGAGAGCCTTGCTTCATCGTAATCCGGTGCGGAGCGGGCGCCGCTGCTGTCCAGCGACTGGCTCTGGATCATGCTGTAATTGGCGCCGACGAGGGCCGACCATTGTTCGTCGAATTCGATCTGGTCGCCGACGACGAAGTTATGATTGCGCACATAGCCGGACTTGTAGAGCGTGCCGGTGTTGGGCGGGAAAGTCGGCTCTGCAATATGCCGGGGAGAAGACAGGGGGAAAGTCGGCTGCCAGCCGGTATTGGGATTGTAAGTCGTACCCCAGTCCTTGCCCTGATACATGTAATATCCGGCGGTCAGCTTGTGGGAGACCGCGCCGGTGTCGAAGGAGACGTCCGCGAAAATATTCGCGGCGTCGAAGACGTTTTTTGTCCTGCCGGAGCGAATTGCAATCTGGGAATATTCCTCCGCGGACTGGACAAGATTCATCGTATGATCCTGAACCGGCCGGTCGATATATTCCCGCATATATCCGCCGCGCAGGGTAATGGCGTCGTTCACATCGTAGGTGAGCTTGGCCGAGTATCGTTTTTTCTCGATTTCGTCGTGAATCCAGGGCTGGCTCCAGTTCCTGCTGGCGTCGAGCGCATCGCCATGCAGCACGCCGTCTGCGAAAGCCCAGTAGGAGTTGGCGGCGTCCAGCTTGTATTTGCTGTAGGAAGCATTGAGTTCAAGCTTCAGCCGGTCGGTGATGTTCCAGTCGAAAGCGCCGCTTGCCAGAAAGCGGTCGACATTCTGGTCGTCGATGGCGGTGTCTCCCGCCGAACGGACGATATTGAGGCGATAACCCATGTCGCCTTCCGGATCGATGCGGCCGCCGAAATCGCCATGGACGAAGGCCTGCGCGCCGCCGTAATTGCCGACCGTCACGCTATTCAAACGTTCCTGCGTCGGGCGCTTGTAGACGTAGTTGATCATGCCGGCCGGCGAGGCCGCGCCATAGAGAAAGCCCGAAAGGCCGGAAAGAACCTCGGTGCGTTCCTTGTCTTCCAGCACCGTCGCGTGGCTGTAGGAGCGGCGGAAGCCGTCTTCGGCGGTGTCATAGGTGGTGAAACCGCGAATATTGGCCATCGGCGCCCAGCCGGACATCTGCGGCGTCTGGCTGCGGATGGTCGGCAGGACGCGGTAGATATCCTCCGGGGATTGCGCCTGGATATTCTGGATCAGCTCCCTCGGCGCGACGGTGACGGAAAACGGCGTATCGCGAATGGCCGTCTGTCCGAGCAGGCCGAGAGAGGACAGTGTCTCTGTCCGGTAGCCATCCTGGGCCAGCCCGTCCTGCTGCAATACGGATGCGCCGCGCGTGCCCTGAACGGTAATGGGTGCGAGAAGGGTGGAGTTTCCGGCTGCCGCAGCACTTGCCGCGCTGACCGGCGCGGCGATGACGACGGAGGTGGCGTCGGTGAAGGAATAAACGAGGCCGGTGCCGCGCAGAAGCTCCACGATAGCCTGCTCGCGGGTTGTCGCGCGGCTGACGCCCTGCGAAAGTTTTCCGCGCGCAATCGAGGCATCGTAGGAAATCTGCGTCCCCGACAGTTTTCCGAAGGTTGCCAGCGATTTGTTCAGCGGGCCGGCCGGAACCGAATAAACCGCCTGTGCAAAGGCCGGCTGTGCCGCGATGCCGGCGGCGAGCGCCGTGGTCGTCGCCAGAAAGGCGACAAACAGCGCGCCACGACCCTTACGACCCCTGTTTGTACCCTTATGAGCCGATGAGAACTCATTCCCCATGTGAAAGCCACTCCATTAAATCTGTCCCCGGAGACCGGCCGGCCTATGCTGGCGACGGGTTCTCTGAGGACAATACGAATGGCGTTCGAAAATTTTCCTCTTTTTCTCAAGTTTTCTTAGATGGAGGAAATAACGGTCAAAAACGGCGTGACGGCCCGCACCTTGCCGCCGAATGGCCGCACCACCGCATCGAGCGCGCGGATGGGGTCGGCAAGATCGAAGACGCCGCTGACGACGTTGTTTTTCAGGGCAGGGGTGGCGATGACCACCTTGCCTTTTTGCCAGCGGGCGATGCGATTGACCACCGCCGCGACCGTCTCCTTCTCGGCAATGAGCATGCCCGTGCGCCATGCCGCGATTTCAAAAGCCTCCCTGACGCCGCGATCCATACGGCGCGATGCCTGGTCGTAGGTCAGCCAGTCGCCTGCCGCCAGTTTCTCTCCCTCGGTAGAGGGCAGATCGGGCGATGTGGCGAGAACCAGCCCATGATCGACGGAAACGGAGATGGAGAGATCGTCGCCTGAAACGTCGAAAGCGGTCCCCAGCGCCGTGGCGGTCAATGGTCCGTAGGTGACGGAGAAGGGGCGCGAGGCATCGGGCCGGACATCGAAATAGGCCATGCCGGCAAGGAGGTTCACCCGTCTTGCCCGCTCACCGAAATCGACGGCGATTGCGCTGTCCGGTCCAAGCGTGATCATGCTGCCGTCCTCGAGGGGAATTTCTCTGATCTCGGCCGTCGATGTCAGATAATCGGCGCGGGCGCGTAACGTCACATAGGGCGCCAGCACCGAACCGCCTGCCGCCGCACCGAGACAGAGCACGCCTCCGACAAGCAGAAGACGCCGGTTGGGGTCGAAGCCCTTTTGCGAGGAACGGGCCTCCTCGGCGAGAATCTGGCCGGTCATGCCGTGGATCGCGGCGACTTTCGCCCAGGCGGCGGCATGGGCCGGTCCGCGCTCGATCCAGGCGCGTGCCGTTTCGATGGCGACGGGATTGCCGGGATCGTTCTGCAGGCGAATGGCAATATCCGCAGCTTCACGAAACAGGCGCCGTTCTTCCGACACTTCGTTCATAGGGAGCCTTTCAGGATTGCCGGAGACCGGACAATGTCACAGCCTTTGATATATACGAATGAGAGGCCGCATATTTCCGAATGAAAGAAGTTTAATGCGCAGGCCGGCGATTAAACGGCGATATCTGGGGCAAGACGACGGTTCCCGTCCTCTACAGACCGTTCAGGCGATCCTCTATGTGCTCATAGGCGTCGCGGATCAAAACCCAGGTGCGGGTGGTGGACATGCCGAGCTTCTGCGCCACTTCGCTGATCGTCAGGCCGCCCATCCGGTGCAGCTGAAAGGCTTCGCGCACCCGCCGGGGCAGTTCCGCAAGCGCCTGTTCCACCAGTTGCAGCCGCTGGCGGTCATAGACGATGGTTTCGGCCGATGGCGACGGGTCGATGATGGCATCGAAGGCATTTTGCGGCAGGTCGACACGGCGGAGGCTGCGTTCGCGGCGATAATGATCGATGCTGAGATTGCGCGCCACCGTATAGAGATAGGATTTGGGATTGTGGGAAGCGGCACTTGCCGGCGGCGGTGAGGCAAGCACCTTCAAAAACGCATCCTGCGCCAGATCGGATGCCGTTTCAGGATCGATGCCCCTGCTGCGCAGGGACCTGACAATGCCCTTCGCATATAGCCGGAACAATTCCTGCAGATCCCAACTCAAGAGCCTTGCCTTCCGGTAGTCGACCCCGTGCCTGCCCGGTGAACGGACGGTCGGTGTGTCGAACGATGCAGCCGTCGGTCGATTATGTGCAATCGGTGCCGAATTCGAGAATATGCGAAGCGACGGCTTCGATAAGCAGGATCGCCCCGCAGGCATGATATCATCGGCCGTTGATGTTGCCGGTATCACGCTTGCGGGGCGACGGTAAAGTAAAACAGTCGCTGTACTATGGATTAGTCTGTGACCTTTCCTCCGTATATATCAATTACCGCGACGAACGATGCAGACTGCGAGTAAAGGTTGTTATTCGGCAGGCTGTGCCACGGCCTCCATATCCGACCGTCCGCGATCTCCGGAGAGGCTGCGCTGGCCGAGCGCGATGATGGCGACTGTCGAAAGGCTTGCGGCGACGGAGACCCAGAAACCGTTATCCGGACCGAAATTGTCGATCACCCAGCCGGAGACGAAGGCGCCGAGCGCCATGCCGATACCGATGCCGGTCATCACCCAGGTCACGCCTTCCGTCAGCATCGATTCCGGCACGCGGCGCTCGATCAGGCCGAATGAGGTGATGAAGATCGGCGAGATCGCAACGCCGCTGAGGAAAACGGCGAAAGCGAGAAGTGCTACCGAGGTGTTGGCGACAAGCAGCGGCAGGGCGGTGAGCGCGAGCATGCTGACGGCGATCAGCAATTGCCGTTGCAGCGGCATTTTGGGGTTGAGCGCGCCGAGAATGAGGCCGACCACGAAGGAGCCGATGGCATAGACGCCGATGACGAGGCTGGCGGCTTCCGGTTGACCAAGCGCCTTGGTGATTGCGACAGCACTTACCTCGGCCGTGGCGAAAGTGGAGCCGACGAAGATCAGCGCGAGCGTGATGATCTGGACCGGACGCAGGAAGATGGCCGAACGCTGCCGGCGGCCGCTTTCAACCGGCCGCACCTTGGGCTCGGTCGCGCGTTGCAGGAGGAAGGCAAAGGTGCCGAGCGCCAGGAAGGTGGTGCTGATCATCATGCCCGCTTCCGGAAAGAGCGAAACCGCAAGCCCAACGGAAAGCGAGGCGCCGGAGATGTAGACAAGTTCGTCGGCGGCGGATTCGAAGGCGAAGGCGGTGTTCAGTTCCGGCCGGTCGCGGAAGATTTCCGTCCAGCGGGCGCGCATCATGGCGGGAATGCTCGGCATGGCGGCGGCGAGGAAGGCGGAAAGGAACAGCGTCCAGGCGGGCCATCTCTGATTTGTCGCGATAATCAGCGCCGCAAAGGCGATGACCGAGACAATGGTGGCGGGGATGAGGACCTTGCTCTGCCCCTTGCGGTCGACCAGACGGGAGATTTGCGGGGAGAGGGCGGCATTGGTCAATGCGAAGGTTGCCGAGACGGCGCCAGCCAGCCAATATTCGCCATGAGTCTGGGAAAGCATGGCGACGATGCCGATCGGGGCCATGGCAATGGGAAGGCGGGCGAAGAAACCGGCGGCGGAAAAGCCTTTTGCGCCTGGAGCCCGGAAAATTTCTCTGTATGGATTAGACATCGGGATGCACCTTGTTCTAAGGGTGTCCACCACATACATACGTGGCGTATGTGAATGAGATAATTGCATACGACGCGTATGTCAACTAATATACGCGTCGTATGTGGAAAATGGAGAAGAAATGCGCAAACCTCGCAGTGAAATGATTGCCGAGACGCGGGCGAAGCTTCTGGCTGCCGGCCGCAAGGCCTTTGGCAGCATCGGTTATGCGGAAGCGTCGATGGACGACTTCACCGCCGAAGCCGGTCTCACCCGTGGCGCGCTCTATCACCATTTCGGCGACAAGAAAGGCCTGTTGCTGGCGGTTGTGGCCGAAATCGATGCGGAGATGACGAAGAGGCTCTGCGACATCTCCTCAAGGGCCGCAACCCGGTGGGAGGGTTTCGTCGAGGAGAATGTCGGTTATGTGCGCATGGCTCTCGAACCGGAAATCCAGCGGATCATGTTTCGCGACGGGCCGGCGGTGCTCGGCGATCCGTCGCGCTGGCCCAATGCCAATGGCTGTATCTCGGCTGTCGCCCGAAGCCTGGATGCGCTCCGGGAAGAAGGCACCATCGGCGACATCGATCCGGAGGCATGCGCCCGCTTCATCAATGCGGCGAGCAGCAGCGCCGCCCAATGGATAGCCAATTCCGACGACCCGGAAACGACCTCGAAACGGGCTGTCGGCAGTTTCCGGACCTTTCTGGAGGGATTGCGGCTCAGGAAAGACTGACCCGCACAGCTGCCGATCTGTTATTCCGGGTCGGCGAGGCGATCATCACGGAAAATGTGTAGAAATATCTGGAATAGGTACAGATCATGTTATTGGTAGCACCTGTTTGACACCTGTGAGGTCAAGGTTATGGTCGACAAGCCGTCGGAAAAAGCGTCTGGAAGCGCGCCATCTGATCAATCGCTGAAGCTTCTTTCGGGCGGGAATCCCCAGATTGCAAAAGGATATGGCGACGCGCCGGTGCAGGCCTATATCACCGCCATGCCGGGCTGGAAAAGTGCGGTCGGTGGCCGTATCGACAGGCTGATCGAAGGTGTCGTACCCGGCGTGCGCAAGGCTGTGAAGTGGAATTCGCCCTTCTACGGCATGGAGGACGATATCTGGTTTCTCAGCCTTCACTGCTTTACAAAATATATCAAGGTGACCTTCCTTAACGGCGCATCCTTGCAGCCCTTGCCGCCCGGCACCTCCAAACATCCGAAAGTTCGTTACCTCGATATCCACGAGGATGCGTTCGATGAAGCGCAGTTCGTGGAGTGGGTGAGGCAGGCAAGCGTGTTGCCCGGCGAAAAAATGTGAGCGAACGGGTTTACCGGTCCCAGAGGCTTTCAGGCACGCGATGATCGCGAAATGGGCCGGCGAATCATGCCGGTTTTCCTGCCTCTTAAGGATCCTGTCGCGCTGCGGATGATGAGAAATCGCGGGCTGTCCGATACAGTTTTTCCGGAGTGAAGAAAAACCGGCCGATCCGGCCGATTTCTGTTTACTTTTGTCGGGGTTGCACGCCATCACGCTCACTGAATTCGCTGTCAGGCGTATCGCAAACCACGGAGGATGAGATGAAGGCATTGGTGCTGGAAGAAAAAGGCAAGCTCTCGCTCAGGGATTTTGACATTCCGGGTGGAGCAGGATCCGGTGAACTCGGGCCCAGGGATGTGCGCATCCGCACCCACACGGTCGGTATCTGCGGCTCGGACGTCCATTATTACACCCATGGCAAGATCGGTCATTTCGTCGTCAACGCGCCGATGGTGCTCGGCCACGAAGCCTCTGGAACGGTGATCGAAACCGGCGCCGAGGTGACGCATCTGAAGGTGGGCGACCGCGTCTGCATGGAACCCGG
This sequence comes from Agrobacterium sp. 22-223-1, assembly GCF_053522385.1. Classification (NCBI taxonomy): domain Bacteria; kingdom Pseudomonadati; phylum Pseudomonadota; class Alphaproteobacteria; order Hyphomicrobiales; family Rhizobiaceae; genus Agrobacterium; species Agrobacterium sp. 22-223-1. The sequence goes on from NZ_JBNWCN010000005.1 coordinate 201,506, forward strand.
CATTCCCGATCCCACATCGCGCGCCTCCAAGCTCGGCATCTACAATGTCGATCCGGCTGTCCGCTTCTGGGCGACGCCGCCCATTCATGGTTGCCTTACGCCTGAGGTCATTCATCCCGCCGCCTTCACTTACAAGCTGCCCGACAATGTGTCCTTTGCCGAAGGCGCCATGGTCGAACCCTTCGCCATCGGCATGCAGGCGGCGCTGCGGGCGCGTATCCAACCGGGCGATATCGCTGTCGTCACCGGGGCAGGTCCGATCGGCATGATGGTGGCGCTGGCGGCGCTTGCCGGCGGTTGCGCCAAGGTCATCGTTGCCGATCTCGCCCAGCCGAAGCTCGATATCATCGGTGCCTATGATGGCATCGAAACCGTCAACATCCGCGAACGCAATCTCGCCGAGGCCGTCTCGGCGGCGACCGACGGCTGGGGCTGCGATATCGTCTTCGAATGCTCGGGCGCAGCACCCGCCGTGCTCGGCATGGCGAAGCTGGCGCGGCCGGGCGGTGCGATCGTGCTGGTCGGCATGCCTGTCGATCCGGTTCCGGTCGATATTGTCGGCCTGCAGGCCAAGGAACTGCGGGTCGAAACGGTTTTCCGTTACGCCAATGTTTACGACCGGGCAGTTGCGCTCATCGCCTCCGGCAAGGTCGACCTGAAGCCGCTGATTTCCGCGACCATTCCCTTCGAAGACAGCATCGCCGGCTTCGACCGGGCGGTGGAGGCGCGGGAAACGGACGTGAAACTTCAGATCGTGATGCCGCAATAAAAGATCGCGTGCCGACCGCCGATGCCTGCCACCGATGATTGAGTGGCAGAGATGCTGCGGAAAAGTATGAGTGCGGCCTGCCGTTGTCCGGCGGTCCGCACTCCAAAAATTTACCGGATATCGCCTCCGGGTGAGCATTGTTTGAGCGGATCACGCCGAATTGTGCAAAAAAATCGGCGCGGCCGCCGAGTTTCTGGCCATCCCCATCCGGCGACTATTCAATTCCCGACAAAAAAGAGTCAAAAAAGTATCGGTAATTTCTTCGGCGTGATGTGGAAGCACAGATAGCGCACGCCATATGCTCCTCATCAACGCCTGGGACGAGCCATAAAGAGGAATGGCTCCGCTCCGCAAATGCGGCGGACGTGTCGATGGGAGGAAGTATGATGCAGCCCGATCTGGAACTGGTGCACATCCGCAAGGGCGAATCCTTCGCCGCCTGGCGGCATGGCTATCCGTTCCGCACCGTGCGCTGGCATTATCATCCCGAATACGAAATCCACCTCGTCGTCGCCACGTCAGGCACGTTTTATATCGGTGATTTCGTCGGCCGTTTCGGCCCCGGTCAGCTCATCATGACCGGTCCCAATCTCCCCCAGAACTGGATCAGCGAGATCGAGCCGGACGAGATCGTGCCGACACGCTCTCTCGTGATCCAGTTTCCGGAGGCTTTTATCGAGGATGCCTGCACCTCCATGTCCGAGATGGAGGTGGTGCGTGCGCTGCTGGACCGCAGCCGCCGCGGCATTCTGTTCGACGATGAAACGAGCGATCGCGTTCGTCCGCTGATCCTCCGGCTGATCGAGGCGCAGGGGCTGACGCGGCTCGCGCTTTTCTGGGAAATTCTCGATCTCCTGGTCAACGCGCCGTCTTCCGAGGTGCTGGCAAGCCTGAGCTACGAGCTGGACCTGACCGGCATCGGCGACAGCGGCATCAACCGCGCGCTGTCGCATCTGCGCCAGCACCTGACCGAGCAGGTCGAGGAAATCGACCTCGCCGAGATGGTGGGCCAGAGCCAGAGCGCCTTTTCCCGCGCCTTCAAGCGTCACACGGGAACGACGCTGGTGCGGTATCGCAATCAGTTACGCATCGATCTTGCCTGCCAGATGCTGCTGGCGGATCAGGAGGTCAAGGTGGCGGAGGTCTGCTACGATGTGGGCTTCTCCAATCTTTCGAATTTCAACCGGCATTTCCTGAAATTGAAGGGAATGTCGCCGTCGAGGTTCCGCACCGTATTCGCAGCCCAGAAGGCAGCGGTCATGGCGGATTAAACCAGCGACACATCGCCGATTTTTTAGAATTCGGGCAGAGGGCTGTCCGGAAACGGGGTCTTGTTGCCCCAATTTTCCAACCGGGAGGAAGAGTGAGATGAAAATGAAGTCCAAGTTTCTGATGGCGACAGCCGCAATTGCAATGATGGCCGCTCCGGCGCTGGCGCAGGAAAAGCTGAAGATCGGCATGACCTTCCAGGAGCTGAACAACCCCTATTTCGTATCGATGCAGGAAGCGCTGAAGGAAGCCGCCGCAAGCATCGGCGCCGACGTTGTCGTGACTGATGCTGGCCACGATGTGGCAAAGCAGATTTCCGACGTCGAAGACATGCTGCAGCAGAAAATCGACATCCTGCTTCTGAACCCCACCGACAGCGCCGGCATCGAAGCCGCCGTTCACGCCGCCAAGGCTGCCGGTGTGACGGTCGTTGCCGTCGACGCCAACGCTAACGGCCCGGTCGATACGTTCGTCGGTTCGAAGAACCGCGATGCCGGCTACATGTCTTGCAAATATCTCGGCGAGGCCCTCGGCGGCAAGGGTGAGGTCGCGATCCTCGATGGCATCCCGGTCGTGCCGATCCTGCAGCGCGTCGAAGGCTGCAAGGCGGCGCTTGCCGAATTCGCCGACATCAAGCTGGTCGATACGCAGAACGGCCGTCAGGACCGCTCCGTTGCGCTTGGCGTCGTTGAAAACATGATCCAGTCGCATCCGAATCTCGCCGGCATCTTCTCGGTGAATGACGGCGGCGCGATGGGCGCCATGGCCGCGATCCAGGGTTCCGGCAAGGACATCAAGCTCACCTCGGTGGACGGTGCTCCGGAAGCGGTGAAGGCGATTGCCGACGGCACGCCCTTCATCGAAACGACCGCGCAGTTCCCGCGTGACCAGGTTCGCGTTGGCCTTGCCATGGCGCTCGCCCAGAAGTGGGGCGCTCGCGTTGTGCCGAAGGAAGTGCCGATCGACGTCATGGTCGTCGACAGCAAGAACGCCGGCGAGTTCAGCTGGTAAGATCTCCTCCCAGGTCCCGTCCCCGTCTTGTACGGGGGCGGGGTTAAATCCCGACCATCGAGGAGGGTGAAATGCTGGAACTGAATGGAATAAGAAAAAGCTTTGGCAAGATCGAAGTCCTGCGCGGCGTCGACCTTCAGGCGCGCCCCGGTGAGGTGCATGCGCTTCTGGGCGAAAACGGCGCGGGCAAGTCGACTTTGATGAAGATCCTGTGCGGCATTTTGCAGCCATCGGAGGGAACGATCCGCATCGACGGGCAGGATCGCCGCTTCGCCAATTATGACGAGGCGATTGCCGCCGGCATCGGCATCGTGTTTCAGGAATTCAGCCTGATCCCCTATCTCAATGCCGTGGAAAACATGTTTCTTGCCCGCGAGATCCGCGGGCCGCTGCGCCTTTTGAACAAGGGCGCGATGCGCAAGCGCGCGGCCGAGATCATGAGCCGTCTGGCGGTGGATGTTCCGCTCGACGTGCCGGTGCATCGTCTTTCCGTTGCCCAGCAGCAATTCGTCGAAATCGCAAAGGCGCTGTCGCTGGATGCGCGCATTCTCGTTCTCGACGAGCCGACGGCGACGCTCACGCCCTCCGAGACGGAACACCTGTTCAAGGTGATGCGCGAGCTGCGGCGTCAGGGCGTGGCGATCATCTTCATTTCGCATCACCTCGAAGAAATATTCGAGATCTGCGACCGCATCACCGTTCTGCGCGATGGCGAGTTGATCGGCTCCTGCCTGACCTCGGAGGTCGATAATGACCGTCTGGTCGAGATGATGGTCGGCCGGCGCATCGAAGCCAGTTTCCCGCCGAAGCCACAGCTCGATCCTTCCGCCGCAAAGGTGATCGAAGTCGAAGAGCTGCAATTGAAGAAAGGCGGTCCCGTTTCGCGCTTTTCGCTGCGTAAGGGCGAAATCCTCGGCTTTGCCGGGCTTGTCGGCTCGGGCCGCACGGAAACGGTTCTCGCCATGCTGGGCGCGCATTCCGCCTCGCGCCGCAAGATCAGGGTTGACGGCGTGGACACGCGTTTTTCTGGCCCTGATGAGGCGCTGATGCGCGGCATCGGCCTGCTGCCGGAAAGTCGCAAGGAAGAGGGGCTGATTACCAGCTTCTCCATCCTGCAGAATATTTCGCTGAACAATTATCGCAAATACCGCAAGGCCCACTGGTTCCTCGATCTCAAAAAGGAACTGGAGCACACGACGAAGGCCATGGCGCAGGTGCAGGTAAAGGCGCAGGGCCCCTTTGCCCGCGTCGATACGCTATCGGGCGGCAACCAGCAGAAGATCGTCATCGCCCGCTGGCTGAACCATGACATGCGCGTGCTGATCTTCGACGAGCCGACACGCGGCATCGATGTCGGCGCAAAGGCGGAAATCTACTCGCTGATGCGCGAATTCGCCGCCAAAGGCCATTCGATCATCATGATCTCCTCGGAGCTGCCGGAAGTGATCGGCATGTCCGACAGGGTCTGCGTCTTCCGTTCCGGCGGCATCGTCGCCACGGTCGAGGGGGAAGACATCAATTCAGAAACAATAATGACAAACGCCACCACCGGGAGAGTTGAACATGTCGCTTGATGCAAACACCGGCACTGCCGCGAAAACGGGCGGCTTCAGTCTCAGTGCCATGCTGCGTTCGCCGCTTGCCCTGCCTCTGGCGGGTCTCATTGTCGTATCGATCCTGATGGGGCTTGCGAGCGACAATTTCTTCAGCCTCAACAACATCATGAACGTGCTGCGGCAGGTTTCCGTCGTCGGCATCCTCGCCGTCGGCATGACCTTCGTCATTCTCACCGGCGGCATCGACCTGTCGGTCGGCGCGGTCATGGCGCTTGTCGGCACATTGTCCGCCGGCCTGATGGTGAATTCGGGCCTGCCTGCCTCGGTTGCCCTGCCGGCCGGTCTCTTCATCGGTCTCGGCATTGGCATCTTCAACGGTGCGCTCGTCGCCTGGGGCAAGATGCCGGCCATCATCGTCACGCTTGCCACCATGGGCATGGCGCGCGGTCTCGGCCTCATTTATTCCGGCGGTTATCCGGTCAGCGGCATTCCGAGCTGGATTTCCTGGTTCGGCGTCGGCCGTATCGGCGTCGTTCCGGTGCCGGTCGTCATCATGGTGGTGATCTATGCCATCGCCTGGGTGCTGTTGCAGCGCACGGCTTTCGGCCGCCATGTCTATGCGCTCGGTGGAAACGAACTGGCTGCCCGTCTTTCGGGTGTGAAGACGCAGCGCGTCAAGCTCGCCGTCTACGGCATTTCGGGTGTCACCGCAGCGCTTGCGGCCCTCATCCTTACCGGTCGTCTGATGAGCGGTCAGCCGAATGCCGGCGTCGGCTTCGAACTGGACGCCATCGCGGCGGTCGTTCTCGGCGGCACGGCGATTGCCGGGGGCAGGGGTCTCATTCTCGGCACGCTGATTGGTGCGGTACTGCTCGGCATCCTCAATAACGGCCTCAACCTGATGGGCATCAACCCCTATCTGCAGGATGTCATCAAGGGCGGCATCATTCTGCTGGCCATCTATATCGGGCGCGAATGGCGCTGAGCCGGCCCGGAAACATCTTCATAAACGCAGGAGAATTAAATGTCTGAATCGCTGCAAGGCAAGATCGCTGTCATCACCGGCGCCGCATCCGGCATCGGGCTTGCCACCACCGAAGCGCTGCTGGAACAGGGCGCAACCGTGGTCATGGTCGACTGGAACGAGAAAGCCTTGAATGAACTCGCTGGCAAGCTCGGCGAGCGCGCCATCCCGCAGGTGACAAACCTTCTGGATGCCGACAGTTGCAACGCCATGATCCCCGAAATCCTCGGGAAGGTCGATCATATCGACATTCTCTATTGCAACGCCGGCACCTATATCGGCGGCGATCTCACCGAAACGACGCCTGAAGCCATCGACAAGATGCTGAACCTCAACGTCAACGCCGTCATGAAGAACGTCCATGCCGTCGTGCCGCATATGTCGGAGCGCAAGACCGGCGATATCGTCGTCACCTGCTCGATTGCCGGCCATTTCCCGACCTATTGGGAGCCGGTTTATTCGGGCTCGAAATGGGCGATCACCAGTTTCGTGCAGGGCATGCGCCGCCAGATGATCCCGCACGGCGTGCGCGTCGCGCAGGTGTCTCCTGGCCCGGTCGTTTCCGCGCTTCTCGCCGACTGGCCGGAGGAAAATCTCCGCAAGGCCAAGGAGTCCGGCAGCCTCATCGATGCGAGCGAAGTGGCCGATGCCGTTGTCTACATGCTGACGCGCAAGCGCACGGTCACCATCCGCGACATGCTGGTCTTGCCGACCAACTTCGACCGCGTTTAAAAATCTCCAGAGTGGCGGAAAGATGGGAAACGGTCCCGCCGCTCAACCCTGTTCAAGCACCGGATGATCCGCTCCGAGGAGTATCGCAAATGGCTTCCTATCTGATTGGCGTCGATGTCGGGACCGGCTCGGCGCGCGCCGGTGTCTTCGATGTCGCGGGAAAGCTTCTCGCCACCGCCAAACGCCCGATCGGCATGCATCGCGAGGATGGCGGCATTGCCGAACAATCGAGTGGCGAAGTATGGCAGGCCGTTTGCGACAGCGTCCGGGAAAGCGTTTCCCGCGCCGGCATCGATCCCGCCGAGGTCGCCGGCATCGGTTTTGATGCCACCTGCTCGCTGGTGGTGCGCGGACCGGAAGATGAGACCCTGCCGGTTGGCGCCCCCGATCATCCCGAGCGCGACATCATCGTCTGGATGGATCACCGCGCCGTCGAACAGGCGGAGCGCATCAATGCCGGCGAACACGCCGTGCTGAAATATGTCGGCGGCCGTATTTCCCCGGAAATGCAGACGCCGAAACTGCTGTGGCTCAGCGAAAACAGGCCGGACATCTATGCCCGGGCCGAGCACTTCTTCGATCTCACGGACTTTCTGACATGGAAGGCTTCGGGCGCGCTTGATCGCTCCGCCTGCACTGTGACCTGCAAATGGACCTATCTGGCCCATGAGAACCGTTGGGATGCGGAGTATTTCACTCGTATCGGACTTGGCGATCTCGCCGAACAGGGTTTTCGCCGCATCGGTCAAAACGTCGTCCATCCCGGCACGGCGCTGGGTAACGGTTTGACGGAAGATGCTGCAAAAGCCATGGGTCTGGTTGCGGGCACCGCGGTTGCGGCAGGCCTGATCGATGCCCATGCCGGCGGTGTCGGCACGGTGGCTGCGGGCGGCGATGCGTCGCGATGCCTAGGTTATGTTTTCGGCACCTCGTCCTGCACCATGACGACCACCACCGAACCCGCCTTCGTGCCCGGCGTCTGGGGACCCTATTATTCGGCCATGGTTCCGGGCGCATGGCTCAATGAAGGCGGCCAGTCTGCCGCCGGCGCGGCCATCGATTACCTGGTGCAGCTGCACCCGGCATATGCCGAGGCGAAGGCGCTTGCCGGCAAGGAAGATAAAGCATTGCCGGTATGGCTCGCTGACCGGGCGCTCAATCTTGCCGCATCCGCTTCCGCTGCCGCAAAGATCGCCGAGGATTTTCACGTGGTGCCGGAATTTCTCGGTAACCGCGCGCCGTTTGCCGATCCCCATGCCCGCGCCGTCATCGCCGGTTACGGCATGGAGACGGGCGTGGATTCCCTTGTGGCGCTTTATGTGGCCGGCCTTCTCGGCCTCGGTTACGGGCTTCGCCAGATCATCGAAACACAGGCCCGCAACGGTGCGCCGGTGGAAACCATCAGCGTCAGCGGCGGGGCGGGTGCGCATCCGCTTGCAAGACAATTGCTGGCAGACGCCACCGGACTTCCCGTGGAACTGACTGAATGCGAGGAGCCGGTGCTTCTCGGCTCGGCCATGCTCGGTGCGGTTGCCGCAGGGACCTATCCGGACCTGATGGTCGCCATGCCCGCGATGTCGCGTGTCGGCAGCTGTGCTACGCCCGATCCAGATTTTCAGAAGATTCATCAGGCGCGGTACGACGCGTTTCTGGCGCTGCAAAATGCGGCGCGCGCCATTCGTGCCGCCAGCCATTGAACCACGTCACAAACTCATATCGTCCGGCCGTCATGGCCGCAAAATAAAGAGGATTCCATGCAGTTTTCCGGAAAATCCGTCATCATCACCGGCGCAGGAAAGGGCATCGGCCGCGCCTGCGCTCGCCTGATGGCCGCGCGCGGTGCGGAAGTGGTGGCGATCAGTCGCACCCAGTCCGATCTCGACAGCCTGAAAAGCGAAATCGGCGGCCGTTCGATCCGCGTCGATCTTGCCGATGTCGCCGCCACCCGCGCCGCCATGAAGGAAGCCGGCCCTTGCGATTTCCTCATCAACAGCGCCGGCATCAACGTGCTCGAAAGCGTGCTGGATATGAGCGATGCCGGTTATGAAGCCGTTCTCGGCATCAATCTGCGCGCGGCTTTGGTCGCATGTCAGGAATTTGCCCGCGCCCGCGTGGCGAAGGGCGGCGGCGGCGCCATCGTCAACATCACTTCCATCGCCGGTCACCGCGGTTTCCAGGATCACCTCTGCTACGCGGCCTCCAAGGCCGGGCTGGAAGGGGCGACCCGCGTTCTTGCCAAGGAGCTTGGCCCGCACGGCATCCGCGTCAACGCGGTTGCGCCCACCATCACCCTCACCGAACTGGCCGCGGAAGCATGGAACGATCCGGCGAAAAGCCAGCCGATGATGGTTCGCCATCCGCTCAACCGGTTCGCCGAAGCGGAAGAGGTGGCTCAGAGCATCGCGTTGCTCCTGTCGGATGACAGCCGCATGATTTCCGGAGCCGTATTGCCGGTCGATGGCGGTTTCCTCGCCGTTTGATGTCTTAGGGAAGTCTCAGGCGCAGGCGCCTGCCCGAAATAAAAGAACGCCCGGCAAACAGCCGGGCGCTCATCTTGATGAATGACAATGCTGTTAATGACGATGCTCGGGCATGTCCTTTAGCTGGTCCTTGGTCCATGAAGTGACCGCGTGGACATCGCCGTCCTCATCCCGCATGAAATCAAGATCGCTGAGCGGTACTGCGACCGGCTTTGCGCCGATACCAAGAAAGCCGCCGACATCGATGATGGCGGTGCTGCCGGCCCCGACGCCGTGGACATGATCGACCTTGCCGACCTTGTGATCGTCTGCACCATAAACGGTGGCGCCTTCAAGAACGGACGGCGTCAGTTCGGTTTCAACCAGGCGTACGTGATTGGTGTGATCCATTGTTCTTGCTCCTGTCTTGGTTTGCAGAAAACAAACTCCTCGACTGCAAAACCGTTCCATCGAATGTCGCTGGCCGGCGCCAGTCGATGAAGGCCGGTGATTTCTCATCGGTACATTGTTGGGGTTTGCGGCAGGCGGTTCCGAAAAGGTTGCGGAATGGTCACACCTTTTCTCCGGAAGACAAGTTTTCGCTAAATTGCAACCGCTAAAGTTGTTGCGATGACGTGTCTGGATGTTATCTCTGCGTCAGGTTGAATCATCAAGGGGATGAGGGATGAAAAAGTTGGGGGCGGTTTTGCTGGTGGCTCTTTTGAGCGCATGTGCAAAGCCATCTGACGGACCGACCGCAGGCAATATCCGATCTGCGACTTTCCCTCGAACCAACGAAAAAATCCCCGTCATCGAGCTGGCGAATGCACCGGCGGCCACGGTATCCGCCGGAAGCCTGCAGAATGCCTCCGGCCCCGGCCTCACAGCACTTCGCAACACAGGTTACAACGCCCAGAGATTGCGTCGCGGCGACGTGATCGACATCACCGTGCTCGATACGGGCGAAGACGGGCTTTTCTCCCCGACGCAAAGCAAGACGCTCAATCTCGGACGCTTTACGGTGGACCAGAGCGGATCGGTGAATATCCCCTTCGTCGGCAAACAGAGGGTGGTGGATTCGACGCCCGAGGGGCTGCAATCGCAGGTCGTTGCCGGGCTCAAGGGATCGGCCGTGAACCCGCAGGCCGTCGTCACCGTCGTCGACAAGCCGACAAGCGCCGTCATGCTCAGCGGTGCGGTGAAAAACCCCGGAAAAATAACGCTCACCGCCCGTCAGGAGCGGGTGCTCGATGCGCTCAATCAGGCCGGTGGCCCGACCGTCGCTCCGGGCGCTGCCACGGTTACCGTTGTTCGCGGCTCGCACAGGGCGAGCGCGCCGCTTGACCGCGTCATGCGGGAAGACCGCCAGAATATCCGCCTGTCGCCGGACGATCAGATCATGATCGATGGCGATGCGGCGAGCTACACCGCGCTCGGCGCTTTCAAGAGCGCCGGCGAATTCCAGTTCGAAGCCGGAAAACTGACCCTCGCGCAGGCTGTCGGCCGCGCCGGTGGATTGCTGGATGACCGTGCGGACGCGCGCAATGTCTATGTCTTCCGCAACGAGATCATTCAGGTGCCGTCGGCAACCGCATCGGGCGCGAAAGGCCCGGTTGCGACGGCCACGACCATGCGGCCGGTGATTTATCACGTCAATATGCGCGATGCTTCCAGCATTGCGCTCATGCAGCTCTTCCAGATGCAGAAGGGCGATGTGCTCTATGCCAGCAACGCACCGCTGGTGGATTCGGCCAAGCTCCTGACCGTGTTCCAGAAGAGCGTGCCGACGGCGGCAGCACCGCTTCCCGGCAGCGGCAACTGATCAATGAAGCGCTACAGAAGCTGTAGCGCTTCCATTGCCGATTGCGGCCGCGACGCGGGTTCGTCCTGGCAACAGGCGTCCGCAAAATCCGCCAGCCTTTGCGTTGTTCGCATCTCATCCGTAGCGATAAGCCGCCGGGCAAGCCGCCCCACGGAGAATATATCCTGATCCGGCTTTGCGGTTGCGTCGCGCATCCGTTCCGGTGCTGCAAATTCGTGCGAGGCGGCAAAGCTCATGCCCCGGTCCGCGTGTTTTTGGCCGATCTCCAGCGCAATGCCGAAATCGCCAAGTCTGCCCGTTTCGAAATCGCCGTCCTCCAGTAGAATATTGGCTGGCGTGACATCGCAGTGGACATATCCCCGTGCATGCATGGCGCTCAGCCCTTCCAGCAGGCGGCGAAGGATTGTGATCGCTTGCGGCGCGCTAACCGGCGGCTGCGATGCAAGCGAGGCCAATGACCGCGGGAACCATGGCTGCAACAGGCCCGGCCGGCCATCGGCCAGTCTCAGCAGCGCCGATGTTTCCACCAGACACGGATGGCGCAATGTCAGGCCGAGCTGCGCCTCTTCGCGTAATCTTTGCAGCAGTGCCGCGTCGTTTCTCAACGCCGGCGGCGTGGTTTTCAGGGCGTGAAGGGAGCCGAGATCGCGGTGCCGCACCTGCAGCAGCAGCGTGTTTTCGCTTTCATAGGCAATCCGTTCGAGGGCAAAACTGTCGGCGATCCAGCCGGGTTTTGTGTCAGAAAAATGCGAGATTTTCCGGTCCAGCGCATTTCTGACCTGATCGATCAGGTCTTTCTGTTCTTCGGCAGGCCTTTCCCGCGTGCCGTCATGGCGAATACTTTGCCACAGATCGGAAAAGCGCTCGGCAACCTGCGGATAGGCAGGCCCATCGCCCGGTTGTTTACCCTTGCTCAAGCCGGTTTCCAATCACGATGGCGCTGACATTCTCGCGTGCGTCCTCGATCAACGCTTCCTGGATCAGGGCGCTGGCGCAATCCTTGATCGGGGTGTTGCCGACAATCTCGGCAATGGCCCGTTCCTTCAGGATTTGTACCAGCGGATAGCTGCACAGGAGCAGCCTGTCCTGCGAACCCCAGTCTTCCCCGACGATATCCGGCCGGAATTGCTGGGAAAGGCCGACACATTGCGAGAGCTGCCTTTTCATGCCGACAACGACGTGATCGCGCGAAAGCTGATGCATGGTTCCGTTTTTCAGGAGATAGGCGCGCGCGTCGCCGGACCACAGGACGCTCAACCTGCGGCCGATAATGGAGGCAATGATGACGCTCGCCATCGGCCTGCCGTCGGCGCCCATGGTTTGCCGGGACAGAAGCAGGCTGTTGACGGTGCCGAGCTTTCCCCTGATCTGCTGCGCCATCACCTCGGGGCTTTCGGCATCGGGCGTCTCGGCAAGAATATTTGTGGCCAGACGTGCGGCTTCCACGGCGCTGTGCGTGTCTCCCTGTCCATCTGCTATGGCGAAGAGGGCAGGGGTCTGGGAAACGAAGAGCGAATCCGCGTTCAGGGAAAGCCGTGTTCCGGGGTGCGTGGCATAGCTGTAGACGACCGATGACGGCTGTTCGGTTGGCGGCGCGGGCGCGATCACGGGCGGAGTTTTGTGTTTCGCACTTTCCTGCGCCTGCGTGGGTGTCGAGCCGTCCTCTTCGCCCTTGCCTGCCATGTCACTGAAGAGGCGCAGGAAATCGGAAGCTTTCGGTTTGCCGTCGAATTTGAGACCGCGGGCGCGGCGGCTGACAGGATCGATGCGCCACCAGAGGCTCGTCGGTGCGCGGCCGCGCACCATTTCCGGGGCGTCATCCTCTTCCCGTGGTTTCGGCAGGCGCAGTTTTTTAACGGAGGTGTTAAACCGGGACATGTCGAAATCGCCCGTCATGGATGTCTCGGCCAGCGCCTCGGCGGCCATGAACCAGGTGTCGTCGAGATAGAGCGTTCTTGGATGTTTCCGGAAGCTATTGAGCTGGGCAATGATGGCAAGCGGATATTTGCGCCCCACCCGGTCTGCGCTGGGCACCAGCACGCCGGCATAGGCGCAGTTTCCCCATATGCCGCTTTCGATGATGAAGCGAATGGGGGGCGATGACGTGAATATTTCGGGCCATCGGCCTGAAAACAGGTCTGCGCAGGCGTGCAGGCCGGATCGCATCCAGTCGTCAAACGTCCCGATCAGCTCCCGTTCAAGCCCGTCGGAGATAAAGTCGCCATGGCTGGGGACCTTGCCGAAGAAGCCGATGCGATCACTTTCCGCTGCGGTTTCCGCGGGCCTCGATGCCTGATTGGCCATCAGTCGTTATTGACCGCGGTGCTTTTCGTCGTTGCTTTCATCATAGATCCCCTCCTTAAAAAAACGGTGCGCCGCCCCGCCGCTAAAATTGCGCGGGGCAGGCAAAGCCGGCGATGGCGTCCAGCCTGAACGGGTTGAGAACCGAGCCGAACTGGATATCGAATTCGGCAGCCTGAGCGCCATTCGCAAATCGCACCCGCAGCAGGTCGCCCGACTGGTTTTCGATATCGGCGCCGTCGAACAACCGGAATGGCGACCAGTCGCCGTTTTCGGTTTTCGCCTGCTGCCAGCCGCCCGGCTGGAAGGCGATGCGCGATAGGCTCGCCGTGTTTTCACGCGAGGGCCAGGTGATCGATTTCGCCTGAATGGGGCCGTGATAATAAACCACCCGCTCGCCTTCGATTTCCAGCATCACCGCGCTGGAGGCATTGGTAAGCGAAACGGGTTTGACATTGATCGACACCGCCGGCGTCTCGCTGCCATTCGGGAAAAATGCGCGCGAAATCTTGTCGGCATTCTCGAACTGGGCGACGGCGTTGCTTGGAATGCCGGCGGCGCCGAAGGTGCCTTTCCAGCTCCAGGGGTTGGTCGTCTTGTCGACAAAGGCTTCCATTCGCTGTTTGAAGAAGGACTGGAAAACCCCGGTCGGCCCGAAGAGACGGGTGAAATCCGCGATGGCGACATCGCGGGAAGATGACCTGTCGAAAGGATAACGCCCGGTCACGATGGAAGAGCACAGCGATGCCGCATCGGCCGCCCAGAGTTCGGCAATGCGGCTGCGGGCGGATTTGACCGCAAGCGAGCCGACATCCGCCGCCACACCCGCCACCCAGACATCGAGGGGCGCCGGCAATTCACGGGCCTGCTGCAACAGATCCTGATTGGCCTTGGTGAGTTGACTATCCACGTCAAACACCTTGGCGACCTCGTCGGAGGTGGTTGCCGAGCGGGCAAGCTGCTCGTTCAGCATCTTGAAATGCGCGAGCAACTGTTCCGATGGCGAGCCGCCGGCCTTGCCGCCATTGGCCTGCTCGCCCGTTGTGGCCGCGCCTTTCGCCGCCAGCATGTCGCGCAGTCTCGCATAGGGATCGGCTGCGTTTACGGTGGCGGCCAGAACGGCTGCGGTCGCGTCGCCTTCAGCGGCGGAGGCGAGGGCGGCGGGGTTTGCTCCGGGGCGCAGATCGGTCGCCTCCGCGATCGATCTGGCAGCCTCCACCACGATATTGCGTTCATTGGCAAGCGCGCGGGTTGTTTCCACGGCGTCGCCAAGGGTCTGGGACGGCTTGACCCGAAGGTCGGCCAGCGTATCGGCCCATTTTTTCTCGAAACGGTCGAAATAGATTTGCAGCGCGGCCTGCGCCACCTGCTCGACCGTGGCACCCCTTATGGCATCATCGGAACCGCGTACCCACCCTTCGGAAAGCGCGATACGGGCCGCATGGGCGACCTGCGGAATAACGACGCTGCGATATCCCTCCGCCGTGAAAAGACCTTCGATGCCTTCCGCCATCGGCGCTTTGCTGCGCCGCTCGAAGGCACGCTCGCCCAGCGGGCCGAAGGCCGTGGCTGGTGTCCATTCCATCAGTTCCCGCGTCTGCGGAAGACCGGCAAGAATATCATAGGCGCGCGTGCCGACAGCCTGATTGCGGATGGTTTCACGGGCGGTGGCGATGAGCCGCGCATCGAGCTCAATCGGGGCGAGCACGCCGCCCGCCAGCGCTTTCGCATGCTGGTCGAGCGCTTCTCTCGCCGCCGCCCTTCCATCGCCGGGATAGAGGGATGCGAACATCTGGTGTGTCTGCACGGTCAGGAAATCGGGGTCCAGCGCACCCATGCCGCCAAGCATTCCATAGAGCTTCAGCGAATTGAAGGTGCGCGTGACATCCTTTTCGTCCTTGAGCTGTTTCTGGAGCTGCACGATCATGCGCGGCAGGAGCAGGGCATTGAGCGCGCGCTGATAGGCGTCACGCTGCCGTCCGGCGATCTTGTCTTCCTGATCGAGCCCGAAGCTGACATTCCACACTCTCTCGCGGGCAAAGCCGGAATTGACGTCGCGCAGATTGTCGAGCGCCGGAAGGATGCGGAGAAAATCGGCGTCTGAAACATCGCGCACGGGAATGCCCTGAACGAGTTGTTCATAAGCGCCAAGTTTGCGATCCGCTTCGGCAAGCGCCTGCGTATTGGCGAAATAGGTGAAAATCCAGCCGGTGAAGACGATGGCGACCGCGGCGGCCGAAACACCATAGGCGATGCGTCGCACCAGCAATTGCCGTCCGGAAAGGCGCTTGTCGCGCATCACCAGCGCGGCTTCGGGGAAAATGACATCCTTGAACAGCCGCGACAGGAAGTAGCTTCGGCGGGTTCTGGCCGCTGCGGGAGACCTTTCCGTTTCCGGCTGCGTTCCCGAAGCGAGATAAACGCCACGCAAAAGCGGCGCTTCGATCAGCGGGGACCGTGCGCAGAGTTCGGTCAGGGCCTCATGGAGTCGGTCTTTCAACCGTGCAAGTTCGGCGGGGAAGCGGAAGATGCGGCCGCGCGTCTCGGCATTCTGCTCCTGCTGCAGGCGCTCGATCAGCATCGCATCGACCCGCTGTTGCAGCAGTTCGAACTCTTCCGTCAGGCGTTGCGGCAGATTCTCGGCGGTATAGCTCTCATCCAGCTTGAAGGTGGTGCCCCACACCTGCTGGCGGTCGGTCTTGTTGAAACCGTCGAAGAATTCCACGAAACCATGCAGCAGATCGGCCTTGGTCAACACGATATAGACCGGAACGCGGGCATGCAGATATTCATCCAGTTCCGAAAGCCTCTGGCGGATGGAGCGCAGTTCCTGCCGTTGTTCCTCGGGATCGCGGGTGAGAAGATCGGGGATGGACAATGTCACCAGCGCGCCGTTGATCGGCTGCGACCGGCGATAGCGTCTCAGAAGGCCGAGGAACCCTTCCCAGCCGGCTTTGGATGAGCCATCGAGGTCGTCCTGTGTGGTGTAGCGGCCGGCGGTGTCGATCAATATCGCCTCATCGGCGAACCACCAGTTGCAGTTGCGTGTGCCGCCGATGCCCTTTACCGCGTTTTCGCCGAGCGCATCGCCAAGCGGAAATTGCAGGCCGGAATTGGTGAGCGCCGTCGTCTTGCCGGAGCCGGGTGCGCCAAAGATCACGTACCAGGGAAGGTCGTAAATATAACCGAAACGCTTTTTCGTGACCCGTCGCAGCAGCGCCAGCGCTTCCTTGAGACGCATCTGTATCTCGCCGACTTCTGCCTGGCGGTTGGCCAGGGCTTCGCGCTCGATACTGTCGACGAGTTCCTTGTCCTGCTTGCGGCCGCGATAGATGGTGACGGCGATATAAATCAGCCATATGGCGAGAATGATGCCGATAGCGATGAGCCGGGCCTGCGTCGTTCCCAATGGCTTGAAATCGCCCAGCGCGACCAGATAGCCGTAAAACCAGATGACGATGCAGAGCGCGACCACCCATAACAGCGACAGGAAACGGCGGCCGATGAGAGCGGCATAGCTCTCGACATAAGATCGGATCGTATAAAAATAGCTCAATGGATTCATGGCTGTGCCTCTTGCGGCTGCTGTCCCGAACTGTTCTGGATGGTCGGCGAGAGAATGCCGGCGTCGCTCAGTTTTTCATCGGGATTGGTCAGGACCATGATTTCCGTTCTGCGGTTGATCTGGCGGCCTTCCTCCGTTTTGTTGTCGGCGATCGGGTCGCTGTCGGCACGGCCTTCCGTCAGGATCGCTTCCGGGCCGGTGAATTGTGAAAGAATGTCCCCGACCGCCTTGGCGCGGGCTTCGGAAAGGTGCCAGTTCGATGGAAATTCCACCGTCTTGATCGGCACGGTATCGGTATAGCCGATGACGACGGCGCGGAATTTTTCAGCCGCAAGCGCACCGCCGATACGCTGGATGAGATCGCGGAACTGCGGGCTGACATCGGCGCTGCCGGTGGAGAACAGGCCCGAATTGTTGATGCGAATGCGCAGCCGCCCGTTTACATCCGCCAGCGTGACAAGCTTCTTTTCGACTTCCGGCTGAAGGAAGGCCATCAGCTTTTCAAGCCGGGAGGGTTGCCGTGGCTCCACCGGCTTCGGCGGTTCCACGACCTTGGGCGTTTCGACCTGCGCCGGTGGCTGGGGCGGGCTTGCGATCAGCACGCTCGGCGTCTCGTTCGGCGGCAGATGGGCGAGCCTCTCGAAGGTCACATCGGATGCGTTGTTGAGCGACAGCGTGAAGAAGAGATAACCAAGCGCGAAGGCAAGCGCCATCAGGGACAGCAGGGTCCACAGCGCGGCCATCGTGCGCAATGGCGTATGACGGGCTTCCACGCCTTTCCAGTGCGGTGAAAGCTCCCGTTCGAAGGTGCCGTATTGGCCGATCAGCGTCTTGTAGAGGCTGTCGCGGATGCGCGAAAGCTCCAGCGCACCCTTTGGCGAAACGCGGGTGCGCCCTTCGAAAGCCAGCGACAGGCACAGATAGATCAGCAGCAGCAGATCCTTGCTGGCGCCGGGCGACTGATGGAAATGGTCGAGAATGTCGAAAACCCGGTCGCCGCCGGTGACATCGTTGTGGAAGGTGGAGACAAGGCCGGAGCGCGCCCAGCCTGCCCGCACGCCCCAGGGCTTGCTCAGAACCACATCATCCACCGTGGCGCAGACGACATAATGCGCCGCTCTTGCCCGCTCGGGGCTGATGCGGGCGGAAGCGAGGTCGCGCTCGTAGCGGGTGATCGCCTCAATGCAGGCGCGGCGAAGCTGATCGGGATCCGGCTCCGCATCGCTGAAGCGCAGGAGATGCGCGAGGTTGAGAAGGGGAGCGGCCGATTGCACCAGCGTCGGCACATCGCCGCCGCCGAAATGGAAACCGGAGAGCAGCTGGTCGACCGGCATGGCGGCCGCGCTTGTCTTCGGTCGCCCGGCCGGGGCGTCGGTCTCGACAATGTCTTCGAGGATCGCCGCCATGTTGCGGGCGTTCTGGTTGCGTCGGCGGCTTTCCTCGGTGATTTCGACCACCGTCGGCAAGTCCTGCCAGGAAGAGGGGTTTTCCTTGCTCATTCGCGTAACGCCCACATTTCCATCTCAAGTCCGGGGAACTCGCCTGCCAGATGCAGGGCAATCGCGCCGGAGGTCTCAAGCTGCTTCCAGAGGGGTGATTGCGTGTCGATCTCGAAATAGACGGTGCCGGACCGATAGGGCAATTGCCGCGGCAGGACCGGCAGGGAGCGCACGGGAATGCCGGGCAGCGCCACATTGACCAGTTCGGAAATCCGCTCCACTGGCCCCACCTTGATCTGTGCCGGCAGGCGGCGGCGAATGTCTTCGGCGGCCATATCCGCGCGCACGGCAAGCACGAAGCCGGCATCGCGCAGCAGCGTGCGGTCGTGGATGGTGCCGACGCGGACGCCGTGGCGGCGCTCCACCAGCTCGATCGCAACGGCGGCCTGTTCCAGAACCGCGGACAGCGATGTGCGCAGATCGTCGAAAACCGCCCCGAAGGTGGCTTTCAAGTCCTCGTGCCGATAGGGCGGGAAATCCGTCGCGCGTTTTTTGTCCGTGGTGAAGGTTGCAAGCTCGCCGGCAAGCTGGATGCAGTCTTCGTAAAAACGGATGGGGTGAAAACGCGTGGCGTTGGCGCAGCGATGCGCCAGCAGCGGATCGGCCCGGTTGAGGATTTGCAGCAGGAAATAATCGCCCACTTCCGCCGTTCCCCTGATCGTCGGATCGCCGATGCGTTCGGCAATCGCCTGGGCGCGGTGGCGAACGATCCCCAGAAGCTCCGTCAGCAATTCGTTGAGGCGGGGCGCCGCCGCGCAGCTCAGGCTCGGAGGAATGAAATCCGGGTCCAGAATGACCGCGCGGTCTGAGCGGACCTCGATGACCCTTGCAAGACCGATGAGATCGTAACCGGAAAGATCGTCGCCGGTTTTCAGGAACTTCAGGCTGAGACGGCCGACATCGATGGGGGCCACGAAATCCGTCTCGATATTGGTGTCGGAGACCTCATAGCTGGAGGCGGTGAAGCGCACATTGTTCGCATCGTTGCGGCCGCTGGCGGACATGTCGGCCTTGCCGGGCTGCCGGGCCGGCAGGGCGAGATAGATAACGGCGTTCTTGACGCTTTCGTCGAGATCGAGCGGCGGCGGCAGGTCGGAATCCTCCGGCGCTTCGAAGGGCGTTCCATCGGGAAGTACGCCGCGCAGGTTCGACAGGGCGAATTGCCCTATCGACAGCGCGCTGCGGTCCACGCCGATTTCGGCGATGCCCCAGGGGTAAGGCGAGAGATTGCGCGTGGTGTTGCGCACCAGCCGTTCGGTCCAGCGGTCGGATTGCTGAAAATGCTGAACGCGAAGAAACATGCCCTCGCTCCAGGCAACACGGTTCTCATGTCTCATCGTGGTTGTTTACCCCCTTTGCATCGGCCGTTATCGCGTCAGGTTCCTGCGTGGGCGCGGCCTCGCCGCGCGCTGCCCGCTGCAGGAACTGCCTGACCGGCAATGGACGGCCGTTTTCCTCAAATTGCTTTTTGTAAGTGGACCAGTAATCGGTCTTCATGATCAGCCCCTGCCAGTCGCGGCGCTCGATTTTGGCACGAAGATCGTTGCCGGCATCGACGGAGGCTTCGAGAAGCCTCGGCTCGAGTTTTTGCGTGCAGCCGTGGATCAGGGTTTCAAGCGAGGCGGCGAGCCGCCGCTGCTGGCGGATGAGCGTTTCCATCCGCTCGCTCAGGGAGGCTGACGAACCGTGGCCGGTGCGCTCGCCTTCAATGTCGAGAATGGCCAGACAATCGGCGCTTTCCTGCTCCAGCGCGGTCAGAAGATCGCCGATCTCCTGCGCGGTCGAAGCGCCCGCAGCCGATGCGCCCTCTGGGGTCAGGTCTTCGCCTGCTTCCGGGAAAACGCTGTCGAAATCCTCGTTATCTGAGGCCGAAACCGGACGAGAGATCATGACCGGCGTGTTCAGTGCGTCGGTATGTTCGTGCTCGCTGCTTGCAACCGGCTCCTCGTCCCAGTTATCAGGCAGAACGGCGCCTATTCCGCGCGCCGCGGGCGGTTCGCTCCAGCCGATCTCGACATTTCGCGAAATGGATTTCGCCTTCCGCTTCGCGCCCTCGCGCCATGTTTCGGACCAGTCGTCGGCGGAGGCGGTGTTGCCCATCACGCCGCCGGCCGAACGGCCGTTCGGGGCGATGTCGGCAAGGATCGCCGAAATGGTCAGCGGCTCGTCACTCATGCGCAGGGAAGCATCGGGATCGGAAAAATCCAGCTCGGCATCGCCGCTGATGGCGACCTGAAAAACCTGCCCGCCAATGTTGATTTGCGAACCGTCGCGGAGACGCGCGCTTTCGCCTTCCAGCAGCAGGCGGCCATCGACCAGCGTGCCGTTCGCGCTCTGGTCAAGGATCGTAAAACCTTCGCCATCGCGGCTCAGCGTGCAGTGCAGCTTGGAAACGCGCCGCTCATTGTCGTCGATCTGCCAGTCGCAATCGCGAGACCGGCCGATGACGCGGCGGCCGCGCTCGAAGCTCCACTGACTGGCTCTTGCGGCTCCGATATTTCGTGTGTCCTTGAGTGCAAGCTTCATATCCATGCCCTCACGCGGAAATCGCCGAGCCTTCCCGCTCGGTCACCACAGCATCGGCGCTGTCTTTTTCTGCGGGCGCCACGCGAGCCCAGCTATTCCAGCCGAGGCGAGCGGGGGCATCGGACTGGCCGAGGCGGCAAAAGGGAATGTCCTCCTTTTTCAGGATCACCTGCACATCGAAATGCAAGGCGCTTCCGACGAACAGGCGTGTCAGCGAAAATATCTCCGCAAGCCGCTTCGATCCGGGCGTCAGCGCCAGATAATCCGCATAGGCGACGGGGCCGATCACGATCCGGAAACCGCCGCTCATATCTTCGACAGCGCTTCCCGCCGTCGTGTTCTGTCCGAGCCTCAGCCCGGATGCCTGTCCGAGCTGGCTTTGTTCGTGAAGCGGCAAAACCACCCATCGCCGGCGAAACTGTTCGACATTCACCGGAAGTCCCGTGAATTCACAAAGCATCGAGGTCAGGGCGGCAACATTGCGGTTGCGGCCAGCCAGAAGACCGCTGAAACGCAGGAGCGCATCTTCGCTCACGCCTGCCTTCTCGACCAGACCGGCTGTGCGGAACCCGGTGAGTGCAAGCAGGGTTTTGCGAAAACCGTTCTCCCGCTGCTCGGCCGACCAGCGCAATCCCCTCGCGAGGCGGTATTTTTCCGTTGCGGATACGAACAGTTCGCTGAACCTTGCCGCGAACAGATTGAAGAAGCTTGCCAGCGCACCGGAGCGATTGCGTTCTTCCCGTTGCAGCAATTCGCCATAGGCCGGCGGCAGCGAACCGAGCGGCCCGACAATGGGCGCGAAGGCGGATTTCAGTTCGGCCTGGCCGCGTTTGCGGTTGAAACCGCTGATCGCCAGCGGGGTCGGCTGTGTTCCGCCATGGGCGCCGACGACAATCCCGTCATCCGCCGAAACGAGCTGCGCAACGCGAAACGCGGTGGCGGGCTCAAAGCGGCCGGGATCGTCGCTGAGAAGCGCCGCCTGCCGGTCTTTCATGGTTGGCGTCTGCTGTTCCATCCCGGTCTCCTAGAGCAGCGGCCGGTCTGCCGCGCGGGCTGGCCAGCGGGCAATCGGTTTGGAGTGGCCGCGCATCGTCGCCGTCAGCCGCGTGAAACTGTTGATCGAGGTGTAGAGCCCGAAGAAATGATTGAGGACATTGGCGAAAACAAATGCGGCAGGCCGCGCGATCAGCGCAGGGTCGAATTCCACGGTGATATCCGTTCCCGGCACCATGGCCGAGCCGATCCGGGCATGGGAATTCTGCGCCTTAACATTGCTGATCGCCTCCACGAGCTGCCGGGTTTCCGGGCTGTCCCTGAAGGAATAGAGCGAGAGAATGTCCTTCAGCGGCGCGCCGCCGCTGTCGGTGAGGGAGAGGTGGTTAAGGAGGAGATGCGAGATCAGCCGCCATTCACGCGCGGAGCGTTCGTTGACGCGGATCGCCGCCGTCGGCGGCATCAGCGCATGGATGGATTTCACCGCCTCGTTGCCGGTCGAAAGCTGCAGGAAGGGGTGGCCGCCGCCAAAGGGAAGCTGGCTTGGCAATTCGCGATTGATGCACAGCGTATCGATGCTCGCCACCATGTCGAGCGGTCCCAGCGGTCCGCGCTTCTGATCGACGAAGGCGATGTCCGTATCGGAGGAACCGTCGTCGTCGAAACGGCGCTGTATCTGCCAGAACACGTTCGCGCCGTTGTTGCGCTGGGTGCGGCCGAAGAACGGGGAGGTCTTTTCGGTCTGCCCGGAACGGCTGGTCAGTTGAACGTTTTCGACGGCATAGATTTCGCGGGTCCGCTGCCGCCGTGCATCCGGCAGCAGCCGGTATTCCGTGCGCGTGCCATCGAGGCTGAGCGGTTCGCAGCTTTGTTTGAACAGGTTGATGACCGGCGAGGCGTTCAGCACGAAATCCCGGACCGACACCATGCGCTCAAGCTGCGTGTCCGCCGCATCCAGATAGATGTAGAGTTCGCAATCGCCGCCGCTCCATCTGCCCAGCCCGTCGATGTCGAGAAAGAGAAATTTCTGCGGCAACGCGAAGAATTCAGTGAGAAGCCGGTATCCGTCAAAACTGTTGGCCGGATAGGGCAACATGGCCTGATCGCGCGTATAACCTGATGGCGTGAGATTGCCGGCGGGCAGGAAGACGGCTTCCTTGTCCTCGGCGTGCCGCGCAAGCGCCATGCCCACGCAATGGTTGGTCAAAAGCTCGTAAAGCGCCGTGGCCTGCTGCCATGCGGCGGACAGAAAAATCTGAAGCTTCGTCAGGCCCATTTCCGGGAAGGTGCCGCCGCGCGGCGCCGTGCTGCGCAGCGAAAGCCGTAGGCAGCTGGCGGCGCCGGCAAACGAGGCCGAAAAAGGCGCGTCGATCGGCTGGCCGGACAGCGTTGCGGCTGCGATTTGCAGTGGCGCGATCTCCACCGCCTGCGTGGTGCGAAAACGGCAGCTTTCACCACCCACCGGCTCGGCAAGGATTTCACTGTGCCGCGGAAGTGTCTGCACGGTTGCGAGCGCCGTGCTTGGGGTGAACTGAACCACGCTCATGGACGGGATCGGCGCAAGATAATGCGGGTAGAGCGTTTCCAAGAGGCTGTCGGACAGTTCGGGAAACTCGTCGTCCAGCTTTTGGCGCACACGGGCGGCGGAATAGGCGAAGCTCTGGATCAGCCGCTCGACATGCGGATCGTCGGCGACATCGCCCGTCATGCGCAGCCTGCCGGCGATCTTGGGAAACGCCGCTGCGAAACGCGAAGCGCGTTTTCGGAGCGCGAAGAGTTCGTCATTGTATTTTTCGAGAAAGCCGTCAGCCATTCGTCGCCTCCACCAGGAATCGCTGTGTGGACGGATCGATCCGGGATTCGAAGCTGATCGGCGGCATGCCTTCCTGAAGGCGGAAACTCGCCTGTATGCGCATGCGAAGCGCCCGGTCGCCATCCGTGCGGTTTTTCAGGATCGTCACATGCACATCGCCAAGGCGGGTTTCGAACAGGGAAATCCGTCGCTCGATGCTGCGTGCGAGCCGCGCCTTGGAGGCATCCGTTACCAGATTGGCCGAAAGAATGCCGTCCACGCCATAGCTCACCAACGCATCGGTAAGCTCTTTCAGTGCTGTCGGCGGGCCGGCGGGGTTACGGCGGGTATTGAGCAATGCCTCGAGATCGCGGCGGATCACCTCGCGCATCTCGCGCGCCTGATCCTTCAGGCTGACGAGCAAATCCGTTTCCGCATCCGGTGCGTCATCGAGCAGCCGGTCCAGAACGGAGCGCGACAGCGTTCTCTGCCGCGCGCGATATTGCTCGAGCGGATCAACCACGGGCGATCTGCCTTTCATCGTCGGAGGCGGCGGAAAGGGAACCGATCTCGTGGAACGGCACCACATCGTCGCCAATCAGCAGGCAGCGCTGGCCTTGCCCGGTTGCCAGAGGCTGGTCTTCCTCGCTCCATCGGGTTTCCCGGCCGAGGAGGAGGCTGACATCGTCCTTCGCACCGTGATAGATCGCCGGAAGCAGCACGGATGCGACCGCGCCGTCGCGCAACGTCAGCTCAGCCCCGCGAAAAGCGAGGTCGCGCGGGCGGCTCATAGGGTCGATGGCGAGGCTTTCTATGCGGCTGTAATCGATCCACAGGTAGCGGCCGCCATTGGTCAGCACCTCCAGCGCATGCGGAATCCGGTCGTCAAGATCGCGAATATCGCCCGCGCTCTTGCCGTTGCGGCCGATTGGTACATTGCCGCGTTTATCATCGAGTTCAGCCAGTGCCGTTCTGGCGGCATCCGCATCGCCACTGCGTGCAGCGATATTCGCCCGGATGGCCAGCTGATCGAGTTCGGACGGACCGCCGGGGAAATCCGGCACCGCGCCGTTTTCGAACCACGCATTGCGTGCGGCCATGGCGCGCAGCTGATGGCGAAAGAGAGAAAAGCCGACGCTTTCCTGCGGCGAGAATGTTGCGGCCAGATTGCATTGCGCATCGGCCTTCTCATAGTCGCCGGCAAGGACCAGCAGGTCGATGTAGAAATGGCGGCCATCCTTGTCGGTAGGCTTCGTTTTGACGTGTTCGCGCGCAAGCCCGATTGCGTCCTGCAGCCGGTCATCGTCGAGAAGGCGGGAAATATCGTCGCGCAGCGTCATGCGGGTATCCTTTGCGGCTCGGCCGGAGACCGGGATGCGGCGGCGGGCGGCATCATGGTTTCGGCAATGAGGTGGAAGCTCGTGGAGACGTCATCGAGCTGGAAATGCGGCTGAAGGCGCACGGTGCAGGAGAATGTTCCGGGCTTACCGGGAACCTCGAAAACGTTGATCCCGGCAGAGCGCAGCGGGTAGCGCGTGCGCAGCGCCGCTTCGGCATCGTCATTGCCGAGCGTGTAGGAGGAAAGCCAGCCTTCCAGTTTGCGCTCTATCGTCGAGGCATCGCTCAGCTGGCCGATATCGTCGCGCATGATGACCTTGAGGTAATGCGAGAACCGGGAGGCGCACAGCACATATTGCAGCATGGCCGCGAGGCGGGCGTTCTGTCTTGCCGCTTCGCTGGAATAATGGCCGGGTGCATGCAGGGACTGGTTGGCGTTGAAGATCGCCATGCCGGAGAGATAGGTGGTGGAGACAGGCACGATGCCGAGATCGGAAAATTGCTGTTCCTGTCCGGTCGTCAGCTGCACCTCGACGGGCGGCTGCGCGGAAAGGCCGTTGCTCTCGATGCCGAGATCGAGCGGCGGCAATTGCCGGGAAGAGAGCATGCCGCCATCCACGGCATCCTGCGTCACGCCGCGCAAATCCGCAAACCAGCCGGAATCGACGAAATTGCGCACCACCACCGTTGCAAAGGCAAAGGCGGCATTGCCCCACAGCAGGGTCTCACCGCTTTCCGCCACATGCTCGCGGAATGGAAATCCGTCATCGCGTCCGCGCGCATAGGGCCTGTAGGGAGAGCGCAGCAAAACGCGCGGCGCAACAAGGCCGACAAAGCGGGAATCGTCGCGTGCGCGCAGCGCATTCCACCGCAGCCGCGATTTATCCTGCTTCAGCGAAGAAAAGTCGTGAACCCGGCTGAGTTCGGCGAAATCCTGCAGGCCGACGGCGGAAGGTGCGGCCGCCGCGACGAAGGGGCAGAAGGCGGCCGCAGCCACCATGCCGATCTGCGACAGCGTGGTGATGGAATCGGCGCCCTGAAGATCGTCAGGGGAAAAGGCGTAGTCGCCGATCAACAGGCCGACCGGTTCGCCGCCCGGCATGCCGAATTCGCGATTATAGACGACTTCGAAAAGATGGCTCTGGTCGAAGTCGGTGGCGCGTTCCGTGTTGCGGGCAAGATCGCGCCAGCTGGCATTCAGCAGCTTCACCTTAACGTCGGCTCCGCGGCCAGCCTCGCGAACGACCATGGCAAGCCCGCGCCATCTCGCTTCCATCGCCTGAAAATCAGGGTGATGGAGAATGGCGTTCACCTGGCCGGTCAACGCATCGTCGATGAGGGCGATGAGCTGGTCGGCGAAAATGCGGGCGTCCGGAAAGGACTGATGCGCCATGAGCGGGCTCCGGGTGACGAACGGGGCCGGGGTGGCGGACCACCCCGGTCCGGGTTCAGTTCTTCGACGGAATACGGGCGACCATGCGCAGCGAGGTCGTCAGTTCTTCCATCTGCAACCAGGGCCGCATCCATGCGACCGCATTGTATGCGCCGGGTTTGCCCGGCACTTCCTGCACGGTCACCTTGGCGTCGCGCAGCGGATATTTCGCCCGGCTTTCTTCGCCCGCTTCGTCATTGGCGTTGACGTAGTTGGCGATCCAGCGGTTGAGCCAGACTTCGCAGTCGGACGCTTCCATGAAGGAGCCGATCTTGTCGCGGCCCATCACTTTGAGGTAATGCGCGAAGCGCGACGTGGCCATGATGTAGGGCAGGCGGGCCGAAACGGCGGCGTTGGCCGTGGCTTCCGGCTTGTCGTAAAGCTTCGGCTTGTGCGCGGTCTGGGCACCGAAGAACACCGCATAATCCGTGTTCTTGTAGTGGCAGAGCGGCAGGAAGCCGAGCTTGCCGAGTTCCGCGTCGCGGCGGTCGGTAATGCCCACTTCCGTCGGGCATTTGAGATCGAGATCGCCGTCATCGCTGGAGAAGACGTGCATGGGCAGATTTTCCACCCGGCCGCCATTTTCCGCACCGCGGATCGCCGTGCACCAGCCGCTCTTTGCAAAAGCGTCGGTCAGCTTTGTTCCCATGACATAGGCGGCGTTCATCCAGCAATATTCGTCATGCTGCAGGTCGCCATTCACCGCACCCCTGGTTTCGTCATAGGCGAAATCGTCAATCGGGTTGGTTTTCGGGCCATAGGGCATGCGCGCCAGAACACGCGGCAAAGCGAGCGTGACGAAACGGGAATCGTCGCTTTCGCGGAAGCTGCGCCACTTGGCATATTCCACCGTATCGAAAATCTTCTCGAGATCGCGCGGACGGGCGAGATCGCGATAATCCTCGAAGCCGAACATCTGCGGGCTTGCCGCCGAGATGAACGGTGCGAAAGCCGCCGCCGCAATCGACGAAACCCCCTGCAGCAGCTGCACGTCATCGAAGGAATTGTCGAATTCGTAATCGCCGATGATCGCGCCGAGCGGCTCGCCGCCGGGTGTGCCGAATTCGTCTTCGTAGATCGCCTTGAAGAGACGCGACTGATCGAATTCCACGGCCTTTTCCAGATCGCGCGCCAGTTCCCGCTTACCGGCATTCATGACGCGGATTTTGAGGTTGACGCTCGTCTCGGAATTCTTGACGAGATAGTTGAGCCCGCGCCAGGTGCCTTCGAGCTTGGCGAATTCCGGCGCCTGCATGATGGCGGCGAGCTGTTCGGAAATCGTCCGGTCCAGTTCGGCAATGGCATGGTTGAGGGTGACGGTGAGGTTGCGGTCGTATTTGACCGTTCCCTTCAGCGCCTGGTCTGTCAGCGTGCGCAGAAGATTTTGCGCGCGGTCCGGTTCGGTCTGGCGGGTTGCGGCAACCACCTTGGACAGCAGTCCCTGATCTTCGGCGGTCGTTGCCTGTGCTTCGTTTTTCAGCAGGCTTTCAGCGCTCATGTTTCAGTCCTTCCACATGCGGCTTCGAGAAAATGCCGCTTGAACAGTTGAAGCCCCGCAATCGGGGGCCGTTCGGGGAGGTTTTCCTCCGCACAGGCGATTATTTGCTCGCGCCGTTCTTTTCCTTGAGTTCGGAAACCAACGTTGCGAGGTCGGTCTTGTTCTGCAGAATATCTTCCAGCATCCGCTCCAGATCTTCCGAACGGTCGGCCTTGGAAAGCAGGTCGCGCAGCTCATTGCGGGCGTCCAGAAGCGCCTTGAGGGCAGGAACCTGCTGCACGACGGCGCCGGGTTCGAAATCGTCCATGCTTTCGAACTTCAGGTTGACCTGCATGTCCGTGCCGTCTTTCTGCAACGTATTGGCAACGGCAATGTTGAGGCCAGGCGTCATGCGGCGCATCACCTCATCGAAATTGTCGCGGTCGATCTGAACGAATTTGCGTTCGCCGAACGGCTTCAGCGGCTGGGTCGGATTGCCCGAGAAATCGCCGAGAACGCCGACGACGAATGGCAGTTCCTTGACCACCATCGCGCCTTCGGTTTCGACTTCGTATTTGATGTGGACGCGGGGCTTGCGAACCCGTTCCAGCTTTTCGTGTACACTTGCCATTTCAACCTCCTTGATGCCCCTTGGCATGGCTGACTGTTACGGGACGGCGTCTCCGTCCCTTGCCTCGTTATTTTCCGTTGTTGTCTCCGCCGGGCTTAATCCCGGCGGCCGTCAGAACTGCATTGCGGGCCTGTGCCTCGGGCAGAAGCTCCGCCAGCAGTTCGGAAAAATCCATGCGTCCCCTGCGAACCAGCGTTTCGATGGAAAGAGAGATCGGCGAATGCGGTTCGGTTCGGCGAAAGTAACGCGCAACCGAAAGAAGAGTTTCAAACGCTTCGTCGCGTGAAGATATGCCTTCCGGTGACGTCGCGGGTGGTCGTACCGCCGGTTGCCCGTTGTCGTTGGTTCCAGGAACCGCGGCTGCCGCCTGCTCGACCGGTGCCGGTTCCTGCTCGCGCCCGCCCAGCATGCGGATGGCCGCAGCAGCTTCGATGAGCGTGTTGCGGATGTTGGAACTGGGTGGCGCGGACTGGCCGCAGCGTTCGGAAAGAACCGCCATGATGGCGTCGAAGCTGGAGAGACAGGCGTTCACCTCGGCCAGATGGGAAGACATGGCGGCAACGCCTGCTTCGGATGCCAGCCGATACAGTTCCTCGCGCCTTTTGCTCTCGTTCGGTCGCTGCGCCAGCTGGAAATCCCAGAGGCTGTGCTCTCCAAATTTCCCCCCGGGGATCAGCGGCGCAAGCCGGAGCGGCTGCACAAGCGTTCCCTCGGTGCCGATGCCGTTCAATCCCGCAAAAGGTGCAAATTTTTCCTCACCATTATCATCGCTGATGGAGCGTAATGAGTCCCAGTGGTTGTAAAAAAGATCGCCACAAAGCTCATAGATTTCGCGCAGTCCAGGAAAGCCGCGCAGCCGCAGGCTTGCTTCGGCAAGCCACGCCAATATTTCTATGTCCTTGCTTTCGGAATATATAATCTGCAATCCAAGATTGCTGACACTGTCCCAGCTACTGGAGATCTTTAAGTTATCCTGTGGGGACGCGGCGCGCTCTTCTGTGCGTGCCTGGTTTCTTTCATCCTTAATTCTGTAGTATATTTCACGCGTTCTTGAATCGATGCGGATGTTTTCTCCGCAATCTCCAAAAAATTCTATATCTCTTTTAACATGCGGCGCGTTCAAGAGCAGTCTATCCCCAGAAAATAGTAATGGATTTTTTGTAGTTACTTCCCTTACGTAAGGCTATTCCTCAGACAGACTTATTCAAAATGTGTCTAAATTGTGGCGTCTACTGCCTAATCTAACCCGATAAAAAATAAACTTCGGGGTGGACAACCCGGTTTCATCATCATAGTTATTCCACGTCACGTTGTGGAATGAACCCGGGCAGGAGGCTCATTGCATGTCGCATATCGATCTCAATCGCCTCGTTGAAGCGCTTGAGCCTGACCTGCGCGTCACCCTTGAAGCTGCGGCTTCCGTTGCGGTGCGTATGGGGCACAGGTACGTGGATATCCCGCATTGGCTGCTGGCGGTTGTAGATGCCGGCATCTATGCGAAAACATTCGAGGAATTAAAAATTCCACTTCCGGTATTGCAGGCGGAAATCGGCCGCAGCCTGGAAGAGGCCGTTATCGGCGATGGCGAGGCTTTGTCGCTCTCCCAGAACGTCCTGACGGCGGGCCGCGAGGCATGGGTTCTCGCGTCGCTGGAGGCCGGGCGCGACCGCGTGACGCTTTGCGACCTGCTTCTGGCGATGGACGAGGAAACCTCGCTCCGCTCTTTCGTCCGCTCGGCATTTCCGTCGCTGAAGGCGATGGATCGCGCGGCTCTCGAACGCCTTCGCAGTTCGGTTGAAGACAGCAGCGGAAGAGAGGTTCCTTCCGCGACGGCGGGTGCCGCGCCGGCCGCCGGCCAGAACGATTTTCTGCGCCTTTACACCCAGGACATGACCGCCGACGCCCGGAACGGCAAGGTCGATCCGGTGATCGGGCGCGATGATGAATTGCGCCAACTCGTTGATATTCTTACGCGCCGTCGTCAGAACAATCCCATTCTGGTGGGCGAGGCCGGTGTCGGCAAAACGGCGGTGGCGGAAGCGCTGGCGCTGGAAATCGCTTCCGGAAATGTGCCGGAAAAATTGCGCAACGTCCGCCTGCTGAACCTCGATATTTCGCTGCTGCAGGCCGGCGCCGGCGTGAAGGGTGAGTTCGAGCGCCGTCTTCATGGCGTGATCGATGCCGTAAAACGCTCGGCCGAGCCGGTCATCCTGTTCATCGACGAGGCGCATGGGCTTGTCGGCGCAGGCGGTGCGGCCGGACAGGGCGACGCGGCCAATATTCTCAAGCCCGCTCTCGCGCGCGGCGAAGTGCGCACCGTCGCGGCCACGACCTGGAGCGAATACAAGAAATATTTCGAGAAGGATGCGGCGCTGACGCGTCGTTTCCAGCCCGTGCATGTGCGCGAGCCGGATGAGACGACTGCGATCCGTATGTTGCGCGGTGTCGCCAATAGCTTCGTCAGCCATCATAACGTTGTGGTTCGTGACGAGGCGATTGTGGCGGCGGTGCAATTATCGGCGCGTTACATGCCGGCGCGGCAATTGCCGGACAAGGCGGTCAGCCTTCTCGATACGGCCGCGGCTGCCGTTTCGCTGGCGCGGCAGACCCTGCCGGAACGGCTGCGTGCCATGGAAAGCGAGCGGCGTCTTCTGACCGATGAGTTGAACTGGCTTCTGCGTGAACCGCAGGATGACGAGATGCAGAGCCGTATCCAGTCGATACGCGACGAAGTCGAGAAGCTTGAGAGCGGGATCGACGATCTGCGCGGCCGTTACGATGCGGAAATGGCTGAACTCAGCGAAGAGCAGCCCGTTGAAACCGGCGCGTCGAATGTGTCGCGCCTGCGGCCTGCGGCTGAGACCAAACCGGCAAATGCCGAAAGACTTGTGCCGACGGTGGTTGATCGTGAAGTGATTGCCTCCGTCGTATCGCGCTGGACCGGAATTCCGCTCGGTAAGCTTCTGGCCGACCAGATCGAAAGCGCGCGCACATTGGATGCGCGGATGCGCCAGCGGGTCGTGGGGCAGGATGCTGCAATCGGCCGCATCGCCGATGCCATGCGCACTGCCCGTGCCGGATTGTCCGATCCGCGTCGCCCGCCCGCCGTGTTCTTCCTCGTCGGCATGTCCGGAACGGGAAAGACCGAGACGGCGCTGTCGCTCGCCGATCTGCTCTATGGCGGCAACAGCCATCTGACGACGATCAACATGTCGGAGTTCAAGGAGGAGCACAAGGTTTCGCTGCTTCTCGGTTCGCCGCCCGGTTATGTCGGTTTCGGCGAAGGCGGCGTGTTGACGGAAGCGGTGCGCCGCCGGCCGTTCGGCGTTCTCCTTCTCGACGAGATCGATAAGGCCCATCCCGGCGTCCAGGATATTTTCTATCAGGTGTTCGACAAGGGCGTGCTGCGCGATGGCGAAGGCCGCGATGTCGATTTCAAGAACACCACGATCTTCATGACGGCCAATACCGGTTCGGAACTGCTGGCCGCGCTCTCCGCCGATCCGGATACGATGCCGGAAGGCGAGGCGCTGGAAGCGCTGCTGATGCCGGAGCTGACCAGACAGTTCAAGCCGGCATTCCTCGGGCGCACGATCATCCTGCCTTTCATGCCGCTCGGTGCGGAAGAGCTCGCAAGGATCGTGGATATGCAGATCGGCAAGATCAGGGAGCGTGTTCTCGCAACATACGGCGCCGACCTGACGCTTTCCGATGCCGCGCGCGACGCGTTGGTGGCGCGCGCTGGTGCAAGTGAAATTGGCGCACGCGCCATCGAAATCATGATCGGCAAGGATCTCCTGCCGCCTCTTTCCAGCTTTTTCCTCGAAAAAGTCATCGCGGGAGAACGCGTGGGCAAGATCGTTGTCGATTTTGGTGAAAACAGGTTCGGCATTCGTGCCGAAGCGGCTGGGGAAACAGATGAATTCGCCGCGTCCGAAGAGGGTGGGGTGGATAAAGTTGCCGCGTCGGATGGGGCTACCCGACGCATGCGGCATTAAACGAAGGGTAACGCGGCCTCGAAGCAAGAGGTCATTTCAGCTACAGGAGCTTACAGCATGCCAATTTATCTGCAGATTGACGGTATCCAGGGCGACGCCACGCATGAGGAACACCGCAAGTGGATGGACATCGAAGCCATTCACTGGAACGTAGCGCGCAACATGAACACGTCTGCCGGTTCTGCTGCAAACCGCGAAGCATCCGAACCGACCATTTCGGAAGTCATTCTGACCAAGGTTAGCGATTCTTCTTCCACCAAGCTTTTCCAGGAAGCCTGCGCTGGCCGCACTGGCAAGCTGGCAACCATCCATCTGGTGACCACGGGCAATCCGGGTAACACCTATATCGAGTATCTGCTGACGAACACACTCATCGCCAGCTACTCGGTGGATTCCAGCGGTGACCGTCCGGTGGAAACCATCAAGCTCAACTTCACCAAGATGGAAGTGAAGTACACGCCGTTCGACGACAACAACTCGCCGCAGTCTCCGATGATCGCCTCTTACGATCTGGCGACGACGAAGGCCGCTTGATAGCGACGCGACCCGGTGCCGGTATTTGCCGGCACCGGAACGTTTTCATTGCAGTTTTGCAGCTCACGTCGTGATGTTTCTCATCCACGTTGGACGAGGCGGGTTTTTCATGCGCTCCCTATATGCGTTTTTTGTTTCCGTGCCGGTTGTTCTGGCTCTGTCCGGTCTTTCGCCGGCGGGTGCCGAGGAACGGACATGGATATTCTCCGGTGCTGAACTCAAGCAGGCCATCGAGGGCAAACTTGCCCCGGAAGTGTCTGATCCGGAAATGCGGCGGCTGGTTTCCGTCGCAAAATCGAGCGCCTATATCGCCGGTGTGGCCGATCTGACAAGCGTATCGGACTGGTGCGGTGCGGGTGCCGTGGCGCCCCATGAACTCACCGACCGGATCTACACCTATCTCGGCGATCTTCCTGCGGAAAAACTGGATGAACAGGCAGCCACTCTCGTGCGGGAGGCGCTCAAGGTCTCCTTTCCCTGTGAGCAGAAAAGTAACTAGTGGGACGAACCATGCGTGTTAACTTTGACACTCTCTATAAGAATTATCCGAGCAGCGACCCGTCGCATCCGAACTATCTCAGCCAGCGTGATCTGTTCACGGAAATCGGCTGGGACGATTTCATCGGCAATCCGAACTATCACAATACCTGCGCCATCCGCGTCAGCATCGCTTTCGTGAAGTCGGGCATCAACATCGTGCCCGCCTCGCACCGCATCCAGAAGGGCCCCCATGCCGGTAAGGGCATAGAGGTGAACATGCGCCGTCTTGCCAACCTTATGAAGCGGACGAGCTATCTTAGCGAACCCGAGCCTTTCACTCCCGCGACGGCGCGCAACGGCATCGGTGCGCGCAACGGTGTCGTGGCGTTCAACAATATCCCCGGTTACACCGGCGGCGGTCATATCGATCTTGTGCGCGGCGGCTCCGAAGCCACCCAGTGCGCATCGGCCTGCTACTACAATTCGGAAACGATCTGGTTCTGGCCCCTGCAGTCCAGCCGCGGGTCCTGATTAGGAGTATCCCATGAACGACCAGCCGTCTTTTTCCGATTTCGTTCAGGCGAGCCGCGTTTTGAAGGTGTCTTCGCCACTTGGCGAAGACCAGCTTCTGCCAGAGCGCCTGTCCGTCGAGGAGGGCGTATCGCAGCTCTTCGACATTCGTCTGACGGTGCGTGCGAAGAAGGAAGCGGTCAAGCCCGAAGAACTGATCGGACGGCTGGTCGATATCTCCATCGAAATAAGCCAGGGCGACGGCGATGGCGGCGGTGTTCGCCGCCCCTTCAACGGCCTGGTGACGGAACTGCATGAGGGCCCGCCGATCACACGCGGGATGCGCTCCTATGCACTGACCATCCGCCCGCAAATGTGGCTGCTGTCGCGCCGGTCGGATTGCCGTATCTGGATGGACAAGACGGCGGTGGAGGTCGTCGAGACGCTGTTTTCCGAACACGGCATTCCCGCTCCCGATACATCGGGCATCATTTCTCCGCCGCCTGCACAGCATTACAGCGTACAATGGAACGAGACCGATCTCGATTATCTCACCCGCCGTTTCGAAGAGGACGGCCTGTTCTACTGGTTCAGCCACGAGGATGGTTCCCACAAGCTGCATGTGGCCGATAGCGCCAGCGGCTGGCTTGGGCCGTCACCGGCTGCCCAGGGGGAGGGGACGGTGCGCCTGGCGCAGGGGTCGTCGGATCGCAACCACATCAACGACTGGGCGCGGCGTTTTTCCTATGTCTCGGGCCAGCGTGCGGGTGCCGACTGGAATTTCGAGACACCGGGCATGGTGCCGGGCACGATGACGCCGTCGCTGGTGCAGATGCCGGATGCGACGAAACGCGAGCTTTACGAATATCCGGCCCGCATCAAGACGGTGGAAGAGGCCGAGCGGGCGCAAAAACTGCGCACCCAGTCCATCGAAGCCGATCATGACCGGGTTTTCGGTTCGTCGACTTCGCGCATTCTGGAGGCAGGCCGCCGTTTCACGCCTTACGAGGTCGCCCATCCCGAACACGCCTATGAAGAGCATGTGATCATCAGGGCAAGCCACAATATCGTCGACCTTTCCTATGAGACCAATGGCAACGAGCCGGAATACCGCAATCACTTCGAGGCAATTCCCGCCCGTGTGCCGCTGACGCCGCACCGGTCAACAAAACGCCCGCGTATCGAAGGCACGCAGGTGGCGATCGTCGCCGGCCCTGAAGGCGAAGAAATCCATCCTGACCAATATGGCCGCATCAAGCTGTGGTTCCCGTGGGACCGCAAGGCGAAGAAGGATGGCACGGATACCTGCTGGGTGCGGGTCAGCCAGGCATGGGGCGGCGGCACATGGGGTGCGCAGGTCATTCCGCGCATCGGCATGGAGGTGATGGTCGCCTTTGTCGATGGCGACCCGGATAAGCCGCTGGTCATCGGCGTGGTCAACAATCCGGCCAATTCCGTGCCTTACGACCTGCCGGCCAACAAGACACGCATGGTGCTGCGTTCCAACAGCCACAAGGGCGACGGTTTCAACGAAATCACCTTCGAGGATGAGGCCGGCAAGGAAAACCAGTTCTTCCACGCCCAGAAGGACCAGACGACGCGGGTATTGAATGACCGAACCAAGCGCATCGACCGGCATGAGGTCGCCTCGGTCGGCGGCAACCGCGCGGTGGAAGTTTCCGGCAACCAGAAACACGAGATCGGCGGCTCGGTGAACACCGTCGTCGGCGGCACGGGGCCGATGGCGATGATGGCGATGGCGGGCGTGCAGGCGCTCTCCGGACAAACGGCCGGCCTTCTTTCGCAGGCCGCCCAGATCGCCGGCGGCGGTGGCCCGGGTGTCGCGGCCTTCGCCACCACGCTCGCCTCATCCGCACTCGGCTTCCTTGGCGCCGGCGGTCTTTCCTCGCGTGAGGGTGTCGTTTCCGGCTCAAGCCCGCGTGCGGATGCGGGTACGGCGCTTGCCGGCTCCGGCTCGGGGGTCGGTTCCGATGCTTCGGGATTGTTTCCGCTGCCGGGCATCATGAACACGATCGTCAGCACGTTCAAATCCGACAGCGTCGGTGTGGCGCGGGCTGAACAGATCGGGGTCAGCAAGGTTACGAATGTAGGCCAGACGTCGCTGGAGAGCGTCGGAAAGTTCAAGAAGATTGCAGTCGGTGAAGAGTTCGTCATCGAATGCGGTGATTCCAAGTTCATCATGAAGGCGAATGGCGAGGTCATCATTCTTGGCAAGACCTTCAACTTCGTGGCGACGGATCATTTTCAGCTTCGCGGCAAGCCGATCGATCTGAACTGAGGGAGGCCGGGTCTTGGAACTTCAGAACCGCCTGCCGTTTCCCGCCATGGCTTTCCGTCAGTTCGATGCCGAAGGAGAGCTCGATTGTATCGTCTCCGTGCGTGCAACATTCATGCATGCTCAGGGCGGTTCGCTGGATGTCGCAGCCGAGCAGGAAAGTTTCCAGTGGGAGGATGCCTATGAGGGCGATCCGCACCAGACCGTCCTCCTGCGCCAAAGCGATCTTACCCCGGACAAGCCCGGCACGGATATAACCTTTCTCGGGAATGCGTGGTCTGCGAGTGGCGAGCCGGAGAAATCCTGGCGTGCCTCCATCCGCGTTGGCGGAATTTTCAAGGAAATTGAGGTTTTCGGCAGACGCTTCTGGCAACCTGTCGTTAAGGAGAAATGGGCAGGTTTTTCCGCCAGGGAAGCCAAACGTGTCATAGCGGATTGGAAACTGAGCGATCCTGAACCGACTAGAAACGTGGCCATATGCTGGCGCAACGCTTATGGCGGCGCGATCCCCGGCACAGGTGACGCGGGGACGGAAACACCGATTGACGTGGAGCGCCGAAACCCGCTTGGGTGCGGCATCGTCAATCTTGAGATGCCTGCCGACGCCGGGCCTGTTCCAGCTCCGCAGATCGCTGCCGTTGGTGAGCATTCCGATTGGCGGAGCACGCCGGAACCGCAGGGATTTGGGCTCGTTTCGCCTTGGTGGCAGTTCCGTCAGCAGTATTCCGGAACTTATGACGACGGTTGGCGGGAGGAGAGGCACCCCCTCTTGCCGCGTGATTTTGATCCACGCTTCTGGCAGGCGGCCCATCCTGATCTCATCGCGACGCCTCACCTCAAGGGTGACGAGAACTACGAGCTCGTTAACCTGAGTTCTGAGCATCCGATCACGAAAGGCTCGTTGCCTGGCCTTACCCTCGGTGTCCATTGCTCTCGCGAAGATCGGGATGAATGGCATGTGCTGAAGCTCGATGGCGTGCAATTCGACTGGCGCAATGATGGACGGGTGCTTCTGACCTGGCGCATCAGGTTTCCTCTTCCCGATGCCGGTGAAACAAAACTTACCCTGACGCGCGTTCGTCTGAAGTCGCCCGAAACCGAAGCGGCTCTGACCGAGAGGGAGACAGCATGAGCATCCCCCGCGACAATTATATCGGAGAGCCCCAATATCCCGGCACATGGACCACGGGGACACCGCGTGAGGGACTGCGTGACATCGATGAGGCGCGTATCGTCTCTTTGGCACCTGATGTATGCCTGACACCGGTTGGCTCGTCGGTGGTGCCTATTCCCTATCCGGTCGTGGATTTTTGCGGCCATGATAAAAACTATACGCCGTCTGTTCGGTTCACCGGCAAAAAGGCGATGGTGATGCGTTCGTGTACGACACATGTGCACGGCGACGCGCCCGGTAGCCGCAAGGGGGTAAAATCCGGCACGGTGGAAAGCATCTGCGAACCCATCGGGCATGCTGATCAGGTGCGTGCCGAAGGCTCGCATGTCATTCGCCACCTCGATCGTTTTTATATGAACAGCAGGAATACCCAGGGTGAGGCGATCTTCGTCCGCAGCACGCAGACCTATGATCCTCCCAAGGACGATGATCCGGTGCGGGGATCGCTCCGATGGCAGGACGGGTCGGACGAAGGCCGGGTTATGAGCGATGCGTCGCCCGAGCCGTTTAAAGAGGGCGAGAAATACGCTTATGCGGGATCGGCTGCCGCAGCGACGACTGGGGCAGCTCAAAACTCTGCGCAAGCACTTCGCGGAGGAATGCCGGCGACAAGGCCGACTGTCCCCCAGACTGTTCCTCG
The DNA here is from genome assembly GCF_053522385.1 of Agrobacterium sp. 22-223-1. Classification (NCBI taxonomy): domain Bacteria; kingdom Pseudomonadati; phylum Pseudomonadota; class Alphaproteobacteria; order Hyphomicrobiales; family Rhizobiaceae; genus Agrobacterium; species Agrobacterium sp. 22-223-1. Next base: position 239,334 of record NZ_JBNWCN010000005.1, read on the forward strand.
TGGTCCGGGAAGGGTGATAACCCCGGGACCCGCCCGAGCGCCTCAGTGGTATCGTACCCCGCCTCACAGGGTTGTGAGCGATCTTGCAAAAGTTGGCCGTCTCGCGAGGGTGGGCATTTGGGCCCGCCGCCTAAATGTCATCGGGATATTATCAAGCGTCCTTATCCCCGATAATGGTGCAAATCTGTCTGACGTCGTCCCACGGGACGATCAGGAGCGGCGGATCAAAGAAATGTTCGACGAGGGTATCGACGCCGGACATGACAGCTGGGAGATGCGGGATTGGGCGATGGAGGAGCTCCGTCGACATCGGCAGCGAGTGCGTGAGGAACCAGAAAGTCGGCCGCAGGCATTACCCCAGAGCGAAACCGTACGTGTCTCCGATCGGGACGAATACCGCAAGAAGTGTCAGGTCGACCGTTACGGCAAGATGAAGAGCGTCTGCGGTCAGTACGGCATGCAGGCTCACCATATAGTTCCGGACTGGACGCTTCGTTATGGCGCGAGAGAGGAGGCCGATAAGCGCATTCCGAATATGCCCAGCCTTAATGATGGTATGGCTATATGTGTTATTGGCAATGCCCGGGTAGAGCAAACCGAGCACTGGGGTGGTCATCTGGCGGACAAGGCGATCGAAAATGCCGGTAGAAATTCAACGCCACCTTTCACTGCACCCTTACATAAAGTAGTTCAGGCGTCGGCCCAGGCTATGATAAGCGTGAGGCCCGATTGTGCAAAAGAGATTATGGCGGCCCTGACGACCCAATATGCTGGAAAAAATCCGTTCCAGCTTTTACGAGCTAAACAATATCCTCCCCTTCCTGAAGAAACCATATCGGCTTTGAAGTCTGGAGCTGTTGAAGGAGCGACCAGAAAACCATGAAAACCAAGCTGCCTATCGATTTTACGAGAGCATATGCGAGGTCGGGCAAAACGCTCGCCGTTGTCGCAACGAGAGACAATGCTGAACCTTTCGATCCTGATGGCCGATTTTACCGGTATGATCGTGACGACGTGCCGCCGCAGGACTGGACGTATTCCGACTTCGGTTTCCATATTCAAAGCATGACTGTGTATCATAGCGCTGAGCACGCTACGCCAGATGGTTATTTCGTTTTGCTGTCGTCGGAGGGTGACGTTTATCACACCTACTGGAAGGAGAATTTTCAAGAGAAAATTCAGGGAGCCGGTAGTTGGAGTGACGATTCGAAAGGCTATGGGCGTCTCACTCGCATCCGCGAGATCGGGCAACACCTATATGCCTGCGGAGAGGGGGGGCAAATCTATGTTCGCAAGGGGAACAATGATTGGCGTCTCCTGACCGATAAATTGTTGCTGAACCCAAATGCGCAGGAGGAAGCAAAGCCTGAAAAAGAGCCGGAATTTCTTTCTCCGGAATGGCAGGAATGGGTCACTCGGTCGGCCCTCAATCCAGCCTCCCGCGATATACTGTTCTTTGACATAAACGGGTTGTCGGAAGAAGCCATCTATCTTTGCGGGGAGGAGGGGCCCGGTACCAAACCGGTCCTTTGTTTCTGGGATGGTCATGAGTTGCACGAACTGAAAATTCCAATTCCGGTAGCCGCTTTGACCGGAATTTACATCGAGAATCCTGACAGTGTCTGGATATGTGGGAGAGAAGGTGTTCTCATACACGGAAGTCACACACGGGGATTTTCGCCTGTCGCATTACGGCAGCAGCATAATCTCTTTCACATGATCACTCCGTATCGGGAAAAACTCGTCATGGCGGCGAGCGTTCGTCCCGGCGGTCTTTATGAGTATGATCCCAAGACAGGAGGTTTTGGCAGATTTGATCCTCCTCTTCCGCGCTTGAGCAATCGTGATGATAACGAATCTATCGACAATGGTCCGTTTTTTGCGCAGGTGATCGAAAACGTGCTTTGGGTCGTCGCATCGAAAGATGTTTTCCGCTTCGATGGTGCGGCTTGGGAGCGGATAGAGCACCCAGATCTCTGAGTTGCGAGCTTTCGAAGGCTTCGAATGTTATTGATGCGTCGGGGTCTGCCTGAGGCCTTCTAAAATCGCAGCAACGTGGACCGGGAGGGAAATAGCATGAGCCTCCCCCCGACAAACTACAGCGGCGAACCACAATGCCGAGACACATGGGCTACCGGGACGCTGCAATAGGGCTGCATGTCCTTGATGAGGCACGTATCATCTCTTTGGCGCTTGATGTATCCCTGACTCAGGTTGGCTCATCGGTGATGTCTATTCCGACGCTGGGGAAGTTTTACTTGGAGAGGGCATCGGAGCTTACCACCAGGCCTTGTTTGGATTTTTGAGAGCTGTGGATTTGGTGCGATGTTTGGGACTCGCCTGGCCCGAAAGAAACGCACCGACATCCTCTTCCCGAAGCGGCGGCGCATAGATATAGCCCTGCACCAGCGTGGCGCCGAGGCCTTGGAGTGCGGTAAGCTCGGCTGGTGTTTCCACCCCTTCCACCACGCATTCCAGTCCCATGTCGCGGCTGAGGGTGAGAAGGGATTTCACGATTTTGTAGCTGGCCGGTTTTTCGTGCAGGTCCGTGACGAAGCTGCGGTCGATCTTGATCTTGGTCAGCGGCAATGCATGCAGTCGTGTCAGGCTGGAATAGCCGGTGCCGAAATCGTCCAGCGATATGCCGCAGCCGAGACGGCGCAGCATTTCGACCGATTGCCTGACCTGTTCGAAATCATGGGCAAAAGCCGTCTCGGTAATTTCAAGGTCCAGCCGTCGTGCATCGAAGCTGCTGTTCTCGATGATGCCGAGCAGGGAAAGCACGCCCTCATGGGAATTGAGGTCCTGGGCCGAAAGATTGAACGACAGGCGCAGGGAGGGTCCCCACTTGGCTGCGGAGGCGAGCGCCATCTTGAGAAGCGGCCGCGTTAGCGAACCGACGATGCCGGCTCGCTCGGCGATGGGGAAGAACTGGCAAGGCGGCACATGTCCGAGAACCGGGCTGTGCCAGCGCGCCAGCGCTTCAAAACCTGCCGTTCTTCCGTCGCGTATATCGACGATCGGCTGGAATACGACCGAAAGCTCGTTTTCCATATCCCGCTGTTTGAGCAGGTGCTCGACGCGGGCTTCGATATTGATCTGCTTTTCGTGCTCCGCATCGAACAGAACGGCATCGCCACGCCGGGTTTTCTTGGCGTGGTAAAGGGCATAATCCGCCCTGTCGAAAAGCTGTTCAAGCGTTGAGGCGAGGTTCGGAAACACGGCAATTCCCATGGAAGCGGAAACATGCACGGTGCCCTCCGGCATATGGTAAGGCGCCCTCAACTGCTCGGAGATCGCATTGGCATTTGCGACGAGTTGCGCGTCATCCGGTATGATCGGGGCGACGATGGCGAATTCGTCACCGCCCAGCCGAAAGGCCCTGCTGGCTTTCAGATTGGCGGTGAGGCGTTTGCTGACATTGACAAGCAGCCTGTCTCCCACGGAGTGTCCGTAAAGATCGTTGACGGGCTTGAACCCGTCCAGATCGATGACACCCAGCGCCAGCCGGGTTCCGTTTGCCCTGGCCTTTTCGAGCTCGGCCTCAAGATGGGCGAAAAAGGCGCGGCGGTTGGGCAGTTCCGTCAGGCTGTCGATATTGGCAAGCAGCAGGTTTTCGTTGCTGAGCGCTTCCGTGCGCTGTTGTGAAATGACCATGCGCTCGAAATTGCGGTAGTTGGTCAGCAGAATGGACATCATGCCGGTGCAGACCAGCAAAACGTTGATGGCGATGGCAACAAATGTCGGTTGCTGCGACGCCAGAAAGAAGGCGATGAAGGCGCCATTGACGATGAGCGTCACCATGAAGGCGGCCGAACGCACATACATCAGACAGAAAATGCAGGAAATGACGGTGATCGCCATATAGAAGGCGACGTGGGATTGCGTATAGGCATCCCCATAGGGCACCAGCAGGAAAGACCAGAGCGTGAATGCCATGGCGATGCCGGCAGCGAGGCGATTCGTGCGCCGAAGGGCTGCATGCGCCACCCGCGGTTCGGGATCCATGCCGCGCGTCCTCCACCAGAAGGCGACCCTGAGCGTGCAGCCGAGTGTGAAGAGGGCGGGAACTCCAACGGTGAGCCAAGGCGGCGCCAATCGCATATGCGTCACGGCAAGCGCCCATGTGCTTGAAAGCAGGATGAAATACATCATCGGCATCTGTCGGGTGAAAGCGCGGTACTGTGCTTTCAGCAGATCAGGATTGTCGGACCGGACGGACATGAAGTCCTGCAGTTTTTGTGTGGCGGTCAGTATTTTCATTCATGGCTCTTCAAGTACAGAGCGGCATTCGTAACATAATTCCCGTTACATCATTGGAAATACACAGGGTTAACCGACAGACAACTACATCAACCGCAAGATGCAGGCGCTGCGTTTCGCAACATTCCAATGTTTTCAGTATTAAATGTTTCCAGCGGGGATATTCCTGATCAGGGAGGAAGCCCTTTGCTTCATGCTACGTGTTGCGGCGAATCCATCGAATTGGCATGATCGGCTCGCCCGCTTCCAATGTTCATCAGCTCCGTTTCAACGCCCCTTGAAAAGTTTGAACGCGCGTGCAATATGAACGCGTGTTCAAACTTTGAGAAATGGTTCTTGCGCATGGATTCGATCCACTATCCCGATACATTGGCGGCGCGTGCCGAATTGTGCCGCAGCGTTATTCTTTCCGCCGGGGAGCTGGTGCTGAAAGGTTTTCAGGGCGAGGCGACGCGCAGCTTTTCGATGAAGGGGCCGCAGGATTTTCTGACGGTGACGGATGCTGCCTCCGAAGCGCATATTCGCGGCGCGATCATGGCCGCTTTCCCGGAAGACAGTTTTTTCGGAGAAGAGGGCGGCGGCGAGATCGGTGAGCGCGTCTGGGTCGTGGATCCCATCGACGGCACCGCCAATTTTGCCCGTGGCATTCCGCATTTCTGCATCTCCATCGCCTATGTCGAAAACGGCCAGACCGAAATCGGGGCGATCTATAGTCCCGCCCTAGGCGAGCTTTATTTCGCCCGCCGCGGCGAGGGAGCGACGCGCAACGGGCAACCGATCAGGACTGCGGAAACGGAGCGCTTCGATGCCGCTTCGATCGAGATGGGGTGGTCCACCCGCATCGCGAATGCGACCTATCTCGATGTCGTCAGGAACCTGCTCGATATGGGCGCCAATGTCCGCCGGGCCGGCTCCGGCGCGCTGGCGCTTGCCTATGTGGCTGATGGCCGTTCCGATGGCTATCTCGAATTGCACATGAATTCATGGGATTGTCTTGCGGGGCTGCTACTCGTCAGCGAAGCTGGCGGCGATGTGTGCCCTTTTCTGGAGATCGGCAGTCTCCGGGAGGGCGGGCCGGTGCTGGCCGCAGCCGCCGGTGTTTCCAAAGGCGTCAGCCAGGCATCGAATATAGCGCTCGCCGCGCGGCAGCTGTCGGATCGTCCGCGGGCGGTATCGGCGTGATTTATGGCGGAGGCCCTTTCGCTGAGGGGGCCTCGTGCTTCATGCATGTGGAGGAATGAAATGGATGGACCCGTTTATGCCCGGCCCGCAATCAGCCTGATTGCGGAAGGGCTCGGCCCGCACAATGCCGCGCTTTACATTGGCGGCAGCGATGGTGCGAGCGATCTCGGGCTCCTGCGCCGGCATGGCATCACCACTGTCGTCAATTGCGCCGTCAATCTGGATATCAATCTCGTGCAGGCGGTGGCGGAAGAGGGCGACAGGCGCGCCGTGGGTTATGGCGATATCCGTTATTACAAGCTGGGCCTTATCGATGGCGAGGGCAGCCCCGACACCATGATGCTGGGCGCCTATTACATTCTCGACGGCGCGCTTCGCCAGACCATGCCGAAGCGGGAAACCTATCCCTTTGCAGATGGCGGCAATGTGCTCGTCAATTGCCGCAGCGGCCGCAGCCGTTCCGTCTCACTGGTGGCGCTTTTCCTGCACAAGCAGCAGCCGGATCTCTATCCGACCATCGACGATGCGCTGGCCGTGATCCGCACGAAACGGGAATTACGGCCTGACGAATGGTTCGAGACGCCGAAACCGATGCTTTACGCCGCCGCCCGCCGTGCTTCCGACTGGATCGACATGGTCGAGGGCAGAAAGACCGCTCAATCATGCTGACACGCACGCTTCCCTCCGTTGCCGTCATCGCCGACGCGCATTTCCATGACACGGCAGCCGATTTCGGATTTCCCGGCATCGAAATCGACGGTCAGCGCATCACCATGCGCAGCTGGTCGGATACGCGTGAATCCACCCGGGTTTTCAACGAAAGCGCCGATGCATTGCATGCGGCGCTGGAGGAGGTGCGGCAGCGCGGCATTCGCCATGTGGTGCTGCTTGGCGACTATACCGATGATGGCCAACGGGTGACGACCGAAATGCTGAAGGGCATCCTGCAACGCCACAGCGACGCCCACGGCACGGCCTTCTACGCATTGCCCGGAAACCACGATATTTTCGGCCCGTGCGGCCGGCACCATACCAAGGAGTTTCTGACGGAAAACGGCAAATGCCTTTCCGTTTCAAGCGATGCCCGGCGGGCCGGTGAGCGCGTTGTCGTGAGCGACGGGATGTATTGCGAAGGTTATCCTGCAGGTCTTGGCCCGATGGCGGCTTTCGGTTATTTCCGCCAGCCGGATTATCTGCATTGGGAAACACCCTTCGGTGTTTCCGATGCGCCTGAGGATCGGCTGTACGCGGTGCGCTCACCCGATGGGCGCAATGTCTACCGCCTGATGGATGCCTCCTATCTGGTCGAGCCGGAGCCGGGCCTGTGGCTGCTGATGATCGACGCCAATATTTTCGAGCCGCTCGATGGTGAGTTCGAAGCGGGCGAGGAGGCGGCTTTTATCGACAGCACCTCCGGTGGCTGGAATGCGCTTTTGCGCTGCAAGCCCTTCCTCATCGACTGGATCGCTGATGTGCGCCGCAGGGCGGAGCTGCACGGCAAGACATTGCTCGGCTTTTCCCACTATCCGGCGCTTGATCCTTTCGATGGCGCAAGCGGTGCGGAAGGTGCCCTGTTCGGTGAAACCAATGTCGTGCGCCGCACGCCGCGCAAGGCGGTGGAGGATGCGCTGTTACAGGCCGGGCTTGCCGTCCATTTCAGCGGGCACCTGCACGTGGAAGGCGTGACCCGGCGCGGGGAAGGTGAAAACTCGCTCACCAATATCGCCGTGCCGTCGCTCGTCGCCTTTCCGCCCGCCTTCAAGGTCGTCCACCCGTCGCGGCAGGCAATCCTTGTCGAGACGGTGGAGATGGCCGCGCTGCCGGTCAATGGCCGCATTTGCGATGGTTATGCACAGGAAACCGCACTGACGGGCGAGGCGACCGACCGGGCTTTTACCGCTGGCAATTACGGTGAATTTCTGCTGGGCCACAAGCGGGCGCTGATCAGGCACCGTTATTTCCCCAAGGAATGGCCGGCCGAGGTCGTCACGGCAATCGCCGATAAAAGCGTTCGGGAGGTTCTCAACCTGCTTGGAGGGGAAGGCCGATCTTCGTCTGATGCAGCCGTCCTGTCCTTGGACCTGCCGATGTTCGAGCTGATTGCCGACTGGTATTGCCTGCGCCAGGGCGCAGGCCTGGCACTGCCGCACATCGCGCCGCAACGGCTTTCCCTTTACCGAACGCTGGCGGAGCGCTTCGGCCGGGAGCCGGATCATCACGACGGTTCGGTCGAAAGCTTTCTCGAAATCTTCTTCGGAGCCCTCGGCCTGTTTCTCGAGCGTGCCGAAGGCAGCCCGCGCGATCTGGAGCTTGGGCTTGTACCGCAACATGAACGGGTTGCGGTTTGATCTGAGGTGTTTGCAACAAGCGCGGCCGCCATGCTGGGGTTGAACCCAGACCGGCGGCGAGGATGACAAGCGGGGTGATCCGATGGAATCTGTCGTGGTCAGCATCAATCTGTTCGGCGCAGTGGCGCTGCTGCTTTTCGGCCTTGGGCAAATCAAGGACGGAATGTCGCGCGCCTTCGGCGCCCGGCTCCGCATCGGCCTTGCGGCCGGCACGCGGGGCGGGTTTCGTTCTTTCATCGCCGGTCTCGTGGCGACAATCGCCCTGCAGAGTTCGACCGCCACGGCGTTGATGGTCGCCTCCTTCGTCGAAAAGGACCTCATCGCGCCGGCCATGGCGCAGATCGTGTTGCTCGGGGCCAATGTCGGCACGGCGATGACCGCCTGGATTGTGGCGCTTGGGCTTGGCTGGCTGTCGCCGATGCTCATCCTTGCCGGTGTTGTCCTGTCACGCGGAAAATCGGTGCAACGGCAGGGGGCCGGTGCGGCGCTCGCCGGTGTCGGCCTGATGCTGCTTTCGCTGCATCTTCTTTCGGCTGCAACGGATCCCATCAGGCAATCGCCGGCGCTCGGTCTCTTCATCGGCATGCTCGGCAATGCCTGGCCGGTGGCGCTGATCTTCTCCGCCGTATTGGCCGCGCTCGCCTCCTCCAGTCTGGCGATTGTCGTTCTTATCCTGTCGCTTGCCGCAAGCGGCGGGGTTGAAACGAGCCTCGTGATCGTTCTGGTGCTCGGCGCCAATCTCGGCGGCGCGGTGCCGCCGGTGCTGGCGACGCTGAGAGCACCGGTTGCAGCGCGCCGGGTGGCCGTCGGCAACCTCATCGTCAGGGCAATCGGCTGTCTCGCGGCGCTGCCTCTTGCCGGATATGGCGCTGCGCTGCTGGAGATGTCGCCTTTTTTTCACGCCAATCTCGCGGTCGATGCGCATCTTTTCTTCAACCTGGCCGTCGCCGCCATCGCCTGGCCGCTCTCGCCGCTGTTGCTGCGGGTAACGACGGCGCTGTTTCCGGAAAAAGAGAAAAGCGAAAGCCATCGCAGCTATCTCGACAACCACGATCTCGATCAGCCGGTTGCCGCCCTTGCTGGCGCGAGCCGCGAGGTCCTTCTCGTCGGCGATCTGATCGAGCGCATGCTGCGGCAGGCGGGCGAAGCCATGCGTGACAGCGACGTTGCGAAACTCAATGATATCAGCGCGCTGGAAGGCCGGGTCGACCGGATACAGCACGACATTAAGGTCTATGTCTCGAAGGTGGGGCAGGACGGCTTGAGCGGGAAAGACCAGAGGCGTGCGATGGATATCGTCGAATATGCCATCAATCTCGAACATATCGGCGATATCATCGAGAAAGGCATCCGCCCGGAAATCGCCAAGAAGATCGATCTCGGACTGCGGTTTTCCGATGATGGCAAGAGCGAGCTTGAGCGTCTTTTTACCGTCACTCTCGACAATATCCGCATGGCGCAATCCGTCTTCGCAACCCGCAATGCCGCGCTTGCACGCCGGCTGGTGGAGGTGAAGGAAGATGTGCGGCGCCTCGAAAAGCAGTCGTCGGAGCGCCATCTCCAGCGCCTGCGCGACGGGCGGACTGACAGCATTCAGACCAGCTCGGTGCATCTCGACATGTTGCGCGATCTGAAACGCATCAACGCCCATATTGCCGCCGTCGCCCATCCGATCCTCGATGAAAGCGGCCTTCTTATCGAAAGCCGCATCAAGCAGGTCGGTTAGGGGATATGGTAAAGCCGCATGACGGCTTATGCCCGGAATGCATTTGCTCTAGCGCGCGGTGATACGCTCGACCATGGAAACGGGTACGACCTGAAGCCGGGTTTCCGGCTCATCGCTATCGAGCGCGGTTAAAACCTTCTCGGTCAATGCGTCGAAGGATTGGGCAACGGTGGTCAGCTGGTAGCTTTTCCAGCCCGCCTGCGGAATATCGTCGAAGCCGACAATCGAGATGTCTTCCGGCACCCGGCGGCCCATTTCCAGCCGCGCGGCGTCCATGAAACCGAGCGCCAGCAGATCGGTCACGCAGAAAGCGCCGTCTATCGTCTTGTCGGATAGCAACTCGCAGCCGGCCTGATAACCGCTGTCATAGCTCGTCGGCCCGCCGGACCATGGAACGACCTCGATGCCTTCGATGGTCATGCGCTGGGTAAAGGCGGCGGCGCGGCGCAACTGTGCCGGCGTCTGGCTGCCGCTGGAAATGACCGCGACCTTTTTGCATTTCGCTTCCACAAGCCGCATGGCGGCAAGATCGGCGCCGCGCGAATCGTCGCTCAGCACCATGTTCGTATCGGTGCGATCAAGACGCTGATTGATGAGAATGAGCCGCACGCCATTGGCGATGCATTCATCGACGATCGAGGCCGGCGGTTCGCCGGAGAGAACGACGATTGCCTGCGCACGGAATTCGAAGAGAAGCTCGATCAGCGGCGCAATGTCCTTGCGGGCATCCGCCGCATTTAGCAGCAGGCATTGCAGGCCACGACGCAGAAGGCCGATGCTGAGGAGATCGAGCTGCTTTGAAATGAAGGGGGAGCTGAGGTTGGCGCCGACGACCCCGATGAGATTGGAGCGGTCATTGTTGAGGCCCTGCGCCAGCCGGTTGACGCGGTAGCCGAGTTCCTGCGCGGCTTTCAGTACCTTGCGCCGGACGGCCTTCGATACGCTGCCGCCGGGTGTGAAGGTACGCGAGACGGCGGAGCGCGAAACCCCGGCCTTTTTCGCCACTTCTTCGGCCGTCACGAACCCTCTCGCCATTCAACTCCCCCGTTGCGAAATCCTATGCCTGATATCACAGGCCATATGATGTCGGCTATTCCAATTGAAATTTTTCACCCGCGCTCGGCCACGCTGAGAAAAGGCCGCCCGCATTCCAGGAAAATGTCTCATCCGTTCCATTGTCGCCATGCAGGGAAAAAACATTTCCCACGCAAGCTCGTTCAAAAATTACAGTTTTGTGACAAAAAACCATTTTAAAACAAATAAATAAGTTAGTGATCACGTGTGCATTTTTTCATTGACAAAATGTCTTTTAAGACGGATCATGCATTCCAAGGTCAAGGAAGATATGGAATTTTTATTCTACATCGGCCTTGCCGGCGATGTTTTCGGGAGGAGCTGGATCATCGTTATTTGTGGGCTGGACGCCCGCTTGTGAAGCATTGACGCATTGCTGAAGGTCAACGCACGCGCCGCCTGTTCTGCGGGTCGCGCGAAGGCGGGTGCTTGCCGGCGTGTGGCGGCAATTGCGTGGCCATATGGGGAGAGATAATGGCTCTTTTAAGCGAATCGACGAAGGCGGAGGCGCTGGGAAGTCCCCCGGCGACCGCGCCTTCGGCATGGCAGGCCTGGCGGTATCGTCTCAAGGTCGCGCTCAGGGAACCGACGACGCTGATCGGCGTCCTGACGGCGCTGCTTTTCACCTATTTGATCGTCGTTCCGATCATTTCGATCATTCTCGACGCCGTCCGCGTCCAGTTCGGCCACGAACGGCGTCTCGGCAAGGATGTCGGCGATCTCACGCTTTATTATCTCGACAGGGCGTTTTTTTCGCCTGTCGCATCGGATCTTTTCTGGCGTCCGCTCTTCAATACGCTGACCGTGGCATTCGGGGCGATTGCGCTTTCGCTCGTCATCGGCACCGTGCTTGCCTGGCTTATCAGCCGGACGGACATGTTCGGCCGTCGCTGGTTCGCCACCGCCTTGATCGTGCCTTATATGCTGCCGGCCTGGACCTTTGCGCTTGCCTGGACGACGCTGTTTAAAAATCGCACCGTTGGCGGTCAGCCCGGCTGGTTCGAGGCGATAGGGCTCACTCCGCCGGATTGGGTGGCTTATGGGCGTTTCCCGATCACCATTATCCTTGCCTTGCACTACACGCCTTTCGTCATCCTGCTGTTCGGCTCGGCGCTTCGCCGCTTCGACTCGCAGCTTGAAGATTCCGCCCGCATTCTCGGCGCCCATCGTTATCAGGTGGCGTTGCAGGTCATCCTGCCGCTGATGCGCCCGGCGCTGCTTTCTTCCATGGTGCTGATCTTCGCGAAGTGCCTGGGTGAATTCGGCGTGCCCTATGTTCTCGGGCTGCCCGTGAAATTCGAGGTCCTGTCCACCTCGCTGTTCCGCAGCATCGCTTCGCGCCAGACCGGCGTTGCCGGCGTCGTTGCGGCCTCGATCATGCTCATCGGCATCATCACGCTCATGATCGACGCCCGGCTCGTTCGCGAAGCCCGCCGTTTCGTGACCATCGGTTCGAAGGGTTCGATGAACCGGCAGAGCCGTCTCGGAAAGATGCGGCTTCCGGCAACCGGCTTTGCGGCTGCCATCTTCATCCTCAGCGTCGGTCTGCCGCTTCTGACGCTGGCGCTCTCGACCGTCATGAAAATGCCAGCCCGCTTCACGTTCGACAACTTCACGCTCGATTACTGGATCGGCAGCAATCTCAACACGGTGGCTTTGCAGACCGGCGTGCTCCTGAGCCCCGATCTGTGGGCAGCCGCGAAAAACACGATGATGATCGTCGGTCTTGCCTCGCTCACATCCGGTATTCTCGGCCTGCTTGTCGGTTATGTCGTCATCCGCACACCGGTGCGGGCCCTGTCGGTCTATCTGCGACAGGTGACGTTCCTGCCTTATCTCGTGCCCGGCATCGCTTTTGCCGCCGCCTATCTGTCGCTCTTTGCCGTTCCGCGCGGGCCGATGCCGGCGCTTTATGGCACGGTGACGATCCTCATCCTGGCGCTGATTGCCGACCAGATGCCCTATGCCTCGCGCGCCGGCATTTCAGCAATGACGCAGCTTGGAAAGGATCCGGAAGAGGCGGCGCAGATCGCCGGCGCGGGCTGGTTCCGCCGCATGATCTCCATCGTCATTCCGATCCAGAAGGGATCGCTGGTGACCGGGGTTCTCCTGCCCTTCATTTCGGGCATCAAGGGCTTGAGCCTCTTCGTGATCCTCGCCGTGCCGAGCACGGATGTTCTGACCACCTATTCGCTGCGGCTGGTCGACTATCACTACACGCAGGCCGCCAACGCCGTGGTGCTGATCATCGCCGCCATCGCCTATTTCGGCACGCTGTTGGCCCAGAAGCTGACCCGCACAAATCTTGCAGAAGGACTTGGAAGCTGATGCCTACCATCAACCTGCGCGGTGCGCAGAAAAACTACGGTGTGAATTCCGCAAATGCGGTTTCCGATCTCGATCTCGAAATTCGCGACGGCGAGTTCATGTGTCTGCTCGGCCCTTCCGGCTGCGGCAAGACCACGACGCTGCGCATGATCGCCGGCCTTGAAAACCTCTCCGGCGGGGAAATCCGCGTCGGCGACCGGGTGATCGATTCCGTTACCGAAGGCATCTTCGTGCCGCCGGAAAAACGTGAAATGGGTCTGGTCTTCCAGAGCTATGCTTTGTGGCCGCATCTGACCATTGAGCGCAACACGGATTTCGGTCTGCGCCTGCGCAAGCTGCCGAAAGCGGAGAGGGAAGCGCGGGTGGAGCGCGTCATGCAGGCGCTCGATATCGCCAAATATCGCGACCGCTATCCGTCGCAGCTTTCCGGCGGACAGCAGCAGCGCGTGGCGCTCGCCCGCATGCTTGCGGTCAATCCGGGCGTTCTGCTTCTCGATGAGCCGCTCTCCAATCTGGATGCCCGGCTGCGGCTGGAAATGCGCGCCGAGCTGAAGCGGCTGCACAAGGAGTTCAAGACCACCATCGTCTTCGTGACGCATGACCAGTGGGAAGCCATGACGCTTGCCACCACCATCGCCGTCATGAACGAGGGCACACTGCAGCAGATGGGCACGCCGAACGATATCTATGACCGTCCGGCCAATCGTTTCGTCGCCGAATTCGTGGGAAGCCCGCCGATCAACATCCTGACCTTCGGCCAGCCCGGCGTGTCGGATATAGCCGACAGGGCGGAAGCCTATTTCGCAACGCGTTATCCGCAACTGCGCGGCATCGCCTCGATCGGCATGAGGCCAGAGGCGATGGGTTATGCGATGAAGTTCGAGGATGTACCGCAGGGCAGCTTCTCCGGCGAAATGACGGTGACCGGCGTACTACCGACCGGCGGTAGCTGGATTCTCGAACTCAGAAGCGAGAACCATACGTTGTTCCTGACCACCCATTCCCTGCCGCGTATCGACAGTGGCGACCGCGTGTTTTTCCACGTGCCGCCCGAGGCCCTGCACGCCTTTGACGTGAGGGGGCAGCGCATCACCGAGGCGGACGCCGTTCTGCGCAACAGCACCTACAACTGAAAACGCCGCCGAGACGGCTGAAGGAGAAGCAGTATGAAGCGGACAATGACGGGCCTGAGCCGGCTGTTATGCGCAACGGCGATCGCCGCAACGCTTGGCGGCGCGGCGAAGGCGGGAGAGCCTTTCGACCTCAATGCCCTGATCGAGGCGGCGAAAAAGGAAAAGCCGATCACCGTCTATGACAGCACGGGCAAGATCGTCGAAATGGCGAAGAACTTCGCGGCAAAATATGGTGTCGGCGCAGAGGGCGCGAAGGTGAAGGCTTCGGCCCAGCTGGAAATGATCATCCGCGAGGCGCGCGCCAACAATATTCAGGGCGATGTCTCGATCATCAGCGATGCGCCTGCGGCGATGGCGCAGCTTATTCCGCTCGGTTTCGTCGAAAGCTGGTTGCCGCCGGATATGGCCGGCAATATTCCCCCCGAATATCAGGACCCGCTTACCGTCGTCACCAGCGCCAATGTCTGGGCCTATAACAGCGAGCTTTTCAACAAATGCCCCGTTTCCAATATCTGGGAACTGACCGACCCGAAGTGGAAGGGCAAGGTGGCGATGCAGGATCCGCTCGGCAAGGCCTCCTATGTCGACTGGTTCAACCAGATGGCCAGCCACGGCGACGGCGAGGTGAAGGCGGCCTATAAGGCGCTTTACGGCAAGGACCTCGAAACCGGGGAAAAGAGCGCGACTGCGGCTTGGGTGAAGGCGCTTGCCGCCAACGCTCCGCTGCTGACCGACGCCGATGCGGCCGCTGCCGAAGCAGTTGGCGCTCCCGGCCAGAAGGAGCCCTTCATGGGTCTCATCAGCTCGGCGAAGTTCCGCGACAATGCCGAGAAGGGCATGAAACTCGGCCTCTGCAAGGAGCTGAAACCCTGGGTCGGCTGGCTCTATCCGGGTGTCGGGCTGATCACCAAGGGCACGAACAGCCCGAATGCGGCGAAGCTCTTCATTCACTACATCATGACCGCCGAAGGCATCGCGCCGCAGGCGATCGACGGCAAGATGTCGACCAACAAAGAGGTGAGCCTGCCTGCGGATGAGCCGTCGGGTATCGGCGCCGTTCTCGATGACATTCTGCCCTACAGCATGGCGACCAGCCTTGAAGACTGGGATGCGCGTGAAACCTGGCAGGACTTCTGGCGTGTGAACTACAAAAAATAACGGGGGGACCATCTGGTGACGATCACTACTCAGAACAAGAATGGCAATGAGCGCAGGCGGCGCAGGACCGCCTCCGCACTTTGCCTCGGCTTTTCGCTAGCACTCAGCGGGGCCGCCCATGCGCAGGATGCCTTCAATCTCGATGCGCTCATCGACGCCGCGAAGAAGGAAAAGCCGATCACGGTTTATGCGGTGACCGGCAAGATCGTCGATACGGCACAGGCCTTCACCGCCAAATACGGCGTGCAGGCGAGCGGCAAGAAGGTGAACGAGGCAACGCAGGTCGAGTTGATGATCCGCGAACATCGGGCGGGCAATGTCGTCGGCGATGTCAGTGTGGCAACCGATGTCGCCTCCGCCATGGGCGAGCTTCTGCCGGAAGGCATCGCCACCAGCTGGACGCCGCCGGATCTCGAAGGCGATATTCCGCAAAAGCTGCGCGATCCGCTCGTGGTCGTCTCGGATCCGCATGTCTGGACCTACAATACCGAGAAATACGACACATGCCCGGTCACCAACATCTGGCAGCTGACGGAGCCGAAGTGGAAGGGCAAGCTCGCCATGCTCGATCTATTCGACAAGCCGCTTTATGCCGACTGGTTCAACCAGATCGAAACCCATCACGATGCCGATGTCGCCAGGGCCTATGAGGACCTTTACGGCAAGAAGCTGGAGACGGGCGAAAAAAGCGCAACGGCGGCCTGGGTGAAAGCCTTTGCCGAAAATGCGCCGCTGCTGACGGATTCGAGTTCGGTGGCGGATGCGGCGGGTGCGCCGGGGCAGGCCGATCCTTTCTTCGTCATCACTTCGGTGGCGAAGTATCGTGACAACGAGGCCAAGGGGCTGAAGCTCGGTCTTTGCAGCGGCGTAAAGCCCTTTTCCGGTTTTCTCTATCCCGGTTTCGGGCTGATTGCCGGGCAAACGAAAAGCCCGAATGCGGCGAAGCTTTTCCTGCATTACCTGATGACGGAAGAAGGCATCGCGCCGCAGACCGCTGACGGCAAGCTCTCCGGCAATATGAAAATAGCCCTGCCGGCGGATGAGCCCTCGAAGGTCGCCAATCATCTCGATGAGCTGATGGCTTTCGACGCCGCAACGGCGGCCGACGACCTCGACAAGCGCGAAGGCTGGCAGGATTTCTGGCGTGTGAACTACAAAAAATAAACGGAAGGCGGGTGCGAGCCCGCCTGTCTTTTCCTTGGGAGGGGAAACGATGCGAAGAACGAATTTGAGGACCGCCTCGGCCATGGCCGCAGCTGCAGCGATTATGGGTGTTTCCGCACTGACCGCCACGGCTGAAGAGACTTTCGATCTCGATGCTGTTCTTGCGGCTGCGAAGCAGGAGAAACCGATCAACATCTATGACAGTACCGGCAAGATCGTTGAGATGGCCGACAAATTCAGCGCCAAATACGGGCTGAAGGCGACGGGAGTGAAGGTTTCCGCCAATAGCCAGCTGGAGATGATTATCCGCGAAAGCCAGTCGAACAATGTGCAGGGCGATGTGGTGCTGATCACCGATGCGCCTTCGGCGCTCGCCCAGCTTCTGCCGGCAGGTTTCGTCGAGAATTATCTGCCGGGCGACATGGCCTCGAAAATCCCGGCGCAGTTTCAAAACCCGCTGGCCATTTCCACCAACGCCAATGTCTGGGCCTATAATACCGAAGCCTATGACAAATGCCCGGTGACGAATATCTGGGAACTGACCGAGCCGAAATGGAAAGGCAGGGTCGCCATGGTCGATCCGCTCAGCAAGAGCACCTATACGGACTGGTTCAACCAGCTTGAAGCCCACGGCAATGAAAAGGTGGCGGCAGCCTACAAGGACCATTCCGGCAAGGAGATGGAGGAAAAGGGTGCGGCAGCCGCCTGGATCAAGGCGCTGGCCGCGAATGGTCCGCTCGCCACGGATGGCGACGACCCGGTGGCGGAGGCGGTGGGCGCGCCGGGTCAGAAGCAACCCTTCTTCGGCCTGCTGAGTTCGGCCAAATTTCGCGACAATGCCGACAAGGGCTACAAGCTCGGCCTCTGCACCGATCTCGATCCCTGGGTCGGCTGGACCTATATCAAGCTCGGCCTGATGGCCTCCAAGACCAGAAGCCCGAACACGGCCAAGCTCTTTATCCATTACGTCCTGACGGAAGAGGGCATCGCCCCGCAGATGAAGGACGGCAAGCTGCCGACCAATACCGACATCAAGATGCCGGATGACGAGCCTTCGGGGCTGATGAAGGTCGCCGACCGGCTGATGGGCTACGATTCCGCCACCGGTCTCGATGATTTCGACCGCCGCGAGGAATGGCAGGATTTCTGGCGCGTCAACTATACGAAATAACCCCGGCTGGCGCGGTCCTTGCCGCGCCGCCTCCTCCTTTTTGCGAACGAACGGACTGGACATGCCGATGCAGACTTCATTGAGCGAACGGAAACCTGGAGACGAGGATGCGTTTTCCCGCTCTGTGCGGTTGATGAAGATCGCGGAAACGGCGGCGCGTGCCGTGCGCGATCCGTTGCTGGCGGCGTTTCGGTCGGATATGGCGGTGGATTACAAGGTCGATCTCCACGATATCGTGACCATCCATGACAAGCGCGCCGAGGCTGCCATCCGCGCCGTCATTCTCGAACGGGAGCCCAATTCGGCGATCATGGGCGAGGAGGGCGGCCAGATCGGTAGCGGTGAGGTGCAATGGTATGTCGACCCCATCGACGGCACGGCAAATTTCGCCCGCGGCCTTGCTTTCTGGTGCGTGTCCATCGCTGCCGTCATCGATGGAGAAGCCGTCGCCGGCGTGGTTTACGATCCCGTGGCGGACCAGATGTTTTCCGCTGATCTCAAAACCTCCTATCTTGATGGCGAAAGGCTGCACTCCCGCAGCGTTGCAGATGAGACGCGGGCGACGCTCATCACAGGCTATCCCGTCTCGCGCGATTTCCGGCTGGATGGGCGGGAAGCGGCGCTCGCCAATTTCGGCACTCTTGCCGAGACCTTTTCGACATTGCGCCGGCCCGGCAGCGCTGCGCTCAGCATTGCCCATGTCGCGGCCGGCTGGACGGATGCGGCCGCCGGTTTCGGCGTCAATGCCTGGGATGTGGCAGCCGCCATTCTCATTCTCAAAAACGCCGGCGGAACCTATGAGCCGCTGACCCTCGGAAAGGTGGCGGAAGGTTCCGTCGATTTCCTTTGCCCGGGCTATATCGCCACGGGTGAGGGGGCCAGCTATCCGACATTGCAGCGGGTGGCGCGATCCATATCCGAAAGCCGCATCGCCAATGCGGCGATCCGACTGAACCAGTCGGCCGCGAAGGCCTGAAGACGCAATAGATGACGGCGGCCGTATAACGCCGATGGAGACATGACATGCCGCAATCGCAACCGACCCCATTCCGAGAGCAGGAAACAGGCGAGCTGCCGAAGCTCAGCCGCATCTATGAGCAGCATCCGCTTTACGGCGTCGATCTCTTCATTTCCGGCAAGGAGGGGGCGAGCGACCTCAATCTTCTACGCCAGAACGGCATTACCACCGTCGTCAATTGCGCCGTCAATCTGGATTTCAATTTCGTGGAGCAGTCACAGGTCGTTTCCGACCACGAAGGCAGCGTCTATGGGCCGGGCGAAATCCGCTACTACAAGATCGGCCTGATCGACGGGAGCGGAAATCCCGATACCCAGATGGTTGCGGCCCATTATATCCTGCGAGCGGCGCTGGAGCAGATATTGCCCGACAAGCCCTCCTATCCCCGGCGGGAGCGTGGCAACGTGCTCATCAATTGCCGGGGCGGACGTTCGCGTTCCGTCGCCGTCGTTGCGCTTTTCCTGCATCTCACGCTGCCAACGGAGTTTCCGACGCTGGATGACGCAATCGGCTTCGTTCGCCTGAAACGCGAATTGCCGGAGAACGAATGGTACAAGGCGCCGAAACCCGTGCTTGCGGATGCTGCCCGCCGGGCCGCCGGCTGGATTGCCATGATCGACGCCGCGCATTGAAAGGCGGAAGACTGTCTGATCAGTTTTGCGGTTCCAGCGCGCTTGCCGCGGCCTCGGCACGCGCGGCGGCCTCTTTTGCCTCCCGCTCGGCGCGGGAGGCCGCTTCCGGGTTGCTCGAACCGTCATAGCCTCCCATGGCGCGTTCCCCGATGGCGATGTGGACATCCTTGAACTGGATGACGACAAGACCGATGAGGATGGCCGCGCCGATAAGGAACGCTGTTTTCCCGTTTATGGTCATTCGACTCCACGCTTCGTGTTTGCCGGCGGAGGAAACAGCCGGCAAAACCCCCGCTCAGCGGGTCAGGAGGCCGATGCCTGTTTCCGCATCGAACAAATGCATATCGGACGGGTCGATGTCGAGGCCGATCGTTTCACTGGCTTTGACTGCGCTGCGTCCCTGCACCGCGATGACCAGTTCGGTGGAGGTTCCCGTGGTGAGGAAAGTGGCCGAGCCGGTCGTCTCCACCGCGGAAACCGGCAGCACCAATGCCGCTCCGGCTGCTGCGGCCGGGCGGATATGTTCCGGCCTGATGCCGACGATCACATCTTTGCCAGGCGGCAGAGAGGCCGGATTCCCGATCGATTGCTGCGGCTCGCCTTCGCCGAACATGAGCTGAAGGGACGCGCCATCCGGGCTGACGGTCGCCGGAATGAAATTCATGGCCGGCGAGCCGATGAAGCCTGCAACGAAACGATTGACCGGGCGGTCGTATAGTTCCAGTGGCGTGCCCTGCTGCTCGATCACGCCATCGCGCATGACGACGACGTGATCGGCCATGGTCATCGCTTCGATCTGGTCATGCGTGACATAGACCGAAGTGGCATGCAGGCGATCGTGCAGCGCGCGGATTTCTTTGCGCATGTGGACGCGTAGCGCCGCATCGAGATTGGAAAGCGGCTCATCGAACAGGAAGGCCTGCGGATTGCGGATAATCGCCCGGCTCATGGCCACGCGCTGGCGCTGGCCGCCGGAAAGTTCGCGGGGATAACGCTTCATCAGCTTTGAAAGACCTGTTGTGGCGGCGACTTCTTCCGCCGCCTTGCGGGCCTCGGCCTTCGCCACGCCGCGCATACGCAGCGAATAGGTGAGATTTTCCTCCACGGTCATATGCGGGTAGAGCGCATAGGACTGGAACACCATGGCCACATCGCGCTTGCGCGGCGGCACGCCGTTCATGAGCGTGCCGGCAATGCGCATGTCGCCGGCCGATATGGTTTCCAGCCCGGCCAGCGAGCGCAGAAGCGTGGACTTGCCGCAGCCCGACGGGCCGACAAGTGCGACGAAAGTGCCCTTCTCGATGGAAAGGTTGATGTTCTTCAGCGCATGAAAGGCGCCGTAATATTTGTTGACGCCGGAAAGTTCGATCTGAAGGGTCATTTGAGCGCTCCTGAGGTCAGGCCGGAAACGATGCGGCGCTGCAAGAGAATGAAGAGGGCGAGAATAGGCGTCACATACATGGTCGCATAGGCCATGATGTTGTTCCATTCGCTGGTATTGGGGCCCATGAAGGAATTGAGGCCGACGCTCGCCGGCTGTAGTTCGGCCGCCTGGATCACCGATTTCGAATAGACGAATTCGCCGAAGGCCTGCATGAAGATGAGGATGGCGCTGACGAGAATGCCGTTTCTGGCAAGCGGCAACACGATGTTGAAGAAGGCGCCGACCCGGGAATTACCGTCCACCAGCGCCGCCTCTTCCAGCTCCTGCGGCACGGCCATGAAGGTGGCGCGCACAAGCACCACGAAGAAGGGCATGCTTTTCGCCGCAATGGCGAGGATGACCGACAGGCGCGGATAATCGAGAAGCCCGAATTGCGAGAAACCGACGAAGATCGGCGTGATCATCAGCGATGCCGGCAGAACCTGCAGCATGAGGATGAGGAACAGGCCGATATCCACCCAGACATTGCGATAGCGCGCCAGCACATAGGCGCAGCCGACGCCGAGAATGGTGATCAGCAGCACTGCGCTCGAAGCGATCAGCACTGAATTCCACAGGTATCTGCCCATGTTGCGGCTGTTCCAGACATAGGCATAGGTCTGCCATTGCGGGTCCGTGGGCCAGAAGGCGGGCGGATTGGCGAACATTTCCGAGCCGCTTTTGAGTGAGGTCAGATACATCCAGTAAAGCGGGAAAAGGTAGATGATGGCGAGCACGATGGCGATGGCCAGCATCAGGCGGTTGCGGGTCGTGATGCTCATCCGCGCACCTCATGCCGTGTGGAGCGCACATAAACGATGGAGGCCAGCATGACGAAAACGATCATGATGACGGAGATCGTAGCGCCCTTGCCGAAATCATATTGCCGGAACGACAGGTCCCAGGCCCAATATTGCGCCACGTTGGAGCTGTTGTTCGGTCCGCCATCGGTGATGGCGGCGAAAAGATCGAACTGCTGCAGCGTGAAGATCAGCCCGAGCGAAACGATTGCACCAATGGTGGAGCGCATCATCGGCAGGGTGATGGTGTAGAAGCGCTGCCAGGCGTTGGCGCCGTCCAGCTCCGCGGCCTCATAGAGATCGCCGGGAATGGAGGCGAGACCGACGGAAAGCAGGATCATGTTGAAGGAGGTGCCGAGCCAGATATTGGCGATGACGACGGCCCAGAGCGAAAAATTCGCATCCGAACGCCAGAAGATATTGCCCGATATCAGGCCGCTTTCCCGCAGGAAGAAATTCAACACGCCGAAATCGCCCGAGAGGATCCAGTTCCAGATTGCGCCCACGACGAGGCCGGGCATGACCCAGGACACGAGGAAAAGGCCGCGCAGCCAGGTGGCGCCGGGAAAATTGACCCAGAAGAACAGCGCCAGACCGAAGCCGATGGCGAATTGCCCGGCAATCGAGGCTACGACAAAGGTGACGGTGTTGAAAAGGATCGGCAATGTTTCCGGCTGCCGGAACAGGTCGATATAATTCTTGAAGCCGACGAAGGGGCGCACGAAGGTGCCCAGGCTGAACATGTCGACTTCCTGAAAGCTCATGACGATGTTGTAGATGAGCGGCAGCCCCGCCATGACGAACAGGAAGCCCAAAGGAAAGGCGACAAGGACGATATCGAAACCGCGACCGTCACTGAGGCTGGAAAACAATTTTTTCATGAAACATCCTCGCAAGCTCCAGTCGGGGCCGCCGCCGCTTGTCGCGACAGGCAGCCCCACCGGGAGGAACCCCTTGGGTGGAGGCCGGAGAAACCCGGCCGTTCGCCCGGATCAGCCTTCGACCAGCTTTATCTTTTCAGCAGCCTGGTCGAGCGCGGCTTTCGGCGTCATCTGCCCCGAAAGCGCACCCTGAATGGCATCCTGAATCGCCTTGGAAATCTTAGGCCATTCGGGCGAGGGGCCACGCGGCTGCGCATATTTCAGCTGTTCCACGAAGGTCTTCAGCGCCTCATCCTTCAGCGCATTGCCGGTGGGCGGAACCGGAATATCCGAGCGCGCCGGCAACTGGCCGAAGTTCTTGAACATATCCTTGTCCTTCGAGGCGAAGAACTCGATTGCCTTGAAGGCCTCTTCCGGATGTTTCGTCTTGGAGAAGATCGCCCAGTTATAGTCGCCCATGGCCGAAGACCGCGGGGCGTCGGGCGTGGGCACCGGCAGCAAAGCGACACCCCAGTCGAACTTGGCGTCCTTCAGCATGCGGTCGATTTCCCATGGACCGGAAATGACCATGGCGGCGTTGCCGGCGTTGAAGGTGGCGGTGGAGTCCCACTGGCTGCGCGTCAGCGTATCCGGCGATGCCAGCTTTTCATCCAGCATCAGCTTCCACGTTTCGAGCGCCTTTACCGCACCCTCGGTATTGATGTTCTTGTAGGTCGCGCCCGCCATCTGCGCCCAGGGCAGGAACTGGAAGGTGCCTTCTTCATTCGCCTTGGCGCTGAAGCTGATGCCATAGATGTTTTTCGAGGGATTGGTCAGCTTGCGGGCCGCTTCCACCAGCTGGTCCCAGGTCTGCGGCGGTTTTGCCGCATCGAGCCCTGCGGCCTTGAACAGGTCCTTGTTGTAATAAAGCGCAATCGTGTTCGTGGCCTTCGGCACGCCGAAATATTTGCCGTCCCACATTACTGATTTCAGCGGTCCCGGAAAATAATTCTCCGTTTTGATGACATCCGACTTGGCGATCATGTCGGTCACATCAAGAAACGCCCCGCGTGCGGCGAACATGGCGTGGTTGGGGTTGTCGATGGCGATGATGTCGGGCGCATTGCCGGTGGAATAGGCGCGCATGGATTCGCTCACCACATCATCGAACTGCAATTGCCGGTATTCGATCTTGATGCCGTTATTGAGCGCGTTGAACTCCTTGATGAGGTTCGGCGCGGGCTGGATATCTCGATCCAGCGACCAGAGGGTCAACGTCACATCTTCTGCCTGCGCCGCAATAGCGCCGGCGGACACGCCCGCCAGCAAAAATGCGCCGGCCATCATGCATTTCGCGATACCCATAATCTCCTCCTCTTGGTTATCGTCTCTGCAATTTTCGAAAACCTTCTCCCAAAAGGTTTCCGTTATGTCGGATCGACGACGAAATCGCCGCCGCGGCATTTCTTCAGATAGTTGAGACCATGCACCTGGCCCGTCATTTCCAGCGCGTCGCGATAGACGGGGTCATGCCAGCCTTCGATGTCGATGGAGCCGGACCAGCCGGCGAGGCGCAGTTCGGAAATAATGTCCGTCCAGTTGCTGTCGCCGAAGCCCGGCGTGCGCATGAAGACAAATTTTTCCTTGCCGAAAATGCCGTGCTCGCGAATGACATCCCAGCGGATGGTCGCGTCCTTGCCGTGCACATGAAAAATCTTGTCCGCCCATTTGCGGATCTGCGGCAGCGGGTCGATCAGATAGACCATCTGATGGCAGGGTTCCCATTCGATGCCGATATGCTCGTCCGGCGTTTCGTTGAAGATCAGTTCCCATGCGTCGGGATTGTGCGCGATGTTCCAGTCGCCGGTCTGCCAGTTGCCATCCATGGCGCAGTTTTCAAAGGCGATCTTCATGCCCTTGTCGGCGGCGCGTTTTGCAAGCTCGCTCCAGATTTGCCTGTATCGGGGAAGGCTTTCCGGCAGCGGCCTGCCGCGCAACCGGCCGGTAAACCCCGCAACGCAGGTCGCGCCGAAATGGTGGGCATTGTCGATGCAGTCTTTCCAGCCCTGCAATGTCTCAAGGTCGATGTCGGTTTCCTCCAGCGGATTGCCGAACATGCCGAGCGTGCTGATGGTGATGTCGCGCTCACCGATCGCCTCGCGGCAGCGCTTGCCGAGTTCGGCAAGGTCCTGACCGTTGGTCGTCTGCCAGAAGAACGGCTCGAAGCTTTCAAAGCCGAGATCGGCGATCTGGCCGATGCGTTCGGCCGCCTGTCCCTTGGTGGCGCTGACCATGGTGCCGATGCGGATGGATGTTGCCGGATTGCTCACGTCTTTCAGTCCTTATGCTGCAATGGAAACACGCTGGCCGAGGCGGGCGCTTTCAATCGCGCCGATCACCATGGCAAGGCTGTTGATGTTGTCGAAGGAGGCTGTTTCCGGCATCTCACCCGTGCGGATGGATTGAAGGAACGAGAGAATGACGCTGGCATGGCCGCGCGTGTCCTTCTCGGAAATGGCTTCGGAAACGTTTACGGTCCTAAAGCCACGCAGAAGCCCCTGTTCGTCGCCGGCCACCGAGGCGGAGAAATTGTCTTCCCCGTCCCAGAGGATCATGCCCTTGGAGCCGATAAGCCGCCAGCGTGCTTCCCAGCTGGTCCGCTCGCCTTCGGCGCACCAGGAGCCGCGATAGGTAAAGACGACATCATTCGAGAATTCGAAAATGGCGTTGGCGCTTGCGCCATGGGCATACCATGAGCCGGCCGGGTTCTTTTCCACGCAGAAGACGGAGAGGGGTTTTTCATTGGCGACGAAACGGGCCGCATCGAAGGTATGGATCGCCATGTCGAGAAGCAGGACGTTCTTCATCTCCTCGCGGAAGCCGCCGAAATGCGGCCCAAGGAAGAAATCGCAATGGATGGCCGTCAAATCGCCGATGACGCCGTCTTCCAGTGCGCGGCGCAGCCGCCGGATACCCGCCACAAATCGTCGGTTTTGCACCACGGCATGAATTTTTCCGGCTTTTTTCGCCAGTTCAACCAGCGTGCCGGCTTCTTCCATCGAGGCAGCAAGCGGCTTTTCGCTGAGCACATGGCACCCGGCCTCGAGACCGGCCTCAACCACGGCGAAGCGCGCCTGCGGGATGACGATATCAAAAAGGATGTCGGCTTTCGTTTTAGCGAGAACCTCGCGCAGATCCATGCCGATGACCGCGTCGGTGAGGGCGAATTCTTCGGCAAGCGCGCGGGCCGTGTTCTCGTTCAGGTCGACCAGCCCGGCGATCCTGATCGCGCCGGCGATTTCCGGCGTGGATTGAATGGCACGCAACCAGCCTTTGGCCATGGCTCCGCACCCGCATAAAACGGCATTGAATGTCATCTCATCTCCCCGGACTCTTTCGCAAACTCCTCTTTGCGCAGAGCGTCGTAAACGTTTACGAGACTATGCCGATGATGTTAGATATGTCAAGACCGTTAAGGGGCGCGTCGATTGCGCGCCGGGCCTGGGAGGGGAGTGCATGAAAGGAATTCGTCAGCTTGCCGATTATCTCGAGATATCGATAGGCACTGTTTCCCGTGCCCTGAACGGCAAGCCGGATGTGAACGAAGAGACGCGGCGGCGTGTTCTCGAAGCGGCGGAAAAGCTGGGTTATGTCGCCAACCAGTCCGGTCGTAGCCTCAGGCAGGGAACCACCAATGTCATCGGCCTGATGACCGGCAGCGACGCGCAGACCGTGGAGAACTCCGACAACTTCTTCCTCGGTGTGACGGACGGTCTGCAAAGCGTGTTTTCCGGACATAATCTCGATCTCATCGTTCTGCCCTGTCCGGGGGAAGAGGATCCGGATGAATATCTGAAGCGCATGGTGGCGCGCCGCATGGTGGATGCGATGATCATTTCCGCGACGCGACGGATCGACAAACGTGTGGATTTCCTGAAGCAGACCAGGCTGCCTTTCGTAGCGCTCGGACGCACCGCTTCCAGCGACACTCACGCCTGGATCGACCTCGATTTCGAGGGCGTCGCGAAAAATGCGGTCGACCGCCTTGCCGCTGCCGGTCATCGTTCGATTGCGGTGGCGGTGCCCGACAGCGATATCAATCTCGGTTACGTTTTTCTCGAAGGATACAGGCGCGCGCTGGAAGACAATGGCATCGCCTACGATTCCTCGCTGGTCATCCGTGCGAAATCGAGCGAGCAGGGCGGTTATCATGCCGCCAGCGAGTGGCTGCAGATGCGGCCCCGGCCAACGGCGATCGTGCTGATCTACGAATTGATGGCGGTCGGTCTTTATCGCCGGCTTGCGGAAGTGGGGCTGAAACCGGGGCGCGATCTCGCCGTCATCGGCTTCCGCGATGGCCCGCGCGGCCAGTTTCTGGAACCGCGGCTGACCAGTTTCCGCATGTCCCTGCATGATCTCGGCGTGACGGTGGCCCAGACGCTGCTATCGACCATGCCGGCCTACGCGCCCTTTTACCCCGATCAGGCCCGCCATTGCGTGTGGCCGATGCTTCTGGTGGCCGGCGAGAGCGATCCCGCCCCATAAGGCCGCAGGCGGGCGTTAAAGCTTGAGGCCATCAATGCTCACGACGCCGAAAGGATTGAATTTATATTCGTCTTCCTCATAGCGTTTGTCGTCTGAGAGGGAGGCGCCACGGCCCTTCAGGGTGGCTTCAACGCCTTCACGCGCCATTTGCTCGGCGATATCGTCTATCAACGCGGCTATCTTCAGCTGTTCGGCGTTGGTAGACGGTTGATCCCCGTCTTTTTTGGTGAAGCGCACCTGCACATCGGGCAAGCCGATCAGGTGAAACCCAACGCTCGTCATGCCTTCGGCATCGTCTCCTATGGGGCGGCGTGAGAAAGCCAGACGGCAGGTTCTGGCAAGCGCCATCCCGTCATCGGCGGCCGCTTCGCCACGCGACTGCTCGTAAAGCTGCTTCCAGCGCCTTGCGCCATGGGCGACGCCCGCACTTTCACCCTTCACGGCGACAGCGCCGTGATCGAGCATGTGCTGTACGAATCTGAGGGCCTTTGCGGATGTCTTCACGGCCGTTTCGGCATCCATGGACGGGCCGAGCACATAAAGAACCGAGCCGTGCGCAGCGACGGCTGCCTCATCCTCTGGCTCGTATGTATCGGGGTCGACGCGATCCCAACAGACATTGAACGAGCGTTCCATCCGGTCGTCCGGCTCATCCTGTGAATAGTCTTCATCCAGGCTGAAATCCGGCGCAAAATCATCGACTGCGGCGCTTGCGCTCTTCTGGAGCGCCGCCAGGCCATTTTCCGCGCCGAGAAAACAAAGGACATGTCGTGGCTTGTAACTGGAGCGGGATGCGGCAAAGGCTGGGGGCTGGCTCGATGCCGCGCTGAGAGACGGCCTTGCCAGCACGAGGCCGCCGAGAAATGCGAGTACTCCACGACGCTCTGAATTCATCCGACACCCCCGGCTTCCATCAACAGGATGACAGGGTTTTACACCGGTGCGTGTAATTCAGGCCAGA
This sequence comes from Agrobacterium sp. 22-223-1, assembly GCF_053522385.1. Taxonomy (NCBI): domain Bacteria; kingdom Pseudomonadati; phylum Pseudomonadota; class Alphaproteobacteria; order Hyphomicrobiales; family Rhizobiaceae; genus Agrobacterium; species Agrobacterium sp. 22-223-1. The sequence goes on from NZ_JBNWCN010000005.1 coordinate 267,120, forward strand.
TGATGTTCGATATTTTTTGGTACTGCGGTTCCGGGACCCGTCTCATGCCGGGCGGCATCCAGCCGCCGGCCTGAGCCGCTGTGTCATCCGGCAGCGACTATTTCGTGGTGTAACCGCCATTGACCAGAATGGTCTGGCCCGTCATCCACCAGCCGTCGGTGACAAGGAAGCGGATATAGGGAACGATGTCCTCGATATCGGTTAGACCGGTTTTCGAGAAGCCGGAAAGAGCGGCGGCGCTCTTGTGATAGGCCTGCGCCTCCGGCGTTTCCTGACCGTAGAAGAATGGCGTGTCCATCGGTCCGGGACCGATTGCCGTCACGGATATGCCGCGTTCGCCGAATTCCTTGGCAGCCGCACGGGTGAAGTGTTCCACCGGGGCCTTGGTGCCGGCATAGCTGGCGTAAAACGGGGTGAAGGCGCCCAGGAGCGATGTCACGAGGGTGCAGATTTTGCCGTTATCGCTGACGTGGCGTCCGGCCTGCTGGAGGAAAAAGAAGGCCGACTTGGCGTTAACGGCAGTCATCTCGTCATATTCGGCTTCCGACGTGTCGAGGATCGGCTTTTTCAGCACCTTGCCGACGGTGTTGATGGCGATATCCGGGCGGCCGATGGCGGCGACGGTATCGGCAAACAGCTTTTCGACCGCGCCTGCCGTGGTGAGATCGGCCTGAAGGGCGACGGCCTCAGCGCCGGCCGCCTTCACGGCGGCCACTGTTGCCTCGGCGTCGGCCCTGGTTGCGGCGCTGTTATAATGGATGGCGATGGCGCGGGCGCCCTGGCCGGCAAAATCGCGTGCAATCAATCCACCGAGATTTTTCGCGCCGCCGGCGATGATGACGGTTTTGCCCTTGAGGGAATGGTCTGTCATGGGTCGGCCTCCTTTTGCCGTGCTCGGCCAACTGGCGGCCGCTTTCGTTGCAGCAGGATATCGTCTAGCTTTGCGTGATAAAGGCGCTTACTCTGACATAACTTGTCAGAAAAGCCGCACAATAGGGTGTTTCCGGTTGGACCGTATCGACCTGTTCCGCATCTTCACACGCGTCGTTGACTGCGCGAGTTTCACGCGGGCCGCCGATACGCTCGGCATACCGCGCTCTTCGGTTTCGGCGGCGGTGCAGGAACTGGAAGGGCGTGTCGGTGCGCGGCTGCTGAACCGCACGACGCGCAAGGTCTCGCCAACCGAGGATGGTTCGGCCTTTTACGAGCGCTGCCAGCGGCTGATCGCCGATGTCGAAGATGCGGAAAATCTCTTCCGGCAGACGGCGGCGCAGCCTTCGGGCCGGTTGCGGATCGACGTGCCGGGCCGGATCGGGCGGCTGATCATCGCACCGGCACTCCCGGAATTTCTCGATCTTTATCCGCAGATCGACATAGGCCTCGGCGTTACCGACCGCGCCGTCGATCTAGTGGAAGACAATATCGATTGCGTGCTGCGCGTCGGACCGCTCAGCGATTCCGGCCTGATCGCGCGGCCGATCGGCAAGCTGCCGCTGATCAATGTCGCAAGCCCCTCCTATCTGGCGCGCTACGGAACGCCGAAAACGCCCCACGATCTTTCCCGCCATTGGGCGGTCAATTACGCGTCGCCCTCCAGCGGGCGGGTGGAAAACTGGGAATGGATCGAAGGTGAGACGCTGCATTCGCTTTCCATGCGCGGCCGCGTCACCGTCAACAATGCCGAGGCCTATATCGCCTGCTGTCTTGCTGGTCTCGGCTTGATCCAGATACCGGCTTACGACGTCAGTCCGCATCTGGAGAGCGGCGAACTCATCGAGGTCATGCCGGCCCATCGGGCCGAGCCAATGCCGATGACGTTGCTTTATCCCCATCGACAGCATCTGTCGCGGCGGCTGCAGGTCTTTGCGGAGTGGCTGGAGGCGCTGCTGCGGCGACGGCTTCTGTAGCCCAGCATGCCTGCTGTGGCGATGCTCCAGCCTATTTTTATCATAGCGAGATTCGGCGTTATAAAGTGCAGCCGCTTGCGCCATTTTGACCTCCGCCAGAAATCTGAAGGGAGGCGCATATGCTCACGATCAATTCACAGGAAACAGCCGGGCTTTTACCGTTTGACGGGCTTATCAAGGCTCTTGCCGCCGCCTTTGCGGAAGGCTGTGAGATGCCTGTGCGGCACCACCACACGATCGATGTGCCAAATGAAGCCGCCGCGACACTGCTATTGATGCCGGCCTGGCACGGCGCACGGCAGTCCACACGTTATCTGGGGATCAAGATCGTCACCGTCTTTCCTGGAAACGCCGGCAGAAACCTGCCGGGATTGACCTCGACCTATATGCTTTACGACGCCCGCACAGGCATTCAGCTGGCCACGCTGGACGGTAATGTCATCACCGGCCGCCGGACTGTTGCGGCGTCGGCGCTTGCGGCGGATTATCTTGCGCGCAAGGATGCCAGCCGGCTTTTGGTGCTGGGCGCCGGCCGCGTCGCGAGCCTCATTCCCGACGCCTATCGGGCCATCAGACCGCTCGAGCAGGTGGCCGTCTGGGATATCGATCGTGGCAATGCCGAGCGGCTGGCGCAAAGCATCGAGGCGTCGGGGCTTGCGGCCACGGTGGTCGATGATCTGGAAGGGGCGGTTGCCGAGGCCGATATCGTCAGCGCCGCGACGCTCGCCACCACCCCGCTCATCCGGGGCGTGTGGCTGCGCCCCGGCACGCATGTCGATCTCATCGGCGGCTTCACGCCCGGCATGCGTGAGGCGGATGACGAAGCCATAGGCCGCGCCTCGGTCTTTATCGATACGGAGGAAGCACTGCACGAAGCGGGCGATCTCGTTCAGCCGATCGAAGCGGGCCTGTTTTCGGAGGAAAACGTCAGGTCGACGCTTGCCGGACTTTGCAGGGCAAACCGGTTTGCGCGCAGTAGCAATGATGAGATCACGTTCTATAAGGCTGTCGGGACCGCGCTAGCCGATCTTGCGGCGGCCACCATGGTTTATGAGGCCGCAACGCTGAACGGAAAAGGATGACAGACATGGCCAAACGCGAAATCCTTGAAGTGCCGGTGGTTTCAGAGGCGATCCGCCGGCTGGGAGCGCCGACCTCGGCGCTTGTCCGCTCCGGCAACATCGTCGCCACCTGCGGCATGCCGCCCGTCGATCTTGAGAAGGGCGACATCGTCAGGGGCGATATCGCCGCCCAGACACGGGCCTCGCTGGAAGCCCTGCGGGTGACACTGGCCGCAGCGGGCGCCACCTTCGAAGATGTGATCAAGACCACCATCTATGTCACCGATGCAGCATTGATGGGAACAGTGAACGACATATACCGCGAATATTTCACCGCCGGTTTTCCGGCGCGCACCTCGGCAACCATCAAACCCTGGTCCTTGCCCTTCGATATCGAAATCGAGTGCCTTGCTGTCCTTTGAGGGCAGGCGGGCATGAAAAAGGGCGGGTCGGCCGGATCGGCTGACGCGCCCACACGCATTTCTTGGGGCGCAAGATTGCGGGCCGGTTTTACGTGGACTGCTCCAGCGGTGAAAGTCCATAAACCGCCACGATATCTTCCCCCTTTTCGAGCCTTGCGACGATGCCGGGCTCCTTTTCCTGAATGGCGAGAGCCTGCCGTGCCGTTGCCAATGCTTCCTCGGGTGGCAGGATGCAGACGCCGTTTTCGTCGGCCAGCACGATATCGCCGCTCTGAACCTTGACCCCGCCGCAGACCACTGGCCCTGCGACATTTCCCCGGCCTCCGAGCTTGGTGGTGATGGGCGAGCGTCCCCGGCACCAGACAGGCAGGCCGGCGCTGCGGATCGAGCCGATATCGGTGACATAACCATCGAGAATGATGGCGGTAACACCGCGCGCGAGCGCTGCGGCGGTCATGACCGCACCCCAGCAGGCATGCCGGTCGTCGCTCAGTCGCTCGATGACGAGGATATCGCCGGGCATGGCGCGGGAAATGGCATGCGGAAGCGCCGTCCCGTCGTCTCCCGGCAGGCTGACGGTCAGCGCGCGACCGGCGATGCGAACGCCGTCGATCACGCATTGCATCGCCGGATCCATGAATCCATCAGATCTGAAATGGCCGATTGTCGCTGTCTCGACGCTCCGGAGCAGTTCGAGCGCCTCGTTGATTGTGTCGGGACTTTCCATGGGTGTCTCCAAAAGAAAGACGCCGGCGCGGGGGCCGGCGTCTGTGATATGGCAATATGGATCAGTTGGTCTTGGCCAGATCGCGTTTCACGGTCTCGGTCAGCGCCAGCAGGGCGACGGCCGAGAGCAGGGCGGAGCCGATCATGTACCAGGCGACGGATGCGCCGCTGCCGGTGGCGGAAAGCAGCCATGTGGTGATGACGGGAGTAAGCGCGCTGCCCAGAACCCCCGAGAGCATATAGGCGATGGACAGGCCGGAATAGCGGACCTTGGTGCCGAAAAGTTCGGCGAGGAAGGTGGCGATCGGGCCGTAATTGGCGGCAAAGGCCGTCATCATCAGCAGGTAGCCCGCAAGTGCGCCGGCAAAGGTGGCGGTATCCATCAGCCAGAACATCGGGAAAGCGACGAGCGCTTCGGCCAGAATGCCGCCGAGAATGACGGGCCGGCGGCCGACCTTGTCGGAAAGCAGGCCGAAGAGCGGCAAAAGGAAAATACACGCCATGCAGGAAATCAATACGATCACCAGCATCTCGTTGCGGGAGATGTTGAGCGCCTGCGTGCCATAGCTCAGGCCGAAGGCGACGATGAGGTTGAAGGACGATCCGGTGGACATGGTGGCGATGCCGCCGAGAAGAACCGTTTTCCAGGATTTGGAAAGCAGCTCGAAGAAGGGCACGCGCACGGTCGCCTCTTCCGTCTTCACCTTGGCGAAGGACGGCGTTTCGGCGGTGTTGAGCCGAACATAGGCGCCGACGGCGACCAGAAGAATGCTGACGAGGAACGGAATGCGCCAGCCCCAGGAAATCAGGTCCTCGGGCGCCATGGTGAAACCGATGGCAAGGAAAGCGAGGTTGGCGATCAATGTGCCGGCCGGAACGCCGATCTGCACCCAGGAGCCATAAAGGCCGCGCCGGTTCTGCGGCGCATGTTCCACCGCCATCAGCACCGCGCCGCCCCATTCGCCGCCGAGCGCGAGACCCTGCACGACGCGCAGCGCCAGAAGCAGGATGGGCGCCCAGACGCCGATCTGTTCGTAATTCGGCAGAAGGCCGATGGCGAAGGTTGCCACACCCATCATGACCAGCGAGACGAGCAGCATCGACTTGCGGCCGATCCTGTCGCCGAAATGGCCGAAAAGCGCTGCCCCGACGATGCGGGCGAGATAGGCCGAGGCGAAGGTGCCGAAGGCCAGAAGCGTGCCGACGAGCGCATCGAAACTCGGAAAGAAGACCTTGTTGAAGACCAGCGCCGAAGCGGTGGCGAAGACGAAAAGATCGTACCATTCGACAGTGGTGCCGATGACGCTTGCGACGGCGATCCGCCGAACGCCAACCGGCTGTTTCTCGACGGAGCCCACGAGTGCGGTTTCCCCTTGCATGAACATTCCCCTTTATGTTGCTGTGAAGGAAAACGGGGAAACGACGAAGCGGAGCGGCCCCACGCCGAAGGCATGAGATGACGATAGCCATTTCCAGCGGAGCAACCGTTTTCGGTTCTCTCCGTCAGTCCGACATGCTGCGATGTTCCCCTGTTTTGCGCAATGATGGGAAAGCGGGAGGCTCCCGACAAATAGATAATGCAGATTTCTTCCATAGGGCCGCGCTATAGACCAAATCCTGGGCATTTTCGGGCATCTCGGCGCCGTCTATGAATTTTGAAATAGATAATAAAATCAGGGAAATATCGCAGGCGCTGTTTTTCTTTGCCGCTCGGCTGCGCAGTCCCTGCCTGTCTTTTGACCGGCTGAAATTTCTTTTTCGGCCGCAAAGACCGCCGCTCTTATTCTAAGTATCGAATCTATCTATTTTTGAATTTTCCGGTTTGGTCTTATCCCCTTTGTCATTCCACGGAGTGAAAAGAGGTCGTCTGCGGGCTGCCGGCTACGCCGGGGCATTGCTGCCGCGCGACCATAACAGGGGACCGAAATGAAGAGATTGAGCAATATCCGGCCGGACATGTCACGCCTGTGGGCGACGCTGATGCGTTCCGCCGAAATCGGCGCGACCGAAAAGGGCGGCCTGAAGCGGCTGGCGCTTTCCGACGAGGATGCGGCGATGCGGCACCAGTTCATTCACTGGTGCGAGGAGGCGGGCCTGACGGTCAGGATCGACGCGGTGGGCAATATCTTCGCCGAACGGGCAGGAACCGATGCGGATGCCAAGCCCGTGCTGGTTGGCAGCCACCTCGACACGCAGGTTCATGGCGGCCGCTTCGACGGTATTCTTGGAGTGCTGGCCGGGCTGGAACTCGTGCGCACGCTGAATGATCATTCGATTGCCACACGCCGGCCGATCACCCTTGTGAACTGGACCAATGAGGAGGGCGCGCGTTTCGAGCCGCCGATGATCGGCTCGGCGGTTTTCACCGGCGCCAGGGCGGCGGAATTCGCCTATTCCCGCGGGGATCGCGATGGCTTTACGCTTGGCGGCGAGTTGGAGCGCATCGGCTTCAAGGGTAAAGACGCGATTTCGGCGGAGGCTTTCGACAGTCTGTTCGAGCTGCATATCGAACAGGGGCCGCGATTGGAGGCAGCGGCCAAGCAACTCGGCATCGTTACCGGCGCTTTCGGCGTGCGTGGTTTCGTGGTGGAAGTGCACGGCGAGACCGGCCATGTCGGCCCGACGCCGATGCCGGCGCGCAAGAATGCGCTGGTGGGTGCCGCTGAGGTGACGCTGGCGATCAATGAGATCGGCTGGGCCAATCACGAGACCGGCGGCAAGTCCACGACGATGCGCATCAGGGCCGAACCCAATCTCCTCGGTGCGCTGCCGAATTTCGTGGAAATGACCTGCGACATGCGCCACCCCGACGATGCCGTTGTCAGCACCATGTTCGAAGCCTTCAAGGCGAGACTTCCCGAGCTGGAAGAGCGGTCACGCTGCAGAATCGTCGTCAAGGAAGGCTGGGCTTATGGCGGCATGCATTTCGACGCTGGCTGCATCGAACTCATCCGCAATGCCACCGATGCTTTCGGTTATTCCTCGATGGACCTCCTTACCGAGGCCGGGCATGACGCCATGCATGTCGCCGAATATCTGCCAACGGCGATGATCTTCACGCCGTGCGAGGGCGGTCTTTCCCATAACGAGGCGGAAAACGTCACGATTGCCGACATCGAACCCGGTGTTAACGTGCTGGTTCAGGCCGTTCTGGAGCGCGCGAACCGCGCGGACTGATGCTCGAGCGCTTTCGCTTTTTTGCGAAGCTCGAAAAGGCTCAACACTCTGTTTTAGCGTATTCCCGGCCGGTAGCGCCGGGGTCCGCTTTTGCTGGATTTAGAGGGAACGGCGAAAAGTGCGACCGCTTTTCGCCGTTTTCCTATTCGCTCCCCGTTTCCACAAGGGCTGCCGCCGCCTGCGCATCGAAAAGCTCGTTTTCGAAAATAGTCAGGAATGCCCGCTCGGCGCCGCCGAGGTCCATATCGGGGTTGCGGAGAAAATAGGCGTCGGCCCCGAGCGAATCCTGAAGCAGCGGGATCTGCCAAAGCTCGTCTTCCTCAAAGCCGCGCGCCGCATCCAGCGGCAGAATGCCCACGCCGATGCCGGCAATGATCATTCGCCGGACTTCTTCCATATGCGGGCTGGAGCCGACGGTCCATTTGCCGAGCCCCACACCGTCGCGAAGGGCGATCATCGGTTCAAGCGCGCCGCCTTCCTGGCTGCAGGTGAAGGCTACGAAGGCTTCCTGCCGCAATTCCTCCATGGTGATGTCGCCACGACCGTAAAAGGGATGGGAAGCACCGCAATAAATCCCGAATGTTTCCCTGAGCAGGAATTTGCAGTCCATTCCGGCAAGCGGTTTCGGCAGCAGGCAAATGCCGAATGGGGCCTGTTTCTGGCCGATGGCGCGAACGATATCCTGCGTATTGGCGACATCGATGCGGATGGTCACGGATGGATGACGCCGCCGCAACTGGCGCAGCGCCTGATCGAGCTGTGGGAGCACGAGATTGGTGACGATGAGGACACGCACCTGACCCGTGAGGTCATCCGCCTCGGTCGAGAGTTTTTCGCCGATACGCTCGACCCGCAGGAAAATTTCGGCACATTCCTGACGAAGCATTTCGCCTTGAACCGTCAGCACGAAACGGCGGCTGTCGCGCTGGATCAACTGGCACCCCAGCGTTTCCTCCAGCTTTTGCAGCGCGGCGGTTACCGAGGGCTGGCGCACGAAAAGCCGGTTGGCCGCCCGCGTGATGCTGCCTTCCTCGACGATGACCAGAAAGGTCCGCAGCAGGTTCCAGTTCAGATGCTGGATGCGGGGGGCATAACGTGACAACGATGCGTTCCTCGAATGAATTGCGGTTGCATCTTATAGCTATTTTTGCCGGCGAAAAACGTCCACCGACTGCAAAGAGTGGCGCTTTTGACCGGGGACGCGATTTTATTCTCCGGCGGGCCTGCGGAAAGCGGCCCGCCACGTCGGCGCGGCCGCGTCAGCCGCGATATTGGTCATCCGTCACCTGTTCCATCCAGTCTACCACCTTGCCATCCTTGACCTCCTGAAGTGCAATATGGGTCATGGCGACATTCGGTGCTGCCCCGTGCCAGTGCCTTTCTCCCGGTGCGAACCAGACTGTATCGCCGGGGCGGATTTCCTCCACCGGGCCGCCTTCGCGCTGCGCCCGGCCAAAGCCGGAAACCACAATAAGGGTCTGGCCGAGGGGATGCGTGTGCCAGGCGGTGCGGGCGCCGGGTTCGAAGGTAACCTGAGCGCCCTGAACCCGTTCGGCATCAAAGGGGTTGAAGAGGGGATCGATGCGGACCTGCCCCGTGAACCATGCCTCGGGGCCTTTCGCCGATGCCCGTGTTCCTGCGCGCAATATTTCCATTGGTCGTTCTCCTGATGGCTGACTCGAGGCGATTTGAAGCGGGAATCCTCCCATTGTCCACAGTGAAATGAAAACCGGCATGATCTGCCGGCCAAGGACATTTTCCGAAGCTCCGTGCTGCGCTTGTCCCGGCGCATTTCCGGATTTTTAAGCCTTTTCCGCAGGTCGGAATTGCTTATCCCGCCGCTTTTCACGCCCTTCGATAAAAATCATTCTCAGGATTGACTCATTTATGAAAACGGTTACATTCGCCGATGTAAACGGTTTCATTAGTTAAAAACCGTGCTTGGAGGAGCAAATTTCATGTTTAGACATTTGATGGCTGCTGCCGCGATGGTGCTGGCGGCGGGCACGTCGGCGCATGCCCAGGAGCAGAGCTTCAAGATCGGTCTTTCCAATTCTTTCGTCGGCAGCGAATGGCGCACGCAGATGATCGAAGAGGCTCAGGCTGCCGCCAAAGCGTGGGGCGAAAAGGGCGTCAAGGTTGAGGTTGTCGTTCAGAGCGGCAATGTCGATGTGCAGGGGCAGATCGGCCATATCCGCAATTTCATGAACCAGGGCGTCGATGCGATCCTCATCAACCCCGGCAGCCCGACGGCCTTTGATCCGATCTTCGCGCAGGCCAAGGCGCGCAACATTCTCGTCATCGCAACCGACGCCGAAGTGTCCTCGAAGGATGCGCTTTATGTCGGCATCGACCAGAAGGCATGGGCGGCGCAATCCGCGCAATGGCTTGCGGATGCGCTGAAGGGTAAGGGAAGCGTCGTCGCCATCAACGGCATTGCCGGCAACCCGGCCAACGAAGCTCGCGTCGCCGGTTATCGCGAAGTGTTCAAGAAATACCCTGATATCAAGGTGCTGAACGAAGCCAATGCGAGCTGGGATCAGGCGCAGGGCCAGCAGGCCATGCAGAACCTGCTCGCGACCTATCCCGATATCAGCGGTGTCTGGGTGCAGGACGGCATGGCGGACGGCGCATGGCGCGCCATCGAAGCCGCCGGCAAGACCAAGGACATTGCCGCGACCGGTGAAATCCGCAAGGACTTCATGACCCGCTGGGAAAAGGAAAAGTTCAATTCCGGCGCTTCGGTCAATCCTCCGGGCGTCATGGCCAGTGCGCTCAACGTCGCTGTCCTGAAGCTGCAGGGCAAGGAATTCAAGGACGGCATTTTCGGTGGCACCTATGGCAACGCCATCTATATTCCGATCCCCTTCGTCAGCAATGACAACCTTGCCGACAATATCAAGGCTGCCGATGGCAAGCCTGGCTACTGGTCCGTCACGGCAACCGTGACGCCGGAGCAGGCTGGCGAGTTCTTCAAGTAAGAGCCGTTTCGGGTCGGCGACAAGCGCCGGCCCGAACCAGAATTTCGAGTGCGGACCGGGCGTTGGCCGGCCGCCTGTGACAAGCATCATTCGGGGACATGCGATGGCGAACGCTTTGGAAGCGGCCGGCATAACGAAGAATTTTGGCGCGGTGCGCGCGCTTTCCGACGGCAGGCTGACGGTTGGTCGCGGTGAAATTCACGCGCTTCTGGGCGCCAATGGCTGCGGCAAGAGCACGCTCTGCAAGATCGTTGCGGGTGCTGTTGCGCCGACCAGCGGCGCGATCAGGTTCAATGGCGAAGACGTGCGCTTCAAAAGCCCGCGGGACGCCGAAAATGCCGGTATTGCGCTGTTTTATCAGGAACTCAGCCTCGTTCCGCAGCTTTCGGTCGCCGATAATATCTTTCTCGGCCGCGAGCCGAAACGTGGCATCTTTGTCGACGGCAAGGCGCTGAAGGCCGAAGCGGCGAGACTGATCGCGCTGTTTGACGGCGTGGCTGGCGAAGGGCTGGAGCCGGACGCAATCGTCGGCAATCTGCCGCCCGATCAGCGCCAGCTCGTCGAAATCCTCAAGGTCTTCGCCCAGAATGCCAGCCTGATGATCATGGACGAGGCGACGGCGGCGCTCGATGGTCGCCAGTCCCAGCGCTTTTTCGAGATACTCCGGGCCAAGAAAGCCGAAGGTGTCTCCACCATCATGATTTCCCATCGTCTCGATGAGGTTTTTGCCGTCTGCGACCGCATCACGGTCATGCGGAACGGCGCGACGATTTCCGAACTCGATACTGCAGCGACCACCCGCGAAGCCGTCGTGCACGACATGGTCGGCGATGTTCGGGCCGCTCCTGCCCGTCAGAACGGGTGTTCGGCTGCTGCGCCGAGCCTGAAGCTTACGGATGTTGCGGGTGAGGGCGTTCGCGGTGTCTCTCTGGAAGCCTATTCGGGCGAAATCGTCGGTCTGGCTGGTTTGCAGGGGCAGGGCCAATCGGCCCTGCTGAAAGGCCTCTTCGGCGCGAACCCATTTGCTGCCGGCCAAATCCGGTTTGAGGGTCGTGAAATCACCATCGGCAAGCCTTCGCAGGCGGTTCACAGTGGTTTTGCCTATGTCTCTGGCGACCGTGGCCGTGACGCTTCCCTTCAGGGTCGGTCGATCTTCGAAAATCTCGTCGCGGCGCTGATGGTGCGCGAGAAGATGCGGCTGGTCCGTCCCGCGACGCTGAAGCCGCGCGTGCAGAAGGTCGCGGACGATATGAAGACGAAGTTCGCCGGCCTGGATATGCCGATAGGCACGCTTTCGGGCGGCAACCAGCAGAAAATCTTCATCTCCCGCTGGCTCGCCACCGCGCCGAAACTGCTGCTGCTCGACGATCCGACCAAGGGCATCGATCTCGGCGCGAAGGCCGATCTCTTCGCCCTGATGCGGCAACAGGCCGATGCCGGCGCGACCATCCTTCTTTATTCCTCGGAGGATGCGGAAATCCTCGAATATGCCGACCGCATTCTTGTGTTCAACGGTGGACGCATTTCTGCGGAACTGACCGGAGCCGACATGACATCCGTAAACATGACCCGCGCCGCCTATGGAGATGCCGCATGAGCGCCTCCGGTTTTCTGCGCAGGCAGCCATGGGTCATCACCCTCGTCGTACTGGCGCTTCTCATCGCCGTGAACACGTTTCTGCAGCCTTCCTTCGTTCAGCCCTCCGTGCTGCAATCGAACCTGACGACGTTTCTGCCCCTGATCCTGGTCGCCATCGGCCAGACCTATGTCATTCTGGCGGGCGATATCGATCTGTCGGTCGGCAGCATCGTGGCGCTTGCCAATGTCGTCACCGTCAGCGTCATCGCAGCACTTGGCGGCACGACGGGTGCCGTCTTCGCTGGCATGGCGGCGGGTGTGGCTGTCGGGCTGCTCTGCGGACTGGTCAATGGCCTCTTCATCTCCGGCCTGCGCTTCCAGCCGATCGTCACCACTTTCGCAACCGGCATCATCTTCGCCGGGCTGGCGATCTGGGTGCTGCCGCAGGCGGGTCTTCCGGTGCCGGAAGCCTATTGGCAGACCTATTCCGGCAGCTTTATCGGCCTGCCCTTCGTGCTGTGGGTGCTGATCGGGGGCATTGCCTTCACCCTCATCGTGTCGCGTATTCCGTTTCATACGCACCTGTTGGCCGTAGGCGGCAATCGCACCGGGGCCTTCCAGACGGGTCTGCGCCTCTCGGGCATCCGCATCGGCGCATATATGATCTCCGGTCTGTTCTCGGCGCTGGCGGCGCTGTGCCTCACGGGTGAGACGGCCTCGGGCGATCCGCTGCTCGGTGCAAGTCTGGCGCTGTCTTCCATCTCGGCCGTGGTTCTGGGCGGAACCGCACTTTCCGGCGGTTTCGGCAGCTCGACAGGGTCGATTGCCGGCGCGCTGGTGCTCGGCATGATCGGTAATGTGATTTTCTTTGCGGGCTTGCCATTCGAGTACCAGACACTGGTGCAGGGTTTGATCGTGCTGACGGCGCTGGCCGGCGGCGTTCTGGTGACGAGGCGTTGATATGACCAATCCCGGCTTGCAAATCAAAACCCTCCTAACCGATCCCCTGACCATCGCCATTGGCGCATCGGTCTTCCTGCTGCTGGTCGGCGAATTGTTGTCGCCCGGCTTCGCGCAAGGGTCCCAGATCGTGCGGCTGCTGACGATTGCCGCCATTCTCGGCATCGTCGCGGCGGGTCAGAACCTCGTCATCCTCGGCGGACGCGAAGGCATCGACCTTTCCGTCGGTGCGATGATCTCACTCGGCGCCGTCCTTGCCGGCAATATGATGAACGGCCAGAATGCCGGCATTCCGCTTGCCATTCTCGTTGCGGGCGGCATCCCCTTCCTGATCGGCCTCATCAACGGCCTCGGCATTACCTTCGTGCGCATTCCGCCGCTGGTCATGACGCTCGGCATGACGGCGGTTATTCAGGGTGGGCTGGTCGTCTATTCGCAGGGCGTTCCATCAGGTGCCGCGGCCCCATTGCTGGCAGGTTTCATCAACCGGCCGCTCATCTTCGGCATTCCCGGCGTGCTCTTCGTCTGGCTGGGCATCGCCGCGATCATGCTGTTCGTCCTGCGCCGCACCGCCTTTGGTTTCGCCATCTATGCTATCGGTTCCAACGAGCGGGCGGCGACGCTCACCGGATTGCCCGTCTCTTTGATCCGCACGCTGCTTTACGGGCTTTCCGGCCTGTTTGCCGGGCTGACCGGGGTGTGCGTGATCGGTTACACCGGCACGTCCTTCATCTCCGTCGGCGACCAATATGTGCTTCCATCGATCATCGCGGTTGTCATCGGCGGCACCTCACTTGCTGGCGGTGCGGGCGGATATGTCGGAACCATGGCCGGGGCAGTTGCGCTCACCATTCTGCAAAGCGTACTGATAACGCTCAACCTCGATGTATGGGCACGGCAGATCATATTCGGTGTCACGTTGCTAGCGCTGATGCTGCTTTATGGCCGCCAAAAGCAGTTGCGTGTGTGACAGATGAGCAAAGACCAAGGTTCGAATATCAGGGAAGTGGCAGCTCTCGCGGGCGTTTCCATCGCGACCGTATCGCGGGCGCTGCAGCAACCCGACAAGGTTCGCCCGGAAACCCGGAAGAAGGTTTTCGACGCCGTGCGGCAGGCGAACTTCGTTCCCAATGCGCAGGCCGCGAGCTTCCGGCGTCAGTCCAACAACACCGTCATCCTTCTCGTTCGCGATATCGGCAACCCGTTTTATCTCGAAATCTACAAGGGCGTTGAGGAAGCGGCGGGCGAAGCGGGCTTCAAGGTGCTGATGGGCGATGCCCGCAACGACGAGAACCGCGTGGCGACCCATATTGACATGGTGCGCCAGAAACATGCAGACGGCTTGATCCTGATGACCGGCCAGTTTCCCGCCGAGCTTCTCGAACAGGGCGATGCGCTGCCGCCGATTGTGATCGCGTCGGAAACGGTGCCCGGCCTCGCGCTGCCGACCGTCAAGGTGGACAACCGCGCCGCCTCCAAAAACGCCATGCGCCACCTCATCGAGGCGGGACATCAAAGGATCGTGCATCTGGCCGGTCCGGTCCCGGAAAGTCTGGCGCAGGAGCGTTTCGATGGTTATCGCGCGGCACTTGCCGAAGCCGGCATCGCTTATGCCGACGAACTTGTCGTGACGGGCGATTACAGCATCGAGGCCGGCCGTCAGGCAATTGGCAGCCTTCTTGAAGGCGGCATTGCCTTCACCGCGATCTTCGCCTCGAGCGACCAGATGGCGATTGGTGCGATCAGCGAATTGCGGGCGCGCGGCGTTTCGGTTCCGGCCGATGTCTCCGTCATCGGCTTCGACGACATCATTTTCGCCAATGCCTTCGAACCGCCGCTGACCACGGTGCGTCAGCCCCGGCAGGAAATGGGCCGCAGGGCCATGGCGCTGATGGTGGACCGGCTGAACGGCAAACGCACGGCCGAAACCATCGTGCTGGATACGGAACTGGTGGTGCGCGGCTCGGTCGCGCCCTGCCGCCCGCCGCATCGGTAGCGGCCAGACTGTGAATGCAAGGAGTGTAAGGACATGAAGACGATCAAAGGCCCGGCGATTTTCCTCGCGCAATTTGTCGGGGACAAGGCCCCCTTCGACACGCTCGACAATCTCGGCCAATGGGCGGCTTCCCTCGGTTACAAGGGCATTCAGGTGCCAACCGATCCCAGGCTCTTCGATCTTGAGAAAGCCGCTGCATCCAAGACCTATTGCGACGATATCAAGGGCCGTCTGGCGGAAATGGGTATCGAGATCACCGAGCTTTCGACCCATATTCAAGGCCAGCTCGTCGCCGTTCACCCGGCCTATGACGAAATGTTCGACGGTTTTGCACCCGCTGAACTGCGCGGCAAACCTCAAGCGCGGCAGGAATGGGCGGTTAACCAGCTGAAATATGCGGCGAAAGCCTCGCAGCATCTCGGTCTCAAAAGCCACGCCAGTTTCTCCGGCGCACTCGCCTGGCCCTTCGTTTACCCCTGGCCGCAGCGCCCGGCGGGTCTTGTCGAAATGGCCTTTGCGGAGCTGGGCAAGCGCTGGACACCCATTCTCGATACATTCGAGGAGAATGGCGTCGATCTCTGCTACGAACTGCATCCGGGCGAAGATCTGCATGACGGCATCACCTTCGAGCGCTTCCTTGAGGCTGCCGGCAATCACCCGCGCGCCAACATCCTCTACGATCCCTCCCACTTCGTCCTTCAGGCGATGGATTATCTGGATTTCATCGACATCTACCACGAGCGCATCCGCGCCTTTCACGTGAAGGATGCCGAATTCAATCCGACCGGCCGTTCCGGCGTTTATGGCGGTTATCAAGGCTGGGTCGACCGGCCGGGACGTTTCCGCTCGCTCGGCGACGGGCATGTCGATTTCGGCGCGGTCTTTTCCAAGCTCACCCAATATGACTTCGACGGCTGGGCGGTGCTGGAGTGGGAATGCGCGCTGAAACATCCGGAAGATGGCGCGCGCGAAGGCGCCGGCTTCATTGAAAACCATATCATCCGTGTGACCGAACGGGCTTTCGACGATTTCGCCAAAAGCGGTGTCGATGATGCCGCCAATCGTCGCCTTCTCGGTCTCTGAAAGGAAACTTCATGTCCTCCACGATAGCAAAATTCGATAGCCGCCGTATTCGTCTCGGCATGGTCGGCGGCGGTCAGGGCGCCTTTATCGGTGCGGTTCATCGTATCGCGGCCCGGCTGGATGACCGTTACGAGCTGGTGGCCGGCGCGCTCTCCTCCGATCCCGCACGCGCTAGCGCTTCGGCAACCCTGCTCGGCATTGCACCGGAGCGTTCCTATGCCTCGTTCGAGGACATGGCGGCGGCCGAGGCTGGGCGCGAGGACGGTATCGAGGCAGTCGCCATCGTCACCCCCAACCACCTGCATTTCGCCCCGTCCAAGGCCTTTCTCGAAGCCGGCATTCACGTCATCTGCGACAAGCCGGTTACCGCAACGCTGGAGGAAGCAAAGGCGCTGGCCGAGATCGTCAGGGCATCCGACAGCCTGTTCGTCCTGACGCATAATTACACCGGCTACGCGATGTTGCGACAGATGCGGGAAATGGTGGCGAGTGGCGACATCGGCAAGTTGCGCCATGTCCAGGCCGAATATGCGCAGGATTGGCTGACCGAAGCCGTTGAAAAGACCGGCGCAAAAGGTGCGGAATGGCGCACCGACCCCAGCCGTTCCGGCGCAGGCGGGGCAATCGGCGATATCGGCACGCACGCTTTCAACGCCGCCGCCTTTGTGACGGGCGAAATCCCCGCGAGCCTTTATGCCGATCTGACGTCGTTCGTTCCGGGCAGGCAGCTGGATGACAGCGCCAATATTCTGCTGCGTTATGCAAGCGGCGCGAAAGGCATGCTCTGGGCGAGCCAGATCGCCGTTGGCAATGAAAACGCCCTGTCGCTCCGGGTCTATGGCGACAAGGGTGGGCTGGAATGGCACCACCGCGTGCCGGATGAGCTGTGGTTCACGCCTTACGGGGAGCCGAAGCGGCTTATCACCCGCAATGGTGCGGGTGCAGGCGATGCCGCCAACCGCGTCAGCCGCGTGCCATCAGGGCACCCGGAAGGATATCTCGAGGGTTTTGCGACGATCTACCGCGAAGCCGCAGATGCAATCATCGCAAAGAGGGAGGGAAAAACAGCCGCCGGGGATGTGATTTATCCCGGCATAGAGGACGGCCTTGCGGGTCTCGCATTCATCGATGCGGCCGTCCGGTCCAGTCGGACCTCGTCCTGGGTCGGGATCGACATCTAGCTCACCCAATATCGGGGACGGACGACGCAGGGCACAGGAGGCGGTGCCCGGCATGACCCGGCCAGACGGCCGGGAAAGGCGAGGGTACGCGTGTCGTCATATTGATCAAACGGAAAGGGAGTTACGCGTTTGAAAACGTTCAAGTCAAAATTCGCTGGCATGGCATTCGTCGTCGGACTTGCGGCCGGTTTCGCAAATCCGGTTTTCGCCGATGACAGCAAGGTGCTGCCGATTGCGGCGCAGATGTACACGCTGCGCAATTCCGGAACGCTGGAGGAGCAGCTTGCCATTCTTAACCGCGCCGGCGTCTCCGCCGTGGAAACGGTGGACATGCAGAAGGTCAGCGCCGGCGAACTGAACACGCTGCTGGAAAAGCACAAGATCAAGGTCATTTCCTCGCATGTGCCGATCGACAAGCTGCGCGGCAATCTCGATGCGGTCATCACCGAGCAAAAGGCCGTCGGCAACCCCGTCGTAACCGTGCCGTTCCTGAAGCCGGAAGACCGCCCGAAGGACGCCGCCGGCTGGACCGCCTTCGGCAAGGAGCTTGGCGGTTACGCGGACAAGCTTTCCGCGGCAGGCCTCTCCATGGCCTATCACAACCACGACTTCGAGATGGTCAAATTCGACGGCAAGACGGCGCTTGAGCTGCTGCTCGATGCGGCAGGCCCGAAACTGCAGGCCGAAGTCGATGTCGCCTGGGTGGCGCGCAGCGGCAATGATCCGGCCGAATTCCTCGGCACCTTGAAGGGCAAGGTTTTTGCCATCCACGCCAAGGACAACGCGCCTGCAGGCACGGCGGAAAATGAGCGCGGTTTTGCCACACTCGGCACCGGTGTTCTCGACTGGAAAACGATCCTGCCGGCAGCCAAACAGGCCGGCGCAAAATGGTTCATCCTTGAGCATGACCTTCCGCTCGATGCCGAAGCCGTCGTGACCAAGGGCAATGCGTTCCTTAGCGAACACCTGCCGACCATTCAGTAAACACTGCCAGTAAAACCAGAACCGCTCCCCGGCGGCCGGTTTCGGCGGGGAGCATGAGGTTCGACAGACGCATATCCATTTTCCGCCGCGCCGCGACGGGAAGCGCTTTGTCCTGTCGTTTTTTCCAAGCTCACATCGGAGGAGTTATCATGGCAAATAATCATTATGATGCGATTGTTGTCGGCTCGGGCATCAGTGGAGGCTGGGCCGCAAAGGAACTCACGCAAAAGGGCCTGAAGGTCCTGATGCTGGAGCGTGGCCGTAACATCGAGCACGTCACCGACTATCAGAATGCCGACAAGGAAGCCTGGGATTATCCCCATCGCAACCGTGCCACGCAGGAGATGAAGGCGAAATACCCCGTTCTCAGCCGCGATTATCTGCTGGAAGAGGCGACGCTCGGCATGTGGGCCGATGAGCAGGAAACGCCCTATGTCGAGGAAAAACGTTTCGACTGGTTCCGTGGTTACCATGTCGGCGGTCGCTCGCTGCTCTGGGGCCGCCAGACCTATCGCTGGTCGCAGACCGACTTCGAGGCCAATGCGAAAGACGGTATCGCGGTCGACTGGCCGATCCGCTATGAAGACGTCTCCCCCTGGTATGACTATGTCGAACGCTTTGCCGGCATTTCCGGCAGCCGCGAGGGGCTGGATATTCTCCCCGATGGTGAGTTCCTGCCGCCCATTCCGCTTAATTTCGTGGAGCAGGATGTGGCCAGCCGGCTGAAAAAGGCGTTCAAGGGCACGCGCCACCTCATCAATTCGCGCTGCGCCAACATCACCCAGGAACTTCCCGATCAGGAGCGCACGCGCTGTCAGTTCCGCAACAAGTGTCGGTTGGGCTGTCCCTTCGGCGGCTATTTCAGCACGCAGGCATCCACCCTGCCTGCGGCAGTCGCCACCGGCAATCTCACTTTGCGGCCTTTCTCCATCGTCAAGGAAATCCTCTACGACAAGGACAAGAAGAAGGCGCGGGGCGTCGAGATCATCGATGCAGAAACCAACCTGACCTATGAATATACCGCCGACATCATCTTCCTGAACGCCTCGACGCTGAACTCGACATGGGTGCTGATGAACTCCGCCACCGATGTCTGGGAGGGTGGCCTTGGCAGCAGCTCCGGCGAACTCGGCCACAACGTGATGGATCACCATTTCCGCATGGGCGCGACCGGCCAGGTGGAAGGCTTCGAGAACTTCTATTTCAAGGGCCGCCGTCCGGCGGGCTTCTACATTCCACGTTTCCGCAATACCGGTGACGACAAGCGCAAATATCTGCGCGGTTTCGGTTATCAGGGCTCCGCCAGCCGCTCGCGCTGGGAACGGGAGATCGCTGAACTCAATATCGGCGCCGACTACAAGGAGACCCTGACGGATCCGGGCGGCTGGACCATCGGCATGACCGCCTTCGGCGAAATGCTGCCCTATCACGACAACCGCGTGAAGCTCGATCATGACAAGAAGGACAAATGGGGCCTGCCGGTCCTGTCGATGAATGTCGAGATGAAGCAGAACGAACTCGACATGCGCGAAGACATGGTCAATGACGCCGTCGAAATGTTCGAGGCGGTCGGTATCAAGAACGTCAAGCCCTCGCGGGGCAGTTACGCCCCCGGCATGGGCATCCACGAAATGGGAACCGCCCGCATGGGGCGCGACCCGAAAACCTCCGTCCTCAACGGCAACAACCAGGTCTGGGATGCACAGAACGTCTTCGTAACTGACGGCGCCTGCATGACTTCGGCCTCCTGTGTCAACCCGTCTCTGACCTATATGGCGCTGACGGCGCGTGCCGCCGATTTTGCCGTTTCCGAACGCAAGAAGGGGAACCTGTGATGAACAGACGCGAACTGCTGAAACTGATAGCCATTGCCACCGGCCTTCCGCTGATCGGCGCGGATGTCCTCACGGCTGCCGAAAACGCCGCCAAGCCCGCCGGCGCTACCCACGTCTTCACCCCGGAGGAAATCCGCTTTCTGGACGAGGTGGCGGAAACCATCATTCCCCGCACCTCCACGCCGGGGGCGAAGGATGCTGAAGTGGGTGCATTCATGGCCGTCTATGCGGCCGATTGTTATACCGACGAACAGCGGACACTTTTCCTGTCGGCGATTTCCGACATCGAGAAGCGCAGTCAGGCCGAACACAAAAAGCCCTTTCTGGAGCTGACGCCGGAACAGCGGCAGGCGCTGCTTGCCGCGCTGGACAAGCAAGCCAAGGCGGAACAAACGCCGGCAAAGCCGCACGCCTTCACGCTGGTCAAGCAGCTGACGCTGCTCGGTTTCTTCACCTCGAAGATCGGCGCCACGGAAGTTCTCGTTTACGACGAGATTCCCGGCGGTTTCGAAGACCGCGTTCCCTACAAGAAGGGCACGCCGGCCTGGGGCACGACCTGAAGAGAGAACTGTTGGCCCGTCCGCATTTGCGGGCGGGCCACGCTCAAGCGGCAAGACAAGGATTATACGATGCGCAATATAACAATCATCGCGGCGGCAATGTTTGCCGCAAGCGCCATTCCCGCTCTTTCGGAGGGCGATGTTGCCAAGGGGGAGGCGGTATTCAAGCGCTGTTCCGCCTGTCACGCCATAGGCGAGGGCGCGAAAAACAGGGTCGGCCCGCAGCTTAACGGCATCATTGGCCGTGCGGCAGGCGGCGTGCCCGACTATACTTATTCGGCTGCGATGAAAAAAGCGGGCGAGGACGGCCTTGTCTGGGCACCGGAAGAATTGCGGGATTTCCTGAGCGCGCCGAAAAAGAAAATACCCGGCAACAAGATGGCGCTGGCCGGCGTCAGCAAGCCGGAAGATCTGGACAATCTCATCGCCTATATTGAAAGCGCGGCTTCGAAACCCGTTGAGTGAGAGCAGCACGGCTGCCCGGTGGAAGTAAAGCTCCTGGCGAAGGTCAGGTACCTGCGCGCTAGACCTGGCTCACTTCGCCTTCCGCCAGCTGGGCGAGGCCCGGCAGATTGCAGACCAGAAGCTTCTGCCGCCCGCCCTGCACCAGCCCCTTGCTCTCCCAACTGCTGAGGATGCGGGAAACGGTGTGCAGTGTCGTGCCGGTCATTTCGGCTATATCCTGACGCGAAATCGGAAAGTCGATGCGGATGCCGTCCACCTCTTTACGTCCCGCCTGCTGCGAAAGGCGCAACACGGCATGGGCCACCCGGCGCTCCACTTCCTGCGTCGACATTTCGCGGATGCGCGTATGGGCTTCCTCGAGACGCTGGCCGATCGTCTGCATGGCGGAGACGGCAAGATGCGGGTTCTGTTCGACGAATTGCGGCCAGAGGTCCGTCTGCCACGACAGGATGACGCTTTCGGCTGCCGTCGTGGCGGTGCCGGGATAATCGGACCGTTGCAGCGCTCTTGCGAAACCGAAGAGATCACCGGGATGCACAACGCGCACGATGATCTGCTGGCCGTCATGGGTCACCTGCGTCACCTTCAGGCGGCCGTGGATAAGCAGGAAGAAATGCGTTGCCGGCTGGCCCTGCTCGAAAATGGCTTCGCCCGGCGGCACCAGCCGGGATGTGGCGTGGGTCAGCAGCCCGTCCAGCTCATCGTCGGCCATCTTGGCAAACAAGGCCAGCGACCGGATGACGCTTCGGTCAATCTTCACTTGCACCCTCTCCGGTGATTGGCCGCCGCCCTGGTTCCCGCAATGGGCACCCCGGGTGTCGGCCTCTTCTGTATCCTCACAATACAGCACTATCACGGGCCGAAGAAGATCAAATGATATGAATCAACCAATTGTTTTTATTGACGATTATCAAGAAAACAGCGCAGCTGCGCCAAGCTTTCTAGAAGCGGCGCATACCAGCGCGTATCCCTCACCAGCCGGAACCCCAGATTGTCCGGCGGCACGCCGACGGCGCAGCCGCCGCTTTTCGGGTTTTTGACGAAGGCGCTCATCGCCGCCCGGTGTTTTCCCGAAGCGACGGGAATGCCGCAGGAGGCGACGGTATCGACTACATCGCCATCCTTGCCGAGCGTCACACGGTGGCTGCAGCTGGAGGTCCATTCCCAGACATTGCCGCCGAAATCGGTAAGGCCATATTCGTTTTCACCGAAGCTGCCATAAGATTGCGGAACGGGATTGCCCGACGCCTTGCGGCTGGTCTGCCGCTCGTAATCCGCCAGCCAGCGCAAAGCGGGGTTTTCGCTATCCGCAGCCACGCCGAGCGTCTCATCCGGGAAAAGCGACCCGGCGGCAAAAGCAAGTTCGGCATCGCTCGGCAGGCGCCAGACAGCGCCTGTCCGTTCGCTCAGCCACGCCGCATAAGCGCGGGCGTCATCCTGGCTGATGCCGGTTGCCGGTATCGCGCCGTCGACGGGGGCGGCAAAGCCGGGTTCCGGCTGCTGACAGCTGCCTTCGGCCACACAGCGCGCATAATCCGCGCTCGATACCTGATATTTCATGATCGTCAGATTTTGCCGCATCGTCACGTCGATCATCGGGCCATCGACGGCATAACCATTGCGGAAATATTCGCCCTCCGCCCGGTAGGTGAAATGTCCGGCGGGCACTGTGACGACCTGCGGAGCGATTATGGCAGCGCGTGGATCGGCGCCGCTGCGGATGATCCCGGACTGAAAACCGATGGCCGTCGCCAGCAGCGCGGCAAGCGAGAGCGGCAAAAGAAGCGAGACGGCATTTGGGAAATGGCTGTTGCCGGGAATGCCCATGGGAACCTGCCTGCGTCAAGAAGACGCCAAAGTTCGGACCTGCTTTCAGGCCGCATAGCAGAAGGGGGAGCGTGCCGCGACCGCTGGCGGCGGCGCGCTCCGGTTTGCGTCAGATGCTCGAGGGGGCGAGCACCGCCTGCATCAGGTTGTTGTTCCACTCACCCGTCACCTTGAAGTGAGCGGCTGCACCCAGCTCGAAGGCTTCGATGAGGTTGTGGTTGACATAAGCGTAGATGCCGGGCTGCTCGAAGGTGTAGAAGGCAGCGCCTGCCGTGCCGCCGGGAATGAACCAGGTTTCCTGGTCGAGATCCGGCGGGTTGCGGAACTTGCCCGTCGCCCAGACATAATCGCCATGGCCACCGATGAGGTGCGGGCGGGTATCACGGTTCGCCTGCGAATGAACGATCAGCACCTTCTCGCCAACGGCGGCCTGAAGGGCGTGTTCCCCCGTCAGGGCGCCGACTGCGCCGTTGAAGACGATGTGGCTCGGCGTCAGCTTGCGCATCACCTCCAGCGTGTCGGCCATGGCGTCGCCGGCGCTTTCATATTTCTTGAAATTGCCGTTCTCGTCGCGGGGAACGTAGAAGTCCTGCTCGCCGACATAATAGACCTTGTCATAAACAAGCTCCTTGCCGTGGCCGTCCGTCAGGCCCTCACGCGGCAGCACCATGATCGCGCCATTCATGCCCGAGGTGACGTGCCACGGCACCATGCCGGGAGGTGCGCAGTGATAGACGAAGACGCCGGCCTTGGTGGCCTTGAAGCGCAGGATCGCCTTTTCGCCGGGGTTGACGATGGTGAGCCCGCCGCCGCCGAGCGCGCCGGTGGCCGAGTGGAAATCGATATTGTGCTGCAGCTCGTTGCTATCGGGGTTGATGAGGGTCAGTTCGACATAGTCGTCCTGATGCACCACCATCAAGGGGCCGGGAACCGAGCCGTTGAAGGTCATGGCGTGGACCTCGGTGCCCTTGTCGTCGAGAACCATCTTCTGCTCTTTGATCGTCAGCGTGAACTCGACGATCTTCGGTCCGCCTTCGGCTTTCTGCGTGTGGGCGTGCACGAAGGGCGGCTTGACGAGATCAACCTTTACGCGAGGCAGCGCTGCAATCTCCGCGCTCGTCAATGGCTTGGCTGCGGCCTTCTTTTCCTCTGCCGCGCTCGCTGCCGATGGCATGATGACGGGAGCTATAGCCCCTGCAAATGCTGCGCCTGCGAGAATATTACGCCGTGTGATGTGGAAGGTTTCCGTCATCATTCTTCTCCTATCCCTCTTGGGGCAGAGCATGTTTCGCTCTGTCACAGCATTTGTAGCGGAGGGGCGGAAATACAATTTGAGATGGAGCAAACTTCGCTTTCGGCACCCTGCGACATTTTGGCAGGCGGCTGAAGGCCGGTGTGGAAGCGTCGCACCGCCTCTTTGCCTGTTCGCAAAGAAGCCGGACGGGCTTGCGTCTAGACATATGTCAAGACCAAGCAAGGAGCATTATAATGAGTGGCAGCGAAACCGTTCTCACCCAAGGGCGCAGCCGGCCAAAGGGCGGCATTCCAAGAGGGCTGGCGCGCACCGGCCCGGTTATCTTTTCTTACGGCTTCCGGCCGTTTTTCCTCGGCGGCGCCCTCTGGGCCATCGTGGCGATGGTGTTGTGGATCGCAGCCCTTTCCGGCTTCATCGACCTTGGCGGGGATTATGGCGCGCCGAACTGGCATGCCCATGAGATGCTGTTCGGTTTCGCTTCGGCGGTGCTGGCCGGCTTTCTTTTGACGGCCGTGCCGAACTGGACGGGGCGGCTGCCGGTGTCGGGCAAACCCTTGGTGTGGCTGTTTGCGCTCTGGTGCGCCGGCCGGCTTTTGCTGCTTGTGCCGGATCAGGTGGGCGTGGTCACCGCCGCAGCCGTCGACGGGCTTTTCCTGCCGGCACTTCTCACGATCTGCGCGCGTGAGGTCATTGCCGGGCGAAAATGGAAAGATCTGAAGGTGCTGGGCGGGCTGCTGGCGCTTTCCGTTGCCAACATCATATTCCACGTTGCGGCGATTGGGGGCGATCATAGCCAGATCGCGACCCGCCTTGCGGTCTCGGCCTATACGGTTCTTGTCATCATCGTCGGCGGCCGCATCGTGCCGAGTTTTACCCGCAACTGGCTGAACCGTTTCGGCCGCACGGATTTCCCGGTTCCCTATAACGGCTTCGATACCGCCGCCATCCTCACCGGCATCGCGGCGCTGGCCGTCTGGACAATAGAGCCCGAGAGCATGGCGGTCGTGCCCACAGCACTTCTGGCGGCATTCATGCACGCCGTGCGTCTCATTCGCTGGCGCGGCTGGACGACCTGGCCGGAGCAGGTGCTGGTGGTGCTGCATGTGGCCTATGCCTTCATTCCCGTCGGTTTCATCACCATAGCGCTGGCGGCGCTTGACGTGATGGACACGCGCTCCGTCCTGCATGTCTTCACCGTCGGCGTCATCGCCTGCATGATGCTTGCGGTCATGACGAGAGCAAGCCTTGGCCACACCGGACGCAAGCTTGCGGCCAGCAGGGTCACTATTGCCGCTTATGTGGCGCTGATCACCTGCGCGCTGCTGAGACCTACAGCCGAGTTCTTCCCCGGCGCCATGATGCATCTTTACGCCTGCTCGGCGCTTCTCTGGATCGTGGGTTTCGGTCTCTTCTGCGTTGAATACGGGCCGATACTGATGCGTGAGCGCAAACCGCTGAAAGCGTAGTCGGGTTCGTTGCTAAACCGCCAAAACGAAACGCCCCGGAAGCAATTTCCGGGGCGTTTCGCTATCGAGGATACCCGATGGTTTAATGTGCACCGGCCCCGGCGCGGATGAAGATGCGAAACGCCGTGCGCGCCTCGTCGAAATTACCGGCCCATTGATGGCCCCGGGCCAGAAGCTCCGGGTAGAGGAAGGTCGGTTCCTGCGGCATCAGCACGAAGATCACGGCACCCGGGGGAAGACGGTCAAGTGCGGCAAGCGTACGGCTCGTCTGACCCTCGGTCGCCTCGTCGCTGAGATCGAGATAGGTGACCGGGTCGGGCCATATCTGCGGCTCCTCTGCGTTGCCCGCAAGCGCCGGTGAAACGGAAATCTGCTCGGCTTCACTGGATTGCGGCGTAAACAGCACTTCCCAGTCGCCGCCGCCGATTTCCCGGACCTGATGGTTGAAACCGCGCTCGGCCATGACCTTGAACAGCGGAACGGGCCGGAAGGTGGCCAATAATCGCAGCGCCTCACCCGGCGCAAGCCCGGCCACGGCTTCCATGATTGCCGGAAAGGGCTCGCCGCCGCTCTGCAAAAGCGGCCGGACATCGAGTTCCCTGATCATTTCCGTCATTGCTTCACCTCGTTAGTCGGCTGGCGGCGGCATGAGCCGTCCGCCAGAGGTCTTTTCACCATGCCGCAGGCGCTGGGGTCAATGCTCGGATCCGCAGCAGCATTCGCAGCCGGACATATCGTCCTCGGAACCTTCGGCCTGTTCTTCCAGCCGGCCGATATCGAGACGCCAGACTTCAGGACCCTGTTCGAGATATTCCCAGCCGAATTCACCGGGGAAATTGGTGGCAAGCTGATAAAGCAGCGGACGGGGATCATGATCGCTGGTGATCTGCAGCGATTGCCCTTGAGCCAATGCGCCGAGCGCGCCGAAAATGCGCGGATGGCGTTCGCGGTGCGGAATGATGCGCACATCGATATTGGTTGCAGTTTGGGCTTCGGACATAGGCTGGCTCCACGGCCGCGGATGAAACTATGTCCGGCGGTGCGGCCGGCCGGCGGACTGGAAAAACCTATCCGCCGTGCGGTTGGGAGACATTGTCGCCGCGCAAATAAACCTGAGATTCGTCAGGTCTGTTTGCGCGACAGGCTTCAGCCGGCAAGGCTGCGATAGATTGCCGGCAGCGCCGATGGCAGCTTCGCTATCCTGCTGACGATGGCATAACCGTTCTGGCCGAACATGGCCGGAATATAGGACTGCGCCTTGCTGTCGACAGTCACCCCGAAGACGCTGACGCCCGAGCGCCTTGCCTCGGAAACGGCACGGCGGCTGTCCTCGATGGCGAAGCGACCTTCATAATGATCGACATCGTTCGGCTTGCCATCCGTCAGCAACAGAAGCAGCTTGCGGCGCTCCGGTCTTTCATGCAGCTTGGCGCTGGCGTGGCGGATGGCGGGACCGATGCGGGTGTAGAAGCCGGGCTTCAGCGCCGCGATGCGACGCTCGATAGTGTGGCCCATCGGTTCATCGAAATCCTTCACTGTCTCCACTCGCACCCAGGAGCGGCGGCGTGAGGTGAAGGTCAGGATCGAGTGACTGTCACCGCAGGCGGAAAGCCCGTGGGCAAGCACCAGCAGCGCTTCCTTTTCCACGTCCAGCACTCGGCGATTGTCGAACCAGGCGTCGGTCGACAGCGATACGTCGACGAGGATCGTCACGGCAAGATCATGCGCCTGCGGGCGGCTTGCCATATGAATGCGGTCGCTGCCCTGTCCGCCGGCGGCGATGTCGCTTCTGGCGCGCACCACCGCGTCAAGATCGAGATCGTTGCCGTCAAGCTGGGCTCGCAGCATTTCGTGACGTGGCCTCAGTACCTCGAACTGCCGCCTGACCCGGCGGATAAGGCTCTTGGTGTCCGGGTCGGGTTCCGGTGCCGTCTCAGCACCCTTCGCACGGGAGGCGATGACCCGGCAATGGTCGGCGAGGTAGGTGCCACTGCGATAATCCCATTCGCGATAGGTCAGTTCCGCCGTCAGCGGCGTATGATCCAGCGCTTCGGGCGGCAGGTCGAGATCGAAGCGGAAGCGGGCGGAAGGACGTCCCTTTCTTTCTCCAAGCGTCATGTCGTCCAACTCGTCGGCCGCACTGCCGTCGGCATCGTCGCTGTCGTCACCGGGACGGTCGACATTGACCATCTCGGCCATGGCAAGGATCTTTTCGAAACGGTTGAGGATGAAGGGGCTTCGCTCGGTCTGCCGGTTCTCCGCCTTTTCACGCACGGCGATATGGCGGGCCGCTTCCGCCCCCTGCGGCGCGGCGCTCGCCGCCGGCTGGTCTTCGCCCTGCCGCGCCTCGGAGGTTTCGCGCAGCAGCGTGTCCGGCCAGAGCGGAACCGGCAGCATGGGCAGGTAGCGCGGCGGCGCTTTGACCGGGAAGCCGGCGGGCGGTGTGTGGCCCTCGATCCCCGCCGCTTCCGCCAGCATGGAGAGCACTCGTTGTTCCACCTGCTGCTCGGCCTGCGGCAGCGGCCGCTTCTGGCGCACCGCGAGCAGGGCAGCGCAAAGCCGCCGATAACGGGTCTTCATTCCGGCGAAGGCACGGATGACAGCTTCCGCCAGTTCTGCGGCGCGGTCGAGCCGGGCAAGATCGTTGCGCAGCGGGTCGGCGACCATGACCGGTTGAAGCGGCATCATCGCCATGGCGGCCGCGAGCCAGAGATAGAGATCGCGGTTGAGGCGGCGGTCGGGAAACAGATCGAGCACCGGCGGCAGCATCAGCGTGGCGTGATCGCGGCCTGGCTGGGCCAGTTTCTCCTCTCCAAGGCCCATGCGCTGGCGAAGCCTCAGCCGGTGCGTGGAGGTGCGCGCGCGCGCCGGGGCGATCTGCACCGCATGTTCACCGCCAAAACCGCGGAAACAGATGGCCAGCACGGCCTGCATGTCCTCCAGCTTCACGGCATGATCTGGAAAGCGCAGCCATGTGCCGGTTTCGCCGATCAGCCTGTGCCAGGCGCGGCCGACGGTTTCTTCCAGTTCCAGAAAGTCCAGCATGGTTTATCCTCATGGCATCGGGCCGGAATGCGCGGGCCACGCCGCGCAATCCGAGATGGATATAAATGCGCCCTATCGGATGATCGCATCCGCGACTTCATGCAGCGCGGCCTTCACGTCAGGCTCGTCGGTCAGCGGCTCGATCATCGCCGCGCGCACGGCCTGGCGGGCGGGAAGGCCGGTATCGATGAGGCTGGCGCAATAGACGAGCAGGCGGGTGGAGACGCCCTCTTCCAGATCGTGACCCTTCAGGCCGCGCAGCCGGTGGGCGAGATCGACGAGCGGCTCGACATCGCGCGCATCGAGCCCGCTTTCATGCGAAACGACGGCGATTTCCTGTTCCTTGGGCAGAAAGTCGAATTCAATGGCGACGAAACGCTGTCGGGTGCTGGGCTTCAGGCTTTTCAGCAGGTTCTGGTAGCCGGGATTGTAGGACACGACGAGCATGAAGCCGGAGGGCGCTTGCAGAACCTCGCCGGTGCGCTCCAGCGGCAGGATGCGGCGGTCGTCGGTAAGCGGATGCAGCACGACGGCCACATCCTTGCGCGCCTCGACGATCTCGTCGAGGTAACATATGCCGCCCTGTCGCACCGAGCGTGTCAGCGGGCCGTCCATCCACACGGTTTCACCGCCTTTCAGCAGGTAACGGCCGGTCAGGTCGGCGGCGGCAAGGTCGTCGTGGCATGAAACTGTCGAAAGCGGCAGGCCGAGTTTCGCCGCCATATGGCTGACGAAACGGGTCTTGCCGCAGCCTGTCGGGCCTTTCAGCAGAAGCGGCAATTGCCGCACCCAGGCGCTTTCGAACAGCACGCATTCATTGCCGAGCGGCGTGTAGAAGGGGGCATCTGGTAAGGGCGGCGGCGTCGGGCGGAAGAGGGTGTTCATGGTCATCTCCATGTTTGATGGTAAGGAACCGGCTCTCCGGGGGAAAAGGAGAGCCGGTCCGTTTTCTCATTCGGCGGGCTGCACGAGGCGGGCAACGCCACCCTGTTTTTCTTTGCCCGGGACCAGGATTGCCCAGATGAACATGGCCGCCGAAATGAGAACCGCGAAACCCGAGCCGAGGCGGATCCAGTAGAAGATCGCCAGATGGTCCTGCACATCCATGAAGCTTTCGCCCATGACGCGCTGTAGCTGGATCTGCACCACGCCGGCAAAGGTCAGCGCGAAGGTCATCACCGACATGGCCGTGCACATCACCCAGAAGCTCGTCATCGAAAGCCACTGATTGTAAGGCGCGCGCTTTCTCATTTCCGGCACGGCATAGGCCATCATGGCGAGGTTCAGCATCACATAGGCGCCGAAGAAGGCGAGGTGTCCGTGAGCAGCGGTGAGCTGCGTGCCGTGGCTATAGTAATTCACCGACGACAGCGTATGCAGGAAGCCCCAGACGCCGGCACCGAAGAAGGCCATGACCGAGCAGCCGATCGACCAGAGCAGTGCCGCGCGGTTCTCATGCTTGCGGCCGGCCTTCCAGGTCATGACGAAGGTGAAGATGACCATGGTGAAGAAGGGGGCCACTTCCAGCGTCGAGAAGAGCGAGCCGATCCATTGCCAGTAACCGGGCGCGCCGATCCAGTAATAGTGGTGTCCGGTGCCGAGGATGCCCGAGAAGAGGGCAAGGCCGACGATGACATAGAGCCATTTTTCCACCACTTCGCGGTCGATGCCGTTGAGCTTGATCATCAGGAAGGCGAGGATCGAGGCCATGATCAGTTCCCACACGCCTTCCACCCAAAGATGGATGACATACCACCAGTACATCTTGTCGAGCGCCAGGTTCATGGGATTGTAGAAGGCGAAGAGGAAGAAGATCGCCAGACCCCAGAGACCGAAGAGCAGGATGTTGATAACAGTGGTCTTGCGGCCCTTCAGCGCCGTCATTGTGATGTTGAACAGGAACATCAGGACGACGAGGACGATGCCGACCTTGATGGCGAAGGGCTGCTCGAGGAATTCGCGGCCTTCATGGATGCGGAACATATATCCGACCACCGCAACGGCTGCGGCCACCAGAAAGATCCAGAACTGCGCGATGGCGAGTTTCGGGCTGTAAAGCTCCGTTTCCGTCTCTTCCGGCAGCAGGTAGAAGGTCGAGCCCATGAAGCCCATCAGCAGCCACACCACAAGGGCGTTGGTGTGGATCATGCGCACGATGTTGAAGGGCAGAAGCTCGGAAAGCGTATTGGGCAGCACGTAGATCGTGGCGGCGACGACGCCGAACAGGATCTGCGCCACGAACAGCCCGATTGCGCCGTAAAAATACAGCATGGCGACTTTTTGTGTCTGGTATTTCATCTCGTCATCTCCTTGCCGTCCACCTCAACCCGCCTCGTTCGGCGGCCAGTTCTGCGTCTTGATCCGGCTCGTCCATTCGAGGAAGTCGACGAGATCATCGAGTTCCTGTTCGGTGAGATTGAACTGCGGCATCTGGCGTCGGCCCTCGATGCCGGTGGGCTGGGCGGCCATCCAGCCCTTGATGGAATCGCGCGCCGCTTGCTTGTCTTCCACGCCGCCATAGCGCTTCCAGACATTGCCGAGTTCGGGCGCGAAATAGGCGCCTTCGCCGAGAAGCGTGTGACAGTTGATGCAGGAATTTTTCTCCCACACGTGCTTGCCGCGTGCGACGCTTTCCGTCAGCGTGCTTTCATCCGTCGAGGTGGTGCGCATGTAATAATGGCTATGGGCGGTCAGCCCGACGAATATGACAAAGAAGAAGATGGAGCCGCCGTAAAAGACGTTTCGCGCTCCTGTTTTGGTCAGGCGTTCTGCCATGCCAATGGTCCTTTCCATCCGGAAGACCGCTTATGCGGACTGGCTTGATCGAACCCTCATGCCGGGATTTGCCAGCGGGCTGGCGGAATGCGGTGGGGCCTGAACCCTTTCTAGCCGTTGGCCGCGGGCGTTCTTTGCCTTTTGGCAAACAACGGGAGAGGTGGTGCCGCCGGCTTTTTCAGAGTGACAAAATGCCCTGGACGAATGCCCGCAAAAGGGCTGCGGCGGCGAAGATGGCGGGCCATGCCAGAAGGGCGGCGCGCAGCAGGCCGCGCTCTTTCCGAAAGCCCAGAAAGTCGTCGATGACGCGTCTGGATTTCATGAGCGCGAAAAGCAGCATCAGGCAGGCGGCTGCGACCGGCGGCAGAAACGCCGCCTTCCACGATATGATGACGGCCGTGCCGGCGAGAACGAGAATGGCGAGTGCTGCGAAGCTTCTTGCAAGCTGGCGGGAGGTGCGATGGATCATGATGTCAAACCAGATAAACGACGGGAAAGATGACGATCCAGACCAGATCGATGACATGCCACAGCGTCGTCACCAGCGTGATGTTCTCGTTTTTCGGCCAGCAGGCCACGATGAACAGCAGGATCGCCACGAAGACGACATGCAGCAGGTGGAAGCCGGTGAGCAGGAAATAAAGCTCAAAGAATGCGTCATAGGCGGGATCGGACGCGAAGGCGATTTCGGTGGAATATTCATGGAGCTTCACACCGACGAAAGCGAAGCCCAGCAGACCGGCAAGGACAAGCGCCCGCCTTTTGCCCGGCAGCGCGGTGTGACGGCTGGCCGCCACTGCCGCCTGCCAGCCGCTTGCCAGCAATATAAGCGTATTGAGACCGGCAAGTTGCGGCTGCAGATGCTGGCGCGCGGCGGCGAATGCATCGGGATTGAGGGCGAAGGCGATGATGAATGCGCCGGTCAAAGCGCCGAAGGCGGCAAGTTCGCTCCAGACCAGAATCCACAGGAGCAGATTTCCGCTTTCCTCTTCCGTATTTGTCGCCATGGCCTTGTCCGTAATTGTAAAACAGCAAGCCACGCTTAGGCGTCCTCAAACCCCGCTTCTTTGCGGTCGGTCAAAGAAGGGAGCGCGCAAAGCCCTATTGTCCTGACAAAGCGCAACTCTCAAAAATGGAGCTTCCCATGAACGACGCACAGGTCGGGCTGATTGTCGCAACCCCTGTTATCATTGGCTTTGCGGTGCTGTTGTACCGTATGGGAGTGTTGCAGCGCATGGGCGCGGTTTCCGCTGTGCTTGCCTCCGTGGCCATTGCTTCGGTGCTGTTCCTGAACCAGTGAGAAGACAGTCGCATGCTTGAACTTGTCGCCGCTCTTTCGCTTTTCGTGGCGCTGCATTCCATTCCCGCCGTACCTGCCGTACGCGGACGGCTGATCGCGACCATCGGCAGGCCCGCCTATTTCGGGGCTTATTCCGCCGTCTCGCTTCTGACGTTGGGCTGGGTATTTTATGCCGCGCTGTCGGTCGATTATATTCCGCTCTGGGATGTCGCGCCCTGGCAGGCGCATGTCACGTTTCTGGCAGCGCCGATTGGCCTGTTTTTCGTGCTGGCAGGCCTCTTCAGCGTCAATCCGCTCTCCATTTCCGTGCGGCAGGGGCAGGAGCCGGGAGCAATCGTGCGTATCACCCGCCATCCGGTGCTTATCGGTTTTCTGTTCTGGTCGCTTGGCCATGTCGTGCCGAATGGCGATCTGCGCTCCGTCATCATGTTCGGCGGCTTTGCGCTGTTCTCGATGGGCGGAATGGCCATGACCGAAAAACGTGCGCGGAAAAGACTGGGGAATGCGTGGAACGTGGCGGCTGCCGGAAGCGCTACGATTCCCTTCGCGGCGGCTCTCACAGGCAAAACCCGCATAGCCGTGGATGGGCCGATGCTGCTTGCGGCGGCGCTGACGGGGTTGACGGTGTGGTGGCTGCTGGCCGGCGGCCATGCCATGCTTTTCGGCGCAGACCCCATGGCCTATCTCTGATCGCTTAGCGTGCCTTCACCATATGTGGCTGCCATATCGGCGCCTGCGGCGCGGAAGCGATGCCGAGCTGATCGATGGCGCGGGCGGCGAGCTGGTCGATAATATCGTCGACGCTTTGCGGCCTGTTGTAAAAGGCCGGCACCGGCGGCATGACGATGGCGCCAGCCTCCGTCACCGTGCACATGTTGCGCAGATGGATGAGATGCAGCGGCGTCTCGCGCGTCATCAGCACAAGTTTCCGGCGTTCCTTCAGATGCACATCGGCGGCGCGGGTGAGGAGATTGTCCGAAAACCCGGTTGCAATGGCCGCGAGCGTCCGCATGGAGCAGGGGGCGACGATCATGCCGGCCGTCGGGAAAGAGCCGCTGGCAATCGCAGCGCCGATATCGTCGATGGAATGATTGACGCCGGCGAGCGAAAACATCCGCCCCATGGCTTGCGCCCCTTCCTCATGCAACACGGTGCGCCCGGCGGATTGCGACAGGACGAGATGGATTTCGACGCTTTTCATCCCGGCAAGGCGCTCGATAATACGCAGGGCGATGCCGGCGCCCGAGGCGCCGGTGACGCCGACCACGACGCGGCACGGGGTCATGGCCGTTCTCCAAGGCCGAGATCGCGCCACATCAGATCGACTTTCGCGATCACGTCAGGCGTCATGGATAGCACGCGGCCCCATTCGCGCTCCGTCTCCGGCGGCAGCTTGCGGGTGGCGTCCAGTCCCATCTTGCCGCCGAGACCGGCTTTAGGAGAGGCGAAGTCGAGATAATCGATCGGCGTATCGTCGATGATCGTCGTATCGCGCGAAGCATCGAAACGGGTGGAGAGCGCCCAGATCACATCCGCCCAGCTACGCACATCAATGTCGGGATCGACCAGAATGATGAGCTTCACATAGCTGAACTGCGGCAGCATCGACCAGAGGCCCATCATCACCCGCTTTGCCTGTCCCGGGTAACGCTTGTCGATGGATGCGACCATGACGCGGTAGGAACAGGCCTCCGGCGGCATCCACAGATCGACGATGTCCGTAAACTGCTTTTTCACGAGCGGCAGGAAAATCTCGAGCATGGCTTCGCCGAGAACCGAAGGTTCATCCGGCGGCCGGCCGGTATAGGTGGAAAGATAGATCGGATCGCGGCGCATGGTGATCGCCGACAGCGTCATGACCGGAAAGGATTCGACCGAATTATAATAGCCGGTGTGGTCGCCATAGGGGCCTTCAAGTGCCGTTTCCGTTGCCGAAACGGTGCCTTCCAGCACGATTTCGGCATTGGCGGGCACCGGCATCGGCACCGTCAATGCCTTTGCGATGCGGCTTTTCGAGCCGCGCAGCAGGCCGGAGAAGCCAAGCTCGCTGATATGGTCGGGAAGCGGCATCACGGCGGCGAGAATGGTGGCAGGATCGGCCCCAATGGCGACGGCAACAGGCATATCCAGCCCGCGCGCACGCCACAACCGGTGGTGATGCGCGCCGCCGCGATGCGCCAGCCAGCGCATGATCGCCCTGTCCGGTCCCAACACCTGCATGCGGTAGATGCCGACATTGATATCGTCGGGATCGTCAGGCGAACGGGTGATGACCAGCGGCCAGGTGATGAGCGGGGCCGGCTCGCCTGGCCAGCACCATTGCACCGGCAGGCAGGCAAGGTCGACCGCATCATCCGTCAGCACCCTTTCCTGCACCGGCGCGCGCGAGATGTTGCGTGGCCGCATGGAAAGTGCTGCCCGCAGCAAAGGCAGCTTACCCCATGCCTCGGCCATGGATTTCGGCGGCTGCGGCTCGCGCAATTCGGCGAGCTTTTGTCCAAGCGAGGGCAGGCCGCCGGTTTCCAGCCTGAGCCCCCATTCGATGCGCTGCCGCGTGCCGAACAGATTGGCAAGCAGCGGCATGTCCCGCACCTTGCCCTCATGGTCGACAGGTTGCTCGAAAAGCAGCGCCGGCCCGCCATCGGCGAGCACGCGGCGGTGGATTTCAGTGATTTCGTGCACCAGCGAAACCGGCTGACGAATTCGCCGCAGCTGCCCACGTTCTTCCAGCAGCCGGATGAAACCGCGCAGATCGGCGGTGCGGATGGGTCTCGTTTCTGTTTCTTCGTCTCTCATGCCGCCTGTTTGCAGGCGCCAGTGCGGCATGTCCTTGCGCTGCCGCAAATGCGGCTCAGTGCGAACGAAGATAGTCGGCGAGAACCAGGGCGTGGTTGTGTTCGGTATCGTGGGCGGCATAAAGCAGCGTGACCCGGCCCTTCGCCATCAGTTCCTTCATGTGTGCCACGGCATCGGGATTGGCCGAAAGCTCCTCATGATAATGCCGGGTGAATTCCTCAAAGCGAGACGGCATATGGGAGAAGTTCTTGCGCAATTCGTTGCTGGGCGCGATTTCCTTCATCCACAGGGAAAGCTTTGCGTTTTCCTTGCTCATGCCGCGCGGCCACAGCCTGTCCACCAGAATGCGCGCGCCGTCATCGTCGCTGGCGGGTTCGTAAATCCGTTTGACCCTTAAATCGGACACGGGCGGCCTCCTTCGCTTGGCAAGTAAATGATTTATAGCGGCTTTTGTGAAGGCGCACCCGAAAATTTCCCTGTCTTTGCGTTCGCTCAAACCGCCATCCTCGCGCTGCGGTTAGGTTGCCGCCCGCAACTGAGCCGACAGGACCTTTCATGAGACCTTTTCCCGCCGCCATCGCCCGCCCCATGAATTTTCTGCCCATTGCCGTGGTGCAGCGAGCGACGGCGGCGATGCTGGCGCAGGTCATGAAACGGCACCCGGATATGTTCGTCCGGCTCGGCGAACATCGTGGCAAGCGCTACGCCTTTCTGCCCGTCGATCTCCCCTTCGCCTTCATGGTCGAGCCGGCAGGTCCCGCCATCACCGTCAGCCGCAAGGCCCGCCTGCCCAAGACGGACGCGGCGGTCGAGGGACCGCTCTTCATGCTGCTTGCGCTGATGGAGGGGCGGCAGGATGCCGATGCGCTGTTCTTCTCGCGCGATCTCAGCGTCACCGGCGATATGGAGGCGATGCTGGCGTTGCGCAATGCGCTCGATGATAGCGGCATCGATCTGCCGCGCGATCTCGGTGCGTTTGCCGGACCTTTCGCGCCGATGGTAACGGGCCTTGCGAACCGCCTGCGCGGCCATGTTCTATCCGAAACACGGGGAGGTGAGGCATGGAACTGATCTGTCCTGCGGGAACGCCCGCCGCCTTTCGTGAGGCCGTGGATGCCGGGGCGGATGCCGTCTATTGCGGGTTTCGCGATGAAACCAATGCCCGCAATTTCCCCGGCCTTAATTTTTCCCGCGAGGAACTCGCCGAGGCCATCGTTTACTCGAAAAAGCGCGGCGTGCAGACCTTCGTGGCGCTCAACACCTTCATGCGCGCCGGGCATGAGGATATCTGGTATCGCGGCGCGGCCGATGCCGTGAAGGCGGGAGCGGACGCGCTTATCCTTGCCGATTTCGGCCTGATGACGCATGTGGCGGAACATCATCCGCAGCAACGTATCCACGTCTCCGTGCAGGCCTCCGCCTCCAATGCGGATGCGGTGAATTTCCTCGTCGATGCCTTCGGCGCGAAACGTGTGGTGCTGCCGCGCACCCTGACTATCCCCGACATCGCCCGGCTGGCGCGGCAAATCCGCTGTGAGATCGAAATCTTCGTGTTCGGCGGTCTCTGCGTCATGGCGGAGGGGCGCTGCTCGCTATCCTCCTACGCCACAGGCAAGTCACCCAACATGAACGGCGTCTGCTCGCCGGCAAGCCATGTCCGCTACCGGCAGGACGGGCAGGAGCTGGTATCGGAACTTGGCGATTATACCATCAACCGTTTTCCCGCCGGCGAGGCGGCCGGTTACCCGACGCTGTGCAAGGGCCGTTTCGAGATTGCCGATTACAGGTCCTATGCCTTCGAAGATCCGGTGTCGCTTGACGTGATGGACCAGATCGATGCCTTGCGCGAGGCGGGCGTCAGCGCGCTGAAGATCGAGGGCCGCCAGCGCGGCAAGGCCTATGTGGCGGAAGTGGTTTCCACCCTGCACCGGGCGCTTGCTGCCGGTGCTGAAGAGCGTGGCAGGCTGCTTTCCCGCCTCCGGCTCCTGAGCGAAGGCCAGCGCACCACCGTCGGTGCTTATGAGAAACGCTGGAGATGACGGCGATGGCAAAACCCGCAAAAGCCACATTGGCGCTCGGCCCGGTCCTCTATCTCTGGCAGGGTGAGAAATGGCGTGATTTCTATTTCCGCATCGCCGATGAAGCGCCCGTCAGCCATGTCTATCTCGGTGAAACCGTCTGCTCCAAACGGTTTCATTTCACCGAGCCGCATCTGGCAGAGGTGATCGAGCGGCTGGAGAGTGCGGGAAAACGGGTGATCCTCTCGACGCTTTCACTGGTGACGCTGGAGCGGGAAAGTCGCCACCTGCGCGGCCTGATCGCAGACAGTCCCTATCCGGTCGAGGCGAACGATCTTTCCGCGCTCGGCATGCTGCACGGCACGCCGCATGTCGTCGGGCCAATGGTGAATGTCTATAATGCCGCGACCGCGCGGTTGCTGTCGTCTCGCGGCGCGAGCGCCATATGCCTGCCGCCGGAACTGCCGATGACCTCGGTGGAGCGCATCGTGGCGCAGACGCCTGATGTGGACTTCGAAATCTTCGCCTTTGGCCGCCTGCCGCTCGCCATTTCGGCGCGCTGTGCCCATGCCCGCGCCAAGGGCAATATCAAGGATAATTGCCAGTTCGTCTGCGGTGACGATCCGGATGGATTGCCGGTACGCACGCTCGACCGGCAGTCGTTTCTGGCGCTGAACGGCGTGCAGACCGTGTCGCATACCTGCCAGTCGCTGCTTGGCGAATTGCAGGATCTGGCCGCCGCCGGCATTTCCCGCTTCCGGCTGTCGCCGCAGGACTGCGATATGGTTGCGGTGGCGCAAATCCATCACGATGTTCTGGCCGGCAGGCGGGAGGCGGAGGACGGTCTTGCACGTCTCGGGCAAATCTATCCGGACGTGCCCTTTTCCAATGGTTTTCACCACGGGCAGGAAGGGGCGGCCTGGATCGCCCGTGCCCGCAACACGGCGCATGGGGTGAATGCATGACGACGAACAGGCAAAGTGAGCAAACGCTGTCCGCAGCGACGCCGGGCGGAGCGGATATCGCGGCGGCAATCCATCTGGTGCGCGACATTGTCTTGCAGAGCGCGCTTGATTGCGGCTGCCGCGACAGGGTGCACGAGGCGCTGCGCGAACTCGAGGATTTTGAGCGCCAGCGCAATATCGTCAAGCTTCTGGCCGCCGCCCGCGAGGAGCGTCGCAAGATCGCGCTCCTGACCGAGATGCTCTGCGATTTCGCCGAAGACGACACGGTGGATCAAGGTGTGGTTGAAACCGCAAGCCTGATGTTTCTCGATATCGCCGCCGCCGCTCAGGAGGGCTCGCGGCTCCTGCGGGACGCGCTCTCACTCAGGAAGGGTGAATAATCCCTGTTTTCGGCCCTGTTTGATCCTGCGCAAAGAGCGGGCGCTTGCAAAATGTCATTTCCGGGTGGTGACGCGCCGGGACCGGAAAACGGTCTGAGCGGGCGTCACGCGCATCATGGCGCTTCCGGCGCGAAAGGATCAGGACCATGGCCCATCTCACCCGCCGTCAGGCTCTTTCAGCCTTTTCCGGGCTCGCGGTCGCGACACTTGCCGCACCGCATGTTGCGAAGGCGGAAACGCCACTCACCTTTTATGGTCCTCCTGCCGCGCCCTCCGCCGTGCTGGCCCATGCGGTAAAGGGCGGGTTCCTGAAGGATGTTGCACCCGGAGCGGTCTTCAAAGCCTGGAAAACGCCGGATGAAATGCGCGCCGCCGTCGCCTCCGGTTCCATGGGGGCGGTGGTGATGCCGAGCTACGGCGTCGCCAATCTCCACAATCGCGGTCTCGGCCTCGCGCTGTTGAACGTGCTGACCACGGGCCTGCTCTATATCGTTTCGAAAGACGGGACGTTGAACTCCCTGCAGAGCCTTTCCGGCAAGACCCTCGCTTTGCCGTTCAAGAACGACATGCCCGATTTCGTGCTGCGCCGCCTTGTTGCCGAAAACGGCCTGAAGCTCGGTGACATCAAGCTGGAATATGCCGCTTCGCCGCCAGAAGCCGTGCAATTGCTGCTGACGGGACGGGTGGATGCCGCCCTGCTGAGCGAGCCGGCCGCGACCGCCGTGGTCATCAAGGCGAAGTCGTTTTTCATGACCGTCCATCGCACCATCGATATCCAGCGGGAATGGGCGAAGGTGGCGGGCAAGGCTGAAATTCCACAGGCCGGCCTCGCCTTGACATCGCCAGTCCAGCAAAAACTCGGCAGGGCCGGTATAGAGGCTCTGCAGGACGCCATGGAGACAGCGCTCGCCAGCGCCGTAGCCGATCCGAAGACGGCGGCAGCTGCGGCCGCCGATGCCTTGGGTTTCCCGCCGGAAATCATCGCCGCCTCCTTTCCGACAAGTCATCTGTGCGCCCTGAAGGCGAGCGCTGCGCGCGCCGATCTCGAGGCGTTTTACGATGAGCTTGCCAGGGCCGACCCGGCAATCATCGGCGGCCGGCGGCCGGATGACGGGTTTTATCTGGTGTAGCAGGCATGAACCGCATTCTCGAAAGTCTTGGCTGGATGGGCCGCTATCTCTGGGCGGGCTGGGCCGGGCTTTCAGGTATTTTCTGTTTTCTCGCCGCCTGGCAGGCCGGGCATGAGATTTATGGCTCCTTCATCCTGCCTTCGCCCGGTGAGACCTTCACGGCAATGGGGCTTCTGGCAGCGCGGCCGGATTTCTTCGCCATCCTGTCGCAGAGCGCCGTCAGGGCCCTGGCCGGTTTCGCCATCGCCGCCGGCATCGGCACGGTGGCGGGCGTGCTGGCGGGCTATTCCTTCGCGGCCATGCGGTTGATGAAGCCTGTCGTTACCGTTCTGCTCGGCGTGCCGCCCATCGGCTGGATCGTGCTTGCGCTCATCTGGTTCGGCTCGTCGGGGGGCACGGCTGTCATGACCGTCATCATCGCCTCGGCTCCCGTGTCCTTTGCCGGTGCGCTGGAAGGTGTCGCCAAGCGGGACCGTCAGCTGGAGGTGATGGCGCAGGCCTTCGGCGCTCCATGGTTTTACCGGCTGCGCACCGTCACCATGCCGCATGTGCTCTCCTACCTCTTCCCGGCCTGGACGACGACGGCCGGAAGCGCGTGGAAAGTAACCGTCATGGCCGAGCTCCTTTCGAATTCCGGCGGCATTGGCGGCGAACTGGCCACTGCACGCGCGCTGTTCGACATCGCGCAGGTCAGCGCCTGGCTCACCATCACCGTCGCGCTGGCGCTGCTGACCGATTACGGCCTGCTGCATCTGCTGCGCGAGGCGCTGGAACGCTGGCGCGCCGCCGGGCTGCCATGGGGTGTCAAACGATGAGCGACCGTTCCATCCTGCGTTTCGAACATGTCGGCCACGCCTTTCTCGGTCGCAGCCTGTTCGAGAATTTCGATCTCGGCATAGCGTCGGGGGAAACCGTGGCGCTGCTTGGCCCCTCCGGCAGCGGCAAGACGACGATTTTGCAGATCGCGGCTAGTATCATCGATCCTGTTCGCGGTCGCGTGCACCGCCATTATCGCCGGCAGGGTCTGGTGTTTCAGGAGCCGAGGCTGCTGCCGTGGATGACGCTTATCGACAATATCGCCTACGGCCTTGCGGCGGCCGGCATGCCGAAACGGGAACGGCGCGAAAGGGCGGGCCGTTTTGCGCTGGAGGTCGGTCTGGAGGCGGCGGATTTCGGCAAATATCCGGTGGAACTCTCTGGCGGCATGCGCCAGCGCGCCGGCGTGGCGCGGGCGCTAGCCGTGGAACCGGACATGCTGTTTCTGGATGAGCCCTTCAGCGCCGTCGATGTCGGCCTGCGCCGTCATTTGCAGGAGCTTCTGGTGGGCGCCGTCCGCCGGCGCGGTTTTTCCACCCTTCTCGTCACCCATGATCTTCATGAGGCGTTGCTGGTGGCCGACCGGCTGATCGTGCTCTCCGGCGTCGATGGCCGTGTCGTTGCCGCGCATAAGCCCGCGGGTTCGCCGGGCCGGCGCATGGCGCGTGCGGTTTTCGACGAAGCGGAACGCCTGTCCGGGAGCCCGGCCTTCGCCGAACTGTTTTCGGCAAAGGAGCGGGTGCGATGAAGCAACCCCCCATCCTTTCCGAAGCCCTGCGGCTGTTTTTCCCTCTGGCCGCCCTGCACGGCGCAGGCTGGCCCTTCCTGTGGATCGTCATCGGTGGTTATGCCCTGCCTTTTGCCGATGCGGTGCCTGCATCGCAATGGCACGCCCATGAAATGATCTTCGGCACCTATGGCATGGCGCTTGTCGGTTTCCTTGGCTCGGCGGTGCCGGAATGGACGGATACGAAGCCGGCGCAGGGACGAACGCTGCTTCATCTCGCCGGTCTCTGGCTGCCGGGCCGCCTTATCGGCTTTCTCGGGGTGGAGGCAGGGAGCCTGTTTGCAGGTTTTTTCGATCTCGCCTTTCTGCTCGCGCTCTGCGTTCTCATCGGCAGGGCGATGCTGGCGCGGCGCACGGCGAAGCACCTGGCGTTCCTTATCTGGCTTCTTCTGTTTACGGCGGCTGAAGCGGGTGTGCGTTATGCCTGGTGGAGCGGCGATCTCGAACTTGCATCCCGCTTTCTGGAAGCGGCGCTGTGCATTTTCACCGTGCTGTTTTCCCTTTCCGCCGCGCGTATCAATGTGGTCGTCATCAATCTGGCGCTCGATCCCGGCGGCGAGACCACGCCTTACCGGCCGCATCCCGGTCGCCAGCATATGGCAGGCGCCATGGTGACGCTTTACATGGCGGCGAAACTTTTCTTTCCGCAAAGCGATGTCTGCGCCTGGCTTTCGCTCGCGGCCGGTGCCGCCTTTTTCGACCGGCTGGCCGAATGGTTCATCGGGCGTGCCGTCTTCAAGACAGAGGTGCTGTTGCTTGGCCTCGGCAGCGCCTTTGCGGGCGCAGGTTTTCTGGCGCTCGGCGCGACACGGCTCGGTTTTCCCGTCACGCCCGCCGCGGGGCTGCATCTGCTGTCGGTCGGGGCGTTGGGATGCGCCGTCATGGCCGTCTTCATCATTGCCGGGCTGCGGCATACGGGCCGCAATCTGACGCATCTGCCATGGCAGGCGCGTGCGGCCGCCCTTCTGATGGTGATGGCCGGTCTGGTCCGCATCCTGCCGGAATTCGATTTTGCCGCGACATTATCGCCCTATCACCATGGCCTCAGCGCCGCTTTGTGGGCGGCGAGCTTCGGGGTCTGGTTGCAGGGCTTTCTGCCTTTCATGCGCGCGCCTGGCATCGATGAGGCGGGGGCATGCGGATGAGCGAGAGCTTGCCCCGC
The DNA here is from genome assembly GCF_053522385.1 of Agrobacterium sp. 22-223-1. Lineage (NCBI taxonomy): Bacteria > Pseudomonadati > Pseudomonadota > Alphaproteobacteria > Hyphomicrobiales > Rhizobiaceae > Agrobacterium > Agrobacterium sp. 22-223-1. The sequence continues at coordinate 309,758 of NZ_JBNWCN010000005.1, forward strand.
TGCGCCGACATCACTGTTCCGGCGAATTTGTTTATTTTTTCAGCAAAAGCACAATGTGAAATCAGTGACTTAGAAGAGGGATATTGATGAATGTTAGTTTTGATAAATAATCAATAAAATCAAATGGTTGAACATATTTTCTTTTTGGTCGATTATCACTCCAACCGAATAGGGAAACGCGAATATGCCTAAAATAGTCGCGCCTCAACACGCAGATGAAAAGCCGAGCCGGACAAAGGAACTTGTGACCTTCGCCGTTCTGGCCTTTGGAATCTGGCCCATTCTGGCGGTCGGATTTGTCGGAGCCTATGGCTTTATCGTCTGGATGTTCCAGATCATTTACGGCCCGCCGGGGCCGCCCGGCCATTGAGGGCGAGATGATGATGGAAGTCTCTCTCAGCCGGCGCGATTTTTTGCGCGGCGGACAAAAAAATAGACCGCGCATCTGTCCCCCCGGGGTCGCGTTGAGCGACCTCGCCGCGTGCAGCGGTTGCGCAAAATGCGTCGAGGTCTGTCCCACCGGCATCATTGCCATGGCGGACGGTCTGCCTTCCGTGGATTTCTCCGCCGGGGGATGCACCTTCTGCGGCAAATGTGCGGAGGCCTGTCCCGAGCCTGTCTTTACCGCCCCCGCGGCACAGCGCTTCGATCATGTCGTGGCGATCGGTGAGGGGTGTCTCGCCTTCGGCAATATCGATTGTCAGGCCTGCCGCGATGCCTGTCCGACCGAGGCCATCCGGTTTCGGCCCCGCCGTGGCGGCCCCTTCGTTCCGGAACTGCTGGAAGATGCCTGCACCGGTTGCGGGGCCTGCGTGTCCGTCTGTCCCGCCAGTGTGATCGAGATCAAAGAGAGAGCCACGGAGATGCAATATGCCTGAAAATACAGGCCGGTATCATGTTTCAAGTGCCGTGGTGGCGGTGATGCCGCAGATGCGGGACGCTGTGCTGGCAACGCTTTCAACGCTCGACAATGTCGAGGTTCATGGCGAGGGCAACGGCAAGATCGTCATCGTCATAGACGGCACGAGCACCGGCATGCTGGGCGATACGCTCACTTATATTTCGACACTCGACGGTGTGATTGCCGCCAACATGGTTTTCGAACACGTCGACACAGAGGAGACAAGCGGCGATGAGCAGCGAACTGACGCGGCGTGATCTATTGAAGGCCCATGCCGCCGGCATTGCGGCGGCAACGGCGGGCATTGCGCTGCCGGCCGCCGCCCAGCCGGTGCCGGGCGGGGTTTCCGCATTGCAGATCAAGTGGTCCAAGGCGCCCTGTCGTTTCTGCGGCACGGGCTGCGGCGTCATGGTCGGCGTCAAGGAAGGCAAGGTCGTCGCCACCCATGGCGACATGCAGGCGGAGGTCAATCGCGGCCTCAACTGCATCAAGGGCTATTTCCTGTCCAAGATCATGTATGGCAAGGACCGCCTGCAAACCCCGCTTCTGCGCAAAAAAGGCGGCGTCTACGCCAAGGACGGCGAGTTCGAACCGGTGAGCTGGGATGAGGCCTTCGACGTGATGGCGCAGCAGTGCAAGCGGGTGCTGAAGGAGAAGGGGCCGACGGCCGTGGGCATGTTCGGCTCCGGCCAATGGACCATCTTCGAAGGCTACGCCGCAACCAAGCTGATGCGTGCCGGCTTCCGCTCCAACAATCTCGATCCCAATGCCCGCCACTGCATGGCGTCCGCCGCTTACGCCTTCATGCGCACATTCGGCATGGACGAGCCGATGGGCTGTTACGATGATTTCGAACACGCCGATGCCTTCGTGCTCTGGGGTTCGAACATGGCGGAGATGCATCCCATTCTGTGGACGCGCATTGCCGACCGGCGTCTGGGCTTCGACCATGTGAAGGTGGCGGTGCTTTCGACCTTCACCCATCGCAGCATGGACCTTGCCGATATTCCGATGGTCTTCAAGCCGGGCACGGATCTCGTCATCCTCAATTACATCGCCAACCACATCATCAAGACCGGGCGCGTCAACGAAGACTTCGTGAAGAACCACACGAAATTCGTGCGCGGTGTCACCGATATCGGTTATGGCCTGCGGCCCGACAATCCGGCGGAGGTAAATGCCGCCAATTCCGCCGATCCGACCAAGACTGAAGCGATCGATTTCGAGACCTTCAAGGAATTCGTCTCCGAATACACGCTGGAAAAGACCGCCGCCATGACCGGCGTGGAAGCCGGTTTCCTGGAGGAGCTGGCCGAGCTTTATGCGGACCCGAACCGCAAGGTCATGTCGCTGTGGACCATGGGGTTCAACCAGCATGTGCGCGGCGTCTGGGCCAACCAGATGGTCTACAATATCCATTTGCTGACCGGAAAGATTTCCGAACCGGGCAACAGCCCGTTCTCGCTCACCGGCCAGCCATCGGCCTGCGGCACAGCGCGCGAGGTGGGCACCTTCGCCCATCGCCTGCCGGCCGACATGACGGTGACCAACCCGGAACACCGCAAACATGCCGAGGAAATCTGGCGCATCCCGCACGGCATCATCCCGGAAAAGCCGGGTTACCACGCCGTGCAGCAGGACCGCATGCTGCACGACGGCAAGCTGAATTTCTACTGGGTGCAGGTCAATAATAACGTCCAAGCCGGTCCCAACACCAAGAACGAGACCTATCAGGGTTATCGCAACCCGGAAAATTTCATCGTCGTTTCGGATGCTTATCCGACCATCACGGCCATGAGCGCCGACCTCATCCTGCCCGCCGCCATGTGGGTGGAGAAGGAAGGGGCCTATGGCAATGCCGAGCGGCGCACCCATGTCTGGCACCAGCTTGTCGAGGCCGCGGGTGAAGCGCGTTCCGACCTCTGGCAGCTGGTGGAATTTTCCAAACGCTTCACCACGGATGAGGTGTGGCCGGCGGAGATACTGGATGCCAATCCCGCCTATCGCGGCAAGACGCTGTACGAGGTGCTCTTCAAGGACAGCGATGTCGGCAAGTTCCCGCTGAGCGAGATCAACGGCGAATACGAAAACCAGGAGGCAAAACACTTCGGCTTCTATCTGCAGAAGGGTCTCTTCGAGGAATATGCCGCTTTCGGGCGCGGCCACGGTCATGATCTGGCGCCTTACGATGCCTATCACGAGGTGCGCGGCATGCGCTGGCCGGTGGTGGATGGCAAGGAAACGCTGTGGCGTTACCGCGAAGGTTACGACCCCTATGTCAAACCGGGCGAGGGCGTGAAGTTTTACGGCAACAAGGACGGCAAGGCGGTCATCATCGCCGTGCCCTACGAGCCGCCTGCGGAATCCCCGGATGCGGAATTCGATACCTGGCTGGTGACGGGTCGCGTGCTGGAGCACTGGCATTCCGGCTCCATGACCATGCGCGTGCCGGAACTCTACAAGGCTTTCCCCGGCGCCCGCTGTTTCATGAATGCCGACGATGCGCGCAAGCGCGGGCTCAATCAGGGCGCAGAAATCCGCATCGTGTCGCGCCGTGGCGAAATACGCTCCCGCGTGGAAACACGCGGCCGCAACCGCATGCCGCCCGGTGTCATCTTCGTTCCCTGGTTCGATGCCAGCCAGCTCATCAACAAGGTGACGCTCGACGCAACCGATCCCATCTCCAAGCAGACGGATTTCAAGAAATGCGCAGTCAAGATAGAGCCGGTCGCATGATCAGGAAACACGGATGGATGATCGCCGCTTTCGTCGTTGCGACGGTGGCGACGGGGGCGGTTGCGCAGATGGTGCCGGAATTGTCCGGCCCGCGCGGTGACGCCATGCAGACCGAACCCGCCAAACCCCTGCCGAAATGGGTGATCGACGATTTCAGGCGCATGCGCGCCTATCCGGAGCAGCCGCCGGTCATCCCGCATTCGATCGACGGTTACCAGCTGTCGGTCAACGCCAACCGCTGTCTCTCCTGTCACAAGCGCGAATTCACGCAGGATTCCGGCGCGCCGATGATCAGCGTCACCCATTACATGACGCGCGAAGGCCAGATGCTGGCGGATGTTTCACCGCGCCGCTATTTCTGCACCGCCTGCCATGTGCCGCAGGCCGACACTCGGCCGCTCGTGCCCAACACCTTTCAGGACATGAGCGAGATGGGCGTCAAACCGGCGGGTAGCGAATGATGATCGCCCGTGTGAAAAAACTTCTCGTCTGGCTCTGGGCGGTTCTGACGACACCGGCCGGCACGCTCAGCTTAGCCTTCCTCACTCTTGGCGGTTTCGTCGGCGGGGTCATGTTCTGGGGCGCCTTCAACACCGCGCTCGAAATGACCAACAAGGAAGCCTTCTGCATTTCCTGCCACGAGATGAGGGCGAATGTTTATGAGGAACTGACCCGGACGGTGCATTTCTCCAACCGTTCCGGCGTGCGCGCCTCCTGTCCGGATTGCCATGTGCCGCATGAGTGGACGGACAAGATCGCCCGCAAGATGCAGGCCTCGAAGGAGGTCTGGGGCAAGATTTTCGGCACCATCGATACGCGCAAGAAGTTCCTCGACAAGCGGCTGGAGCTTGCCCAGCACGAATGGTCGCGCCTGAAGGCCAATGACAGCCTGGAATGCCGCAACTGCCATTCCTCCGCCGCCATGGACTTTACCAAACAGACGCAGCGCGCCGCCGATATCCATTCCAAATATCTGCTGACGGGCAAGGCCACCTGCATCGATTGCCATAAAGGCATCGCCCACGAATTGCCCAATATGGAAGGCATAGACCCCGGCTGGAAAATGCCGCCGGCGCTCAACGACCAGCCGGGGCCGACGGCCTCTGCCGTCGACGACCTGCGGCGCGCGATGACGGATGTGCACCGGAACGTGTTCTGACTATTGCGGCGACGGGGGCCTTCGTCGGGCCGCAATCAGGCCCGGCCGGCTTCTTCGATGAACCGGCGCACCAGCGGCAGATGCCGCCTTTCGGCAAGGCAGATCGCATATTCGTCGATGAGTTCACTGGCGTCGCGCAGCGACACGAAGGAAAGGCGCGCATCATGGCCGAATTCCAGATCGGCGACCACGCCGCATCCGACCCCGTTGGCGATGGCCTCGCGCACGCCCTCGCGGGAGGAAATCTCGATCACCGGCTGGATGGAAATGCCATGATCGGCAAGGTTCTTTTCGAAGATTTCGCGGGTGCGGGATCCCCGCTCGCGCATGACGAAGGATAAGCCTTCCAGTTCGGCCATGAAGACACCCTCACGTTCCGCTAGCGGGTGGGTGGTGGGCACGCACAGGCCAAGCCGCATGCTAAGAAATTTGACGCCATAAAGACGCGGATCGTCCGGTGCGCGGGCGGTGATGGCGACGTCGGCGCGATAGTCGATGATCTGCTCCACCACCCGCGCTGAATTATCGACCGAAAGAGAGAAGGTGAGCTGCGGCCGCTCGGCCTTCAGTCGCGAAAGGATCGGCAGTGGCAGGACAGGACCGTCCGCGGCGACCCGCAAATGTCCCCCGGCAAAACCCGTATCGCCGCGCAGGAAGGCCTTGGCCTCGTTCTCCGCCTGAAACAGGCGCGCAGTAATTTCGAACAGGCGCTCGCCCTGCGGGCTGAGGCTCACCCCGCGCGGTTTTCGTTCCAGAAGGTTGACGCCGCTGATGGCTTCCAGCTCCCGCACATGGGCCGAAAGGGTCGATTGGCTGATCGCCATGTCCCGCGCGGCCTGAGAAAAGCCGCCCGATTGCGCGACGATGTGGAAGGCCTTCAGCTGCGTGGTCGACATGGGATCCTGTTCTGCCGCCGGCCGACACGAAAGGCACCGGTGCGATTGGACTATCGGCGAAAATGCTGACAATTCCATGACGTTAGCGGGACAACTTCATTAACCCCGTGACAAAACCGATGGGCGACATCGGGAATCGCTATGGCGCGTTTACGATTTGTTAGGAATTCGTCATCGGGGCGTTAGTCCCGGCCTCTAATCGTGCCGCCCATGGCCCCTTCGGCCACCCCGTTTCACGTTAAAAAGGCCAAAGAGATGACGACCACCCAAAACTCGATCGCCAATCCCATCGAAACCTCTTCCGACTGGCTGCTGACCATTCCACGCCTGTCGCAAAATCAGAGCATTCTCGTTTCGCCGAACGGCACCGGCATGGCGACCTCCTACAGCCTCGTCTACGACGTTTATTTCCCGAAAAACGGTTCCACCGGCTGGATGCCCCTGCTGCAGACCGACCTTACCAACGTCAGCGACGGCGATATTTTCGGCAAGGCAAGCGGTGACAGCTATGGCCTCGGCATCAGCAGCGATTATCGCGGCACGGCCAAGCTGGACGCCTGGAACCGTATCGGTCTGACCATTGAAACGGACGCCAGCGGCGCGGTTTCAATGAAGAAGTACATTAACGGCGAATTTATCGCCGACCAGAAGATTGCCGCATCCAGCGCTGGCCGCTTCGCCATCGACATGGCCAAGGGCTTCCTGATCTTCTCCGATGAGGACGGCGAGACCTCGCCCGGCTATCTCAGCAATTTCCTGTTCCTCAAACAGGCTCTGACAAGCGAGGAAATGTCCTATCTTGGCGAGGCCAAGGCCTCCGGCATTTTGCCGGTCGAGATGAAGTCCGAGGCCGAAAAGGTTGGTGTCCTTGAAGTCGGCTTTGCCCAGGGTTCGGCGACACCGGTCATGGGTTCCGGCAAAGTCACTGGCAACGGTACGGCACTTGAATTCAAGACTCCGGCCCAGGCCGGCATTCTCGCCATCGGTGAAAAACCCGCCGTCGATCCGGTCGCCGTCGTCAAGATCTCCGCCATCAAGGACATGATGGTGACGCCGGATGCGGCCAATGCGACGATTGACCTGTCGAAGCATTTCTCCGGTGAAAAGCTCACCTTCACCGTCCAGAACAGCAAGAACGAGACGGTCAGCGCGGTGCTGAAGGACGGCAACAAGCTGGTGCTCGATTTTGCGGCTCTCGGCCATTCCGATATCCGCGTGACGGCCACCGACAGCGCCGGCAAGACCGCGATAGACGATTTCCGCGTGCGCGTCGCCGGCCCCAACGCCTATACCATCGCCGTGGTGCCGGATACGCAGGACTACACCTATCTGCCCAATGGCGACAAAACCCTGAACGGCATGTTCGACTGGCTGGTGAAGAATTCCCAAGCGCTCAACATCCGCTTCGTGACGCAGGTCGGTGACGTTACCCAGAACAACACCGCCAAAGAGTGGGCCATCGCCAAGGCGGCAATCGGCAAGCTGGATGGCAAGATTCCCTACGCCATGGTGCCGGGAAACCACGACCAGGGTTTCGGCGCGAAGAACTATACCTCGCTGATTACGGACAGTTTCTCCCCGGACTACCTACGCAAGAATTCGACGCTGGGTGGGGTTTACGATCAGGAACCGAATGAAAGCAAGAACGCCTGGTACACGTTTACGGGCGCCGACAATACGAAATGGATGGTGCTGACGCTGGAATTCGGCGCGCGCGACGATGTTCTGCGCTGGGCCGGTGAGGTTCTCGCGGCCAATGTGGAATATCGAGCGATCGTTACGACCCACCATTACACCAACATGGCCAATCGCGCCGACAACTTCTCGCACCGTCTTTTCGCCGAAGGCACCGGCAAGAATTACGGCATCGGCACCAGCCCCGCCAATGCCAATGACGGCGAGGATATGTGGCAGAAGCTGATCTCGAAACATCCGAATATCAGCTTCGTCTTCTCCGGTCACGTTTTCGGCGACGGCGCGGAAACGGTCGTGGCGCTGAACGATGCGGGCAAGCCTGTCTATCAGATGCTCGTCAACTATCAGGACGGCGTGGCGACGGAAGTCACGGGCAATGGCGATGCGTCGCGCGGCGGCAATGGCGGCAACGGCGCAATCCGGCTGGTGACCATCGATCCCGACAATAACACGGTGATGACCAGCACCTATCTCTCGGCGCTCGATGAATATCTCACCGGTTCGCGTGGGGACGCCGTACCTTCGCGCGACGGCAAGGGCGCCGAGGCGGCGACGGCGAATGTCGAAATCCAGACCGTGGCGTTCAGCCAGGAGACTATTGACGGCGTGGCGAGTGGCATCATCACGGCCCCCCGGTTCAATCCGCTGAACGGGCTCAAGCTGACACCCGGCTTCACGCCCAGCAATGGCGGCTCGACCTTCGATAATTATAGCATCGTCATGGATGTCCGGCTGCCGAAGGACGGCGGCGGGCTCGCCTCCATCTTCCAGAGCGATCTTTCCAACAAGACCGACGGCGATCTGTGGCTGAACTATCGCGGCCCGACGGCGCTGATCGGCACCGACAATCGCGATGAAGGGGCGGTGCCTCTCGATGTCTGGACGCGTATCGTCATTGCGGTCGAGCGCAATCCGGCCGGCGGTTACACGCTGCACAAATATGCCGACGGCAAGCTGATGGGTAGCCAGCCCGTCGGCGCCACCTATGACATCAGCGCCGCGGGTTTTCTGCTGTTTGCCGATGACAGCGGTGAAACAGCCGCATTCTCCATGTCGTCGGTCGCCTTCCTCGAAAAGACATTGTCGGCGGGCGAAGTCTCGGCCCTTGGCAGGGTAACGGCTCAAGGTCCGTTCCCGTCTCAGGTTCCTGGCGTTAAAATGGTGCAGTTCGATTTTTCCAACGGCACCATGTCGCCGACGGTCGGTTCCGGCTCGCTGTCGCAGAATATCGGCGGCGATCCGCGCATTCAGCCGGTTGTCTTCGGTGAAGAAACCGTCGGCGGCGCGGTAAGCGGCGTCATCACCGCGCCGCAGTTCGATGGTCGCAACGGTTTGAAGGTGACGCCCGGCTTCAACCCGAAGAATGGCGGCTCGACCTTCGACAATTACAGCATCGTCATGGATGTCAAACTGCCGAAGGACGGCGCTTCGCTGGCGTCGATCTTCCAGAGCGACCTCACCAATGTCACCGATGGCGACTTGTGGCTGAACTATCGCGGCAAGACGGCGCTGATCGGCACCGACAATCGCGATGAAGGGGCGGTGCCTCTCGACGTCTGGACGCGTATCGTCATTGCGGTCGAGCGCAATCCGGCCGGCGGCTACACGCTGCACAAATATGCCGACGGCAAGCTGATGGGCAGCCAGCCCGTCGGCGCGACCTATGATATCGGTTCGGCCGGCTTCCTGCTGTTTGCCGATAACGACAAGGAAACGGCGCCCTTCTCGCTGTCTTCCGTGGCGTTTCTCGAAAAAACGCTGTCTTCCGCCGAAGTGGCGGCACTTGGAACCGTCACGCCCAAGGGGCCGTTCCAGTCCACGCTTTCCGGCGTCAACATGGTTCAGTTCGATTTTTCCAACGGCACCTTCGCGCCAAGCTTCGGCTCGGGGTCCTTGTCCCAGAAGATCGGAACGGAATCCTCCGTTCAGCTGACGGGAGCCTATCGCGAGCATCAGGAAACCATCACCGGCGTCCATCTCGGAAAGCCGGACATTCAGTTCGTCGCCCGCGCCGGCAACGACCAGACCGTGACGGCGGCGACCGGCCTGCAAAAGATCAAGCTCGTCGCGGCCAATATCGACAAGCTCGGCCAGATTGCCAGCGTCGAGTGGCTGAATGAAAATGGCGAGATCGTCGGTCGCGGAACCAATGTCGAGGTCGAACTCGGCGGCGGTGTCCACCGGATGACGCTCGTTGCACGCTCCGACAAGGGCGTCGTCAGCACCGACGACGTCAAGATCGCCGTCAAGACCTCCGCCACGCTGCTTCACGACAATTTCGACGATGGCAATGCGAATGGCTGGTCCGATGCCGGTGCGAAATGGCAGGTCGTCGGCTCGGCGACGGGCAGGCAGGCTCAGGCAAATGCGACCATCGCCGCACCGGAAGGCGCTCTGCGCGCCTATCGCGATGCGGACGGCATCAAGCTGTGGCAGGGTGAAGGCTCGCGCGGCTGGAGCGGATATACGGTATCGGCGACGATCCTGTCGGAAGACAACAAGCCTTTCGGTCTGGTTGCCTATTACACCGACGCAAATAATTACTACCTGCTGTCCTTCGACATCGCATCGAACAGGCGCGAGCTTGTCAAGATGCGCGATGGCGTGAGAACGGTGCTGGCGAGCGAGCAGGCCGGTGCGCCCTTCGACCGCGATGGCGTGGTGAAACTGGCAATCGATGGCGGCCGTCTTTTTGCATCGCTCGACGGCGAGGTTCTGTTCGGCGGCGTCGTTGAAGACAAGGCCTCGCCGCTTGCGGGCGGAAGCATCGGTCTCTGGGCCAATCAAACCAAGCAGGTCTTCTTTGACGATATTTTTGTCGAGAAGGGTGCATTCGCCGTCGATGCCGGCCGTTCGATACGGCTGGTCGACAGCGATGGCGATGGCAAGGTCGCCGTCGACCTCGTTGCATCGGCAAAAATCGGTGCAAGCGAGGCGGCGCGATTCGTCTGGTCTGAACAGGGCGTAAAGCTCGCCGATGGCGCAAAGAGCCGCGTTGAGCTAAGCCAGGGCACGCATCTGGTTCGCGTCGATATGACCGATGCCGGCCGCAAGGCATCCGATACCGTCACGGTCGAAATCATCGCCGCGAAGAATGTCCTTCTCAGCACCTCTTTCGCCGATGGCAAGGCGGCAAACTTCCGCTTCGTGGATGAAGGAGAGCTGGGCGCTGCCGCAAAGTGGGCCGTCGTCAACGGCGCCCTTGTGCAGAGCGCCAACCGCTACAGCCGTGAACTCGGCGGCAATGGCGATACCGCGCCGACGGCTGAATGGAACCTCAGCTGGAGCGCGCTGGGTGACGGCATCTATGCCCTGCGCAAGGGAACCTACGCACTTTACGAGGGCGCGGGTTCCGACGAGTGGAGCGACTATTCCGTTCAGACCGGCTTCACGACGCAGTCCGGCGCGGTGGGTCTTCTGCTGCATTACCGTAACGATGGAAACTACATCAAGTTCGAGTTGGACAACCGCACCGGCCTGTCGCAGCTGTTTTCGATGAAGGACGGTATCGAACAGACCCTCTGGCAGGGGCCTGCCGTCTACAAGGTTGCGGCTGCGAATACGCTGCGTGCCGATATGGTGGATGATCGTCTGCAGGTCTGGCTGAATGGCGAGGCCCTGTTCACCAAGACGATCGGCATCGACGGTCCGGGCAAGGGCACCTTCGGCCTCTATAACTGGCGCGCCGGTCAGGGCGTCGCCTTTGACGATGTTCTGGTAACCTTGCCGAGCGGCAAGGCGGTGACGATACCGGACGCGAGCGAGATAACTGGCACGTCCGGCCACGATCTTCTGGTCGGCACGGCTGCAGACGATATCATTCTCGGCCATGACGGCAATGACGAGTTGCAGGGTTTTGGCGGCCATGATCGGCTGGATGGCGGCGCGGGTGACGATGCGCTTTCGGGCGGTGCGGGCAATGACGCGCTTTCCGGCGGCGCCGGCAATGACGAACTGTGGGGCGATGCCGGCAACGATATGATCTCCGGCGGCTTCGGCGACGATTTCATCGAGGGCGGCAAGGGCAATGACCTCTTGATCGGCGGCGATGGTTCGGACAGATATCGTTATGGACGCGGCGACGGTTCCGACGAGATCCTGGAAACCGCCTCGGCCTCCGGCGCGGTTGACCGGCTCTCGCTGCACGATATCGCCCGAAGCGAAGCGGTGCTGCGCAAATACGGCCAGTCCGTGGAAATCGAGCTGGCGGATGGGGAAAAGCTGACTTTGCGCAACCAGCTTGCCGATGGCGGCATCGAAAGGCTGTCTTTCGCAGATGGCAAGGTTTTGAACCGCGACGATATCGTCAAGGCTCTCGTCAATCGCGGCCCGGCAGCGGCGGATGACCGGCTGGCGGCGGTGAACGAGGACGCGCCGTCCTTCGTCATCTCCTTCGCCACCCTGCTCGGCAACGACCGCGACGCCGATCTCGACGGCCTGACGGTCACCGGCGTCTCGGGGTCGGTCGGCGGCACGGCGGTGCTGGAGGAAACCGGCATCCGCTTTACGCTTTCGGCCGACTTTAACGGCGAGGCGAGCTTCCGCTACAGCATCGCCGATGGCCGCGGCGGCTCCAGCGAAGCGACGGCCGCCTTCACGGTCAAACCGGTCAATGATGCGCCCGTGGTCGCGTCGGTCGCTGTCGTCACGGATGAGGACAAGGCCGTCAGCGGCAAGCTCGTCGCCACCGATATAGACGGTGACAAGCTCGCCTTTGCCCTGAAGGGCGATGCCGTCAACGGCGCCGCCCGGATCGATGCGGAAACCGGCGCATGGACCTATACGCCCAATGAGAATGTCAACGGAACCGGCAGCTTCACCGTCGTCGTTTCCGATGGCAGGGGCGGTGTGACGGAGAGCATCGTCACCGTCACCATCAAGCCGGTCAACGACGCGCCGGTCGCGGTTGCCGACACGGTCGCCGTGGGCGAGAAGGATCGTGGCGTCTTCGATCTCGTGGCCAATGACACCGATGTCGAAGGTGACCGCCTGACCCTGGTCGGCGTTACGGTGACGGCCGTGGCCGGTCTTGCCCTGACGAAGGAGCAGGCGGCGGCAGCCTTCTCCGTGGTGGACGGCAAGCTCGTGGTCGATCCCTCTTCCGCCTTCGCTAAGCTGGAAGATTATGAGCAGGCAACCGTCTCGCTCACCTATACCGTGCGCGACGCCAATGGCGGTGAATCGACGGGCGCCACCACTGTTACCGTGGATGGTTATACCGAATATAACATTGTCGAAGGCGGCGATGGCGATGACGTACTGATCGCAACCGGCGGCAAGGATATGATCGAAGGTGGCGCCGGCGATGACAGGCTATCTGCCGGCGGCGGTAATGACATGGTGGATGCCGGCGACGGCAATGACCGGGTTATCGCCGGCGACGGCCACGACGATGTCTATGGCGGCGAAGGCAATGACGTGCTGATGGGCGGTGCAGGTATCGACGTGCTTTACGGCGACGGCGGCAATGACGAGATGAGCGGCGGGTCTGGCAACGACGTGCTGGCCGGCGGCTCGGGCAACGATGTGCTGACCGGCGGCAGCGGCGCGGATACCTTCGTCTTTACGGCCGGCACCGGCCGGGATGTGGTGACGGACTTCCAGGCCGGCGCAGACGGCAAGGATGTCGTCATGCTCTCCAAGGATGTCTTTGCCGACTATCAGTCGCTGATCGCCTCCGGCGCCTTCACCGACGGTGAAAACGGCGCGCAGATCGCCTTCAAGGACGGCTCGACCGTCACCTTCGATGGCGTGAAGACCGAGCAGTTCGTCATCGACGACTTCCGCTTCGCCTGAACCATGAAGGCGCATCCTCCGGGATGCGCCTTTTTCTCGTTCGCGGGTGGTTGCGACAGGCGTGTCATCGCCGGTTGCCGCCGCCACGATCTCAACGGATAGTAAAATGCGTTATCGTTCCGCCAATAATAATGTTCGCCAGATCAAGGGCGTTTTCGCTGGCTGCGTCGGTGCTTTCATCGGCATCGGCTTGATGAGCGCTCTGGTCAATATTCTTTATCTCACGGGCTCGCTGTTCATGATGGAGGTCTATGACCGCGTCCTGCCGAGCCGCAGCCTGCCGACACTGGTGGCGCTGTTCGCCATCGTGGTGGTGCTTTATGCGTTTCAGGGGCTTTTCGATGCGGTGCGCGGGCGTTTGCTGGTGCGCATCGCCGATCGGCTCGATCAGCTTTTGTCCTTCCGGGTTTACGATGCGGTGATCGGCCTGCAATTGCGCATGCCGGTGAGCGGCCGTCAGGCGCAGCCGCTTCGCGATCTCGACACGATCCGCTCTTTCCTGTCGGGAAGCGGGCCGACCGCGCTGTTCGACCTGCCCTGGCTGCCTTTTTACATTGCCATCTGCTTCGCATTCCATTTCTGGCTCGGCGTCACGGCGCTTGCCGGGGCCGCCGTCCTCACCGTGTTCACGCTGATGACGGAGCTGGTCTCCAAGCGTCCCGTGGAAGAGGCCGCACAACATGCTTCCCGGCGCAACAGGCTGATCGAAGCCACCCGCCGCAACGCCGATATCATCGCCGTCATGGGCATGGGCGCGCCGCTACGGGATCGCTGGCAGGCGGATAATCGCGCTTATGTGCGCGAGCAGCGCTCCGCAAGCGATATCGCTTCCGGCCTCGGCGTGGCGAGCAAGGTGCTGCGCATGGTTCTGCAATCCGGCATTCTGGCCGTCGGGGCCTGGCTGGTCATCAACGAGCAGGCGACGCCCGGCATCATCATTGCCGGTTCCATCCTGTCCGCGCGGGCGCTTGCGCCGGTCGATATCGCCATCGCCAACTGGAAAGGTTTCATCGCCGCCCGGCAAAGCCGCCGCCGGCTTGAAAAAACTTTGGCGTTGCTGCCGGAGGCCGCGATGCGCATGGACCTGCCCGCGCCGCAGGCGCTGCTGTCGGTCGAGCGCGTCAGCGCCATTCCACCGGAGACGGCGGAGCCGGTTCTGCAGGATATCGCCTTCACGCTTTCGGCCGGCAGCGGCCTTGGCGTGATCGGGGCGAGCGGTTCCGGCAAGAGTTCGCTGGCGCGCCTGCTTGTCGGCCTGTGGCGGCCGCTCAAAGGCTCCGTCCGGCTGGACGGTGCGACGCTGGAGCAATGGCCGGCCGAGGCGCTGGCGCGCCACATCGGTTATATGCCGCAGGCGATCGAATTGCTGGACGGCACCATTGCCGAAAACATCGCCTCCTTCGACCGGCAGGCAAGTTCGGACAAGATCATCGCGGCGGCGCGCGCGGCGCGCATTCACGATCTCGTCGTCAGCCTGCCGGATGGTTATTCCACCGAAGTGGGCGAGACGGGGCGGCAATTATCGGCGGGGCAAAAGCAGAGGATCGCCCTTGCGCGGGCGCTTTATGGCGACCCTTTCCTCGTCGTGCTCGACGAGCCGAATTCCAACCTGGATTCCGAAGGTGAGGATGCGCTGACGGCGGCGATCCTCGGCATTCGCGAGCGCGGCGGCGTAGCCGTCATCATCGCCCACCGCCCAAGCGCGCTTCTGGCCGTGGACAAGGTGCTGATGCTCGCCGATGGCCGCCAGCAGGCTTTCGGTCCGAAGGAGGAGGTTCTCGCCAAGGTGCTGCGGCCGGTCGGCGGCGCGGCGGGCGCCCTCAAGGTCGTGCAGGCCGCGGAAACAGGAAAGGCATGAAGATGGACGAATGGCAGACACTCAAACGCTCGATCCACAGCCACCTTCTCGTTGGCGGGCTTGGCTTTCTCACGCTGACGGGCCTGCTTGGCGGCTGGGCGGTTGGCACCGAGATCGTCGGCGCGGTCATCGCGCAGGGTTCGCTGGTGGTGGAAACCAGCCTGAAAAAGGTCCAGCATCCGGTCGGCGGCGTCGTCAGCGAATTGATGGTGCGCGATGGCGACCGGGTGAAGGCCGGGGATGTCGTCATGCGCATCGATGCGACGATGACGCGGGCCAATCTGGCCATCATCGTCAAAAGCCTCGATCAATTCACCGCCCGCAAGGCGCGGCTGGAGAGCGAGCGTGACCGGGCCGGCAAGGTGGTGTTCCCACAGGCCTTGCTCGACCGGAGCGGCGATGCCGAGATCGTCGCGATGCTGGACGCAGAACAGCGTCTTTTCGAAACCCGCAGGGCCGTTCGCGAAAGCAAAAAGCGTCAACTCGAACAGCGCGTGCAGCAGCTTCGCGATGAGATCGCCGGCATGGAAGCCGAACGCACGGCGAATTTTCGCGAACAGGGCATGGTCGACGAGGAGTTGATCCGCTTTCGCTCCCTGCACGAAAGAGGCCTGATGGAAAAGAGCCGGCTCAGCACGCTGGAGCGTCAGGCCACGGATATTGACGGCGATATCGGTCGGCTGATGGCGGGCATTGCCGGGGTCGAGGCGAAGATCAGCGAAACCGCGCTGCAAATCCTTCAGATCGACGAGCAATGGTCGGAGGAGGTCGGTTCCGATCTGCGTGAGATGGACGCCCGCATCGGCGAATATGTAGAACGACGGGTGGCGGCCGAAGACCAGTTGAAACGTGTCGATATTCTCGCGCCACAGGATGGCGTGGTGCATCAGCTGGCCGTGCACACCGTCGGCGGCGTCATCGCACCGGGCGAACAGATCATGATGATCGTGCCGGAGGTGGACAAGCTGGTGGTGGAGGCCAAGGTCGCGCCGCAGGATATCGACCAGATACATTACGGCCAGGCGACAAACCTGCGCTTTTCCGCCTTCAATCAAAAAACGACGCCGGAAATCACCGGAACGGTGGAGCGCATTTCAGGGGACGTGACGGTGGATCAAAAAACAGGCGCCAGCTATTACGTCGTGCGCGTCGCCATCTCACCGGAGCAGATAAAGCGGCTGGGCGAATTCAATTTGATGCCCGGCATGCCGGTGGAAGCCTTCATTACGACAGGGGAAAGAAGCGTGCTTTCCTATTTCCTCAAGCCCCTGCTGGATCAGGCTAGCCGCTCCTTCCGCGAGGTTTGAGGTGTTCCGGCCTGCCGGTTGCCTAGGCCCGCCCTGCGCTACAGGGCGGGCCGAAATGAGTCTTGCGGCAGGCCGGAACGGCCTTCGAAGCGGCATTCCGATTGAAGCAAAAGAAAACGCCGTGCATCCTAACGCACGGCGTTTTCTTTTATCGAACCGGACCGCGATCTTCCGCGGCCCGGAGCTTTTGCGAGAGATCAGCCGATCTTCACATTGTCATCGCGCTTGATGGCGATGAGGGCCGAGCGCGGCAGTTTGCCTTCGCCATCCGGGAAGGGAGCGTCGGGGTGCTGGATGCCGACGAAGTGGGTGCGCTTGTCGCCGGACCATGTCTGGCCGGTGACTTCGGAACCCTTCGGGGCGGTGAGGAAGCGCTCGATACGGCCGGTGGCCGGGTCGCCCGCCAGCATCTGGTTGTTGCCCTGGCCGGCGAAGTTGCCTTCATTGGTGTCCTCGCCATCGGTCTGGATCCAGAGCAGACCGGTGCTATCGAACATCATGCCGTCAGGCGAGTTGAACATGTTGCCTTCGTTGATGTTCGAAGAACCCGCATAGGCGTCCTTGTGGACGGAAGGGTTGCCGGCCATGCAGAACAGGTCCCACTTGAACTTGCCGTCCGCATGGTCGTCATTTTCCGGATACCAGCGCACGATCTGGCCGTATTCGTTCTTTTCGCGCGGGTTGGCGGCATTGATGGCCATGGCGTCGCCGCCGGCATTGGCGCGCAGCTTGCCATCCTTCATTTCGCCGCGGCGGCTGTTGTTGGTCAGCGCGCAATAGGCTTCGATGGCGACCGGGTTGATGGCGACCCATTCCGGGCGGTCCATGGTCGTCGCGCCCACCTTGGAAGCGGCCTGACGGGTGAAGACGCAGATTTCATCGATCTTCATGCCGGTGGTCTCAGGT
Organism: Agrobacterium sp. 22-223-1; assembly: GCF_053522385.1. Lineage (NCBI taxonomy): Bacteria > Pseudomonadati > Pseudomonadota > Alphaproteobacteria > Hyphomicrobiales > Rhizobiaceae > Agrobacterium > Agrobacterium sp. 22-223-1. The sequence continues at coordinate 327,012 of NZ_JBNWCN010000005.1, forward strand.
GTGAGAGCCACCCACTCGCCGGCGCCGTCATCGGCGAATTTGGCGACGTGAAGCGTGCCTTCGTCGAGCAGCTTCGAGGTGTCGCCGCCCGGCACGTAAATGCCGTTGGAGACGAATTTATAGAGGAACTCGCCACGCTCGTCGTCACCCATGTAAACGACCACACGGCCGTCACGGGCGATCACCACGGCGGCGTTTTCGTGCTTGATGCGGCCAAGCGCAGTGCGCTTGATCGGGGTGGAGGAGGCATCCGAAGGATCGATCTCGACCACGTAGCCTGCGCGGCGCGGCTCGTTGGGGTTCTTGGCAACGTCGAAACGCGCGTCGAATTTCTCATAGGCATAACGGGTCTCGGCGACGATGCCATAACGCTTGTAATCGTCAGGCAGCTTGAAGGCGGCGTCGGTGGTGCCGAAATAGCCGTTGAAATTTTCTTCGCAGGTGAGGTAGGTGCCCCAGGGCGTGCGGCCGGCGCCGCAATTGTTGAAGGTCCCGAGACAGTCGATGCCCTTCGGGTCAGCGGCAGTCTTGACGAGGTCGGAACCGGCGGCCGGGCCGGAAAGCTTCATCGGCGTATTGTGGTGGATACGGCGGTTGAAGGGGCTGTCGAGAACGATCTTCCAGCCATCCTTGTCTTCCGCGACTTCCATGACGGTGACGCCCTGCATGTTCTGCAGGATCTTCACGTCGTCGGCCGTCTTCGGATTGCCCTTTTCGGCGTGCGGCAGGTTGATTTCGGGGTTCACATATTCATGGTTGACGGCGATCAGCTGGTGGCTGCCGACCACGAAGAGTTCCATGCCGTCGGTGTTTTCACCGAAGACCTTGTCGGAGTTTTCAACGCTGACGCCCTTGGCGGGGTCGAGATCGGGAACGTTGGAGAACAGCGGCTGGCCCCATTTCGCCAGCGGCTTCCAGTTATAACCTTCCGGGACATGGATGGTGTTGTCGGTGGCGGCGGCAACCGGCTTGAAGGGGAAACGGCCGACGGCGGCTTCCTGCGCTTCGGCCGAGGTGCTGCTCATCAGGTTGCCGAGCGTGCCCATGGCGGCCGCGGCCGAACCGAAGGCAAGCACGCCGCCGAGAAAGCCGCGGCGGGAAATCGCGGTTTCGACGACGCGGTCGAAATCGGTTTCGGCCGGCGGCGGGTTCTGCAGTTCATCCCACTCGTCCCAGGACAATTTGCTCGTATCGATGTCGGTCATAGTCTGTCTCCACCGTTGCTTGTTTGGAATCATTCCAGCAAGGTGCCTACCGTCCCAATATTTCATGCGGATGACGGAAAGGGCAGTATCGGCGGTCATTTTCCCTGCGCCGGGGCGGCTTTTTTCGTCAGCGCCCGATCAGGATGCGGGTGACGAGAAAGCCGTCGAGACGGCAGAAACGGAAGGGAATCTCCGTTCCCCTGCGCCATTCGCCGCCTATGTCGGCGGTCAGCCGCAGCGAGGCCGAGCCGTTATCGTCGAAGCCGGATAATTCCGCCGCCTCGAAAAAGAAAAACCGTTTCACTGTCGGATAAAGCGCCTTGAACAGGCTTTCCTTGGCCGAAAAAATCAGGCCGGTCATGAAGGGGTCGATGGCATTGCCGAGGTTGTGGCGTTCATTCGCCGTCAGGGCCTGCGTGGCGATATCGCAGGCCTCCTCTTCATTCAGAAGCCTTTCAATATCGATGCCGATGCCGCGGAACCGCCCGGAAGAGCCAGCGAGGGCAATCGCCCGCTCATGGCTGTGGGAAATCGCGCCGATCACGCCTTCGGGCCAGATCGGCGCGCGGTCCTCACCCATGCCGGGAAAGATAGAGCGGCCGGTGAGGCGGCGGATGGCCTCGGCCGCGCATCTGCGCCCGGCGATGAACTCCGCCTTGCGTCTGGGCAGGGCGTGTAAAAGCTGCGGCGGCAAGGGAGGGACCTCGCCGCCGCAACCCTCATCGGCGCTGTAACGAAGGGTGAGGCAATGGCAATCGCAGCTGTCGTCCGGCCAAGGCCAGATGGCCTCCGGTGGATCGCCGGAGACGGCTTTGCGATGAAACGCCGTTGCAATGGCCATGTCCGTCACCTTCATCCAGCGGCCTAGATCATGCGCTCACGCTTTTCGCCCTCCCGCTGCCGTTCAGGCCGCAAGCGTTGCGCCGCCATCGACGACGATCTGCTGCATCGTCACATGGCCTGCCTGATCGGAGGCGAGGAACAGCACCGTATCGGCGATATCGTCCGGCCTCGCGATCTTGCCGAGTGGGATGCCGAGCTTGAACTGCTCGGGCAGGCCGGCGACCAGCCGGTCCTTGCCGGAAGGATCGCTCAGCATGCCGGCAAGCATCGGCGTATCGGTGGAGCCAGGTGAAACGACATTGCAGCGCACGCCATAAGGCGCAAGCTCGAGGGCGGCGCAATGGCTGAGGCTGACCAGCGCCGCCTTGGAAGCGCAATAGGCCATCATGCCGATGCGCGGCACGACGGCGGCATTGGAGCCGACATTGACGATGGCGCCTCGCCGCTGCCGCTTGAAGGTGCCGCTCCATTGCCGCAGCATATAGAACGGCCCGGCGGCGTTGACATCCATGCAGGCTTTCCAGTCCGCCGGCGTCAGGCTTTCGCTGTCGCCGAGCCGCAAGATGCCGGCGGCATTGACCAGAATATCGAGCCCGCCCCATTCGCTCTCTATCGCCTTGCAGGCCGCCTCCACTGCCGCCGCGTCGGTGATGTCGAGCGCGATCTGGCGGAAGGGGGCCTCCGCCGTGTCGGCCAGAAGGTCGAGGCCGATGACCTCGGCCCCTTCCTCGATGAAACGTTCGGCGATGCGGCGGCCGATGCCCTGGGCCGTGCCCGTCACCAGCACGCGCCGTCCGGTAAATCTCTGTTGCGTCATCTTGTCCGTCCGCTCAGGCTGCGAGCCGCTTTTCTTCGATCAGCGCCCACCAGGCGGAAAGTGTGGGTACACGCGCAAGCTCATCGAAGCCGACAGTGACACCGCGTTCCTTCAATTCGCCGGCAAGCTTCATCACTTGCAGCGAATCCAGCCCATAGAAGATCAGGTTTTCATCGGGGTCGATGTCGCTTTCATCCTCCACCATCTGCAGGACGCGGGCTTTCAGCCATTCGCGGGTGCCGGTGGCCTCGCCTGCACCGACAAGGCTTGCGGTGTCGATCACCACGCCGCAACGCGTCGCCACATATTGCAGCGCCATGCGGTGCTCGGCCTCGGAAAAATCGGCGACGCCGTCACCGATTATGAAGGGCTGAATATCCTTCATGAAGGCTTCCACCGCCGTCATCATGCAGCCGATATGGGCGTAAACGCCACCGACGATGATCTGGTCGCGGCCCCAGCCTTTCATGCGCTCGGCAAGGTCGGAACGCTGGAAGGCGCTGTAGCGCCATTTGGTCAAAACCACATCGTCGGGCGTCGGCGCGAGCTTGTCGACCACCTTCTGCAATTCGGGATCGACGACGGTGAGCCCCGGTCCCCACATGTCGTTCAGGAGCGCGCGGTCGCCGGGCGGCTGGTTATGCGGCTGGGCGGTATAGATGACCGGCACGCCGTTCTGAACGGCCCATGCCTTCACCTTGGCGAGATTGTCGATGAGGGTGGTCATCAGCTTGCCGTCGGTCTGGTAGAACCGCAGGAAATAACGCTGCATGTCGTGGATGAGAAGCACGGCGCGTTTCGCATCGGGCTGCCATTTTGTCTTGTTGGCCGGAAAGCTCGCGGCAACCGGCATCGGATAATCGGAAATGGTGGGGATCGTCATGATGACCTCGGTTTTTTGCTGCGCCGGCTCGGGCGGCGCGTAATCTTTGGAATGGGGACGCCCTTTTGAGCGTCCCTTTCGATTGGCGCTGCTTGTCAGGCGCTGATGGCGACGGGGGCCGTCAGCAGGTCGCGCAGGCGCTTCTTGTCGATCTTGCCGACGGCGGTGAGCGGCATGGCCTCGATGAAGCGCACGCGGTCCGGCAGCTTGTAATCCGCGACGCCGAGACCGGCGAGATGCTGGCGGATGGCCGGCGCCTTGAGCGCGGGATTGCGCGACACGACGAAGACGCAGCTTTTTTCGCCGAGAAGTTCGTCCTGCATCGCCACCAGCGCCGCGTGCGTCACATCCGGATGCCGCAGGATCAGGTTTTCCACCTCTTCCGAAGCGACCTTTTCGCCGCCGCGATTGATCTGGTCCTTCACTCGGCCAACGACCCGCAGATAACCTTCGGGCGTGCGCTGCACGACATCGCCGGAATAATAGAAGCCGTCCTTGTCGAAGACCCGGGCGCTGTGTTCGGGCGCGCGGTAATAGCCCCGGAACGTGTAGGGGCCACGGGTCGCCAGCATGCCGGCTTCGCCCTCGGGCACGTCGTTGCCGTCCTCATCGACGATGCGGATTTCGTCGTCCGGGCTGATCGGCCGGCCTTGCGTGGTGAAGACGATATGGTCGGGGTCACCGAAGCGGGTGTAGTTCACCAGACCTTCCGCCATGCCGAACACCTGCTGCAGGTCGCAGCCCAAGACCTCCGGCACCTGGCGGGCAAGCGCTTCGGCGAAGCTTGCGCCCCCGACTTGCAGGAGCTTGAGGGATTTCAGCCGTTCGCGATGGGCGGGAGCCGCCTGCAGCCACAGCGCCACCGCCGGCGGCACCAGCGGCACGATATCGACGTCGTGTTTTTCGATCAGATCGAAGCAGGCAAGCGGCTCCGGATTGGCGGCCATGACCACCGTACCGCCGGCGTGGAACACACCGAGCGCGCCGGGCGAACTCATCGGGTAGTTATGCGCCACCGGAATGGCGCAGAGGAAGCGGGTCTGCGGCGAAAGTTCGCAAATCTCCGCGCTGGCCCGGGCGCTGTAGTCGTAGTCGTTATGCGTCCGGGGGATCAGTTTCGGCGTTCCGGTGCTGCCGCCGGAAAGCTGGAACAGCGCCACCTCATCGGCGGCGGAAGGGGCGTAAGCCGGTGGATTTTCGGCCGGGGCGGCCAGCTTCTGCTCCAGGCTGCGCTGCGGATCGGTTTCGCCGAGCAGCAGGGTCAGGGCAAGCTTTGGAGAGGCCGCCTTCAGCGCCTCCACAAATGTGTCATCGGCGAAAAGCTCGTGCCTGCGCGAGGCGATCACCAGCTTCGGCGCGATCTGCTCCGCATAGGATGTCATTTCCAGCCGGCGATGGCTGAAAAGCGCGTTGACGGGGGCGGCGCCGATTTTGATGAGCGCGAAAAAGACGAGATAGAACTCGGCTATGTTCGGCAACTGCACCAGCGCCGTATCACCCCTGCCGATGCCTGCGGCGGAGAGATGTCCGGCCAGATTGGAGGATTGCCGGTCGAGATCGGCATAGCTGAAACGACGGTCGCCGCAGATCAGCGCTGTGGCGTCCGGCCGGCGCTCCACCTGTTCGGCGAGAATGCCGCTCAGCGGCCGGTCGATCCAGTAGCCGCGTTCGCGGTATCGGCGAACGAAATCCTCGGGCCAGCGTTGGAATTCGATTGTCATGGTTTGTCCCTGGAAAAATTAGGCCGCAAGACCGCAGGCGTTCAGCATGGTCTTGAGCTTGGTCTGCACCTCGGCCCATTCGGATTCGGGCTCCGAGGCCTCCACGATGCCCGCGCCGGCGAAGAGCCGCACGGTTTCCCGCTGCACGGTGCCGCAACGGATCGTCACCACCCATTCGCCATTCCCTTGCGAATCCGTCCAGCCGACCATGCCGGTGAAGAGGCCGCGCTCGAAAGGCTCGACGAAGCGGATGAGGCGATGGGCGCGCTCGGTGGGGAAGCCGCAGACGGCTGGCGTCGGGTGCAGCAGGCAGGCAAGCTGCAGCGCATTGGTTTCCGGATCGGCGAGACGGCCTTCGATGCGGGTCGAAAGATGCCAGAGCGCCGCCGTGTTGATGAGGGAGGGTTTTTCGGGAACATCGAGTTCCGCGCAGACCGGCGAAAGCAGCGAGCGGATATCCTCGATGACGAGGCTATGCTCGTAATGGTCTTTTTCCGAAGCCGAGAGCCGATCCGCATTGGCCTTGTCCGCCGCCGGATCGACCACGCGTTTTGCCGATCCCGCCAGCGGGTTCGAGGTGATTTTCTCGCCCTGCTTGCAAATCAGAAGTTCCGGGCTGACGCCGATCAGGTCGCCGCCATCGGGCAGCGGAATGCGGAACTGGTAACCTTCGCGGTTCTGTTTGGCGAGGCTCGCCAGCAATCTTTCGACATTGACCTCGGAGGCGAAAGTCAGTTCACGCATGACGGAAAGCACCGCCTTGCGGACTTCGGAATGGCGGAAATTGACGATGGCATGTTCGACGGCATGCTTGAAACCGCTCTCGTCCGGCAGGCTGTTCTGGCCGACAAGTGCGGGCATGGCCGAATCGGCGACGATCGGTTCCGCATCCTTGGAATTCCATTCATAGTTGTATGGAATATACAGGCATGAAGGTTCGCTGACATCGAAGGGGATAGCGCCGATGGCGATGGGGTTCTCCTGTCCCTCCCGCTGCGCACGCTCGAAGGCGCCGGCCAGTGCCTGCTGCAGCGGGCTGGCAATGTCTTCGCCGCCCCGGGCGGGAATCGCTATCTTTTCGCGAATGCCCTTGGCGCGCAATTGCCCGCTGCCGGAAGTAAACAGAAATTCTCTATTAAATTCAGTAATTTCGTCGGATTCGACGTCATTCGTCCTGAGTGCTCCCGTTTTCATGGGATGCCTCCTGTGCGAGTGGTTGACGATGGCTTATACTTGAGTATGCTAATCATGTTTTGTCAACCGGTTCAAATTCACATGCTAAATTTAACCCCCATGCAGGTGGCCTATTGGGTCGGCCGCGAGGCGGATGGAATACTCGGGAAAGTTACGCCGCATCTCTACCTCGAATTCGACGGGCAGGCGGTGGATACGGAAAAACTGGCCGTTGCCGTGGAAAGGCTCTGCCGGCGTCACCCCATGCTGAGCCTCAGGATCGATGTTGAAGGCCATCAGTCCGTCGATCCTGCCGGCCGGCCGCTCCGCCTCGATGTAGAGGACATGGCCGCGCTCGATTCGGAGGCGCTTGCACGCCGTCTTGAGGCGAAACGCGAGGAATGGAGCCATCGCCGGGCCGATCTTCGCGTTGCCGCACCGGCGGCGATCTCGCTCAGCCTGTTGCCGGGGGGGCGTTGCCGTCTGCATGTGGACACGGACATGCTGGCCGTCGATCCGGCCAGTGTGCGGATCGTGATGGAAGACCTTGCCCGTTTTTACGAGACGGCGTCAGGCGCAGACGAAACCCGGACTTTCGAATCGGTGACCCCGTCGTTTTTCGACTGGGCGGAACGTCTCATGTCCGATCCGGACTTGCGGGGCTTGCGCGAAAGGGACCGCCTGTGGTGGCGGCAACGGCTTGCCGATGTTCCGGACGCGCCGCCGCTGCCGTTTCTGTCCGATGACCCCTTGCGCGCCGTTCACACGGACCGGCTCGCCACGCTGCTTTCTGTGGCCGAGCGCGGCAGTCTGGAACAGACGGCGCGTCGTTTTTCCGTGACGACATCGACCCTTCTGCTCGGTGTTTTCGCACTGGCGCTGTCGCAGGCGTCGGGCGCGGAAAAATTCCGGCTTTCCGTGCCGGGTTTCTGGCGCGCGCCGCTGGTGCAAGGGGTCGATGAAATCGTCGGCGAGTTTTCCAACGTGCTCGTGCTCGGCGTCGATATCAGGCCTGAAGAATCGCTCGAGGCGCTGCTCGGCAGGCTGTTCGATGAGATGAATGGGCTTCTCGCACACCAGTCCTATCCGGGCGTCAGCGTCATGCGCGATCTCTCCCGTCAGCGCGGTGGTTTGCAGACCTCGCCGGTGGTTTTCACCGCAGGCGTCGATCTTCCGGGCGGGGAGCTGTTTTCGGAAAGGGTCGGGCGGGTGTTCGGTCCGATGGTCCACACCGTCTCGCAGGGGCCGGGGGTGGCGCTGGATGCGCAGGTGGCGGCGGTGGATGGCGGTCTGCTGATTAACTGGGATGTGCGGCTCGATGCGCTGCCGGAACGCTGGCTGCGCGTCTTGTTTGAAACCTATGTCGCTCTTCTCCGCCGGCTTGCCGAGAGCCCCGATCTTGTTTGCGAAAGCGTGGCGCGATTGGTCGCGCAGCGGCCGGAAACGGCAGCCGAGGCAAAAGGAAAACCCATGGAACGTCCTCTCTCACCCCTGCAACAGGCCTATCTGCTCGGGCGCGGCACCCATCTGCCGCTGAGCGGCGTGGCCATGCAGGAGTTCCGCGAATATCGCGGCGATATCGACCCGGAACTGCTGCGGTCGCGGCTTGCCGCGATGGTCGCGAGACATGAAAGCCTGCGCACCCGCATCGATGAGCGACGGCTGGTGCAGATGGTCTCCGATGAGCCGAAGATCAATCTCGATCTCGTCGATCTTTCGGCCCTGTCTCTTCCGCAAGCCGAGGCAAGGATCGACGCGGTGCGACGGGATTTCTCCCATGCACATTTCGATCTCGCAGCCTCGCCATGGCAGGTCACGGTGTTTCTTATGCCGGATGCAGGGCCGACGGGGCATAAGATCGTGGTCTTCCTGCGTTTCGACGCGCTTATCCTTGATGGGCGGGCCATTGCCAGCCTCGCAGCGGAACTCTTCGATGGTGTCGTGCCGCCGGAAGCCGCCGCAACGGCCGAAACGCCGAAGGAGGATATCTCGGCGGCCCGTGCCGGGGATGCCGCCTATTGGGCTGAAAAGTTAAAAGATGCTGAGGTGCCCTCACAACTGCCGTGGAAAGCACCGCTCGAAACCATTCCCACCTCGCGTTACAGCCGCCAGAGTCTAACTGTCGACAAACCGCGTTTCACCGCCTTTTCACGCATCGGTGCGAAAGAGCGGCTGTTCAAGAATTCGGCGCTGACGGCCGTTATCCTCGATGTGCTCTCGCTCTGGCTCAACGAAGGCGCGCTCGTCGTCGGCATTCCCGTCGCGCCGCAGGTGGAAGGCGCCTTCGCTAACCGCTCCAGCTTCATCGCCGTCCAATGGGATGCGGCCAAGAATAGCTTTGCGGAGCGGGCGGCAGGCCTCCAGACGGATGTGCTGGAAGGGCTGAACCATCTCGCCTTTTCGGGTATCGATCTCAATCGTGTGCTTCTCAATGCCAATCCGGGCGGGCTGGCCTTGCCGGTGGTGATCACCAACGGTCTGACCTGGCCGACGCTTTCATCCGAATCGACGATGCAATGGACCGGCGGGCTTACCCAGACGCCGCAGGTGGCGCTGGATTTCCGCTTTTCGCAGAATCCGCAGGGCGATCTCGTGCTCGATATCGATTATGCCGAGCAGGCGATCGATGCGGCGACGGTGGCGGATATTCTCGCCGCCATCGAACGCGCGATTGCCGGGATCGCCAATAGCGGCGCTTTCTCCTTCAACGCACGCGATATTGTCGACCTGTCCCACTACTGGCTGAACGGCGAGGAAGGAAACTTCGTCTGCCTGCCATTTCTGGAACGGATCGCCGGCCATCTTTTCGAGGGCGACCCGTCGCGCACGGCGCTCGTCAGCGGCAAGCGGCGTATTGCCTATGGCGAACTCGGTCAGATGGTGGCAGGAGCGATGGCGGGCCTCAGGGCGCGCGGCATCGGCCGTGGCGATGTCGTGGCCGTGTGCCTGCCGCGCAGCCCGGAACATACGGCCATCACGCTCGCTGCAGCGCTGATGGGTGCAGTCTGGGTGCCGGTCGATGCCGGCTCGCCGGAAGATCGCCTGCGCTATCTGCTGACCAATTGCCGCCCGGCGATCGTCGTCGCTCGCAGCGTTCCGCAGGGTTTCGACGCTGTCGATCCGGCGGCGCTTCTGTCAGCACCCGCACCGGATGGCGCACCCGTTAGCATGGCGGAGGTGGCGGCGCTTTCCCAAAGCGAAGAGCCTGCCTATTATCTCTACACTTCCGGCACGACGGGCAAACCGAAATGCGTCGTGCTTTCCAACCGCGCCACGGCCAATGTCATCGGCAGCACGCTTGCGGAGTGGGCGGTGACGGATAGCGACGTGTTCATCTCCGTCACGCCGCTGCATCACGACATGTCCGTCTTCGATGTTTTCGGCGCGCTCGTCGCGGGAGCGACCCTGGTGTTGCCGGAACCGGGTGAGGAAAAGGATGCGGTGCGCTGGAACGAGCTGGTGGCCGAACATGGCGTCACGCTCTGGTGCTCGGTGCCGGCCATCCTCGAAATGCTTCTCTCCTGCCGCCGTGGCGACCAGCTTGCCTCGCTGCGGCTCGTCGCGCAGGGCGGCGATTACATCAAGCCGATGATCGTCGAAGAGCTTCGCAGATTGAAGCCCGGCCTGCGGCTGATATCGCTCGGCGGGCCGACGGAAACCACGATCTGGAGCATCTGGCACGAGATCGTAGCGGAAGATGTGGCGGCCGTGCCCTATGGCCACCCGCTGCCCGCCAATCGTTATTTCGTCCTCAACGATCAGGGCGGCCATTGCCCGGCCGGTGTCGTTGGCCGCATCCATACGGCCGGCGTGAATGTGGCAATCGGCTATCTCGAAGATGGCGCGATTACCCAGACGGATTTCGTGACGGTTGCCGATCCGGAAGGAAACCCCGTGCGCGCCTTCCGCACCGGAGATCGGGGCCGTTACCGGCCGGATGGCAAGATCATGTTTGCCAGCCGCGTCAATGGTTACGTCAAGGTGCGCGGCGTGCGCGTTTCGCTGCCGGATGTGGAAAACGAGCTTATCCGCCATCCTTCCATCCAGCACGTTCTGGTGGTGGATTACGGCGTCGAACAAAAGGGCGAGGCGGCCATCGGCGTGCTATACGTCGTTGTACCGGGCCTTGATCTGTCGACCGCCGATCTGCGCAATTTTGCCCGCCAGCATCTGCCGGAATCGCATGTGCCCGGCCGGTTTCTCAAGGTCGACGATCTGCCGCTCTCGGCCAATGGCAAGCCGGATCGCCGTCGCGCCCGCGAATTGCTGACCGGTGATGCGGAACCGGCAAAAATCTCCGCACCCGCAGCCCCGGCCGTCGATCACGGCGACCGCAGGGTGCTGGATATCTATCTCGGCGTGCTGGGTAAAAAACCGGCGAATGTGGATGCGAACAGCGACCTGCTGGCGCTCGGTCTTCTGCCTTCGCATCTGAAAACAGTCTCGGCTGAAATCCGCACTGCCTTCGGCGTGGAGCTCACACCGCAGCAGCTTTTGCGGTGCCGCAACGCCAGACAGGTGACTTCGCTCCTGGCCGCCCGGGCGGCGTGAACCCAATCATTTCGGGCGGCACTTCGCGCCCGATAACGGAAATTGTGCAAGGAAAAACAGATGGCGCATATCGATCCTGCCGGCGGCTGGCTTCCACTGACGCAGCCGCAACTCGATTTCTGGGAGGAGTTTTCCTTCCATCCCGACGAGCCGGTTTCCACCGTCGCCCATTACATCGATCTTTCCGGTGCGGTGAATGAAAGCGCGCTCCTTCAGGCGATCAAACGCACCGTGCGCGAATCCGAAGTCCTGTCGATCCGTTTCCGTATCGGCGATGATGGCGAGACGCCGCAGCAACGCTGCGACCCGAGCCATGCCCCGGTGGTGGAGCTTGTCGATCTCCGCGGCGATGCCGCTCCTCTGGAAGAGGCGCTGCGGCGCATGAACGCGGATGTGGAAGCAAGGCTCGATCTCAGAACCGACAGGCTTTCGGCGCAGCTGCTCTACCGTATCGCCGACGATCGTTACCTCTGGTATATCCGCGCCCATCATATCGTCGTCGATGGTTATGGCCTGACGCTGGTGGAGCAGCGCTGCGGCCAGCTTTACGGGCACTATTGCGGCAAGGGCGAAGCGGGTCCGGATTTCCACCCCTTCGGCGATTTCCTTGCCGAAGAGGATGCCTACAAGCAAAGCCGGCGTTTTGAAAAGGACCGCGATTTCTGGGCGGCCTATCTTGCCGCACCCGCCGATCTGCCGGTACTGGACAAGGATTGCGAGGACTATGGCGGCGGCGGCCTGCATACGGACGCGGCCTTGCCGCAGGGTTTCAGCACGCGGTTGCAACAGGTGGCGGGCGCAATGGAGATCGGCTGGCCCGACCTTCTGGTGCTGCTTTCCGGCCTTTATCTCCACCGTGTCCTGCCGCGGCCGGACCGCGATGTGCTGACCTTGTGGCTGCCTTTCATGAGCCGCTGGGGCAGCGTCGGCGCGCATATGCCGGCCATGCTCGTCAATATTTTGCCCTTCCATCTCACCATTGAGCCGGGCGAGAGCCTCGGCGCATTTCTGACGCGCAACGCCGCCAATCTGCGAAAGCAGCGCCTGCATGGCCGCTACCGCATCGAGCAGATCGCCGCCGACCGGGAAATCCCGAAGGGCCGGCGCTTCTTCTTTTCGCCGCTCATCAATGTCCTGCCCTTCAGTGCGCCGGTCTTTGCCGGGCTTACCGTTGTCAGGCACATCCTTGCCAACGGTCCCGGCGACGGGTTCAATCTGACCTTCCGTGGCGAAGATGACGGCAGCGAGCTGAACCTGCATATCGATGCGGATTCAGCACTGACGCAAGCGGAGGATTTCGCCCGTTACCGCGAGGAGTTGCCATTGTTCCTCGATGCAATGCTGCGCGAAGAGGCGCTGACGCTTGCGGCGGCGGAGGCGTCCACGGCGTTCCGTCTGGCGGTTTGAGTGGAAGGCCGATAACGCTTACCCAATACTCTACGTCATCCTCGGCCTTGTGCCGAGGATCTAATCACGTCCAATAAGTCGAGGCGCTGCAGATGCTCGGGACAGGCCCGAGCATGACGGAGGTGGGCTTTCAGGATTTTGCCAACAAATTGAACCCGGCTCCGCTAAGGCGAAGCCGGGTTTTCCGTGCCCAATTCCAGCTCAGGCGAGTGTCGTCAGCACGCGGCTCGAAGCGCCGGCTTCGGCAAAGCGGCTGAAGACGCCGCTGGTGGTGTTGCGCAGCCGCTCGACGTCCTGCGGGCCGTAGCGGTCCGAACGGTAGCTCATCAGCACGCGAATGGAACGCTCGCCGCCGATCGTCTCTTCCATCACCTCGAATTGCAGCCCCAGCATGGATTCATGTTTGTCGGGGTCGATCTGGCGGAACTCCACCGGCTTGCCATCCGGCCCGGCAAGGGTGCCGTTCAGCTTGTTCTTGGCGTGGATCTGGATAAAGACCTCGAACAGATGGTCGCGGCCGGGCGTCATGCCCAGCGCTTCCTCGACGAGATCGATCGGGATTTCGCTATGTTCCAGCGAGCCGTTGATGGTGTTCTTCACCGAAGAAATCAGGTCGCCGACGGTCATGGTCTCGCCGAAACGCACGCGATGGGCGACAACCGTGGTGAAATAACCGATCGTATCGAAATAACCGCTATCGGTGCGGCCCGAAGCCGAGGTGCCGACCACGAGATCGCTCAACCCGCCGAGATGGCGCAGCGATGCGGCAATGGCGGCGTAAACCACGTTGAACAGCGAGGCGCTGTTCTGCTTGGCAATGGCGTAAAGCCCGTCGCTGACATGTTTTTCGAGCTTGAACTCGATCCAGCCGCCTGCCGGTGCTTCGTCCTGCGATGCCTCGTGCGGCGTGCTGTCCTGTCCGTTGAGGGTAAGGCCTTTCGGCGCATCCCGCAGCATATCGGTCCAATAGGCAAGGTGGTCGGCATTGACGCCTGACGCGACCTGTTTTCTCGCAAATTCATGGAAGGGCGCCGGCTTGGTGGCGAAGACCGGAGCCTTGCCCGCCGCCCTTGCCCGGTAGGCTTCGGTCAGCTCGTCCATCATCAGGTTCACCGACCATTCGTCGAGTACGATGTGATGGAAGAGGAAGGAAAGCACCTGGCGGCCGGTCTGCGCATCCTTAAGGAAGCGCAGCCGCATCGGCAGTTCACGCGCAAGATCGAACCGCCAGCCGGCCTCCGCGTGCCGGTCCACACCCTGGCTTTCTTCGCTGGTCCAGAACCATTTGTAACCGGGCAGGTCGTGCATCGGCACGATCTTCTGCAGAACCGTATCGTCTTCGACGTAGAAATGGGTCCGCAGGCCGGGATGGCGCTCGATGATATCGAGGAAGGCGCATTCGAAGGCATTCTCATCCACGGGATCGAGGAAATCGAGTGCGAAGGGAATGTTGAAGATTTCGCCGAAACCGAAGGCGGCATAGGCCTTCCAGAGCGACATCTGCGCCAGCGAAAGCGGTGCGGTGAGCGAGCCGCTCGCCGTCGCTTCGGCCTGCGCGGGTGCTGCGGTTTCGAGCCGGGTCGCCTGTTTTGCGAGCGAGGCGGCGGTCGGGTAGCTGAACAGGTCGTTGAAGCGCAGCTCGATGCCGTGATTGCTGAGAAGACGTCCGATGATGCGCGTCGCAATCAGCGAATGGCCGCCGAAATCGAAGAAATCGTCATCCGGCCCCATGTCGGGCGAGACGAGCGCTTCACGGAATTCCGCAAGGATCGTTGCGGCGGTGTCGTCGTCGTTTTCACCGGAAGCAGCGGGCGAAAGGGCCGCCTGCTGCGGTGTCGCCACGGCGTTTTGAGGGACGATGCCGGAAAAATCCGCGCCGCCTTCGAGATGGCTGACGAAGCGCTCCAGCAGGAAGGCCGTCGCATGCGGCGATGTCTCCCTTCCGCCCGTCAATTCGAGGCGGATGTCGCCGGCGGCTGTCGGACCGGCGGCAAGCGTCAGACCGAGACCGGATTGCAGGGAGGGCAGGGGCAGGTGCTCAAACTGGAGCCCATGCTCCGATATGGCTTGAACGGGTGTCGCAAGCGCCTGCAGCGTGAAGGTTGCGGTTCCGCCTTCATTGTCGTTTCGCTGCTCCAGACCGGACAGCACGGCTTTTTCAGCCTGTTCGGACGTTTGGTCGCGGGAGATCGCTACCCGTGCCGCAGCCTCAGCCGACATCGGCATTGAAGCGCCGGTACCAGGCTCCAGGCGCAGGGTTACGGTCTCGGGACCGCCGTTTTTCGCCAGGAAAAGGGCAAAACGCGATCCGGCGCGGGCCAGAAGAGCGTTCGTCGCCGTGGAGCTGTTGAGGCCGAGCAGGGTGACGGGAAGATCGACGCCGTGGCTGTGGCTCGCCGGCCTGTCGATCCCGTTTTGCCGCAGCGCCACGACGGTCGAGCCGGAGGCCGGACGTTGCAGCCATTGAAGCGGAAGCGGGTCGACGCCGTCGCTTTCGACCGCGCGCGGCGAAAGCTGTTTCGGTGTCTCACCGGCATAGGCCGCCGTAATGCCTTCCAGCAGGATTTGCGGCGAGAGGACTTCGCCGAGCAGGCCGTGGACCAGAAATGCCAGCAGGATTTCTCCTTCGCTTAAGAGCACGACGGCCTGAAACGGCGGGTCGGTCTCGGCATCGAAGGGTCTTGCCTGCAGGTCGTGCAGCAAGGTCAGGGCCTCGCCTGCCGATGGAACATGCAGCAGTTGCACGATGGATGCGGACGGGGCCTCGATGCTCTTGGCAAGCATGCCGTCCTCGCCGAAGGCAAAGCGTGCACGAAGTTCGGGCCAGACCTCGCAAACCGTCTTCAGCGCCGAGGTCAGACGCAGCAGATCGCACTCTTCACCGATGCGATAGGCGAGAAGGGCCCGGAAGACCTGATCGGGATCCTGAAACTGCTCGAACCAGACCCGTTCTTCGTATTGGCTCGGCGGGGCTGCATCTCCCCTGTCGAAAGTTTCTTCGATGCGACGTGCGAGCATACGCGTATTGTCTGCTGCCATGGTCCTCTCCTTGGAAATATTCGGGAATCGCGCTCCGGCGCGAAAAGTGCTGTGTCGTGGGATCAATGTCCCGCGCGCGACCGTTCGATGAGCGCCTGCCAGGCGGCAAGCGTGGGCCGCCGGGCCAGATCCTCATAATCGAGCCGTGTCCCGGCAAGCTGGGAAAGCGGCGGCATCAGCCGCATGAGGGCAAGCGAATGAAGCCCGCGACCGAACAGGTTGTCCCCCGGTTCGATGTCGCGCGCTTCATCGTCGAGAACCCTGGCGATAAGGGCCTTGAGTTCCGTCATCATCGTTTCCGCCTCCGGCATGGCGTCCGCCGCGATTGCCGGTTCATTCATCGAAATGATCGTGAACGCCGCTGGCGCCGCGCCGCCAGTAACCGGAAGCACGAGTCCATTTGGGGTTGGCGCCGAATTCTTCGACCAGAAGGGCGCGAACTTCCTTGGCGGCCTTCGATTCGCAGGCGACCCAGCTGAAGAAATCGCCCTTCGGCAGGTCGAGCTTGCGCAGCGCGCCCGCCAGCGCGTTGTGGTCGGTTCCGTTTTCCGTCTTCTGCGTCACCCAGACGATAGACGCATCCGCCTTCGTCGTGAGCTCCAGCCGGTCGGCATCCGTCTCTACCTCGATCAGCGCCACGACGCGGGTGCCCTCAGGCATTTCCTCCAGCCGCCGCGCCAGCGCGGGAAGGCCGGTATCGTCGGCAATCAGCAGGTGCCAGTCGTAGGTGAAGGGAACGGTGAAAGAGCCGCGCGGACCGGCGATCCACGCTTTGTCACCCGCTTTGGCGGCTCTCGCCCAGTTGCTGGCGGGGCCGTCGTGATGGGTGGCGAAATCGATGGCGAGTTCGCCCTTTTCGGCGTCGAAGCTGCGTGGTGTGTAGTCGCGCGCCAGCGGGCGCGGCGCACCTTCCGGGAATTCAATGCCGTTCGGGCCGATCACCGGCAGGCTCGGTTCGGTTTCGCCGGGCTGGGCAAAGAACATCTTGACGTGGTCGTCGAAACCGAGGCTCGCAAAGCCCTCCAGTTCCGGCCCGGTCAGGACGATGCGGACCATGGACCGGCTGAGCTTTTCGACACGCGCGACATTGAGCGCGCGCAGCGCGACGGCGTGGCGATGACGTTTGGGAGTGCGGTCCGGGATGGGGGAATCTATGGTTTCTGGCATGCTCATGCTGTTGTCTTTCCTGGGATATCGCCGACGGGTTCGGCGGTCTCGCTGTCCCGGGTCGGCGTGCCGGGCGATCGCGCGTTGGGAATCTCATCCGGCGCGATATTCCGGCGTCGTTGCGTCAAGATGCGCGAACCATAACAGGCGGTTTCGGCCCCGGCAATATAACTTTCTTTAAAAACTCAAGTTTATGCCCGGCACATAAATCGTGCCGGGATTGGCTTTGGATAACGTCGTTCAGCGGCGGCCTGCCCAGCTTTCCACCTCATTCAATGTGTGCAGGGCGCTCGGAATGGAAGGCGTCGTAACCCTGGTGGAATCGAGGAAAACGATCCTTTTCTCGCGCGCCGGTTTTACGAAACGCTCCCAGCCGGGAATGATCTTTTCAAGGGCGGCGCGCGTTCCGGCCTCGCCGCGGGCGGGGCTGGTATAGCTGTTCATCACCACCAGCAGATCGGGATTGAGCTTGCCGAAGGCATCGGCGCTCAGCGGCATCATCAGGGTCGAGCCCATTCCGCCCGAAGAGGCGGCGTTGTCGATCTTCAGGCGGGTATAACCCAGATCCTCCAATGCCTGCACCGCGCCGGACATGTCACCCACCGCATTGATCTGGTCGGTCAGCAGGATCGCGAGATAGGTCTTGCCCTTGATATCGTCGCCCAGCGTCTTTTTGACGGCGGCGAGCTTCGTGTCATAGGTCTTCCGGCGCTCGGCAAAGACATCGCTTCGCCCGACCAGGGCGGCAAGGTTTTCTTCGACGCTGAAACCATAGGCATGTCCGGTGCTGACTTTTTGCAGATAGACGGGGGCGACGGTGGAGAGCTGTTGGGCCTTGCCGCCATCCATTTCCGTGGCGACGATCAGGTCCGGTTGCAGCGCCCGCAGTTTTTCAAGGTCGATCTGGCCGACCGCGCCGAAACCTTTCGGTTTCGTGCGGCCCTCACCGAGAACGGTGTCGACGAAATCGACGGCGGTGGCGAATTTGCCGTCGCTGTTGCGGCCATAGGCGCCGACCACATTGGCGTCGAGATCCATCAGCGGCACGCCGAGCAGCGGCTCGTGCATGACGACGATGCGCTGCGGCTTTTCCGGAACGGAGACGGTGCGGCCGGCGGCATCGGTCACGCTGCGCTCGGCGGCGAGGCTCGTTCCGGCGGCCAGAAGTGTGGCGATGAGGATGGCAATTCGCATGGCATTCCCTTTATTCGATGTCTTCAGTGGCTGTTGTTTCTGCGCAGCGCTTGAAGGCGCAGCGTGAGGATGAAAAGCGGCACGCCGATCAGCGTCAGCGCAAGGCCGATCGGCATCGGCGTATCGGCCACCAGTCCGCGCGACAGCGTATCGGCCGTGACGACCAGAATGCCGCCGGTAAGCCCCGACAGGAAAAGCCTGGCGCGGCCGACGGCGGGCGAAACGAAGGTGGCGAGATGCGGGGCGATAACGCCGAGGAAGGTCAGCGGGCCGACGGCGGTAACCGAGGAGGCGCTGAGGATGACCGCAAAAACAATGACGAGCGGGCGCGAATGCCTGACGGTTTCGCCAAGCGCCATGGCCATTTCATTGCCGAGATCGAAGACCGCGAGCGCCCGGCCGATGAGAAAAATGCCCACGAGGCTTGCGGCGAAGAGGGGGGCGAAAACGAGTATGGTCGACCAACTGGCCTGAAACAGCGAACCCGCCATCCAGTCAGCCAGCGACAGCGAGGTTTCGGCCGGCGTGTAGAGCAGAAGCACGGAGGAAACGGAGGAAAGCGCCGATTCAATTGCGATGCCCATCAGCAATATGGCTAGGCCGCTCGAGCGTTCCCGTCCGACGAGGGCGACGAGAAGGAAGGCGACGGCCAGACCGCCGCCGACGGCAGCGAGCGCCACCAGTGTTTTGGGTGCGGTTGGCACCAGCACCAGAAGCAGCATGATGGTGGTCATCGAGCCCTGGCTCAGACCGAACAGGCCGGGATCGGCGAGTGGATTGCGGGCGACGGATTGCAGCATCGCGCCTGCCAGCGCCACGCTCCAGCCGGCCATGAAACCGAGCAGGATGCGCGGCAGCCGCACCGTCCACAGCGCATAGGCCTGATCGTCGCCGAGATGCCCGCCCACCAAGCCGCGCAGGAGATCGGCGAGGCCCGTTTCGGTATTGCCGAGGCTGACGGACAGGGCGGCGAGCGCCAGCGCCAGCACCATCAGCGCAAGGCCGGCCTTCAGATTGCCGATGCCGATCTGCAGGCCGCTCGGCAGCCGCAGCACCGCTTTGCCGTCGGTGGCGAAATGCCGTTTCATGAAAGCCCCCTTCATGACAGCCCCCTCGCCGAAGGCGACAGATAGAAGCGCTTGACGATGACGATGAAGACGAGGCCGCCGAGCAGGTCCATGAACAGCCCGGTATTGACCACATAGGGCGCAAACAGGGTTTGCGCGCCAAGATCGGCCAGCACGCAGAGGCCCGCGCCGACAAGCGCGGAGGCCGGCAGGGCAAGCGTGAAGTTCACCCCGACCAGCGGCCGGATCATATGCGGCACGATGAGGCCGACGAAGCCGATGGGGCCGCAGATCGCCACCGCCGAACCCGAGGCCAGCATGGTGGCGAAGAGCGCGACCCGGGAAATGCGCGTGACATTCACACCGGCGGAGGCGGCCTTTTCCGCGCCCAGCAGAACCAGCGTCAGCGGCCGGGCGACCGCCCACAACATGACGAGCGCAATTGCGCCGATCCACCAGAAATCGAACAGGCGCTCGGCATAGACGTGGTTGATATTGCCGCCCACCCAGCTGAGGAACTCGGCGCGGCGTGTGGGGTTGGAGAGAAGCAGGGCGTTGGTCACGCCGATCAGCAGCATGGAAACCAGCGCGCCGGAAAGGATGAGCGACAGGCCGCGCGGATCGTTCGCCCGCCCGGCGAGACGCGCGACAACGAAGCAGGCGGCAAAACCGAAGCCGGCGCCCGCGAGCGCGGCAAGGCCCTGTATTTCCGGAGAGAAATCGAACACCAGCGCACCGGCAATCACAAAAAGCGTCGCGCCGGCATTCAGCCCCAGGGTGGAGGGCGAGGCGAGGGGATTGCGCGCAAGCCCCTGCAGCACGCAACCGCTGACGGCCGTAGTCGCCCCCACATAGATGGCAATCAGCGCGCGTGGGATTTGCTGATAGAGAAGCACCGACTGCTCATAGCTGTCGGCCTCGCCGCGCCAGAGCGTCGCCAGGATTTCGGCAGGCGGCATGTCGCCGGACATTACCAGCAGATTGATGGCGAGGATGGCGGCCAGCAGCAGCGCGGCGACGAAAATCAGCGTTATTTTCGGGGTCATGCCGGAATGGCCTGTTCCTGCCGCTCCAGCCGGGGCACGCAGATGAGCCGCCCCTGCCGGGAGAAGATATCCGCTTCGAGATCGAAGACCTCGGCGACATTTTCGGGCGTGACCGTTCTTTCAACCGGTCCGGATGCAAGAACCCGCCCGGCTTTCAGCATGATGACATCATCGGCGAAGGTGGAGGCAAGGTTGAGATCGTGCAGCACGACGATGACGGTCTTGCCATGCCTGTCCGTCAGTTCGCGCACGAGGCCGAGAACGGCATATTGATATTTCATGTCGAGATGATTGACCGGCTCGTCCATCAGGATCACGTCCGTATCCTGCGCCAGCACCATGGCGATGAAGGCGCGCTGGCGCTGGCCGCCGGAAAGCGTGTTGACCTGCGCTTTCGCCTTGTCTTCCAGCCCGACGGTCTTCAGCGCCTCGGCAAAAAGCGCCCGGTCGCGTTCGGTGGGGCCGCCCGCAAGGCCGTAACGGGCGTAACCGGCAAGCTCGATCAGCTCACCGAGCGTCATATAGTCAGGGCAATGGCACTCCTGCGGCAGATAGGCGATGCGCCGCGCCAGTTCGCGGCGTCCGATCTCGCCGATCGAACGCTCGCCGAGCCTTATTGCCCCCGATGACAAAGGCACGAAACCCATGATGGTCTTCAACAGCGTCGACTTGCCGCAGCCATTGGGGCCCACCAGCGCGGTGACGCGGCCTGATCTGAAACGGGCGGAAAGCCCCCGCAGGACGGGAACATGTCCATAGCTGGCGTGAAGGTCCGTGGCGTCAAGCACCGGATACAACTCCTGTTATTCATACACCCATGCGTCGAGACGCCGCACGGTCGTTATAAGTATTTGAATTTAAATATCGAACCCGTGGAAAAAGCATTTCTTTCCGGCAGGCGCGACGGTGTGGTCTTGAAGCGACACTAAACTATAGTAAAACTCTCCACAAATCGAAATTTGCCGATTCAACGTGCGGATTTCCTGCCGGTTATTTCAGTCGAGGTGCATCATGTCAGTCGCAGCCAAGCTTCATGTCGGCATGTCGCTGGCCCCAACCTGGCTCAGCGGCGAGGCATGGCGGCGCGCGGACAGCGATATAAACGGGGTGTTTTCCAGCGATTATTTCGTCGATCTGGCGCAGCGCGCGGAAGCTGCCCATGTGGATTTCGTGTTTCGGCCGGATACGCTTTTTCTGCGCACCGAGGGGCTGGAGACCGGCGGCGGATTTGCCAGCATGGATCCGACCATGCTTCTTGCGGCCATTGCGCGGGAAACCAGCCATGTCGGGCTGTTGTCCACCGTTTCGACCACATTTCTGCCGCCCTATGTGGTGGCCCGCCAGATACAGTCGCTGAACTGGCTGAGCAACGGCAGGGCGGGGTGGAATATCGTCACGGCGCTTGAGGGGCACGAAAATTTCGGCCTGAAAGAGATGCCTTCGCCGCAGGAACGCTACGAGCGCGCCGCCGAATTCACGCAGGTGGTGAAAGCGCTATGGGCGAGTTTTCCGAACGAAGCCATCAAACTCGACCGGGAAAGCGGGCGGTTCGCCGATTCCTCGCTGGTGCGGCCGGTGGCGCATGAGGGCAGGCACTTCAGCGTCAAAGGCCCGCTCAACCTGCCGTCCCATGCCAGCCGCATTCCGCTGGTGCAGGCGGGCGCCTCTCCAGAGGGGCGTGATTTCGCTTCGTCGGTGGCCGACGCCGTCTTTGCCTCGACGCCGGATATGCAGGCGGCCATCGAACTCAGGGCGGATTTGCGGCGGCGTGCCGAGGGGCATGGCCGAGACCCCAACGGCGTGAAGCTGATGCCGGGCCTCAGCCTCTATCTCGCGGAGACCGGCAGGGAGGCGCTGGAACTCTTCGCGGAGACCCATGCCCGCGCCAACCGTGCCCGCGCCTTTGCCTCCATCCGCGATATGACGGGTCTTGATCTCACGGACTGGCCGCTCACGCGGATCGTTACCGCCTCCGACCTGCCGCCGCCGCCGGAGACACCGAGAAGCCGCACCCATGCCGGCCTGCTGCGCCGGCTGATCGAGCGGGAGACGCTGAGTGTTGCGGAATTATTGCGGCGTCCGGAAGTGATGGGGTCGGGCCATTGGCAGATCATCGGCACCGTTGAAGATGCCCTTGAGGCCATCCGCGAATGGGCGGCTGCCGGTGCGATCGACGGTTTCGTCGCGGTGCCCGGCGGTTCGGTGGCGTCCATGCGGCTGGTGCTGGAGCGGCTGTTGCCGAAGCTCGCCGATGCCGGGCTTTTCCGCACGGCCTATTCCGGCCGCACCTTTGCGGAGCATCTGGCCGAATAGGCTTACGCGCCGCCGGATTCGGCCGTCGCCTGTCCGGCGGCTTCGATCAGCCGGGAGAAATGCCGTTCGGTCTCGGCGGTGGCCACGAAGGATACGGTGGTGACGACACAACAGAGTTCGCCCTGGGCGTCGAAAACCGGCGCGGCCTTGCCGGTCAGGGCGGAGAACAGATGTTCATTGAGTTCCGCGCCACCCGCTTCGCGGATGGTTTCCAGAATGCCGGCATCGGGACGGGAGCCGCGAAAGGCGGCCGGTTGCAGCCTGCGCACGGCGGCTATCCTGTCCGGCGGCAGGTAGGCCTGAAAAACCAGCCCGCAGGCGCTGTTGTCCAGCGGCAGAACATCGCCGAGCGCTACGGTGCTGATGGAAAAGCTGGCGCTTCTCGCCCACCGCACCACGGTCGGGCCGCGTTCGGTCCAGATCGCCACGCCGCAGCTGGCGCCGATCTCGGAGGCAAGCGCATTCATCTGGCGGCCGGCGGTTTCGACCGGATTGATTCGCCTGAGCGCGCTGATGCCTATTCCGAGCGCCGCGGGTCCGAGATCGTAACTGCCGCTTGCGGGGTCCTGTATCACCAGCCCCTCCCGCACGAGGCTTTGCATGTAGCGATGCGCGGTGGAACGGCCGGTGCCGGCGCGTTTGGCCAGTTCGCCAAGTGCCAGCGCCCTGTCCGATCTGGCGAGAAGATTGAGGAAACGCGCCGCGATCGATACCGACTGAATGAGGGCCGAGCGCTTTTCGCCCTCGTTTTCCGGCAGATTGTCCGAATCGTCATCCATGGCGTTCAAGCGCGTTCCCCCCGTTTTGTTGAGCATGCCTAACGCATCGGGCCGGAAATCGGAATCGATTTCTGCGGACGGAACCATGCTGTTCCCTTTCGAAACGCTGCGGGTACGCAAGCGGCGGTGGGTAAACTTTGTTGTAAATATGGCACATCCCGTTACGGAAGCCTTTTTGTCCGCAATACAGAACGCATTCTCTATTGCGAAACGGATAACGCTTCCGTTACTTGAATATGACTTTAATACTCATGTTTATTAGGGGTGTGTGATGGGGTTTAGCTCTAACGGTCGTTTGATGAGCGGGGTCAGCGCTCTGACGCTGGCGACATTGTTTGTGACGCCGGTTCTCGGTCAGGATCAGCAGGCGGCGACGGCGGGCACCACCGTCTTGAAGCCGATCGTCGTGACCGGTGAAAAAGTGGCGCGCGACATGAAGAACACGGCGTCGTCCGTTTCGGTCATATCCGGGGATAAAATCAAAAAGGAAAAGACCGGCGACCCGACCGTATCGGAAGCGATCAAGGATATTCCGAACGTCGTTTACACCGACAATGTCAGCGCCCCGATCATTCGCGGTCTGGATACGCAAGGTCCGAATACGGGCGCGACGGCATTTTTTGCCGGCACCGTGCCACGCGCCACGATCAATGTGGACGGCCATTATCTCGGTTATAACGAATTCATCTATGGTGCCACCTCCATCTGGGATGTCGAAAGCATCGAAGTTTTCCGTGGCCCACAGACCACCTCGCAGGGTGCCAACGCCATTGCCGGCGCGATCATCGTCAACACGAAGGATCCGACATTCACGCCGGAAGCCTCCTATCAGGCGGAAATCGGGAATTACCACCAGAAGCGGGCTTCATTTGCGCTTTCGGGCCCGCTTGTCGAGGATCAGCTAGCGGCGCGTCTGGCGGTTGATTATTCCGGCCGCGACACCTTCATCGATTACATCAATTCCGCATTCGCCCATGAGGGAACGGATCAGGACTTCAAGGAATTTAACGCGCGTTTCAAGCTTCTGTGGGAACCGCCGGAGATTCCCGGGCTGACGACCAAACTGACCTATTCTTATAATGCCGCCAACCGGCCGAGCCAGGAAGCGGCGTCGCGTCCTTTCGAGGATCTCAATCACGTCACCACCACCATGCCAAGCTGGAGCCAGAACACCCACACCGGTATTCTCGACATCAATTACGATTTCGAGAACGGCGTGAAACTGTTCAACCAGACGCAGTTCTCGGCTTCCGATGCCAGACGCCGGGTTGGCGTCGTGAACAACGGCGATGCGGATATCGACCAGACGAACACTTCCCACGAAACACGCGTGACCTTCGGTGATCAGGAAGACGTGCTGAGCGGTGTCGCGGGTATTTATTACGCTCATACTCAGGCTGACGAGCTTCTTCGACTTACGGGGCGATATAACAATAGTCTTTCGACGTTCGACGACACCAAAGATAACTTAGGTATCTTCAGCGAGTTGAGCTATCGCCTAACGGACCAATGGACGCTGACCGGCGGGCTGCGCTACCAGCAGGACCGAATTCAGCGTACAGGCCGTTCCGTCTATTCGGCTCAGGCCGTGGATTTTGACGAAACATTCTCCGAACTGCTACCCAAGGCGACGCTTGCCTATGCGGTGAACGACGACTGGACTGTCGGTGGCATGATCAGCCGCGGATACAATCCGGGCGGGGTGTCACTCAATATCTCCTCGGGCAAATGGATGACCTTCGAGGAGGAAAAGATCTGGAACTATGAGTTGTTCACTCGCGCGAGTCTGCTGGATGACCGGCTGGTGCTTAACAGCAACCTGTTCTACATGGACTATACGAATGCCCAATTTAACATTCCGGTCGTCATCTCTTCGGGTGTCACCCAGTCCTATACGATCAATGCACAGAAGGCTCACGCCTATGGTCTGGAAGTTGGCGCCGATTATCAGGTTCTCGACAATTTGACGCTGAAGGCCAGCGCCGGTCTGCTGAAGACCGAAATCGACGAGATCGCCAGCAACACCAGCTATGCCGGCAATGAATTCGCAAAATCGCCGGGCTACATGTTTAGTATCGGCGCAAGCTGGGATGTGACCGACAAGTTCACCGTTTCTGGACAGGTGCGCCATATCGACGGTTATTATTCCGATACGGCCAACACGGCCACCTATGCGATCGATCCCTATACGATCGCGGACGTGCGGGCGAGCTACAAGTTCCAGGACGAGCTTGAGTTCTACGCTTACGTCAAGAACGTCTTCGACGAGCGCGCCCCCACCTATATGCAGCAGAACCGCGGAATTGGCGGCATCGAGGCGAGCATGACCGAACCGCGCATGTTTGGCGTCGGTATTCGCGGCACGTTCTAAGCGATTGCCGGATTTGAAAAGCGAAGAGACCTCCGAAATGATTTTCGGAGGTCTCGAACTGTTGACCCTCTCTCGCACTCGCCGTCATCCTCGGGCTTGTCCCGAGGATCCAACCACGTCTCGTTAGAACAATCGGTTGCAGATGCTCGGGACAGGCCCGAGCATGACGAAGGAGAGGTTTTGGGCCTCTTTAAAGCCGAACTCCTCGACGCGGATAAAGCCTCAGAAAAACGCCTGAATGCCCGTCTGCGCCCGGCCGAGGATCAGCGCGTGGACGTCGTGCGTGCCCTCATAGGTGTTGACCGTCTCAAGGTTCTGGGCATGGCGCATGACGTGATATTCGATCTGGATGCCGTTGCCGCCATGCATGTCGCGGGCCTGGCGGGCGATATCCAGCGCCTTGCCGCAATTGTTGCGCTTGATGATGGAGATCATTTCCGGCGCCATCTTATGGTCGTCCATCAGTTGGCCGACGCGGAGCGATGCCTGAAGGCCGAGCGCGATTTCGGTCTGCATGTCGGCGAGCTTCTTCTGATAAAGCTGCATGCCGGCGAGCGGCTTGCCGAACTGCTTGCGGTCGAGACCATATTGCCGGGCGCGGAACCAGCAATCTTCCGCCGCACCCATGACCCCCCAGGAAATGCCGTAACGGGCGCGGTTGAGGCAGCCGAACGGGCCTTTAAGGCCGGAAACATTGGGCAGCAGCGCGTCTTCGCCCACTTCCACACCGTCCAGAACGATCTCGCCGGTGATGGAGGCGCGCAGCGACAGCTTGCCGCCGATCTTGGGAGCGGAGAGGCCCTTCATGCCCTTTTCCAGCACGAAGCCCCTTATCTGGTTGTCATGGGCTTCCGATTTCGCCCAGACGACGAAGACATCGGCGATTGGCGCATTGGAAATCCACATTTTCGAACCGCGCAGGCGATAGCCGCCGGCGATCTTTTCGGCGCGGGTCTTCATGCCGCCGGGATCGGAACCGGCATCCGGCTCGGTCAGGCCGAAACAGCCGATCAACTCGCCCGAGACGAGGCCGGGCAGGTATTTCTTCTTCTGCTCGTCGGAGCCATAGGCGAAGATCGGATGGATGACGAGCGAGGACTGCACGCTCATCATCGAGCGGTAACCGCTGTCGATCCGCTCCACCTCGCGGGCGACGAGGCCGTAAGCCACATAGCTGGCATTGGCCGCGCCATATTCTTCCGGCAGGGTGACGCCGAGCAGGCCGGTGCGGCCCATCAGGCGGAACAGTTCCGGTTCGGTGGTCTCGGAAAGATAGGCCTCGGAGACACGCGGCAAGAGTTCCGATTTGCCGAAGGCGGCGGCGGCGTCGCGGATCATCCGCTCGTCGTCGTTCAGTTGGTCTTCGAGCAGAAAAGGGTCCTGCCAATTGAATGCGTGTTCGCTCACGTGATGCCTCCGGATTTGCTGGCCGGATTATTGGTATTCGAGCCAGTCGGCACAAGCCATGTTTACTCATTTTTGCATTACATATAGTAATGGCTCATGACATCTCTCAGCCGCAAACTCCTGCCCTCCACCAGTGCGCTCGCCGCCTTCGATTCCGTGGCCCGGCTCGGCAGCTTTTCCGCGGCTGCCGATGAGCTTGCCCTGACGCAGGGGGCGATCAGCCGGCAGGTTATGTCACTGGAAGAACAGCTTGGCGTGCGCCTGTTCGAACGCGGCGCACGCGGCGTGGCGCTGACGACAGAGGGCCGCGCCTATGCAAAATCGATTGCCTCCGCCCTTGGCGAGATACGCTCCGCGTCGCTGCAGATCATGACCAAAACGCATGGCAATACGCTGAACCTCGCCATGCTGCCCACCTTCGGCACCCGCTGGCTTCTGCCGCGTATCCCGGATTTCGTGGCGAACCACCCTGAAATCACCATCAATTTCGCCACCCGCATCGGGCAATTCGATTTCGAGCGCGAGCAGCTCGATATGGCGATCCATATCGGCCAGGCCGACTGGCCGGGGGCGGAAAGCACCTTTCTGATGCATGAAATGGTTGCGCCGGTGTGCAGCCCGCAATTCCTCAGCGCCCATCCCGTGGAAAAGGGAGAGGATATCGCCGCCCTGCCGCTGCTGCACATGGCCTCGCGGCCGGGCGCATGGGGGCACTGGTTCGAAAGCCTCGGCCTGTCGCTCGCCTTGCCGCAGGGCATGCGCTTCGAGCAATTTTCCAGCGTGGCGCAGGCCTGCATCGCCGGGCTCGGCGTGGCGCTGATGCCGCTTTTCCTGATCGACAACGAACTGAAATCGAGGCAACTGGTGAAAGCCTTCGATCATCAGGCCAGAAGCCCCAGCTCCTATTATGCCGTGGCGCCGCTTTCGCGCGCCAATCACGTACCGGTCGTGCTGTTTCGTGACTGGCTGGTGCGACAGGTGGAGGCATACCGCGCAGCGAACAGCGAAGCCTCGCAAAAATAATCGCACTTTTTTCGGGCAGTTAGACTTTATGCCCGGGTTTTCGCCGATTTTGCCCTCCGCCGGACTCGACAGGGCGGCCTTGCTCGATTATCGAGATTAAACGTTTAATCAGCCCTTCCGGACCATCATGGCGTCTTCACGGCCTGCCACCAATCTGAGCGCGATAGCAGCGGCACTCGGCGTGTCGGCGGCAACCGTGTCCAATGCGCTGTCGGGCAAGGGCCGCGTTTCGCCGGAGCTGGTGGAGCGCATTCGCAAGACGGCAAGCGAGCTGGGCTATGTGCCGAGCTCGGCGGGCAGGGCGCTGCGCACCGGCAGAAGCGGGGTTCTGGGGCTGGTTCTGCCGGATATTGCCAATCCTCTTTTTCCGCAGATCGCGCAGGCCATCGAAAAGGCGGCCGTCACTGCCGGTTACGGCGTGCTCATCGCCGACTCGCGCGGCGAGATCGCCATGCAGACGGATGCGATCAACCGGCTGATCGAGCGCGGTGTGGATGGCATGGTCATCGTTCCCCGCCGCGGCACCCGCATTTCCGATGTCGATTGTCCCGTCGCGGTGATCGACAGCCCCTCGACACCGGGCAATACTGTTGCCGCCGACCACTGGGACGGCGGCCGGCAGGTCGGCGAATATCTGGTGGGGCTTGGCCATCGCAAGGTGGTGCTGGTGGGCAAGAACCGCGATTCCAACGTTCAGAACGACCGTCTTGGCGGCATTCGCGATGGTCTCGGCAAGGCGTGCCTGACACAGACGCTGTGGATAGATGGCATTGAAAAGGCAGGTGGCGCGGGCTGCCGGCTTGGTCTTGCAGAGAAGGTTGCCGAAGGTTTCACCGCCTTTGCCGCCGTATCCGATCTGCATGCGCTGCGCGTGCTCACGGAATTGCAGCGCGAGGGCATCGAAGTGCCGGAAGAGGCCAGTGTCACCGGCTTCGACGATCTCATCTTTTCCGCCGTGGTTACCCCGCCCTTGACGACCATGCGCATGGATATGGGCCGCATCGCCGATCTCGCCGTCGGCGCGCTGCTGCGCGCGATAGACGGCGCGGGCGAAAACGGCATCGCCGTCGATGTGATGGCGGACATCTCGAAAGTACCGATGGCGCTGATCATGCGCGGCTCCACCGGCAAGGCAAAGCATGATGCGATTGAAGCCAAAAAAACGACAGCAGGAGAACTCACACCATGAAAAAGATCATTCTTGCATCGGGCGCCGCCCTGATGTTGACGATGGGCGCCGCGCAGGCGCAGGACAAGACGCTGACGATTTCCGTCTACGCCTTCGCGCAGGACGAATTCAAGGAACTGGTCTATACGCCGTTCGAAAAGCAATGCGGCTGCAAGCTGGTCGTCGAGACCGGCAACAGCGTCGAGCGTCTGGCCAAGATGGAGGCCAACAAGGCCAATCCGGTGGTCGATCTCGCCATCGTTTCCATGGCGGATGCGCTGTCGGCCACCCGCAAGGACCTGATCCAGAAGATCGACGCTTCCAAGGTCCCGAATATCGAAAAGCTCTATGATATCGCCAAGGATCCGAATGGCGACGGCATGAGCGTCGGCGTCAATTTCTACGCCACCTCCATCGTTTACCGCACCGACAAGATGAAGATCGACAGCTGGGCCGATCTTTTGAAGGACGGCATTGTCGATCACGTCGCCTTCCCGAATGTCACCACCAACCAGGGCCCGCCGGCGCTTTACATGCTCGGCAAGGCCATCGGCAAGGATACGCCGGATCTTGCCGGCGCCATCGAGGCCGTGGGCGAAAAGAAGGACGATATCGTCACTTTCTACGTCAAATCCTCGCAGCTGGTGCAGTTGATGCAGCAGGAAGAAATCTGGGCCGCCCCGATCGGCCGCTTCTCCTGGGCGCCTTTCACCAAGCTCGACCTGCCGCTCGCCTGGGCAACGCCCAAGGAAGGCCAGACCGGCGGCATGAACGTGCTCGTGGTGCCGAAGGGCACGAAGAACGAAGACTTGGCGTTGCAGTTCATGGATTTCTGGCTCTCGACCGATATTCAGAAGGCGCTGGCCGAAAAGCTGGTGGACAGCCCGACCAACAGGGAAGTCAAGGTTTCCGACGAGGTGGCGAACAACATCACCTATGGTGACGAAACCGCAAAAAGCCTGCAGCTCATTCCTTCCGACGTGACTCTCGATAACCGCGACAAGTGGCTGTCGGAGTGGAATTCGAAGGTCGGCCAGTAAGTCGTTCACCGTTTGGAATGGGGCACTGAACGTCCGTCAGGGCGGCTCCATTCCCGGAAAAGCGGTTCGGTCGTCCCCTGACCGCTTTTCCACTCTTTTGATCGTAGGCCGGCGCGTCTGGCGAACCCAATGGCACCAAGCTCAATGATTTCGTGTTTTGGCCCACCACACACTCCCTCATTCCTGTGCTTGTCACAGGAATCCAGCCGACACGCGTCTGCGTGGCGGGATGAGTCTTTTCAGCCCAAAGACTTGGGCTGGCTGGATTCCTGTGACAAGCACAGGAATGAGGGAGGTGGTGATTGGCCTCAACTTTTGCTGCATTCGCCAAACTCCAACCACAGCCGGTGCACACCGCCGCTGCCGTTCAGGGAATAAACCCATGTTTCAGAACCGGGCCGAAGCGCTGGCGCTTGCCTTGCCTGCCGCAATTTTCGCGGCGGCGGTCTTTCTTGTGCCGGTCTTCATCCTGCTGTCGGAGGGCTTCCGCACCGCCGATGGCTGGACATTGTCGGCTTACGCCGATTTCTTCACCGATCCGCTGAACCAGACGGTTTTCCTGCGCACCCTGAAGCTCGGCGCGCTTGTCACCATCGTCTCGGCGGTGGTGGGTTATGCGGCGGCCTTCGCCATCGTCAACCTGTCGCAGGGCGCGAAGGGGCACGTCGTCAATCTGGTCGTGCTGCCGCTGATGATTTCGCCCGTCGCCCGCACCTATGCCTGGATCGTCATTCTGGGTCGAACCGGCATCGTCAATCAGGCGCTGCAGGCCGTCGGCCTCAGCGACGGGCCGATCCGTATCCTGTTTTCCGAAACGGCCGTCTTCATCGGTCTTCTGCAATTGTTCCTGCCGCTGATGATAATCTCGCTCATCAGCGCGCTGGAGAACATGCCGAAGGATACGATTGCGGCTGCCCGCGTTCTCGGCGCAAGCTGGCTGCAGGTGTTCTGGAAGGTCATCCTGCCGCTCACCAAGGAAGGGCTGGTCGTCGGCGGCACGCTGGTCTTCACCGGTTCGCTGACGGCCTATATCACGCCCGCCATTCTCGGCGGCTCGAAGGTGCTGATGCTGGAAACCCTGCTTTACCAGCAGGTGACGGTCTCCAACAATTTCGTCTCCGCCAGCGTCATCGCCTTCATCCTGATCGTCATGAGCTTTGCCGCCAATATCCTGCTGAAGCGCATCGCCACCGCAAGGAACAAGAAATGACCCGGCAGCTCTTCATTCCGCTCACGCTCCTTCTTGTCGTCGGTTTCCTGATTGGGCCGTTCCTCATCATCGTTGCGGCCTCGTTTTCGGCCGGCGATACGCTCGCCTTTCCGCCGCAGGGCTTTTCGCTGAAATGGATCGCCAAGGTCTTTACCGTTGAGAGCTTCCGCGAAAGCTTTGCGATGTCGATGTTCCTCGCCATCGGCGGCACGTTTGCGGCGCTCATCCTCGGCATTCCGGCCTCCTACGCCATGTCGCGCTACAAGCTGCCTTTTGCCGAGACGGTGCGCACCATCGTTTCCGCGCCGATCATCGTGCCCGGCATCATCGTGGGTCTGGCGCTGCTGCGCTATTTCGTCGTGCCCTTCGGCATCGGCATCACGCTTGCTTTGTTCCTCGCCCACACCGCGCTCATCCTGCCCTATGCGGTGCGGGTGGTGTCGGCCAGTCTCAACAATCTGCGTTCCGATATCGAGGAGGCGGCGGTGCTGCTCGGCTCGTCGCGGGTCGGGGCGTTTTTCCGCGTCGTGCTGCCGAATATCCGCGGCGGCATCCTGTCCGCCTTCATTCTCGGTTTCGTGACGAGCTTCAACCAGGTGCCGGTATCGCTGTTCCTGTCGGGCCCCGGCGTTCGCACGCTGCCCATCGATATGCTGGGTTATATGGAAATCGTCTTCGATCCCTCCGTTGCAGCCCTTTCCTCGTTGCTCGCCTTCCTTTCCATCGGCATCGTCTTCATGGCCGAACGTTTTCTGGGGTTCTCCCGTTATGTCTGACGCAAATTACCTTTCGCTCAAAAAAGTTTCGCTCGCCTATGGTGGCAATGTCGCCGTCAAGGACCTCGATCTCGATATCCGCAAGGGCGAGCTGCTCGCGCTTCTCGGGCCTTCCGGCTGCGGCAAGACCACGACGATGCGCGCCATTGCCGGGCTGATGCCGGTGGCTGGCGGGCGCATCGATCTCGATGGCGCCGATATCACCCGCGTTGCCGCCAACAAGCGCGCCGTGGGTCTGGTGTTCCAGTCCTATGCGCTCTTCCCGCATCTGACGGTCTACGAAAACGTCGCTTTCGGCCTGAAGCTCAAGGGCATGAACGGCAAGGCGCTGGAAGACAAGGTCGCCTCCGGCCTGAAATCGGTGGGCTTGTCCAGCTTCGCCTCGCGCAAGCCTGCGGAGCTTTCCGGCGGCCAGCAGCAGCGCGTGGCGCTGGCGCGCTCCATGGTCATGGAGCCGAAGGTGCTCCTGCTCGATGAGCCGCTCTCCAACCTCGATGCGCGTCTCAGGCTCGAAATGCGCACCGAATTGCAGCGCGTGCAGAAGGAAACCGGCGTGACGATGATCTTCGTCACCCATGACCAGATCGAGGCTTTGGCGCTCGCCGACCGTATTGTCGTCATGAAGGGCGGCAAGATTGAGCAGATCGGCACGCCGGAAGACATCTACAACGCGCCGGTTTCGTCCTTCGTGGCGGATTTCGTCGGCTTTGAAAACATCTTCGCGCTGGAAGGCGGCGCGCTCAAAACCGCAAACGGCACGACACCGCTTCCCGGACCAGTCCTTTCAGCATCCGGACTGGCCTGGCGGCCGCGCATGGTCACCCTCGGTTCAGGTCCTTTCCAGGGAACCGTGCGCGGCACCTCCTTTGCCGGCAACAGCCGCGAATATCTGCTCGATACGCCGCTCGGCCCCATCAAGGCGGAAACGGACGCCGCCCTGACCTCCCATGCAATCGGCGATGCGCTCGCCTTCGACCTGCCGGTCGAAAAGGCGGCAAGCCTCAAGGTGTTCAACTGACCATGGGTGTGTGGATCGATACAGATATGGGCTTTGACGACATCGCCGCCATCATGGTGGTGCAATCGTCGGGCCTTGCCATCGGCGGCATTTCGCTGGTCTTCGGCAACACGACGCTTCAGGCGGTCTGCTGCAATGCCGCAGGCGCCGTCTCAGCTTTCGGCTGGTCGATGCCGATCCATCGGGGCCGCGCCATGCCGGTGCTTGGCGCACTCGAAACCGCGCAATGCATTCTGGGTGATAACGGCATTCCGACCGTCGGCCAAAGCCTGCCGGATGCGCCGGCCGTGCCGAACAGCGATGCCTTTGCCGCGCTCTGCGGCTGGCTGGAGGGGGCAGGCGAAAAGCGCATTCTCGCACTCGGACCGCTCACCAATATCGCCGCCCTGTGCCTTGCCCGGCCCGATCTTGCCGCAAAAATTTCCGATCTCACCTGGATGGGTGGCGGCGTGACCAGCGGCAACCACACGGCCTCGGCAGAATTCAACGCCTTTGCCGATCCGGAAGCGCTGGCGATCGTGCTCTCCCACGGCCTGCCGTTGCGCATGGTCGATCTGGATGCCTGCCGCAAAGTCACCGCCTCGCCGGCCGATGTGCTGCCGATCCGCAATGCCGGTGGTAAAAACGCCGGGCTGATCGCCGATCTGCTGGAAGGTTTCATCGGCATCGCCACCAGCCGTGGCAGAGCCGCCATGGCGCTTTACGATCCCGTCGCCGCCGTTGCCTTTACCTCCGGTCTCATCGGTTGGCGTCATGCGCGGATCGATGTCGAGCTTCAGGCGACGCTGACGCGTGGGCGAACTGTGGTCGAGACGCGCGCTCAGAAAGCGAAAGCCTTCAACGCGCATTTCGCCGAAACGGTGGATGCCGAAGGTGCGAAGACGGCGATTCTCGAGGCGCTGCGCCGGGAGGCCGCCCGATGAACGCGAACTCTACAAAATGCGAGCCTGCCGATCTCACCGATGATGCGCTGCGCAGCCGCGCGGTCGCCGCCGCACGCGGCGATGCGCCTTTCGATGTTCTCATCACCGGCGGAACATTGGTGGATGTGGTGACGGGAGAGCTTCGCGCCGCCGATATCGGCATCGTCGGCCCGCTGATCGCCAGCGTGCACGAGCGGGCAAGCCGGAGCGACGCTGCACGGATCATCGATGCGGCAGGCGCCTATGTCTCGCCCGGCCTCATCGACACACATATGCATATCGAAAGCTCGATGGTCACACCGGCCGCCTATGCGGCGGCCGTGGTTGCCCGTGGCGTCACCACCATCGTCTGGGACCCGCATGAATTCGGCAATGTGCATGGTGTGGATGGGGTGCGCTGGGCGGCGAAATCCATCCAGAACCTGCCCCTGCGCGCCATTCTGCTCGCGCCTTCCTGCGTGCCCTCCGCACCCGGGCTGGAGCGCGGTGGGGCGGATTTCGATGCCGCCATTCTTGCCGATATCCTGTCATGGCCTCAGGTTGGCGGCGTTGCGGAAATCATGAATATGCGCGGTGTCATCGAGCGCGATCCGCGCATGAGCGGTATCGTGCAGGCCGGGCTTGCCTCGGAAAAGCTGGTCTGCGGCCATGCACGCGGCCTGAAAGATGCCGATCTTAACGCCTTCATGGCGGCGGGCGTTTCTTCCGATCACGAGCTGGTCTCGGGCGAAGACCTGATGGCGAAACTGCGGGCAGGACTGACCATCGAACTGCGCGGCTCGCACGATCACCTGCTGCCGGAATTCGTGGAGGCTCTGAACGCGCTCGGCCACCTGCCGCAGACGGTGACGCTCTGCACAGACGACGTGTTCCCTGACGATCTGTTGCAGGGCGGTGGGCTTGACGATGTGGTACGCCGCCTTGTCCGTTATGGCCTGAAGCCCGAATGGGCGCTGCGCGCCGCAACGCTGAATGCTGCCCAAAGGCTCGGCCGTGCCGATCTCGGCCTCATCGCCGCCGGCCGTCGCGCCGATATCGTTGTGTTCGAGGATTTGAGCGGTTTTGCCGCCCGCCACGTTCTGGCCGGGGGCAGGGCGGTTGCGGAAGGCGGGCATATGCTCGTCGACGTTCCGGCCTGTGATGCGGCGGCGCTCGAAGGCTCGATGAAGCTGCCGCTGCGCGCAGCCGATGATTTCCGGGTTGCCTGCGAAGGCGCAAAGGTGCGTCTTGCCACGATCGACCGCCCGCGCTTCACGCAATGGGGCGAGGCTGAAGCCGAGGTGAAGGACGGTTTCGTCGTTCCGCCCGAAGGTGCGACGATGATTTCCGTCACCCATCGCCACGGCATGGCCGAGCCGATCACCAGAACCGGATTCCTCACCGGCTGGGGAAACTGGAACGGCGCCTTCGCCACCACCGTCTCGCATGACAGCCACAACCTCACCGTTTTCGGCGGTAATGAAGACGACATGGCGCTCGCCGCCAATGCGGTGATAAAGACAGGCGGCGGCATGGCTGTCGCTTCCGAAGGCAAGGTCACCGCACTTCTCCCGTTGCCGCTTTCCGGCCTCGTTTCCGATGCCCCGCTTGAAGACGTGGCAAAGGCTTTCGAAGAATTGCGCGAAGCCGTCGGCAGGGTGGTGGAATGGCAGCCGCCCTATCTCGTCTTCAAGGCCTGCTTCGGCGCCACGCTCGCCTGCAATATCGGCCCGCACCAGACGGATATGGGCATTGCCGATGTGTTGACGGGCAGGGTGATGGAAAGCCCGGTGATTGCCGTTCTCGAATAGCGGCGGCCCGCATCTGCGGGCTGCGGTTTATTCGACGGTGGGCGCATCAGGCGTCTGTGTTTCGCGCGCGGCAATGCGCGCCGCCAACACGAAATTCTTCACCACCGGTGATGTCGTTCCGCGCCGATAGGCGAGCGATATGGAAAGCCGCGGTGGCGGGCCGCTGGAGGGTAATAGGACGATGTTCTGCATTTTGACCTGCGCGACGGATTCCGGAAGGAGGGAAACCCCGAGTTCGGCCGCGACCAGCGACAATATCGAGGCGATTTGCGGTGCCGCCGGCCCGAGGCGCGGCGTGAAACCGGCCTCCTGGCAGGCTTTTATCGATGCATCGTGAAGGCTGGTGCCGACGTTGCGTGGCGTCAGAATGAAAGGGTCGTCGCGCAATTCCATCAGGTCTATGGCGGTGCCGCGCCGCGCGAGCGGATGGGATGCCGGCAGGGCGACCAGAAGCGGTTCGTCGGTGAGCACTTCCTCGAGCAATGTATCGGGATCGGATTGAGAAGGGCGCAAAAGCGCCACGTCCAGCCGATCTTCGAGGAGAGCCGGCGTCAACGCCAGGGCGGCTGCCTCCATCACCTGAAGTTCCACGTCGGGATATTGGCGTCTATAGGTGCGGATGCAGGCCGGAACCAGAGGGTTGAGCGCCGCCGTGCCGGTAACGCCTATTCTCAGAATGCCGGTTTCACCGGCCGCCGCCCTGCGTGCGAGCCGGACACCTTCGCCCACCTGATGCGGAATATGGGCCACCGCAGCACGAAAGGCATGGCCCGCCGGTGTCAGTTCCGCGCCATGCGCGAGACGCCGGAAGAGCCGCACGCCGATTTCCTGTTCCAGAACCTTTATCTGCTGGCTGAGCGGCGGCTGCGCGATTCCCAGATGTTCTGCCGCCCGCGTAAAACTGCCTTCATTGGCGATGGCCAGAAAATAGCGGATGTGCCTGAGTTCCATGATATTAGATCCAGATATGATGGGAACGCCTTCCATATATTAGAATGAAAGACGGAGCTGCGCTATAGCTGGGAGCGAAAAGGACAAACCCGATGCGCCAGCTCAAAAAACAGGATTTCACCCCGCCGATCGTCATGACGGAGGAGCCGCCGGATGTGCTCTGGATACGGCAGGGAAGCCGCCAGTTTCGCCGGGCGAGCTGGGCGCTTTTCCTCGCGGGCTTCGCCAGCTTTTCGCTGATCTATTGCGTACAGCCGCTCTTGCCGGAATTTCCGGCGGAATTCGGCATCAATCCTGCAACCGCATCGCTCGCTTTGTCGCTGACGACGGGAACGCTTGCCTTCGCCATTCTTCTCAGCGGGGCCTTTGCCCAGCTCTTCACCCGCCGAAATCTGATGTTCGTTTCGATGATGCTGGCCGCCATCGCCAATATCATTGCAGCAAGTACGCAAGGCTGGGCATGGCTGCTTGCCGCCCGTGCGCTGGAAGGCTTCGTGCTCGGCGGCGTTCCGGCCGTCGCCATGGCCTATCTTGCCGAGGAGATCGAACCTTCCAGTCTCGGCAAGGCGATGGGGCTTTATGTCGGCGGCACGGCCTTCGGCTCCATGGCGGGACGTGTCGGCATGGGGCTGGTGTCGGCCTATACCTCCTGGCAGGTGGCAATGTATGCGCTGGGGGCGGTCTGCATCCTCGCGGCCATCGGCTTCCTGCTGCTGCTTCCGCCCTCGCGGAATTTCCGGCCGCAGCACATGCCGCTTAAAAATCATCTGAGAATATGGGCGCAACATCTTGGAAATCCGGAACTTCGGCGGTTCTATTTCCTGGGCGCGATGCTGACGAGCGTGTTCACCACCGTTTTCAACTATTGCGCCTTTCGCCTCGTCGCGCCGCCTTACGAATTGGGCCGGACGGCCGTCAGCATGATTTTCCTGACCTTCGCCCTGGGTATCGTCGCGTCCTCCTATGGCGGGGCGCTGGTCGACCGGTTCAGTCGGCGGATCATGCTGGTGGTTGCCTTTTCCACCATTCTTGCCGGTATCCTGCTCACATTCGCCTCGAGCATCATCCTCATCGTGGCGGGGATTGCGGCGATAACCATCGGATTTTTCATCGGGCATTCGGCTGCCAGCAGCGGAGTGGGCGCGAATGCGGGCGCCGCCAAAAGCCATGCTTCCGCGCTTTATCTGCTGTTTTATTATTGCGGAGCGAGCATCACCGGCTGGGTCGGCGGCTGGTTCTGGATCCATGCCGGCTGGCCCGGCATCATGGCGATTACCGCCGGCTGCGCGCTTGCCGGAATTTTAGCCAGCCTCGCTCGCCCGGGCGCGCGGCGCGCCTGAGCGGCCATTGCGCCGGGTGGCCACTTTCACTCCGCCGCCAGTTCCTGCTCCACCAGCGTTGCCCAGAACGCCACGCCCGGCACGATGGCCGCATCGTTGAAGTCGTAGGAGGTGTTGTGGTGCAGCGCGCCATCCACCGCCGGGCCGTTGCCCAGCCAGACATAGCAGCCGGGAGCTTCGCCCGCGAAGAAGGCGAAATCGTCGCCGGCGGTCGAGGGTGGGAAGGCGTTGCGGGTCCTGTTGCCGAAGACGGTTCTTGCGGCGCGCAGCGCCCGTTTCGTCGCATCCGCCTCGTTGATGACGGGCGGAATCCGGCGGATGAATTCGTAATGCGCCTCGATGTCGAACATCGCCGCCGTGCCCTTTGCCAGCCTGCCGATTTCCGCTTCGAGCTGGTCGCGCACGTCAGCCGCATAAGCACGCGCCGTGCCGCCGATTTCGACGAGATCGGGAATGACGTTGAGCGACTTCGGGTCGCCCGCCTGCACCGAACAGGCGCTGACCACGGCGGGTTGCAGCGGATCGACAACGCGGCCGACGATGGTTTGCAGCGAGGCGAGGAAAGTGCCCGCCGCCGTCACCGGATCGCGGCCGAGATGAGGCTTGGCGCCGTGGGTGCCGATGCCTTTGAACGTGACGCGCCAGCTGTCGGAAGAGGCGAGCTGCGGGCCTTCCACCACTGCCATTTCGTCGATGCCAAGCCCCGGCATATTGTGCAGGCCATAGACCGCATCGCAGGGAAACAGGGTGAAAAGCCCGTCCTCCACCATTTTTTTTGCGCCGCCGCGGCCTTCTTCCGCAGGCTGGAAAATGAAATGCACGGTGCCGGAAAAATCGCGGGTCTTTGCGAGGTAACGCGCCGCACCCAGCAGCATGGCGGTGTGGCCGTCATGGCCGCAGGCATGCATCTTGCCGGGAAATTTCGACTTATAGGGCCGGTCGGGCACTTCCGGCATGGCAAGCGCATCCATGTCGGCACGCAGGCCGATGCTGCGGGTGCCGTTGCCCACCTGCAGCGTGGCGACCACGCCGGTGCCGCCGAGACCGCGATGCACCTTCAGCCCGGCACGCTCGAGAAGATCGGCGACGATGGCGCTGGTTCTTTCCTCTTCGAAGCCCAGTTCGGGATGCGCGTGCAGGTCGTGGCGAAGCTCCGTCAGGAATGGCAGGTCCTCGCCGATGCGGTCCAGCAGTCTCATGGGCAGCTTGTCCTTGAATATGGGAAAAACCCGCGTCATAGGTGGGTTCATCCGAATGCCTGTTGCTTGTTTCTCTTCTAGAGCATTTCCAGCAAAAGTGTGTAGCGGTTTTGCGTTCGGAAATGCGTAAAACAAAGAGCTAGGGTATTTCCGTGTTTCGGAGAAAAACGGAAATACCCTAACGGAAAAAGCCAATGAAATGAACCCGCAGCGTCTCTGTGGTTGCTAAAATGACTAATCTGCCGAACGGGATTGGCGCGGCCGAAAACCATCTCCGCCTTGCGCCATCCCGGTTCTGAAAGGAAAAACCGATGCCGTCATCCGCATCGCCTGCCGCCCATTCCCCCGCCGCGCCGCATGAGTTCTGGCAGGAGATCCATCCGCGCCGCAGCTTCGAAACGGCCGGCCCGCATTCCGCCTTCTTTCCGGCGGAGCTGGATGACGGAAGGCAGATATGTCTGCCGATAAGGCCGCTGGCGGATGGCGAACATGCGCTCGCTTCGCTTATCGTCAATCAGGCCTCTTTTGAGGTGCTCGAGGCGCTGGCGGCCGACCTTGCCGCACAACTTCTTCCCTTCAAGCCCGATGTCGTCATCGGCCTGCCGACGCTGGGGCTGACGCTCGCCGCCGCCGTCGCCCGGCATCTCGGCCATTCCCGTTACGTGCCGCTCGGCACCTCGCGCAAATTCTGGTATCTGGAGGAATTGTCGGTGCCGATGTCCTCCATCACCACAAGGCAGGAAAAACGGCTCTATATCGATCCGCGCATGCTGCCGCTCATCGAGAACCGGCGGGTGGCGCTGGTGGATGATGTGATCTCCAGCGGCAGCTCCATCATAGCGGGTCTTTCTCTTCTCGCCGCCTCCGGCATTCGGCCCGCCGTCATCGGCGCGGCCATGCTGCAATCGGATCGCTGGCGGGAAAAAATCGCCGCTTTCGGGCCGGAATGGCCGGAGCGGGTGAGGGGTGTTTTTTCAACGCCGCTGCTCACGAAAGCGGAAGGCGGCTGGCGCGCCTGACGAAGCGCAAATTCCGGCAAAAGGCAAGTGGTGATAATTTCACCGCTGCCTAATTTGTGTCTTGCGAAGCTCGAAGAGATCGTCCTAAGATCGCCTCCGACAGACAATAGCGGTCGGCGAACAATGCGCCGGTTTGCTTTCGCGCGGTGTCATCCCGGCGTCTGCCCGCCCCCGTTTTGTTCTTTCCGATGACTGGAATTTCTTCCCATGCACGCAGTGTTCGACGGTCATAATGATGTGCTGCTTCGGTTGTGGCGCAACAGCAAGGCCGGTGCCGATCCGGTGGCCGAATTCAGGAACGGTACACGGGAAGGCCATGTAGACGGCCCGCGTGCGAGGGCAGGCGGTCTCGGCGGCGGCATCTGTGCGATCTATATTCCCTCCGGCGATCTCATTCTTCAGGAACCGGATGAAAGCGGCCATTACAACACGCCGCTCGCCTCCCCACTGGAGCGCCAGCCTTCGCTCGATATCGCCATGGAAAAGGCGGCGATTGCGCTGAGGCTCGACCGCGCCGGCGCGTGGCGGCTTTGCCGCTCCACGGCCGATATCCGCAAGGCCTTTGCCGAGGATATCTTCGCCGCCGTGCTGCATATGGAAGGCTGCGAGGCGATTGGGGCCGATCTCGACGCGCTGGAGGTGTTTTACGCCGCCGGCCTGCGCTCGCTCGGCCCGGTCTGGAGCCGGCACAATATCTTCGGCCATGGCGTTCCGTTCTCTTATCCCATGTCTCCCGATACGGCGCCGGGCCTCACCGAGGCCGGTTTTGCGCTGGTGAAGGAATGCAACAGGCTCGGCATTCTCATCGATCTCGCGCATATCACCGAAAAAGGCTTCTGGGATGTGGCGAAAACCACCAACCAGCCGCTGATCGCCAGCCATTCCAATGCGCATGCGCTTACCCCCGTGGCCCGCAATCTCACCGACAGGCAGATGGATGCCATCAAGGAAAGCGGCGGGCTGGTGGGTCTCAACTACGCTGTGACCATGCTGCGGGCGGATGCGCGCGACATTGCCGATACGCCGCTTTCCGACATGGTGCGCCATATCGATTACATGGTGGAGCGCATGGGCATCGATTGCGTGGCGCTGGGATCGGACTTCGACGGCGCGACGATACCCGTCGGCGTTGCCGATGCGAGCGGCAATCACAATCTGGTTGCGGCGCTGAAATCGGCGGGCTACGGTGATGGAGAACTTGCTAAAATATGCCGGGAAAACTGGCTGCGTGTTTTGTCTGAGGCCTGGCACGAGGCGGCCTGAGAAGAGCTGAAGCGAACCAAATCAAGCTTATAACAAAAGGGGAGATCCTATGATCAAATCGCTCAACAAATCCATGCGTATTCTCAGCACCAGCGCCGCTTTGTCGCTGATGATGCTGGCGGCGCCCCATGCGTTTGCCGCAACGCCGGCCGATACGCTGGTCGAAGGTTTCGCCATCGACGACATCATCACGCTCGATCCGGGCGAGGCATTCGAACTTTCCGCCGCCGAAGTCACCGGCAATACCTACAGCAAGCTGGTTTCCATCGATCTCAACGATACGTCCAAGGTGATCGGCGATCTGGCCGAAAGCTGGACGACCTCCGAGGACGGCCTGACTTATACGTTCAAGCTGAAATCCGGCCTGAAATTCGCGTCGGGCAATCCGGTCACGGCCGATGATGTGGCCTTCTCCTTCGAACGCGCCGTGAAGCTCGACAAGTCGCCGGCATTCCTGCTGACGCAGTTCGGCCTCAGCGGTGACAACGTCACCGAAAAGGCGAAGGCCGCGGATGCGAACACCTTCGTTCTGACGGTCGACAAGCCCTATGCGCCGAGCTTCGTGCTGAACGTGCTGACCGCAACCGTCGCTTCGGTGGTCGACAAGAAATTCGTGACGGAAAAGGCCAAGTCGGTCACGCCGAGCGCCGATTACAAGTACGATACCGATTTCGGCAACGAGTTCCTGAAGACCGGTTATGCCGGTTCCGGCCCCTACAAAATCCTCGGCTGGAAGGCCAATGAAGCGGTCATCCTCGAGGCCAACCCGAATTATTACGGCGAGAAGCCGAAGCTGAAGCGCGTGGTCTATCGCCACATGAAGGAAAGCTCGGGCCAGCGCCTGGCGCTTGAAAACGGCGATATCGACGTTGCCCGCAACCTCGAGCCGGGCGACATGGAAGCCGTTTCCAAGAAGGAAGGCCTTGCCGTCACTTCCGCGCCGAAGGGCACCGTCTATTATTTCAGCCTCAACCAGAAGAACGAGAACCTGAAGAAGCCCGAGGTCATCGAAGCCTTCAAATATCTGGTCGACTACGATGCCA
The DNA here is from genome assembly GCF_053522385.1 of Agrobacterium sp. 22-223-1. Taxonomy (NCBI): domain Bacteria; kingdom Pseudomonadati; phylum Pseudomonadota; class Alphaproteobacteria; order Hyphomicrobiales; family Rhizobiaceae; genus Agrobacterium; species Agrobacterium sp. 22-223-1. Next base: position 369,758 of record NZ_JBNWCN010000005.1, read on the forward strand.
TCGGTGCGACGATCATCAAGGGTATCGGCGAAGTTCACCAGACCTTCCTGCCGAAGGGCCAGCTCGGCGCGCTTGACGAGAACCCCTACAAGCTCGACGTCGCCAAGGCGAAGGAGCTTCTCGCCAAGGCCGGCCTGAAGGACGGCTTTACCGTGTCCATGGATGTGCGCAACACCCAGCCGGTGACCGGCATTGCCGAAAGCGTGCAGCAGACGCTGGCGCAGGCCGGCATCAAGCTGGAAATCATCCCCGGCGACGGCAAGCAGACGCTGACCAAATATCGCGCCCGCACCCATGATATCTATATCGGTCAGTGGGGTTCGGACTATTTCGACCCGAACTCGAATGCGGAAACCTTCACCATCAACTACGACAATTCCGACGAGGGTAAGAACAAGACGCTCGCCTGGCGCAATGCCTGGGACGTTCCCGATCTGACCAAGGAAACCCAGTCGGCACTGCTGGAGAAGGACAGCGCCAAGCGCGCCGCCATCTATGAAAACCTGCAGAAGGAAGTTCTGGCGAAGGGTCCCTTCGTCATCATCTTCCAGCAGACGGAAGTGGCGGGATATTCCGCCAAGCTGAAGGGCCTGAAGCTCGGACCGAGCTTCGACACCAACTTCGTATACACCATTTCCAAGGAATGATCCGGAAGGATCGGTCCCTTGGAGATCGTTGAATGAGCATGGTTGAAACCAACAGCAGGGCGAGGCACGGCAAACGCCGTGCCAATGCCCGCGTGAAAGCCGTTCTCGGCTTCGCCGTCACCGTCATCACCACCTTTCTGGGGCTGATGGCGGTCACATTCTTCATTGGCCGCGTCGTGCCGATCGATCCCGCGCTGGCGATCGTCGGCGACCGTGCGCCTGCGCATGTGGTCGAGCGGGTGCGCGAGCAGCTCGGCCTCAACCTGCCGCTCTGGCAGCAGTTCTTCCTTTATCTGAAACAGGCGCTATCGGGCGATTTCGGCACCTCCGTCCTCACCACCAATCCGGTGATGGAGGATATCAAGCGGGTGTTCCCGGCGACGATTGAACTTGCCACGCTCGGCACCATCATCGGCGCCGTCTTCGGCATTCCGCTCGGCGTGCTTGCCGCCGTCAAGCGCGGCAGCTTTGCCGACCAGGTGGTGCGCGTCATCGGCCTCATCGGTTATTCCGTGCCGATCTTCTGGCTCGGCCTCCTGGCGCTGCTGGTGTTTTACGCCCGGCTGCAATGGGTGGCTTATCCCGGCCGCATGGACATCGTTTATGAATTCACCTTCACGCCGGTCACGGGCTTCTTCCTGATCGACGCGATCTGGCAGCGGCAATGGGACGTGTTGTGGGATCTCTTCCGCCACATCATCCTGCCGGCCTGTCTGCTCGGCTATTTTTCGCTGGCCTATATCAGCCGCATGACGCGCTCCTTCATGCTGAACGAGCTTGGCCAGGAATATATCGTCGCGGCCCGCGCCAAGGGGCTTTCGGAAACCCGCATCATCTGGTTCCACGCGCTGCGCAACGCCGCCGTGCCGCTGGTAACGGTGATTGCGCTGTCCTATGCCGGTCTGCTCGAAGGTTCGGTGCTTACCGAAACCATCTTCGCCTGGCCGGGGCTCGGCCTTTACATCACCAATTCCCTGCAGAATGCGGATATGAATGCCGTTCTTGGCGGCACGATCGTGATCGGCGCCATCTTCGTCGGCATCAATCTCTTCTCCGATCTGCTTTACCGGACGCTCGATCCAAGGACGCGCAGCCGATGACCCTTTCGACCGATACGATCAAACCCTATAGCCGCGAATGGCTGCTCTCCGACCGGCCGGCCTCGCGCAAACAGGCGCGGCTTGGCCGCGCCTATGTCATCTGGCGGCGCTTTTCGGAAAACCGTCTGGCGCTGCTCGGGCTGGCCATCATCATCGCGCTGCTGTTCGTGGCGCTGTTTGCCGATGTTCTGGCCCCGCATAACCCGGTGCAGGGCGATCTGCGCAATGCCCGGCTGTTGCCGCCCGGCACGGAAGGTTATCTGCTAGGCACCGACGATCAGGGCCGCGATATTCTCTCGCGCCTCATCCACGGTTCGCGGCTGACGCTGTTCGTGGTTCTGCTGGTCGCCATCATCGCGGCCCCCGTCGGCCTTATCGTCGGTACGGTTTCCGGTTATGCCGGCGGCTGGGTGGATGCGGTTTTGATGCGCATCACCGATATCTTCCTTGCCTTTCCAAAGCTCGTTCTGGCGCTGGCGCTGGTCGCGGCCCTCGGGCCGGGCATCGAAAACGCGGTGCTCGCCATCGCGCTCACCTCATGGCCGCCCTATGCGCGCATCGCGCGCGCCGAAACCATGACCTTCCGCAATTCCGATTTCATCGCCGCGGTCAAGCTCATGGGCGCGTCGCCCTTCCGCATCGTGTTGAAGCACGTCATGCCGCTCTGCCTGTCGTCGCTCATCGTGCGCGTGACGCTGGATATGGCGGGCATCATCCTCACCGCCGCCGGCCTCGGTTTCCTCGGTCTCGGCGCACAGCCGCCGCTGCCGGAATGGGGCGCGATGATCGCTTCCGGCCGCCGCTTCATTCTCGATCAATGGTGGGTCGCGGCCATGCCCGGCGTGGCGATCCTCATTGTCAGCCTCGGTTTCAACCTGCTGGGCGACGGTCTGCGCGATGCGCTGGACCCCAAGGAGGCGGGCCAATGAGTGCGCCGCTTCTGACCGTTCAGAATCTCCGCGTGTCCTTCCCCACCCGCACCGGGCTGGTGGAGGCGGTGCGCGGTGTTTCTTTCACGCTCGGCCGCGAGCGTCTCGGCATCGTCGGCGAATCTGGCTCCGGCAAGTCCCAAACCGGCCGCGCCATCATGGGGCTGACCCCGAAAAACGCGCATATCGAGGCGGATGCGCTGCGCTTCGGCGATATCGATCTGCTTAAGGCGTCTGCGAAAGAGCGGCGGATCATGCGCGGCAAGCGCATGGCCATGATCCTGCAGGACCCGAAATATTCGCTGAACCCGGTCATGACCATCGGCCGCCAGATCATGGAAACCTTGCGGACCCATGAAAAGATCGGCAGCGGCGAGGCGCGCCAGCGCACGCTCGCCATGCTCGAAGCGGTACAGATACGCGACCCAGAACGCGTCTTCGATCTTTATCCGCACGAGGTTTCCGGCGGCATGGGCCAGCGTGTCATGATCGCCATGATGCTGGTCTGCGGCCCGGAACTGCTGATCGCCGACGAACCCACTTCGGCGCTCGATGTGACGGTTCAGCTGGAAGTGCTCGACATCCTCGACAAGCTGGTGCGCGACCGTGGCATGGGGCTGATCTTCGTCAGCCACGATCTGCGCCTCGTCTCCTCTTTCTGCGACCGTGTTCTCGTCATGTATGCGGGCAAGGTGGTGGAGGAGCTGTCTTCCGCCAATCTGAAAGAGGCGAAGCACCCCTATACGCAGGGCCTGCTGAACTGCCTGCCGGAAATCGGCGGCCACCGGCATCCGCTGCCGGTTCTGGAACGCAAGCCGGAGTGGCGCGCATGAGTTCAGTTCTTTCCGTCCGCGATATGGTGGTCGATTTCGATGGTTATATCGCGCTCGACCGCGTCAGCATCGATGTGGCCGAGGGTGAATCTTTCGGCATCGTCGGCGAGTCCGGCTCCGGCAAATCGACGCTGCTGCGCGCCATTGCCGGCCTTAATCATTTCGACGAAGGCTCTTTGACGGTGGCCGGGCGCTCCTATGCCGGCAAGCACCGCGACAAGAGCTTCTATAGCGACGTGCAGATGGTGTTTCAGGACCCCTATGGCTCGCTGCACCCGCGCCAGACGGTGGATGCGCTGTTGCTCGAACCGCTGGTCATCCACGGTCTCGACAATCGCGAACAGCGCATTGCCCGCGCACTGGATGAAGTCGGCCTCGGTTCCGGCTTCCGCTTCCGGTATTCGCACCAGCTTTCCGGCGGCCAGCGCCAGCGCATCGCCATTGCGCGTGCGCTGATCGTCGAGCCGAAAATCCTGCTGCTGGATGAGCCGACCTCGGCGCTCGACGCCTCCATTCAGGCGGAAATCCTCAACCTGCTTGAACAGGCCCGCAAGGATCGTAACCTGACCTTCGTCATGGTCAGCCACGATCTCGGTGTCATCAGCCATATGTGCGATCGCCTTGCGGTGATGAAAAGCGGCAAGGTGGTGGAAATGCTGGAGGCGGAAGCGCTGGAAAGCCGCGAATTCAGCGCGGATTATACACGCCAGCTGCTGGTGGCGAGCGAGGGCTTCAAGCGCGCGTGATGGCGCGAGGGTGCCTCCTTTTTCTTCTCCCCGAGGGGGAGAAGATGCCCCGAAGGGGCAGATGAGGGGGCAAGCTCTCCGCATATCTCTGCCGTCGCCCCCTCATCCCGCTGCCGCGGACTTCTCCCCGGCGGGGAGAAGAAACAAGCGGCGAGCTTTGCTTTCACCAGCGATCTTCCTGGGTGAAGTATTTTCTCGCGACGCGGCGATGATATGGTGGGCCTCCAAATCGGCCCACCCGAACAAGGTATCCACCCCATGCAACTGCGCGCATTGATGTATTTCGACGAACTGGTCCGCACCAATTCCATGCGCGCCGCGGCGGAAAACCTGAATGTGGCGCCGACGGCGGTAAGCCGGCAGATCGAGAACCTCGAATATTATTTCGGCTCGCCACTGGTGGAGCGTTCCAGCCGCGGCGTGAAGCTCACGGCGGCAGGTGAATTGCTCGCCGCCCGCGCCGGCAAGACGCTGCGGGAACTCGACCATGTGCACCAGCTGATCGACGATCTGAAGGGCCTGCAGCGCGGCCGGGTCACGGTCTATGCCAATGGCGCGACGGTGGCGAACCTTCTGGCGCCGGTGTTGGCGCAGTTCAGCCTGAAATATCCAAAACTGCGCTTCGAAGTGCATATTACCAGCGCCCGGCAGGCAATGGAGGCGCTGGGTGCTGCGGAAGCCGATCTCGTCGTCAGCCTGTTTGCGCCCAAGCTTTCCGGCGTAAAAGTGCGCTCTCGCACCCGCATCAGCTACGACGCGATCTTTCCGGCCGGCCATGCGCTTGCCGCCCAGCCGGAAGTCTCGCTCAAAGAGCTGGCCAGCCTGCCGCTTGCTTTGCCGGACAAGAGTTTTGCTGCGCGTCAGGCCTTCGACACGCTGTTTGCCGATGCGGGCATCGAGCTTGATCCCGTCTTCATTACCAGTTCTCTTGAAATGTTGAAGGAACTGGTGCTGGGCCACGCCGCCGCCACGCTTTTGCCGGCGCTTTCGGTGGCGCGGGAAATCCGCAGCGGCCAGATGGTCGCCGTTCCGCTCTCCGGCAAGAAGGGCATCCATACCCAGATCGATCTCTGCGTTGCGCCCGACCGGCAATTGTCCTTCGCCGCCTCCAAGCTCGCCGATTTTATCGAGCGCTTCATGCGCGAGGCGACGGCGGGATAAGCGGGACGGTTTGGTCTTTCCGCCCGGAAGGTTGATTTCCATCTGCATTTCCGTGTAGCCATTTCAGCTACACGGAGCACACAAAAATCGAGATTGTGTGTGCGCCTGCAACATGACACTCTTTTTGCAACGGGCGGTCTTCCGAGGGCAAAAATGCCCCGGCCGCCAGACAGGGGACAATGATGCCACGCACTTATCTTTCGCAGGCGGCAACGCTTTCGCGCCGTACCGCGCTGAGCCTCGCATTGGGCACGGCGCTCTGGCTGCCGCTTTCGGCAACGGTTGCCGAAGCCGCGCCGAAAACCGCGCTGACGCTTGGCATGGCCGTCGAGCCGGCCGGTCTCGATCCGACCATCGCCGCCCCCGTCGCCATCGGCCAGGTCACCTGGCAGAATGTCTTCGAAGGTCTGGTGAAGATCGACCGAGAAGGCAAGGTGAAGCCGCAGCTTGCCGAAAGCTGGGAGATTTCTGCTGATGGCAAGACCTATACGTTCAAGCTGCGCAAGGGCGTGACCTTCCATGATGGCGAGGCCTTCGATTCCGCTGTCGCGAAATTTTCGCTGGATCGGGCGCGTGGCGAAAGCTCGGTCAATCCGCAGAAACGCTTCTTCGCCGCCATCGACAGTATCGAGACGCCGGATGCGACAACGCTGGTGCTGAAGCTGAAGCAGCCGGCCGGCAGCCTTCTCTACTGGCTCGGCTGGCCGGCCTCCGTGATGGTGGCGCCGAAAAGCGCGGAGAATAACCGCACCACGCCAATCGGCACCGGCCCGTTCAAATTCGTGGCCTGGGCCAAGGGCGACAAGGTCGAGCTGCAGAAGAGCGACGCCTATTGGGACAAGGCCGTGGCGGTGAAGCTGGAGAAAGCGACCTTCCGTTTCGTCTCCGACCCGCAGGCGCAGGCCGCCGCACTGAAATCCGGCGATATCGATGCCTTCCCGGAATTCGGCGCACCGGAACTGATGACCTCCTTCGATGGCGACGCGCGCCTCGGCACCTTCGTCGGCAATACCGAGCTCAAGGTCGTGGCGGGCATGAACAATGCCCGCAAGCCCTTTGACGACAAGCGCGTGCGCCAGGCGCTGATGATGGCGGTGGATCGCGGTACTGTTATTGAAGGCGCCTGGTCCGGCTTCGGCACGGCCATTGGCAGCCATTACACGCTGAATGACCGCGGTTATATCGATACGACGGGCGTTCACCCCTTTGATATCGACAAGGCCAAGGCGCTGCTTTCCGAAGCAGGTTATCCGGATGGTTTCAGTTTCACCATCAAGGCCCCGCAAATGGCCTATGCCCAGCGCACCTCGCAAATCCTGCAGGCGATGTTTGCCGAAATCGGCGTGACGATGACCATCGAGACCACCGAATTTCCGGCGAAATGGGTGGCGGATGTTCTCAAAGGCGCGAATTACGACATGACCATCGTTGCCCATGCCGAGCCGATGGATATCGATATCTACGCGCGCGACCCCTATTATTTCAATTACAAGAACCCGACCTTCAATGAGGTCGTGGCGAATGTCGAAAAGACGGCGGATGCCGGCGAGCAGGAAAAGCTCTATGGCGAAGCCCAGAAAATCCTCGCGGAAGACGTGCCGGCTCTCTTCCTTTTCGTCATGCCGAAACTCGGCGTCTGGGACAAGAAGGTGAAGGGGCTATGGGAAAACGAACCCATTCCCTCGAATGTGCTGACGGATGTGCATTGGGAAGAGTGACGTTTGTCGATAGCCGTTTCTTCCGTCATGCCGGACTTGATCCGGCATCCAGCCAGCCCAAGTCCTTGGGCTGAAAGGGCTCTCTCCGCCGCGCAGACGCGCGTCGGCTGGATTCCGGCTCAGGGCCGGAATGACGGGAGAGAGATAACTGGACCTTCGACCGCAGGCGAAACAAAGCAAGGAGAAGATGCCAGATGTTAGCCGTCCTCATCCGGCGTCTTTTAAGCCTCGTCATCACGCTGTTTGCCGTCTCCCTCATCATCTATGTCGTCATGGGCCTGCTGCCGGGCGATCCGGCGGCCATCATGCTCGGAACCTCGGCGAGCCCCGATACGCTCGCGGCGCTGCAGAAGCAGATGGGCCTCGATCAGCCGCTGCCGCTGCGTTATCTCCACTGGCTTGCCGGCGTGTTTCATGGCGATCTCGGGCAATCCTATACCTATGGCGTGCCGGTGGCGGGGCTGGTCCTGGAGCGGCTGGCCGTTACCCTGCCGCTTGCGCTGCTGGCCGTTTGCCTTTCGGTGGCCATTGCCATTCCGCTCGGCGTGGCGGCGGCGAGGAGCCGTAACGGGGCGCTGGATTTTGCGGCCGGGCTGTTTTCGCACGTGGGCATTGCCGTGCCCGGTTTCTGGGTCGGGCTGCTGCTCATCATCGTCTTTTCCACCACGCTCGGCTGGATGCCATCAGGCGGTTTTCCCGGCTGGACGCCGAGCTTTTCAGCGGGTCTCACGGCGCTCATCCTTCCGGCGGTCGCGCTGGCGCTGTCGCAGGCCGGTGTTCTCACCCGTGTGTGCCGCTCCGCCGTGTTGGAGGTGATGAATGAGGATTTCGTGCGCACCGCGCGCGCCAAGGGCCTGAGCGAGCGGGTGGCGCTGTGGCGGCATGCGGTGCCGAACGCGATGATCCCCGTCGTCACCATGATCGGCCTGCAATTCACCTTCCTCATTGCCGGCGCGGTGCTGGTGGAAAATGTCTTCAACCTGCCGGGCCTCGGGCGGCTTGCCTATCAGGCGCTGACCCAGCGCGATATCGTCGTCATGCAATCCGTCGTGCTGTTTTTCTCGGCGCTAGTGATCGTCATGAATTTCGTGGTCGATATCGCCTATCTCTTCATCGATCCCAGACTGCGGGCAGGTGCGCGATGATGCGATTGATCCGCCGTCGCCCCGCCTTTGCCGTCGGCATCGCCGTCACGGCCTTTCTGGTCGCAGTCGCCCTGCTGTCGCTGGTCTGGACGCCGGTGTCCCCCACCAAGATGCAGATCGTCCAGAAGCTGAAATCGCCCTTCGTTTATGGCGGCCTCGGCACGGATCATTTCGGCCGCGACGTATTGTCGATGCTGATGGCCGGTGCGTGGAACTCGCTGTCCACCTCCATCGCCGCCGTCGCCATCGGCGCATTTATCGGCACGACCATCGGCGTGGCAGTCGCGGCGCTGCGCGGTTTCACCGAAACCGTGGTCATGCGCATCTGCGACATCATCTTCGCCGTGCCGCCCATCCTGTCGGCCATGATGCTCGGCGCTTTCATCGGCACGGGACGTTTTACCGCCATCATCGCCATCGCCACCTTCATGGTGCCGGTCTTTGCCCGGCTGACGCTGGGGGCGGCGTTGCAGATATGGTCGCGGGAATATGTCACCGCCGCCACCAGCATCGGCCAGAACCGCGCCAAGATCACGCTTTTCCATATCGTGCCGAATATTTCCAACCAGATCATCGTGCAGGTGACGATCCAGCTCGGTCTTGCGATATTGACGGAAGCAGGCCTTTCCTTCCTCGGTCTCGGCATGCCGCCGCCCGCCGCCACCTGGGGACGAATGCTGGCCGATGCCCAGACCTATCTTGGCACCGCACCCTGGCTCGCCATCATGCCCGGCCTTGCGATCGCGCTCGCCGTCTTCGGTCTCAATCTTCTCGGCGATGGCCTGCGCGACCTGCTGGACCCGCGCGATACCAGCTGACCGTTTCAAGCCGATATCGCCCTTATTTCCTGTTTTTCTGACGAGACGATGCCATGACCGATCTCATAGACCTCAACACGCTCGAAATCCTGGCGCTTTACCGGGACAGGAAGCTTTCGCCATCGGAATATTGGCAGGCGGTGGAGGCGCGCATCGATGCTTTCGAACCGGTGGTGAACGCGCTTTATGCCTACGATCCGGAAGATGCACGCAGGCAGGCGCTGGCCTCGACGGAACGTTGGCAAAAAGGCGAAACGCTCGGGGCCCTCGATGGCATTCCGGTCTCGCTGAAGGAATTGATCGCCACGAAAGGCCATCCGGTGCCGCTCGGCACCAAAGCGGTGGAACTGGTGCCCGCGGTTGAAGACGCACCGGTGGCTGCACGCTGCCGCGAAGATGGCGCGATTATTTACGCCAAGACGACCTGCCCGGATTACGGCATGCTTTCCTCCGGCCTTTCCAGTTTCCACAAGCTCAGCCGCAACCCGTGGGATACCACCCAGAACCCCGGCGGCTCCAGCGCCGGCGCGGCTTCGGCAGGCGCTGCGGGTTACGGTACGCTGCATATCGGCACGGATATTGGCGGCTCGGTGCGGCTGCCGGCGGGGTGGACCGGGCTCTTCGGATTCAAGCCGAGCCAGGGCCGCATCCCTGTCGATCCCTATTATACCGGCCGCTGCGCCGGGCCGATGACCCGCACTGTTGCCGATGCCGCCTATGCCATGGCGACGCTTTCGCGGCCCGACTGGCGCGACGGCACGGCGCTGCCGCCCAACGATATCGACTGGATGAACCTCGATATTAATGTGAAGGGCCTGAAAATCGGCCTGATGCTGGATGCCGGCTGCGGCCTGCCGCTGGACGAAGAGGTGCGCGACGCCGTGCTCTCCGCCGCGAAACTGTTCGAGGCTGCCGGCGCCATCGTCATCCCGGTCGAGCCGGTGCTGACGCGGGAAATGCTGGATGGGCTGGACGATTTCTGGCGGGCGAAGTTCTGGGGCGACATGGCGGCGCTGAACGCGGACCGTCGCGCTGCGATCCTTCCCTATATTCATGAATGGGCGCAGAAGGGGGCGGATATTTCCGGTTCGCGCGCCGTTTTCGGTTTCAACCAGACCATGGAAATGCGTAAGGCTTGCGGGCGGTTGATGCAGTCCGTTGATGCGGTGATTTCACCCGTCAATCCCATCGTGTCCTATCCGGCCGACTGGGCCTCGCCCACCAATGATCCCGAACTCCCCTTCGAGCATATCGCCTTCACGGTGCCGTGGAACATGTCTGAACAGCCGGCCTCCTCGATCAATTGCGGCTTCTCCAGATCGGGAATGCCCATCGGCTTGCAGATCGTCGGGCCGCGTTACGAAGATTTGTTCGTGCTGAAGCTTTCAAAAGCCTTCGAGAATTGGGGCGGCGGTGTGAGACGCTGGCCGCAGCCGCCGCAGGTCCGCTGATCCACCTTTATCGGCCGTGTAGTATTGCCATAATACCCGCATCTCGATCCTGCCTGTTAGGGTGCCCAAAGGCATTCGAAAACGGGAGGAGCAGACATGCCGAAGAAGATTTTGATGATCGCCGGCGATTTCGCCGAGGATTATGAGACCATGGTGCCGTTCCAGACGCTGCTCGCGGTCGGCCACACGGTGCACGCCGTCTGCCCCGGCAAGAAGGCGGGCCAGACCATTGCCACGGCCATCCATGATTTCGAGGGCGACCAGACCTATTCGGAAAAACGCGGCCATAATTTCGCGCTCAACGCTACCTTCGCCGATATCAAGGTTGCGGATTACGATGCGCTGGTCATTCCGGGTGGCCGCGCGCCGGAATATCTGCGGCTCAATGCCGATGTGCTGACTGCGGTGAAACATTTCTTCGAGGCCGACAAGCCGGTGGCCGCCGTTTGCCACGGCGCACAACTGCTCGCGGCTGCGGGCGTCCTGAAGGGCCGCACCTGCTCGGCCTATCCCGCCTGCCGCCCCGAAGTCGAACTGGCGGGCGGCACCTATGCCGATATCGCCATCGATGCGGCCGTCACCGACGGCAAGCTGGTGACGGCGCCCGCATGGCCGGCGCATCCGGCCTGGCTTTCGCAATTCATGGCCGTGCTCGGCAAATAAGACCTGCGAAACGGGGCTTTTTCCGGCCCCGTTTTCCGCCTATCTTTCAGGCGTGGTGAGAGAGGAAACCATGTGCAAGCTTTTCATCAAGGCAGACCCGACGCTTTGGGAGAGCCATACGCGGTCGCTCAGGATCGATGGCATGGTCACCAGTGTGCGGCTTGAAAACTTCTTCTGGGCGACGCTGGACGAGATTGCGCGTCGCGATGGCATGAACAGCGTGCAGCTGATCGCCAAGCTTTATAATGAATCGATCGATGCCGGGCACGATCTCGGCAATTTCACCTCGTTCCTGCGGGTCTGCTGCGGGCGTTATCTGGCGCTTCAGCTTTCCGGCGATATTCCGGCGCGCAGCGATATTCCGATTGCAGCGCTGGATGCGGACAGCATTCTCGATGCGGAAAAGGTGAATTATCACTAGGCGGTCACAGTACACTCGACGTCATCCTCGGGCTTGTCCCGAGGATCTGCCGGCGTATCGTTTTTTTCGACGTGATTAGATCCTCGGGACAAGCCCGAGGATGACGTGGGAATGGTTCGAGGATTCCCCTCTCTCGCATTCTCCTCAACTCTTCAGCGCCCTTGGATCAAGCGCATCGCGCACCGCATCACCGATATAGTTGACGCTCAGAACCGTCAGCGAGATCGCCAGCCCTGGCCACAGCACGCGCGAGGGCGTCAGTTGCAGGAAGTTCGCGCCATCGAACAGCAGCCGTCCCCAGGTCGGGAAATCGGAGGGGAAGCCGAGGCCGAGGAAGGACAGCGCGGATTCCGTGATGATGGCGGCGGCAATGCCGAGCGTGGCCGAGACCATGATCGAGCTCAGCACATTCGGCAATATATGCCTGAGGATGATGCGGTATTCGCGCATGCCGCTCGATTTCGCCGCCATGATGAATTCCTGGCTTTTGATCGTCAGCACGTCGCCGCGCACGATACGGGCCGTATGCATCCAGCTGGTTATCCCGATCACGAAAACGATCAGGATGAAGATGCCGGTTTCCGGCCCGAAGGCCGCGCGCAGCGTATCGCGGAACAGCATCAGGATGACGAGCAGCAGCGGCAAAAGCGGTAGCGCCAGGAACAGGTCGGTCAGCCGCATCAGCGGGCCGTCGAGCCTGCGGAAATAGCCAGACAGCACGCCCACCAGCGTTCCGAGAAACAGCGCCAGCAGCATGGCGGTGATGCCGACGGCAAGCGAGATACGGCCGCCGGCAAGAACCTGCGCCAGCATATCCTTTCCGAGATTATCGGTGCCGAAAGGATGCGCGAGCGACGGCCACTGGTTGCGCGCCTTCACATTGATGGTGTTGGGCGCAACGGTGTGGATATAGGGGCCGACATAGACCGCCAGCAGGATGAAGACGAAGACGAAGAGGCCCGCCACGCCGCCCTTGTGAACGCGGAACTGTTTCCAGATATCGGCAAGGGCGGATTGTGTGGGGGTGGCCGCAACCGTCGGCGCTGCGATGGTGGCGTCAGTCATAGCGGATCCTCGGGTCGAGAATGCCGTACAGCACGTCGGCAATCAGGTTGAAGAGCACGATAAGCACCGCGAAAATGAAGGTGAGCGTCTGCACCAGCGGAATATCCGCGCCCTGAACGGCGGTGATCAGCAATTGGCCAAGCCCGTTCACGCGGAATATCTGTTCGGTGATGATGGCGCCGGAAAAGATCGTCGGCACGCCGAGCGCAATCACCGTCACCACCGGGATCAGGCTGTTGCGCAGCACGTGGATGAGCAGGACGGATTTTTCCTTCACGCCCTTGGCGCGTGCGGTGCGCACATAATCCTGATGCAGATTGTCCAGCATGGAGGCGCGCACGAAGCGGCTGATCTGCGAGACATTATAGAGCGTCAGCACCAGCACGGGCAGGAACATCTGCTTCACCTGCGCCACGAAACTTCCCCAGTCGGTCACCTGAAGGTTGGTGTCGTAAACGGACGGGAACCATTGCAGATAGGAGCTGAAGATGACGACCAGCAGCACGCCGGTGAAGAAGGTCGGCACCGAATAACCGACCATCGAAACGAAGGTGCCGATCTGGTCGAAGATCGAATATTGCTTGTAGGCGGAAATGACGCCGATCGGGATCGCCAGCAGCGCACCGAAGAGATAGGCGAGGCCCACCACCCACAGTGTCTGCGGCATGCGCTGAATGACGAGATCGACCACCGGGCTGCGTGTCGCCCAGGAGAGCACCCGCATGCGGCTGCCATCGCCGATCTGCCAGCCGGTCAGCCTTTCAATGAGGTTCAGCGGTTCGTTGATGAAGAATTGCTGCAGCCACATCAGGTAGCGGATGAAGAAGGGCTGGTCGAGGCCGAGCGAGGCGCGGATTTGCTCACGCACTTCCGGCGGGATGGTGAGCGGCAGGTCGCCGGTCGGGTCGTTCGGCGCAAGATCGAGCAGCGCGAAGATGACGAAGCTGATGACAAGCAGCGTCGGTACGGCAAAGGCAAGCCGCCGGAGCGTAAAGGTAAACATCTGAAACTCTCCAGACCCAGAGCGCGACAGGACGAAAATTGGGAGCGTTTTCGCCTTAACGCGGCAAATGTGTCTTCAGATCATGGTCCAGGGGCATGCAGAAGGCCGGCCTCTCCGGATGGAGAAGCCGGCGCATCTGCGTGTTACTTCTTGCGGGACCAGTCCGCGACGTTCCAGAGTTCCGAATCCCAGGCATTCATGCGAACGCCTTCCAGCGTCAGCGAATGCGAGGAAACGCTGCCGCGGTGGATGAGCGGAATATGCGCACCTTCCTCCGTCAGCATGTCGTTCAGCTGCTTGGAAATCTCACCGCGCTTGGCAAGGTCTGCGGTCTTGGAGAGTTCGCCGACCAGCTTGTCGAATGCCGGGTTGCAATAACGCGGAATGTTTTGTCCCTGCCAGCCGTTAGCGGGTGCCGGGATCTTGTCGCACAGCCATTCCGCCAGGTATTTTTCCGGGTCGGTGCCGTCGAAATTGTTGGTGTACATTTCGACGTCGGCATAAAATTTCTGGAAGGTATCCGGGCTTGCCGGGTCGCCGCCGAAGAAGACCGAGGCGCTGACATTGCGCAGTTCGGAAGCGACGCCGATCTGCGACCACATGTCCTTCACCAGCTCCTGCGTGGCCTGGCGAACCGAGTTGGTGGAGGTCTGGTAGAGGAAGGAGAGCTTCACGCCATTCTTGGCACGAATGCCATCGGCGCCCTTCACCCAGCCGGCATCGTCCAGCAGTTTATTTGCGCCTTCCACATCCTGCTTCAGGCACCAGCTGTCATTCTTGGTGGAAGCGACGGCTTCCGGAGCCGGCACGATGTTGCAGGTCGGCTTGCCCGCTTCGCCATAACCCGCTTCGTCGATGACATCGCGGTCGATGGCGAGCGACAATGCACGGCGCACGGCGGGGTCGGAAAGGGCCGGGTGCGGGCCGGCCTGCTTGGTGGAGCGCTTGTCGCCCAGCGAAGGATCGGCATTGTACCAGTTGAGATTGATACGCTCGACCTGGGTGCCGAAGGCTGTCTCAAGCTTGCCCTTACCGGCGGCCACCATGGTGGCGAGGATTTCCGGCTCCACCTGCATGTTCCAGGCATAGTCGAACTCGCCGGTTTCCAGCACGGCGCGTGCGGCGGAAGCGGCATCGCCGCCGCCCTTCAGGGTCGCCGTGGCGAAGGCGGGCTTGGCGGGGTCGCGGTAATTGGTGTTGGCGACGAAGCTGATCACGTCGTTCGGCTTGAAATCCTTGACCACGAAGGGGCCGGTGCCGATGGGACCGAAATTGGCGGATGTGCAGCCGGGTGCGGCAGCGCCGACGCATTTTTCAAACTGCTTCTTCTGGATGACCGGCGACTGTGCGCCGACGAATGCGGAATAGGGGTAGGGTTTCGGTTCGGTGAAGCTGACCTTGACGGTGTGGGCGTCGACGGCCTCGACATTCTTCACGCCCTCATATTGCGCCGCCTGCGCGCAGCCGCCATCCGGTGCGGTGCAATATTTCCAGGTGAAAATAACGTCCTCGGCGGTGAGCGGCGTGCCATCCGACCATTTCACGTCGCTTTTCAGCTTCCAGGTCATGCTGAGCAGATCCTTCGCGACGCCGCCATTGTCGATCGTCGGAATTTCGGTGACCAGCATCGGCACCAGCTCGCCTTTTTCGTCGTAGCGCGCCAGCGGCTCAATCACCATGGACGAGCTGTAGACTTCCTTCGTGCCACCGGAAAGATAGGGATTAAGTGTCGATACCGCCTGCCAGAACAGGATTTTCAGTTCGCCGTCACTGCCACGCTCGGCATGGGCGGCAGAGCCTGCCAAGGCCATGGCCGCCACCGTGCTGGCAAAGAGAACGCTGCGCTTCTTCATTGTCGTTTTCCCCTTTTTGGATTTTATCTATTTGAATGTTTGACGCTTTTCCCGTCGTCATGTGCAAGGTCTGTTATTCTAAGTATTTGACTTTGCTAAGGAATATTCCTCCATTCCCGATGATGCTATTGTCAGTTTTTTTGAAAAGCAAGTCCCAATGTTTCTTTGATGAACAAAAATTGAGCCATTCAGTTTTGGGCCTATTTTTCGCTCATGCAGCAAATTTCATGCTTGCAAAACGAGAAATTCCAAACGCAATATGGCGTCCGACAACCCGGCGGGGAACAAAAAAAGGGAAAAAGAGAATGCCGATATTGAACCGTGTGGCTGAAATGCAGGAAGAAGTTGCCGGCTGGAGGCGCCATCTGCATGAACACCCGGAACTGCTCTACGATGTCTTCGAAACATCGAAATTCGTGGCCGAAAAACTCAAATCCTTCGGCTGCGACGTGGTCGAGACCGGCATCGGCAAGACCGGCGTGGTCGGCATCATCAAGGGCCGGCACGGGGATGGCCCGACCATCGGTTTCCGCTCCGACATGGACGCGCTGCCGATCCTCGAGACGAGCGGCAAGCCCTGGGCTTCGAAGACGCCGGGCAAGGCCCATTCCTGCGGTCATGACGGGCACACCGCCATGCTTCTGGGTGCGGCGCAATATCTGGCCGAGACCCGCAATTTCAAGGGCTCCGTGGCGGTGATCTTCCAGCCGGCGGAAGAGGGCGGCGCGGGCGCGCTCGCCATGCTGAACGACGGCATGATGGAGAAATTCGGCATTTCGCAGGTCTATGGCATGCATAACGAGCCGGGCATTCCGGTCGGCAATTTCGCCATCCGCAAGGGATCGACCATGGCGGCGGCGGATAGTTTCGAAATCGTCATCACCGGCAAGGGCAGCCATGCGGCCGCCCCGCATCTTTCCATCGATCCGGTGCTGACCTCGGCGCATGTCATCATCGCCCTGCAATCCATCGTCTCGCGGGAGACGGACCCGTTGAAATCGCTGGTCGTCACCGTCGCCACCACCCATGGCGGCACGGCCGTCAATGTCATTCCCGGTGCGGTGACGCTGACGGGAACGGTGCGCACGCTTTTGCCGGAAACCCGCGATTTCGCCGAAAAGCGCCTGAAGGAAGTGGCGACCGCCACCGCCATGGCGCATGGCGCCACCGTGGAGGTGAAATATCATCGCGGTTATCCCGTCACCTTCAACCACAGTGACGAAACCGAATTCGCGACCGGCGTGGCCATGGGCGTGGCCGGTGCGAACGCCGTCAACACCAATCCGAACCCGCATATGGGGGCCGAGGATTTCTCCTACATGCTGGAAGCGCGCCCCGGCGCCTTCATCTTCATCGGCAATGGCGATACCGCCGGGCTGCACAATGCGGCCTATGATTTCAACGACGATGCGCTTCCTTACGGCATCAGCTACTGGGTTTCGATGGCCGAAACCGCACTTGCTGCGTAAGACATCCGGCGGCCTTCATGGCCGCCTTCTGCTTTTCAGGAGATCGGCATGCTTTTGGCGGCGACGTCCATGGAACAGACCGGCGGTTCGGTAAGC
This sequence comes from Agrobacterium sp. 22-223-1, assembly GCF_053522385.1. Lineage (NCBI taxonomy): Bacteria > Pseudomonadati > Pseudomonadota > Alphaproteobacteria > Hyphomicrobiales > Rhizobiaceae > Agrobacterium > Agrobacterium sp. 22-223-1. The sequence goes on from NZ_JBNWCN010000005.1 coordinate 386,876, forward strand.
CCGGTTTTATCGGTTCAAAATCTCACCACATCCTTCCGTGTCGATGGCGGCTGGAAATCCGTGGTCCGCAACATGAGTTTCGAGATCGCGCCGCGCGAAACGGTGGCGATCGTCGGCGAGAGCGGCTCGGGAAAAAGTGTTACCTCGCTCTCCATCATGCGGCTCCTCGATAAAAAGACGAGCCGGATCGAAGGCAAGGTCATGCTCGGCGGGCGCGACCTGCTGGCGCTGCCGGAAGAGGAGATGCGCAAGGTTCGCGGCAAGGACATTTCGATGATCTTCCAGGAGCCGATGACCAGCCTCAACCCGATCTTCCCGATCGGCAAGCAGATCGCCGAGGCGCTGACCGTGCATCAGGATATTTCCTCTTCCGCCGCGCGCGCCGAGGTCATCCGCCTGCTTGAGAAAGTCCGTATTCCCAATGCGAAGAACCGTTTCGACGATTATCCGCACCAGTTTTCCGGCGGCATGCGCCAGCGCGTGATGATCGCCATGGCGCTCGCCTCCAAACCGAAATTGCTGATCGCCGACGAGCCGACGACGGCGCTCGATGTGACGATCCAGGGCCAGATTCTCGACCTCATCAAGACGTTGCAGGAAGAGGAGGGCATGTCCGTTCTCTTCATCACCCATGATATGGGCGTGGTTGCGGAAGTCTCGGACCGCACCATCGTCATGTTCCGCGGCGATGTGGTGGAAACCGGCACCACCGACGACATCTTCCATCGTGGCCGCCATCCTTATACGCGGGCGCTGCTTTCGGCGGTGCCGAAGCTCGGCTCGATGAAGGAGAGGGTGCTGCCGGCCCGTTTCCCGATCATCGATATCAAGACCGGCGAAAGCCAGCCCGTTGCGGAGGTGAAGGACACGGTCTCTGGCGGCCGCACGCCCATTCTTTCGGTCAAGGACCTCACCACCCGTTTCGATATCCGCACCGGCCTTTTCGGCCGCAAATCCGGCGCCGTGCATGCGGTGGAAAAGGTCTCCTTCGATCTCGCCGAGGGCGAAACCCTGTCTCTCGTGGGTGAATCGGGCTGCGGCAAGTCCACCACAGGCCGCTCCATCACCCGGTTGATCGAGCCGACATCCGGCAATGTCATGCTCGATGGCTACGAGGTGCTGAAGCTCGACAAGACGACGCTGCGCACCATGCGCCGCAGCGTGCAGATGATCTTCCAGGATCCCTTCGCCTCGCTCGATCCGCGCATGAGCATCGGCACGGCGATCATGGAGCCCTTTATCGAGCATCGCCTCGGAACCAAGCAGCAGGCCCGCGAAAAGGCGGCCGATCTTCTGGAAAAGGTGGGCCTCAGCCCGGATATGATGCGGCGCTTCCCGCATGAATTTTCCGGCGGCCAGCGCCAGCGCATCGCCATCGCCCGCTCGCTGATGCTCGACCCCAAGGTCATCGTCGCCGATGAGGCGGTGTCCGCGCTCGATGTCTCGATCAAGGCGCAGGTCTGCAACCTGTTGCTCGACCTGCAACAGAGCCTCAACCTCGCCTTCCTGTTCATCAGCCATGACATGGCGGTGGTGGAACGCGTCAGCCATCGTGTGGCGGTGATGTATCTCGGCGAGATCGTCGAGATCGGCCCGCGTGCGGCGGTTTTCGACAATCCGCAGCATCCCTATACGAAAAAGCTGATGTCCGCCGTTCCGGTGCCGGACCCGGCGCGGCGGCAGATCCGGCGCAACATGGCGACCGACGAGATCAAAAGCCCGATCCGGCCGGTGGACTACGTGCCGCCGCAGCGCCACTACCGCGAGGTTTCCGCAGGGCATCTGGTGCAGGAAGCGGCGTGAATGATTGGTGCTGGCTTCGGGCTGAGCGCTGGTAAGGGACCGAGTGGGTGCCGCGCATTTCTTCTCCCCGAGGGGGAGAAGGTCGCGGCAGCGGGATGAGGGGGCAAGTTCTTCGTATATCGCTAACGTCGCCCCCTCATCCGACCCTTCGGGCCACCTTCTCCCCCTCGGGGAGAAGAAACACGCCGCACCGCCACGCCAGATGATTTTACGCCCACTGAGCGCACTCTTCCGCATCCGCCGTTTGACAGCCGACGCAAAAAAATGCCAGCAAATGCGCAAGCATAATTCTCAAAGGGCGGCGGCATGGCCAGACGAAACGACGCACATGGACGGCTGGATGATGCGGCCCGTGCCGGCTGGCTTTATTATGTCGCCGGCCGCACGCAGGATGAGATCGCCGCCGCCATGGGCATTTCCCGGCAATCGGCGCAGCGGCTTGTGTCGCTTGCCGTCGCCGAGCGGTTGATCAAGGTGCGGCTCGATCACCCTATCGCCGCCTGTCTCGAAAAAGCCGAACGGCTGAAAGAGAAATTCGACCTGAAATATATCGAGGTGGTGCCGAGCGATCCGGCCGGGGTCTCCTCCACTGTCGGCATTGCCGAGGCCGGGGCGGCGGAAATCGAGCGCTGGCTGAAGAATGCCGATCCCATCGTGCTCGCCATCGGCACCGGCCGTACCTTGAAGGCCGCTGTCGACCAGCTACCGCCGATGGAGTGCCCGCAGCACCGTATCGTGTCGCTGACGGGCAATATCGGGCCGGATGGCTCGGCCGCCTATTATAACGTCATCTTCAGCATGGCCGATGCCATCAAGGCGCGGCATTTTCCGATGCCGCTGCCGGTTCTATGCTCCTCCGCGGAAGAGCGCGAACTGCTGCACGACCAGTCCATGGTGCGCTCCACGCTGGCGCTGGGTTCTGCGGCCAATGTCACCTTCGTCGGTGTCGGCGAACTCGGTGAAAACGCACCGCTCTGCGTCGATGGTTTTCTGGGTGTCGACGAGATGAAGGCGCTGATGGCCAGCGGTGCCGTCGGCGAGATTTGCGGCTGGATGTATGATGCCAATGGCCGCATTCTCGAGCATTCCGTCAACGAGCGCGTCGCCTCCGTTCCCATCCCTTCAAGAGAGACCTGCACCGTCATCGGCATGGCGCAGGGCGCACGCAAGAACGCCTCGATTCTGGCGGCGCTGAGGGGCGGTCTGCTGAACGGCCTCATCACCGATGAAGTCACAAGCGAATATTTGCTCACTCACTGAGCAAAAATTAAACACATAAAATCAATGGCTTGGTTTTTCCATGTGCGTCGCAGCACAGGATGTCGCTTGACTTTTTTACTGATGAGGTGAGTAAATGCCCTAGAGCAAAGCGAATGCTCATCATTTTTCTTCTGGGAGGAAGACATGACATTGAAGACCATTTTGCTGGGCGCATGCTCGGCACTCGCCTTTTCGACCCTTGCTTCCGCCGAGACGCTGACCATCGCGACCGTGAACAACGGCGACATGATCCGCATGCAGGGTCTGACCTCGGACTTCACCACCAAGAACCCCGACATCAAGGTCGAGTGGGTGACGCTTGAAGAAAACGTCCTGCGTGAGCGCGTGACGACCGATATCGCCACCAATGGCGGCCAATACGACATCATGACCATCGGCAATTACGAAGTGCCGATCTGGGCCAAGCAGGGCTGGCTGCTGCCGCTCGAGAAGCTTGGCGACAAATATGACGTCGACGATCTGCTGCCGGCGATCCGCGGCGGCCTCTCCAGCGAAGGCAAGCTTTACGCCGCGCCCTTCTATGGCGAATCCGCCATGATCATGTATCGCAAGGACCTGTTCGAAAAAGCCGGCCTGAAGATGCCTGATAACCCGACCTGGGAATTCATCGGCGATGCGGCCCGCAAGATCACGGATCGCAAGGCCGACATCAACGGCATCTGCCTGCGTGGCAAGGCCGGCTGGGGCGAAAACATGGCCTTCATCAGCGCGCTGACCAACTCCTTCGGCGGCCGCTGGTTCGATGAAAACTGGAAGCCGCAGTTCGATCAGCCGGAATGGAAGAGCTCGCTGCAGTTCTACGTCGATCTGATGAAGGATGCCGGTCCGTCGGGCGCATCCTCCAACGGCTTCAACGAAAACTTGACGCTGTTCCAGCAGGGTAAATGCGGCATGTGGATCGACGCTACGGTCGCTGCTTCCTTCGTTTCCAATCCGAAGGATTCCACCGTTGCCGACAAGGTCGGTTACGCCATCTTCCCGACGCATGGCGAGCTGAAGAACCACGGCAACTGGCTGTGGTCGTGGAACCTCGCGATCCCGAAGAGCTCGCAGAAGGCGGAAGCGGCCGAGAAGTTCATCTCCTGGGCAACCAGCAAGGAATATACCGAGCTCGTCGCTTCCAAGGAAGGCTGGGCAAACGTGCCTCCGGGCACCCGCACCTCGCTTTACAAGAATGCCGAGTATGAAAAGGCCGCCGCCTTCGCCAAGCCGACGCTTGCCGCGATGGATGCCGCTGACATCACCAAGCCGACCGTAAAGCCCGTGCCTTACACCGGCGGCCAGTTCGTGGCGATCCCTGAATTCCAGGCGCTCGGCACCACGGTCGGTCAGCTTTTCTCGGCGGTCGTTGCCGGCCAGTCCAGCGTTGACGATGCGCTTGCGGGCGCCCAGTCGACCGCGACGCGTGAAATGACCCGCGCCGGCTACATCAAGTAATCCTCCCGAAGATCGCTGTCCGGCGCCAATGCCGGGCAGCGAACCTTGGGGACGGCAAGCCACCAGTCTGTACGGTGGCGTTTAAGCCTTTCAAATCAAAACAAGAATGAGCCGGTTCTTCCGGATATGCCGGGCGCATGTCGTGACGCCCAGGCCCAAGGGGAGGTGAGTGCAATGGCAACCCGAAACACAAGCGGTCTAGCGCGGGTCATGCTTGCGCCATCGGTGCTGTTGTTGCTGGTGTGGATGATCGTGCCTCTGGCGATGACGCTG
>NZ_JBNWCN010000006.1:0-380938 GCF_053522385.1 Agrobacterium sp. 22-223-1
TTCGTCAAAAAACTGACATTTTTATCAAACTATTGATTTTATTAGGTAGTTTCGCGTTTTTAACGGGAACCGGAGAAAAAGGCAGCCTTCATGTCGCGACTGGCCCTGTTCCAGGAAACATGCAATAGGAACGGACGAGAGTTTCAGAAGACTTGAGGCGTCTAACGCCTCTATATAAAGCCAAGAATTGGAGAGCCCGTGCGCATTCTCGATGAAGCCGTCATTTCCGAGCTGCCGAATTATTACCGTGGCAAGGTGCGGGAAAACTACGATCTGCCCGACGGCAACCGCATCATCATATCGACCGATCGTCTTAGCGCCTTTGATCGTATCCTCACCTGCATACCTTATAAGGGGCAGGTATTGACCCAGACGGCACGATACTGGTTCGAACAAACGAAGGATATTTGTCCGAACCACGTTGTGAGCTATCCCGACCCCAATGTCGTCATCGGCAAGCGGCTGGACATATTGCCGGTCGAGGTGGTGGTTCGCGGTTATCTTGCCGGCACCACCGGCACGTCCATCCTGACCCTTTATAAGAAGGGCGAGCGGCAGATGTACGGCATGAGCCTGCCGGACGGGATGAAGGATAACCAGATTCTGCCCGAGCCGGTGATCACGCCGACAAGCAAGGCCTTCGATGGCGGTCATGACGAGCCGCTGACACCGGCCGAGATCGTGGAGAAGAAACTGCTGACGCAGGAGCAATGGGACACGCTTTCCCGTTACGCGCTGGCGCTGTTCAAGCGCGGGCAGGAAATTGCCGCGAAACAGGGCCTCATTCTCGTCGACACGAAATATGAATTCGGCACAGATGAAAACGGCACCATCATCTTGGCCGACGAGATTCATACGCCCGATAGCAGCCGCTACTGGATGGCCGACAGTTATGATGAAAGCTTCCGCAACGGAACACGGCCGGCAAGCTTCGACAAGGATTTCGTGAGGGCCTGGGTCGCCGAACGCTGCGACCCTTACAAGGACGACGTTCCCGAAATTCCGCAGGACCTCGTCTTGCAGACTTCGAAGGTCTATATTGATGCTTACGAGCGCATCACCGGACAAAGCTTCGTTCCCGACGATAGTGGCGAGACGCCGCTTGCAAGAATACGCCGGAACCTGGAGCCGTTCTTCCCCGGAGTCTGACCGTGAGCAAAACGATCGAACAGGCGAGAAAGGACGACAGGAAGACTGACCGTCCTGTCAAGCGCCGGCCTCGCCGTTCCGCCGAGGAAACGCGGCGGGACATTCTCGCCAAAGCAGAAGAGCTTTTCCGGGAACGTGGTTTCAATGCGGTGGCGATTGCCGATATCGCCGCGGCGCTCGGCATGTCTCCCGCCAACGTCTTCAAGAATTTCAGCTCGAAGAACGCGCTCGTCGATGCGATCGCCTTCGAGCAGATCGGCGCATTCGAACGGGGCATCCAGCCGCTGGATAAAAGCCACGCGCCGCTTTCGAGACTGCGCCATCTCGCCCGCACCCTGATGGAACAGCACCACCGGGATCTAAACGACAATCCCTACATATTCGAAATGATCCTGATGACGGCAAAGCAGGACATGAAGTGCGGCGACTATTATAAAGCCGTCATCGCCAACCTGCTCGCTGACATTATCCGCGACGGTATCGACGCGCGAATCTACGCGCCGGCCGAGATTTCTCCCCTGGCGGAAACCGTGCTCCACGCGCTGACAAGCGTGATTCATCCCGTCCTCATTGCCCGGGAAGATATCGGCAATTTAGCAACACGTTGCGATCAACTCGTCGATTTAATCGATGCGGGATTGCGCAATCCGCTTGCTAAGTGACGATTCCCAATTTACGTCACCTTCTCGCAATTGCTTGCGAAGCGCAAAAGCCTGCGCTTCTATGCGCTTGGCGGTCCGGACAGAATGAGCGAATCGGGTCCCTTCCAAGGCCTTCGCCTGTCGTGTCTGTTTCCGGACGCGCATCCGCCGAGCGACATTGCGCTTATAGTTGAATGCGATCGATACGCAGGGAAGAACAATGAGCCGACGTATTTTACCCCTATTTGCTTCTCTGTGTGTGACCGCGCTTCTGGCGGGCTGCAGCGATGGCGGTGAGAGCAGCCAGAACGCCGCCCAGAGCGCCGAGCGTCCGCCGTCTCCGGTCAGCATTATCCTGATGAAGACCAGCGAATATCCGTTGACCACCGTTCTGCCCGGCCGCGCCAGCGCGTTCCAGACAGCGGAAATCCGCCCGCGCGTCACCGGCATCATCCGCGAAATTCCCTTCAAGGAAGGCAGCGAGGTCAAACAGGGTGATATTCTCTACCAGATCGAGGACAATACCTATCTGGCGGAAGTAGCGCAGGCCAAGGCAAACGTGGCGAAGGCGGAAGCAAGCATTCCAAGCGCCCAGGCGAACCTTGCCCGTTACGAACGCCTGGTCAACAGCGGCGCAACGCAGATCGAATATGAAAACGCCAAGGTGACGCTGCTGCAGGCGCAAGCCGATGTGGCCCAGACCAAGGCGGCGCTGGAAACGGCGGAAATCAACCTCGATCTCACCAAGGTTCGCGCTCCCTTCGACGGCATCACCAGCGCAACCGCTTTCAGCATCGGCAACGTGGTGACGGCCAACCAGACGACGGCTTTGACGACGCTGCGCCGCATCGATCCGATCTATATCGATCTGATGGAATCCAGCATCAATCTTCTGCGTCTGAAAAAGGCGATCTCGTCGGGCCAGCTCGGCGGCGACACGAAGGAGACCGGCATTCACCTGACGCTGGAAGACGGCACGGAATACAAGCATGACGGCAAGATCGACATGTCGGACATGGCCGTGAGCGAAACCACCGGCACCTTCTCCATCCGCGCCCTCTTCGAAAACCCGGACGATCTCCTGCTTCCCGGCACCTATGTTCGCGCCACGCTGACCATCGGCAAGGAAAAAGGCTTCCGCATTCCGCAGCGCGCCGCGAGCCGGAACGCCAATGGCGAACTGACAGCGAAATTCGTGACGGCGGAAAACAAGGTGGAAACCCGCACCTTCCCGTCCAGCCAGCAGTCGGGCAATGCCTGGCTGGTGACGGAAAACGTCAAGGATGGCGACAAGCTCATCGTCGACGGCTTCCAGTGGATTGCCGACGGTGCGACAGTCGCACCGGTTGAAGTGACCATCGACGATCGCGGTATCGTCGTTCTGCCGCAGCAAGCTCAGCCTGCCGCCGCCCCCTCGAAATAAGCATGAGCACGAAACCCTCGGTCGAAGCTCGTAAAAGGTAAGGCAGGACTGCCATGGCCCATTTCTTCATCCGGCGCCCCGTGTTTGCATGGGTTATCGCCATCGTCATCATGTTGGGCGGCGCCCTTGCGATCTGGACGCTTTCCATTTCGCAATATCCCGATATCGCACCGACGACGGTACGCGTCAGCGCGACCTATAATGGCGCGAGCGCCGAGACAGTCGAAAAATCGGTGACGACCATCATCGAGGACGGCATGACCGGCCTTGACGACCTCACCTATATGACATCGTCGTCCTCAACGGGCAGCGCCGAAGTGACGCTGACCTTCGGCAATACCATCCTGCCGGACATCGCGCAGGTTCAGGTGCAGAACAAGCTGCAGCTCGTCCAGTCGCAATTGCCCGATACCGTGCAACAGCAGGGTATCCAGGTCAGCCGCTCCACATCGAGCATCCTGATGGTGGGTGCGCTGATCTCGACCGACGGCAAGCGCAACTCCGCCGATCTCGGCGACGTGTTCTCCTCGCGTGTCGAAGACCAGATCAAGCGCCTCGAAGGCGTGGGCAGCATCAACGTCTTCGGTTCCGAATATGCGATGCGCATCTGGCTGGATCCGTTCAAGCTCAACAAGTACCAGCTGACCACGGCCGACGTGACCAGCGCCATCGAAAGCCAGAACACCCAGGTTTCGGTCGGTTCGCTTGGCGCGGTGCCCGCCGTCAAGGGTCAGCAGCTCAACGTGACGGTGACGGCGCAGAGCCAGCTCACCACCGTCGCCGATTTCGAATCGGTCATCCTGAAAGTCGAAAAGGACGGCGCAACCGTTCGCCTGAGCGACGTGGCCCGCATTGAAATCGGCCAGGAAACATATGGCGGCGATTCCCGTTCGAACGGCCGTCCTTCGGCCGGTTTCGCGGTCAACCTTGCCACGGGTGCCAACGCACTCGATACGGCAGCGCGCGTAAAGTCGGCGCTTTCCGCTGTCGAAGGTTCGCTGCCCGAGGGGGTTTCGATCGAATATCCCTATGACACGACACCCTTCGTGAAGCTGTCGATCGAGAAAGTGGTACACACGCTGATCGAGGCGATCATCCTCGTTTTCGTCGTGCTGCTGGTGTTCCTGCAAAACCTGCGGGCCACCTTCATTCCGATGATCGCGGTTCCCGTCGTGCTTCTCGGCACGTTCGGCGTCCTTGCGCTGACAGGATATTCCATCAACACGCTCACCATGTTCGCCATGGTTCTGGCCATCGGCCTTCTCGTTGACGACGCCATCGTCGTCGTCGAAAACGTCGAACGAATCATGTCGGAAGAAGGCCTATCGCCGGTAGAGGCGACCGAAAAATCGATGGGCGAGATCACCGGTGCGATCATCGGCATCGCGCTCGTGCTCACCGCCGTGTTCATTCCGATGGCCTTCTTCGGTGGATCGACGGGCATCATCTACCGTCAGTTCTCGGTCACCATCGTTTCGGCCATGCTGCTTTCGGCGGTGGTCGCCATCGTTCTGACGCCGGCGCTCTGCGCCACGATGCTGAAGCCGATCGACCATCACAAGAAGCAGCGCGGACCGGGCGCGTGGTTCAACCGCGGCTTCGGCAAGACGACGGATGGTTACGTCTCCTCCATTGGCTACCTGCTGAAGCGGCCCCTGCGCGTGATGATTATTTTCGCGATCGTGATCGGCGGCTGCGCCTGGTTCTTCAGCAAGCTGCCCAGTTCGTTCCTGCCACAGGAAGACCAGGGCGTGCTGCTGACGATCATCCAGACGCCGACCGGTTCGAATATCGAACGGACCAACGAGGTGGTGAAGCAGGTCGAAAGCTACTTCCGTGAAAAGGAAGCCGCCAATGTCGAATCGGTTTTCGGCGTTCTCGGCTTCAGCTTCAGCGGTTCGGGCCAGAACAACGCCATCGTCTTCACCAAGCTCAAGGATTTCGCCGAGAGAACGGCCCCCGACCAACACGCCGGCGCCATCGTGCAGCGTGCGATGGGCACCTTCTTCGGTTTCCGCGATGCTCAGGTGTTCCCGCTTCTGCCGCCGGCAATTCAGGGCATGGGCACATCGAGCGGTTTCTCGATGTATCTCGTGGATAGCGGCCGCAACGGCACCGAGGCACTGACCGCCACGTCCAAGGAGCTGATCGCGCTGGCGACCAGCAATCCGAAGGTCAGCTCGCTCAGAAGCGACAGCCAGGACAATGAAACGCAGATGAAGATCATTCTCGATCAGGAAAAGATGGGCGCCATGGGCGTCGATCTATCCTCCGTGAACCTCATGCTGTCGACGATCTTTGCCGGCCGAGATGTCAACGACTTCACGCTGAACGGCGAGCTCAAGCCCGTTTATGTTCAGGGTGATGCGCCCTACCGCATGCAGCCGGACGATCTCAAGTTCTGGTATGCCCGCAATACCAGCGGCGAGATGGTACCTTTCTCCTCCTTCAGCGAGGTGAAGTGGATCAATGCTCCGCCGTCTCTCGCCCGCTTCAACGGCACGGGCGCGATCTCGCTCGAAGGCACCGCCGGTGCGGGCGTTGCATCCGGTGACGCCATGGACGAGATGGAGCGGCTGACGGCAAGCCTGCCGGGCGGCTACACGGTGGCATGGCAGGGCATTTCCTATCAGGAACGCCTTTCCGGCTCGCAGGCTCCGATGCTTTATGCGCTGTCGGTTCTGATCGTGTTCCTTTGCCTTGCCGCCCTTTATGAAAGCTGGTCGATCCCCTTCTCGGTCATCATGGCCGTGCCGGTGGGCGTCCTCGGTGCATTGACCGCGGCGCATTTCTTCGGCCAGTCGAACGACGTCTACTTCAAGGTGGGCCTGCTGACGACCATCGGCCTTGCAGCGAAAAACGCGATCCTGATCGTCGAATTCGCCAAGGAAAGACAGGAGCACGGACTAAGCCTGATGGACGCGACACTGGAAGCGGCAAAGCTGCGCCTGCGTCCGATCATCATGACGTCGCTGGCCTTCATCCTGGGTGTCGTGCCTCTCGCAATCGCAACCGGAGCGGGTTCCGCCGCACAAAATGCAATCGGTATCGGGGTGCTGGGTGGTATGCTTTCTGCAACACTGCTCGGAATTTTCTTCGTTCCGTCCTTTTTCGTCATCATTCGTCGCCTTTCAAGGCGTTAACAAAACAAAAATGGGCTGTGCCAACCGTTAATACGCTGCTAGAAATGTTGCCGATTTGGCAAATGCACGTTTCTACGGCATATCGACCGCGCAGCCCATTTGTCAGCAAGCCGCGCTCGGTAAGCCAACCAGAGAATTGGGAAAATTACATGCTGTCTATTCGCGCTACTCTTCCCCTGACAATGCTGCTGCTCTCAGGCTGTGTTGTCGGGCCCGACCACAAGACGCCGGAAATTCAATTGCCGGGAAAGTTTGCGGAAGCCGGAAAAACCAGTAATGGCGACATCAGCAGCGTTGCGTGGTGGACAGCCTTTAACGATAGCCGCCTCAACGGTTACGTTTCCACTGGCCTCAGCCAGAACCTGACCGTGATGCAGGCGATCGAGCGCATCAATCAGGCGGAAGCCCAGGTTATCTCGGCCGGCGCAGGCGGTCTGCCGAGCCTGACGGCTAACGGCAGCCACACGACCAGCGAGACCAAGGGCAGCTACCGTGATGTTCCCGTCACCAACGTGTCCTCAGGCAGTCTCAGCGTCTCCTGGCTGCTTGACCTCTTCGGCCGCTATCGCCGCGCCACGGAAAGCGCCAATGCATCGCTCGATGCCGCTTACTCCACCGTCGATGTTCAGCGCCTGACGCTGATTTCCTCGGTCGCCGCAGCCTATATCGATGTGCGTTATTATCAGGAACGCCTGGCGATTGCCCGTCAGAACCTGGCTTCCCGCCGCGAAACGCTGGACCTGACCAAGCTGCAGCTTGAAGCGGGTGCGGCCTCCCGCCTCGATGTCGTCCAGTCCGAAGGTCTGGTGAACTCCACGCTGTCCGACATTCCGGGCCTCGAAACCAACTTCCGCAAGGCGGCGCATCGCATCGCCACGCTTCTCGGCCTGCCGGCCTCATCTCTGATTTCCGAATTGCAGAAGGGCGCACGCCAGCCGGTTGCCCGCAGCATTCCGCGCACCGGCATTCCGGCCGATCTCATCCGCAACCGTCCGGACATTCGTGTCGCCGAACGCAATCTCGCCGCCGCAGTTGCCTCAATCGGTGTCGCGGAAGCGCAGCTTTATCCCAGCATCGAGCTCGGCGGCTCGATCACACCAAGCTACAATTTCCTGAGCGGTGGCGGCAGGGGAACGGCCAATAGCTGGTCCTTCGGTCCGAGCCTCGTTCTGCCGATTCTCGATGGCGGCAGCATCCGCGCCAATATCGATCTGGCCAATTCCCAGGCGCGTGAAGAATATCTCGTCTGGAAGCAGACGGTGCTGACCGCTGTGGAAGAAGTCGAAAACGCTCTGGCCGCCGTCACGCGCGATCAGCGCACGGCCGATGCATTGCGCAAGACCGTGGCATCCTATCAGGAAGCGTTGCAGCTTTCGACGGCCAGCTACCGCGACGGCGCCTCATCGCTGCTCGACGTTCTCGATGCGCAGCGCCAGGTATCCACTGCACAGGCAAGCCTTGCACAGGCTGTACAGCAGACCGCGCAGGACTACGTCTCGCTGAACGTGGCGCTCGGCGGCGGTTACGCCGTTGGCCAGACCACGGCTCCGAAGAAGGCGCCCGGCCCGACCCGGACCGCGGCAAAGGCCATGTAAGATACGCCGCAAGGCAAAGAAAAAGCCCGCGTCTCGACGCGGGCTTTTTTATTGTTCATGACACAAAAAAAGCACCGGTCTCCCGGTGCTTTTGTCTAACCGGCCGTCAGGCTCAGTTCTTGGCGCGCTCGACGTAGGAATTGTCTTCCGTCGCGATGACCACGCGGATACCGGCATCGATATGCGGCGGCACCATGGTGCGGATACCGTTGGAAAGAATAGCCGGCTTGTAGGAAGAAGACGCCGTCTGGCCCTTAACGACCGGTTCAGTTTCGGTGATTTCCAGCGTGACGTGGCGCGGCAGTTCGACGGCCAGCGGATTGCCTTCATGAATGGAAAGAATGCAGGTCATGCCTTCCTGCAGATAGGCCTTCTGATCGCCCATCGTCTCAGTGTCGACCACAACCTGGTCATAGTTCTCGGGGTTCATGAAGTGGAAGCCTTCGCCATCTTCATAAAGGAACTGGAAGTTCAGGTCTTCAACGAAAGCGCGCTCGACCTGCTCGGTGGTGCGCCAGCGCTCGGAGACCTTCACGCCGTCTACGATGCGGCGCATGTCCACCTGCGTGACCGGCGTGCCCTTGCCGGGGTGAAAGTTCTGCGCGGTAAGAACGACGTAAAGCTTGCCGTCCACGTCGAGAACATTGCCCTTGCGGACGGATGAGGCGATAACCTTGACCATATGACTTCCTTGTAACTCGATGAAATGCGTCGTAAAGGACTGCGCGGCAGCACCGGCCCCGGCAGACGTTTTGTCTTTTTTCTGGGGCGCAACTACCTTAAATCCGCACGAATTGCCAGCCTTCTACAGCAATTCGCGGAAGAGTGCCTAGCGGTTTTCCGCCCGGAATAGCTTTAAATGACGCGATCAGGCGTTTTGTGGGCCGTTTATCCGCAATTGGGCGCCGCAGAGAAGACGGAAAAGAACAGAGAATGCGCGCAAGCAACGAGACAATGTCGCCATGGTGGACGCCGGACGTCCACGCCGACCGCCGCGCATTTCTCATTGGGCGCAATGCGATCCAGTCGGCTTTTCGCGGCTATTTCGCCAGCGCCGATTTTCTTGAGGTCGACACTGCTGCGTTGCAGATTTCCCCCGGCAACGAAGCGCATCTGCATGCTTTCGCCACACAGGGCCTGACGCCGGCCGGCGACGCCGTGCCGCTTTATCTCCACACCTCGCCTGAATTCGCCTGCAAGAAGCTGCTCGCTGCCGGTGAAAAACGCATCACCTGTTTTGCCCATGTTTACAGAAACCGGGAACGAGGCCCCTTGCATCATCCGGAATTCACCATGCTGGAATGGTACCGGGTCGGCGAAACCTATGAGAGCCTGATGAAGGACAGCGCCAATCTTCTGGCGCTGGCAGCCGAAACCACAAAGACGAAGAATTTCACCTATCGCGGCCGCAACGTTGATCCCTTCCTCGAACCGGAGCGGGTAAGCGTCGCCGAAGCCTTCGAGCGATATGCGGGCGTCGACCTGCTGGCCACCATCAGCCGAAACGGCGAAACCGACGCTCGCCATCTTGCGGCGAACCTCACCGATGCCGGCATCCGCGTGGCCGGTGACGATACCTGGGCGGATATGTTCAGCCGCGTCATCGTGGAGCGGGTGGAGCCGGAACTGGGTTTCGGCAGGGCGACCATTCTCGATGAATATCCGACCTGTGAAGCGGCCCTTGCCCGCAAGTCACCCAAGGATGCGCGGGTGGCGGAGCGTTTCGAGCTATATGCCTGCGGCGTTGAACTCGCCAATGCCTTCGGCGAATTGACCGACGCCGCCGAGCAGAGGCGGCGTTTCGAAATGGAAATGGCCGAGAAGCAGCGGGTTTACGGCGAAACCTATCCGCTGGACGAGGATTTTCTGGCCGCGCTGGCAATCATGCCGCCGGCAAGCGGCATAGCGCTCGGTTTCGACCGGCTGGTGATGCTGGCAACCGGCGCGCCCCGTATCGATCTCGTCATGTGGGCCCCAGTCGCGGAATATCGACGATGACAGGGCTTGAGACCATCAAGACAGCCGAAGCACTTCTCGAAGCGGGGCTTATCGAAGCCGAAGCGCTCGAGACGCTGCGCACGGTGACGCAACGTTACGCGCTCGCCATCACGCCATCGATTGCCGGGCTGATCGACAGCCGCGACCCGCAGGATCCCATCGCCCGACAATTCGTTCCTGATCCGGCCGAACTCGTTCATCTTCCTGAAGAACGGGACGATCCGATTGGCGACGACGCGCACAGCCCCGTCCACGGCATCGTCCATCGTTATCCCGATCGGGTGCTTTTGAAGGCAGTGCATGTCTGCCCCGTCTATTGTCGCTTCTGTTTCCGCCGGGAGATGGTCGGACCGCAGGGCAACGGCATGATGAGCCCGGCGGAACTTGACGCCGCATTCGGCTATATAAATGCCAATCCCGCCATCTGGGAGGTCATCCTGACCGGTGGCGATCCGCTGGTGCTTTCCCCGCGGCGCTTGTCCGACCTGATGACGCGCCTGAGAGACATACCGCATGTCAAGATCGTCCGCTTCCATACCCGCGTGCCGGTGGTCGATCCCGACCGTATAGACGCGGCGCTGATCGATGCGCTGAAGGCCAGTGGCAAAACCACCTATGTGGCCCTGCACGCGAATCATTCCCGAGAACTCAGCGAAGCCGCAAGACAGGCTTCGGCACGCCTGATCGACGCCGGCATCGCCATGGTCAGCCAGACGGTCCTTTTGAAAGGTGTCAATGACGACCCGGCGGTTCTTGCCGAGTTGATGCGCGCCTTTGTCGAGACCCGTATCAAGCCTTATTACCTGCATCATCCCGATCTTGCGCCCGGCACCAGCCATTTCCGGCTGACGATAGAAGAGGGGCAGCGAATCGTTTCCGCTTTGCGGGGGCATGTCTCCGGCCTTTGCCAGCCGACCTATGTTCTCGACATTCCCGGCGGCCACGGCAAGGCGGCAATTGGCAGAAATGCGGCCGAAAAAACCCGCGATGGCTGTTATTCCGTCTCCGACTTCAACGGAAACGATCATATTTACCCACCGCCAGCCACCGGCAGCGATTAAAAAATACATAAAAAGCCTGCTACACCGGGCTTTTCGCGGCGGCAGCCAACGAAAACAAAAATTTCACATTTCCGCCCCTCTCCTGTCATCATAAAGAAAAATATTCTACCTATAACAATCAGCATTGATTTTAGTGCTGGTCTGGATTATCAGTGTGGAACTGGAGAACGAGTCTCCTGATTCCGGGCCAACACCAATACAGGGAGTGTGTCATGTCAAAACATATCAACATCAACGCAATCCTTGGTTTTGAGTCCTGGAACGCTGGATTTAAATCCACGTGTTCCCGCTGCTGTCGAATGTGACTTAACGGTCTCAATTTCCTGAAAATCAGTTCGACAACATGCTGTGTGAAGTAGCCACAGCGGGAGTATATCTATGCAGAAGCAAGTTATTGAATTCGCTGGCGAGCCCGTCGGCATCGTCATCCCGGATAATGACCGGTTGAAGTTCATCGCGGTGAAGTTTCACGTTCACGACCTGGACGAACAGAAGTTCGACAGCGCCGACGACGTGCGGATTGCGATCCGCGATCTCGTGCGCAACCGGAATCTGGCCGCGGTCGCCTGATGCGGGAAAACTTTCGCCCGCTCACAGAACCGTCAAAACCAGAGCGCGCCAAATATCGGACCCCGAACAGCGGCCCGATGGCGCGCTCTTCTCTTGCATGTCTTGTGCGATAATCCGGCTGCCTGCATCGCGCCGGCCGTAGATCGCCAAATCGCTCTGAAGAATAGAGCACGGAAGCGCCCCACCCGCTTCCCATCGTCAGACAGAAAACATTCCAGCAGAATCAAAGTGGCGTATGGCGCCCTGCAAAATGGCACTCGTCGGGCTTTACCCCGCCGCCATGCATATATCGTCAGATAGGCTGCATCAAAACGCGGTGAAGGTCAGCGTCGTCAGCGAACGCACGATTCCCGGAATATTGACGATGTTCTGGTTGATGAACTTGCCGATATCTTCTTCCTGCGGCAGATAGATTTTCAGCAGCAGATCATATTCACCGCTGGTGGAATAAAGCTCGGAAACCAGTTCCGTCTTATAGATGGCGTCGGCGACATCATAGGTCTTGCCGGGCTCACATTGAAGCTGAACAAAAATGGGCTTCACGGACATCTCCCGTATTTGAACTTTCGGTGCATGGCTGCTCGCGCCACGCGTCATGGCGCACTATTGGCTGAGCAGCGTCCGTCTTGCAAGACCGCTCACCGGTTTACGCCGAAAACTCGCCGGCCCCGCCGTTCGCCCCGCTTGCGGCCTCGGAAACGATCCACCGCCGAAAACTCTCAAGCGGCGCATAACCGGCGCGATCCGGCATGCAGGCGAGATAATAGGCTTCTTCGCTCTCCACTTCCCCCGCAACAGCCGCGACCAGACGACCGCTTCGCAACTCCTCCTCGATCATGAAAGAAGGAATGAGCGACGCCCCGACCCCTGCACTCGCGGCCTCGGCAATCGTCGTGAACTGATCGAAAAGCATGCCATGCACATTGTCGAAACCAACGTCGTGGCTGCGAAACCATTGTTCCCAGGCATCCGGTCGGGTCGTCATGTGCAGCAACGGGACATGCAGCAGATCGTCCGGCTTTGAAAGTCCGTGTCGCGCCTTGAAGGCGGGGCTACATACCGGAATGACCTTTTCATGCATCAGGAAAACCAGCTCGGTGCCCGGCCAATGCGGCAATCCGAAATGGATCGCCGCATCGACTGTATCGGTGCGGAAATCGAACAACGATGACCGCGTCAGAAGATTGACCGAAACGCCGGGGTGCCTGGCGATGAAATCGGGAAGGCGCGGCACGAGCCAGCGCGTGCCGAAGCTCGGCAGAACGCCGAGGTTGAGCGTGCCGCCATCCGGATTGGCGCGCAGGTTGAGCGAGGCCGTCGATATGCGCCGCAAGGCCTCGCGGATTTCCCGCGCATAGCCCTCCCCCGCCCTTGTCAGTCGGATCGTCTGCCGCTCGCGCAGGAACAGCGCCACGCCGAGCTGCTCTTCGAGCGCCAGTATTTGACGGCTGACCGCACCCTGCGTCAGCCCCAGTTCCCTCGCAGCGGCGGTGACGCTGCCCGTCCGGGAAGCGGCTTCGAAAGCCGCCAGCAGCGACAGCGACGGCAGAAAACGGCGTGGCGGCAGGGCCATATTCCCTCACGGAATGAACTCTTGACGATATGTCGATATTCAACAAGAAATACCGCTTGTAAAGTCTTATAAACAAGGGCTTGTCACTCATACGAAGAACAAATGAACTGGCCCGGAACATGGTGGAACGATGTATAATGACCCCCGCTCGCACGGCCTCTGGGAAAAGACCGCGCCGCAGCCGCCCGTAACGCCCGCCTTGCAGGGCGCAGCGGTTGCTGATGTCGTCGTCGTCGGAGGTGGCTTCACCGGCCAGTCCGCCGCCCTTCATCTTGCCGAACGCGGTGTGGATGTCGTTCTTCTCGAAGCAAGGGAAATCGGTTTCGGCGGCGCAGGCCGCAATGTCGGCCTCATCAATGGCGGCATGTGGGTTATGCCGAAAGAGCTGCCCGGCGTGCTGGGCGAGGTTTACGGCGAACGCCTACTCGATCTTCTGGGCAATGCCCCGCTTCTCGTGCGCGAACTGGTGGAAAAACACGCAATTCCCTGCGAGATCGAAAAAAACGGCACGCTCCATTGCGCCGTAGGAGAAAAAGGGCTCGCCGAAATCCGTGAGCGCTGCGAACAATGGGCGGAGAGAGGCGCCCCCGTCCGTATCCTCGATGCCGAAGAGACAGCGAGACGCACCGGCAGCACGGGCTATTCCGGTGCGCTTCTGGATACACGCGCCGGTACGATACAGCCGCTCGCCTATGTTCGAGGCCTTGCCGCAGCAGCCCAGAAAGCGGGCGTGTGCCTGCACACCGAAAGCCCCGTGGTAGCGACCGAACGCAGCAATGGAAAATGGGTGGTGAAGACGCCGCAAGGGTCTGTAATCGCCAACTGGATCGTTGTGGCCACTGAAGCCTATAGCACCGGCCCATGGCAGATCGTTCGCGACGAACAGGTCTACCTGCCCTATTTCAATTTCGCGACGAGACCGCTCGGCGATAACCTGCAAAAGAGCATCCTGCCTGGCCGTGAGGGCTGCTGGGATACGAAGGAGATTCTCTCATCCTTCCGCATGGACAAAGCCGGCCGGCTGGTCTTCGGCAGCGTCGGCGCCCTGCGCGGCAGCGGCACCGCCATTCATCGTGCCTGGGCGAAGCGCTCGCTGAAGCGGCTTTTTCCGCAGCTCGGGGATACGGAATTCGAATGTGAGTGGTACGGCCAGATCGGCATGACGGACAATGCCGTTCCACGGTTTCACAAATTCGCTGAAAATGTCGTCGGCTTTTCAGGCTATAACGGCCGAGGCATCGCGCCGGGCACGGCCTTCGGCAAGGTCATTGCGCAGCATATTCTCAGTGAAATTGCTGAAGCCGAATTGCCGCTGCCTATGACGGAACCGAAAGCGCAGTCTTTCCGGGCGGTGAAGGAAGCCTATTACGAGGCAGGCGCGCAGATCGCCCATTTCGCCGGCGAGCGTTTTTGATCGGACACAGAGCCGCTTCAAGGGAACGACATCATCCTTGGGCTTGTCCCAAGGATCTAATCACATTCAAAAAATGGAGACGTTGCAGATGCGCGGGACAAGCCCGAGCATGACGAGGAGAGCTTTTCGAGCTTAACCACCCCTCTAAACAGACATCCCGGCAGCCTCTTTTCCCCATCCCATCGATATATCCTTGAAAATATAATGATTGCCCTATAGGCCTATCGATATATTCATCAGAATATCTCGAACCGGGGGTAACAAACCATGAGACTTTTGCGTCGCAGCTTCTTCAAAACCATTGCCGCCGCCACATCCTTCTGGATGGCGGCCTCCTTTGCGGCCGTTCCGGCCCATGCCGCCGAAAAAGTCACGGTGTTTGCCGCCGCAAGCATGAAAAACGCGCTCGATGCTCTCAACGCCGAATGGGCAAAGGAAAGCGGTAACGAAGCAACCGTTTCGTATGCAGCAAGCTCGGCGCTGGCCAAGCAGATCGAGCAGGGCGCACCGGCGGATATCTTCGTTTCCGCCGACCTTGCATGGATGGACTATGTCGCCGAAAAGAAGCTGATCAACGCTGACAGCCGCTCCAATCTTCTCGGCAACCGCATCGTTCTCGTCGCTCCGGCCGACAAGGCAAAGCCGGTCGAGATCAAGCAGGGCTTCGATCTTGCCGCTCTGGTGGGCGATGGCCGTCTGGCCATGGGCGCGGTTGATTCCGTGCCGGCGGGCAAATACGGCAAGGCCGCTCTGGAAAAACTTGGCGTCTGGTCCTCGGTCGAACAGAAGGTCGCCGGCGCGGAAAGCGTGCGTGCCGCCCTGCTGCTCGTCTCGCGCGGCGAAGCACCATATGGCATCGTCTACCAGACCGACGCCGCCGCCGACCCAGGCGTGACGATCGTCGGCACCTTCCCGGAAGACAGCCATCCGCCGATCATCTACCCGGTCGCCATTCTTTCGGAAGCCAAGTCCCCGGCCGCAAAAGCCTATCTGGATTTCCTGAAGTCGGCCAAGGCAACGCCCTTCTTCGAAAAGCAAGGCTTTACCGTTTTGAAATAAACTGCCTTTCGTGGCCCCAACCTATGGGCCGCGAGAGATGACGATTGCAGGATATGGCATTGCATTGGTGGACACTCAGCCCTGAAGAATGGACGGCGATCAGGCTCAGCCTGTGGGTGTCGTCCATCGCCATGCTTGCCAGCCTGCCTTTCGGCATTCTGGTCGCCGTGGCGCTGGCGCGCGGTCGCTTCTGGGGCAAGTCTCTCCTCAATGGCATCGTCCACCTGCCGCTCATCCTGCCGCCCGTCGTCACCGGCTTTCTGCTGCTCGTCCTGTTCGGCCGCAGGGGCGCGATCGGGCAATTTCTCGATAGCTGGTTCGGCATCGTCTTTTCCTTCCGCTGGACCGGAGCGGCGCTCGCCTGCGCCGTCATGGCCTTTCCGCTGATGGTGCGTTCCATCCGCCTCTCCATAGAAGCGGTGGACCGAAAGCTGGAAGAGGCGGCGGGAACATTGGGAGCAAGCCCGTTCTGGGTGTTCCTCACCGTCACCCTGCCCTTGACCCTGCCCGGCATCATTGCCGGCATGATCCTGGCTTTCGCCAAGGCCATGGGCGAGTTCGGCGCGACCATCACCTTCGTGTCCAATATTCCCGGCGAGACCCAGACTTTGTCCGCCGCCATCTATACCTTCACCCAGGTTCCGGGCGGCGATGCCGGTGCGTTGCGGCTAACCATCGTCTCCGTCGTGATTTCCATGCTCGCTTTGCTCGTCTCGGAGTTTTTGGCCCGCATCGTCGGCAGACGGGTGAGCATGGAATGACGCTTTCGGTCGCCACCCGCCATCGCCTCGGTTCTTTCGAACTCGATGCGTCATTCACCTCCGAAGGCGGCGTCACCGCGCTGTTTGGACGCTCCGGCTCCGGCAAAACCTCTATGATCCGCATCATAGCAGGCCTGTTGCGGCCGGATGAGGGACAGGTTTTGCTCGATGGCGAAGTGCTGGCCGATAGCGGAACACGGCTGTTCCTGCCGGCTCATAAACGCCGCTTCGGTTATGTTTTTCAGGAAGCGCGGCTCTTCCCGCATCTCAGCGTGGCGCAGAACCTGCATTACGGCCGCTGGTTCGCCGTGAACAAAACCGGGAGCGCGAATGAAGACCGCATCGTCGACATGCTCGGCATCGGCCATCTTTTACAGCGCCGGCCGGACAAGCTTTCCGGCGGCGAAAAACAGCGTGTCGCGATTGGCCGCGCGCTCCTCTCATCACCCAGGCTGCTGCTGATGGACGAGCCGCTCGCCTCGCTCGACGAGGAGCGAAAAGCCGAAATCATTCCCTATCTCGAACGGCTGCGCGACGAGACGAAAATCCCGATCGTCTATGTCAGCCATTCTATTCAGGAGGTCGCCCGCCTCGCCGACCGCATCGTGGTGATGAAAGACGGCAAGGTGGAGGCGCAGGGAAAAGCGGCCGACGTGCTTTCCAGACCGGATTTCAGCGCGCATCTCGAACGACGCGAGGCGGGCAGCATTCTTTCCGGGCACATTGAAAGCTTTGATGAGCGGCATGGCCTTGCCGCCGTAAGGCTGAAGACCATGCTGCTCCATGTTCCGGCCAAAAGGGGAGCGTCCGGCAGCCCGGCGCGGGTGCTCATACCGGCGCGCGACGTGATGCTGGCAACCGTAAAACCCGAAGGCTTAAGCGCGCTCAACATTCTCGCGGGCCATATCGCGACTGTTTCTGCCAGCGAAGACGGCATGGTCACGGTTCAGGTGGATTGCGGCGGCGACATCATCCAGTCGCGCATCACCGATCTGTCACGCGAGAGGCTGCAACTGGAGCCCGGAAAACCGGTGCACGCGATCATAAAGTCGGCGGCTCTCGATCCCTATTGAGAGCCGCATCGGGATTGCGGTTGGCCTCCAGCCAGTCGATATCCGCGCGCAAGGCCTCGTTCATCCGCTTTTCCATGCCGCGATAACGCTCCAGCACCTCAGTGCCAAAAGCGGTCAGCGCCGCACCGCCGCCCTGTTTGCCGCCACGTTGCGATTCGATAACCGGTTGCCTGAACATATGGTTCAGCGCATCCACCAGCAGCCATGCGCGGCGATAGGACATGTCCATCGCCCGCCCGGCGGCGGAGATGGAGCCGGTCTCGACAATCAACTCCATCAATTCGATCTTGCCATGGCCGAGACGTTCTCCGGGCGGAAAGTCGATACGAAGAACAGGCTTCAGTGGCGGGAGGGCCTCACTCATCGTTCAAAGGCTCCGTCCATGAAGATCGCGATAGGCCTTTTGCGCTCCATCCACCGGTAAGGCCGTCGCCTCATAGACGCCACGCGCGACCGCGCGCGCCATCACCATGGTCGCCAGATGGCAAAGCTCGGCGAAATGAACGCCGCCCTCAAGCGGCTTTTCACCGGTCGAGGCCGCGAACATGGTGTCGCCGTCGCTTGGCAGATGGGCGGGCAGAACGGCGCGCGCCAGCCCGTCATGCGCCATGATGGAAAGGCGATGCGCCTGCGCCTTGGTGAGCACGGCATCCGTCACCACCGCACCGATGGTTGTTGCCGTGAGATTAACCCCCTTGAGGCGCAGCGCAGTATGATCCGGCTCGAAACGATCGGGAAAACCGCAATCGCCGTATTCACCCTGCACTTCAAACGGCGCGGACCAGAAATGGCGGCTCGTTCCAACGGTTGCCGAGCCGAGCGCATTGACGGCAACGATGGCCGCCACTTTGTACCCGCCGGAACTGACGGCGCTTGCCGAACCGAGCCCGCCCTTGAAGGTGGCGGTCGTCGCACCCGCTCCAGCCCCGACCGTTCCAAGCTCGAAGGGCGTCGCACGCGCCGCCTTGAAGGCTGCATATCCCATCTCGCGATAGGGCGAATGCAGCCCCCAATCCTTGTCGCCGCCATTCAGCAGATCCATCAGGATCGCCTGCGGCACGATGGGAACGCGGGTGGAACCCACCTGCAGGCCGCGTCCGATTTCGCGCAGCCCGGCCTGAACGCCGCCCGCCGCATCCAGTCCGAAGGCAGAACCGCCTGACAGCACGAAGGCATCCACCGTTTCCACTGTCATCGACGGGTCGAGCAGGCCGGTATCGCGCCCGCCCGGCGCACCCCCCAAAACAGAACCGGAGGCAATGGCGGGCTTTTCGAAAACAATCGCCGTAACACCGGAGCCAAGGGCAAGATCGGTGATATTGCCGACCGAAACGCCGCCGATATCCGTCAGAAGATTGGTGAGTGCCGCCATGCCGTTTCCCTTTTCTTCCGGTATCCCGCCACCATCAGGCACTGTCAACGCAAAACGTGAGGTGCCTGATGTCGACGACAAGCCGCGATCAGGAAAAAACCGCCGTTCCAATCACCGGCGTCGAGGGAACAGCCATGTCCCTCGGCTCCAGCGGCCCGGAGAGATATGCCTGATGGCCGGCTTCTATCGCCCGGGCGAAAGCCTCCGCCATGCCGACCGGGTCTCCCGCACCCGCCACCGCCGTGTTGAGCAGAACGGCATCGTAACCGAGTTCCATCACCGTGACCGCATGCGACGGACGGCCGATACCGGCATCGACGATCAGCGGCACATCCGGGAAACGCGCCCGCATGGATTTCAGCGCCGTCAGATTGAGCGGTCCCATGGCGCTGCCGATTGGCGCGCACCAGGGCATCAGCACCTTGCAGCCTGCCTCCAGCAGCTTCTCGGCGACGACCAGATCGTCCGTCGTATAGGGAAAGACCTCGAAACCATCATCGCAGAGGATTTTCGCCGCCTCGACAAGTGCGAAAACATCGGGCTGCAGTGTGTCGTGATGACCGATGATCTCCAGCTTGATCCAGTTAGTGCGGAACAAATCGCGGGCCATCCTTGCCGTCAGCACCGCTTCTTTGACCGTGTGGCAACCGGCGGTGTTGGGCAGGATCTGGCGATCCAGCTCACGGATAAGCTCGAAAAACTGACCGCCCTTCTTGCCAGCCGCTGTTTCCCGGCGCAGTGAAATCGTCAGAATATCCGTGTTGCTCGCCCGCACGGCATCGGCAAGCACGGCGGGGGACGGATAGCGCGCCGTGCCGAGCAGGAGACGGGACGAGACCTCGCGACCATAAAGCGTCAGCATGGTTTCAGCCTCCCTGCATCGGCGAGAGGATTTCGATACGATCGAAAGCCTTCAGCTTATAATCTGCGCGCTCTTCCGAATGCACCAGATCGCCATTTACCGCCGTCGCCAGCCACTCACCCTCGTATTCGAGGCTGGCGAGCAGGCCGGCCAGCGTCTCGGCGGCCAGATCAAGCTCGTCGCCATTCACCAGAAATTTCATGATCCCGTTCCTTTTGAGAGAGAATTTGGCAGACGATTTCAGCCGTCTGCCGCGCCATCGCCGGCGACAGCAGAAAGCCATGCCGGTGCGCGCCGTTGATGAAAATTGTCCGGCCATCCTGCGTGACCTTCGGCAGATTGTCGGGATAGGCGGGGCGCACGCCGGTGCCTGTCTCGATGATTTCCGCTTCCGCGAAAGCCGGATGCACGGCATAGGCGGCATTCAGGAACTCCATCATCGAGCGGGCGGAAATGGCGCCCGCATCTTCCGTCTCGATCATCGTCGCGCCCACCATGAAACGGCAGGGCTCGCGCGGCACGATGTAGAGCGGAATGCGCGGATGCAGCAGCCGGACGGGACGAGACAGGGAAACCTCCCGCGTGGCGAGATAGAGCATCTCTCCCCGCACACCGCGAAGATCGGAAATCCCGCCGATTGCCGCAGCACCAGTGCAATCCACCACCCGGTCGAACGGCTCTTCATCCAGCGGGATACCCATATGGAACTGCACACCCATGGTGCAAAGCCGTTCATGCAGCGATTTCAGTGCAAGACGCGGATCGAGATGCCCCTCACCCGGAAAATAAAGCCCTGAGCGAAACCGCCCGGCAAGATCTGGCTCCAGCGCGGCGATTTCGCCCTCATCCACCCAGCGATAACCGTCGGTTCGCGATGCGAAACGCGAAAGCTCCGCCTTATCGCGGGCCGGCGCAACGACCAGCGTACCGTGCCGCACGACAAGGCCGGGTGTCGCTTCATCCCACCAGTCGAGCGCCGCCTGCCCGAGCGTCAGAACCGGCTCTTCACCGCTTTCACGCTCACACCAGGGCGCCAGCATGCCACCCGCATACCAGGATGCGCCGCGAGAGGGTTCGGCATTGCGCTCGCAAATATCGACGGTAACGCCGGTCCGCACCAGTTCGAAGGCCGCCGTCAAACCGGCGACCCCCGTTCCCTTGACAAGCACGCGCATGTTATTCGGCATCCGCAGGCGTCGCGAGCGGCATGTAAAGCTCGCCGCCTTCCTTGAAACGTGCGGCCATGGCCTCCAGCCCCTCCTTCTGCGCCTCGGCGCGGATATCGTGAGAAATCCGCATCGAGCAGAATTTCGGCCCGCACATGGAGCAGAAATGCGCGACCTTGTGCGCTTCCTTCGGCAAGGTCTCGTCATGGAAGGAGCGCGCCGTATCCGGGTCCAGCGACAGGTTGAACTGATCCTCCCAGCGGAACTCGAACCGCGCGCGCGACAGCGCATCGTCCCGCACCTGCGCTGCCGGATGGCCCTTGGCGAGATCGGCGGCGTGCGCGGCGATCTTGTAGGTGATGACACCGACCTTCACGTCGTTACGATCCGGCAGTCCGAGATGTTCCTTCGGCGTGACGTAGCAAAGCATGGCGGTGCCAAACCAGCCGATCATCGCCGCCCCAATGCCTGACGTGATGTGGTCGTAACCGGGCGCAATATCGGTGGTGAGCGGTCCAAGCGTATAGAAGGGCGCTTCACCGCACGTCTTCAGCTGCTTGTCCATGTTTTCCTTGATCTTGTGCATCGGCACATGGCCGGGGCCTTCGATCATCACCTGGCAATCCTTAGCCCAGGCGATCTGCGTCAACTCGCCCAGCGTTTCCAGCTCGGCGAACTGCGCGGCATCATTCGCGTCGGCAATCGAGCCGGGACGCAGGCCATCGCCCAGCGAGAAGGAGACGTCGTAAGCGCGGCAGATGTCGCAAATCTCCTCGAAATGCTCATAGAGGAAGCTTTCCTTGTGGTGATGCAGACACCACTTGGCCATGATCGACCCGCCGCGCGAGACGATGCCGGTGACGCGGTTGACGGTGAGCGGGATGTAATGCAGCCGCACGCCGGCATGGATGGTGAAGTAATCCACACCCTGCTCCGCCTGTTCGATCAGCGTATCGCGGAACACTTCCCAGTTCAGGTCTTCGGCAATGCCGTTGACCTTCTCAAGCGCCTGATAAAGCGGCACCGTGCCGATCGGCACCGGCGAATTGCGGATGATCCACTCGCGGATATTGTGGATGTTGCGGCCGGTAGACAGGTCCATGACGGTATCCGCACCCCAGCGGATCGCCCAGACCATCTTCTCCACCTCTTCCGCCATGGAGGAGGTGACGGCGGAATTGCCGATATTGGCATTGATCTTGACGAGAAAATTGCGGCCGATGATCATCGGCTCAAGTTCCGAATGATTGATATTGGCGGGGATGATGGCGCGGCCGGCCGCCACTTCCTGACGCACGAATTCCGCCGTGACGTAGTCCGGGATATGCGCACCGAAACTCTCGCCGTCGCGCGCCAACTTTTCCCTGGCCGCCTCGCGCCCGAGATTTTCGCGGATGGCGATGAATTCCATTTCTGGTGTGATGATACCTGCCCGCGCATAGGCAAGCTGGGTCACGGCTTTACCGGCCGTGGCTCTGAGCGGCTGGTGGCGCACGGAAAATTCTGGCGTCAGGCGTTCGCCGGTGGCAAAGCCATTGTCCTCGGGCTTGACGTGCCGGCCGTCATAAGCCTCGACATCGCCGCGCGCCACGATCCAGTCATGACGCAGACGCGGCAGACCCTTTTCAATCAGAACGGGATGCGAAGGATCGGTATAGGGACCGGAGGAATCGTAAACCGTCACCGGCGGTTCGCCCGCCGTCGGATGAACGGCGATCTCGCGCATCGGCACGCGGATATGGGGATGTAAAATGCCGGCTTTGTGAATTTTGGTAGAGGCGGCATGCGGCCCGGTGGTGACGACAAGCGGGATATTCTTGGCAGCGATATTCATCTTGAGGCTCCAAAGTTTGACAGTGGAGACCCAGTTCGAGCCGGAATGATGGAAAATACCGAATTGCCGAAACGCGACGTCATACGCCCGCCCGACCTTCGGTCTTTGCACCGTCCCTACGCCAGTATGAACTGGATCAGGTTCAACGGGTCACTGCGCATGAAAGCAGAATCTCAGCCCCTTGACGGGACACCCCTGGTGAATGGCCACAGCAAAAAACACCGACCGACATTTGTCAAGGCCGACGATCCATGCTTGGCAAAGGTGCGGGAATGGCGCATGCTGCCGTTAGTTGTAATTAACCTAACGGTTTAGGCGAATATTATCGTTTGCAACGTAACGATAAGCACAAACCATCCTGATGTGAAATTCATGGGAGATACGTCGGAATGAACGCGACTATTCGTGAAATACTGGCCAAATTCGGCCAGCTTCCAACCCCTGTCGATACGATTGCAGATGAAGCCGATCTTTATGCGGCAGGCCTTTCTTCCTTTGCATCGGTGCAATTGATGCTCGGCATCGAAGAAGCATTCGATATCGAATTCCCCGACAATCTGCTGAACCGCAAGTCCTTTGCGAGCATCAGAGCCATTGAAGACACCGTTAAGCTCATTCTGGATGGTAAAGAGGCAGCCTGATGAACGTCACCGTAGCGCCGCAGGATGAAACGCTGTCCGCGCGCGCGGGCCGTGTCGCGGCAATTGCCGCCAAACACGCGGATGAGGTGGATGTCACCGGCCGATTCCCACAGGAAGCCGTCGACGCCTTGCGACAGGAACGCCTGCTCGGCATCCAGGTCCCCTCTTCGCTGGGCGGCGAAAGCGCTTCCTTACAGGAAATCGCCGATATCTGCGCCCGTCTCGGTCAGGCCTGTTCGGCAACCGCGATGATTTTCGCCATGCACCATATCAAGGCATCCAGCCTGGTGGAACACGGCGAGACGAGCGCATGGCATGCCGGCTTCATGAGCCGCATCGCCAGCGAACAGCTTCTCCTTGGCTCCGCCACCACCGAAGGCGGCATTGGCGGCAATCTGCGCAACTCCATCTGTGCAATCGAGGTCGAAGGCGATTTCTGCCGGCTGGAAAAGGACGCCACCGTCATTTCCTATGGCAGCAATGCCGATGCGATCCTCATCACCTCGCGCGCCCACAAGGATGCCGCGCCCGCCGATCAGGTGATGACGGTCTTCCTGAAAAACCAGTACACGCTCGAAAAGACCCATGTGTGGGATACGCTCGGCATGCGCGGCACCTGCTCGGACGGCTTCCTGTTTCGTGGCGAAGCGCCGGCGGCGCAGATATTCCCGAAACCCTTTGCGGAAATCGCCGCACAATCCATGCTTGCAAGCTCGCATCTCCTGTGGAGCGCCGTCTGGTACGGCATCGCCTCGGATGCCGTGCTGCGCGCCCAGTCTTTCGTCAGAGCCGCGGCGCGCAAGTCGCCCGGCACCGCCCCTCCCGGCGCGATCCGTCTTGCCGAGGTCTCCACCAAGCTGCAGGTCGTGAAATCCAACATCATCGCCGGCATCAAGGCTTACGAGGACACCAAGAGCGACCCCGAAAAACTGATGTCCATGGCTTTTGCCGTCGCCATGAACAATGTGAAGATTTGCTCTTCCGAAACCATTCTCGAGATCATCGACCACGCCATGCTGGTCTGCGGCATCATGGGCTACAAGAACGGCACGCCCTACAGCCTCGGCCGGCACCTGCGCGACGCGCATTCCGCCCGCCTGATGATTTCCAACGACCGCATTCTCGGCAATTCCGCCAATCTCCTGCTGGTTCACAAGCAGGACACCAGCCTCTTGGGATAAGACCATGGACATGCAAACATCGTTTCTCGATCGACTGTTCGAAGAAGGCCTGCTGATTGAAACCGGTGTGGACGGTCTTTATGGACGCAGCGGCCAGTTCGAGGATGTCATTGCCGCCTTCGAGCGGCTGATCGACCGCACTGGCGGCGCTGACGGCGCCGAAGCAATCCGCTTTCCGCCCGGCATCAACCGCGCCTATTTCGAAAAGAGCGGTTATATGAAGAGCTTCCCGCAGCTCGCCGGCACGGTCCATTCCTTCTGCGGCTGTGAACTCGACCATGTCAGCCTGCTGAAAACCATGGATGAGGGCGGCGACTGGACCAAAGACCAGAAAGCCACCGACATCGTGCTGACGCCGGCGGCCTGCTACCCGCTTTATCCGACGATTGCCAAGCGCGGCGCACTACCTGCCGGCGGCGGTCTTTATGACATCCAGTCCTATTGCTTCCGCCATGAACCTTCCAAGGACCCGGCCCGCCAGCAGCTTTTCCGCATGCGCGAATATGTTTGCATGGGCACCGAGTCCGACGTCACCGAATTCCGCCAGACCTGGATGGATCGCGGCGTGGAGATGATGAAAGCGGTTGGGCTCGACGTCACCATCGATGTCGCCAACGATCCCTTCTTCGGCCGCGCCGGCAAGATGCTGGCCAACAACCAGCGCGACCAGAACCTGAAATTCGAACTCTTGATCCCGGTCACATCCACGACCAGCCCGACGGCCTGCATGAGCTTCAACTACCATCAGGATGCCTTCGGCCAGAAATGGGGCCTCAATCTCGACAATGGCGATGTCGCCCATACCGCCTGCGTCGGTTTCGGCCTTGAGCGCATCGCGCTGGCGCTGTTTGCGCATCATGGTCTCGACGTGAAGAAATGGCCTGCGAAGGTCGTGGAAACGCTCTGGGGCTGATCATTCATGCGGCAGATTTTTCCCGGTCTCGATCCCAGAAACTATGTGCAGCATCCGCTCCATTCCTCCGAGAGAATGTGGCCGGAGACCAATTGCTACATCGATTTGTGGATCGAGGTGCTGGCCTCGAAAGGTCTGTCGCCGGAAGCCATGTTCGGTTTCACGCTCACGCAGGATTTCGAAGGTGACCAGTTCACCTTCTTCAAGGTGCCGCTGGAAGACCTCGAGGCGCTTTATGGCGTTCGCGCCACCGAACTTGCGATCTTCGACAGCGTGGAAAACCACATAGAGGCACAGCTCGCACGCGGTCGCATCTGCCTGATCGAGATGGACAGCTTCTATATGCCGGATACCCATGGGGTGGGCTACCGGAAGGAACATGGCAAGACCACCATCGCCATCAACCGGCTTGATCTCGCGAAGCGTGAACTCGACTATTTCCACAATGCCGGCTTCTTCCATCTTGCAGGCGAAGATTTTGACGGCCTGTTCCAGCATCATCTGGCCGAGACCGACCCGCCTTTCCTGCCCTATACCGAATTTGCAAAATTCGCGGATAGCAGCCCCTCGCCCGCACATATTCGCAAGACGGCCGAACGGCTCCTGAAATTTCATTTTTCCAGACGGCCCTCCGCCAACCCTGTCCGCGCTTTTGCCGGCGTTTTTCCGGCGCAGGTGGAAAAGGTCGCCGACCGACCCTTCGGTTTTTTCCACAAATATGCCTTCAACACGCTGCGCCAGCTCGGCGCCAATTTCGAACTGGCGGCAAGTCACTTCGAATGGCTGGACGCGGACGGTTTTTCTGAAGCAAGAGACCACGCGCTCAAGATTTCCGAGGTTGCCAAGACCGTGCAGTTCCAGCTCGCCCGCGCCGTCACCCGCCGCAAATTTGATGCACTGGCCACCGTGCTCGATCCAGCAGCGGATGCGTGGGATGGCATGATGGAAGCGCTTTCGACTAAACTCACTGATGCCAGCGAGGCCGCGTGAGGACTTATCTTCCCGGCGAAAGCGAGGAATTGCTGAGCGAAGGCTGGACGCTGACGCTGACGTCCGCCGATGCCTGTGAGACGCCGTCCGATATTCCCGCATCGCTCGAAAGCCTTCACGTCTCCGTTCCCGGCACCGTGGCGCAGGCTCTGGAAGCGGCTGGAAAATTCGACCGCCTTGCCCCGGCGCCTCTCAATGACAGGGATGCCTGGTATCGGCTGACGATGATTTCCGATACGCGTGAACGCGCCACCCTGCGCTTCGACGGTCTCTCCACCATTGCCGAAATCTTCTTCAACGGCGAGCTGATCGCCGCGAGCCAGAGCATGTTCGAAAGGCTGGAAGTGCCTGTCGAACTCACGGGCGCGGACGAGCTTTGCATCTGCTTCCGGGCGCTTGCGCCGAGACTTGAAAAAACCGGTCCCCGCGCCCGCTGGCGACCGCAGATGATGAATACGCAGGGGTTGCGGCTGATCCGCACCACCGCACTCGGTTACATGCCCGGCTGGTGCCCGGAAATCCACGCCGCCGGTCCATGGCGACCCATCAGTCTGATCAGACAGGAGGCGGTGCTTTGCACGCTCCGATCTTCGCTGGACGAGGCAGGAACGGGAACGCTCGCCATCTCGCTGGAAACCAACCGGCCCATAAAATCGGCACGGCTTTGCTGCGCGGGTTATAGCGCCGATCTTTCCAGGGATGAGAACGGCAAGTTTTCCGGCGAGCTCCACATACCCGAAGTCGAACCATGGTGGCCGCACACCCATGGCAGGCCTGCGCTGCACGACACGCTTTTGGAACTGGACGGCGAACAACATAGGCTGGGGCGTACCGGCTTCCGGCGGGTCGAGATCGATCATGGCGATGACGGTAACGGTTTCGGCCTCAAGGTGAACGGTCAGCCGGTCTTCTGCCGTGGTGCGGTCTGGACGACGGCCGATATTGTGCGCCTGCCGGGAACGGGGGCGGACTACGAGCCATGGCTTAGAAAAGCCGCGGAAGCCGGCATGAACATGATCCGCATCGGCGGCACCATGGCTTATGAGACGCCGGAATTTTTCGCACTTTGCGACGAACTCGGCATCATGGTTTGGCAGGACGCCATGCTCGCCAATTTCGATTACCCGGCAAAGGACGAGAGCCTGCGCCAGCATATCGTCACGGAAATCTCGCAGTTCCTCAAAGCCACCGCGCTTTCTCCATCGCTCACCGTCTTCTGCGGCGGCAGTGAAATGTACCAGCAGGGCGCGATGCTCGGTCTACCGGAACAGATATGGAAGGGAGCGCTCACCGAGGAGGTTCTACCGGAACTCCTTGCCGAGAAACGCCCGGACACAGCCTATGTCGCCAATTCCCCGTCCGGCGGCGCATTGCCCTTTTTTCCCAACGTCGGGGTCGGCCATTATTACGGCGTGGGCGCCTATTGCCGCCCGCTGGAAGATGCGCGCCGCGCCGATCTGCGCTTCGCCGCCGAGTGCCTCGCCTTCGCCAATATTCCCGAACAGGAAACGCTGGACAGATATCTACCCGGCGTGGCCGTGCACGATCCGCGATTGAAGGCACGCGCACCGCGGGATCGCGGGGCATCCTGGGACTTCGAGGATGTTCGCGACCATTATCTGAAGCTGCTCTACGACGTCGAACCGGATGTTCTGCGTCGCGAAGACGGTGGCCTTTATCTCGACGTGTCCCGGGCCGCCACGGCCGAGGTCATGGAGGCGACTTTCGCCGAATGGCGGCGCAGCGGCTCCTCCTGTCAGGGCGCTCTGGTCTGGACCCTGCAGGATCTCGTTCCCGGCGCAGGCTGGGGTATCATCGATGCCACTGGCCGGCCCAAATCCGTCTGGCACGCGTTGAAAAGGGCGTTCCGCCCCATCCAGGTTACTTTTTCCGATGAGGGCACGAACGGGCTGGATATACACCTCGTCAACGAGACCGGCGGCGGCCTCGAAGCCATGCTGGAACTGACCTGCCTGCGCGAAGGTGTGCAACCCGTCGTCCACGCCAAACGACCGCTCACGCTTTCGCCGCGACAGAGCCAGACCATTGCCGCAACAGATTTGTTCGGCGCCTTTTTCGATACGACCTATGCCTATCGTTTCGGCCCTCCGTCCCATGACGTAACCATCGCCCGGCTTCGCGACGTTGCGACAGGACACGTCATCGCCGACGCATTTCATTTCCCTCTCGGCCGTAAAAAGGCGCTGCACGCCGCAAACCTTCAGGTCACGATCGGTGAAACGAGCGGCAACTGGTCTCTTGAAATCGGCACGGACCGGCTGGCGCAGTCCGTCCATGTCGAGGTGCAGGGTTATTACGCCTCGGAAAACTGGTTCCATCTCGGCCCCGGCGAAACAAGAAAAATCAGCCTCCTGCCGGAGACCCCGGCGACGGAAGCTCCTCCTTCCGGAGAGGTCGTGTCACTGGGTTCCAGCCGGCGATTTTCCTTCTAAAGCATGACGGCCAGGCATTTTTACCGCAAATGCTCGAGAGCCAGCCGCTTCACCGCGTCGATATAGATTTGTCTGGCTTCCGGCGTTGAAAGATTGTGATCGGCATCGGGAATAATGGTCAGCGACACGTTCTTATAGGCAGCCAGTCCTTTGCCATTGGCGTCGAAGTAATATTGGAAATGTTCCAGACCATCGTCGTTGTCGCTGTAGAGCAGATGAACGGCGGTATCATTCGCTTTCAATTTATCGAACGCGCCATAAACGGCACGCCCTTCCTCGCTGCCCCTGCGGAACAGCCTCGCCGTTTTTGTCGAAAGCCTCTTGATCGTCGCCTTGACGATATTCAGCCCCGCGCTTGCCACATCGACATCGCCGCTGATGAGACGTTTGAATGTCGCGCCCTGTCGAAAGCGCTGGCTGTATTCGCCGAAGGAACGCGGGCGTTTATGCAGGGCCTCATCCACCGAGCGGCCTTTGCGCCAATGGAAGACGACCGGATTGACCGCGACCACGGCGTCGATCCGCTCATCGGCGATTGCACCGTTGAAGGCGAGATAAGCGCCGCTGCACCGACCCGCCGCAATGAAAGGTCCCTTGCCGCGCTTGCCGAGAAAATCGAGTGCGGCAGCCACGTCGTCATTCTGCGCGGCATCGTAAAGAACCTGCTCGGGCACGTTTTTGACCGGAGGGCTGTCGGCAATATTAGCCGCATCGAAGCGAAGCGATGCCACCCCCTCGCGCGCCAATGTACGGGCCATCTGCACGGAAAGCCTGCCCCAACCCGCATGCCGGTCATAGGCCGCGCCAAGCAGAAGAACCGAAGAAACCGCCTCCCGGTCGTCCGGCCCGCAAAAAATACCGAAAAGCCGCCCGCCTTCTCCAAATTGCACCGGCTGCTCGACAAAACCGCGCCCACGCTGCGGGGCATTGACTGTAAAATCCTCCGGGGGGATCGCCGGACTCTCGGCATGGGTCTGGGAGAGGACCCAATCGACCAGCCGGTTGACCACATCGTCGGATATTTTCGAAAGCGTAGGGCTGGAGACGAGATCGTCGTAACCTGAAAACTCCGCCTCCTCCACCGCACCGCCAATCGCAATGAGATGCCTGGCGAAGTCGGCATCGGTTACGCGGCCCGGCCGGGAGAGCGCCAGAATGGTGCGCGCCGGAGCAGCGGTCAGATTTGAAAGATTGGCCTTCCTGATCGCATCGGCAACACCGGCAGGCATGGCCATGCCGGCAATCGATCCCGCCTCCGTCATCCGTTGCGCGGGCCGAAGACCGAGGCCATCGTCGATCATGGAGGACCACATCGCCAGCTCACGCAGATAGGCGCGGCCGGAAACGACAGGCGCCAGAAGCGCCATGGAACCCACTTCAGCCACATCGGCAAACGCCTGTGCAGCAATCAGGCAGCCAAGACCCTGAGCGACAACGACCACTTCGGCGCAGCCGGAAAGACGCTTCAGACAATTGAGCGCCACGCGCGCGTCGGAAATCCAGTCCGCTGCACGGCCTGCATCATCAGGGTCGAAGGCGTCACCCGCGCCCAGATAGTCGAATCGCAGGCTGGCGACACCGCAAGCGGCCAGCCGCTCGGCCAGTACCCGTTGAAACTTGCGGCTGCACAGCTCCTCCATGCCCCATGGGCTGACGAAAAGAACGGCATGGCGCTGTCTGACATCCTTGCGCGCCGGATGGAAAATCCCGGTGAGCCCATCAAAAGAGACCGGATGCGCAACCGCCCCATTCGAGGCAATGCCGGAAAGCGACAATGCATCAAGAGACGGATCGCTGCCTGTACGCTCTGAAATATCTATCGCCATCGACCTTGCCATCATTGCGCCAGTGTCTGGCTCAACCATTACGGGATCATTGTATCGAAGCGTCTTACCGCCTGATCTACAATAAAAACAACAACATTAGAGAAGTCTAAAAATATAGTCGCATTTATATCCATTGCCGCCCGCACATTGCAAAAACGAACACCGGGATGGCGGGCAAGTCCCGGCAGGGCCGCTATTTTGCTCGAAACCGCTTGAATATACTGATAAATAGCGAGTCCCATACCTATTTGCAGGAGGAGGTTGCGCCACCCGGCCACCGGATCGTCTAGACACCGCGCAAACCAACACGCCGGGCCACGCCCGACAGGTCATAGAAGTTTTATATGGAACAAAGCCTTACGCGTTATATCTGGTCGCACACGAGGCGGCAGCAGCTTTTCATTCTGCTGATCGTGGCCCTGTCGATGATCCCCTATTTCCTCGCCTTCGATCTGCCCAAGCAGATCGTCAACGGCCCAATTCAGGGGGATGGTTTCGAAGGGGCGAATGCGACGCAGCTTTTCATGCATCTCACGGTCGATATCCCCTACTGGGGCACCGTGACATTATTCCCCGGGCTCGAGCTCAACCGCATGTCGATGCTGATGGCGCTCAGCCTGACGTTCCTTGCGCTTGTCATCATCAACGGGCTCTTCAAATATTACATCAATACCTACAAGGGCCGCCTTGGCGAGCGGCTTCTGCGGCGCATCCGCTTCGAGCTCATCGACAAGATCCTGCGGTTCCCACCCTCCCATTTCAAGCGGGTCAAAGGTGCGGAAATCTCCAGCATGGTGAAGGACGAGGTGGAGCCGCTCGGCGGATTTACCGGCGACGCCTTCGTGCAGCCGGCCCTTCTCGGCGGCCAGGCACTCTCCGCACTCTTCTTCATTCTCGTGCAGAATTTCTGGCTGGGCCTGATTGCGGCTTTCATGGCCGCCATACAGGTGGGCATCATTCCCAAAATGCGCCGCCGCCTCATCGAACTCGGCCGCCAGCGGCAGCTGAGCGCCCGCCAGCTCGCCGGACGCATCGGCGAAATGGTGGACGGTATCGGCACCATCCATGCCTATGATACGTCCAATTACGAGCGCGCGGATGCCTCCCACCGGCTCGGCGACATCTTCAAGATCCGCTACGATCTCTACCAGTGGAAGTTTCTGGTCAAGTTCATCAATAACTTCCTTGCACAGCTCACTCCCTTCTTCTTTTATGCGCTCGGCGGTTATCTCACACTGAAGGGCAGCCTCGATGTCGGGCAGCTGGTCGCCGTCATCAATGCCTATAAGGAACTGCCCGGGCCGCTGAAGGAACTGATCGACTGGGATCAGGCGCGTCAGGACGTGCAGGTGAAATACGAGCAGGTCTTCGAGCAGTTCGATGCTCCGAACATGATCGACGAGAAAGTGCAGAAACTGTCTCCCGGCGCAG
Organism: Agrobacterium sp. 22-223-1; assembly: GCF_053522385.1. Classification (NCBI taxonomy): domain Bacteria; kingdom Pseudomonadati; phylum Pseudomonadota; class Alphaproteobacteria; order Hyphomicrobiales; family Rhizobiaceae; genus Agrobacterium; species Agrobacterium sp. 22-223-1. The sequence goes on from NZ_JBNWCN010000006.1 coordinate 32,130, forward strand.
TCGCGGCGATCAGCGCCCCGATCGTCGTCGCCAATCTGACACTGGAGGACGACAGCGGCAGCCGGCTTCTGGAACAGGCGTCGCTGAAGGTCGAACCGGGCGAGGTGATCGCCATCGTCGGCGGCTCGGGCGCCGAGGCGCTGGCGGATGCGATCGGCCGCACGCTCTGGCCAACCTCGGGCAAGATCAGCATCAACGACGTCGACATATTGGAACTGCCGGAATCGCTCACCGGGCGGCGCATTTCCTATGTGTCCTCGGACAGCTATTTCTTCCACGCCAGCCTGAAGGACAATCTTCTTTACGGCCTCAAACACGCCCCGCTTGCGGACAGGAACTATGAGGGAGCGGCGCTGGAACATCGCAAGTGGGAAATCCGCGAAGCCAAGATGGCGGGCAATCCGCTGATCGATATCAATAGCGAATGGATCGATTACGCTTCGAGCCCGGCTGGCGACGGCAGGCCGGAGAATCTCATCCGGGCCATTCTGGCCGTCCTCGACAGCGTAGAACTGTCGCAGGATATTCTGGAGTTTGCGCTGCGGTCCTCGATCGACCCTTTGACCGACCTGCATCTTGCCGCGCGCATCGTTGAATTGCGGCATGTGCTGCGTGCGGAGCTCGAAAAGGAAAATCTGAGCGGCCTCATCGCGCCCTTTGAACTGGAGAGCTATAACAGCGAGGCGACGGTCGGCGAAAACCTGCTGTTCGGCACCATGCGGGATTCTTCCCAGACGATCAGGACCGTCATCGAAAGCGACTATTTCCGCTCCCTGATGCGCGAAACCGGTCTCGTGAAAACCCTGTTCGAGATGGGTTACACGATTGCCGAAAACATCGTGGAAATCTTCGCCGACCTGCCGGGAGACCACCCCTTCTTCCAGCAGCTCACCTTCATGACGCCCGACGACATTCCGGTCTATCAGCAGATGCTGCAACGTCTTCAGAGCCGGAGTTTCGACGAAGCTAATGAAAGCGAAAAGCGCGCAATGCTGCGGCTCAGCTTCTTCTACATCGAGCCTCGCCAGCGTTTCGGTCTTCTATCGCCGGAGATCATGAATCGGATCGTCGAAGTCCGGCACATGTTCCATGAGAACCTGCCCGACAGCCTGAAAAACGTGATCGAAATCTACGATCCGACCAAATATATGAGCGCCACCAGCCTGCTGGACAACATCCTATTCGGCAAGGTCAGCCATCGCTACACCGACGCCTCGCGACGCATCACCCGCATCGTCGCCGATGTCATGCGCAAGCAGGGTGTCTATGAACGCGTGCTGGCGGTGGGCCTGGACTTCAACCTCGGCGCGGGCGGCAAGCGGCTTGGCCCGCTCCAGCGTCAGAAGCTCAATCTCGCGCGGGCGCTGATCCGCAAATCCGATTATTACGTCTTCAACCGCCCTCTTCCCGGCCTCGATCCCCGACAGCAGGAGGAAATTGTCGAGCGGGTCATCACACTCCTGAAACAGAACAACAATAACCCGTCGATCATATGGGTCCTGTCGAACGCGACGCTCTCCCGCATGTTCGAGCGGGTGATCGTTGTTCATCAGGGCCTGATCACCGCCGACGGAAGTTACGAGACTCTCGCCGAGGAAAACGGTACATTCAAGGACATGGTCGCAACATAAATCCAAGAAGGTGACCGAGGTGGAACAAGAACAGGGTAAGTCAATGCTGTTTAAAGACGAAATTCAGATGCTGAAAAGGGTGCCGTTTTTTTCGGAAATGGAACCGTCAAAGCTCAAACTACTGGCATTCGCATCCGACCGGGTGTCCTATCATGCTGGCGACGTGCTGTTTCATCAGGGAGATGTCGGCGATGCGGCCTATGTCGTCTTGACCGGAAAAGTCGATGTTCTGGTCGATTCCCCTTCGGGCACGCTGAAAGTGGCCGAAATGACCGGCAATGCCATTGTCGGCGAAATCGCAATCCTCTGCGATAGTGTCAGAACCGCGACCGTTCGCGCCTCCACCAATGTGGAAGCCCTGCGCATCGGCAAGGAACAGTTCTTCAAGCTCATGTCCGATTTCCCCGACATCACCATCAAGGTCATGCGCGTTCTGGCCGAACGCCTTACCCAGACGACGGCGGAACTGAGCAAAGCGCGGGCAGGCGCCCGGACATAAACGACAATTCCTTGCTACCTTGAATGGCGATATTGGAAAAATAAATGTCGTACTATTGCAATATAAATGAAATGCTGACTGAATAAGGGGTAAAGGCGTCCGCCAGAAACGAGCGGATATAAGAATCTATAGAGACAACGGGCTTCATGGGAGGAAAGCGTGCAAGATTCCGTTGTTATTGGGGTGTGTCATGGCGTTCGATTCCGACACAGCAAGTCGGGAAAGTAATAGAAATTTTCGGGTAAAGATCTGGGGTGCGCGGGGAACGCTTCCTGTTTCAGGTGAAAACTTCCGAAAATACGGCGGAAATACCATCTGCATCGAGGTAAGATGCGGCGATCACGTTCTTTTGTTCGATGCGGGTTCGGGCTTGCATCCCGCTGGCCTTGCCCTGCGGGCGGAAGGCATTACCGACGTCAACCTGTTCTTCTCGCATTGCCATTACGACCACATTGTCGGCTTCCCCTATTTCAAGCCCTTTTATAACAGCTCCAACGATGTCGCCATCTGGTCGGGCCACCTCGCCGGCACCATGACCACCCGGGAAATGCTCAAGGACTTCATGAGCCCGCCCTGGTTCCCCGTGCCGCTGGAAATCTGCTGCGCAAAAATCGACACGCGGGACTTCATGCCGGGCGACGCGCTCGATGTGCATCCCGGCCTTTCGATCAGAACAGGAATGCTCAACCATCCCGGCAACGCCATCGGATATCGGCTGGACTGGGAAGGAAAGTCCCTCGCCATCATCACCGACACCGAACATGAGCCGGGCGATATGGACGAAACCGTGCTCGACCTGATCAGGGATGTCGACCTTTTCCTCTATGACGCCATGTTCACCGATGAGGAAATGAGCCTTTATCGCGGCTATGGCCATTCGTCCTGGCAACAGGCGATCCGCCTCGCCAAACGCGCCGGCGCAAAAAATGTCGGCTTCATCCACCACGCCCCAAGTCGCAGCGACGAAGAACTGGACAATATCGAAAAACAGGCGAAAGCCCAGTTCAGTGGGGCCTTCGCGGCCATGGACGGCCAGATCATCGAGCTCTGACGCAATCTGGCTCCGGCAAAGTCGACCTGTCCGACCGCTTTTTCGAAACCCCGATTTCGACATCCCTTGCCATGCGGGCGTTCGAACACGCACAATTGACCGTTTCCGATCGATTGCTCCACGATATTGCCACGAGACGGCCTGCAATAAGGGTGCCACCACATACTACATGATGATTCTGCGCTGAATGACCACATGATGGGATTTGCATGATCCGTTTCTTTTCGGAGACCAATTTGAGACGCGCCCGGATTTTATCCGGCCTCATCATATTTGCTTTCGTATTTTCCCATCTTTTCAATCACTCCCTCGCACTCATCTCCATCGATACCGCCGAACGGGCGCGAAAATGGTTCAGCCTGATCTGGCTCAACCCAGTCAGCAGCCTGCTTTTTTACGGTTCTGTTCTGGTGCATGTCTGTCTTGTTCTGCGCTCGCTTTATCTGCGCAGAACGCTGCGCATGCCGCTCCGCGAAGCGCTTCAGGTCATCTTCGGCCTGTCGATCCCGTTCCTGATCATCGGCCACGCCGTCAATATCCGCGTGTCGCATATGCTTTATGGCATCGATGTCGGCTATTATTCGGTCATCCGCAGGCTGTGGATCAACAACCCGATACAGGGCGCCTGGCAAAGCCTCGCCTTGATCGTGATCTGGGTCCACGGATGCATTGGCCTCTATTTCTGGCTGCGTTACCGGGACTGGTATCCGCGAATAGCCGGGCTGTTCATGACGGTGGCCGTGATGTTGCCGCTCCTGGCGCTGCTGGGCTTCAGCGATGCCGGCCGCTGGCTGGCGGAAATCGATGAAAAATACGCGCTTCCGCCCGGACTTGCCGACAATACGATTCAAAAGGACGAGCTGCCACTGCAGCGGGAAATGGAAACACAGATCCGTTTCATCACCGGCACAGCGGAGACGTTGTTCGTCGGCGCGGTAATGCTGGTTTTCGCCATGCGTGGCGTACGCAGCTTTCGGCAACGATTGACGGCGATCGAAATCCGCTATGAACATGGCGCGCAGGCACATGTACCGGCCGGGCTCAGCATTCTGGAAGCCAGCCGCCTTGCGGGAATTCCGCATTACTCCGTCTGCGGCGGCAAGGGGCGCTGCTCAACCTGTCGGGTCAAGGTCCTGAACAGCAAAGGCCCGCTACCGCCACCGGGAGACATCGAGCAAACCACATTGAGGCGCATCCATGCCGATTCCGATGTTCGGCTCGGCTGCCAGCTACGCCCCACCAGCGATATTGATATCGCGCTTCTCGTTTCGCCGCCCCAGCAAAGCGACCTGCCGGCCGATGCGCAGCCGGCCCGCCCCGGCCGGGAAGAAGAAATCGCCATCCTCTTTTGCGATCTGCGCAACTTCACCACGCTTTCCGAAGCGAAGCTGCCCTATGATGTCGTCTTCCTTCTGAACCGCTATTTCACCATCGTCGGCCAGGCCGTAGAGCAGGCGGGAGGCCATCTCGACAAATTCATCGGCGATGGCGCCATGGCGCTTTTCGGACTTGGCGAGGACGCGGAACATGCCTGCCGCAACGCCATGAAGGCGGCCGCGACCATATTGCGGGATATAGCAATTCTGAACGAGGGGCTGGAGAAACAATTCGCCGTCCGCCTGGAGGTCGTCGTCGGCATTCATTCCGGCCCGAGCATCGTCGGCGTCATGGGATATGGCGCGGCCAAAACCCTGACGGCCATCGGCGATACCGTCAACGTGGCAAGCAGGCTCGAATCCAAGGCCAAGGAATTCGGCGCAGCCATCGTTGTTTCCGAACCAGCCATTATTCAGGCGGGACAGGAGATTGCCGATCTCAGAAGCGAAGAAATCGCCATCCGCGGCCGCAACTCACAAATGAAGGTCTTCCTGCTCTCGAAAGAAGAGAGCGAGCGCTATTTATGAGATAGCCCCGACACACCTGTCGGAGCGCCCGATCTCAAATCTTGCGATAGAGAAAATAACGGTCCGTCGGCACGCTTGCCGGCACCGGCAGCGGCTTGAGCATGGCATGATCCAGAGGCAGGCCGCTGACCGCGAGACCGCCTTTCGCCAGCATACCCACCGCAAGATCGGGCAACCATGTGAGGGTGATCGCATCCTTTTCCGGATAGCCCGTGCCGATATCGGCATGCACGAATGCTGCTTCCGAGCCGATGAAAGCCGGAGCGGTTTGCGATATTTCACCGATCATCAGATCCTCCTGCGCCGGAACGGAGGAGGCATGCGCACCCATGGCCCTGTCGAAAGCGATGATGCGGCGGTTGGGGAACAGCTCCCGCAGGTGATTGAAGGTGCGCCCGTTGCCAAGGCCGATTTCCATAAGCGCGCCTTCATCCGGCAGATCGAGATCGGCTGCAACATGGTTGAGGATATCCCGTTGCGCGGTCAGCCGGCGAATGAAACTATCGAGTCTGCTCATGTTATCAGGCCTTGATGATGTGTTTTGCGGCTATATCCCGACGCGCGAAAACATTGCGCGTGTCGATGATAAGCGGCGCCCATTCGCTTAGAGCGGCATAATCCACATTGTCATGGTCGGTCGCAACGAGAACGGCGTCGAAGGCGCCTATCGCCTGCCTGTCCCACGGCACGGATTTCATGCCCATCAGATGGCTATATTCCCGGGTTTTCGGGATTTCGGCCACGTGGGGATCGAAATAGGCCGCTTCGCCGCCACGCTCCTGAATAAGCTCGATGAGCTTCAGCGAGGGACTTTCGCGAATATCCGGCACATTCTTTTTATAGGCGAGGCCGACGACCAGCACCTTCGAGCGGCTGAGCGCCTTGCCGGAATGAATATCGAGCGCCTCCGCGACCCGCCCGATGACGTGACGTGGCATGCCGGTATTGATCTCGCCGGCCAGTTCGATGAACCGCGTCGGCAATTCATATTCGCGCGACTTCCAGGTGAGGTAAAAAGGATCGATAGGTATGCAATGGCCGCCAAGACCCGGGCCGGGATAAAACGGCATGAAACCGAACGGCTTGGTCTTCGCCGCATCGATCACTTCCCAGATGTCGATACCCATCGCCTCGTAGACGACCTTGAGTTCGTTGACGAGCGCGATATTGACGGCACGGAAGACGTTTTCGGTGATTTTGACCGCCTCGGCCGTGGCATTTGTCGAGACGGGGACGATCTTTTTGACCACCGAACCGTAAAATGCCGCCATCAGTTTTCCGGCCGCCTCGCCATCGCCAGCGACGACCTTCGGAATGGTCGAGGTCTCGAAATCGCGATTGCCGGGATCTTCCCGTTCGGGTGAAAAGCCGATGAAGAAATCGACGCCGGAGACGAGCCCGGTACTTTCCAGAATGGTCTTCACCACCCCGTCAGTCGTGCCGGGATAGGTGGTCGATTCCAGAACCACAAGCTGCCCCTTGCGCAGATGGGCGGCAATATCGCGACAGGTCTTTTCGACATAAGAAAGGTCCGGCTCGCGATATTTCGTCAGGGGTGTCGGCACGCAGATGGCAATGACATCGCATTCGGCCAGCCTGGAAAAATCCGAGGTGGCGACAAAGCCGTCATCCTCTCTCACACTCGCCAGCACCTCGTCGGAAACGGCCTCGATATAGCTGCGCCCGGCCTCGATCGCGGTAATTTTACCGGGATCGATATCGAAACCGACAACCTTGAAACCGCCCCTGGCGATCGTCATGGCAAGCGGCAGACCGACATAGCCGAGGCCGATCACCCCCGCTTTGGCGCTTTTGTTTTCAATGCTGGAAAGCAGGTTCCGGGAAGTGTCTGGGGAAGTCAAAGCGTGTCACGCTCCGCGCATGTGCAAAAGATGCCTTTCAGTTGGGCAAGAATGACGGACCTGTCAAGGCTCGGCCCTTTCAAATTCCGGTTGACGCCCAAGCCACCGCCAACGCACAACCATCGCCATGAAGATCGCCTTTTATGCGCCGCTCAAATCTCCCAACCATCCCGTTCCCTCCGGCGACCGGCTGATGGCCCGTTTGCTAATGACGGCGATCACAATGGGCGGTCACGATGTTTCCGTCGCTTCGGAACTGCGCAGCTTCCTGAAACAGCCGGATGACCCGGCAAGGGCCTTGCTCGCCGATGAGGCCGAGCGCGAAATCGAGATCGTCGCACGGCACTGGCGACGGGAGGGCGTGCCGGATCTCTGGTTTTGCTACCATCCCTATTACAAGGCCCCGGACTTGCTCGGACCGGAACTGAGCAAACGTTTCGACATCCCCTATGTCAGCGCCGAAGCGTCCTATTCGCCGAAACGGAATGGGATGGGATGGCAGGCGGTTCAGGATGGGTTGCTGACCGCATTGAACGCCGCCGCCATCAATATCTGCTTCACCGCGCGGGATCGCGAAGGGCTTGTGCGGGCCTCGCCCACCCTTCGCTGGGCCATGCTGCCGCCTTTCATCGATGCCGGGGCCTTTCTCAAGAACACGCCCCAGCCGACACCCGCAAGGCTCATCACCGTCGCCATGATGCGGGCGGGTGACAAGCTCGACAGCTACCGCGCCCTTTCCGAAGCGCTCGCCCTGTTGCCGCAGGATCTCGACTGGACGCTGGATATCGTCGGCGACGGACCGGAACGCACGGCGGTACAGGCCATGTTCAGCCCGTTTCCCAACCACCGTCTCGTCTGGCACGGGGAAAAAACCGCGGCCGAGATCGCAATGCTTCTTTCAAAAGCCTCTCTCTATGTCTGGCCGGGCCATGGCGAGGCCTATGGTCTCGCCTATCTCGAGGCGCAGGCTGCCGGCCTGCCCGTTGTGGCCGAAAAAGTGGCCGGCGTCCCCGAGGTGGTAAAATCCGGCGCCACAGGATTACTGACACCAGAAAATGATAGAGCCGCCTATGCCGACGCGATTAAAACCCTGCTCGGCGACGACAGACAGCGCGAAGAACTGGCACGGGCGGCCCGACAATTCGTGAGGAATGAACGGTCTCTAGAAAATGCCGCAAAAGAACTGAACCATATCCTGCTGCAAGCAAAGGCGCGAACATCATGAGTCTGGAAAAACTCGTTGCGGCACTGGACGAATGCGGGCGGCGCGGCATATCCGCCGATCTCTGGCTCCGGGACGACGATGCGGTGGAGCCGACGCCCGCGCTCGACACGTTGCTCGATCTTTGCGGCGACTTTTCCGCTCCGGTCACGCTCGCGGTCATCCCCGAGATGACGACCGATAAGCTCGCACGGCATCTGGATGTGTCGGACATTGCCCAGGTCGCCGTGCATGGCTGGTCCCATACGAATTATGCCAGCGAGAAGGAAAAGAAACAGGAACTGGGATCGCATCGCGATCCCGCTGTCGTTCTCGATGAATTGCAATCCGGACTGGATAAACTCCACGACCTGCATGGCGGGCGTTTGGTGCCGATGCTCGTGCCGCCTTGGAACCGTATAGATGCCGGTATCGTGAAGGCACTGGCGGGCTTCGGATATCGCGCCCTATCCGTTTTCGGCCCGGAGAAAAGTACCCTGCCGCCCTGCCTGAACACCCATGTCGATGTGATCGACTGGCACGGCAGCCGCGGTGGCCGCGACGACGACGTGCTCTTTTCGGAGACCGCCGCCCGCATCCTGACGACCGCCGAAAACGGCGGCACGACCGGCATCCTCACCCACCATCTCGTCCATGACGACAATGTCTGGCGCTTTCTGAGACGGCTTTTCGAGGTAACCGCCGATCATCCCGCCGCCCGCTGGCGTTCTTCGAAAGACCTCGTCGACGAAATCTCACCATGATTTCCAGGCGATCAGCAACCCGCTCGCCTCAGTGGAAAGTTCCCGCCTGATCGCTTCCACCGTCTCAAGAGGGGCGCGGTCGGGAAGGGACGCGGCAACGAACCCTGCCGGCGCGAGGCTGATGCTTCCCGCCCGGGCGATGATGGTGAAGATCAAGGGGCCGGTCGACCACCAGGCGGGCGCGCGAGGCATGTCTTCGATAATTCCGGGAAAGGCAGCCAGCATCCTGCTGAAAACCGGATGTCCGGCAGGCGCGGCGATGAAGGAATTGGCAAGCAGCATGCTGCCCTGCCCCGTGTCCCGCGGCGTTTTTTCGTCAAACACCGTCAGCCCCGCCAGAGGCAGGAATGTATCGAAACTCACGTCGTCCCGCGCCGGATACCAGTCGCAATCGAGATAGATGCCGCCAAACCGCTCCAGCAGCATATAACGGGCCACATCCACTGCGCCCGGATAATCGCCCTTTTCCAGCATGGTTTTGAAGACGCCGTTCGAAAACACGCCTTCCCGCTCAAGATCGGCCTCCCGCCAGAGCCGATAGTCGTAACCATGGTTCGAAGCGTGGGCGGCCCATGCCTTAACCGATACCGGCGGGGCTTTTTCCCCGATCCATATCTGGTGAATGAGCCTCGGCACATCTTCACGGCTTTTGACGCTGATCGTGCGACGTTCTTCCGTGGAAAACCGCGCATATTTCTCCAGCACCTGCGGGGGTGGAACAAGCGTATATTGATAACCGATCTTGGCGACCATATCGCCTTCGGCCTTGGCGAGGCGCAGCCGTGCCGCATGCAGCCGGCGCGGCAGGCCGAGCACTGTTTGCTCCCCCATCAGGTGGCCGTCCTTTGCTGCAACCAGCGATAAGAGAAGCGCATTGGCTTCCGCATACTGACCGCCATTTTGCAACTGCCGGGCCTTATCCAGCTGGGCATCGTAATATTTCTTGTCGGACATGGATCCTCATCCAGAAACGCTCGTTAACATATCGCCAAACAAAAAGCGTCAGGCAAGCCGTCGTGTTTCGGAAGCCGGCTTTGAATTCGCTAAACAATTCGATGTTTCAGAGGCATAGACAGACAACAAACCCTGCGATAACGTGGATTTAAGCCCTCCTGAGCAAATTGTCACAAGGCAACGATAAAGAGACGGCAAGGAACCCTTTGGCATGAGCGCAGGCGCAGATTTGCTCCGTATTGAAAATCTGCGGGTCTCGTTTTCTCTCATGGGTGGTACCATCGATGCCGTCAGGGGCGCGAGCCTTCGTATTCTTCCGGGAAAAGTCACTGCTCTCGTCGGCGAGTCCGGCTCCGGAAAATCCGTCATCGGCCAGACCATCATGGGCATCCATCCCAAGACGGCGCGTGTGAATGGCCGCGTGCTGTTCACCGATCCGGAAAATGCCGCAGCCGGCCCCGTCGATCTGCTGCAATTGCCGAAGGACGGCCGGGAAATCCGTTCGATACGCGGAAATCGCATCGGCCTGATTTTTCAGGAGCCGATGACGTCTTTCTCGCCGCTGCACACCATCGGCAACCAGATCGACGAGGCGCTCAGGATTCACAGCATCCTGTCACCGGCCGAACGTGCGGAAAAAATGCATGAAACGCTCGACCTTGTAGGGTTTTCCAAACCCAAGAAGGTCGTGAACATGTATCCCTTCGAGCTGTCGGGCGGCATGCGCCAGCGCGCCATGATCGCCATGGCGCTGATCTGTCGTCCCGCACTTCTGATCGCCGACGAGCCGACGACGGCGCTGGATGTGACCATACAGGCGCAAATCCTCAAGCTGCTGCGCGATCTGCAGAGCCGCCTGAACATGAGCATGCTGCTCATCACCCACGATCTCGGCGTGGTAGCCAATATCGCCGACGAGGTCGCGGTGATCTATCAGGGCGAGATCATGGAGGCCGGTACGGTCGACGACATTTTCAAGTCACCAAGCCACCCCTATCTCAAGGGCCTGATGGCCGCCGTGCCGCATTTCGACATGAAGCCCGGCGAAAGGCTGAAGGCGCTTCGCGAAATCAACATTGACCACGAAAGCCTCGTCGGCAAAAAAAACGCCGCGGTGAACAAGACCCCCGGCCCGCTTCTGACCGTGGACAATATCAGCAAGACGTTCACGACCCGGAAGTCCAGCTGGTTCCGCAAAGGCGACGCCAACGCCACCAAAGCGGTCAACAGCGTCAGTTTTGAAATTCGCCGCGGAGAATGCCTCGGGCTGGTGGGTGAAAGCGGCAGCGGCAAAACCACCGTCAGCAAAATCCTCATGCGCGCCGTTCGCCCGGATGAAGGCTCGGTGACCTTTCACCGGCCTGAGGGCGACATTGATGTCCTCAATGCCAGGGACGGAGACCTGAAAGAGCTGCGGTCGAAGATACAGATGGTCTTCCAGGACCCGATATCGTCGCTGTCTCCACGCATGACCGTGGGCAACATCCTGAGCGAGCCGCTGGAAATCCACGGACGGGGCAATGCGAAATACCGCGCGGAGAAAGTGCGCAATCTCGTCAGGGCCATTGGGCTCGGAGAAAGCGCGCTCAACCGTTACCCGCACAGTTTCTCGGGCGGACAGAGGCAGCGTATCGGCATCGCCAGGGCATTGGCGCTCGGTCCCGAACTTCTCATCTGCGACGAACCCGTTTCCGCCCTCGATGTCTCCGTGCAGGCGCAAATCCTCAATCTGCTGAAGGATTTGCAGCAGGATCTCGGGCTAACCTATCTCTTCATTTCGCATAATCTGGCGGTGGTGGACTATATGGCCGACCGCGTGGCCGTGATGTGCGAGGGTCGTATCGTGGAGCTGGCGCCACGGGAAATCCTGATGCGCTCTCCGGTTCATCCCTATACGAAATCCCTGCTGGCGGCCGTGCCTTTCCCGGATCTCGACCGTCCGCTCGATTTCCGCACCATCGGCAAGATCAGCGCGACGGGCAAATTCGACTGGGGCAAACAGTTCCGCGACGAGGGTGATGGCGACATGATTTCCGCCGATCTCGGCGAAGGCCATTTCGTGCTTGCAAACGGCAATGCCGATATCCGGGAGCTTCGCCCTTGATCACGCGTCGCACCACCCTTGCCCTCTTGGCCTCCGTCTTCCTGCCGGCCTATGCGCGGGCCGGCTATACCGACCCCGCTTATTTCAAGGAAAAACGGGAAAAGGGCGAATTGCCCGACGTGGCCGAACGCCTGCCGAAAAACCCGCGCGTCATCGACATGAAAGCGCTTGGCCGCGAGCCGGGAAAACATGGCGGCTCGGTGCGTATGCTCATTGGCGGCCAGCGCGACATTCGCCTGATGCCGATCAGCAGCTATGCCCGCCTTGTCGGCTATGACGAAAAATTCGAGCTTCATCCGGATATTCTCGAAAGCTACGACGTTCAGGAAGAACGCATCTTCACCTTCAAGCTGCGCGAAGGCCACAAATGGTCCGACGGCAGCGACTTCACCTCTGAGGATTTCCGCTATTTCTGGGAGGACGTCGCCCTCAACAGGGAAATCCACAAGGGCGGCCCGCCGATCGAACTTCTGGTCAACAGCAAGCCGCCGCTTATCGAAGTCATCGACCGGCTGACGGTGCGCTACACCTGGGACGGTCCGAACCCGGATTTTCTGGCGAAGCTCGCAGCGGCCTCACCGGCCCGGCTGTTCCTGCCCGCCGCCTACATGAAACAGTTCCACGTCAAATATCAGACGGCGGAAAAGCTCGCCAAGCTGATAAAGAAAAACAAGACGGATGACTGGAGCGGGCTGCATATCAAGATGTCGCGGCAGGTGCGGCCCGAAAATCCCGATCTGCCGACGCTGGATGCCTGGCGCAACACCACCGCGCCGCCAGCCGAACAATTCGTCTTCGAGCGTAACCCCTATTATCATCGGGTCGACGAAAACGGCCTGCAACTGCCCTATCTCGATCGTTTCCTGCTCAACGTCACTTCGTCCGACATCATCTCGGCCAAGACGGCGTCCGGCGATAGCGATCTGCAATATTTCGGCCTCGATTTCGCCGATTACACCTTTCTGAAGGATGCCGAAAAGCGCTTTCCCCTGAAGGTGAACCTCTACAAGCGCTCTCAGGGTTCACGCATCGCGCTGCTGCCCAACCTCAATTGTGCCGACCCGATCTGGCGCAGCGCTTTTCAGGACGTGCGTGTGCGCCGGGCGCTGTCGCTCGCGATAAACCGGCACGAAATCAACATGGTCTGCTTTTACGGGCTGGCAAAGGAAAGCGCCGATACCGTTCTGCCGGAAAGCCCGCTTTACCGGCAGGAATTTGCGGACGCATGGAGCGCCTTCGACCGGGCGGCGGCCAACAGGCTGCTTGACGAAGCCGGTCTCGACAAGCGCGACAATGCCGGCCTTCGGCTCCTGCCGGATGGCCGCCCGGCCTATATCATCGTCGAAACGACAGGCGAAAGCACGCTTGAAACCGACGTGATGGAACTGGTGACGGATCACTGGCGGCATATCGGCATTGCCGTTTCCGTCCGTCCCACCCAGCGCGATGTCTTCCGCAAGCGCGCCATGGGCGGCGAGGTGCTGATGTCGGTATGGATGGGCATGGATAACGGTGTGCCGACGCCGGACATGCTGCCTTCCGGCCTCGCCCCCACCGGCGATGACCAACTGCAATGGCCGGTCTGGGGCGTACATTATCTTTCCGGCGGCCGCGAGGGCAAGGAGCCCGATCTGCCGGAGGCGGCGCATCTGCTCGATCTCCTGAAAAAATGGCGCAGAAGCGTCACCGAACAGGAGCGCGAAGCCATCTGGCTGGAAATGCTGGGTATTTATACGCAGCAGGTGTTTTCCATCGGCATCGTCAACGGCGCGCTGCAACCCGTCGTTCATGTCAAACGCATGCGAAACGTGCCGGACAAGGCGCTTTTCGGCTACGAGCCCACATCCTATCTCGGCGTCTATATGCCGGATAGCTTCTGGTATGACGGAGACGCCTGATATGCTGCGGTATATTTTAAAGCGCATCCTCGTCATGATCCCGACACTGATCCTGATCTCGATGCTGGTCTTCACCATCATCGAATTGCCGCCGGGCGATTATTTCGAAAGCTATGTCGCCGAGCTGCGCGCCATGGGCGAGACGGCGAACCTTGCCGAAATCGAGGAGCTGCGTGTCCGCTACGGTTTCGACCAGCCGGCCCCGATCCGCTATTTCCGCTGGGCAACCGGCATGCTGGTCGGCGATTTCGGTTATTCCTTCGAATACCAGCTGCCGGTCAGCGATGTGGTGGGAGACCGCCTGTGGCTGACGGTTCTGGTCTCCTTCGTCACCATCATCGTCACATGGCTCCTCGCCTTCCCGATCGGCATCTACTCCGCCACGCATAAATACAGCTGGGGCGATTACGGGCTCACCTTCCTCGGCCTGCTCGGCATCGCCATTCCCAACTTCATGCTGGCGCTGATCCTGATGTATTTCGCCAATATCTGGTTCGGCATCTCCATCGGCCATTTGATGGATCGGGAATATCTGAACCAGGCGATGAGCTGGGCGAAGTTCAAGTCGATCCTCGAACATATCTGGATCCCCGTCCTCATCATCGGAACGGCGGGCACCGCCGGCATGATCCGTCGTCTGCGCGCCAATCTGCTCGATGAATTGCAGAAACAATATGTGGTCACCGCCCGCGCCAAGGGGCTGCACCCCTTCAAGGTGCTCACCAAATATCCGCTGCGCATGGCGCTGAATTTCTTCATCTCGGACATCGGCTCGATCCTGCCCGCCATCATCTCCGGCGCGGAAATCACCGCTGTCGTCCTGTCGCTCGAAACCACCGGTCCCATGCTCATCAGGGCGTTGCAGAGCCAGGACATGTATCTGGCCGGCTCATTCCTGATGTTCCTCGCATTCCTGACGGTGATCGGCGTTCTGGTGTCGGATATCGCCCTTGCCATACTCGATCCGCGAATCCGCTTCGGAGGTGGTAACGTCAAATGACTTCATCCATTCCGAACCCCGGCGAAGCGCTGCCCCACTATGTCTCGACCGCGCCCTTCGACCCGTCGCTGATCGAACCCAACACGTCAGGAATGGCGGCCTTCAGCAAGGCCTCACAGCTCCGCCTCATGTGGTGGCAGTTCCGCCAGCACAAGATCGCGGTGTGGTCCGGCGCCTTTCTGGTGGTGCTTTATCTTTCGATCCTGATCTGCGAATTCCTCGCACCCTATAATCTCCACACCCGCAATATCGAGCATATCTACGCCCCACCGCAGGCTATTCACCTGTTCAATGACGGCAAATTTGTCGGCCCCTTCGTTTATGGCCGGGAAATGACGCTCGACATGGATAATCTGAGACGCGTCTACCGGGATGTGCCGACGGATATCCAGCCACTGCGTTTCTTCTGCAAGGGCGATACCTATCGCTTCTGGGGCATGTTCGAGGGCAGAACCCATCTCGTCTGCCCGGCGGAGGGCGGTGAATTGTTCCTGCTCGGCACGGATCGTCTCGGCCGTGACGTGCTGTCCCGCATCATCTATGGCGCGCGCATTTCGCTGACCATCGGCCTTCTCGGCGTCGCCATGAGCTTCGTTCTCGGCATTGTGATCGGCGGTCTGGCGGGTTATCGCGGCGGCACATTCGATCTGATTGTCCAGCGCATCATCGAAGTGCTGCAATCCATCCCGAGCATTCCGCTCTGGCTGGCGCTTGCGGCGATCATGCCGGTGACCTGGAGCCCCATCCTCGTCTATCTCGGCATCACCATCATTCTCGGCATGCTGGACTGGACGGGCCTTGCGCGCGCCGTGCGCTCGAAACTTCTGGCCCTTCGCGAAGAAGACTATGTTTTGTCTGCACAATTAATGGGTGCCAGCACGCCGCGCATCATCGGCAGACACCTTATTCCCGGCTTCATGTCGCACTTGATCGCCTCGGCAACGCTGACGATACCGGGCATGATTCTCGGCGAAACCGCACTGAGCTTCCTCGGCCTCGGTCTCAGGCCGCCGATCACAAGTTGGGGAATTCTGCTCACGGAGGCGCGCAGCGTCAGCGTCATTGCGCTATATCCATGGCTTCTCATCCCGACGATCCCGGTCGTTCTCGTCATTCTGGCCTTTAATTTCTTCGGCGACGGACTACGTGATGCTGCGGATCCCTTCAGATAAAATGGAACACCCTTTGATAAACTGCCCTTCCGCCATCGCCTTTTTTGTGAAAGGCAAAAAGAGGTGTGGCCCATGACCTCCCGTTTGAACGACGCGCGTATACTCATGTACAGCCACGATTCCTTCGGGCTCGGGCATCTGCGGCGGTGTCGCACCATCGCGCATGCTCTGGTGGAGGATTATCGCGGCCTCAACGTCCTCATCATTTCAGGCGCGACGATTGCCGGCGCTTTCGATTACCGCGCCCGCGTCGATTTCGTAAAAATCCCGAGCGTCATCAAGCTCCGCAATGGCGAATATACGTCCATGGACAGGCATATCGATCTTCAGGAAACCTTGAAGATGCGCCGCTCCATCATCTACCACACGGCCGAAAGCTTCCAGCCGGATATCTTCATCGTCGACAAGGAGCCCATGGGCCTGCGCGGCGAGGTGGAGGAAACGCTCGCCTATCTCAAGGGACAGGGCACCAAGCTCGTCATCGGCCTGCGCGACGTCATGGATGCACCGCAGCTGCTCGAAGCGGAGTGGAAGCGCAACAATGTCATGACCAAGATCGGCCAATTCTATGACCATGTCTGGATTTACGGCCCACCCGATTTCCACGATCCGCTGACAGGGCTCGACGTTCCGCACACCGTTCGCGACAAGATGGATTTCGTCGGTTTCCTGCAGAGATCCAAGACGCAGGCCGAAACCGTATCGCATCGGCCGGAAGGCGATTACCTTCTCGTCACCACCGGCGGCGGCGGCGATGGCAGCGAATTGATCGACGACGTCATCAACGCCTATCGCCATGACAGCGAACTGACGCACAAGGCGCTGGTGGTGCTCGGCCCCTATATGCCGGCGGATCAACGCCAGCGCTTCATGAGCAGCGTTGCCGATATTCCGCATATCGAGATCATCGAATTCGACAACCGCATGGAAGACCTCGTCGCCGGCGCACAGGCCGTCGTCTCCATGGGCGGATACAATACCGTCTGCGAGATATTGTCCTTCGACAAACCCGCCCTCGTCGTGCCGCGCACGGTGCCGCGCGAAGAGCAGCTTATCCGCGCCAGCCGCGCCTCGGAACTTGGCCTTTTCGACATGCTTCTGCCGGAAGATGCCGAAAACCCGGCAAAAATGGCGGCTGCTCTGAAAGCGCTGCCGAACCGCGCACCGCCTTCCGTCAATGCGCGCGGGTTGAAGCTGGACGGTCTGGAAAACATATCGCGCCGGATAGCCGAATGGCTGCCGCCCGAGGGCGACAAGGCGCCGATCACGCTGACCGCGTGACCGGTTCCCCAACAAACACCGCTTCAAAAGAGACACGCGCAACGTGACCGATACAAAAAAAATCGTGGTGCTCCTCAAGGGCTATCCGCGCCTGTCCGAGACTTTCATCGCCCAGGAGCTTTTGGGACTGGAAAAGGCCGGGCTTAAACTCGAACTCATGTCGATGCGCCGGCCGACGGACAAGAAGCGCCATCCCGTTCACGATGAAATCCGCGCGCCCGTCACATATCTGCCGGAATATCTGCACGAGGAGCCGTTGCGGGTTTTGAAGGCGCTTTGGGCCTGCCGCAGGAAGCCGGGCTTCACCAAAGCGCTCCGCCGGTTTTTCAACGACCTGCCGCATGATCTCAGCCGCAATCGCTTCCGCCGTTTCGGGCAGGCTGCGGTGCTCGCGCATGAATGGCCGGCGGATGCCGAATGGCTGCATGTCCATTTCATCCACACGCCCGCCTCGGTCGCCTCCTATACCCACCTCATCACCGGCACGCCCTGGACGATCTCGGCACACGCAAAGGATATCTGGACTTCGAACGACCGCGACCTTGCCGCCAAGCTGCAAAGCGCCCGCTGGGCCGTGACCTGCACTGCCGGCGGCTTCCAGCATCTGCAGACCCTTTCCGGGGCCAGGCAGAATGTGCATCTGAGTTATCATGGCCTCGATCTCACCCGTTTCCCGCATTTCGACACGCCACGACCGGCAAGAGACGGTTCAGATGCCGATGATCCGGTCAGGATTTTGAGCGTCGGCCGGGCGGTCAAGAAAAAGGGCATCGATATTCTCCTGCGCGCGCTCGCCTCGCTGCCGCAGGATATCCATTGGCGCTTCACCCATATCGGCGGCGGCGATGAACTGGCCTCCCTGAAGAAACTTGCAGACGAACTCGGCGTCGCCGACAGGATCGTCTGGACCGGCGCCATGGACCAGAAGCAGGTGCTGGAGAACTACCGGGAAGCGGACCTCTTCGCCCTTGCCTGCCGCATCACCAGCGATGGCGACCGCGACGGCCTGCCAAATGTGCTGGTCGAGGCCGCGAGCCAGGCGCTGACCTGCATCTCCACCAATATTTCCGGCATTCCGGAGTTCTTCGTCAGCGGTGAAAACGGCCTGCTGACGGAACCGGAAAATCCGGCAGCCTTCGCAGAGGCCCTGCGCACAACCATCACCGATCCGCAATTGCGCCAGCGTCTTGGCAGTGCCGCCGAAAACCGTGTGCGCACCGCCTTCGACCACCGCACCAGCATTGTCGAGCTGAAGGCCCTGTTCGAGACCGAGTGGGAAAAAACGCCATGACCGATACGGAAAAACGCCCCTGCGTCTTCTTCTACGTCCAGCACCTTCTCGGCATCGGCCATATCGCCCGCGCCAGCCGCATTGCCAACGCCCTTCAGGCGAACGGTTTCGATGTCGTGCTGGTCACGGGCGGCACCCCGGTTCCGGGCTTTCCGGGCGAGGGCATCCGCCATGTCGAATTGCCGCCCATCGCCGTCAGCGACGGCAGCTTTGCCGGCCTGGTCGACAGTTCCGGCAAACCGGTGGATGACGACTTCAAGAAGCTTAGAACCGACATGCTGATCGGCGCCTATCACGGCGCAAAACCCGATATCGTTATCATCGAGGCCTTCCCCTTCGGTCGCAGGCAGGTGCGTTTCGAATTGTTGCCGCTTCTCGATGAGATAGAAGACAGCGAACCGCGCCCGCTCGTCATGGCGTCGCTGCGCGATATCTTGCAGGAAAAGACCAAACCGGGCCGGGACGAAGAGACCGTGTCGCTGGTGAAGAAACATTTCGATGCGGTGCTCGTCCATGGCGATCCGGATTTCGCCCGGCTGGAAGACACGTTTCCCCTCGCAGGCGAGATCAGCCAGCGCATCCTCTATACCGGCCTCGTCGCCCCCCTTCCGCCGCCGGAACCGGCGGAAAAATTCGATATCGTGGTTTCCGCAGGTGGCGGCGCAGTCGGTGCCGCACTTGTCCGGGCGGCTCTCGAGGCTGCCCCCCTGCTGGATGGCATCAAGAACTGGTGCCTCGTGACCGGTCCCAACATGCCGCAGGCGGATTTCGATGCGATCTCGGCGCGGGCGGCGGGGAATGTGTCCGTCTTCCGTTTCCGCAAGGATTTCGCAAGTTTGCTCGCCGGCGCACGGCTTTCGATTTCACAGGCCGGTTACAACACCGTCTGCGATATTCTTCAGGCAAAATGCCGCTCGCTTCTGATCCCCTTCGCAGCCGGAGGCGAAACCGAACAGAGCGCCCGCGCCGAACGGCTGGCGCGGCTGGGGCTGGCGCATGTGCTGGAGGAGAAGGATATTTCGGCGCAAGCGATGGCCGATGCCATCAAGGCGGCATTGTCCTTGCCGGCACCCGGCACGATCACGCTCGATCTCGATGGCGCGGCCGGAACGGCTAAAGCGCTGCGCCATCTTTACGATGAGCGGTGAGGATCGTCTTCAACTCCCGAACCGCCGCCTCATCGGTAACCTTGCGCCCTGCGCCCGTGAAACCGAGCTTCGCCACCCTGCTGTCGGGATCAAAGGATGGAACGGCGGAACAGGATGCGTGGATTTCCGTGATCGGAAAGCGATCCAGCAAGGTCTGAACGCTCTGCGGACGCACGCCGGCACCGGGCATGAGGACGATCCGGCCTGCCGCCATCTCGGACAGGTGGGCCAAAGCCTCAATCCCCTCAAGCGCCGAACGCGCGCCGCCTGAGGTGAGAATTCTTGGGAACCCCAATGCGATGGCGGCTTCCAGCGCCTCGTCCATGTCAGGCACGACATCGAAAGCGCGATGCAGCGTCACATCCAGCCCATCGGCATGACTGCACAATTCTTCAAGCAAGCCAATATCGAGTGAACCATCGCCACGCGATGCGCCGAGTACCACGCCGGAAAGACCGGCCGCCCTTGCCGCATCAATATCGCGTTTCATCACATCCGCTTCGTCGCGCGTGAACACGAAATCGCCGGCGCGCGGCCTGATCATGACGCTCACCGGCAACCCACAGGATGCCGCGCGCTGCATGAAACCCGCCGACGGCGTCACACCGCCGCCCGAAAGCGCCGCGCAGAGCTCAATCCGATCAGCCCCGCCGCTGACCGCCGCTTCCAGACCGGCGACATCGTCCACGCAAATTTCGAGAATCATCGTAACCTCTTTCATTTGGTGGCCGTTACCTGCGGCGGCCCTTTCCATCAAGCGCGTAAAGCATATAAACGCCGCCGAGCCCTACGATCGCCCCCAATATGGAAGTCCCCGAATAGCTGGAGACCAGGGTTCCAACGGCAAAAATCAACGCGCCCAGACCAGCGCCGAGGAAGATATTGACCGCAATCAGCGAGCTTCCGAGTCCCGGCCGGTCCGCGATCAGTTCCTGCAGATAGGTAATTGGAATGCTGATGATCGCGGCCGCGCCCAGCGCACTGATGACCGTTTGGGCGTAGATATGCCACGGCGCTGAAGCAAGCCCCTGCAGAATGAGATAGATGGCGTAAAGCCCCGCTCCCGCCGCAAGTGTCAGCGTCTGCGGAACCTTCTTCTCGATCCAGCCCCACAGGAGAATGAAGACGATTTCCAGCGCAGCGACGATACCCGCAACAATGCCGATATCCGCCACCGTGCCCCTCGCCTGTCCGGTTATGATGAGCGAGCGCACGGAATCGTTGAGATGCAGCATCGAGCAGATGAGCGCGATGGCGATGATCCGGAGCAGCACCCGCCGCGATCCGATTTCCGCAAGCGAGGCACGCAGGCCGAACCGCGCTTCGGTATTTGCCGATGCCGGCGTGGCGGCCCGCGGCAGGCAGAAGGCAACGAGCAGAAAGCAGACAAGCGCGCAGATGCCCGAAAACAGGAATGCCATCAGCATATTGCCGGAATTCACCAGAAAAACACCGACAATGCCCGGCACCAGCACCCAGGAAAGCGAGATGGTTGCCCGCATGATCGAATTCACCGCGATCATTTCACCCGTCGAAAGGTTGCGCGCATCGGCGCGCACATGGGCGAAGATCAACGAATTCATCGCTCCGAAAATCGGCAGAAGCACAAGCTTCGCGGCAACGAAGGCGGTGGCGTTGCCGGCCAGATAGACCAGCAGATAACCGCTGACACCGAAGAGCGCGATATAGAGCATTGGCTTGCGATATTCACCCAGCCTGTCTGCGACGATGCCCATCAACACGCTGGCGCTGACATTAATGACGGCGGCAAACAGCATCAGCAGCGAATAGACGCTGTTGCTCAGCCCGATTTCGCGAATACCGATGACCGCCTGATAGGGAGCGGTCGCCGCATTCGAAAACCCGAAGAACAGGATGGCGAGCGCCCCGATGCGGATCGACGGATTGTTGATGACGATGGAAAGAGCCGACGGCATGGATATTCGCCTGAGATGATCCGGCACCGCCGGATCGCTGGGTAAAAGCTACCGAACCGCTGTCATCGCCAGCGGGCCGAAAGGATGGGCTGAGGGGTATAATCGAAATGCGGCTTCCATGGGTAAAAATCGCCGTCCCGGCGGCGATTGGAAAGGTTTTCGATATCCTGATTGATGACCCCTTCCGTCAGCGCCATGAGGTTGGGATTGGCGATAGGCGCAAGCTCCGGTGAAAGATAACCGGACTTGACGACCAGCAGCCGCACCTCCTTCGGATTAAAGCCGAGACGGGTGAAATCGGAAATCATGTGATAAGGCCTGCGCCGCGCCGCCAGAATGACCGTGATGCCGCCGATGGCGACCACTGCCTGCCGCTGGTCAGCAGCACCTGGATCGTCCAGTTTCACAACGCGGGCCTCGACGGTCACGGACGGGCTCTGCGGATCGAGACTGCCGCCGATCTTCAGGGAAAGCGCAGCACCTTCGCCGGCCGCAAAACAGGCTTCGACCGCCGGCCTGTCGGTGATGCCGCCCAGCAGCGCACCCTGCCAGTTGCGCGCAATCAGTGCGAC
The DNA here is from genome assembly GCF_053522385.1 of Agrobacterium sp. 22-223-1. Taxonomy (NCBI): domain Bacteria; kingdom Pseudomonadati; phylum Pseudomonadota; class Alphaproteobacteria; order Hyphomicrobiales; family Rhizobiaceae; genus Agrobacterium; species Agrobacterium sp. 22-223-1. The sequence continues at coordinate 54,399 of NZ_JBNWCN010000006.1, forward strand.
CAGAACATCGGCGCGATCGCCAACCCCGCCGCCGGTCGGGTTATCGCCAGAGTCGGCCAAGATGATCGGTCGCGTTGCCGTGTTCTCGGCGATATCCAGAATGGCCTCAAGCGGCTCGGTCACGGGGCCGAAACGAAAATCCTGCCGGGCATCCCAGTAGGATTGCGCGATCTCGGTCGCGACAGCCTGTGCGGCCGCTTTGTCCGTTCCCGTCACCACGGCGCAGGCCGTCGCCCGGGGTTCGTCCGCCCAGACGTAGCCGATCATGAAATTCGCATCCCAAATGCCGGGCCGCGCATCGTGATCCGGCAGAACGGCATAAAGGCTTTTGGTGGGTTCGTCTTCCGTGGAGGTCTTCTCCCCCGGCAGCAGAACGGGGATTTTCGCCCAAGCGACGCCGGGCTTTTCGCCCGTCTTCAGGGCCTTCAGCAACATCGTCCACGCCCGCACCATCGTCTCGCGCACATCGATATGCGGCGCAGTTCGATAGCCGGCAAATATGTCGAGCTGATCGATGATCGTCTGGCTGACATTGCCATGCAGATCATAGCTCGCAGAGACCACGACATCCGGCCCGACGACAGCGCGGGCGCTTGAAATCCAGTCACCTTCCGCATCGTCCATACCTTCGACATTCATCGCGCCGTGCATGGCGAGATAAAGCCCGTCCAGCGGCAGGCAGGCCTTAAGGCGTTCGAGAAACTCCGCCTTGAACGCCTCATAGGCCGCGCGCGAAACCGGTCCGCCCGGCACCGCCCGCGCATGCAGAAGCGGCAACACGTCCGCCCCGCCCCCGCCGAGGAAATTGAAATACTCGGCCTCCAGCAGTTCCGCGCCGCGAAAGACGCGGAAGTCCTGCTCGCCCATCAGCACCGGCGAATAGGTGCTGCATTCGGTATGAATTCCACCCACGGCAATACGCATGTCGGTTTCCCCTCAATAAACCGGGTTCAAGGGGACGATGGCCGCAAAACGCAGCCAGTCCTTTTGCGCCTTTGGCGTCCACGCCGCCTCGGCAATCGCCGGCAGACGGGGGAAAACCAGATGGTTGAAATAGGCGCGATTGAGGAAATGTTCGGACCAGATGCAGGCCTGAACGCCCTTCATCCGCTCCTTCAACTCCTCGGGAAATTCGCCGACGGCCTCATAGGCATAAGTATGCGAAGGCGGAACAGTGCCGGCCCAGCTTGCGCCCGGCTCCTGCCATGCTTCATCCTGCACCATGTCGAGATAATAGGCCTGACCCGGCGTCATCACCACGTCATAGCCCTGCTTTGCAAGCTCAAGCCCGACTTCCGGCTTCTGCCACGCCATCAGCAACGTTCCGGCGGGATCGACACCGCCGCCATGGGAAACCTCGTCCCAGCCGGCAAGCTGGCGGCCGCGCTCATGCAGCATCGCCTGAATGCGCTTCATGAAATAGGACTGGATGCCAAAGGTGCCGTCGAGTCCTTCCTTTTCCATCAGCGCCTTGGCAAGCGGCGAGGCCAGCCACGACCCATCCGCAACCTCATCGCCGCCAATATGGATCAGCCGCGACGGGAACAGCTCCACCATCTCGTCGAATATCTTGCCGAGGAATTCATAGGTCGGCTCGATGGCCGGGTTGAGCGCATTGTTCGGGTATCCCTGCACAGAGCGGTAGCTGTCCGGCGCCTCCTGCCCATCCGTCAGCTCCGGATAGGCCACGAGAGCCGCCGTGCTGTGGCCGGGAATATCGACTTCCGGCACGATTTCGACGTTCAATGCTGCCGCATGCGCGACGACCATGCGCACCTCATCCTGCGTGTAATAGCCGGAGACCGGCTCAGCCCCGTTACCGAGCTGCGGCAGAAGCGGCGCATCCGGACCGCGCGTGGCGCCAACGGTGGTCAGCAGCGGATAGGCCTTGATTTCGAGCCGCCATGCCTCGTCATCCGTCAGGTGCCAATGGAAGCGGTTCATGCGCAGCCATGCGAGAATATCGATGAGCCGCAGCATATCGCCTGTCGGATAGAATTGCCGCGAGACATCGAGATGGCAGCCGCGCCAGCTATAACGCGGCGCATCGCTGATGGTGCCGGAGGCCGGGAAGCGGAATTGGGGATCGATGCGCGCGCCATGCAGCAGCTGCGCCAGAACCGTCAGGCCATATTGCAGACCGGCAGCGGCCGAATATTCCACAACCACCGCTTCTTTTGAGAAAGTGAGGCGATAACCTTCCGCTTCCAGCCCGCTATGCCGCTTGAAACGAAGCGGTTTTCCCTCATGAACCGGCGCAAGGCTGAAGGGCACGTGCCCGACGGCAAAGAGCCGACGGAACAGCGAAAGCACGGTTTCCACCGCAAGCACTTCTTCTGCACGCGCATCTTCCGCCGGGAAGAGCGCGACGGGAAAACCTTCGCCCGGTTCGGCATCGATTTCAGCGGGCCAGGGCTGGATGGAAAAGGGCAGATCGAGCTTGCCTTCGGGAAGCAGCACCGGTGCCGGCTCGCTGTGACGCCCATCCAGCATCAGGTCACCGACATCGACGGCGCGATGCGTTCCATCGGCAAGGCTGAGATAGGCGGATTTCGCGCCATCCGTGCGATGTCGGGCCGGCCGCAGCAGGCCATCGACGGTGAAGCGCCAGGATTTCCCCGGCTCGAGCACGAAGCCCGCCGGGGGTGCAAACTCATGGAAATTGGCGTTGCGGCGCAGATAAACGGCATTGTCGCAAGCGGGGTTGTCTACCGTCCGCGTCAACGACGTGTAGACGATGCGAAAATCCTTCAGCGGCTCGCGGGAAAGATTGACCAGAGTAAAGGTGAAACCGCCCGAGGCGGAATCTTTGAGCGGATGCCAGGAATTTTCGAGACGATAATGTGCGAGCGCCATGATGCTCCCCTCTATTGCGCATTGAGCCCTCAGGAGGGCTTCGGTCAGTAATGTTCGGATTGCGAGAAGGTCCGGGCCAGCGGCGCCTGCCCCGCCGTCAGTCCGCAATCGACCGGCAGGCACACGCCGCTGATCGCCTCCGCCTGCGGGCCGGCCAGAAAGGCGACGGCGTTGGCCACATCTTCGGGCCGCACGATGCGTTGCAGCGGATACCAGTGCTTCGCCTCTTCGAAGACCTGAGGATTGGCGGCGGCCCGCGCCTCCCATGCCTGGGTGCGCACGGTGCCCGGCGCAACGGCATTGGAACGGATGCCGAATTTGCCATATTCCACAGCGATCAACCTGGTCAGATGGATCAGCCCGGCCTTTGCGGCGCTATAAGCCGGGTGGCCGAAGACCGCCATGCCGTTGACGGACGTGATATTGACCACCGACCCCTGGGTCCGCTTCAACGCCTCCTCGAAAGCCCTGAAGCAGAGAAACGGCGCTTCCAGATTGAGGGCATTGTCCCTGCGCCATATATCGGCGGTCGTGTCGTGCAGGCTGACCGCTCTTGCGGCGCCTGCATTGTTGACGAGGGTTACAACATCGCCCAGCTCCGCAACCTCGGCGGCCAGCCTCGCAAGGTCCTGCGGATCGGTGACATCGCAGGTTTTCGCAACGAAGCGGGGACTGGAAAGCAGGGATAGCGCGCTCGAAAGGGCGCCGGGGTCGATATCGACCAACACGACCTTTGCATGGCTTTCAGCGAGCGCCGTGGCAATTGCCCGGCCAATATCACCTGCCGCGCCGGTAACGACGGCGAGCTGGTCTTTCCTGTCCTTCATCTCCTACAACTCCCTTGAAGCTTTCCGACCCGCCACAAAGCGGGTCTCAGGCAAAGCAGCCTGTATTTTTCGTCAGCCCGCCTCAGTCACCGAGCAATTGCTTGTCATCCGGGTCACGATGTTCCACGAGCTGCTGCTTGATGTGACGTAACGTCACCATCGATCGTTGCCGTTGATGATAGGCAGCAAGCGTCGCCAGAACATCGACGGCGGCCAGATAGGCGTAGCGCGATGAGGTGGGGCGGAAGATATTGTTTCCCTCGGGCACATTGACGGCCACCACCATGTCGGCGGCCGCGGCAACAGGCGTGTCGCTCTGGGTGAGCGCGATGGTGGTGACCCCCATTTCCCGCGCCAGCCTGAAACATTTCACCAGTTCCATGTTGCGGCCGGAAAAGGACGAACCGATGATGACGTCTTCCTTGCGCGCCGCAGCCGTCATCATCAGCTGCATGCTGTGATCGGCACTGGTCGAAACGCGCAGGCCCAGGCGGAACAGCCGGTTCTGGATTTCCGAAGCGATCATCGAGGAATTGCCGCCTGCGCCGAAAGCATAGATCATGCCGCTATTGGCGATCCTGATCGCCGCTTCATCTGCAAGGGCGGGATCGAGCGTCCTGTGCAGCAGGAAAAGCGCTTCCTGCGCCTTGGCGAGCACCTCTTCCGCCACATCCGAGGGACCGGTGCTGGAGGGTTCGGAGGTGAGGTATCGGATACCCACATAGGCCGTCTTGGCGAGGCTGACCTTGAAATCCGAAAAGCTCTGGCACCCCAGCCGACGGCAAAACCGCGTCACGGTCGGCGGCGACACTTCGGCGCGGGCCGCAAGCTCGATGATCGAGGCATTGACGGCGAATTCGAAGTCCGAAACCAGAATATCGGCAATCCGCCGCTCCGACTGCGAGAATTGTCCCCTGTCTTCCTGTATTCTTGCGAAAATATCCATGTTCACCGGTCTCCGTTCCGCCAAAACTTAAGGCTTGGCCCCGTTTCCGATGCACCCTAAGAAAGCGCGCCCGTCAACCGCATAGATCCATGAATCGAGGATGTTTCGTTTTGCTGACGACACCACGCACACCTTTGATTTGAAAATTATTTTCTCTGTTGATTGAGAGATGAGCATATGCCAACAATCAACACCAGAGAAATCTCCAAATCTTGAAAATAATTTCAATAATGGACCCAAACCATGCGTGATCCCTTCAAAAACCCCTTTCCCGAAACAGACATCGCCCGCCATTCCATCTGGGAGATGCTGGTAACGCGGGACATCGACGCTTTTCTGGCCGCCGACTGGTCGAAGGTCGCGGATGATTTCGTTGAGGACGGCTTTCTCGGCATCAACGCCAACCGGGGTGCGAACCCGGACAATTGGCGCCTTTCCTTCCCTTCGCTCAGCGCCTATCGCGACGAGTGGCTGCGGCAGGCGCAGGATTTTCAAACCCAGCAATTCGCGGAGGACCCGCGCGATGCGATCTTTGCGACCACCACGCTGGAAGAAATCGAAGTGGAAGGTGAGACCGCGCTGGTGCGCAAGAAGTTCGACGGTGGGCTTCGCAAGGCCGATGGCAGCTTCGACGTCATGAAATGGCAGACGCTCTATTATTGCCGGCTGCATCAGGGACGCTGGAAGATCAGCGGTTTCACCGGCTACATGCCCAACCCCATGCCGTGATCCAGCGGACATCTGGAAAAGCTTTGCACGCCGGGCCGAAAGCCCGGCGTTGTTTTTTCGTCTGGAAGGGGCGGAAAAATGCTGCCGGAGACGGATCGCGTCAGGAACAGCCGGGCATGGAAAAACAGATAACATGGCCCGGCTCCTGCGCCTTATTGGATCAGCTTGAGGACTGAAAGATCGACGCGCCGCTCCAGCGCAATGCCGCTTTCGTCAAACAAATGGCAATCCGATGCCTTGATACCGGTGACGATGGGCTCATCCACGACCACAGGAGCGGAGCCGGAAAGCAGCGCGCAATAATTCTCACCTGTCGGCGCGGCGCCATAGGCGATGGTATTGACCCCGAGCCGCTCGATCACGCTGGGCGCGACCGTGACATTGAGGTCGGCCGTTTCGAGGCCGGTATGTTCCGGGCGGATGCCGAGCGTCAGCTGCGCGCCTTCAAGACCGGCGCGGGGCTCCACCGGCACGGTGATCGTCTGGCCCTCATATTCCACCGTCACACCCTCGGCGCTGACGGATTTGCAGGTGACCTTCAGGAAATTCATCTTCGGGTTACCGATGAATCCTGCCACGAAGAGGTTAGCCGGCTTGTGATAAAGCTCGAGCGGCGCACCGACCTGGGCGATTTCGCCGGCATTCAGCACCACGATGCGGTCGGCCATGGTCATGGCTTCCACCTGATCGTGGGTGACATAGATCATCGTCGCCTTCAGCGTCCGGTGAAGATTGGTGAGTTCGATGCGCATATCGGCGCGAAGTGCTGCATCGAGGTTGGAAAGCGGCTCGTCGAACAGGAATATCTTCGGCTCGCGAACGATGGCGCGGCCGATCGCCACGCGCTGGCGCTGGCCGCCGGACAACATGCCGGGGCGCTGCTGCAGACGCTGATCGAGCTGGAGAATCTTGGCGACGCCCTCGACCTTCTGCTTGATCTTGTCCTCCTCCATCTTCTCGACGCGCAGCGGAAAAGCGATGTTTTCAAAAACCGTCATGTGCGGGTAGAGCGCATAGGACTGGAACACCATGGCGATACCGCGCTTGACCGGCGGCAAGTCATTGACCTTCACGCCATTGATGACGACGTCGCCACCGGAAATATCCTCAAGGCCCGCGATCATGCGCAGCAATGTGGATTTGCCACATCCCGAGGGACCGACAAAAACGACGAACTCGCCATCCCTGATGTCGAGCTGAACGCCCTTGATGACTTCGAAATGTCCATAGTTCTTGCGGACGTTGTTGAGATAAAGCTGACCCAAGACTTGCCTCTCCCGTCAGCGGCCGACATCTGGCCACGTTCAGAGATGTTCCGAAACAGGGGCAAAGCCACACCGGATCGGAACCGTTGAAAACAGGGGAAAGAGCATCCCGGAAGACGCAAGGCATTCCCACGGCGAAACTTGCCGGATGCGGACGGCCAGCGCCCGCATCCGTGCTCATGAAAGATTATTTATACTGCTCGAGAGCCGAAGCCGCTTTCTTCGCGGCATCTTCCGGTGTTGCCTTGCCAGTGACGACAGACTGCACCATCTCGATCATCGTGTCCTGGAAACCCTTGTAGTCCGTGAAGAGCGGCTCGGGACCGCCATAGGCGATACCGTCGATCAGCGGCTTCCAGAAGGGATCCTTGGCGATGAATTCATCGACCTTCGGCGACGGACGCAGCGGGGTGAGGCCCGCGCCGCCCTGCAACTCGTATTCGCCCTGCGGGCCGGGAGAGGTGATGAATTTGGCGAATTCGGTCGCCTTTTCTTCCACGCCGGTTCCCTTGAAGATCGCAAGGCTGTCGGTGATGAGCAGCGTGCCGGGACCCTTTGCTTCCGGGCCAAGCGGCAGCGTGGCGATGCCCCAGTTGATCTTGGTTTCCTGCAGGCGTGTGGCGGCGCCCGAACCGGCCTGGATCATGCCGACCTTGCCATCGAGGAAGATGGCGCGGATTTCGTTCTGCTCATAGGCCGTCGGACCTTCGACGGAATAGGGCGTGATGTCCTTATAGGCCTTCAGCGCTGCAACAACCTGCGGGCTGTCGACGGTGATCTTGTCGCCGTCGATCACCTTGCCGTTGTTGGTGTAAACCCAGTGCATGAACTGGTGCATGGTGTTGTCGAAGGTCTTGGCGGGCAGGCCGTAACCGGCGATGCCTGTCTTTTCCTTGATCTGCTTGGCGAAAGCGATCTCTTCGGCCCAGGTCTTCGGCGGCGTTTCCGGATCGAGACCCGCCTGCTTGAACAGGTCCTTGTTCCAGTAAAGCGCCTTGGTCGAGAAGGCGACCGGCACACCCCACTGCGTGTCCTCGAAGGTCACGGTGTCGACGATGTTGGGGTAATAGCTCTTCTTTTCGTCTTCGGTCATCGGCACCGGAACGATGAGATCGTTCTGCGCGAACTGCTTCAGCGTGCGCGAACCCACATAGGCCATGGCGACCGGGGTGCCGGCGGCGGCGAGCGTGGTCGCCTTGTCCTGGCACTGGGCCCAGCCGACGACCTCGGGCACGACCTTCCAGCCCTCGTTCTTGCCTTCCCATTCCTTGATGTATTTCTCATGGATGGGGTCCATCTTGTCGCCGCAATAGATCCAGCTGATCTCCTTGTCGGCGGCGTGCGCCGTCACCGTCGTAAGGGCAGTGGAACCGGCAAATGCGAAAGCGCAGAGCGCCAATCCGTAATGTTTCAGTGCCATAGGTAGTCTCCCGTTTTGGTGGTCGTTCCGGTTGTTGATTATTTCACCGCGCCGGCGGTAAGGCCGCTGACGAGATATCGTTGCATGAAGAAGATCACGACCATGGCCGGCGCAATGCCGACGAAGCTGGCCGCCATCAACTCATTCCAGATGACTTCCTGGCGACCGAAATAGGCGAAGAGGCCGATGGGCAGCGGCATATATTCGGTCTTGGAATTGAAAGTGAGCGCGAAGATGAACTGCTGGGCATAGGCGCCGATGAAGGTGGTGATGGAGACGACGGCGATGCCCGGCATCGCCAGCGGCAGGATCACTCGGCGGAAGGTGTAGAAATAGCTCGCACCGTCCACATAGGCCGCCTCTTCCAGTTCCCGCGGGATACGCAGCATATAGGTGCGCAACAGCCAGATGGCGGTGGGGATCAGGAAGGCCGCGCCGGGAATGATCATCGCCAGATAGGTGTTCAGCACACCCATGTTGCGCATCAGCCGGTAAAGCGGGATCAGAAGCACCGCGCCCGAAAACATATTGATCGCCAGAAATGCACCGAGCAACTGCCCACGTCCGCGAAACTCGAAACGGGCGAAAGCATAGGAGGCCGGCACCACCAGGATTAGGACGATGATGGTTGAAATGGTGGAGATGAAGAAGGAGTTGAAAACGTAGCGGGCAAAGCCCGGAACGCTGACCCACATGGTCCGGTAGGCCTCGAAGGAACCGTTTTCCGGCCAGAACTTGTAGGGCGAGGAGAAAAGCAGGCTGAGCGGTTTCAGCGAAACCAGAAATCCTTCCACGAAGGGCGCCAGCACGAAGGTCAGGAACACGGCGATACCGCAATAAATCCCGACGATTTCATACCACCTGTAGCGGTTGATCATCGCATTCTTGTCGCTCATCGGCTGGCCTCCTGCGAGATGCGGCTGGTGATGCGGAAGTAGAAATAGGTGAAGATCGACAGGAAGATGCAGATCAGCACGGCGCGGGCCGCACCTTCACCGTATTTGTAAGAGCCGATCGCCGTCTTGTACGTGTCGATGATCATGGTCGTGGTCTGGCCGGTCGGACCGCCCTGTGTCAGGATCCAGATGATATCGAAGGAATTGAAGGTCGAAATCAGCGAGATCATCGACATGGTAATCATGGCCGGCAGCATCAGCGGCAGCGTGATACGGCGGAAGCGGTAGAAGCGGCTTGCCCCGTCTGTCCACGCGGCCTCGTAGAGATCCTGCGGAATGGCCTGGATGGCCGCCAGCAGATAGAGCGTCACCATCGGCACGCCGATCCAGACGTCGGTGACGATCGTTGCCCAGAAGGCCGTTCTGCCATAGGCGAGGAACGCGACCGGACCATCCACCAGGCCGAGGTTCTGGAGCACCCCGGAAATCATGCCGAACTGGCCGTTATACATCCAGCCCCACATGAAGATGCCGATAGCCATCGGCACGATCCATGGCGGCATGGTCAGGATACGGAACAGCGCCCGGCCGGGCACGGCCGAATTCAGCAAGACCGCACCGAATGTGCCGATGATCATCTTTATCGAGACGGAAAAGAACGTCCAGATAAAGGTCCGCGTGATGACATCGGCAAAAGTCGCGTTGAAAATCTTCTCGTAGTTGATGAAGCCGACCCAATTCGTCGTTTTTCTAAGCGACGCATCGGTAAAGGACAGGATGAAGGTATCGACGAGCGGATAAGCAACGATAACCGTGATGTATAAAAGCGCCGGCAGAAGAAGAAGCCAGGCAAAGACGACCGCGCTGCGTTTCGCATCCATCGCGCCGCCCCCTCAAGCCGATTTCACAGCGGGGGATTTCGGCTGCCCGTGCAGCGCCAGATCGTATTCCGCCCACACCGGCTTGAGATCGATCACTTTACGGCCATGGCGCGCTTCGTCCATGGCAAGCGCCAGAATACCGGCCTCGATCGCATCGAGCGCGGAAACCGGAAGGGCCGCACCCTTGACGATATGGGCGATGACGTCCTCGGCCATCTGCTCGTCGGCACCGTAATGCTGCGAGAGCGCGGTCGCCGCCGAATAGGTCTTGGCCACGGTCTTTTCATTGGTCCGGGCATTGTGCACGTTCAGGAAGCCACGCACGAAATCGCCCTCGGCCATGCCCTTGGCGCCGATGACGCAGAAACGGCGGAAATCGTCGGGAACGTTGAGATTGGTATGGAAGGCGAGCGATGCGCCGTTCTCATATTCGACGATCGCCGTCTGGTAATCGATGATGTCGCCGTCGCTGTCGAAGACCTTGTCGGAGCCCATCCAGCCACTCGGCTTGCGATGGTAAACTTCCATGTCGTTGATGCCGTCATGCTGCGGCGCGTTTGCCGGCGTGAAGCTCTTGCGCCCGCCGAAGCTCGAGACGAAACGCGGCCGCGCACCGACCACGCCATTATAGAGATCGAGGTCGTGGCAGCATTTTTCCAGCATGAAAGAGCCGGAATAATTCTCGTAACGCCGCCAGTCGCGCATGAAGAATGCGCCGTGATAGGGCGGGATATGCTCCGAGGCCTCGATGGAAACGACATCGCCCAGCTTGCCTTCCGCCTGCGCGGCGCGCAGATCGCGGTAGAGCGGGGAATAACGCAAAACCAGACCGACGAGCAGCCGCTCATGCCCGTGCTTGTTGAGCAGCCGGGCGAGTTCGAGGCTTTCCTCGATGCTGACGACGATGGGTTTTTCCGAGAAGATGGTGCAGCCGGCCTCAAGCCCGATACGGATATGTTCCAGATGCATGTGGTTCGGTGAGCCGATCATCAAGAGATCGAATTTTTCGTTTGCGATCAGCGCCTCGGGACTATCGTAAGCCTTACCGGCCGAAATGCCCTTTTCCTGCAGGCCCGGCAGGCCCGCCGGCGCGGGATCGACATAACCGACGATCTCGAAATCCTTGTCGATCTCATGAAAAACGTAGCCCAGATAACCGAGACGGAATCCGAGTCCGATAATTCCCACCTTCATGAACTTTGTTCCCTGTTCATTCGTAATTCATTTTCGCAGAAGCGACCATTTCTGTGCTGGTCATCCAGTTATCTGCGATAATTTCCTGCCACGATGAAATTAATTTTCACAACGGTCAAGCTAAATTCGATTTCGCAAACGCTGCCGCGAGTCGGAAACCGACTTTTCCGGCGCGACGGACGCGAAACGGATCGCCGCCGACCACCGATGCAAAAAACAATACCAAAAAAATGCCAATCGTCCAGAGCAATTCCGTTATCGAGAAAATTTTTTTGGTTAATGCGAAAATATCAAGCATACAGCCTTACTATTCGGCAAAATATCGAAAAAACCACCGATTAATCGTACAAATCTAGCAATGGTTCTATTTTGGTATTGCCGATTGCGCGGCATATGATATAGCCAGAGCCGGCCATATCGCCGACCACATGGATCGTGACAGAGGTTATGGATGAACGGGGCAACGCTTAATCTGGACGACCTGCAATCAGGCGGCGGCCCGCTTTACCTGAAACTGCGCCAGACGATTGAAGACGCCATCAATGGCGGCCGCCTGAAGCACGGCGACGCCTTGCCGCCGGAGCGGGATATCGCCGAAAGCGCCTGCGTCAGCCGCGTCACGGTACGCAAGGCGGTGGACGATCTCGTCCGCGACGGCCTTCTCGTTCGCCGGCATGGTTCGGGTACTTTCGTCGTCAAGCCCATCACCCGCATGCAGCAGCCCCTGACCAAACTCACCTCGTTTACCGAGGACATGCGCCGGCGTGGAATGACGGCGAGCACCCGCTGGCTGGACAGAGGCCTGTTCCACCCGACCGGCGACGAGATGATGGCGCTCGGCCTTTCCCAATCCGCCATGGTGGCGCGGCTCACGCGTCTGCGTCTTGCCAATGACCAACCAATCGCACTCGAAGTCACCAGCCTGCCGGGCGATATCCTGCCTGACCCGCAACTGGTGGAAAACTCGCTTTATCTGGAACTCGAGAAAAACGGCATACGCCCGGTGCGCGCCATTCAGCGCATCTCCGCCCGTAACCTCACCGATGAGGAAACATTGCTGCTTGGAGTTCCGCCGGGTTCGGCAGCGCTTTCCGTACAGCGAATGGCCTATCTGGAAAGCGGGCGCCTCATGGAAATATCCCGCGCGCTGTACCGCAGCGACGCCTATGACCTCGTCGCCGAACTGACGATGGGGCCCGAGTGACAAATCTCTTGATCAAGGACACGAAACGATGACAACCCTGATGCGCCAGGAAATCGATGAGATTCCCGATGCAGTCGCCCGCCTGCTTGACAATGCCAATGCCGACTTCCACGAAGCCGGAGGCAGGCTGAAGGCCCGTGACCCGGCCGTTATCGTCACCATTGCACGCGGCTCCTCCGACCACGCCGCGCATTTCCTGAAATATGCGATCGAATTGCAGACCGGGCTTCCGGTCGCTTCGCTCGGCCCCTCGCTCGCCTCGATCTACCAGACGAAACTGCGGCTGGACCGGGCGGCGGCCTTCGCCGTCTCGCAATCCGGCAAAAGCCCTGACATCGTCGCTCTGGCGGAAAGCGCCCGCAAGGGCGGCGCGCTCACCTTCTCGCTTGTCAACACCCTGCCCTCCCCGCTCGGCGATGCTGCCAATCACGCCATCAATATCCAGGCGGGCCCTGAAAAAGCGGTGGCCGCAACAAAATCTTTCGTCAACTCCATCGTCGCCGGCCTCGCAATCCTTGCCGAATGGACGGAAGACAGCCTGCTGGCCAAAGCCGTCAGCGCCCTGCCGCAGAATTTCGCCAGGGCCATCGCGCTCGACTGGAGCCAGATCGGCGAAGCGGTCAAGGGTGAGGAATCGCTCTATATGCTGGGCCGCGGTCCGGCGCTGGCCATTGCCGCGGAAGCCGCGCTGAAATGCAAGGAGACCTGCGAACTCCACGCGGAGGCCTATTCGTCGGCGGAAGTCATGCACGGCCCCGTTTCGCTGGTCGCACCGAAATTTCCCGTCATCGCTTTTGCCGCGCGTGACCGCGCCGAAACCTCCGTGACGGATATCGCGGCCGGTCTCGCCGGCAAGGGCGCAAGTGTTTTCGTTACCTCCGCAAAAGGCAGCCCGGCCAAGCCCCTGCCGTTTGTGGAAACCAATCACCCGCTGACCGACGCCCTGTTGCTGATCGCGCCGTTTTACGGCTTCATCGAGCAATTGTCGCGCGCCCGCGGCTTCAACCCGGATGCGCCCGTGGCATTGAAGAAGGTGACGGAAACCCAATGAGCAGCACCAAGGCATTTGTCGGCGCCCGCATTTTCGATGGCGCCGCGTGGCACGATGGCAAAGCGCTCGTGACCGGTGATGGCCACGTTGCCAACATCATCGACCGCGTATCCGTGCCCGCAGACGCCGAAATCATCGATGCGGAAGGACTGCTCATTGCGCCGGGCTTCATCGACCTTCAGGTCAATGGCGGCGGCGGCGTGATGTTCAACAACGAGCCGGACGTGGAAGGCATTGCCCGCATCTGCTCGGCCCATGCACAATTCGGCACCACGGCGCTGATGGTCACACTCATCACAGACAGACCGGATATCACGGCCAAAGCCGCCGAAGCCGGCATCGCCGCGCACAAGGCAGCGGTGCCCGGCTTTCTCGGCCTGCATTTCGAAGGGCCGCATCTTTCCGTCGCACGCAAGGGCACCCATGATCCGGCGCTGATCCGAAAGATGGAAACGGCCGATCTTGCGGTTCTGACGGGCTGCAAGGCGAAGCTTCCCTTCGTGCTGACAACCATCGCCCCGGAAAACGTAACCGAAGCGCAGGTCACAGCGCTGCACAAAGCCGGCATCGTCGTCAGCCTCGGCCATACCGATGTGGGCCTCAGCGTTGCGACGGCCTATGCCGAGGCCGGCGCATCCATGGTGACACATCTCTTTAACGCCATGAGCCCGCTCGGCCATCGCGAACCGGGACTGGTGGGCGCGGCACTTTCGAACGGCAAGCTGGATTGCGGGCTGATCGCCGACGGTTTCCATGCCGATCCTGCAGCGATCGGCATTGCGCTTCGCGCCAAGAATAATCCCGGCCGCATTTTCCTCGTCACCGACGCCATGTCCACCATCGGCACGAATGATGACGGTTTCGAACTGAACGGCAGGCGCGTCTATCGCAACGGCGGCAGGCTGACGCTGGCCGACGGCACGCTGGCGGGGGCGGATATCGATATGCTCTCCTGCATCCGCTTCATGCATGAAAAGCTGGACACACCGCTGGAAGAGGCCTTGAGAATGGCGTCCGCCTATCCCGCCGAGGCAATCGGCGCTTCCGGGAAAGGTAAGCTCCTGCCCGGCTTCGATGCGGATTTCGTCACGCTGACACCCGACCTTCAGATGCATTCGACATGGATCGGCGCAGAAAAAATCCACGATGCCACCCGTTCCGGAGCCTGAATCATGATCGTTTGTTTCGATATAGGCGGAACGACCATCAAGGGCGCGATTGCCTACGCTCCCGACGATATTCGGCCCGTGCCGCGCATCCCGACGCCCAAGACCAGTTTCGAAGACTTCGCCGCCGGGCTGAAATCCGTCATCGACAATAGCGGCGGTACACCCGCCTGCGTGTCGCTGTCGATTGCCGGCGTCATTGATCCCGACACCGGCAAGGCCACTGTCGCCAATATTCAGAGCATCCATGGCAGGGTCTTGAAGGACGAGCTGGAAAAGGCGCTGAACCTTCCCGTCATCGTATCGAACGATGCGGATTGCTTCGTGATCGCCGAATCGGAAATCGGTTCCGGACGGGGTCATCGCGTGGTCTTCGGCGTCATCCTCGGAACGGGTGTCGGCGGCGGGCTGGTGATCGACGGCAAGCTCATCAACAGCGACGGCGGTTTCGCCGGCGAATGGGGACATGGGCCGGTGGCCGCGACATTGGCCGGAAATCCGCCGGTTTCGCTGCCGCGTTTCGAATGCGGTTGCGGGCTTACCGGCTGTGTCGACGCAATCGGCAGCGCCCGCGGCATGGAAAAACTGCATTCGCATCTTCACCAGCAGACGATGACCAGCGAGGATATTATTTCGGCCTGGCAGGCGGGCGATCCGAAGGCCGCAAGAACCATCGATGTCCTTATCGATATTCTCGCCTCGCCTCTGGCAATGGTGATCAACGTTACCGGCGCAACCATCGTGCCGGTCGGTGGCGGACTTTCGAATTCGAAGGCGCTTCTCGCCGCTTTGGACGAGGTGGTAAGGAGCCGCATTCTGAGGCGCTTCGACCGCCCTCTGGTCGTACCCGCCATCTGCCGCATCGAGCCGGGGCTGATCGGATCCGCCGTTATCGGGCTCAAATATGAGAAAGAAGCCGCCGGCACTGCCTGAGCGGCATCACATCGTCTCGATCTTTTCCCGGCGGAAACCCAGCCCCACCAGCCGACCGGTCAAATGGGAAAGAAGCGGAAACCGCATGATGGCCAGCACAAAGGCTGGCGGTCCCTTCGGTTTTTCCGCATCGGCCCGGCCCTTCTTGCCGCCGATACGCATCATCCGCTGCAGAAATTGCGTGGCCTTGGTCGGGAAGGATCGCCGCTTTTCAATCGCGGCGAGATCGTCATCGGCAATGGCCCGGCCGGACACGAGCACCGGCACCAATATATTGGCCGCCGCAACCGCATCCTGAATGGCCAGATTAATGCCGACACCGCCAACGGGGGACATGGCGTGGGCCGCATCACCGATGCAGATCAGGCCGGGTTTCCACCAGCGCTTCAGCCGGTCGATACGGACGGTGAGGAGATGCACATCGTCCCAGCTCTTGAGCTCATCGAGCCTTTCGCGTGGGAAAGGGCAGATTTCCGCAACCCTGTCCCTGAAGGCTTCAATTCCCTGCAGCTTTATGTCGGCGAAAAATCCCTTTCGCACCACATAACCGCATTGCCAGTAATCGCCCCGGTTGATCATGACGAAACCCTGCCGCGAGCCGGCATGCCCAATGGTTTCCGTCGGATCGTCGGGCTGTTTCGAAAGGCGCATCCACAGCACCTCCGTCGGAATGCCGAAACGCTGCACTTCCAGCCCCGCCGCCTCGCGGACGGTGGAGTTGCGCCCATCCGCCCCCACCACCAGATCGGCTTCGATCTCGATGATGCCTTCCGGTGTGCTGACCGTGAGACCGCCGACATGCCCACCGCGCTCGATCAGTCCGGTCACCGGCGCATTCATCAGCAATCGGAAATTTTCGTATTGCCCCGCCTTGCCGACGATGAAATTGAGAAAATCCCATTGCGGCATAAAGGCGATGAAGCGGTGGCGGACCGGCAGGCGGGAAAAATCCGCTATCGTGATACGCTCGCCGCCGATAACCGCATTCAGCCTTGGCGCACGCGTATGCGGCAGGCTCAGGAACTCATCGATGAAACCGAGTTGCTCCATCAATTCAAGCGTCGAAGGGTGGATGGTGTCGCCGCGAAAATCCCGGAGAAAATCCCCGTGTTTCTCGACGACGACGACATCGATACCGCTGCGCGCAAGCAGCAGGCCAAGCATCATGCCCGCCGGCCCACCGCCGGCCACGGCGACGGACGTGCGGATGTGCTGAACGGCCCTGCCGTCATTTTCCGGAGCGATTGTCCCTTCTTCCATCACCTTCCCCCTACATCCCGCTTTAGGTCTTTATCGTGTATCCGCCGCCGGGAGGTTTGCATTCTTCGGCTGCGGCCAGCCCTGCGCATCGAACCGGAACAGCATTTCGGACCGGGCAAAGATAAAGGCGAAGGCCATGGCCGTCCACATGCCGAGCAAAAGCCCGGCGGCGACATCGCTTGGATAGTGTGCGCCGACGATGACACGCGAAACACCGATGACGAGGGCAAGCAGGAGAAACGCCCAGCGGAAGCGCGGCATCAACATGGCGAAAGCGCCGAAAAACGCCCCGGCGGCGGTCGAATGGCCTGAGGGGAAACTTTCATAGAGATTGTCGCCGGTAAATGGGGTGAGGCTATAGGCGCCCATTTCCAGCAGAAGCTCAGGCCGTGCCCGTCCTATCAGGAATTTCAGCGTATGGACGAGAATGCTCGCCGTTCCGATCGTCAGGAAGAAATAGGTAAGAAGCCGCCATGCCGTCCTCAGCCGACCATTATAGGTCTGCGCCTTTAAAACCCGTGCGGCGACATAGGCCAATATCGCCAGAAGGCCGGTAGAATAGAGCATCCAGCGGAAGGTTCCGAAATCGGTAATGGCGCGATTGAAGGAGACCACGCCCCCTGGCAGCGCCTGCGCGCTTTCGGAAAGACGCGGATCAAAAGGAATGAAGACAAGGACCAGCACAAGGCTTGCCGCAAAAATCCACCCGCTGGAAACCAGAAAACGTCGCATCGATATCCTCTCATTGTTTTTCTTGCATATGGCTTTGCCTTCCGCAAAAACAATAGCCCCGGCTTTGTCCTTGTTATGGCTGGTTTTCGCGGGTAGAGGCTAAGGAATGTTGCTCGAAAGTGCATGGCGTTTTCGGGAAAACGACGTGCACCGAGAGGTGCGAACCGGAAACGACCGACGGACTGAAAATGACGAATGCCAGTGAAATGCCACGCAAGCTGACAATATTGGGTTCGACCGGTTCGATCGGCACCAATACGCTGGATGTCGTCCGTCAGCTGGGTGGCCGCGACGCGTTCGAGATCAAGGCTTTGACCGGCGCGGGCAACATCGCGCTTCTGGCGGAACAGGCGCGGGAATTCGGTGCGCGGCTGGCGGTTACCGCCGAGGACGACAAATACGAAGCGCTGAAATCGGCCCTTGCCGGCACCGGCATCGCGGTTGCGGCGGGCAAATCCGGCCTCGAAGAGGCCGCGTCGACGGATGCCGGCTGGGTGATGGCGGCGATTGCCGGAACCCCCGGCCTTGCGCCTACCCTTACAGCCGCGCGACGTGGCGCAGACATAGCGCTCGCCAACAAGGAATGCCTGGTTTCGGCTGGCGATGTTTTTCTGCGCACGGTCAAGCAGGGCGGCGGCAGGCTGATCCCGGTCGACAGCGAACACAGCGCAATCTTCCAATGCCTGACGGGCGAACATAAGCAGGCCGTGGAACGCATCGTGCTGACCGCATCCGGCGGCCCGTTCCGCACCTGGTCGCGCGAGGAGATGGCCAATGTCACGGCGGATATCGCCCGCGCCCATCCCAATTGGTCGATGGGACTGAAGGTCTCCATCGGCAGCGCCTCCATGTTCAACAAGGGGCTTGAAATGATCGAGGCGAAATATCTCTTCGATCTGATGTCCGATCAGGTGGAGGTGATCGTCCACCCGCAGTCGATCATCCATTCGATGGTGGGTTACACCGACGGCTCCTATATCGCCCAGCTCGGCTCTCCCGACATGCGCACTGCTATTTCTTATGCCCTCACCTATCCGCAGCGCGGCAATCTGAGTGTCGAGCGGCTGGATTTCGCAAAACTGGCGCGGCTCGATTTCGAAGCGCCGGATGAGGCCCGTTTCCCGGCGATCCGTCTGGCCCGCACCGCGCTGGAGCGCGGCGGTCTGCAGGGCGCCGCCCTGAACGCCGCCGAGGAGACCGCCTTTCACGCTTTCGTTGCAGGCAATATCGGTTTTCTCGATATGGCCGAGATCGTCGAAACGGTTATGGACCGCATGCATGACGGCCGCTCCGCCGTCACGATTGACGATGTCTTCGCAGCAGATGAGGAGGCCCGTCGTCACGCCCGCGAATTGATTGCCACCAAAGAAAAGGCCGCGTAAACGCGGCCCGGTCTTCTCTTATCTAAATTGCGGCCTCACGCCACCGCCCGCGCCAGCGCACAATGCGACCAGAGCTGGTGCAGCGCGCCGACCAGATGCTCGATATCGGCATCGCTATGCAGCGGTGTCGGCGTAATACGCAGGCGCTCGGTCTTGCGCGGCACGGTCGGATAGTTGATCGGCTGCACATACACACCGTGATTGTCGAGCAGGATATCCGAAATCCATTTGCACTTGGCGGCATCGCCCACCATGACAGGCACGATGTGGCTTGGGTTGTCCATGTGCGGAATACCGCGCGCATCGAGAAGGCCGCGCAGCTTGCGCACCCGGTCCTGATGGCGCGCGCGCTCGAAGGGACTTGCCTTCAGATGCTGGATCGAAGCAATCGCGCCTGCGGCAAGCGACGGCGGCAGGGCCGTCGTGAAGATAAAGCCGGAAGCGAAGGAGCGGATGAAGTCGCAGACCGCCGTAGAACCGGTAATATAGCCGCCCATGACGCCAAAGGCCTTGCCGAGCGTTCCCTCGATGATCGTCAGGCGATCCATCAGGCCTTCGCGCTCGGCAATGCCGCCGCCGCGCGGTCCGTACATGCCAACGGCATGAACTTCGTCGAGATAGGTCATGGCGCCATAACGGTCGGCCAGATCGCAGATTTCCTTGATCGGAGCGATATCGCCATCCATCGAATAGACGGATTCGAAGGCGATCAGCTTCGGCGCATTCGGATCCGCCGCCTTGAGCTTGGCTTCGAGGTCTTCGAGATCGTTGTGCTTCCAGATCACCCGCTCGCAGCGGCCGTAACGGATGCCTTCGATCATCGATGCATGGTTGAGCGCATCCGAGAAAATGATCAGGCCCGGAATTTTCTGACCGAGCGTGCCGAGGGTGGCCCAGTTGGAGACATAACCCGAGGTGAAAATCAGCGCCGATTCCTTGCCGTGGAGATCGGCAAGTTCGCGCTCGAGCAGGACGTGATAGTGGTTGGTACCAGAAATATTCCGGGTGCCTCCCGCACCCGCGCCACAGTGATCGATGGCGGCCTTCATGGCTTCGATGACTTTCGGGTTCTGGCCCATGCCGAGATAGTCGTTGGAGCACCAGACGGTCACATCCTTACGCTCGCCATTGGCGTTATACCGTGTCGCACGGGGGAAATTGCCCTGCTGGCGCTCGATATCCGCAAAAACGCGATAGCGTCCCTCAGAATGCAGGCTTTGCAGTTCCGTCGTGAAAAATGCCTCGAAGTCCATGCCATGCTCCAGAATTGACCAGATCGTTTTCTCCCCCGACATGGGGACCGTCAACCCTTTTGGGCCACTTTAACCGCGTCTGCGTCAATTCGCCGTTGTTTTGAACCATTCCAATAAACCGTTTATAGAACCCGATGAAAAGTACAAAATTGATTCAAATCAAAAAACCCGGATTTTTGGAACCTTTTTTGCGCCGCGCCGTTGTTTGGGACGCAATCGATTTACGCTCGGCGGAATGCCTGTAAGAGGAGGCTTCCCTAAACGACATCGAATTGTTAGTTATCTGTGGCGGTCGGAGGTAGCAGTCGCCGCAGATAAATATGGGACGCCTACCGAGCCGAAGAGCTCATTGTAACGTTGGAGAGAGTTTCATGAAAAAGGCAATCATATTTGCGCTCGTCGGCCTGTCGCTTGCAAGCTGCACGCAGACTGAAAAGGGAGCTTCCATCGGCGCCGTTTCCGGTGCTGTTATTGGTGGAGCTATCACGGGCAACGTTCGTGGCGCGGCAGTGGGTGCGGCAATCGGCGGCGTCGGCGGTGCCCTCATCGGCAATGCTTCCGAGCCGGGCTATTGCTATTATCGCGACCAGTACGGTCAGCGTTACACGGCGCGTTGCCGCTAATCGCTTCGCGAAATACCGTTGCACAGAAGCCCCGGTCACCCGGGGCTTTTTGCGTTTTGGGCAGCAAAACACAAGCGCAAGGGTCCTCAAAGCCGTTTATTTATGATTAAATTGCAATGTTAACGGACAGGAAACGGGTTAGGGCGACAATAAAGGCTCAACCATAAAGCAGCTTATGCGAAGAACACGAACTAACCCGAAGACAGGTATTGCGTATCGGAAAGCTGGCACCGCACTTGCGGTTGCTGTGACGTTCGCCCTGTATCCGGCGTTTACCCGTGACGCCTTTGCCTTCAAACTGTTCGGCATGCGCCTCTGGGGTTCGGAAGAACCGGAGGTCGAGGTTATCAACCCTGTTAAATACGCCGTCACGCTGGATGCCGCGGACGCCGATAAATCCCTGAAAGACAGCCTGGAAAACAGCTCGCTTCTCCTTGCCGACAAGGACAAGCCGGCCTCCGGCGATCTTGGCCTTCTGATAAAGGCAAGAGACGACCGGGACAGGCTGATCGCGGCGCTTTATGAAAACGCCCGTTATGGCGGCATCGTCAAGGTCACCGTCGCCGGCAAGGATGTGGATAGCCTGCCGCCCAATCCGGTGTTCGATCATTCCGCTCCGGTGCCCGTGGTCATCACGGTTACGCCCGGCCCGGTCTTCAAACTCGGCAATGTCAGGCTTGAAGGCGATGTCACCGGCCGCAACCTTGAGGAATATGGCCTGACGACCGGCGGCGACGCGGGTTCTCTCGCCATCATCCGCGCCGGCAACAAGTTGATCGATGATCTGAAGGCCGAAGGCCGTCCGCTTGCGAAGCTGGCGAAACGCGAGGCCGTCGCCAACCACGCGACAAACACGGTGGACATTACCATGGCGGCCGAAGGCGGTCCCGTGGCGCCCCTCGGCACGGTGACCGTCACAGGTGAAAAAACCGTCGATGGCGATTTTATCCGCCGTTATTCGCGCCTCAATGGCGGCGAGCCCTATTCGCCGGAAAAACTGCGCAAGGCCGCCGACCGGCTGCGGCAGCTCGGCGTCTTTTCCAGCCTGACCATCAAGGAAGCGGGAACGCTGGCGCGCGACGGCACCATTCCGCTTACCATCGAGGTTTCGGAAGGCAAGCACCGCTATTTCGGCGTCGGCGCGCAATATTCCACCACGGAAGGCATCGGTCTCCAGGGTTATTGGGGCCACAGGAACCTGTTCGGACAGGCCGAATCGCTGCGTATCGAAGGTTCGGTTTCGCGCATCGCAGAGGCATCGAGCGTCGAAGGCATGGATTATTCGGCGGGCATCACTTTCACCAAGCCCGGCATGTTCAACCCACGTACCACCTTCAAGACCAGCCTGATTGCCAAGACCGAACACCCCGATACATACGACGCCAAGACCGTGACTGGCACGGCCGGTTTCGCCTACGAGCTGAACGATACCGATACAGCCGCAGCCGGCCTCGAGGTGCAATGGGCCGATACGGAAGACGCATTCGGCAAGAACGAATATCTCACCACCTCCATCCCGCTGGAATTCGTTCGTGATACACGCGACGATAAACTGAACCCGACCGAAGGCTTTCGCGCCTCGGTGGCCGCCAAACCGAGCTACGAAGCACTGAACGGCACCTTCTTTTCCTCTTTCGAAGGCTCCATTTCGGGCTACAAGGGACTTGGCGCCGAGGACAGGCTGATCATGGCCGGAAAGCTTTCCGGCGGCGTGCTGGTCGGCGGCAGCGATCTGCAGGACATACCCACCACCAGGCGCTTTTATGCCGGCGGCGGCGGATCGGTGCGCGGCTACAGCTATCAGGAAATATCGCCCTACAATGCCGCCGGCGACGCGACGGGCGGCCGCTCCTATGTCGTCGGCTCCGTTGAGGCCCGCATCAAGGTCACCGATACGATCGGCATCGTCCCCTTCATCGATGCGGGTGTGGTTTCGGAAGACGTGGCACCCGATTTTTCCGATATCCGGGCTGGCGCCGGTATCGGCCTGCGTTACGCGACGCCCTTCGGGCCTCTGCGTCTCGATGTCGCCATGCCGCTCGACAAATACGATGGCGGCAACAGTTTCGGCATTTATGCTGGCATCGGTCAGTCTTTTTAAACGCCGCAGTCGAACACCCTTACAACAGAGTGTAGATTACCCTTTATGAAAACGTTGATTCGATTGCTGAAATGGCTGGGCTACGCTGCTTTGTGCGGCGTGGTGCTGGTGTTGCTTGCGGTTCTGTTCGTCGGTTTTACCCCGATGGGCGCAAGAATTGCCGCAAAGCAGATTTCATCGCTCGTTTCCACGCCAGATCAGGTAATCGAGATTTCGCCCCCGAGCGGCCTTTTGACCGGCCGCCTGCGGCTCGACAATGTCACGCTTTCAGACCGGCAGGGACCCTATGCCCGCGTGAACCAGATCGCCGTCGACTGGTCGCCGCTCTCGCTGCTTGCCGGCACCTTCCATGCCGACCGGGTCTCGGCCGGATCGATCGATGTCGAGCGCAAACCGCTTGCCCCGGAGCAGACATCGACCAAGAGCTCCGGCAATTCCTCGCTGCCGATCGAAATCGCCGTCGACAAGTTCAGCTTTCCCGATATCAGCCTTGGCCAGTCGCTTCTCGGCCGTCCCTTCGACCTGAACGCGGAAGGCAACCTGACGGCTGCCCAGGACGATATGCGGCTATCGCTCACCGCCCATCGGCTCAATGCGCCGGATGCGGAGGTTAATGCCGACATCGCCTTCCTTCCGAATGAGAATGTCCTGAAGCTGAAAGCGGAGATGAAGGAGCCCGAAGGCGGTCTTCTCGCCACGCTGCTTTCGCTTCCGGGAACGCCTGCGGTGGCAATAGACCTCAACGGCGAAGGCCCGCTTTCCAACTGGACGGGCACGCTGCGCGGCAATGTCGCCGGCAACCCTGTCGTCAACGTCACCGGCCGCCACCTTCTTGCAGATGATGGCACCCGCCGTATCGAAATTGCAGGCGGTGGTCAGCCCGATCTGCTTCTGCCTCCGGCCTTCCGTCAGCTTTTTGCTGGCGAGACAAAGCTCGACGCAAATGCAACCCTTTCGCCGCAGGGCCGCATCGAAATCGGCAGCAGCACGCTGGAGACCGGCACCCTGCTGTTGACGGCGTCAGGCACGGTCGATCCGAACGGTCAGAACGATCTCGCCGCCAATCTCATCGGCACCGCCGGCCCCGTGGATTTTCGCTGGCCGCTGGAGAATGGCGAGGTTCAGGCCCTCATCAACGGCCTCGATCTTTCCCTCAAGGGCGGTGCAGACGCCGCGCATCTCAACACGACGGTATCGTTGCGCAGCCTTTCCCTGCCGCAAGGCAGGCTCGATGACGTCAAGCTGACGGCCGAGAGCGCCGATCTCAACATCGCCAACCGCAGCGGCACGATCGCGACAGTGCTGTCCGTGGCGCAATCCTCCTTCGTCAGTCCCGATATCGACCGGCTGGTGCGGGCGCCCCTCACCATCAAGGCGCCGCTCAGCCTCACCTCTTCCGCCATTGGCTTCGACGGCGCGACGCTGGAAAGCGCCAGTGTCGGTGGAACGCTGAACGGCAGTTTCGATCTCAGCGGCAATCGCCTGACCTCCAGCGTGCAGCTCTTCGCGCTGCCCGCCACCCTTCCACCGGCCCTCGCGGAAAAGTTCGACACCACCATTGCCCTCCAGGGCGATATCGACGTGACCGTCGGCGGACGCACCAGCCTTGAAAACCTCGTCGTCAAATCGGGAACCATCGAAGCGACCGGCAATGTCGGCCTCGAAAACGATGCATTGAGCGCCAGCCTGACGGGTAAATTTCCCGCTCTTGAAAAACTGACGCCACAGGCGAAGGGCGTCGCCGATTTTGCAATCGAAGCCAGCGGCGCGCTAACAGCACCGGATTTCAACGTCACCCTGAGTTCCGAAAGCGCAATCCTTGCCGGACGAACACTCGAATCGCTGAAGGTCAATGCAACGGGCAAAGCCGATCCCACCGCGCCTCAGGCAAAGCTCACCGTCAGCGGCAGCCTCGACCGACAGAAGATCGACGCCAATGCCGATGTGGTGCAGACCGAAAACGGCACGGCCGTCCCTGAGCTGCACGTGGCCGTAGGACGGAATATCTTGAACGGCCAGCTGCAATTCTCGCAGCAATTCCTGCCATCGGGCAATCTCTCCTTCAACTTCCCCGACCTTGCCCTGCTCGCCGCCCTCGCCGCGCAGCAGGCGGATGGCGATATTGCCGGCGACATCGCCCTGAGCAACGCCAATGGCCGGATTGCCGCGACGATCAAGGCCAATGGTGGCAGCATCCGCCAGGGCACGACAACGATCTCCAAACTCGCCGCCGATATTTCCATCGACGATCTTCAGGCTCTCGCCATCAACGGCAAGGTCAGCGCCGACAGCGTCAATGCCGCCGCCGCCGCGATATCAGGCCTGAATGCCACCATTGGCCATTCCGGTACAACGACGCAGTTCGACGTCAATGGCCGTTACGACAATGCGCCGCTGGTGGTAAAAGGCAGCGCAGAGACCGGCGGATCTCCGATGACGGTGCGCGTCGACGCCTTTTCCGCCGCTCCCAAGGGCATTGCGGTTCGCCTTGAAAAACCGAGCACCATCGCCATCCAGAACGGCACGGCCCGCATCTCCGATCTGACCATCATCACGGGTGAAGGACGCGTCGAGGTCAACGGCAGCGCCGGGTCGACGCTCGATATCAATGCCGATATCCGTTCGCTGCCCGCCAGTCTCGCAAATGCCTTCGCCTCCGGGCTGGATGCGGCAGGCAGCATCTCCGGCACGGTGAGCGCCAAGGGTGCGGCATCGAACCCCGCGGTCGATTACAATCTGAACTGGACCAATGCCGAGGTCGCGCAGACACGTGCGGCAGGCCTTGCCGCGCTCGGCATCAAGGCGAACGGCCGTTTTGCCGGTGGCACCTTGCAGATCGACACCAATGTATCCGGCCAGGGCGGCATGTCGCTTTCCGGCGGCGGCTCGCTCGGCATCGCCGGCAATCGTCCGCTTTCGATGGCGTTTTCCGGCAGGCTGCCCTTCTCCGCCGTCGCGGCGCAAACCGCAGCGCAGGGCCTCGATGTGGACGGCACCGCCGCCATCGATGTGAAGATTTCCGGCAGCGCTTCCGCGCCTGTCGTTACCGGCAGCATCACCACCGATGGTACGCGCCTGACCGACGTACGCCGAAACCTGACCATCAACGATCTGGGCGCCACCATCACCTTCGACCGCGACCGTGCCGTCATTTCGCGACTGACGGGCAAGCTGGCGGGCGGCGGAACGATCTCGGGAACCGGCAGCGTCGGCATAGCCGGTGGTTCCGGTTTCCCCGCCGATATATCGATCACGCTTAATCGCGCCGGTTATAATGACGGCACGCTGGTGACGACGGTGGTAAGCGGCACGCTGACGCTGAAAGGCCCGCTGTTGAATTCCCCCGTGCTGGGCGGCAACCTGACGCTGGACAGAAGCGCCATCACCATTCCGGAAAAGCTTCCGGCCTCGCTGACGGAGATCGATGTCAAGCACAAGAACGCGCCACCGAAGGTGCGCGCGCAGGCCAAGGCGCTCGGGGCTGATCAGGGCGGCAGCGGCAGTTCGTCCACCATCAATCTCGATCTGCAGGTGAACGCACCGAGCGGCATCTTCGTGCGCGGACGCGGCATCGATGCGGAACTCACGGGCAATCTGACGATCCGTGGCACGGCAGCCGTTCCCGTCATTTCCGGCGGCTTCGAAATGCGCCGTGGCCGGCTCGAAATCCTCACTCGCCGCCTCGATTTCACCACCGGCAATATCAGTTTCGGCGGCGGCCTCGTTCCGGTCCTCGATATGAAGGCCGACTCGACGGTCGGTTCGACGACTATCACCGTGGCCGTTTCCGGCAACGCCAACGATCCGACCTTTGCCTTCTCCTCGGCGCCCGCGCTGCCGCAGGATGAAGTTATGGCGCAGCTGATCTTCGGCCAGTCCATGTCGAAACTCTCGGCTCTGCAGATCGCAAGGCTGGCCGATGCCGCCGCCCAGTTGGCCGGTGGGCGTTCCACCTCGCTGTTCGACAAGCTCAGAAGCAATCTCGGCGTCGACGATCTCGATATTTCGACCGATTCCGAAGGGCAGGCCCGCGTTTCCGCCGGTAAATATCTAAACGAAAGAACCTATCTCGAGCTGCAGCAAAGCGGCGAATCCGGCGCAAAAGCCATCATCAACCTCGATGTCGGACGGGGTGTGAAGCTACGCGGGGAAGCGGGCGGCGATGGTGAAGGCGCAGCCGGCATATTTTACGAGAAGGAATATTAGCATTCCCAGTAAAAGTGCGTGGCGGTTTTTTCGTCCGGACAATGCGTAAAATCAAAGAGAGTATTTTCGCGTTTCGAAGAAAAGCGAAAATACTCCAGCGCAGCTTCGCATTTAGGTTTGCGAAACCATCTGATGATACAAATCATCCATTGAAGACGGAAATATTGTTTCCGGCTGTTCAGGCACCAGGCAGAACGCCAAATCCGCATATGCAAGTGTCGGTGCACTTGCGCCGGCCTCCACAGCGAGCATTGGGAAGAATTCTGATGGCAATGATTAACTCTACCAATTTTGGCGGTGAGACGCTCGAAATCATCGCGTTCCGCCTGCATGATCAGGAATTCTGCGTAAAGACGACGACCATCCGCGAAATTCGCGGCTGGGCGCCTTCCACGCCCATTCCCCACGCGCCGAAAGACGTCATCGGCGTCATGAACCTGCGCGGCTCTGTCATTCCGATCATCGATCTGGCTCACAAGCTCGGCATGAAGAGCACCGTCGCCAATGAGAGAAGCGCGATTGTGGTGGCGGAAGTGCACAACATGGTCATCGGCATGCTCGTCGACCGCGTTTCCGACATTCTGACGATCCCGGCAAACCAGGTTCAGCCGGTTCCGGAAATCTCGGCCTCCTTCGACAAGTCCTATTCGGAAGGCATTATCGCTAACGAACATGGCATGATCTGCTTCCTGAACCTTGCGAAAATGTTCAAGGGAACCGAAGCGGAAGATCTCGCGGCCTAATCAGGCCTTTTCGGCTGGCCACGCCACAAGAAGAGTATCGATCAATCCAGACCGCCGGAGCACTCGCCCGGCGGTTTTGTTTTTACTCTTTACCTCGCCTTATTAAATAAGAACATTTTAATATTATGGATATCTAATATTAAAGGCCGTGGAACAGTATCGCGCCGGCACGAATATCACGCTGGCCCGATACCTGACCGAGGCGGAGAGACGGAAGTGCCTGCATTGCTGCCTTCGGCGGCAAACCTGTTCGTTGTTCAACATGATACGACGCGGACCGCATATCCTGTGCGGCTCGCCGCGCCGTGGGCCGTTTTTGGGGGACGTATAATGCTGGGGTTAGGTAAAAGCGCAGACAACAGAAATATGCTCGATGCGATATCGAGATCGCAGGCGGTCATAGAATTCGATCTCAAGGGTAATATCCTCACCGCGAATAAAAATTTCTGCACGGCGCTGGGTTATGATCTCACTGAGATCGTCGGCAAGCACCATCGCATCTTCTGCGATAGCGAGCTTGCCGGGTCGCGGGCCTATCAGGAATTCTGGGAGTCTCTCGCCCGTGGCGAGTTCCAGGCCAGGGAATATCGCCGTATCCGCAAGGACGGCTCGGTTATCTGGATCGAGGCCTCTTACAACCCGGTTTTCCGTTCCGGCAAACCCTATAAGGTCGTGAAGATCGCCACCGACATCACCGCCAAGAAAATCAAGGCCGTGGACGATGCGGGCAAGATGGAGGCGCTCTCCCGTTCGCAGGCCACAATCGAATTTTTCCCGGACGGCACCATCATTACCGCCAACCCGAATTTCTGTGCCACGGTGAATTACGACCTCAAGGAAATCGAGGGCAGGCATCACCGCATGTTCTGCGATCCAGCCTATGCCGCCTCGCCCGCCTATGGCAATTTCTGGCCGCGACTGGCGGCAGGGGAATTCATCTCGGATGAATTTGTCCGATACGGAAAGAACGGCAAGGAAATATGGATCCAGGCCGCCTATAATCCGGTGCTGGACGAGGCGGGCAAGGTCGTCAAAGTGGTGAAATTCGCCACCGATGTCACGCCGCGCATGAGCGCCATCAGTGTGCTTGCCGATGCCCTGCGGGCGCTGGCCGAAGGTGATCTTGTGCAGCGCCTCGACAACAGCTTCGTGCCCAGCATGGAAAAGCTGCGCGCGGACTTCAACGAAGTCGTCGCCAAGCTGCA
This sequence comes from Agrobacterium sp. 22-223-1, assembly GCF_053522385.1. Taxonomy (NCBI): domain Bacteria; kingdom Pseudomonadati; phylum Pseudomonadota; class Alphaproteobacteria; order Hyphomicrobiales; family Rhizobiaceae; genus Agrobacterium; species Agrobacterium sp. 22-223-1. The sequence continues at coordinate 83,272 of NZ_JBNWCN010000006.1, forward strand.
GGCCACCATGCAGACCATCGCCCACAATGCCTCGACAATCGCCTCGGGCTCCGGTGAAATCCGCATCGCCGCCGATCAGCTTTCGCAGCGCACCGAACAGCAGGCCGCCTCACTGGAAGAGACCGCAGCCGCGCTGGAGGAAATCACCACCACCGTTACCGATGCCAGCCAGCGCGCCGGCGAGGCCGGAAAGCTGGTATTGCGAACGAGAGAACATGCCGAACATTCCGGCGATATCGTCCAGCAGGCAATTTCCGCCATGGACGCGATTTCGCGTTCCTCGGGTGAAATCACCAATATCATCGGTGTCATTGACGACATCGCCTTCCAGACCAATCTTCTGGCCCTGAATGCGGGTGTCGAAGCCGCCCGGGCCGGGGAAGCGGGCAAGGGTTTCGCCGTCGTGGCGCAGGAGGTTCGCGAACTCGCACAACGGTCCGCCGTTGCGGCCAAGGAAATCAAATCCCTCATCAACACCTCCCGCGAGCAGGTCGCCAACGGTGTGGATCTGGTGGGCAGAACCGGCGGCGCGCTCCGGGATATCCAGTCGCAGATGAGCGAGATCGACACCAATGTCTCGGCGATCGTTGAAGCCTCGCGCGAGCAGGCGAATGGTCTCAGCGAAATCAATCAGGCCGTCAACGTCATGGATCAGGCCACCCAGAAAAACGCCGCCATGGTGGAGGAAACCACCGCCGCCAGCCACGGCCTCGCCACGGAAGCGGAAAATCTGCACGAATTGCTGCGGCAGTTCAGAATATCGCATGAGGCATCGCCCGTCCGCCCGGCCGACAAAAAGCCAGCCGTCGTCACCCGGCTCCCGACGCCGCAACCGCGATATGCCGCCGCGCCAAGGTCTCACGGAAACGCAGCGGCCGAATGGGCGGAGTTCTAGGCCCGCTCTGAAGCCAAGGGCCGCCGGGAAACGGCGGTCTCAATGTTTATAGAATGATACGATCCGCCCGGGTGAAGATTTCAAAATCTTCACCTCTCACCAGCGCCACAAGTGTGACACCCGAACTCTCGGCCGTTTCGATGGCAAGCGCGGTAGGCGCGGAGATCGCCGCCAGAATGGGGCTGCCAAGAATGGCCGTCTTCTGGACCATTTCCACCGACAGTCGGCTGGTGACCACCACAATGCCCGTATCGGGCGATAGGTCCGCATTGACGACCGCACCTGCGAGCTTGTCGAGCGCATTGTGGCGGCCGACATCTTCGCGGACAGCAAGCAGCCCTTTTTGAGGATTGTAGAAACCCGCGCCGTGAACTGCCCGCGTTTCGCGATTGAGGCTTTGCGCTTCATTCAGCGCTTTCACCGCGGCAACGATATCATCACCCTCAACGGAGACTTCCACGCCGCTCAACTCCGGTACCACACGGACCGCCTGTTCTATGGATTCGATGCCACAAAGACCGCAGCCGACGGGGCCTGCCATATGCCGCCGTCTTGCCCTCAGCGCATCCGCATTGGCATCCTGCAAATCCACCTGAACATCGAAGCCCTGCCCGGCCTCGATCACTTCGATGGAACGGATTTCCACCCTTGTGGATATGATGCCTTCCGTAAGACTGAAACCGACCGCGAAATCGACAAGATCAGCGGGGCTGGCCATCATAACGGCATGGGTGCTGCCGCCATAGGAAAAGGCAACCGGCACCTCCTCCGGCACCGCCCTCTCGCCCTCCACTATGGCCCCTTCGCGCAAAGCGGTTCTTGCGACCCTTCGGTAACTTGCCTCTGCCGACACGCCGATCACTCCTCCATGACGAAAATCCGCTTCGTCTCTCTCACGATCTCAAAGCAGCATTTCTTCCCGGTATCACATCTAACCGAAAGCCCTGAAAATCGGAATCGGTTTCCCGGGTGCGCCCGTTGAAGGCGCTCCCTGCCTCACCCATTTTCCGCACGTCCATCACTGATGCAATCCCGCCAACGCCGTTCAGAAGCTCAGATCAGGCCAGGTGACGGGTTTCTATGCGAAAGCAGCCATGCTTCGCCTGATATGGGGAGGTAACAGCCCAAAACAAAAAAGCGACCGAAGCGGCCGCTTTCTGCTTTAGGTTTTTTGTGGGCAGTCATTCTTTCGAACCCGCCCGGTGCTTTCAAGCAGCGACGAGAACCTCATGCAGGTTCGTCAGTTCGTAAAGGTGCTTTTCAAGCTTAGTCAGATGTTCATGATGATGATTGCCCTCTTCGATTTCGGCCTTGGCCGCATCGATACGCTTCTGCAGCGTGTCGGGAGACATATCGTCGGCCGAAACGGCGGATTCGGCGAGAAGCGTGCAGCCGGTCGGCAGAATATCGGCAAAACCGCCGAAGACGACATATTTATGCGTCTCGCCGGAAGCGAACTTCACCGTTACCAGACCCGGCTTGATCGTGGTCATCGTCGGCGCATGATTGGCCAGAACGGTCATTTCACCCAGCGTAGCCGGGATGACGACTTCCGTAACCGTTTCGGAAACGAGCAGACGCTCCGGGGAAACGAGATCGAATTTGAAACTGTCAGCCATGGCTATTCACTTCTTTTCAATTACGCGGGCGTCACGGACTTGTCTTTTACAACGCAGGCGAAAGCCGTTCCGGTTCGCCACCATTGTCGGCAGGGCGCGCGGCTAGAGCCACGCGCCCGCCAATTCATGATCAGGCAGCCTCGGCAGCCAGCTTCTTTGCCTTTTCGATGGCTTCTTCCATCGAACCGACCATGTAGAAAGCAGCTTCCGGCAGGTTGTCATACTCACCATTGACCAGGCCCTTGAAGCCCTTGATCGTGTCTTCGAGAGCGACGAGCTTGCCCGGCGAACCGGTGAAGACTTCAGCAACGAAGAACGGCTGCGACAGGAAACGCTCGATCTTGCGGGCGCGGGCAACCGTCAGCTTGTCTTCTTCCGACAGTTCATCCATGCCGAGGATGGCGATGATGTCCTGGAGAGCCTTGTAGCGCTGCAGGGTCGACTGAACCTTACGAGCCACTTCATAGTGCTCTTCGCCGACGATCATCGGGTCAAGCATACGCGAGGTGGAGTCGAGCGGGTCAACAGCCGGGTAGATACCCTTTTCAGCGATCGAACGCGACAGAACCGTCGTTGCGTCAAGATGCGCGAACGAGGTGGCAGGTGCCGGGTCGGTCAAGTCGTCGGCGGGAACGTAAATGGCCTGAACCGAGGTGATCGAACCCTTGGTCGTGGTGGTGATGCGTTCCTGCATCTGGCCCATGTCGGTTGCGAGCGTCGGCTGGTAGCCCACGGCCGAAGGAATACGGCCGAGCAGAGCCGATACTTCCGAACCAGCCTGCGTGAAGCGGAAGATGTTGTCCACGAAGAACAGAACGTCCTGGCCTTCGTCACGGAAGTTTTCAGCGATCGTCAGACCGGTCAGAGCGACGCGGGCGCGGGCGCCCGGCGGTTCGTTCATCTGGCCGTAAACGAGTGCTGCCTTGGAGCCTTCGCCGCCGCCGAGCTTGTTGACGTTCGACTCGATCATTTCGTGATAGAGGTCGTTACCTTCGCGGGTACGCTCACCAACACCGGCGAATACCGAGTAACCGCCGTGCGCCTTGGCGACGTTGTTGATGAGTTCCATGATGAGAACCGTCTTGCCAACGCCGGCGCCGCCGAACAGGCCGATCTTACCGCCCTTGGCGTAAGGAGCCAGAAGGTCGACGACCTTGATGCCGGTGACGAGAATCTGTGCTTCCGTCGACTGCTCGACGTAAGACGGCGCGTCCTGGTGGATGGCGCGCTTCTTGGCCGTGGTGATCGGACCGGCTTCGTCAACCGGCTCGCCGATGACGTTCATGATGCGGCCGAGCGTTTCGGGACCGACCGGAACTTCGATCGGCGCACCCGTGTTGACGACGCCCTGACCGCGAACCAGACCTTCGGTCGAGTCCATGGCGATGGTGCGAACGACGTTTTCGCCGAGATGCTGCGCGACTTCCAGAACGAGGCGGTTGCCATTGTTCTCGGTTTCGAGCGCGTTCAGGATCGGAGGCAGTTCGCCTTCGAACGCCACGTCGACAACAGCGCCGATAACCTGGGTAACCTTGCCCGCGCCGTTCACCGCTGCGGTTTTCTTGGGGGTAGCTGCCTTAGCCATTATCCTTACCCTCTTTCCTTACCTCAGAGCGCTTCCGCGCCCGAAATGATTTCAATGAGTTCCTTGGTGATCTGAGCCTGACGCTGACGGTTGTAGGACAGCGTCAACTTGTTGATCATCTCACCGGCATTGCGCGTTGCATTGTCCATCGCGCTCATCTTGGCGCCCATTTCACCGGCTACGTTTTCGAGCAGAGCCCGGAAAACCTGAACCGAAATGTTGCGCGGAATAAGGTCTTCCAGAATAGAAGCCGCATCCGGCTCATATTCGTAGACGGCGTTCTGCGTCGCGGCATCCTCTTCCACAACAGGCGTTGCGGCGGGAATGAGCTGCAGGCCGGTCGGGATCTGGCTGATGACGGACTTGAATTCCGAATAGATCAGCGTGCAGACATCGAACTCACCCGCGTTGAAGAGCGAGATCACCTTCTTGGCGATCTGGTCGGCATTTTCAAAACCGACCTTCTTCACGTCGCGCAGTTCGATGCGCTCGATGATGTTGGCTGCAAATTCGCGGCGAAGGCTGTCGTAACCCTTCTTGCCAACCGTGATGATCTTGACCGTCTTGCCTTCCGAAATCAGCTTGCGGGCGTGATCGCGGGCAAAACGGGAAATCTGCGAGTTGAAACCGCCGCAAAGGCCACGTTCAGCCGTGCAGACGACGAGCAGGTGCACGTCGTCCTTGCCGGTGCCGGTCATCAGCGCCGGAGCAACGTCCGCCTCGACCGCCTTGGCGATGTTGGCGAGAACGGCGCTCATGCGCTGAGAATAAGGCCGGGCGGCCTCCGCAGCTTCCTGGGCGCGCCGAAGCTTCGCCGCGGCGACCATTTTCATCGCCTTGGTAATCTTCTGCGTCGCCTTTACGGAGGCAATGCGGTTTTTCAGATCCTTTAGTGAAGGCATCCGTTATCCGTCCGAGTAAAAGAGCCCTGATTACGAGAAAGACTTGGCGAAGCTATCAAGGGCGCCCTTGAGCTTGCCCTTGGTATCGTCGCTGATAGCCTTTTCCGTGCGGATGGTGTCGAGGATCGCCTTGCCTTCCGAGCGGAGGTAGGAAAGCAGACCCTGCTCGAACTTGCCGACCTGTGCGACCGGAACCTTGTCGAGGTAACCGTTGACACCGGCGAAGATCACCGCGACCTGCTCTTCCGTCTTGAGCGGAGAGAACTGCGGCTGCTTCAGAAGCTCGGTCAGGCGGGCGCCGCGGTTGAGCAGGCGCTGCGTGGAAGCGTCGAGGTCCGAACCGAACTGGGCGAAGGCGGCCATTTCGCGATACTGGGCGAGTTCACCCTTGATCGAGCCGGCAACCTGCTTCATCGCCTTGATCTGGGCGGCGGAGCCAACGCGCGAAACCGACAGACCGACGTTAACGGCCGGGCGAATACCCTGATAGAACAGGTCGGTTTCAAGGAAGATCTGGCCGTCGGTGATCGAGATCACGTTGGTCGGAATGAAGGCCGAAACGTCGTTACCCTGGGTTTCGATAACCGGCAGAGCCGTCAGCGAACCAGCGCCCATTTCGTCGGAGAGCTTTGCAGCGCGCTCGAGAAGACGGGAGTGGAGGTAGAAAACGTCACCCGGATAAGCTTCGCGGCCCGGCGGGCGGCGCAGCAGAAGCGACATCTGACGATAGGCAACGGCCTGCTTGGAAAGGTCGTCGTAGCCGATGAGAGCGTGCTTGCCGTTGTCACGGAAGTACTCGCCCATGGCGCAACCGGCAAACGGAGCGAGGTACTGCATCGGAGCCGGGTCGGAAGCAGTAGCAGCAACGATGATCGAGTACTGCAGCGCGCCGCGCTCTTCCAGAACCTTAACGAACTGGGCGACGGTCGAACGCTTCTGACCGATAGCGACGTAGACGCAATAAAGCTTGTCGCCATCCGGGCCATTGTCGTGAATGGCCTTCTGGTTCAGGATCGTATCGAGGATGATGGCGGTCTTGCCGGTCTGGCGGTCGCCGATGACGAGCTCGCGCTGGCCGCGGCCAACCGGGATGAGCGCGTCGATGGCCTTGAGGCCGGTCGACATCGGCTCATGAACCGACTTGCGCGGAATGATGCCGGGAGCCTTGACGTCGACGCGCGAACGCTTGGCGGCATTGATCGGGCCCTTGCCGTCGATCGGGTTGCCGAGCGCGTCAACGACGCGGCCGAGCAGCTCCGGACCGACCGGAACGTCAACGATAGCGCCAGTCCGCTTTACGGTGTCGCCTTCCTTGATGTCACGGTCCGAACCGAAGATAACCACACCGACGTTGTCGGCTTCGAGGTTGAGCGCCATGCCGCGAATGCCGCCGGGAAACTCGACCATTTCGCCGGCCTGAACATTGTCGAGGCCATAGACGCGGGCGATACCGTCACCGACGGAAAGCACCTGACCGACTTCCGAGACTTCCGCCTCGTTGCCGAAATTTTTGATTTGATCTTTCAGAATTGCGGAAATTTCCGCGGCGCGGATATCCATCAGCCAACCTCTTTCAGTGCAAGCTTAAGGGTGGAAAGTTTGGTGCGAAGAGACGTATCGATCTGGCGAGAGCCGACCTTGACGATCAGGCCGCCGAGGATCGACGGATCGACGGTAACGGAAACCGCCACATCCTTGCCGGTAACGCTCTTCAGCGCCGCCTTCAGTTCAGTTTCCTGCGCCTCGTCGAGCGCATGTGCCGAGGTGACCTCGGCGGTGATTTCGCCGCGGTGGGCGGCGGCAATGGTGCGGTAGGCGCGGATCATGCCGGGAACGGCAAAGAGACGGCGATTATTCGCAACGACCTTGAGGAAATTGAGAGCGAGACCGGCAATGCCGGCCTTTTCGCAGATCGCGGTGATTGCCTTGAACTGATCCTCGGCGGAAAACACCGGGCTCGCAACCAGACGCTTCAAATCGTCGCTTTCGTCGAGAAGTGCGCCGAACTTATCCAGATCGGCCTGAACCGCTTCGACCGCACCCGCTTCCAAAGCAAGCTCGAAAAGCGACGACGCATACCTTTCCGCTACACCGGATGTTCCATGGGAGGTGTCTGCCACGGGCACTTTTTCCCTGCTAATCGTCCAAGACCATCAGCGATGGGGCTCCACCGCATCAAATTCTTGAAATCGTTTCAATTTCCCCGAAAAAGACCGGAATTCCCCCCTGCCTTTTCCCAATTTCGCGGTCCGTCTAGCATAGGACGCCGGGACTCGCAACACGCGTAATAGCGGAAAGCGCCGTTTGGGCAAGGGGGAATGCGTTTAAATTTTCCGATTTCGCCCAGGATGCGGCATCTGTGCGTCACAAAAGGCAAAAAGCCCGCTTCAGACCAGCCCGAACACGTAGCTCAACGACAGTGCAGCGAGCAGAAAGTGTACAACCAGAAGTAAGAAATTCCGCATGGTTGCGCCACCATCGGAGAGTATGGAGAGAATGCCGCCAAAGACACTGAGGCCGAAAGCCGCACCGAAGGCGAGATAGACCATGGGCTGCGCGAGAAGCAGGGCGGCGGCGCCGAGACCGAGATAGAACCCGGCAAGCGACGAACGCACAAGCGCATAACCATCCCTGCGCTCACCCGCCGGCTGCAGACCGAAGGCACGCAGCGTAATACCCGGCGCAAACATGAAAAAAAGGCCCATCACGGCCGAAACCACCGCCGCTCCGAAGGCCAGCTGCTCGCCGAACTCGGCGGGAAAATAAAACTCCATCTCGTTCCCCAAATCATTTTGACTGCCTGCTGCGTTATGACACGGTCATGACAGCGGGAAAACGCCCCGGCGGCAAAGTTCAAAGGAAACTTTGCGGGTCGATATCGAGCTGCACATGCACACTGCCGCGCTCTTTCGGGCCATTGGCCAGAAGCGTGCGGAGAAAAGACTGCATGTCGGAATTGCGCCGCCCGTGCACCAAGAGGCGGAAACGGTGGCGGCCACGGATGAGCGCGAGCGGCGCTTCCGCCGGGCCGAGCAGCATGATGCCGGCAACCTGCGGGGCTGCGGCCCTCAAGCCCCGGGCATGGGTTTCCGCTTCCCCGCGCGTATCGGCGGAGACGATGATCGAGGCAAGCCGTCCGAAGGGCGGCAGAACGGCTTTTTCCCGCTCCACGATTTCCCTTTCGTAGAAGGCCGATGCATCGCCCGAAACGATGGCCTGCATGACGGGGTGCTGCGGCTGATAGGTCTGCAACAGGCCATGGCTCTTCAACCCCGTGCGCCCGGCGCGCCCCGTCACCTGCGACAACAGCTGAAATGTTCGCTCCGCCGCACGCGGATCGCCATTGGCAAGGCCGAGATCGGCATCGACGATGCCCACAAGTGTCATCAGCGGAAAATTATGTCCCTTGGCGACGAGCTGCGTGCCGATAACGATATCGGCCTCGCCCTTGACGATCGCCTCCAGTTCCAGCCGCAGGCGCTTGACGCCCATGAGATCGGAGGAGAGTACGATGGTGCGGGCCTCGGGGAAATGTTTCTCCACCTCCTCGGCGATGCGCTCCACACCCGGCCCGCAAGCCACCAGATGATCGAAGGTTCCGCATTCCGGGCAATGATCGGGCGTCGGCTCGCTGTGGCCGCACTGGTGGCACTGCAATTGATTGCGGAACCGGTGCTCCACCAGCCAGCTGGAACATTGCGGGCATTGGAAACGGTGACCGCAGACCCGGCAGAGCGTCAACGGCGCATAACCGCGACGATTGAGGAAGAGGAGCGCCTGCTCACCCTTTTCGATGGTCTTGCCGATGCCGCGCAGCAGGACGGGCGAAAGAAACCCTCCCCTCTCTGGCGGATGACGCCGCATATCGACAAGGTGCAGATCGGGCATCGCCGCATCGCCGAACCGCGTGTGCAGGTGGATGGTGTTGTAACGCCCCGAACTACCGTTGACCTGACTTTCGACCGATGGCGTGGCCGACACCAGCACGACAGGGAATTCCGCGATCCGCGCTCTCACCACCGCCATGTCGCGGGCATTGTAATAGACGCGGTCTTCCTGCTTGTAGGCCGGGTCGTGCTCCTCATCGACGATGATGAGACCGAGATTGTCGAAGGGCAGGAAAAGGGCCGAGCGCGCGCCGGCCACCACCTTCACTTCGCCCGTCACCGCCTGCCGCCAGACCTTTTCTCGCATCCGCGGCGACAGGTCCGAATGCCATTCCGCCGGTTTCGCACCGAAACGGTCCTGAAAACGTTCAAGGAAGGCCGCCGTCAGCGCAATTTCGGGCAACAGGATGAGAACCTGCCTGCCCTGCCGGAGCGTCTCCGCCACCGCCTCGAAATAGACCTCGGTTTTGCCAGAACCTGTGACGCCGTCGATCAGCGAAACATGAAACCCGCCCTTGCGCACATCCTCGAGTATCTCCGAAGCGGCCTGTTTCTGCGGGCCTTCCAGACGCGGCTCGACATAGTCAGGATCGGGTTCGGCCACGACAGGCGGCGCCGGCAGAAACACCGTCTCGAATACGCCCTGCTTGACGAGACCGTCGATAACGCTGGTCGAAACGCCGGCGGCATGGGCAAGCCCGCTCTTCGTCCAGCCATGCCCTTCAGCCGCCTGTTCCATCACCCGCTCGCGGGCGGGGGTAAGGCGCTCCGGCCGGCCTTCGGTCAGCCGCAGCCCCTCGATCATCGGCTCGGGATCGAAGGCGGCAGGTGCTCTGAGCGCCATGCGGGCCACGAGGCCGGGCGGAGACAGCGTATAGGCGGCGACCCAGTCGACGAAGCGGCGCATTTCCGCCTTCAGCGGCGGGCACTCGAAACTTTTGGTGATGGGCCGCAGCTTCTTCGGATCGACGCCGTTCTCGCCCGCATCGTCCCACACCACGCCAAAGACCTGCCGGGGGCCAAGCGGCACCTGCACGACGGAACCGGTCTCCACCACCATATCCTCGGGCACCGAATAGCTGTAAGGCCCGGGCGCCGGCATGGGCACGAGAACGGGCACCGTGCGCGTGGGCGACGGCGGGTCGAACAGAGCCCCAAACAGATCGGACGAATCTTTAGCCATGATGTGGCGACCATGCCCCGGCGACAGGAAAAAGGAAACCGCCCGGATGTAGTGGGCGCGCCTTGCAAAGTCCACCTCTTAACCAAATGCTGACCATAAGCGCATAGTTTCGAAGCATGGAAAGGAACGCCACGTGACCGAAATCCTGACATTTGCCCAAGCCGATCTTTTGAACGAGCGCCAGTCCTGGCTCGCCGCCCTCGCGGGCGAACGCCGGCTTTCGGACAATACCGTCGAGGCCTATGAGCGCGATACCCGGCAATTTCTGACATTCCTGACCGGTTACATCGGCAAACCGGCCTCAATCACCGATATTGCCGATCTGCGTCCGGTCGATCTTCGCGCCTTTCTGGCCAACCGGCGCAAGGAAGGCGCCGGCGCACGTTCGCTGGGCAGGCATCTGGCAGGCCTGCGCTCCCTGCTTCATCACCTGCAGAAAAAAGGCCTGGTGAATGCCGCAGGCGCCACCGCCATGCGCGCACCAAAACAGCCGAAATCGCTACCGAAACCGCTGACCGACCGGCAGGCGCTGAAAATCACCACGAGTGAAGCGCAATTGAACGACGAACCATGGATCGCCGCCCGCAATGCCGCGGTTCTTTCACTGCTTTATGGCTGCGGCCTTCGCATTTCCGAGGCGCTTGGCCTTACCCCGGCCGATTTCCCACCCGGCGCCCGCAGCCTGCGCATTACCGGCAAAGGCAACAAGACGCGGATTGTGCCCCTACTGGCGGTGGTGACGGAAGCTGTCGATACCTACAGGAAGCTTTGCCCCTATGCCCTGTCGGCGGATGAGCCCATGTTCCTTGGCGCACGCGGCGGCAAGCTGCAGCCCGCCATCATCCAGAGGGAAATGCAGAAGCTGCGCGGCGCTTTCGGCCTGCCGGAAAACGCCACACCGCATGCGCTGCGCCACTCCTTCGCCACGCACCTTCTTGCCGGCGGCGGCGACCTGCGCACGATTCAGGAACTGCTCGGCCATGCGAGCCTCTCCACCACACAGGTCTATACCGGGGTCGACACCGCAAGACTGCTGGAAATCTACGACAACGCCCATCCTCGCGCATGAAGCAGGAAATGGTTAACCATAATCATTAACCAGACATCCAAGCCGCCGTTCTATAAGCGAACGACAACCGGATTGGACCGATGCACAGCCTGATAAAACCGCAAAACCTCACCGCCACCCTGATGGGCAAGACCGGCGACGCCCTGCTGTGGCTGCTTGCCGCCCTGCATGTCACCGCCGTCGCAATCCTGCTCATGACTTTGCTTTCGCTGGGGCAAGCGGAAGCCGCGCAGCAGATCACCTGCACCGGCAGCGACATTCTCGTGGAAATGCGCAAGACCGATCCGCAGGCCCTCGCGAAGATCGAGCAGGAAGCGGCCGCGATCCCGAACGGCAAGGGCAATTTCTGGCGCATCGAAAAGGCGGGAACGCCCACGTCCTATCTTCTCGGCACCATGCATGTCACCGATCCGCGTGTTCTGGAAATGCCTGCCGCCGCCAGCCCCGCCTTCGAGAAAGCCGCGACGGTGATCGTGGAATCGGACGAAATCGTCGATGACAAGAGGGTCGCCGCCTCGCTGCTGAGCAAGCCCGAACTCACCATGTTTCTGGATGGCAAATCGATCACCGACATCCTGTCGCCGGAAAATGTCGCGCGTCTGGAAAAGGGCCTCAAGGAACGCGGCATTCCGCTGAACGCCGTATCGCGAATGAAGCCATGGATGCTTTCGAGCTTCGTCGCCCTTCCCGCCTGTGAGTTCGCCCGCAAGGCCACCGGCCTCTCCTTTCTGGACAAGAAGCTGGCCGAAGATGCCATCGCGGACGGGAAACACCTTGTCGGGCTGGAGACCATGGTGGAACAGCTGACGGCCATGTCCGAGCTGCCGATGGAATTTCATCTTCAGGCGCTGATCGAAACGCTCGAACTGGGCGACCGCATGGATGACATCATGACAACCATGACCGATCTTTACGTCGCCGGCGATATCGGCATGACCATGCCCATGCTGAAAAGCCTGGACCCCAAGAAGGCTGCGGCTGAAAGCGAACAGGGCTACGCCGCCTTCGAGCAGCGCATCATCACCGACCGCAACCACGTCATGGCGGAACGGGCCGCCCCCGAGCTTGCCAGGGGCAATGTTTTCATGGCCGTGGGCGCACTGCATTTGCCGGGCGAGGAAGGCCTTGTCGAATTGCTGCGCGCGGAAGGCTTCACCCTCACGCGGGTCGATTGACCGGCTCACTCCCGATGCTGACGGGCCGGACGTTGGCGCAGAACGGCCGCATCGTCGCCGGCACGATGCGGCGGTGAAACGGTCCGACGACAAGAAGATAAAGCCGCCCAAACAGGTTCTTGCGCCTGACGATGGTGGTGACACTCACCAGCTGGCGGTTTTCCTTCTCTTCGAGATCGACGACGATCCGGAAATCGAGATGGCAGTCGTCGAAGCCCAGCACAGTCCGCTGTGGCGTGGAGGACAGGACTGGAAAACCGCCTGCCGACGTCCCAGCCACCATTTCGACCGCTCTTAAACCGAAAAGCGCCACCACGCGGTTTCGAAGCGCCATAAGGCTGCGGATCCATGCCGGAGGATGATCGAGAAGGAGCCTGCTCACATGGAGGGAGGACGGCTCCGGCGTCACCATCTCTCCCTGATAGCAATCCCGCCAGTCTGCGCCCGGCAATATGTCTTCGATATCCTGCATTCCCGAACCCCGGCCGCACGATGCGGCAGGGGTCACCTTCCTCTTTTTCCGAGAAACCGGAAACGCGACAAACCGCCGCTCAGCCGTGCGTCATGCGCTTCAGGACATTGGTGCGCCAGTAGAACTGGTGAACCAGAACGGCGACGACGTGACCGGCGATCAACACCCACATCAGCGCCTTGAAGGGACCGGAATGCAGCTGCCCGGCCGGCTGAGCGCCGAAGTAATAAGCGGCAATACCGGACAGGGGCAGGACGAGGAACAGGGCATAAAAGGTGAAATGCGCCACCTTCGCCGCAATCTGAAATGGCCTCGGCTCTTCGGCGGGATGCGGCGGCACGCCCTGGAAGAATCGTAGACAGAGGCGCAGCACCGCAAGCAACAGAATGGTGAAGCCGACATAGGCGTGAATATTGGCCGAAGATACCTGTTCCGGCGTCAGTGTTTCGCCCCGCCGCATCAGCCGGTAGGCATGTTCCATCCCATCGGGAAACAACAGGTTGAAGAAGATCAGAAGCGCCATCGCCCAATGAATGATGCGCTGCGGAACGGTGAAGGAAACTTGATTTGGAAACGCCATTTTATTGCCTTTTATCAAAAGGTTAGACAGGCTGTGGCGCGAGTATGGAAAACCCCGGCCTACATGGCAAGCCGGGGTTTGGCAGATGACTGAAATTTAATGTTGGAGTAGAGGGCTCCAACACCGATCACATGTGGATCGGCTTGAAGAAGGTCGCCAGCGCCGCTTCCTTCACGGCTTCCGACATGGTCGGGTGCGCATGGCAGGTGCGGCCCAGATCTTCCGAAGAACCGCCGAATTCCATCAGCACGGTGATTTCGTGGATCATTTCGCCAGCGCCGAAGCCGACGATGTGGCCGCCAAGAACCCGGTCGGTTTCCTTGTCGGCAAGGATCTTCACGAAACCATCCGTCACCTGCATGGCGCGGGCGCGGCCATTGGCGGTGAAGGGGAACTTGCCGACCTTGTAGGCGATGCCTGCGGCCTTCAGTTCTTCCTCGGTCTTGCCGACGGAAGCGATTTCAGGCTGCGTATAGACCACTGCCGGAATGACATCGTAATTCACATGGCCGCGCTGGCCGGCGAGGATTTCCGCGAGAGCAACGCCCTCGTCTTCCGCCTTGTGCGCCAGCATCGGACCCTTCACCACGTCGCCGATCGCATAGATGCCATCGACATTGGTCTTGTAGTGGCCGTCGATTTCGACACGGCCGCGGCTGTCCAGCACAACGCCGGCTTCCGCAAGGCCGAGACCTTCGGTGTAGGGCTTGCGACCGGTGGAGATCAGCACGACGTTTGCTTCCAGCGTTTCGGCAGCACCGCCCTTGACCGGCTCGAACACCACCTTTGCACCGGCAGCGGTCTTTTCAACGGCCGTCACCTTCGCGCCGAGCTTGAAATCGAGACCCTGTTTGGCGAGCAGGCGCTGGGCCTGCTTGGAAACTTCGCCATCCATGCCGCCGAGAATATTGTCGAGATATTCAACGACAGTGACCTTGGCGCCGAGACGCGACCAGACCGAACCGAGCTCGAGGCCGATGACGCCGCCGCCGACAACGATGAGCTTTTCCGGAACCTTGGAAAGAGCGATCGCGCCGGTGGAGGACACGATGACGCTTTCATCGATATCGACCTGAACGCCCGGAATGCCGGCAACATCCGAACCCGTGGCGATGACGATGTTTTTCGCTTCGATTTCTTGGCTCTCGCCCTTGTCGTTGGTGACGGAAACCTTGCCGGCGGAAACCACCTTGCCGGTGCCCTGGAAGGCATCGATCTTGTTCTTCTTGAACAGGAAGGAAACGCCGTCGACATTGGCCTTCACCACGCCGTCCTTATGGCCCATCATCTTTTCAAGGTTCAGCTTCGGCGCGGCGACTTCGATACCGAGCGTATCGACGCCATGGGCGACATGGGCGAAGGTTTCGGACGCGTGCAGCAGCGCCTTGGAGGGGATGCAGCCGACATTGAGGCAGGTGCCGCCATAGGTCGCGCGCTTTTCGATGACAGCGACCTTCAGGCCGAGCTGTGCCGCCTTGACCGCGCAAACATAACCGCCGGGGCCTGTGCCGATTACAACTACATCATATGCCATGTTCGTTTTCCTGATTGATGTCGGGCAAGATGCCGGATCATTGCCCTGCTTGCGTTTGACCTGAAACTCAGGCCGCTTTTTCCGTTGCGAGTTTTATACCGAGAGCGATGAAGACCACGCCGCTGGTGCGGTCGATCCATTGGCTGGCGCGCTGAAATGCAGCCCGCATGCGCGGCGTCGTCATGAACAGGCTGACACCGACGAACCACAGGATAAGGCAGCTCGCCATGACAAGACCGTATCCGAACTTGATGGCGACCGGCGTGTGAGCGTGAACCACTGTCGAAAAGATCGACAGGAAGAAAAACACCGGCTTGGGATTGAGCGCGTTCGCCGCGAAACCGAGCGTGAAAGCCTTAAGCGCCGTCTGGCTGCTTTTCGCCTGAACGCCTTCATCTTCAGCGGCGGGCAATTCGGTCTTGCCGGCGCGCAGCGCCTTGATGCCGATATAGATCAGATAGGCGACGCCCAGCCATTTGACGATGTTGAAGAGATAGATCGACTGGGAGATGATGAGGCCAAGTCCGAGGATCGTATAGGTGACGTGGAACATCAAAGACGTCCCCACCCCGAAGCTGGTGATGATGGCCTGTCTGCGACCGTGCACCATGGCCTGACGCATGACCATAGCGAGATCGGCGCCGGGCGAGACGATCGCAAAGGAGAAGATCGCCATCAGGGATGCAAGTTCGATGAGATATTGATGCATAGGCTCGACCTCAGATCAGCGCGACAAGCATGAGGACCAGACCGCCAAGGGACACGACCCACGCGGTCGACCGCACATAGGGCACGCCTGCCAGATAAAGCGGGATGTAGACGATGCGCGCCATGGTCCATATCCAGCCGCCCGTCAGCCCCCAGCCGGAAGCGTCACCGGCGATCGCAAGAGCGAGAGTGAGACCGACGAAAGCCGGATAGGTCTCGCGAAAATTATCCGAGGCGCGCTGCGCACGCCCTGCAAACACCCCTTTGAGGTCCTGCCGGGTATCGCGCGCGCCCGCATTCCAGGCAAGGCCGAGTTCCCGCGTCGCGGACATGGCCTGAAGGCAGATATGCAGGAGAAGAAGAACGACGCTGAGCGACAGCAGGAACACGAAAGGTCCATTCCCGCCGGCCAGGTTTTCCATCCCTCTTCTCCCCTGTTTCAGTCTTAGAGATCGAGAACCAGACGTTCCGGATCTTCCAGGCTTTCCTTGACGCGAACGAGGAAGGTCACGGCTTCCTTGCCGTCAACGATACGGTGATCGTAGGAGAGCGCAAGATACATCATCGGACGGATGACGACCTGACCGCCGATGGCGACCGGACGCTCCTGGATCTTGTGCATACCGAGGATGCCCGACTGCGGTGCATTGAGGATCGGCGAGGACATCAGCGAACCGTAGACACCACCATTGGTGATGGTGAAGGTGCCGCCCTGCATGTCGGCCATGCCGAGCGAACCGTCACGCGCTGCCTTGGCGAGGCGGCCGAGTTCCTTTTCGACGCCGGCGATGGAGAGCTGGTCGGCATCGCGGATAACCGGAACGACGAGGCCCTTGTCGGTGCCGACAGCCATGCCGACGTGACAATAGTTCTTGTAGATGATGTCCGTGCCGTCGATTTCAGCGTTGACGGCGGGCAGTTCCTTCAGCGCGTGAGTCACGGCCTTGGTGAAGAAGCCCATGAAGCCGAGCTTGACGCCGTGCTTCTTCTCGAACACGTCCTTGTAACGGTTACGCAGGTCCATGACGGCGCTCATGTCCACCTCGTTATAGGTGGTCAGCATGGCGGCGGTGTTCTGCGCATCCTTCAGGCGGCGGGCGATGGTCTGACGCAGGCGGGTCATCTTCACGCGCTCTTCGCGAACGGCATCCTGCTCTGCGGAAACCGGGCGGGGGGCTGCAGCCGGAGCCGGCGCGGCGGCCGGTGCCGAAACGCCCTTGGCGACAGCGGCGAGAACGTCACCCTTCAGAACCTGACCGCGCTTGCCCGAACCGTCGACCTGATCGGCGGACAGGTTGTTTTCAGCAAGCAGCTTGCCGGCGGCAGGTGCGGGCGGCATGGAGCCGGTTGCCGGTGCGGCAACGGCAGCAGGTGCCGGTGCGGCAGCCGCAGCAGGCTTTGCCGGTTCTGCGGCAGGTGCAGAGGTCGCTGCACCGGCGGCACCTTCGGCGATCTGGCCGAGAAGCGCGTCGAGACCGACAGTCTCGCCGTTCTGCGCAACGATTTCGGTGAGAACGCCGGACGCAGGCGCCGGGACTTCGACGGTAACCTTGTCGGTTTCCAGTTCAACGAGCGGTTCGTCGGCCTTGACGGTATCGCCGACCTTCTTGAACCAGGTGCCGACGGTCGCTTCGCTGACGGATTCGCCGAGGGTTGGTACGCGGATTTCAGTGGCCATGATCTAGTTCCGTTATTCAGGTGTCTTTTTTGCGGGGCGATGCGGGAGAGTTTTCACTCTCCCAGCGCGTCTTCCAGGAACGCAGCAAGCTGCGCCAGGTGCTTGGACATCAGGCCGGTCGCCGGAGAGGCGGCAGCCGGACGGCCCGTGTAACGGACCTTCTGGTACTTGGCGTCGATATGCGCCAGGACCCATTCCAGGTAAGGATCGATGAACGACCACGCACCCATGTTCTTCGGCTCTTCCTGGCACCAGACCATTTCCGCATTGCGGAAGCGCGACAGCTCGTTGATGAGCGCCTTGGCCGGGAACGGGTAAAGCTGTTCGATACGCAGCAGATAGATATCGTCGATACCGCGCTTTTCGCGTTCCTCGAGCAGGTCGTAATAGACCTTGCCCGTACACATGACGACGCGGCGGATCTTCGAATCCTTCTGCAGCTTGATCGGGCCGTCCTTGATGACTTCAGCATCGTCCCACAGGAGACGGTGGAAGGAGGACTCGCCTGCAAGCTCGGCCAGCGAAGAGGTGGCGCGCTTGTGACGCAGCAGCGACTTCGGCGTCATCAGGATCAGCGGCTTGCGGAAGTCGCGCTTCACCTGGCGGCGCAGGATGTGGAAGTAGTTGGCCGGCGTCGTGCAGTTGGCAACCTGCATGTTGTCTTCGGCGCACATCTGCAGCCAGCGCTCCAGACGGGCGGACGAGTGTTCCGGGCCCTGACCTTCGTAACCATGCGGCAGAAGGCAGACGAGACCGGACATGCGCAGCCACTTGCGTTCACCCGAAGAGATGAACTGGTCGAACACCACCTGCGCGCCGTTGGCGAAGTCGCCGAACTGAGCTTCCCAAAGGGTCAGCGCATTCGGACGGGCCAGCGAGTAACCGTATTCGAAGCCGAGAACAGCTTCTTCCGAAAGCATCGAGTTGATGACTTCGTAACGGGCCTGCGTCGGCGAAAGGTTGGCGAGCGGGATGTAACGTTCTTCGGTTTCCTGATCGTAGAGAACCGAGTGACGCTGCGAGAAGGTGCCGCGTTCGCAATCCTGACCGGAAAGACGAATCTTATGGCCGTCGGCAACGAGCGAACCGAACGCAAGCGCTTCCGCCATTGCCCAGTCGATGCCTTCGCCCGTCTCGACCATCTGCGAGCGGTTTTCCATGAAGCGCTGGATCGTGCGGTGGGCGCTGAAGCCTTCCGGAATGGTCGACAGCTTCTTGCCGATTTCCTTGAGCTGCTTCATCGGTACGCCGGTCTTGCCGCGACGCTGCTCATCGGCATTGTCGGCAGCGCGCAGACCCGACCACTGACCGTCCAGCCAGTCGGCCTTGTTCGGCTTGTAGGACTGGCCTGCCTCGAATTCCTGTTCGAGATGAGCGCGCCAGTCGGCCTTCATCTTCTCGAATTCGCCTTCATTCATCAGGCCTTCCGCGATCAGGCGGTCGGCATAGATGCGCGCGACTGTCTTGTGGCCACGGATAACCTTGTACATTTTCGGCTGCGTGAACGCCGGCTCATCGCCTTCGTTATGGCCGAAGCGGCGGTAGCAGAACATGTCGATGACGACAGGCTTGTGGAACTTCATGCGGTATTCGGTCGCAACCTTGGCCGCATAGGTAACCGCTTCCGGATCGTCGCCGTTAACGTGGAAGATCGGCGCTTCGATCATCTTGGCAACGTCGGACGGATAGGGCGACGAACGCGAGAAAGCCGGGTTCGTCGTGAAGCCGATCTGGTTGTTGATGATGAAGTGCATGGTGCCGGCAACGCGGTGACCGCGCAGACCGGAAAGGCCGAGAATTTCGGCAACCACGCCCTGACCCGCGAAAGCGGCATCGCCGTGCAGCAGGAGCGGCAGCACCTTGGCGCGTTCCGACAGCGGAATGATGTCGCCGTCCCACACCTTGGCCAGCTGGTCCTGCTTGGCGCGGGCCTTGCCCATGACAACGGGGTTGACGATTTCAAGGTGCGACGGGTTGGCCGTCAGCGACAGGTGAACCTTGTTGCCGTCGAATTCGCGGTCGGAGGAGGCACCGAGGTGGTACTTCACGTCGCCCGAACCCTCGACATCGTCAGGCTTGAACGAACCGCCCTTGAACTCGTGGAACACGGCGCGATGCGGCTTGCCCATCACGTTGGTCAGAACGTTCAGGCGACCGCGGTGGGCCATGCCGAGAACAACTTCTTCCAGGCCTTCCTGGCCGCCGCGCTTGATGATCTGCTCCAGCGCCGGGATCAGCGATTCACCGCCATCGAGGCCGAAACGCTTGGTGCCCTTGAAGCGCACGTCGAGGAACTGCTCGTAGCCTTCGGCTTCGACCAGCTTGGACAGAATGGCCTTCTTACCTTCAGCCGTGAAGGCGACGCCCTTGTCCGGACCTTCGATGCGCTCCTGAATCCAGCCTTTTTCTTCCGGGCTGGACATGTGCATGAATTCGACGCCGATGGTGGAGCAGTAGGTGCGCTCCAGAATATCGATCATCTCGCGCACGGTCGCGTATTCGAGGCCGAGCACGTTATCGATGAAAATCTTGCGGTCGTAATCGCTTTCCTCGAAGCCGTAGGACTTCGGCGACAGCTCGTTGTAATCCTCAACCGCGACCGCGATGCCGAGCGGATCGAGCTTGGCATGCAGGTGGCCGCGCATGCGGTAGGCGCGGATCATCATGATGGCGCGAACGCTGTCACGGGTCGCCTGCAGAACTTCCGCCTGGCTGACCGGCTTGCCGGTGTCGGCGCTCTTGGCCTCAGCTTTCGCCTGAACCTTCTTCTCGATGGCCTTTTCGACCGTGGCCCAGTTGCCGTCGAGTGCGGATACCAGTTCGCCATTCGCCGGGATCGGCCAGTTGGCGCGCTTCCAGGAGGCGCCCTTGGCCGCCTTCTTCACGTCTTCCGGATTATCGGACAACGCCTTGAAGAAGCTCTGCCACTCCGGCGACACGGAAGAGGGGTCCTCTTCGTACCGGGCATAGAGCTGCTCGATATAGGCTGCATTCGCGCCGTCCAGAAACGACGTGATCTGAAACTGCTCGTTCGCTTCTTGCCTTGCCATTGTGTTCTTGCGGACTTATCCGTCCGCCTCCTCGATGCCGTTAGGGCCGTTCGCCGGCCTGCCGCTTTGATTATTGCTGTCTGCCGCCGGGGCGGTATGCCGTTCTGTCTGTCGTTCCTTGCGGCATCGGGCAGCGTGGCATTGAAGCCACGCCGCCCGTTACCGATGTCATGTGGTCTTAGCCCTTGAGGACTTCAACCAGCGTCTTGCCGAGGCGCGCCGGAGAGGGCGATACCTTGATACCGGCTGCTTCCATTGCTGCGATCTTGGACTCTGCGTCACCCTTGCCGCCGGAAACGACAGCGCCGGCGTGGCCCATGGTGCGGCCCTTCGGAGCCGTACGGCCCGCGATGAAGCCGGCCATCGGCTTCTTGCGGCCCTTCTTGGCTTCGTCGATCAGGAACTGCGCCGCATCTTCTTCAGCCGAGCCGCCGATTTCGCCGATCATGATGATCGACTGCGTGGCGTCGTCAGCGAGGAACATTTCCAGCACGTCGATGAACTCGGTGCCCTTGACCGGGTCGCCGCCGATACCGACAGCCGTGGTCTGGCCGAGGCCTTCGTTGGAGGTCTGGAACACGGCTTCATAGGTGAGCGTGCCCGAACGCGAAACGATACCGACCGAACCCTTGCGGAAGATGGAGCCCGGCATGATGCCGATCTTGCATTCTTCCGGCGTCAGGATACCCGGGCAGTTCGGGCCGAGCAGGCGCGACTTGGAGCGGTCGAGGCGAGCCTTGACGCGAACCATGTCCATGACCGGGATACCTTCGGTGATGCAGGTGATGAACGGAATTTCCGCATCGATGGCTTCGATGATGGCGTCTGCTGCACCTGCCGGCGGAACGTAGATCACGGACGCGTCTGCGCCGGTCTTTTCCTTGGCTTCGGCAACCGTTGCGAAGATCGGCAGGCTTTCGCCCTTGGAACCGGTCCAGGTTTCGCCACCCTTCTTCGGGTGAATACCACCAACCATCTGCGTGCCGTAATAGGCAAGCGCCTGTTCGGTGTGGAAGGTGCCGGTCTTGCCGGTCAGACCCTGAACGAGGATCTTCGTGTCTTTATTAACAAGAATAGACATTATTTCCGGTCCCTCAATTAGCCGTTGATCGCCGCGACGATCTTCTTGGCTGCGTCGTCCAGATCGTCAGCAGCCGTAATCGCAAGGCCAGATTCGTTCAGGAGCTTCTTGCCAAGTTCGACGTTGGTGCCTTCGAGGCGAACAACGAGCGGAACCTGCAAACCAACTTCCTTCACCGCGGCGATTACGCCTTCGGCGATGACGTCGCACTTCATGATGCCGCCGAAGATGTTGACGAGGATGCCCTCGACCTTCGGGTCAGCCGTGATGATCTTGAAGGCTGCCGCAACCTTCTCCTTGCCGGCGCCGCCGCCGACGTCGCAGAAGTTAGCCGGCTCTTTGCCGTAAAGCTTGATGATGTCCATCGTCGCCATGGCGAGACCGGCACCGTTGACCATGCAGCCGATGTTGCCGTCGAGAGCAACGTAAGCGAGGTCCCACTTGGAGGCTTCGATTTCCTTGGCGTCTTCTTCGGTCTCGTCGCGCAGCGCCTTTACGTCGTCGTGGCGGAACAGCGCGTTGCCGTCGAAGGACATCTTGGCGTCGAGAACGCGCAGATGGCCATTTTCCATGACGATCAGCGGGTTGACCTCGAGGAGAGCCATGTCCTTCTCGTTGAAGGCCTTGTAGAGGATCGGGAAGAGCGCCTTGGCGTCTTCGGCTGCAACACCATCAAGCTCGAGAGCCTTGGAGATCGCAGCAACGTCAGCGTCGCTTACACCCTTTTCCGGGTTGATGGCGATGGTGTGGATCTTCTCGGGCGTGTCGTGGGCGACAGCTTCGATATCCATGCCGCCTTCCGTGGAAACCACGAAAGCAACTTGGCCGACGGAACGGTCAACCAGCAGCGAGCAGTAAAGTTCGCGGGCAATGTCGGCACCGTCTTCGATGTAGAGACGGTTGACCTGCTTGCCGGCTTCACCGGTCTGCGCCGTTACCAGCGTGTTGCCGAGCATGTCCTTGGCGTGGGAAACGACTTCGTCGATGGACTTCGCCAGACGAACGCCGCCCTTGGCGTCCGGGCCGAGTTCCTTGAACTTGCCCTTGCCGCGGCCGCCAGCGTGGATCTGGCTCTTGACGACGTAGAGCGGGCCGGGAAGCTGCTTGGCGGCAGCTTCGGCTTCCTCGACCTTGAGAATGGCGACGCCTTCAGCAACCGGCGCGCCGTAGCCCTTCAGAAGAGCCTTGGCCTGATATTCGTGAATATTCATGGAATAATCCCTGTTTGGAGCCGCTAGGCTATTACTTCAGCGACGGAGCGATGTTGACGCAGGCTTCGCAAAGACCAGCGACAGCGCCGACGGATTTCTGGAAGGCGGCTTCTTCTTCCTTGTTGAGTTCGATCTCAATGATGCGCTCGATACCGCCGGCACCGATGATGGTCGGCACGCCGACATACATGTCGTCAACGCCATACTGGCCCGAGAGGTGGGCAGCGGCGGGCAGAACGCGTTTCTTGTCCTTGAGATAGGATTCAGCCATTTCGATTGCCGAAGCAGCCGGCGCGTAATAGGCCGAACCGGTCTTCAGCAGGCCGACGATTTCCGCGCCGCCGTCACGGGTGCGCTGGATGATCTGCTCGAGGCGCTCGGCGGTCAGCCAGCCCATCTTGACGAGATCGGTCAGCGGAACGCCGGCAACCGTGGAGTAGCGTGCGAGCGGCACCATGGTGTCGCCGTGGCCGCCGAGAACGAAGGCGGTGACGTCTTCAACCGAAACGTTGAATTCTTCGGCGAGGAACAGGCGGAAACGGGCGCTGTCGAGAACGCCGGCCATGCCGACGACCTTGTTCTTCGGCAGGCCGGAGAACTTCTGCAGCGCCCAGACCATGGCGTCGAGCGGGTTGGTGATGCAGATGACAAAAGCATTCGGGGCATATTTCTTGATGCCGGCGCCGACCTGCTCCATGACCTTGAGGTTGATGCCGAGAAGATCGTCGCGGCTCATGCCCGGCTTGCGGGCAACGCCAGCGGTGACGATGCAGACGTCAGCGCCTTCGATGGCGGCGTAATCGGAAGCGCCGGTGAGCTTTGCATTGAAGCCTTCAACCGGACCGGACTGGGCAATATCCAGACCCTTGCCCTGCGGGATGCCGTCGGCAATATCGAAGAGGACGATATCGCCCAGTTCCTTCAGGCTGGCGAGATGCGCCAGCGTGCCGCCGATCATGCCAGAACCAATAAGTGCAATTTTTTTGCGAGCCATCGAATGCTTCCTCTTGAGCTTCAATTCAATTTCACCGCGCCAAACCGGCAGCCAAATTGTCGCACTCCGATTAGCCCCATTGGCTAAAATTGGCAACAGATTCTTTTCTGGTGAATATTTTCAATCGTTTAGATCATTATTTTCTTACGTAAACGTAAGAAAATACGTCACGAAAGTGTCAAACTTTCTGGCGTTTTTCGTGGTGCAGCGCCAGATAATCCGCGCTGCGCATTTCAAACAGGCGCGAGGCGGTGCGATCGAACTCGAAACCTTCGGTGCCCTTGCGCTTGCCGAGCAAGTCTTCCGGCATGGCGGCAGCGGAGGCAAAAAGCCGGACGCTGTGGTCGTAAAGCGCATCGATAAGGATGATGAAACGCTTGGTCTCGTTGCGCTTGTCCGCATTCAAGAACGGGATATGGTCGATGAAGACCGTATCGAAACGATTGGCGATGGCAAGGAAGTCGGAAGCCCCAAGCGGCTTCTCGCAAAGATCGGAGAAGGAGAAGCGCGCCACACGGCCACTGGCGCGCGGCACCAGAATGGAGCGGCCCTTCATCGGTATTTCCGTCGGCGCGACAAGGTGGCCACCGGTCATGTGCCGCCAGGCCATATCCATCGCCTGATCCGCCGAACCGTCGAGCGGCGTGACATAGACCGGCAGGCTTTCCAGCTTTTCCATCCGGTAATCGGTGGGGCTGTCGAGCGTCACGACCTCAACATATTTCTTCAGCAAGTCGACGAAAGGCAGGAACAGGCCGCGATTGAGCCCGTCCTTGTAGAGATTGTCGGGAACGACGTTGGATGTCGTTACCAGAGTGCAGCCATTGGCGAAGAGTTCGCTGAACAGCCGGGCGAGGATCATCGCATCGGCAATATCCGTAACGGTGAACTCGTCGAAGCAAAGGAGCTCCGCTTCCGCCAGAAGTTGGGCCGCGACAGGCGGAATGGGGTCTGCCTGTTTGGTTTCGCCATTCTTCAGCTTCTGCCGATGCGCATGCACGCGATTATGCACATCCGCCATGAATTCGTGAAAATGGCAGCGCCGTTTGGAAGAAACGGGCGCCATCTCATAGAACATGTCCATCAGCATCGTCTTGCCGCGGCCGACGCTGCCATAGACATACAATCCCTTGACGGACGCAGCTGGACCGGCCTTGCGCGCGAACATCCAGCCGAGCGCGCTTTTTTTCTTGGCGGGCTTTCGTGCCTTCAGATCGGCAAGGATACGGTCGAGGTGAGCCGCCACACCGAGTTGCGCCGCATCCGCCTGCAAGGTGCCAGCTGCCGTTAATGCGTTGAGCTGTTCAACGACACTATGATTGTAATCGGGCAATGGCTTCATGGAAAAGCGCTCCGGCCGCGGACACCGACAGGCATCCGCGACGAATGGAATGGCTCAGAACAGGCAGGGCGATCCGGATACACCGGAAATGCTCTATCGGCTGAGGCTGAGCGGCTGGCCGCTATTGGTCGTGCCGTCAAAGCGCGCATCGGCGCTCTTGTAGACGCGGCCGATCGTATCGCCCGAACGGTTCTTGAAGAGGACCATCTTGCCGGACACTTCCCAGGAGCCCATCGCCGTCAGCTCGCCGGAGCAGCCACGCGTGCCGCCACGCGAACCGCTGCCGAGATTGGTGAGCGTCAGGAACATGTCGCAATTGGCGCCGCCATTGGAAACGCGCCAATTGCCGACCATGGATTCCTTGGTAACGTCAAGTGCGGCTGCCGGCGGAGCGGCAGAAGCGACATTGGTTCCGCCAGGAGCGGCCGAGGCAGGTGCCGACGGGAACTGGCTGCCCGTGGCGCCACCGGGCGGCGGCAGGGCGCCGGACTGGACGGAGGGCACCGGCTGCGCCTGCAAAGGCGGCGTATAACCGGGATTGTTGCTGGCGTTGTTGTTGTAATCGTAGGAGGTACGTTGGCAACCGGCGAGAGTCATCACAACCGCAAGGCCCGTCACCACATATCTGAATTGCATATCAAGCTCCCGATTCTCTCGCTTCCGGAAAGATCATGATCAAACAAGAAGGCTGAATTATTACCAAAGCCTTATCTTGCGCAAGCGATGGCCGGGATAATTACCATTTCGGTCGATTTTTACCGAATTTTCCCACGCCGGGTTGTAAAAAGGGCCACGGTCGAGACCGCGGCCCGCTAGATTTTCTGTCGTCAGCGAATCGCCTTTAAACGCGGCGTTCGACCATCATCTTCTTGATTTCCGCGATCGCCTTGGCCGGGTTCAAGCCCTTCGGGCAAGCCTGCGCGCAGTTCATGATGGTATGGCAGCGGTAAAGGCGGAACGGATCCTCGAGATTGTCCAGACGCTCACCGGTTGCCTCATCGCGGCTGTCGATCAGCCAGCGATAGGCCTGCAGCAGAACGGCCGGACCAAGATAACGGTCGCCATTCCACCAGTAGCTGGGACAGGAGGTGGAGCAGCAGGCGCAGAGAATGCACTCATAAAGACCGTCCAGCTTCAGGCGGTCCTCATGGCTCTGCTTCCACTCCTTGGCGGGCGTCGGCGAAACCGTCTTCAGCCAGGGCTCAATGGAGCGGTGCTGGGCGTAGAAGTTCGACAGATCGGGAACGAGGTCCTTCACGACAGGCATATGCGGCAGCGGATAAACCTTCACCGTGCCGTTGATCTCTTCCATGCCCTTGGTGCAGGCGAGCGTGTTGGTGCCGTCGATGTTCATGGCGCAGGAGCCGCAGATGCCTTCGCGGCAGGAGCGGCGCAGCGTCAGCGTCGGGTCGATATTGTTCTTGATGTAGAGAAGCGCATCCAGAACCATCGGCCCGCAATCGTCGACATCGATATAATAGGTGTCGATGCGCGGGTTCTGGCCGTCATCCGGGTTCCAGCGATAGATGCGGTATTCGCGCACATTCTTGGCGCCGTCCGGCTTCGGCCAGACCTTGCCTTCGCTGATCTGGGAATTCTTGGGGAGAGCGAGTTCAACCATATCCAGTTCCTCAAATCAGTAGACGCGCGCCTTCGGCTCGATCTTTTTCGGATCGATGCCGTCGGCGATGAGGTCGGTGTGAACAGGGCGGTAGTCGAGCTTGACGTCGCCTTCCGGGCTGACCCAGGCAAGCGTGTGCTTACGCCAGTTCACGTCGTCGCGACCGGCGAACGGACCGTCGACGAAATCCTCGCGGGCGTGCGAACCGCGGCTTTCCTTGCGCGCTTCCGCGCCATAGACCGTGGTGATCGCGTTGGCCATGAGGTTGTGCAGTTCGAGCGTTTCGACCAGATCGGAGTTCCAGACCATCGAACGATCGGTGACCTTAACGTCAGGCAGTTCCTTCCAGATGGCGGAAAGACGCTGGCAACCGCTTTCCAGCGATTCCTGCGTGCGGAACACCGCTGCATCATCCTGCATGGCGCGCTGCATCTTGTCGCGCAGCACGGCAGTCGGCGTCGAGCCATTGGCATAACGCAGGCTGTCGAAACGCTCCATGATCCTGTCGCAGGCAGCCGTATCGAGAGCGGGAACCGCCTCGTCACGGTTGATGACCTGAGCCGCGCGGATCGCTGCGGCACGGCCGAAGACCACAAGGTCGATCAGCGAGTTGGAGCCGAGGCGGTTGGCGCCGTGCACCGAGGCGCAGCCGGCTTCGCCAACGGCCATCAGGCCGGGCGCGATGCGTTCAGGGTTGTTGGCATCGGCATTCAGCACTTCACCCCAATAATTGGTCGGAATACCGCCCATATTGTAGTGAACCGTCGGCAGAACCGGGATCGGCTCGCGTGTTACGTCGACGCCGGCAAAAATCTTGGCGCTTTCGGAAATGCCCGGAAGACGCTCATGCAGGATCGCCGGATCGAGGTGATCGAGGTGCAGAAAGATGTGGTCCTTGTTCTTGCCGACGCCGCGGCCTTCACGGATTTCCATCGTCATGCAGCGCGAGACAACGTCACGCGAGGCGAGGTCCTTGGCGGAAGGCGCATAACGCTCCATGAAGCGCTCGCCTTCGGAGTTGACGAGGTAACCGCCTTCGCCGCGTGCACCTTCGGTGATCAGGCAGCCCGCGCCGTAAATACCTGTCGGGTGGAACTGCACGAATTCCATGTCCTGAAGCGGCAGGCCAGCGCGGGCGATCATGCCGCCGCCGTCACCGGTGCAGGTGTGGGCCGAGGTGGCCGAGAAATAGGCGCGGCCGTAACCGCCGGTCGCCAGAACCACCATCTTGGCGGCAAAGCGATGGATCGTGCCGTCATCGAGGTTCCAGGCGACGACGCCGGTGCAGCGGCCGTCCGGAGACATGATGAGGTCGAGCGCGAAATATTCGATGAAGAATTCCGCATTGTTGCGCAGCGACTGCCCATAAAGCGTGTGCAGAATGGCGTGGCCGGTACGGTCAGCGGCGGCGCAGGTGCGCTGCACCGGCGGGCCTTCGCCGTAATTCTGCATGTGACCGCCGAACGGGCGCTGATAGATCTTGCCTTCTTCGTTGCGCGAGAAAGGCACGCCGTAATGTTCCAGCTCATAGA
This sequence comes from Agrobacterium sp. 22-223-1, assembly GCF_053522385.1. NCBI lineage: Bacteria > Pseudomonadati > Pseudomonadota > Alphaproteobacteria > Hyphomicrobiales > Rhizobiaceae > Agrobacterium > Agrobacterium sp. 22-223-1. The sequence continues at coordinate 111,390 of NZ_JBNWCN010000006.1, forward strand.
CCGCCTTCGGCGCTTCCATGGCGAGATATTGCATCGCATCGACGTCGCCGAGCCAGTCGGAGCCCTTTACGGTGTCGTAAAGGTGCCACTGCCAACAGTCGGGCGTCATGTTGGTGAGCGATGCGGCGATGCCGCCCTGCGCCGCAACCGTGTGGGAGCGCGTCGGGAAAACCTTGGTGATGCAAGCCGTGCGGAAACCCTGTTCCGCCATGCCGAGCGTTGCGCGCAGACCCGCGCCGCCGGCGCCCACCACGATCACGTCATAGGAGTGATCGACATAGGTGTAAGCCTTGCCATTCTGGGAAGGTGAACTGATCGATGCCATGGCGGGATTATCCTGCGAATGCGATTTTCAGAATGGCGAAGATGCAAAGACCGCCAATGAGAACCGCGAAAAACATATTGAGCATCAGAAGAACGAGCTTCGAAACCTCGGCGTGAATGTAGTCTTCAATGATGACCTGCATGCCGAGCTTCATGTGGATGAGGCCGGAAACCAAAACCAGAGCCATGATGACCGCAACGAGCGGGTTCGACAGCGCCGCAACGACTTCAGGATAGGGCGCGCCGGCATATCTGATGAGGAAGACGACAAAGAAGATGAGCAACGGAACGTTGGCGACCGCAGTTACGCGCTGACGCCAGAAATGGTCGGTGCCTTCCTTGGCGGAGCCGAGGCCGCGAACCTTTCCGAGAGGTGTACGCATATCCATGAAAAATCTCCTCAGCGCACGATCAGGGCAATGACCCAGATCAGCGCGGTCAGACAGATCGACACCACCCACGAGGCCTTTGCCAGCTTGGTGGTAAAGTGCTTTTCGAAGCCGTAGCCCAAATCCCACATGAAATGGCGAAGGCCGCCAAGCATGTGATGGACCAGAGCCCAGGTGTATCCGATCAGGATGAGCCTGCCGATGATCGTGCCCATCGCCCAGTTGACCCAGTCGTAATAGGCCGGACCCGAGGCGATAGCGATCAGCCACCAGGCAACCAGAAGCGTTCCGAAATAAAGCGCGCCGCCCGTGATGCGGTGCACGATGGATGCAACCATCGTCGGAATCAGCTTGTAAACTTGAAGATGCGGCGACAGAGGCCGGTTATTAGTCGCATTCGCCATCAGAACCTCGCGGCGTTTTCCCGTGCGCCCATCAGACAGGACGCCCCCAAGCAACAGCACATGACGAAAGAATGTGCATTGCACCAACCGCGACGTTTAATCACATGGGAGCATCACGACAAGCACATTTCATGGCCGATTCCAATTTAATCGATTGGTTCACGAATTTTTTTTGGAATTTTTTTGCGTCAAAATAAAAAATCGAGCGTTTCCAAGATTTACGCCCCTAAAATATTTACCTTTACGTAATTCATGAATCGTGTAATTTACCTTTGGTTAACCAAGAAAATCCGGAGAATGAGGCTCATGTTACAGCGCCGAATCGCCGCTTTGACCATGATGGTCGCAGGCGTCATTTTCACCGTGGTGCCTTCAGCGGCGGCAGAGAATTCTTATGGCCGCCGTGATTATCAGCACAACTATCAACATCGTCAATCGCAGGTAAGCTTCTCCATGGACGGGCTGCCATCCACCCTCTCCGGCGGTACTTACGTCGGTGCGATATCGGCGCTACGCGTTCGCGGCAACGGCAATTATTTCGCAATTGGCGGCGGGCTTTCACGGAAAGGCGCAGCGGTTGCGACGGGCGCGCAGCTTGCGCCAAAGGCGAAAATCATCAATGTCCGTGCTGAAACCGCTGGCGACGCCTGCGCCTACGAGCATGGTGTCTGCATTATCCGGCCATAGAGTATTTCCGGTAAAAGCATGAAGCGTTTTACTGCAAATGCGCGATGCGCTGATCAGATAAAACGCCACACCGTGGTCTTCTTCACTTCGCTGTCTTCCAGCGCCCGCGTCACCGGCACCTGATAGGTCGCCTCCGCGCGGAGCCGCTCTTTGGGCAAATAAGCGCGTCCGGGATCGCCGACGAGGATGGTCACGCCTTTTTCCGTCAGTTCCAGAAACCACGGTACGAGAAGCTCGGCAAAGGCACGGTCGTAAAACACATCGCCGGCCAGTAGAACATCCGCTTCGACCGGTTTCCCAACCAGATCAAGCCCGGTGAAAGCAATGTCCACGCCATTGAGAGCCGCATTCAGCCGAATGGCCGCCTCTGTCCACGGATCGATATCGGCCGCCAGAACAGTACCCGCGCCCGCCTTTGCCGCAGCGATGGCGACCAGACCGGAGCCGCTGGCGAAATCCAGCACGCGCCTGCCGGAAACGCTGTCGGGATGATCGAGAACGTAGCGGGCAAGCCCCTGCCCGCCGGCCCAGGCGAAGGCCCAGAAGGGCGGCGGCAGGCCGATCGCTTCCAGCTCGTCCTCCGTCTTCAGCCACAGCTCATGGGCTTCGGTGGCGAGATGAAGACGCAACTCCGGCACATGCGGCGGATGCATGATGGCGGTATTGTCGAGAATGAAGCGTTCGGGATCGGTCCTCACCGAAGCATCAGTCCGGTGACTTCGGTGGATTTGCGAGACCGCCCATGCGGCAGACCTCAAGATATTCCTCTTCCGTCACCGGCTGCACGGAAAGCCGCATGGAAGTGACAAGCGACATCTTCGCCAGCTTCGGATTGGCTTTCACATCCTTCAGCGAAACGGGCTGCGGCATGTCGCATACGGCGCGGATATCCACGCAATCCCATTTCAGATCGCCTTCGGCGGTCGAATCCGGATGCGACAACGCGCAAACTTCGACGATGCCGACGACATCCAGCCCCTCATTAGAGTGGTAGAAGAAACCCTTGTCGCCGATCTTCATAGCGCGCATGTTGTTGCGCGCCTGATAGTTGCGCACGCCGGTCCATTCTTCGCCGGCCTCGCCCTTGGCCTTCTGCATTTCCCAGGACCATTTGAACGGCTCGGACTTGTAAAGCCAGTAATTCGCCATATCCGGTCATGCTCCCGGATTGTTGAAGACCCAATTATAGGGCTTCACGTCAACGCTTTCGAACAGGCCGGCCTTGGCGTAGGGATCGGCATCGGCGAGAGCCTTCGCGGCGTCGATATCGGCGGCGTCAACGATCACGAGGCTGCCATTCGGCTTGCCTTCGGCATCCAGAAACGGACCGGCGATCTTCAGCGCGCCCTCGGCATTCAGCTTGTTCAGGTGCTCCAGATGCGCCGGGCGCGTTTCCATGCGCACATTCAGATGGCCGGGCTTGTCCTTGCAGATAAAGGCAAACAGCATTTTCGTCTCCTCGTTAAAACATGTCTTCCAAACGCGTCAGCGGTTTGGAGCGAAGACCCGCCCTCATTCGGTGGTGATGGGCCGTGTCATCAATTGTTGCATGGCGCTCGCCACATCCAGATTGCCGTCAATGATAGCGGCCACCGCTTCGGTAACCGGCATGTCGACAGCGTGACTTTCCCCGAGCCGGGCGGCGACGGCTGCCGCGAAAGCGCCCTCCACCAGCCCGCCGGACATATCCTTGCCCTCACCCCGGCCGAGCGCGATACCGAAACGCAGGTTTCGCGACTGGTGGCTGGTGGCGGTTAGCACGAGATCGCCGAGGCCCGAGAGGCCGCGCACCGTGTCCGCCTTCCCGCCCATCGCAACGATGAGACGCGACATTTCGGCAAGCCCGCGCGAAATCAACGCCGCCCGGGCGGAATCGCCAAGACCCGCGCCTTCGACGATGCCGGCGGCAATGGCGAGAACATTCTTCAGCGCCCCGCCAAGCTGCACGCCGATGCGGTCGGTCGAGGCATAAAGCCGGAAGGTCTTGCCGGAAATCGTGGTCGCAAGCCGCTCGGCTATCACCACATCTTCCGCCGCAATCGCCATGGCCGTCGGCAAACCACGCGCTATGTCGGCCGCAAAGCCCGGACCGGACAGAACCGCAATCGGATGATGCGGCAGTTCCGCTTCCAGAAGTTCCGTCAGCAGCCGGCCGGAGCTGCGGTCGATACCCTTGGCGCAGGTGACAATGATAGAGTCATTAGCCAGATAAGGACCGTAGTGACGGGCCGCATCGGCATGAGCCTGCGAGGGCATGGCGAAGAGGACGATGCCGGCGCCGGCCAGCACATCGGGCTCGGCGGAAAATTCAAGCGCATCCGGCAGATCGACGCCCGGCAGCGCCGCCTCGTGCACGCGGTCGCTCCTGAGGTCGGCCATCAGGGATGGGTCGCGGCCGAGCAGGGTCACGTCATGCCGGTTTTCCAGCGCGATGACCACAGCAAGCGCGGTTCCGAAGGCGCCGGCGCCGATGACGACGATTTTCTCCCGCTGCATCAGGCCTTGGCTCCCCTTTTACCGAAACCGATCAATGTCTCCGCACTGCCATCCAGCGGCCAGCGCGAGCGCGGCGGGATTTCGAGCGGATCTGGGTCCCGGCCGTCCGCCATGCGCTCCAGCCCCGCCCAGGCGATCATCGCGGCATTGTCCGTACAGAGCCGGTGCGGCGGCGCGACGAAGCGGAAGCCATGGGTATCGCAAAGCGATTGCAGCGTCTGGCGGATTTCCTGGTTGGCGGCGACGCCGCCGGCGACGACCAGAGCAGGCTCGGTTTCTGTGTGCGGAAATTCCTGCCTGAAACGGGCAAGGCCACGGCCGATCCGATCCTTGAGCGTGCGCGACACCGCTTTCTGGAACGAGGCGCAGATATCGGCGATATCCTGCTCGGAAAGCGGCGCGATGGCGGTCGCCGCCTGCCGCACCGCCGTCTTCAGTCCAGAGAAGGAAAAGTCGAGCCGTGCTTCGCCGACCATGGGACGCGGAAGCGGAAAGCGGTTCGGATCACCCTTCGCCGCCGCCTTCTCGACCGCAGGCCCGCCGGGATAGGGCAGGCCCAGAAGTTTCGCTGTCTTGTCGAAGGCCTCCCCCAAAGCGTCATCGATGGTGGTGCCCCAACGCTCATAATCGCCCACGCCGCGCACCAGCACCAGCTGGGTATGGCCGCCGGAGACGAGCAGCATCAGATAGGGAAAAGACAGACCATCCGTGAGGCGCGCCGTCAGCGCGTGGCCTTCCAGATGGTTGATGGCGTAAAGAGGCTTGCCGGCCGCCTTGGCAATGGCCTTGCCCGTCATCAAACCCACCAGCAGGCCGCCAATGAGGCCGGGGCCGGAGGTGGCGGCGACGGCGTCGACATCGGCAAGGGTCACGCCCGCCTGCTCCAGTGCTTCTTCCACCAGCGTATCCAGCGCCTCAACATGGGCGCGCGCGGCAATTTCCGGCACCACGCCGCCATAGGCGCTGTGTTCCTCAAGCTGCGACAAAACGACGTCGGAGACAATCTCGCCATGGCCGTCCGCATGCCGAACCACAATGGATGCGGCGGTTTCGTCACAGCTTGTCTCTATGCCGAGGATACGAAGAAAGGGGGTCATCAAATCTGTTCGTTCATTGCGATCATGCGCTGAGTTGGTCTAAGACAACTCCGGTAACAATGGATAGACGCGGATGCAAACAAAACCTTTCCGAATCGGCACGCGCGGCAGCCCGCTGGCGCTCGCGCAGGCTTACGAGACGCGCAACCGGCTGATGGCGGCGCATGGCCTGCCGGAAGAAATGTTCGAAATCGTCGTGCTGTCCACCAAGGGCGACCGGATAACCGACCGCGCTTTGTCGGAAATCGGCGGCAAGGGCCTCTTCACAGAGGAGCTGGAAAGCCAGCTTTTGTCCGGCGAACTCGATATGGCCGTGCATTCCTCCAAGGACATGCCGACCGTTCTGCCCGAAGGCCTCTATCTGTCCGCTTTCCTGCCGCGCGAAGACATACGCGACGCCTTCATCGGCCGCACCGCACCGAAGCTGCTGGAGTTGCCGCAGGGCGCCGTGGTCGGTTCCGCATCCCTGCGCCGCCAGGCGCTGATCCGCCGCCTGCGGCCGGATCTGAGCGTCATCATTTTTCGCGGTCAGGTCGATACCCGCCTGCGTAAGCTGGAGGAAGGCCAGGCGGATGCGACGCTTCTCGCCTTTGCCGGTCTGAAGAGACTTGGTAAGGACAATGTTCCGACGGAAATTCTCGACCCGAAGGAATTCCCTCCTGCTCCAGCCCAGGGCGCAATCGGCGTGGAAAGCCGCATCGGCGATACGCGCATGGACGAACTGCTCGCTCCCATAAACGACAGGCCCACTCATGATGCCGTGACCTGCGAGCGCGCCTTTCTGGCAGCACTCGATGGTTCCTGTCGCACGCCGATTGCCGGCTACGCCACCTGCGATGGCCAGGAATTGCATTTTTCCGGCCTGATCCTCACCCCCGATGGCCAGACGAGCCACGGCATCGAAGCCTCCGGCAACCGCCGCGATGCGGCAAAGCTCGGCCGGCAGGCCGGCGAAGACGTGCGCGCCAAGGCCGGCAGCAATTTCTTCGAAGGCTGGAGCTGAGCCGATGCGGATCGTCGTCACCCGGCCGCAGCGTTCGGGCGAAAGGACGGCCGCAAAGCTTGAAGCGCTTGGCCATGCGCCGGTGCTTCTTCCGCTGTTTTATCCCGCCCATCATGGCGAACGCGCCGTCTCTGCGCTATCCGCCCCGCTGGCGGCCATCGCGGTGACCAGCGCCGAGGCGCTGCGGGCGCTGGAAACATCACGGGACGGGCTGGCTCCCTATCTGTCAAAACCGCTTTTCGCCGTCGGCGGAGCAACGGCGGAAGCGGCGGAAAAAACCGGCTTCGAACAGATTTTCACCGCCTCCGGCGACGCCGTGAGTCTGACCGCGCTGGTGACTGAGCACCGGACTCTATTTTCCGAAGAAGAGCCCCTGCTCTATCTCGCTGGCAGGCCCCGTGGCGCCGTCTTCGCGGAAGGCCTTGCCGCCGCCGGCATTCCCTTCAGAACGGTGGATTGTTACGAGATGCTGCCCTCCGACATTTCGGAGACGATGCTAGAGACGGCGCTTGTCGAAAGCGCTGCCGATGTGGTCCTGCTCTATTCATCGGAAGCGGCGCGGTCCTTTTTTCATCACGTATCGACGGAAAAATACGTGGCGGCGCTGGCAACGACACAATTCATCTGCATCAGCCGCAACGTGTTTTCTCTCGTTCCGGAAATCTTCCGCGCAAACGCCAAGGCCGCCGAAGAACCGAGCGAGGCCGCGATGTTTGAACTTCTACACCATAACTCTGGAACCTAATTCGAGCTCGCCTCTTTCCTTTGCCGCCGTCACTGACTAGGTTTAGATTACTGCAGGCAGAAATGAGGTTGTCATGGTATCGGGAAAGCCGCCACGCCACTCCAAGTCCAAAGCCGAACCGGTCACCATCGACCTGGACGCGAAAGACGTGAAAGCAATTTCCGCCGACGTGGACGCTGCCAAGACGGACGAAAAGCCCGGTGACAAAACACCTGCGGCCGCCGCAGAGCCGGGTGTTTCGGACACAAAGCCCGAAGCAGCCGCAACGGGTAACCCCGCCCCCATCTGGGACCAGCCCAAGAAAACCCCTATCGAGCCGGAACCCAATGTCGGCAAAGCGGAATCCGTAGCCACGGCACCGAAGGCTGAGAGCCCCGCAGACAAACAGCCCGCAGACAGGCAGAAAGAGCCCGTCTCGACGGCCCCCGTTTCGCCTAAAGCCGAGACAAAACCGTCGACGGGCGCCACTGACACGAGCGCGACTGCGGCTGCAGCAGCTGCTGCGAAGCCGGCCTTCGGCTCCACAGCGTCCTCCAGCGCATCCAGCGGCGCCACCGCTGCAAAACCAGCGACGGCGACCTCCTCTTCAGGACCGGCAAAGCCCTCCACACCGCAGCAGGCGGAGCGCAAACAGGCGGCAACCTCCGGCCTGATCGCGGCAGGCATCGTCGGCGGCCTTGTGGCGCTCGCCGCCGCCGGCAGCATGCAATATGCCGGCATCCTGCCCTCCTTCAATGCAGGCAGGGCGGGAAGCGAGGAAATCGCCGCACTGAAAACCGATCTGGACAGCTTGCGGCAACAGCTTGCCAGTGCGCCGGCCGCCGACACCTCGGCGCTGGAACAGCGTATCGCAACCCTCGAAGGCGCAAAGGGTGAGACCCCGCAGGTGGATGGGCTGTCGGAAAAAATCGCCGCGCTGGAATCCACCCTCCAGTCGGAGCGATCCGCGCAGGCATCGGCGACGGCGGAACTGACACGCCGTCTTGCGGATGCGGAAGCCAAGATCAACGAGCCGCGCGACGATATCGAAGTCGCCCGCGCCATCGCTTCCGCCGCGCTGAAGGCCGCGATCGATCGCGGTGGGCCGTTCCTGACGGAACTCGACACCCTATCCAAGGTAACGCCCGACGATCCGGCCATCGCATCGCTGCAATCCTTCGCCGCAACCGGTGTGCCGTCACGTTCGGAACTGATGCAGAAATTCCCTGACGTCGCCAATGCGATGCTTTCCGCCGTCAACCAGCCCGACCCCAATCAGGGCATTATGGAACGCCTGACCGAAAGCGCCTTTTCACTGGTGAAGGTGCGCCCGGTCGGAAATATCGAGGGCGAGACCCCCGAAGCCAAGATCGCACGCATGGAAAACAAGCTGCGCAACGGCGATCTGCAGGGCGCGGCGCTTGAATGGAACGGGCTTCCCGATGTCGCCAAGACGGCATCCGCCGATTACAAGAAATCGCTGGATGCGCGCATCGAGGTCGAAAATCTGGTCGGCGGCACGTTGAACCGCGCCATCACCAGCACCGGCAGGCAGGGGTAAGGGCATGACCAGAATTCTGACTTTCGCCGTTATCGTTCTGGCTCTCGGCTTCGGTTTCTCCTGGCTGGCCGACAGGCCGGGTGTGCTCTCCATCGTCTGGCAGGGCCAGCTGATCGAAATGAGCTTGATGGTCGCCGCCTCCATCATCGCGGCGCTGGTCGCCACCGTCATGTTGGTCTGGTGGATCGTCAATGCCATCTGGACCTCGCCCAATGCCGCCCGGCGTTATTTTCGTGCCCGCAAGCGCGACCGTGGTTATCAGGCGCTCTCCACCGGGCTCATCGCTGCCGGGGCCGGCAATGCGATCCTCGCCCGCAAGATGACGGCCCGCACTCAAGGGTTGCTCAGCGCCGATCAGGAGCCGCTGATCCATCTGCTCGATGCGCAGGCCGATCTCATCGAAGGCAAATATGACGAGGCACGGCGCAAATTCGAAGCCATGGCCCGCGATCCCGAGACACGCGAACTTGGCCTTCGCGGCCTTTATATCGAGGCCCGCCGTCAGGGCGCCTATGAAGCCGCCCAGCAATATGCCGAGGATGCAGCGGAGAAGGCTCCCTATCTGCCCTGGGCCGCGCAGGCGACGCTGGAAAACCGCTGCCGCAACGGACAGTGGGACGATGCCATCCGCCTGCTCGACCAGCAGAAGGCGGCCGGCGTCATCGAACGCGGCGAGGCGGAACGTCTGAAAGCAGTGCTTCTTACCGCCAAGGCCGGCGAAAAGCTGGAAAGCGATCCGGTTGGCGCGCGCGAGGATGCCAAGCACGCTCTCAAGCTTGCCAAGAGCCTCGTTCCGGCAGCGCTGATCGCGGCGAAATCCTATCTCCGGGAAGACAATCTGCGCAAGGCAGCCACGGTTCTGGAGCCCGTCTGGAAGAACGATCCGCACCCGCAGATCGCCGAACTTTATGTCCGCGCACGCAGCGGCGATACCGCCATCGACCGGCTGAAACGGGCTGAGCGGCTGGAAAGCTTGAAGCCCAACAACATCGAATCCCTGTTCGCCGTGGCGCAGGCAGCGCTCGACGCCAAGGAATTCGCCAAGGCGCGGGCCAAGGCCGAGGCCGCCGCCCGGATCGAACCGCGCGAGAGCATCTTCTTGCTGATGGCCGATATCGAGGAGGCCGAAACCGGCGATCAGGGCCGTGTGCGCTACTGGATGGCGCAGGCGCTGCGCGCGCCGCGCGACCCCGCCTGGGTGGCCGACGGCGTCGTTTCGGAAAAATGGCTGCCGGTCTCGCCGGTCACCGGCCGTCTCGATGCTTTCGAATGGAAAGCGCCTTTCGGCCAGCTCGAAGCTCCAGTCGAAGACCTGACAATCGAAAACGCGATTGCCGCAGCGCCCGCACGGGCCGAACCGGCCGCGAAAACGATCATTGTCGAAGCCGCGCCGGAGACACGCGCCGAACCGAAACCCGCCCCGGTCGCACCGATCGAGGTCAAGCCGGCCGTATCGGTCCCGCAGGAGAAAAAGCCGGTCACAATCGAAGCGCCAGTGGAAACCGATGTTACGGATGAAAAGGCGGAAGCCGTGCCGTTTTTCGGCGGCGCGCCGGATGATCCGGGCGTCAAGAAACCCGGCGTGGAAGCCGAACCCAAGACCCGGCTCAAACTCTTCTGACGAACAGGATATCGATGTTCCAGCAAATACAGTCGTTTATTCAGAACCTCGTCGGCCCGCATGGGGATGATTTTAGCCCGGACGATCTGAGGGTGGCGGTGGCCGCCCTCTGTTTCCAGGTCATGGAAGCGGATGGCACCGTCTCGAAAAGCGAGCGCGACCGCCTGCGCGAAATCCTGCAGGACTATTACCATCTCGATGCCGGCAAGCTGGACGCGCTTCTCGCCGCCGGCCAGGAGGCCGGCAAGGAAGCCGTCGATTATTACCGCTTCACCACCGATATACGCCGCCATCTCGATGAAGATCAGCGCGTGGAGCTTATTGGCATATTATGGGATATTGTTTACGCTGACGGCGAACGAAGCGAAATGGAAGACCATGTGATCTGGCGAGTCGCCGACCTGCTTGGTGTATCCGTGCGCGACAGGGTTCTGCAACGTCAGCAGGCCGCCACGAGGTCCGGGCCCGCTGAAGAAAGCGAAAACGAAGACGATGCTGTTTGACCCTTCCAGGCAACAGAGAAAACAACCATCGCTGCTCATCGTCCTGCATCAGGAACGTTCCACGCCCGGCCGTGTCGGCCAGATGCTGGTGGAAAAAGGGTATCGTCTGGATATAAGGCGCCCTGCGCTCGGCGATGACCTGCCGCAAACGCTGGAGAAACACGCAGGCGCCATCATCTTCGGCGGACCGATGAGCGCCAACGATTCTCATGACTACGTCAAAGCCGAAATCGACTGGCTGAAGGTGCCGCTGAAGGAAAACAAACCCTTTCTCGGCATCTGTCTCGGCGCGCAGATGCTGTCCAAACATCTCGGCGGCAAGGTGGAGGCCGACAGGGAAGGCAAGGTGGAGATCGGCTGGTATCCGCTTCATGCCACCGAACATGGGCGCCTTCTGATGCCGCATTGGCCGAAGATGGTCTATCATTTCCACAAGGAAGGGTTCGAGCTGCCCCGCGGAGCCGAACTTCTGGCCTCGGGCGAGACCTATCCCAATCAGGCCTATCGCTATGGAAAGAATGCCTGGGGCCTGCAGTTTCACGCCGAACTGACCCGCGCCATGATGCATAGCTGGGTGGTGCGCGGCGCGCAGCGCTTCGGCATGCCCAATGCGCAGGTGGGCAGCCAGCATCTGGAAGGCCGCATGCTGTTCGACACGCCGCTCAGGGCATGGCTCGGCAATTTCCTCGATCTGGTTTTTGAAGGCAAGGCGCAGCGCTAGCGCGGGATGGCGAAAAGTGTAAGCGGTTTTCGCCTGAAATCCCGCGTCTCAACTTTTTGATTTAGATCATGATGATTTTGGGTCGATTCGACCTAAAATCATCATGACCTAATGCCCATCGCCATCAGTTCGGCGCGTCCAGATTGTCGATTCTGCGCAGCTTTGAAAAGCTGAGCGCCCAGATAACCGCCACAGCAAGCGTGCCCGCCCCGCCGATGACAACGGCCGGCACGGCCCCGACGACATGCGCCATGGTGCCGGCGCGGAACTCACCCAACTCGTTCGATGCGCCGACGAACACCATGTTCACGGCATTCACGCGCCCGCGCACCTCATCCGGCGTCCACAGCGCGATCAGGGTCTCGCGCACATAAACCGACACCATGTCGGATGCGCCCATGACCACCAACGCGGCGATAGACAGCCACGCGGTTTGCGAAAGCCCGAAGACCACGGTGGAGATGCCGAAGAGGCCGACGCCGGTAAACATCAGCAGACCGGCATGGTGACGAATGGGCTTGAACGCCAGAATGACCGCAACGGTGATGGCCCCGATGCCGGGTGCTGCCCGCAGAAGCCCGAGACCCCATGGCCCGAGCGTCAGCACTTCCTTGGCAAAAATCGGCATCAGCGCCACCGCGCCGCCCAGCAGCACCGCGAAAAGATCGAGCGAGATCGCACCGAGAACGATTTTTTCCTGCGCGATGAATTTGAACCCGGCGAGCATGGTTTCGAGACTGATGGCTTTTGCCGGGCCGCGTTGTTCCGGCTTGCGGATCGTCACCGCAAGCGCTGCGGACACGATGAAAAGCACGAGCGCCACGCTATAGGCGACGGAAGCACCGAGGCCATAAAGCAGGCCGCCGGCAACGGGACCGAGAATGGACGCCATCTGCCACGAAGAGGAATTCCAGGCGATGGCGTTCGGCAAATCCTCCACCGGCACGAGATTGGGCGCCAGCGACTGAACCGCCGGTCCCATAAAGGCGCGCTCTATGCCGAAGACGACAAGAATGGCGAAGACCGGCCAGGGGGAAAAGCTGTGCGTCAGCGTAAGACCCAGAAGAGCGGCAGCGCACAGCGCCGCAATCAGCAGGCATATGGCCATGATGCGCCGACGATTGTGCCGGTCGGCGACCGTTCCGGTGACGAGGATCAGAAGTAGGGACGGCAGAAACTGGAAAAGACCGATCAGGCCGAGATAAAAGGCGTTGCCGGTCACCTCATACATCTGCCAGCCGACCGAGACGCTGACGATCTGGATGGCGAAAGCGGAAAAAAACCGGGCACTGAAAAAGCGGCGATAGGAACTATGCCGGAATGCACCGAAACGGTTTTCGGCGGAAGGGAGGGACATCGGCTGGGTGCTCGCGAGACAATATGAGAGCTTTGCAATAGAGCGATATCACGGGAATCGCCAGCCCTCACCAGCGGGATGACGAAAAGTGTGAGCGGTTTTCGTCTGAAATCCCTCTACAAAGCCATGAACCAGATTGCGATGATCGCCGGCCGATCAGACCAAAGATCATTACGATCCGGCGCGACACTTGCCGGTTCACGGTTCAATGTCTAAATGTCTTGCAACCAAGATACGGAGATATTGATGCTTGCCCTGTTTCAGACCATCGATCTGGCCTTGAACCTCTATACGTGGGTGCTGATCGCCAGCGCTATTTTTTCCTGGCTTTACGCCTTCAACGTCATCAATTCCCGCAACCAGTTCGTGAACGCCATCGGCAGCTTTCTGTTCAATGTCACGGAACCGGTTCTGCGCCCCATCCGCCGCATTCTGCCCAATCTCGGCGGCATCGACATTTCGCCGATCATCGTGCTCTTGATCATCTTCTTCATCCGCTCCTTCATGTGGAACACGCTTTACCCGATGGTCGCTTGAGCGGCTGCTGGCAGAAGCATAGCGACCATGTCCGCCTGACCGTCCGCCTCACACCGAATGGCGGGCGGGACGCCATCGACGGCGTGGAAAAGGATGCGGAGGGAAACGCGCATCTCAGAGCCCGCGTCAGCGCCGTGCCGGAAGGCGGCAAGGCCAACAAGGCCCTGATTGTTTTGCTGGCGAAAAAACTCGGCCTGCCGAAATCCTCCATCAGCTTCGTTTCAGGCGAAACGGCGCGCAAAAAAATCCTCCGGATCGACACCGACCCGGAGGATTTCGAAGAGCTATTCAAGAAGCTCGAAAACTAAAGCGCATCGCGTCTAATCTGATTCATGCGACGCGCTTTAGATCTTTGTTTTTAAGCATGTCTTAGTCCCAAAACCGCTGCACACTTTTGGGAGACATGCTTTAGATCAGCCCTGCGCCTTGTAGCGCTCGATGGCTTCGACGATCAGCTTCTTGGCGACGTCGACATCCTGCCAGCCGCCCATCTTCACCCACTTGCCGGGCTCCAGATCCTTGTAGTGCTCGAAGAAGTGCTCGATCTGCTTCAGCGTGATTTCCGGCAGGTCGGTGTAGTTGTGGACCTTGTCGTAACGGCGCGTCAGCTTCGGAACCGGCACGGCGAGGATCTTCTCGTCCTTGCCGCCGTCATCTTCCATGATCATCACACCGATGGGGCGGACATTGATGACGCAGCCCGGAACCAGCGGGCGGGTGTTGCAGATGAGAACGTCGATCGGATCGCCATCGTCGGACAGGGTGTGCGGCACGAAACCATAGTTACCCGGATAGGTCATCGGCGTGTAGAGGAAGCGATCGACGATCAGCGCACCGGCATCCTTGTCCATCTCGTACTTGATCGGGTGTCCACCGACCGGCACTTCAACGATGACATTCACGTCATCCGGCGGATTCTTGCCTACGGAAATTGCATCGATACGCATTCGCTTCCCTCATTCGACGGGTTGGATTTGGTTTTCGATACTGGGAAAGTCGCCGCATTGCAACATGGCTTTGGGCGGATAAGGCAGAATGCGGGATTTGAGGCTATCGCATTTGCGCATGGCCGGCCGGGAGAATGAACCCAAGGCCAAATCACCCGGCATTGTTTGTCAGTTCCAGACGAAACCGACCTTGCGAAGCGACTTGCCGTCGAAATCTTCCATGCCTTCGGCGATATCGCGGCCACCGTGAGAGCGGAAAAAGCGGTTGGCCACATCGCTGTCTTCAAGGCACCAGACAACGATGCCGTTGCAGCCAAGCGAGGTCAGCAGTCTGCGCGCTTCCGTAAACAGCAGCGAGCCAAGCCCGATGCCCTGATATTCCGGCCGGAGATACAGTTCGTATATCTCGCCGTCCTGCGGCAGCCCGCGTGCCCGGCTGAGGCCCAGTGTCGCATATCCGGCGACCACACCGGCCACCTCCACCACCAGCATGGTTGCGGAGCCTTTGGTTGCCTTTTTCCACCAGACTTCTCCACGACGCTCGAGCATCTGCGTCAACGGCCGATGCGGGATAAGCCCAGCATAGGCCTGTTGCCACGACAGACGGTGCGCCTCGGAGATGGCGCGCGCATCATGCGGTTCAGCACGGCGAACATCGATGGATAACGTTTTCATAACGCGATTCTGGCCCCGGCCACGCAAACTTACCAGTCATAAAGGTTAACGCCGGCAAGCTTACCCACAGCCTATTCATGTGGACGACCGATAAAAATTAACGCATCCTTAACCTTTGGCAAAGCGCCTTTCGACTCATGCACACATAAAAACGAACGCATAAAAAAACCCGGCTCGAGGCCGGGTTCTTTCAAATTCGTAACGACAAGCCGCAATCAGACAGCGAGCTTGGCCTTTTCAAAACGCTTGCGATCGTTGGCGTCCAGGAACATCTTGCGCAGACGGATGGACTTCGGCGTCACTTCCATCAGCTCATCGTCCTGAATCCAGGAGAGCGCGCGATCGAGCGTCATGCGGATCGGCGGCGTCAGCTTCACGGCTTCATCCTTGCCGGCAGCGCGGATGTTGGTCAGCTGCTTGCCCTTCAGCACGTTCACTTCGAGATCGTTATCGCGAGAGTGAATACCGATGATCATACCGGCATAGACCTTTTCACCCGGCTCGATGATCATCGGGCCGCGATCTTCCAGGTTGAACATGGCATAAGCGACAGCTTCGCCCGAACCGTTCGACAGCAGAACGCCGTTTACGCGGCCGGCAATCTGGCCCTTGAAGGGCTGATAGTCGTGGAACAGACGGTTCATGATCGCCGTACCGCGCGTGTCGGTCAGCAGTTCCGACTGGTAACCGATCAGGCCACGGGTCGGCGCATAGAACTTCAGACGAACGCGATTGCCGCCGGAAGGACGAAGCTCGGCCATTTCAGCCTTGCGCTCGGACATCTTCTGGACGACGACGCCGGAATGTTCTTCATCAACGTCGATCACGACTTCTTCGATCGGCTCCAGCAGGGTGCCGTTCTCATCCTTGTGCATCACGACGCGCGGACGCGAAACGGCAAGCTCGAAGCCTTCGCGACGCATGGTTTCGATCAGAACCGCCAGCTGCAATTCGCCACGGCCGGAAACGAAGAACGAATCCTTGCCTTCGGCTTCTTCGATCTTCAGCGCAACGTTGCCTTCGGCTTCCTTGAACAGGCGGTCACGGATAACGCGGCTCGTGACCTTGTCGCCTTCAGTGCCAGCCAGCGGGCTGTCGTTGACGATGAACGACATGGTAACGGTCGGCGGGTCGATCGGCTGCGCGGTCATCGCCTCGGTGACGGAGGGGTCACAGAAGGTGTCGGCAACAGTTCCCTTGGAGAGGCCTGCAATGGCGACGATGTCGCCCGCATGGGCTTCTTCGATCGACGTGCGCTCAATGCCGCGGAATGCGAGGATCTTGGAAATACGGCCGTTTTCAATAACCTTGCCGTCCTGGCCGAGAACCTTCACGGCCTGGTTAGGCTTGATGGAGCCGGAAGCGATGCGACCGGTGATGATGCGGCCGAGGAAGTTGTTGGCTTCAAGGATGGTGCCGATCAGGCGGAACGGACCTTCTTCAACCTTGGGCTCCGGAACATGTTCGAGAACCAGATCGAGCAGCGGCGCAAGACCCTGATCCTTCGGGCCTTCCGGGTTGACGTTCATCCAGCCGTCACGACCGGAACCGTAGAGGATCGGGAAGTCGAGCTGCTCATCGGTGGCATCGAGGTTTGCGAAGAGGTCGAAGACTTCGTTGATGACTTCTTCGTGGCGGCCATCCGGACGGTCGATCTTGTTGATCGCGACGATCGGGCGAAGACCGACCTTCAGCGCCTTGCTGACCACGAACTTGGTCTGCGGCATCGGGCCTTCCGAGGAGTCGACCAGAACGATTGCGCCATCCACCATCGACAGGATACGCTCGACTTCACCGCCGAAGTCGGCGTGGCCGGGGGTGTCGACGATGTTGATGCGGACACCCTTCCACTCCACCGAAGTCGCCTTGGCGAGAATGGTGATGCCACGTTCCTTTTCGAGATCGTTGCTATCCATCACGCGCTCGGCGACACGCTGGTTGTCGCGGAACGAGCCGGACTGCTTCAGAAGCTCGTCCACGAGCGTCGTTTTTCCATGGTCAACGTGCGCGATGATCGCGATGTTGCGAAGTGCCATTGTTCAAAATCTCTGAGGTTGGGCGCTATATTGATGAGAAACGCCAATTTAGTTTGGCGCGCTCATAACCTTTTTTTTGCAAATGCGAAAGGGGGGCCTTGTCATAAGCCCCCTGCACTCAGGTTCTAGCTCAGAAATATGACAGTCTTTTATACCGAACTCTTACACGAGGCCACGCTTCAAAAGCATGGCATCCGGGCTTGGCATCTTGCCACGAAAAGCAAGATAGGCCTCCTCCGGATCGATGGAACCGCCGACGGAATAGATATTGTCTTTCAACTTGCGCGCCATCTCGCCATCGAAGGGGTTGCCAGTTTCCTCGAAGGCCGAAAAGGCATCGGCATCCAGCACTTCCGACCACATGTAGGAATAATAGCCGGCTGAATATCCGTCACCGGAGAAAACGTGCTGGAAATGCGGGGTCGCATGCCGCATGACGATAGACTTCGGCATGTTCAGGGTGGAGAGCACCTCACCCTGCACGACCATTGGATCGCTCACGTTTTCCCGCGTGTGGAACGCCATGTCGACAATCGCCGACGAGGTGAATTCCACCGTGCTGAACCCGGCATTGAAGGTCTGCGCGGCCAGAACCTTGTCCAGCAGCGCCTTCGGCATCGGCGCGCCTGTGTCATAGTGCAGGGCGTATTTTTCCAGAATTTCCGGCACGGTCAGCCAATGTTCGTAAAGCTGCGACGGCAATTCGACGAAATCGCGCGAGACACCCGTTCCGGAAACGGAAGGGTAAGTGACATTCGACAACATGCCATGCAGCGCGTGGCCGAATTCGTGAAACAGCGTGCGGGCATCGTCGAGCGAAAGCAGAGCCGGTTTGCCTTCGGCCGGTTTGGCGAAATTGCAGACATTGTAGATAATCGGGATTTCTCCGACCGTGCCGTTCTTCAAGGGCAGCTTGTGCTGCGACTGGAAGGAGCTCATCCACGCGCCGGAGCGCTTGGAGGGACGGGCGAAATAATCGCCGAGGAACATGGCTTTCAGATCACCCTTTTCATCGCGGATTTCGAAAACCCGCACATCCGGGTGATAGGCGGCGACGCCTTTGACTTCGACCGCTCGAATCCCGAACAACCGCCCGGCCACATCGAAGCAGGCCTCGATGATCTTTTCGAGCTGCAGATAGGGCTTCAACTCCGCCTCGGAGAAGCTGAATTTCCGTGCCCGCAACTTTTCGGCATAATGCCGCCAGTCCCAGGGCAGCACTTCGTGATTCCTGCCCTCCTCGGCGATGATGGCGGCCAGTTCGGCCTCTTCCTCGCCCGCACGGCGCACGGCCTTTTCCCAGACCTGCCCTAAAAGGCCGTTCACGGCATCGGGCGTCTTCGCCATCGTGTCATCAAGCTTGTAGGCGGCGAAATTCGCGTAACCGAGAAGCTTTGACTTTTCCTCGCGCAGTTCGAGCGTGCGGTGGACGATCTCGCGATTGTCGGTCTCGCCGCCATTCTCGCCGCGCGCCACCCAGGCCCTGAAAGCCTGTTCGCGCAGATCGCGGCGTTCGGAAAAGGTCAGGAAAGGCTCGATGATGGAACGGGAAAGGGTGACGGCAAATTTGCCGTCCTCGCCATGCTCACGGGCCGCACCCGCCATCGCGTCGCGAAGAAAACCGGGAACGCCGGCAAGTTCCTCTTCCGTGGAAAGCAGAAGCTTCCAGTTCTTTTCATCCGCCAGCACATTCTGCCCGAATCTCGCGCCGAGACCGGCAAGCTCCTCATTGATCGCCGCCAGCCGTTCCTGCCGGTCCTTCGGCAGCTTGGCGCCGGAGCGCACGAAACCCTTCCAGTGCCGCTCAAGGACGCGGCTCTCCTCACCCGTCAGCCCAAGCGTTCCGCGCTTTTCCCACAATGTATCGATGCGCTTGAACAGCGCTTCGTTCATGCCGATCTTCGAATAGTGCCGCGACAGTTTCGGTGCGATCTCCCGCTCCAGCGCCTGGATCACACCATTGGTATTGGCGCCCGCCCTGTTCCAGAACAGCGCCGAAATGCGCGAAAGATCGTCTCCGGCGATTTCGAGCGCGGTCACGGTGTTTTCGAAGCTCGGGGTCTCAGCATTGCCGGCAATCGCATCGATTTCCTGTTCGTGGGACAGAAGGGCGGCATCGAAGGCTGGAGCGAAATCCTCATCCCTGATCGCATCGAATTTCGGCAGACCATTGTGGCCGTTCCAGTCAACGAGTGCGGGATAAAGCGCGGTCTTGGATGGCATTTCATCTTCCTTGAACGATTCCGGTTAAGCCCATATGGGCACGCCTCCACCGGCAATTCAATGCCGGACTTTGGTGTAAGGAAGATTGGCTACGACCTGATTTTTGCTTTTGCCCCGACTGCCGGCACAGACGCCGGATACCGATGGCAGGTGACCTATGTAAGGGACTTGACCGACGATACGGACCGGCATGGCAGATGAAATAAAACGCGGGATGTCCGATCTTCTTTGCTTTGGCGTAACAATCATCGATTATGTTGCCGACCGTAACGCAATCGAACTGACACATACTTTACTCGATTTTCAACAATATGATTTATGCGCCATTGATTATCGCCGGGATTTTAGTAAGGCTGACTTACGAAAAGGCGAAGCATGGGCACTAAACGCGAAAAAGACTCGTTGGCATTTTTACTGAACAGCGGCGCACGCCTGCTGAACAGCGCGTTTGAGCGCCGAATTTCGGAGGCCGGACTGGGCCTGACGCCCGGCGAAGCGCGCGCATTGCTGACGGTTGCCGTCGTTGATGGTAGCAAACAGTCGGATATCGCCGCCCGGCTCGGCATCGAACCGATGACGATCTGCGCCTATCTCGACAAGCTGCAATCTCTCGATCTCATCGAACGCCAGCAGGACCCGCAGGACAGGCGCTCCAAGCGCATCGTGCTGACAAAAAACTCCACCGACATGCTGGAAGCCGTGCGCCAGGAAATCGATGAACTCGTCCGTCACGCCACGCAGGGCCTGAATGAAGAGGAGGTCGCGCTTTTCCGCAGCTTCCTGCAGACCCTTCGCAACAATCTCCAGCCGGAACAGCCGGGCCAGAGCTGCTGATCGCAATGTCGCCAAAAACGATCATGTCCAGAAAGCGCACGGCCATACTCGGTGCGTTGCTGACGGCGCTGGCGCCGATTTCCATGGCGATCTACACACCGGCCATGCCGGAACTGACGCGGGTTTTCTCCACCACGGAATCTGCCGTCAAACTCAGCCTCTCGCTTTATTTCGCCGGTTTCGCCATCGCCCAACTGCTCGCCGGCCCGGCATCCGACGCCTTCGGTCGGCGAAAAGCGAGTCTCGTTTTCCTCTCCATCTTTCTGGGCGGCGGACTGCTGGCGATCTTCGCCCCAACAATTGAAGTGCTGCTCTTCGCCCGGCTTGTTCAGGGCATTGGCGCCTCCGTCGGCATGACGGTGGCGCGCGCCATCGTGCGCGATCAATTCACGGGCGCTGAAGCCTCCAGCATCATGAACCTCATTGGCATCATGCTGGCCGTTGGCCCCGCCATGGGCCCGACCATCGGCGGGCTTTCGCTTGCGGCTTTCGGGTGGCAATCGGTATTTTTCCTCATGGCCGGCCTCGGGGCCATCGCCATCTTCTCCGTCGTGGTCTTCCTGCGCGAGACGACGATCCCGGACAGGAACCTTATCCGCCCGCGTCGCCTCCTGTCGGCCTATGGGACATTGCTCACCGAGCCGCGTTTTCTTCTGGCTGCACTGGTGCTCGGCGGTTCCATCGGCGCGCTTTATGCGCAGGCGACCATGCTGACCTTCATCCTCATCAATAAGGTCGGTATGACACCCACCGCCTTCGGCATCGGCATGCTGATGCAGACCGGCGCTTATTTCTTCGGCTCCATCGCCCTGCGTTATATCGCACCGCGGCTGGGCGACCGCCGTTCGGTCGTCCTCGGCCTCTGTTTTTCGGGAACAGGCGGTCTCCTTATCCTGCTGTCGGTGTTCCTGATACCGCCATCCTTTCTTTCGATCATGGGACCCGTGGCGGTGGCGACCGTCGGTATCGCCTTGCTGACGCCATCCATGGTGACGGCGGCCCTCGCCCCTTTCCCGCATATTGCCGGCTCGGCATCGGCGATGATGGGGTTCATTCAGATGGGGTCGGGTTTTGCGGGCGGCGCCGCAGCCTCGCTTATCGGTTCGCCGTTGACCGGCTTCGGCATCATCATCCCCGTGATGGAATTCACCGCAATCGCCAGCTACATCGGCTTCCGCATCGTCTCCAGACGAGAGACATGAAAAAACCCGCCGGCGTCGCCGCCAGCGGGTTTCATTATTTCCATTCCAGCAGAATTACTTGCTGATATTGCGCTTTGCGAGCGTGCGAAGACGCAGCGCATTGAGCTTGATGAAGCCTGCCGCATCCTTCTGGTCATAAGCGCCGTGGTCGTCCTCGAAGGTCACCAGCGCGTCGGAATAGAGCGACTTGGCGCTCTCGCGGCCGGTTACCATGACATTGCCCTTGTAGAGCTTCAGCGTCACTTCGCCTTCCACATGTTCCTGGCTCTTGTCGATCAGCGCCTGCAGCATTTCGCGCTCTGGCGAGAACCAGAAGCCGTAATAGATAAGCTCGGCGTAACGCGGCATCAGCTCGTCCTTGAGGTGGGCTGCACCCCGGTCAAGCGTAATGGATTCGATGGCGCGATGCGCGGCAAGCAGGATGGTGCCGCCGGGCGTCTCGTAAACGCCGCGCGACTTCATGCCGACGAAGCGGTTCTCGACCAGATCGAGACGGCCGATGCCGTTTTCGCGGCCATAGTTGTTCAGCGTCGCAAGAAGCGTCGCCGGCGACATTTCAACGCCGTTGATGGAGCAGGCATCGCCCTTGCGGAAACCGACCTTGATGACGGTTGCCTTATCGGGCGCGGCTTCCGGGGAAATGGTGCGCATATGCACATATTCCGGCGCTTCCTGTGCCGGGTCTTCCAGAACCTTGCCCTCGGAGGAGGAGTGCAGCAGGTTGGCGTCGACCGAGAAAGGCGCCTCGCCCTTCTTGTCCTTGGCAACCGGAATCTGGTGCTGTTCGGCGAAGTTCAAGAGGTCGGTACGGCTCTTGAACGTCCAGTCGCGCCAGGGAGCGATGATCTTGATATCCGGGTTCAGCGCATAGGCCGAAAGCTCGAAACGGACCTGGTCGTTGCCCTTGCCGGTGGCGCCATGGGCAATGGCGTCGGCGCCGGTCTTCTTGGCGATTTCGATCAGGTGTTTGGAAATCAGCGGACGGGCAATGGAGGTGCCGAGCAGATAGACGCCTTCATAAACGGCGTTGGCGCGGAACATCGGGAATACGAAATCACGCACGAACTCTTCGCGGACGTCCTCGATGAAGATTTCCTTGATGCCCAGCATCTCGGCCTTCTTGCGCGCCGGCTCAAGTTCTTCGCCCTGGCCAAGATCGGCGGTGAAGGTCACCACCTCCGCGCCCAGTTCCGTCTGAAGCCATTTCAGGATGATCGAGGTGTCGAGACCGCCGGAATAGGCGAGAACGACTTTCTTAACGTCTTTCGGAAGTGCCATAGTGATGTCCATCTGCATGATGACGGCATTGGGACACCGCCATTTCCTTGGGATTTCGGCACTTTTACAGTGCAACCCGAAATGTGTGAAGCGCTTTTCCGTGAGATAAGCGACAAAACAATTGATGGGCGGGTACGACAGCGAGCGATGACCGGGCGCATCGATGGGAACGAAGCAATTGTCACATGCATTATGAAAATTCGCGCTTTATCATAAGCGGCGCGATCGACTTGAAGACCGTGAATGAAGCCACTCAGGTTCAGGCAACGTTGCAAACCGCTGGAAACAGCCGAAACGACGCGAAGGAGAAACCTATGACGACCATCCACCCCGCATTCAAGGAAGATAATGTCGCTGTCATCACCGGTGCGGCATCCGGCATCGGACTTGCCGCCGCCCGCAAATTCGCCGGTTTCGGCATGAGTGTCGTGCTCGTCGATCTCGACGGCGACAGGCTTGCTGCAGCCCATGCGGATATTCTGGCCGTCGCCAAGGACGGCGAAGCGCAGATCGTCGCCATCCCGACCGACATATCCAAACTCGATGAACTGGAGGCGCTGGAGCGCGCCGTGATCCAGCGTTTCGGACGCGTTCACGTTCTGATGAACAATGCCGGCATCCAGCCCGGCAGCGCCATTTTCGGCCCGCAGGCCAATTGGGAAAAAATCATCAACGTCAATCTGATGGGCGTCGTGAACGGCAGCCGTGTTTTCGGCCAGGGCATGATCGCCCATGGCGAGCCGGCGCTCATCATCAATACCGGCTCGAAACAGGGCATCACCACACCTCCCGGCGATCCCGCCTATAACGTCTCGAAGTCAGGCGTCAAAACCTTCACGGAAGCGCTTCAGCACGAATTGCGCAATATTCCGAACGGCTCGGTTTCCGCCCATCTGCTGATCCCCGGTTACGTCTTCACCGGCCTCACCGCCCATGGCAGAACGGAAAAGCCGGAAGGCGCATGGACCGGCGAACAGACCGTCGACTTCATGGTCGAAAGCATCGGCCGCGGCGATTTCTACATTCTCTGCCCGGATGGCGAGGTGGACCGCCCGACGGATGAAAAACGCATTCTCTGGGCGGCCTATGACATCGTCCAGAACCGCCCGCCGCTGTCGCGCTGGCACACGGAATACTCCGCCGCCTTCACCAGCTTCCTGAAAAACTGAATGTTCCGGGCCGCCGCGATGTAACCGTTGCGGCGGCCTCTCGCGCCGATGCATTGGCGCTCAAAAACATTGGCAGAAGCGCGAAATCGCGTTAAGCACGGCAACCTCCAGATTTTACGGGTGCCGCGATGGATTTCGTTCCAGGCCTGCCAACATTGATCGCCTTCACCATCGCCATTCTGCTTCTGGCGGTGACGCCGGGACCTGACATGACGCTTTGGATCAGCCGCTCGCTGCGCGAGGGCCGGACGGCGGGTTTCATGACGCTACTGGGAACCAATATCGGCATTACCGTGCACACGATGCTCGTCGCCTTCGGCGTTGCCGCCCTCATCGTCGCTTCGCCGACGGCTTTCATGATCCTGAAGACCGGCGGGGCCGCATATCTGGTCTGGCTTGCCATTCAGGCGATCCGCAAAGGCTCGGATTTCGTGATGGTGAAAAGCACCGGCGAAAAAGCGCAATCCTCCCTGAAATCGGCGCTGTTGAACGGCATCTGGGTCAACCTGCTGAACCCGAAGATCATCATCTTTTTCATGACCTTCCTGCCGCAATTCGTCAGCGCATCCGACCCGCATGTAACCGGCAAGCTGATCTTCCTCGGCATATGGTCGATCATCGTCGCGCTGCCGATCGGCATCGGCATCGTGATCGCCGCAGATGTTCTTTCAGCCTGGCTGCAACGCAACCGGAAAATTCTGCGCGGACTGGATTACACGATCGCCGGCGTCTTTTCGCTTTTCGCCGTCAAGATTTTCTTCACGCAGGCGCGCTGACGGCAAACAAAAAAGGCGCCTTACGGCGCCTTTTTACAATCAACCGATCAGCAACTCATCGTCATCGAGCTTCTGGCCGCGTATCTTGCGGAACATGTCGATCAGGTCCTCGACCTCGAGATCCTTGCGGCTATCGCCGGAGACGTCGAGCACGATCTCACCGGCATGCAGCATGATCGTACGGGTGCCGTAATCCAGCGCCTGACGCATGGAATGGGTGACCATCAGCGTCGTCAGCTTGCGCTCCGACACGACCTTGCGGGTCAACTCCATCACGAATTCGGCCATGCCAGGATCAAGAGCAGCCGTATGTTCATCGAGTAGCAGCACGTCCGAGCCGGACAGCGTCGCCATGACGAGCGAGACCGCCTGCCTCTGCCCACCGGACAGAAGATCCATACGGTCCTTCAGGCGATTTTCCAGCCCGAGATTGAGCGAGGCGATGCGCTCCTTGAAGAAATCCCGACGGCCGCGCCCAAGCGCCGGCAGAAGGCCGCGACGCTCGCCGCGCGACGCCGCCAGCGCCAGATTTTCCTCGATGGTGAGCGCGCCGCAGCTGCCCGCCAGCGGGTCCTGAAACACGCGCGCAACCCGCCCAGCCCGGCTGGCGGTCGGTTTGCGGGTAACATCGGCGCCGCCGATCATCACCTTGCCCGCCGTCGGCAGGACATCGCCCGCCAGAACGCCGAGCAGCGTCGATTTACCGGCGCCATTGGAACCGATGACGGTGACGAAGGAGCCATCGTCGATGGTGAGATCGATCTTGGAGAGCGCCTGCTTCTGCAGCGGCGTGCCGCGCCCGAAGACGACCTGGATATCGGAAAGAGAAATCACGATGTTGCTCCCCCGCGACGGAGTCGGGGCAGGATCAATGCGATTGCCACCAATACCGCCGTTACGAAATTGAGATCGGACGCCTTGAGGCCCAGCACATCGCTCGACAAAGCGAGCTGGATGGCGAGACGATAGGCGATGGAGCCGAAGACACAGCCGATCAGCGCAATCAGAATGCCACGCGCGCCGAACAGAGTTTCGCCGATGATGACGGCGGCAAGGCCGACGACGATGGTGCCGACACCGGAGGTCACATCTGCAAAGCCGTTGGTCTGCGCAAACAGCGCGCCGCCGAGAGCGACCAGCGCATTCGAAAGCGCCATGCCGAGGTAGATCTGGTTGCCGGTCTTCACGCCCTGCGCCCGCGCCATCCGGGCATTCGCACCCGTCGCGCGCATGGCAAGGCCCGCATCGCTTTCAAGGAAACGCCAGACGAGGATGACCGCGATCAGCACCAGCGCGCCGACGAAAAGCGGCCGCACCAGATATTCCGACAAGCCGAGGCCGTAAAACGGCGAGATCATCGTATCCTGATTGAGCAG
Organism: Agrobacterium sp. 22-223-1; assembly: GCF_053522385.1. NCBI lineage: Bacteria > Pseudomonadati > Pseudomonadota > Alphaproteobacteria > Hyphomicrobiales > Rhizobiaceae > Agrobacterium > Agrobacterium sp. 22-223-1. The sequence continues at coordinate 137,330 of NZ_JBNWCN010000006.1, forward strand.
CGCCACATTCGGCTTTCCCATCACGCGCAGATTGACGGAAAACAACGCGATCATCGTCAGGATCGAGGCAAGCAGGTTGAGGATCTTGAAACGAACGTTGAGCGTCGCGGTCACGATGCCGGCGGCGGCACCGGCCACCATCGCAATCGCTGTCGCAACCCAGGCATTCAGACCGGCGATGATCAGCACGGCAGCCACGGCGGCGCCGAGCGGAAACGAACCGTCCACGGTCAGGTCAGGAAAATCAAGCACCCGGAAAGCGAGATAAACGCCGATCGCCACGAAAGCGAAGACCAGTCCCAGCTCCACGGCACCCCAGAAGGCGATTTGGCTCACGGTAATGTCCTTGTTATTGCCGCCATCAGGCGGAGACGGGCACCGTCTCGTGCCACGTAAAACGGGCGGCGAATTTGCCGCCGCCCGTTATTCAGTCTGGTTTCGGTTCAGTCGATGACCTTGGTGGCGCGCTTGGTGATGCTTTCCGGGAAGGTAACGCCAGCTTTTTCGGCGGCCTTCTTGTTGATCACCAGATCAGTGCCGACAGCAACGGTTGCCGGAATATCGCCCGGCTTTTCACCCTTGAGGATGCGGACGACGACGGCGCCGGTCTGCTTGCCAACGTCGAAATAGTTGAAGCCGAGGGCAGCAACCGCACCGCGGGCGACGGAATCCGTATCGGCGGCGTAAAGCGGGATCTTGGCCTCGGATGCAACGCCGGCAGCCGCTTCGAAGGCGGAAACGATGGTGTTGTCGGTCGGAACGTAGATCACATCGGCCTTGCCGACCAGCGCGCGGGTTGCGCCCTGCACTTCTGCGGACTTGGTGGCGACGGATTCAACAACCTTGAGACCCGCCTTCTCGGCTTCGGCCTTTAAGAGGGCCAGCGTCGAAACGGAGTTGGCCTCGGCCGAATTGTAGATGAAGCCGATGGACTTGGCGTTCGGGGAGATTTCCTTGATGAGCGCCAGATGTTCGCCAACCGGCAGCATGTCGGAAAGGCCGGTCACGTTGCGGCCGGGCTTTTGCATGTCCTTGACGAGCTGTGCGCCGACCGGATCGGAAACCGCCGTGAAGACGACCGGAATGTCGCGCGTGGCGGCAACGACGGCCTGGGCGGACGGCGTCGAGATCGGCACGATGACGTTCGGCGCATCGCCCACGAACTGGCGCGCGATCTGCGCCGCGGTGCCGGGATTGCCCTGCGCGGACTCATAAAGGAACTTGAGGTTCTCGCCTTCCTTGTAACCGGCTTCGGCAAGCGCGGCCTTGACGCCATCACGGGCAGCATCGAGCGCCGGATGTTCGACGATGGCGGTGACGGCAACGGTGACGTTTTCAGCCTTGGCCGGCAGAACGAGGGCGCTCGCGGCAGCGAGAGCCAGAACGAATGCGCGCATGGATATCCTCCTGTTGGTTCCCTGTTTTCGTCTTCTTAGGAACAAGACAGCCCGAAATCAATCGGAGACCGCTGCAAAACAAGCTTTCAGGCGGCAATTGCGGCTTATTCAGTCATCCGCGCCATGGTTGGCGATCATCATCGCCTCGAAAGCCAACCTTTCGGTCTTGCGCATGCGCTCCGATTCCGACTTCAGCTGGCCGCAGGCAGCGAGAATATCGCGACCGCGCGGCGTGCGGATCGGCGAAGCATAACCCGCCTGATTGATGAAATCGGCGAACTTCTCGATCTGCGCCCAGTCCGAGCACTGATAGTTCGTGCCCGGCCATGGGTTGAACGGAATGAGGTTGATCTTGGCCGGAACGCCCTTCAGAAGCTGCACCAGCATCTTGGCGTCTTCCAGACTGTCATTCACATCCTTCAGCATCACATATTCGAAGGTAATGCGGCGGGCGTTGGAGAGGCCCGGATATTTACGGCAGGCCTCGATCAGTTCCTTCAGCGGATATTTCTTGTTGATCGGCACCAGCATGTCGCGCAACTCGTCACGCACCGCATGCAGCGAAATCGCCAGCATGACGCCGATCTCATCGCCGGTGCGGAAGATTTCCGGCACAACACCCGAGGTAGAGAGCGTGACGCGACGCTTGGAGAGCGACAGGCCATCGCCATCGGTGGCAATCAGAAGTGCGGTCTTCACATGCTCGAAATTATAGAGCGGCTCGCCCATGCCCATCATCACGATGTTGGAAACCTTGCGGCCTTCGCTCGGCACATAAGCGCCAACCGGCGTCGAACCATCGGGAAAATCACCGAGCCGATCACGGGCCAGCAGAAGCTGGGAGAGAATTTCCTCAGCCGTCAGGTTGCGCACGAGGCGCTGGGTGCCGGTGTGACAGAAGGAACAGGTCAGCGAACAGCCCACCTGGCTCGAAATGCACAGCGTGCCGCGACCCTCTTCGGGAATATAGACCGTCTCGATTTCGACCGGACGTCCCGCACCGCGCGGCGGGAACCGCATCAGCCATTTGCGGGTACCGTCATTGGAGATCTGCTCTTCGACGATTTCCGGGCGGGCAATGGTGAAGGCCGCCTTCAGCTTCTCGCGAAGCTCCTTGGCGACATTGGTCATATTATCGAAATCGGAGACGCCGCGCACATAAAGCCAGTTCCACAACTGGCTGACGCGCATCTTCACCTGCTTCTGCGGCACGCCGATTTCGGCCAGCGCCTCGCCCATGTCCTCACGCGTCAGGCCGATCAGCGACGGCTTGCCGGACATCAGATCGCTATTGGCGATCAGCGGGGTTTTGACTGCCAGGCCGGCAGGGGCTTGCATTACGGACATTACGCTATCCCACCATTCCATGCATCGCACGACCAGCCTTTCGGATAGGCGGAAAATCGTCTGCATGTCGAGAAAATCAAAGGCGGAGCACTTTTCGCGCATCCGCCTGTCAATGTTGCCGCGCCTTTAGCATCAAACAAGCAAAAACGCAAATGGCCGGTCAATGACCGGCCATCGTTGAATGCAATAAAGCGTAAGGGTTACTTGCAGCTCTCGATCTGCTTGAGAGCCGCCGAAATACCCGACAGCGAATAGGAATAGGAGGTCGCGGTGCCACGGCCGGAAACTGCCTTGACGGTCATCGACTTGCCGCCCTTCATGGCGGCAACGAGCGCCGGTTCTTCAGCGGCGTTTTCAACCCAGGCGGCCTTGTCCTTGGTGAACATGACGAAGTTCTTGTTGTCGATCGTCACATTGACCTTGGAGCCCTGCTTCAGCGGATAACCCACCATGGCCTGCGGCTCATAGGAAATGTTCTGGCCCGGACGCTGCGAGACGATGAAGAAGATATCGCCGTGATCGACGCTTGCCGGTTCCTTGGCGGTCGGAATGGAAAGAACGTAGCAGACGGTGCTGTTGCCCGATTTGTACGAATAGGCACCCCATGCATTGAACTGCTGGATGCGCGTGGGCGACTGTGCAGATGCTACGCCGACGCTGGTCAGCAAAATGGCCGCTGCGGTTGCTACACTTCTTACAAACATAGAATTTCCTGCCGGGTTATTGTCTTCCATTGGCCCGAAGCATCGGCGAGCCCAGTTTCTGGATCGGCCACGTTCAGGTGCGGATCGTCTTTTCTCATTGTGGTCGGGAAGCGGTTACCAAACCGTCAACAACACGCATAAAATGCCGGAAACGTCTTGCGGTGTTACAGATTGGCGACTCCCGACGCCCTGAGGAGAAGGGCGCGAAACACCCTTCCTCCGTGTGTATGACACATAAATTCAGGCAAGAATTTGTCGCCCGTCTGGCTCACCCGAACAGGCAGATCACAGAGGCGTTACCCGGCTTCCTGCTGCCGTTTCAGCATGGCGTCAGCCGCCTCGTAATGCTCCATCTTGATATGGGCGCGGATCATGGCGAGCGCCGCCGTGATGACGGCAATATCATCGGTGAATCCGATAACGGCCAGCACATCCGGCATCGCATCCATCGGCATGATGAAATAGGCGAGCGCCGCCAGAATGATACCCTTGGCGCGCAGCGGCGTATCGCGGTCGATCGCGCAATAATAGGCAGCCGCCGCATCGCGTGCGAAAGGCACCTTCGACATAACGCGCTTCAGCTTGGGCCAGAATTTCGCCCGCACCACAGTCTCGCGCTCCTGCTGCCTGTCGGTTTCACCCGGCAGAAGAATTTCACCGATTTTCACATCATCCATGATCGACGGTCCTCCGGTCACGGCTATTATATGGGATTTAAGGTCCGCCGTTCAATTGCTTCGACCCGCAGCCGCCTTCTGCATGGCCTCGGCCAGAAGAAAATCCCGCTCCGTCACACCCTGCGAATCATGGGTGGTAAGGCAGACCTTGACCCGCGAATAGACATTGGACCATTCGGGATGGTGATTGAGCCTTTCCGCGACAAGTGCGGATTCGGCCATGAAACCGAAGGCTTCCGCAAAACTTGAAAACTTGAAGGAACGGACGATTGCCGCCCCATCTTCGCGCAGGGACCAGCCCTCGAGTTTCGACAGGGCCTGCCGGATGGCGTCCGGCTCGAGTCTGGGATATTTCATGAACTTGCCTCCGCTTGAGACCCATTAACGCTTCAACGACCGGATCGACGCATATTCCATGAAACATACAGCTATTCTTTTTGTCTGCATGGGCAATATCTGCCGTTCACCGCTGGCCGAAGGGGTTTTGAGACACCTTGCCGACGGCGCGGCCATGTCTGATCGGCTTACCGTCGATTCCGCCGGCACTGGCGGCTGGCACGCGGGTGATGCGCCCGATCCCCGATCCATCGCCATGGCGCGACGGCATGGCGTCGATATTTCCCGGCAGCGGGCGAGACAGGTCACCCCTGCGGATTTCGAGACCTTCGACCTGATACTCGCCATGGACGAAAACAATCTGGCGAACCTGCTGCAATCGAGCCCGGAAAGGCAGCGGCACAAGATCCATCTCTTCATGGACTATGCCACTGGCCGCCGCGAGAACGTCCCCGATCCCTATTACGGGGCCGAGGATGGGTTCCTCAAGGTCTACAACATGCTCTTGGCAGGATGCAGATCGTTGCTCGAAAAGATGGAGCTGGACCGCGCCTCGTGAAGCGGAAACGCCTCTTCAACGATATAGGGTCCGCCGCCCACCGATTCCTTCGACGACATCAGCACGAAACGGCCGACCGTGAAGGGCGAGGTGCGGAAGTTGCCGCGTCCGGAAAGATACTGCACCACATCGTCGACGCGGGAGGAGCGCAACCGCGCCAGCGTGACATGCGGCATGAACTTGCGCGGATCGGGTGGGAGACCGATCCTTTGGCAGATCCGCTCGATTTCCGCCTGAAGCGCATGCATTTCCGGAGAGGGAGAAACCCCGGCCCAGATGGAATGCGGTTTCTTGGAACCGAAGGACCCCATACCGGTGAGACTGAGCTGGAATTCCGGCCTTTCGATCCGGTCCAGCCTGTCCACGACCTCATCGGCGGTCCGCCCGTCGATGTCACCGATAAAACGCAGGGTTATGTGATAATTCTCCACATCGATCCACCGGGCTCCCGGCAGACCACCGCGCAACAATGAGAGGCTCATAGCCGCATTGCGCGGAATTTCGAGGGCGGTAAACAGTCTCGGCATGGCGAGCTCCCCGAATCTCTTGGCAGAACAAGCATAGCGAATCACGCAATGCAGGCGGGCGCAAGTGCTTATTTTTTTTGCGCACCGATTGTCGTGATGAAGCTTTCAACAGCCGGCAAAGATTTTTCGACCATCATCGCCACACCCCTGGTATTGGGGTGCATCTTGTCATCCAGCTTCAGCGCATCGTCCGTCACCACGCCATCCAGAAAGAAAGGATAAAGCGGCAGGTTGTATTTTCCGGCGAGCTTCGGGAAGATCGGATTGAAGCGGCTGGCATAATCATCGCCCATATTCGGCGGCGCCATAATGCCGACCAGCAACACGGCTATGTTGCGCTTCTGAAAACCGGAAATGATGGTGTCGAGGTTCTTTTCGGTCTGTTCCGGGGGAATTCCGCGCAGAGCGTCATTGGCGCCGAGTTCCAGGATAACCCCATCCGTACCGTCGGGAACCGACCATTCCGCCCGCGCCAGACCACCGGAAGAGGTATCGCCGGACACACCGGCATTGGCGATGGCGACATTGGCGCCCTTGCCCTTTAATGCAGCCTCAAGCTGTGCGGTGTAGCTGTCGTTGGGGGGAAGCTGATAGCCGGCCATCAGGCTGTCGCCGAGTCCGACCAACTGCAATGTCCGCTCCTGAGCCAGGACAACAGTTGCGGAAAAGGCGGCGGCAAAAATGACGATGAAGTGAAACAGGGCAGCTTTAAATCTCATCACGGCTTTCCTAACTTGGTTCCCATTGTCTGAAATACCGACCGCATCGACCGCCAGACCGTTTTCATCACCCTATATAGGAACGAGAATTGTGACGAAAAGCATCATAGAGCTGAAGAAAGCCGACCTCACGCTCGGCAATGCCGCCGCCTCCGTTCACGTTCTCAAGAACATCGATCTTTCAATCGGAGAGAGCGAGGCGGTTGGTATCGTCGGCCCCTCTGGGTCGGGAAAGTCGACACTTCTGATGGTGCTTGCCGGTCTCGAGAGGCTCGATAGCGGTGAAATCATCATCGCGGATACGGAACTGCACAAGCTCGGCGAGGACGCGCTGGCGGATTTTCGTGGCCGGAATATCGGCATTGTTTTCCAGTCCTTCCATCTCATCGCCAATATGACGGCCCTGGAAAACGTTGCGGTTCCGCTCGAACTGGCAAACACCCCGAACCCTTTCGAGATCGCCAGACGCGAGCTCGTCGCCGTCGGTCTCGGCGAACGCCTCAACCACTATCCCGGCCAGCTCTCCGGCGGCGAACAGCAGCGTGTCGCCATCGCCCGCGCGCTTGCCCCCTCACCGGCCGTGCTGATTGCTGACGAACCGACCGGCAATCTCGATACCGATACCGGCAGGCAGATCGCCGATCTTCTCTTTGCCAAACAGGCCGAACGCGGCATGACGATGATCCTTGTCACCCACGATCCGTCGCTTGCCGCCCGGTGCTCACGCCAGATCAAGGTGCGCTCCGGCGAGATAGAGGGCGACAGCGCCACCTCCCATATGGCGCGGGCGGTGTCGGCATGACCGGACCCATTATCCCGTCTCTTGCCAATATCAGAAACGCCGCAAGGCTCGCGCGGCGCGAAATTCGCGGCGGGTTACGCGGCTTTTACATTTTCCTCGCCTGCATCGCGCTTGGAACCGGCGCCATCGCCGCCGTCAATTCCGTCTCGCGCGCGGTCACCAGCGCCATCGCCACCGAAGGTCAGTCAATATTGGCAGGCGATGTGCGTTTCGAACTGCGCAACAGGGAAGCGACACAAGAAGAACGGGCCTATCTAGACAGCCTCGGCACCGTCGCAGTTTCCACCGGGCTGCGCTCCATGGCCCGCCTTGCCGACGGGTCTGAACAGACCCTGACGGAAGTGAAGGCTATCGATGGCGCTTACCCGCTCTATGGCGCCTTCGTAGCCGAACCCAACCGACCGCTGAGCGAGCTTCTGGTCGGGAACGGCGACACCTATGGCGCCATTGCCGCACCGCTTCTGCTGGAACGGCTCGGCATCAAGGTCGGCGATGAAATCCTGCTCGGCAATGTGAAGCTGAAACTGACCGGCACCGTGGTCGACGAGCCGGATGCTCTCTCCGATGGTTTCGGTTTTGCGCCACGACTGATGGTCAGTCGCGACGCCCTTTTCGCCTCGGGCCTCGTTCAGAACGGCAGTCTGGTCGAACACGCCTACAAGATCAGGCTGAACGATCCTTCGGCACGGTCAACGATGACCGATGCGGCCAACAAGGCCTTTCCCGATGCCGGCTGGTCCATCCGCACCAGTGACCGGGCGGCCCCATCGCTCACCGAAAACGTCAATCGCTTCTCGCAATTCCTGACGCTGGTGGGCCTCACCGCCCTCATCGTCGGCGGTGTCGGCGTTGCCAATGCCGTTCGCGCGTTTCTGGATTCCAAGCGCACCACCATCGCTTCGTTGAAATGCTTAGGCGCACCGGCCTCGGTGGTCACCATGACCTATCTCTTCCAGATCGCCTTCATCGCCGCCGTCGGCATCGTCATCGGCCTTGTCGTCGGCGCCGTCGCGCCCCTCATCGCCATGCGGTTTCTGGAGGGCGTATTGCCTGTGCCGGAGGAGCTTGCCTTCTATCCCGGCGCGCTCGGCCTCGCCGCCCTGTTCGGCCTCCTGACGACGCTCGCTTTCGCCATCGTGCCGCTTGGCCAGGCGCGCGAAGTGCCGGCAACGGTGCTTTTCCGCGAACAGGGTTTCGAGGAGGGCAGCTGGCCATCCTGGCCCTACCTGGCCGCAACCGGCCTGCTGCTGGCGGCGCTCGCCGCGCTGGCCATCTTCTCGGCGGAAGACCGCTTCATCGCCTCGGTCTTCCTTGCCGCCATCGCTTTTGCCTTCGTGGTGCTGCGGCTCGTTGCCTCCGGTGTGAAAGCCATCGCCAAGCGCAGTCCGCGCGTTCATTCGGCTGCGCTCAGACTGGCGATCGGTAATATTCACCGGCCAGGCGCGCTCACCCCCTCCGTCGTCCTTTCGCTCGGCCTCGGCCTGACCCTGCTCGTGACGCTCACGCTGATCGACGGCAATCTGCGCCGCGAACTGACGGACAGCCTGCCGGACCGCGCACCGAATTTCTTCTTCGTGGATATTCAGGGCAGCGAACTTCAGGGCTTCCGCGACCTTCTGAAGCGGGAAGCGCCGGAAGGCGCGCTGACCGAAGTGCCGATGCTGCGCGGCCGCATCCTGGCGCTCAACGGCGAGGACGTCACGAAGATGGAGGTACCTCCGGCCGGACGCTGGGTGCTGCGCGGCGACCGGGGTATCACCTATTCGCAGGATATTCCCGAAAATGCGACTCTCACAGAAGGAAGCTGGTGGGGACCGGACTATAGCGGCGAGCCGCTGGTCTCCTTCGCGGCCGAGGAAGCCGGGGAACTGGGTCTCAAGATTGGCGACACGGTGACCGTCAACGTGCTCGGCCGCAGCATAACGGCAAGGATCGCCAATCTGCGCAATGTCGAATGGGAATCCCTGTCGATCAATTTCGTCATGGTGTTTTCGCCAAACACCTTCCGCGGCGCGCCGCATGCATGGCTGGCGACACTCGCCGACCCTTCCGCAACCGCCGCCGACGAAGGCCGTATCCTGCGCGCCGTCACCAACGCCTATCCGACAATCACGAGCGTACGCGTGAAAGATGCGCTCGACGTCGTCAACCGGCTTGTCGGCCAGCTTGCCACCGCCATTCGCGCCGCCGCAGCCGTTGCCCTCATCGCCTCCGTCCTGGTTCTCGCCGGCGCTCTTGCCGCCGGAAACCGCGCCCGTACCCATGACGCGGTCATCCTGAAAACGCTGGGCGGCACACGAAACCTGCTCATCCGCGCCTTCTCTTACGAATATATGATGCTCGGCCTCGCCACCGCCGTCTTCGCACTTTTCGCCGGCGGCGTCTCCGCATGGTTCGTGATCGCCCGCATCATGAAGCTGCCCTCCAGCTTCCTGCCGGATGTGGCGATCGGCACCCTCGTCGTCGCCCTCGTCATGACGGTGGGCATCGGCCTCATCGGCACATGGCGGATTCTCGGGCAGAAAGCGGCCCCGGTTCTCCGGCAGGCAGGTGAATGATCGTCGGTTGTGCGCCGCTTAACTTTAACGATTAATTCTTTGTAATGATCGCCAAAACGTGAGCGCTTTTCGCGCATATGGTGTCTTTTCGACGGGAAAAGGCCTTGTATAGAACACGTTCTGCCATCATATTCTTGATCAGGCTTGCTGAAGCTCCGCAGCGGCGCCCGGGAGGTATCCCGACACCGTAGCAATCACGGAGCTCAAAAGAGGAAACAATGGCTGACTTCAATAACTACCAGAACCGCATGGCGCAGACCCGTGCACAGACTGGTGCGATGATCGATGAAGGTCTTCGCGCCTATATGCTCAAGGTTTATAACCTGATGGCGCTGGCTCTGGTCATCACCGGCGTTGCAGCGTTCGGCACCTATACGCTTGCCGCTTCCAACCCGGCTTTCGCCCAGCTGCTCTATGCGTCGCCGCTGCGCTGGGTCGTCATGCTGGCTCCGCTCGCACTGGTTTTCTTCCTTAGCTTCCGTATCCAGAACATGAGCGTTTCCGCCGCCCAGACGACATTCTGGATCTATGCGGCGCTGATGGGCGTCTCGCTGTCGGCGATCTTCCTGGTCTTCACCGGCCAGAGCATCGTGCAGACGTTCTTCGTGACCGCTGCCTCGTTCGGCGCGCTCTCGCTTTACGGTTATACGACGAAGAAGGACCTTTCCGGTTTCGGTTCGTTCCTGATCATGGGTCTGTTCGGCCTCATCATCGCTTCCATCGTCAATATCTTCCTTGCATCCTCCGCCCTGCAGTTCGCGATTTCCGCGATCGGCGTGCTGATCTTCGCAGGCCTGACCGCCTACGACACCCAGAAGATCAAGGAAATGTATTTCGATGCTGACGATGTTGCCGTGGCCGGCCGCAAGGCCATCATGGGCGCACTGACGCTGTATCTCGACTTCATCAACCTCTTCACCTTCCTCCTGCAGTTTCTCGGAAACCGCGACGACTAAGGTTAAGAGTTCGATTGCCAGACATACGAAAGGCGGCCCTTCGGCCGCCTTTTTATTTGGGAAGATTCTTCACCCTTATCCGCCAGAGGCGGACAGTCCGCTTTTGCGAAAGCTCACTCGATGAGCTTCAAAACCTTGTCGAAGACCTTCAGAACCTGCGGCAACTCATGCCCACGTTTGAGAATGCGGCCATCCGTATTCACCACGCAGTAGGCGCCCTGTTTCGCAGCCAGCTTGGGGTTTTTCTCGATCCTGAAAAGCGGCATTTCACCTGAACGCTTGAAGACGGAAAACACCGCCTTTTCCTTGAGGTGATCGATGGCGTAGTCACGCCACTCGCCCTCGCCCACCATGCGGCCATAGATGCGCAGGATCGCATCCAGCTCGCGGCGGTGAAAGGTGACCGGCAAAGGGTCCTTGTTTTTTTTATATTCGCGGAGATCGATAACGGTGGAATTGTCACGTGAAGCGGTCTGCACCTGCTGCACATCCGGTTGATCGGTCATCCAATACCTCCGATTCCACCCAAATCATCCGTGCAGTGTGAGCCTGAGAGGGCGAAATTGCAAGTCTTTGCACCGGCATGGCGCACAGGACAGGGAATTCCGGGAAAGGTTTGACAAGCCTTCGATGCGCAGCGGAACCGGAAGACGGCAGCACAGAATTGCGCCCGCCGATTCTCCGACAAGCGCTGCCAACGGCAAAAGCAGGGGTTAAAAATGGTAACCATTTAGGCAGCCATTTTCACATGGGCTGCCGTATTTCGGTCAAACCATGGCCCGAATTGGGTGGAATAGTCCTATTGTCAATTGATGCCTAGGCACCAAGATGACCCGGTCCGGTGCATTGACCCTTTACCCCCAGCCCCCAATGCCCGGACCGGATCTTCCATCGCCCGACAGGCGATCAGGGGTTTTCATTTCCAAGCAGAATACTTGCGCCGACGATTGCCGCGGGATCGCCGCCGGCATTGGCCGTCTGCAACAGCACGGCGCAGCCGCCCTTTTTCACCTTGGCCACCACGCTCGCCGGAAGCTTCACCGTCATCGGCGAACCATCCCACATGCCGACTGTCTGCACATCATAGACGCTGTGCCAGTAGGACATTTTTTTCCCCTGGTTTTCGCCCTTCTGCACATCCACGGTCTGTTCGCGCGTGAAATAGGCAACGACGACATCGGCCTTGCCGCTGCCGGCGCCAATATCGATCTCCACCTCGTCACCGGCAAATTTCGACGAGACCGGCACGTTCAGTCCCTTGCCCTCGCGCTTGAACGCATCAAGCCTGTCATAGATGCCGCGAACATCGGCACCCTTGACATGGTCGCGGCCGTTCAGAATGGCCTGCGGCGTATAGACCCCGTTACGGCCGAGCGCGCGCATATAACCATATTGCCGGTCGGTATTTTCCTTAGACGCCAGCGAATCCGTCCAGCCGAGATAGTTCCAGTAATCGACATGGTAGGAAAGACCGACGACATCGCCCTTCTGGATCATCTTGCGCAGGGCTTCATCGGCCGGCGGGCAGGATGAGCATCCCTGCGACGTGAACAATTCGACGACGCCCTTCACGGCCTCCTGCGCCTGCGCGGAGGTGACGAGGAACGTGCCGAGAAGACATATCGACAGGGGGAATTTCAGCGGCATTACAAAAACCTTTGTCCGGAAGAGATCCAGACGAATTGATGCGATCAATCCTGCCGGGATGCAAACCGGAAAATAACGTCTATTGCCCTTCAATAGAAAGTCACGAAGGGGTGAGCGACAATCACAAAAAAAGAGACGATGAAATGGAAAGACGCCGGGATTTCTCCCGGCGTCTTCGATTGTTGAAGCTTTATGCGGCCAGATCGCGAAGAACGGTCTGCAAAATGCCGCCGTTGCTCATGTAGATCACTTCATCCAGCGTATCGATGCGGCAAAGAAGCGGAACTTCCTTCACCGAACCGTCGCTATAGGTGATCTTGGCGATCTTCTTTTCACGCGGCTTGATTTCGCCTTCGAGCCCGTCGATCTCGACGATTTCATCACCTTTGAGATCGAGGCTCGCCCAGGTCGTGCCTTCCTCGAAGACAAAGGGAACGACGCCCATGCCGACGAGGTTCGAACGGTGGATACGTTCGAAAGACTGCGCGATGACAGCCTTGACGCCGAGCAGGTTGGTGCCCTTCGCCGCCCAGTCGCGGGACGAGCCGTTACCATATTCGACACCGGCGAAGATGACGAGCGGGACGCCTTCCGCCTTGTATTTCATGGCCGCGTCATAGATCGACATCTCTTCCTTGGACGGATAGTGAATGGTGTAGCCACCTTCCTTGCCGTTCGGGCCGAGCATGTGGTTGCGGATGCGGATATTGGCGAAGGTGCCGCGCATCATCACTTCATGGTTGCCGCGACGCGTGCCGTACTGGTTGAAGTCGGCAACGGCGACGCCATGTTCCGTCAGATAGGCACCGGCAGGCGAAGCAGCCTTGATCGAACCGGCCGGAGAAATATGGTCGGTGGTGATCTTGTCGCCGAAGAGACCGAGGACACGCGCCCCCTTGATGTTCTTGAGGCCCGAGCCCTTTTTGCCCATGCCGACGAAATAGGGCGGGTTCTGAACATAGGTCGACTGGTCGTCCCAGGCATAGGTCTGGCCCGGAGGAACCTGAACCGCCTGCCAGTTCGCATCGCCCTTGAACACGTCGGCATACTTTGTTTCGTAAAGCTCACGGGTGACGTATTTCAGGATGAATTCCTGGATTTCCTTGGAGGTCGGCCAGATATCCTTGAGGTAGACCGGATTGCCGTTCCGATCGTCGCCGATCGGCTCCTTCGTCAGATCCTTCTGGACCGTGCCTGCAAGGGCATAGGCCACGACGAGCGGCGGCGAGGCCAGATAGTTCGCCTGAACATCCGGCGAAATACGACCCTCGAAGTTGCGGTTGCCCGAGAGAACACCGGCGGTGATCAGGCCCTTGTCGTTGATCGTCTTGGAGATCGCCGGCGGCAGCGGACCGGAGTTACCGATGCAGGTCGTGCAGCCGAAGCCGACGAGGTTAAAGCCGATCGCGTCGAGATCCTTCTGCAGACCGGACTTGTCGAGATATTCGGCAACGACCTGCGATCCCGGTGCCAGCGACGTCTTCACCCACGGCTTGGACTTCAGCCCCTTGGCGACGGCGTTGCGGGCGAGAAGGCCGGCAGCGATGAGAACCGAGGGGTTGGAAGTATTGGTGCAGGAGGTGATGGCGGCAATCGCTACATCGCCGTGACCGAGATCGAAAGCCTCACCTTCGACCGCATAACGGCTCGAAAGCTGGCCGGGCTTCTTATAGTCGTTTTCAAGAGCCGTCGCGAAATTCGGCGCGATGGTTTCGAGCGGCAGGCGGCCTTCCGGACGCTTGGGGCCGGCCATGGAAGGCACGACGTCGCCGAGGTCGAGTTCCAGCGTGTCGGTGAAGACGAGGTCTGAACCGTCGCCTGTGCGCCACATGTCCTGCGCCTTCGAATAGGCTTCGACGAGCGCGATGCGGTCCTTGGCACGGCCGGACATGGTCAGGTAATTGATGGTCTCGCTATCGACCGGGAAGAAGCCGCAGGTCGCGCCATATTCCGGGCCCATATTGCCGATGGTGGCGCGGTCGGCCAGAGACATCGAGTCGAGGCCGGGGCCGAAGAATTCGACGAATTTGGAGACAACGCCCTTCTTACGCAGCATCTGAACCACGGTCAGCACGAGGTCGGTCGCGGTCACACCTTCCTTCACCTTGCCGGTCAGCTTGAAGCCGATAACCTCGGGCAAAAGCATGGAGACCGGCTGGCCGAGCATGGCCGCTTCAGCCTCGATACCGCCAACGCCCCAGCCGAGAACGCCGAGACCATTGATCATGGTCGTGTGCGAATCGGTGCCGACGCAGGTATCCGGATAAGCAATCGTCTCGCCATCCTCTTCCTTCGTCCAGACGGTCTGGCCGAGATATTCGAGGTTGACCTGGTGACAGATGCCGGTGCCGGGCGGAACCACACGGAAATTCTCGAACGCCTGCTGGCCCCACTTCAGGAAGCGGTAACGCTCGCCGTTGCGCTCATATTCCAGCTCAACGTTGCGGGCAAAGGCGCTCGGCGTGCCGAATTCGTCGACGATGACCGAGTGGTCGATGACGAGATCGACGGGAACCAGCGGGTTGATCTTTTCCGGATCGCCGCCAAGGGCCTTGATGCCGTCACGCATGGCGGCAAGGTCGACAACGGCGGGAACGCCGGTAAAGTCCTGCATCAGAACGCGGGCGGGGCGATAGGCGATTTCGGTTTCGGTCAGGCCCTTGTTGTTCAGCCATTCGGAGACCGCCAGAATGTGTTCCTTGGTGACGGACTGGCCGTCCTCGAAACGCAGCAGGTTTTCGAGCAGAACCTTCATGGAATAGGGCAGCTTGGAAACGCCCTTCAGGCCATTGGCTTCAGCCTTGGGAAGGCTGAAATAGACGTATTCCTTACCGTCAACGGTAAGGACGGAACGACATTGGAAACTGTCGAGTGATTTGGGCATGGATAAAAACCCCGCTTACTCTGATAGCCAACACGTGCGTGCGGACACCTATGCACTCATGCACATCAGGATGCGGGTACGACCATTTCCGCTGTCCGCACGTGAAAATTGCTCCTCGCAATCGTCAAGTCCGGCGCAAGATGATGTTCACGCCGGCCGCTGGCGTGTTGACACCCATATAGATAATTTCTCTAAAACGTGCCAGACCATTCAACGAACCTAATCGATTTTTTTATGATCGAGACGACGAAATCGTAATCGGAACCGCAGCATGGATTTGACGGCGGAAAATCTTGGCGTGCGACGCGGCGAAGATTTCATATTCATGAATATTTCCTTCAAGTTAAGCGACGGTGAGGCTCTTGTGCTGACCGGTCGCAACGGTTCAGGAAAATCCACTCTGCTGCGCACGGTGGCCGGCCTGCTGCGGCCCGAACAGGGACGAATAAAGATAGCCGGCAAAGAAATAGACGCTGACATGCGCCCGTCTGAGGCCTGCCATTATCTCGGCCATCGCAATGCGATGAAAACCGAACTGACCGTTTCGGAGAATCTCCGGTTCTGGAAAGACTTCCTCGGCGATTTTTCCGGCGGTGCGGGCGTGGCGATCGATGAGGCGGCGGAGATCGTCGGCCTCGCCGGCATTACCCACCTGCCCTTCGGTTATCTCTCCGCCGGCCAGCAGCGGCGTTTTGCCATGGCGAAACTTTTGATTGCATGGCGGCCGGTGTGGATTCTCGATGAGCCGACGGCGGCGCTCGACAAGGCAGCGGACGGGATGTTTACCGATCTCGTGAAAAACCACCTCGGGAAAGGCGGTATCGTTCTGGCCGCGACGCATCAGCCTTTGGGGCTGGAGAATGCGCGGGAATTGCGGATGACGGGGTTTGCGGGTGTGGAGGCTTGGGCATGAGGACGATGTGCGCGGGGCATACCCCCCTCTGCCCTGCCGGGCATCTCCCCCACAAGGGGGGGGATCGACTCACGGCAAGGTCTCGCCCATCTCAACGCTTGATAATGGAGTGGTGGAAGAGCGTCTTGCCGATCTCCCCCCCTGAGGGGGAGATGCCCGGCAGGGCAGAGGGGGGTAACGCCGCGAACACGAGGGCGTCCCAATGATCGCCCTCCTCCTCCGCGACATCAAACTCTCCATCCGCGCCGGCGGCGGCGCGCTGATCGGCGTGCTGTTCTTCATGACAGTGGTTGCCGTCATTCCCTTCGGCGTCGGCCCCGATCTCAACCTGCTCGCGCGCATCGGCCCGGCCATCGTCTGGATCGGCGCGCTGCTCTCCGCCCTTCTCGGCCTCGACCGGCTGTTTCAGGCCGAGCGGGATGACGGCTCCCTCGATTTGATCCTGATGCAGGAAACCCCGCTGGTCCTGACCGTGTTCGTGAAATGCCTGGCACACTGGGTCACGACCGGTCTGCCGCTGGTGCTTGCCTCCCCTCTGCTTGGCCTCTTCATGAACATGGACGAGATGGCGATCGGCGCCGTGATGCTTACCCTTCTCGTCGGCTCGCCCGCCATCACCTTCATCGGCGCAGTGGGGGCGGCGGTTGCCGTTGCCCTGCCGCGCGGAGGGCTTCTGGTTTCCATCCTCGTCCTGCCGCTCGCCATTCCCGTGCTGATCTTCGGCGTCAGCGCCTCCTATGCGGCGGTACAGGACCCGGCGCCCTTCATGCCGCCATTTCTCATTTTGTGTGCGATCACGTTATTTTCAGCCGTGACCGGACCTTTCTTCGCCGCTTTGGCGCTGCGCAATGTTATGGATTGATGAAACCACGCCAGACGATCCCCGATTGACAGGGATCAATTGCGGGGCGGCCATTCTCGGGTTACACAAACGGCATGAACGAGCAGACCTTCACCATCACCAAATTCAGTGATCTCGCCAATCCCACCCGGTTTCTGGCGCTGGCGGCACGCATTCTGCCATGGCTCGCTGCCTTGACGGCGCTGGTGCTGGCCGCCGGTCTTTATCTGTCCTTCACCACCGAAGGCGATTACCAGCAGGGTTATACCGTACGCATCATGTATGTGCATGTGCCCTCAGCCTGGCTTGCCATGATGTGTTATTCGGTCATGGCGGTCTCCGCTATCGGCACCCTCGTCTGGCGTCACCCGCTGGCGGATGTCAGCCACAAGGCCGCTGCCCCCATCGGCGCGGCCTTCACGCTGATTGCGCTCATCACCGGCTCGCTCTGGGGTAAACCCATGTGGGGAACCTGGTGGGTCTGGGATGCGCGGCTGACCTCCGTTTTCGTCCTCTTCCTGATGTATCTGGGGCTGATCGCGCTCAACCGCGCCATGGACGATCCGTCGAGAGCCGCCCGCGTCAGCGCCGTGCTGATCCTCGTCGGTTTCGTGAATATCCCCATCATCAAGTTTTCGGTCGAGTGGTGGAATACGCTGCACCAGCCGGCAAGCGTCATCCGCATGGGCGGCTCCGCCATCGATGCGGAATTTCTCTGGCCGCTGCTGACCATGGCCGTGGGTTTCACGCTGCTGTTCTTCACCCTGCATATCGCCGCGATGCGCAACGAAATCTGGCGTCGGCGCGTAGCCGCGCAGCGGCGTCTCGCGGCGCGCATGGCGAACCGGGAGGGCTGAAGTGATGACGCACGCCTTTTATATCGGCATGTCCTATGCGGCGACCAGCCTTGTCGTTCTCTGTCTCATCGCCTGGGTCGTCGTGGACGGTCAGGCACGCAAACGGGAATTGAAGGAACTAGAGGCATCCGGCATACGCCGCAGAGCGAGAGCCGGTTCCGCAGGTGACGCGCAATGACGCAGGCTGACCGCGACACCAAGGCCAAAACGACAGGCCGTGCACGCTATGCGCTTGCGCTTCTGCCGTTGCTGCTGTTCGGCGGTTTCGCCCTCGTCGCCGGCAAGATGCTCTACGATCAGGACGTGAACGGCCTGGATATCAGCGCCATTCCCTCGGCGCTGATCGGCACCAGGGCGCCGACCCTGTCGCTACCGCCGCTGGAGGGCTCCAACCTGCCGGCGCTGACCGATGCCGCCATCAAGGGCAAGCTGACTTTGGTGAACGTCTTCGCCTCCTGGTGCATTCCCTGCCGGCAGGAGCATCCGCTGCTTCAGGAATTGGCGAAAGACGGCCGCATTACCGTCGTCGGCATCAATTACAAGGACAAGCAGGATAATGCGCTGCGCTTCCTCGGCGAACTCGGCAATCCCTTTGCAGCGATAGGCGTCGATCCGAACGGCAAGGCCGCGATAGACTGGGGCGTCTATGGCATTCCGGAAAGTTATCTGGTCGGCGCGGACGGCACGATCCTTTATAAAAAGGTCGGCCCCTTCGACGCCCGCAGCGTCGAGCGCGACCTGCTGCCAGCCATCGCGGCCGCTGCCGGGAAATAACCCGCTCCGCAAGGCGTCACCCCTTGGTAACGACCCGCAGCGAAGGGCCTTCAGCCGGCAGACGTATGCCTTCCAGAACGACCTGATCGCGACCGCCACGTTTTGCGGCATAGAGACTGTCATCGGCCCGCTTGATGGCGTCATGAATGGAATGATCTCCCCTCGCGACGGCCGAAACACCGAAGCTCGCGGTAATCTGGCTGGTTACACCCCGGTTGCGCCAATCGAGCGACGAAAGACCTGTCCGCATGCCATTGGCCAGCTGGCCGGCTGCGGCGGCTGTCTGGCCGGGCAGGAAGACCACGAATTCCTCACCGCCAAAGCGCGCCACCAGCGCATCCTCGGGCGCATTTCGCCTGAGAAGATCGGAGAGGCCGATAAGAACGATATCTCCGGCCGCATGACCGTAAACATCGTTGATACGCTTGAAGTGGTCTATGTCGCAGACGATGACCGCACCCTCAGGGGTATCGCTGCGAAAATCGGGAACACGGCGGTCGAAGCCGCGCCGGTTCAGCACATCCGTCAGCGGATCATGCTCTGCCGCATGCAGATGCCGGTCGACGGTGACGGAAATCTGACTCGCGAGCACGGAGAGCGCCAGCAGGAAACCGAAGATGCTGGCGGCAAGCTGCATGTAAAAAGCATAGTCGGATTCGAAGAATTCGCTGAGTTCGATCATCGAGCCGCTCGGCGTCATCACCAGCAGCATGCCGATGCGTACCAGCGTCTCCAGCACCACAAGACAGGCAATTCCCACCATCAGCCTGTCGGCAAGCGCCACTGGCCGCTTCCGCACGATCCAGACCGGGATCGCGAGCAAAAGGGCGCAGACGAGATCGCCGATGACGAGCTCGCGTTTCAGATCCGGCGTGACGAAAACATGGAAAGAGACCAGCAAAACCGCGGCAACCACGATCGACAGCCTGGCCGTGATATAAAGCGGCCGCCCGAAATGGACGAGCAGAGCGTGGCCATAGAGGAAGAAGGCGGAGAAGAACAACAGGTTCGAAACAATCGCCTGTATTTCGAAGGGCAGGCCGCCAAGCACCAAAGGCGTCGCAAAACCGAAGGCCGCCGAAAGATATCCTATACCCCAATAGCGGGCGGAAGCGTGGCCGATCCTTTGCAGGAACAGGAACACCACGCCGAATGTCAGCATGATGAAGGGGAGAAGATAGGCGAAGTTGTCTTGCAATGGGTTCTGCCGGAGGGAGAGACGAGCCTTTGCCTGACACTACCGCAATGCCATTAAGAAAACCTGCATATATTGCGCGGCTTCCGTGCCTTTCGGCCCGCAGCCCAGGAAAACCCGTTCACATTTGCGGGAGCGCGTTCTGCCATTCCTTGATCGCGTCCACGGGCCAGAGCAGCATCACCACGTTCAGCGTCAGGTTGTCACGGATCAGCCAGCCGGTGAAGATTTCGAAGAAGATGGCGATCGCCACCGTCAGCCACACCGGCACACGGGCGGCGAACAGGAAACCCAGCACCATGAAGACGGTATCCATCGCCGAGTTCAGGATGCTGTCGCCGGTGTAACCCAGCGCCATCGTCGCGGTGCGGTAACGATCGATGATGAGAGGCGAGTTTTCAAGAATTTCCCATGCCGCTTCCACCAGAACCGCAAGCGACAGCCGCATGGAAAGCGGTCTGTTGCGGAACAGCAGCCAGGCAAACCAGTAGAACAGGAAGCCATGAATGATATGCGAGGGCGTATACCAGTCGGCCAGATGCTGGGAATTGCCCGGCGTGTTCACGCCCGGTTCGAACAGCTTCACATAACCGCATTCGCAGATCGGAATGCGGCCCATGAAATAAAGGATGACGATCTGCAGGAGAAGCAGCCCGGCGGCCACGCCGAACCATTTGAGCGAGCGCGAACGGGAAGCCGACATCTCTGCAACGGTCATTTTTCGTCCTTGTTAAGCGGTTCCAGCGAATGGCGCATGACGAGCGGCATCTGCGCCATGGTGAAGATGATGGTGATCGGCATCGTACCCCACACCTTGAAGGCCACCCAGGTGTCGGTGGTGAACATGCGCCACACCACCTCATTCAGCACCGCAAGAAAGAGGAAGAATACGCCCCAGCGCAGCGTCAGCTTGCGCCAGCCCTCATCCGTCAGCCTGAAGGCGGAATTGAAAACATAACCGAGCAGCGATTGCCCGAAGAACAGGCCGCCGAGCAGAATAACACCGAACAGCGTGTTGACGATGGTCGGCTTCATCTTGATGAAGGTATCGTTCTGCAACCAAAGCGTCAGCGCGCCGAACACGAACACCACGATGCCCGATATCAGCGGCATGATCGGCAGCTTACGCGTCAGCACCCATGAAACCGAAAGCGCCAGCGCCGTTGCGATCATGAACAGGCCGGTGGCGATGAAGATCGGCCCGCCGAACTCCGTCAGCACGGGGAAGGTGGAGGCCAGCCATTCGCCGCGGGAATTGGCGAAGAAGAACACCATGAGCGGGCCAAGCTCGAGCACGAATTTCAGGAGCGGGCTGATTTCCGCCACCATCTTTTCGCTTTCCTTGGAATTGCTTTCAATATCCATACTCAAACTCCCGCAATGGCCTTGGCGAAATCTTCCGCCTCGAAGGGCTCCAGATCATCAACACCTTCACCCACACCGATGAAATAAACCGGCAGCTTGTGTTTGGCAGCGATGGCGACGAGGATACCGCCCCGCGCCGTGCCATCCAATTTTGTCATAATCAGGCCCGAAACGCCCGCGACATTGCGGAATATTTCCACCTGGTTCATGGCGTTCTGGCCGGTCGTCGCATCCAGCGTCTGCAGCACGGTGTGCGGCGCGTCGGGATCGAGCTTGCCGAGCACGCGCACGATCTTCTCCAGTTCCGCCATCAGCTCCGTCTTGTTCTGCAGGCGACCGGCCGTATCGATGATGAGAACGTCACTTTTCTGCGCCCGCGCCTGCTCATAGGCGTCATAGGCAAGCCCGGCCGCATCCGCGCCAAGCTTGGTGCCGATGAATTGCGAACCGGTACGGTCCGCCCAGATCTTGAGCTGCTCGATGGCCGCCGCGCGGAACGTATCGCCCGCCGCCAGCATAACCTTGAGGCCGGAGCCGGAAAGCTTGGCGGCAAGCTTGCCGATGGTCGTCGTCTTGCCCGTACCATTCACACCGACAACGAGAATGACATGCGGCTTGTGTGAAAGATCAAGCTCCAGCGGCTTGGCCACAGGCTTCAGGACCTTGGTGATCTCGCCCGCCATGATGCGCGCCACATCCTCGCCGCTCACATCCTTGCCGTAACGCTCGGAAGACAGGGCGCCGGTGATACGCATGGCGGTCTCGACACCGAGATCCGACTGGATAAGAAGATCTTCCAGCTCATCGAGCGTATCCTCATCCAGCTTGCGCTTGGTGAAGAGCGCCGAAATCTGCGTGGTCAGCTGCGACGACGTGCGGGCAAGCCCGGCCCGCAGGCGCTGAAACCATGTCAGTTTTACCTGCGGTGCGGCAGGGGTAGGCTCCTGCCGCTCACTGGCGGACGAAAAACCCTTTGGTAGAGCTGGCGGTATAGCGGAGGGCTCGGCGGCAGTCGCGGCTTCGGCCTCGTCAAGCAGCGCGTCCATCGCATCCGCATCCAGCACGACATCCGCTGCTTCGGGGGCAGATTCGGCCTGCTCTTCGGCGGCGGCTTCCGCCTGTAGCAACGACAGCGGCACTACACCCATATCGCCGGAAAACTCGGCACCGGGCAGAAGCGGTGCGTCCTCTTCCTCGTCATCGTCGGAAAGGACCACGTCTGTCGCCTCGTCCGGGGCTGGTCCGCCGGCCGTCTCCATCTCCAGTTCGGAAACCGGGTCCTTCTCGACAGGGCCATGCGCTTCGGCGTCGCTCAGCGCCGCTTCGAAGGAGGCGTTTTCATTGCCGCGCTCAGGCGCGGCGTCCTCTTGCGGCCGGTCGTCCGTTTCGGCCTTGTCCTTGCCGAACGAAAAGACTTTTTTGATGAAGCCGAGGGCCATGGTTGTTCCCGTGTCTTTATCTAGTACCGCTTCAGGCCGCGTCAGCCGCCAGAAGCTTCATGTTCAGATGTTTGCCGTTGTGGCCGGTAATCGCAACCTGCGCAAGAGTGCGCGGGGCAAGATGCAGCGCCTCCACCAGCGTGAAATTGTCGGTATGCGCAAAACCGTTGTTTTCAACGAGGATCGTCTGCACCGAACCGACCATATTTTGCAGATGCGCCAGCTTCAGCGCCTCGCCGCGCTCCCGAAGCCTCGCCGCTCGCTCCTTCACCAAAGCCCGGTCAAGCTGCGGTATGCGCGCCGCCGGTGTGCCCGCGCGCGGGCTATAGGGAAACACATGCAGGCTGGAAATGCCGCATTCTTCCGCAAGCGTCGCAGCGTTTTCGAACATGTCTTCCGTCTCGGTCGGAAAACCGGCGATCATATCCGCCCCGAAGGCGATATCCGGCCGAAGCGACCGCACCTCGTGACAGAAACGAATGGCGTCAGCCCGCAAATGGCGGCGTTTCATGCGTTTCAGGATCATGTCGTCGCCATGCTGGAGGGACAGGTGCAGATGCGGCATGAAACGCGGCTCATCGGCAATCAGATCCATCAGATGGCGGTCGGCCTCGATACTGTCGATGGAGGAGAGCCGCAGACGCAGAATATCCGGCACCTGCTTGAGCAATGTCTTGGCAAGATAACCGAGGGAAGGTTCTCCCGGCAGGTCCGCGCCATAGCTCGTGGCATCCACCCCGGTCAGCACGATCTCGCAATAGCCGCTTTCCGTCAGCCTGCGCGCCTGATCCACCACGGCGCCCATCGGCACGGAACGGGAATTGCCGCGCCCATAGGGAATGATGCAGAAGGTGCAGCGATGATCGCAGCCGTTCTGCACCTGAATGAAGGCGCGCACATGTCCGTCTATGTGCTTCACCATCTGCGGCGCGGTCGCCTTGATGCTCATGATATCGTTGACGCGCAGCTTTTCTTCCGCCGAAACACCGAAATCCGGCAGCGCGCGATAGGAAGCGCTTTTCAGCTTTTCTTCATTGCCGAGCACCGCATCCACCTCGGGCATCTCGGCAAAGGTCTGTTTTTCCGTCTGCGCAGCACAGCCGGTAACGATGATACGGGCATGCGGATTGTCCCGCCGCGCCCGACGGATGGCCTGGCGCGCCTGACGCACGGCCTCACCCGTCACGGCGCAGGTATTGACCAGCACGGCATTGTTGAGCCCGGCCTTTTCGGCCTCCGCCCGCATCACTTCCGATTCATAGGTGTTGAGACGGCAGCCGAAGGTTATGACCTCGACGCCGCTCATATAGCCCCCCGCTCGACCGCATCGCGCGCCCAGACGCCGGTGACGGGATCGACGGAACCCGACCATTCCCATTCGGCAGGGCCGGTCATGATGACATGATTGTCCTCGCGCCAGTCGATGGTCAGCGGCACACGGATGGGGCTGGAGGCGACATCGATTGTAACCTTCCGGCCGGTACGGCCCGTGCGCGCCGCAGAAACCGCTGAAGCGCAGGCGGCCGAGCCGCAGGCGAGCGTCAGCCCCGCGCCGCGTTCCCAGGTGCGGGTGCGCAGCGCGCTGTCGGAAATCACCTGCGCCAGCGTGATATTGGCCTTTTCCGGGAACATGGGGTGATTTTCGAGCAGCGGCCCAAAACGTTCGAGATCGAACTCCATCGGATCGCGATCCACCCAGAAAATCGCATGCGGATTGCCCATGGACATGGCGGCCGGCGAATGCAGGATCGGCGCGTCGATCGGCCCGATCTGCAATTCGATGCGGCTGGTATCGTGGAACTCTTCCAAAAGCGGAATATCGCTCCAGCGGAAACGCGGCAGGCCCATATCGACGGAAATCATGCCGTCTTCATGTTCGACGGCGTTGAGAATGCCAGCCACCGTCTGAAAGGTGAAACTGGTCTTGCCCGTTTCGGAGGACAGCGCCTGCACCACGCAGCGTGTGCCATTGCCGCAGGCTTGCGCCTTCGTACCATCACAATTGAGAATATCGATAAAGGCATCCGTGCCACTGACACGTGGATCGTGAATGGCCATGATCTGGTCGAACTGGGTCGAAGGATCGGCGTTGAGCGCAATCGCCGCCGCCGGCGTGACCATATCCTTGCGGCCGCGCATGTCGACAACGAGGATCTTGTTGCCAAGCCCGTTCATCTTTGCAAATTCGACCGTATCCGCCATTGCCCTAAACCTGAAAACTGTCTGAAAATCGGATTGCATAGGGGATTTTCCCGCGCTTTCGCCCTATATGGCGGAAAGGCCGGCAAATTACCAGACTGTTACGGCGCAAACGGGGCAGCGATCAGGCGGAAGGCGCGTCAAAGACTTCGCCGGGGCGCATGGGCTGAAAACGGCTCTCATCCACCCCTTGCTCCTTGAGTGCCGCCTTCAGCGCCACGAGCGGGGCGTCCACCGCCTCATCGGTCAGCTGCACGGTGCCCCAGTGATGGCCGCAGACATGCGCCGCACCACAAAGCTTCATGCCTTCCACGGCTTCGGCCGGGTTCTGGTGCTGGCCCTTCATGAACCAGCGCGGTTCATAAGCACCGAAAGGCAGGTTGGCGAGGCGGAAATCGCCGTGCTTCTTGCGCGCGGCGTGATAGTTAAGGCCTTCGTGGAAGCCGGTGTCGCCGATATGGTAGATTTTACCGCCCGGCGTTTCGATGACGAAGGCAGCCCATAGCGCCATGCGCCGGTCGTTCAGGCCGCGGGCCGACCAGTGATGGCACGGCTCGAAGTGGATTTTAACCGATCCCGTCTCCACCACATCGCCCCAGTCGCCCACCTTGATACGCGCCGCCTCGACCCCGGTGCGGATGATGGCATCATTGCCGAGCGGCGTGATGAAGAGCGGCTTGTGCGCGACATGCAGGCGCTTCAGCGTTTCCATATCCAGATGGTCATAGTGATTATGCGTCACCAGCACCAGGTCGATGGGCGGCAGGTCCTCGAAACGGATGCCGGGCGGATTGACCCGTTTGGGACCGGCGAAGCTGAACGGGCTGGTGCGCTGCGACCACACCGGATCGATGAGAATATTCAGCCCCGCCGTCTGGATGAGAAACGAGGCATGGCCGACGAAGGTGACGCGCATGTCCCTGCCTTCGATCCGGGCTTCCGGTTTTGCGAAGGGAAAGGGGCTCGGATAGCTTTCCGGCCATGTGGCGCGCTCGCCATTGAAGCGCCATTTCATAAGGCCCATGAAATTGCCGGGCGGCGAACCGCCGGGATTGAAGAAGCGCACCCCGTCGAAATGATCGGAGATCGGGCCGCTATAATAGGCGCTGGCGCTCGAACGACGGGCATAGAGAGCGCCGCCCGCCAGAGCGAGCAGTCCAAGCGTGGAAAAGCGAAAGAAGTTTCGACGGTTCATGCTAAAGGTATAGGGAGCGGAATGGCGCCGTTCAAGCGCCGCCAATGGCAGCCTGCGGCCAATCACGCAAAGATGAAATGCGGGCCTTTTCGGCCACAAACCAGCGCCGCCTTGACTTTTCCCGCACTTTCCTGTTTATCCCGCCCATCAGCTGGCAGTTTCACGACTCCAAGCCGCCGACCGGGACCCGCAAAGGTATAAAGAGATCCCGGAGGTCAACACCCGACAGCGCGATGCGCCCTCGGGTGCTTTTTGGCTTTGCGTCTTGTTTTTGCCAGCGAAAGCACCGACGTTTCGGAAACCCCGGAACGAAGAAGGAAGAAACGATGTTTGAAAACCTCCAGGACCGCCTTGGTTCCATTCTTAATGGACTGACCGGCCGTGGCGCGCTGACGGAAGCCGATGTTGCTGCCGCGCTGCGCGAGGTTCGCCGTGCGCTTTTGGAAGCGGACGTTGCACTGGAAGTCGTGCGTTCCTTCACCGACAGGGTGCGTGAAAAGGCTGTCGGCGCAGCCGTCCTGAAATCCATCAAGCCCGGCCAGATGGTCGTCAAGATCGTGCATGACGAGCTTGTCGAGATGCTCGGCACCGAAGGCGTCTCCATCGATCTCAACGCCCCTGCCCCCGTCGTCATCATGATGGTGGGTCTGCAGGGTTCTGGTAAAACAACCACGACAGGCAAGATCGCCAAGCGCCTGACGGACCGCGAGAAGAAGAAGGTGCTGATGGCATCTCTCGACACGCGCCGTCCCGCCGCCCAGGAACAGCTTCGCCAGCTCGGCGTCCAGACCGGCGTCGACACGCTGCCCATTATCGCCGGCCAGTCGCCGACCGATATTGCCGCGCGCGCCGTACAGGCAGCAAAACTCGGCGGCCATGACGTCGTCATTCTCGATACCGCCGGCCGTACCCATATCGACGAACCCTTGATGCTGGAAATGGCCGACATCAAGAAGAAGTCCAACCCGCATGAAATCCTGCTGGTCGCGGATTCGCTGACCGGTCAGGACGCCGTCAATCTGGCGCGCAACTTCGATGAGCGCGTCGGCATCACCGGCCTCGTGCTGACCCGTATGGATGGCGACGGACGCGGCGGTGCGGCCCTCTCCATGCGCGCCGTCACCGGCAAGCCGATCAAGCTGATCGGTATCGGCGAGCGCATGAACGAACTCGACGAGTTCCATCCGCGCCGTATTGCCGACCGTATTCTCGGCATGGGCGACATCGTCTCGCTGGTCGAAAAGGCCGCCGAAAACATCGATGCGGAAAAAGCCCGCGCCATGGCCGAGAAAATGGCCAAGGGCAAGTTCGACCTCAACGATCTCTCCGACCAGCTTGCCCAGATGAAGAAGATGGGCGGCATGGGCGGCATCATGGGGCTGATGCCCGGCATGGCCGGCATGAAGGACAAGATGGCTTCGGCCGGCCTGAACGACAAGATGTTCGATCGCCAGATCGCAATCATCTCTTCCATGACCAAGGCCGAACGCGCCAACCCGGACATTCTGAAACACAGCCGCAAGAAGCGCATCGCCGCCGGTTCCGGCACGGATGCCGCTGAAATCAACAAGCTTCTGAAGATGCATCGCGGCATGGCCGACATGATGAAGGCCATGGGCGGCAAGGGCAAAGGCGGCATCATGAAGCAGATGATGGGCGGCCTTGCCGGCAAGATGGGCCTCGGTGGCCTTGGCGGCGGCATGCCTGATCTGTCGAATATCGATCCGAAGCAACTTGAAGCGCTCCAGAAACAGGCTGAAGCCGCCGGTCTCGGCAAGCCGGGCACCATGCCCGGTCTTGGTGGTCTGCCGGGCGGATTGCCGGGTCTGGGTGGCGCCAAGCTGCCCGGTCTTGGCGGCATGCCGGGCCTGCCCGGCTTTCCGAAAAAGAAGTGAGGGGGACACCAGTGAACAATGCAGAGGTGAAAGCCCAGCTTTCCGAATACCGCCAGTCGATCGACAATATCGATGCCGCACTGGTTCACATTCTTGCCGAACGTTTCCGCTGTACCAAGGCGGTGGGCGTGCTGAAGGCAAAGTACAATTTGCCGCCGGCCGACCCGGCGCGCGAGGAATACCAGATCGAACGCCTTCGCCGCCTGGCGAAGGATGCCAATCTGGACCCGGATTTCGCCGAGAAGTTCTTGAACTTCATCATCAAGGAAGTCATCCGGCATCATGAAGCAATCGCCGCCGAACATGGCGGCACCGAAAAGACCGCCTGAACGGCGGACAAGCCATCCTAAGGAGTAAATAACATGGCACTGAAAATTCGTCTCGCACGCGGTGGCTCCAAGAAGCGCCCGTACTACCAGATCGTCGTTGCTGACGCCCGTTCGCCCCGCGACGGCCGTTTCCTCGAGAAGGTCGGTTCCTGGAACCCGATGCTCGGCAAGGACAACCCGCAGCGCGTTGAGCTGAAGGCTGACCTCATCAAGGAATGGATCGCCAAGGGCGCACAGCCGACCGACCGCGTTCTGCGCTTCCTCGCAGAAGCCGGCCTTGCCGAGCGCGCCGCTCGCAGCAACCCGGAAAAGGCAAAGCCGGGCAAGCGCGCTCTCGAGCGTATCGCTGAAAAGAAGCAGAAGGCTGAAGATGCAGCCGCTGCTGCTGCGGAAGCCTCTGCTGCAGAATAATCTGCGCGGAAACTTTTGAAGAACGGGTGGCGTGGTTTTCCATGCCGCCCGTTTTTTGTTTATTTTGGCGTCAACAAACCTTAAAGCTGACGCAACCAACACCAGAAGACGGACGGCCCGATGGCAAAGCTGGAAAACCCGGTACTCATGGCAAAGATCGGCGGCGCACAGGGCCTGCGCGGCGAAGTCCGTGTCAGCACCTATACGGCCGATCCGATGGCGCTCGGCGATTATGGCAATCTGGTTACCGCCGATGGCCGTGTTTTCGAAATTCTGGAAGTGCGCGAGGGCAAGAACGTCGTCGTCGTTCGTTTCAGAGGCATCAACGACCGCAATGCGGCGGAGAGCCTGAACGGTCTGGAACTGTTCATCGAGCGCGACAATCTGCCTGACGACGAGCTTGACGATGACGAGTTTTATTATGCCGACCTCGAAGGGCTGGAAGCCGTCGATGCCGATGGCAAAAGTTATGGCGCCGTCAGCGCCGTCTATGATTTCGGCGCTGGTGACCTGCTGGAGCTGAAAGGCGCAGGCCGTCGCCCTGCCCTCATTCCCTTTTCGGAAGCGGCCGTGCTGGAAATCGACCTCGAAGCCGGTCGTATTCTCATCGATCCGATGGCTGCCGGACTGATCGACAATCCCGACGACAAGGACGAAACCGGCGTATCGCCTTTCGGCAAGAAATAAACAATGACCTTCAAGGCTACCGTTCTGACGCTCTACCCGGAAATGTTTCCGGGGCATCTCGGATATTCGCTGGCGGGCAAGGCGCTGGAGCGGGGGCAATGGTCGCTGGACGCCGTACAGATCCGCGAATTTGCCACCGACAAACACAGAAGCGTCGATGACACACCGGCAGGCGGCGGCGCCGGCATGGTACTGAAACCCGATGTTCTGGCTGCGGCCATCGACCATGTTTCGGATGGCGATACACGGCCGCGGCTGCTGATGAGCCCGCGCGGCAAGCCGCTGTCGCAAAACCGTGTGCGCGAACTGGCAGCCGGAGAAGGCGCGATTATCGTCTGCGGACGTTTCGAAGGTGTCGACCAGCGGGTGATAGAGGCGCGCGGGCTGGAGGAAGTGTCGATCGGCGATTACATCCTCTCCGGCGGCGAGCCGGCGGCGCTGACGCTTCTTGATGCCATCGTCCGCATCCTGCCGGGCGTCATGGGCAACGATCTTTCCGGTGTGCATGAGAGCTTCGAAGGCGGACTGCTGGAGCATCCGCACTATACCCGCCCGCAGGTCTGGGAAGGCCGTGACATTCCAGCCGTTCTCACCTCCGGCAACCACGCTGTCATCGACAGGTGGCGCCATGAACAGGCGCTGAAGCTGACGCAGGAAAGACGTCCGGACCTTCTGGTAAAGGCTCAGGCCGAAACGAAATAATAGGCCGTCAGCACCAGCCCGACGGCGATCACCAGCCAGCGAATGATCCATTGCGGCACCCGCCGTGCCGTATGGACGCCCGCATAGCCGCCAAGCGCGGCCGCGGGGAACATGATGAGCGCCGCCCACCAGGAAACGACACCGCCGCTGACGAAGATCGTGATTGCGATGACGGCAATCACGACTGACAAGAGGTTCTTCAGCGCGTTCAGATGATGGTAGCTGCCGCCCGAGGTTATTCCGAGGATAGCCAGCATCATGATGCCCATGCCGGCACCGAAAAACCCACCATAGACGGAAGCGAGACCCTGAAAGACGAGGCTCGTCAGATTACCGGGCGAACGTTCGGCGCTCGCCTTCGGCCGCAGCCACGGGCCGGCAGCGAAAACGGCGGTTGCAGCAAGAAGCAGCCATGGCACGAGCTGGCGGAAGGAAGGATTGTCGAGCGACAAAAGCAGAAGCGATCCCGCCAGCCCGCCGACGACTGAAACGCCAGACAGAAGGATCGCCTCGCGCCAATGGGCGCGGATTTCCGGCCCATAGGCGATCACGGAGGTGATGTAGCCCGGAAACTGCACGATGGCCGATGTGGCGTTGGCGACGATGGGTGGCAGGCCGGCCAGCGTCATCGCCCCGAAGGTCAGGAAGGTGCCGCCGCCGGCAATCGCATTGACGACACCCGACAGAAAGCCGGTGGCGAACAGCATGAGAATAATGAATATGGACATGGCCCCTCCCAAGGTTCCCATGCCATATCCGCCAGCGCGCCGCTTCGCAACTGCCGGAACGCGGCGCGTAATTGATAAAATATTGTCATGAAAGGGATGACAAACGGCGCATCCTCGTGTATGTGCCCGCGTGGAAATGGGAAATATCCCAACCGAAAGCAAAGAATGGCGAACCCGCTCCTGCCGAAAAGCATGGTCTGAAGGCATTGACCGACAGACGAACCGTTGAGCGCTCTGGCTGTTTCAGAAGAAATCAGAGGTTAACATGACCAACATCATTCAGCAGCTGGAAGCCGAACAGGCCGCCAAGATCGAAGCAAAGCGCACCCTGCCCGAGTTTTCTCCGGGCGACACCCTGCGCGTCAACGTGCGCGTTACCGAAGGTAACCGTACCCGCGTACAGGCTTACGAAGGCGTTTGCATCGCCCGTTCCGGCGGCGGTCTTTCCGAAAGCTTCACCGTTCGCAAGATTTCCTACGGCGAAGGCGTCGAGCGCGTATTCCCGATCTACTCCCCGCTGGTCGAAGGCGTTGAAGTCGTTCGCCGCGGTAAGGTTCGCCGCGCGAAGCTCTACTACCTGCGCGACCGTCGCGGTAAGGCTGCCCGTATCGTTGAGAACACCGGTACGCGCGCCCGCAAGCTGAACGAGTCCGAGCGTCAGGCGCTTGCCGACGAAAAGGCACGTCTGGAAGCCGAAAAGGTAGCAGCAGCACAGGCTCTCGCCGCCGAGAAGGCAGCAGCCGAAGCCGCAGAAGCCAAGGCAGCGGAAGAAGCAGCAAAGGCTGCTGAAACCGCAGCGGAATAAGATTTCCATTTCGATGGATTGATCAAAAGGCGGTCTTCGGGCCGCCTTTTTTGTTGCGCCGATATAACGTAGCAAGGCACGCATGCGGCTTGAAAGCTGCGCTTGGCGAACATTGGCGGGCCTGAGAATACCGAAGCTCTTTAAGTCATTTCCTTTGCGGAAAGATGCAGCAGATTTCGACCGGCAACAAATGCCTGCCTGATTTCTTGCTCGAGTGTTTTAGCCCATCCTCGAACAGCATTGCCTAATTGCATTTATTGTGCGATTTTCTTGCCGTTTCAGGTGTTATTATGTTTTTATTTAATTCTTTTTTAACAAAAAATAAGTCTGCTTTTTTCGCCGTTGGTCTCGCCAGCGCGTTGATGAACATTCTTAATCTTTCCGGCTCGCTTTTCATGCTGGAAGTTTACGACCGCATTTTGCCAAGCAAGAGCATTCCATCCCTTGTGGCACTGGTCGTTCTCCTGATCGTTCTCTACGCGTTCCTTATGGGTTTCGACGCGCTGCGAGGCCGTATATTGGCGCGTATTTCAGACAATATGGACGACGCGCTCAATCAGAAGCTTTTCAGGGCGTCGATCAGTGCGCCGCTCCTTGCCTCGGGAAAGATCGATGGGCTGCAGATCGTCGGCGATCTCGATCAGATCCGCCAGTTCCTCTCAGGACCGGGCCCGGCGGCCTTTTTCGACATTCCCTGGCTCCCCATCTATCTGTTGATCTGTTTTGCCCTGCATCCGTGGATCGGGTTCGCTGTGCTCGGCGGAGCCGTAGTTCTCATCGTGCTGACGCTCCTTACGAACTGGCTGACCGAAAGGGCGACAAAGCAGGCTTATACCGCACGAGGGCAGAGAAACGTCCTCGTCGGCAGCAGCCAGCGCAACATCGAATCCATCAAGACCATGGGCATGATGGGGGCGGTGACATCCATGTGGGACGAATTGCACTCCAGATATCGCGCTGTCACCCTGTCGACATCCGATACGGCCGGCATGCTCGGCGCCATGTCGCGAACCTTCCGGCTGTTGCTGCAATCCGGCGTCATGGCCATCGGCGCCGTTCTTGTCATCGACGGCAATGCATCGGCGGGCAGCATCATCGCAGGCTCGATCCTCTCGGCAAAGGCGCTCGGCCCTGTCGAACATGCGATTGCAAACTGGCGCAGCTTCATGACCGCAATACAGGGCTGGAAACGCGTCAACGAGTTTCTGGAACTGGTGCCCGAACCGTCGCCGCCGCTCTCCCTGCCCCGCCCGCAATATACCGTCGCGGTTGACCGTGTAACCGGTGGGCCACCAAACGGCGCGCGCGATACGGTTGCCGATATTTCCTTCACGCTGAACGCAGGCGATGGTCTCGGCATCATTGGCCCAAGCGCCTCCGGCAAATCCACGCTGGCACGCGTGATGACCGGCATCTGGCCCTATGAACGCGGCTCCGTCCGTTTCGATGGGGCCGCGCTCAACCAGTGGGATTTCGAGTTTCTCGGCAAATCCATCGGCTACATGCCCCAGCAGGTGGAGCTGATGCCGGGGACCGTGGCGCAGAATATCGCGCGCTTCGACCGCGATGCGACAGCGGAAGCGGTTGTCGCCGCAGCCAAAGCCGCGCAGGTGCATGAGCTGATCCTGAACTTGCCCAACGGTTACGATACCTATATTGGCGACCGTGGCGAGGCCTTGTCGGGCGGTCAGAAACAGCGCATCGGCCTTGCCCGCGCGCTGTTTGGCGAACCCTTCTTCGTCCTTCTCGATGAACCGAACTCCAATCTGGACAGCGAAGGCGAAGCGGCCCTGCGCACTGCCATTGGCGACATCAGGGCGCGTGGCGGCATTGTCGTCGTCATTGCCCATCGCCCCAGCGCCATCGAAAGCGTCAATCTGGTGATGGTGATGAGCAACGGTCGAATGCTGCGCTTTGGCACCAAGGAGGAGGTCCTCGCGCAAATCCTGCGGCAGAACATCCGCCAGGTGCCTGAAGAGGAAGAAACGCGCAAGATTGAAAACCGGGTGAGCGAAAATGGTTGAGGCGGAAAAACCCGGTATGACGAATGCGTCCATTCTCAGGCACGCGACCGCAGTGGTCGTTCTCGCCCTTGGCCTGCTGGTCGGATTGGGCGGCTGGGCGGCTTTTGCAAAGCTTGCAGGCGCAGTGGTGGCCACCGGCCGGGTTGTCGTTGAAGGCAACTCCAAGAAAATCCAGCATCTTTCCGGCGGCATCGTCAGCGAGATCAATGTCGCCGAAGGCGACAGGGTCGAGGCCGGTCAGGTCCTGTTGCGGCTGAACGCCACCGTCGTGCAGGCCAACCTCTCAATCGTCGAAAATACGCTTGCGCAGCTTTATTCGCGTCGAGCGCGTCTGCGTGCGGAAATTGCCGAGGCGCCATCTTTCACTGTGCAGGAAGATCTGGCGGCACTGACGAGTTCGAAGGCGGCCAAGACCTTTATCGATAGCGAACAGAACCTTTTCAACAGCCGTCGCAACGCCTTGATCGGCATGAAAAAGCAGCTGGGAACACGCAAGGACCAACTCGCTGACGAGGCACGCGGCCTCGAGGTGCAGGTGGAGGCGACGGACAATGAGCTTGCCATTGTAAAGGAAGACGTTTCCAAGACGGACGAGCTCTTCAAAAAAGGGCTTGTCACGCTTCAGCGCCTCAATCTCCTCAAGCGCCAGCTTTCCAATCTCGAAGGTCAGCAGGGTCAATACATCGCCGCCCGGGCACAGACGGTGGGCAAGCTGAGCGAATTGGACCTGCAATTGCTTCAGCTCGATGAAGACCGCAAATCGGAAGTCACGAAAGATCTGACATCGATCGAAGCGACCGTCGCGGAATATGAAGAGCGGCTGGCGGCAACGCGCGACCAGCTGGATCGCCTCGACATCCGCTCGCCGATTGCCGGTCGCATCTACCAGCTCTCGGTGCACAATATAAACGGCGTCATTCAACCGGGTGAAGTTCTGATGCTGGTGGTGCCGGAGCAGGATGAGCTTGCCATCGAGGCCAATATAACCCCACGAGACATCGATCAGATTTACGTCGGCCAGCCGGTAACCATTCGTTTTACGGCATTCAATCAAAGCACGACGCCGGATTTGAGCGCGCAAGTTGCTGTCGTCGCCCCCGATCTGCAGACGGATTCCCGAACTGGCACATCTTATTACGCGCTGCGCATCAAACCCGACAAGGCCGGAATGGGTCATCTGCCCGGCGGGAAATTATATCCCGGCATGCCGGCCGAAGTATTCATACAAACCAGCGAAAGGAGTGTTCTTTCTTATTTTGTGAAGCCGTTCCAGGACAGGCTCAAAAAGACCTTCGTACAGGAATAAACAGTTTCCATTGCATAATTTTGCGAAAGGAATTTCCGCAACACGTTAAAGACGCACTTTATTCAAAAAAACAATTTCTTATATTGTATTATCATTTTTTACGTATTAAATATCACCCGCAATATTTATTATAAATTTAATTTCAATTCATCGATTTCTCAAAAATTTATGGGAGTGTAAAATGGCGTTAAAAGTAACTTTTGGTAATGGTGGCGCTGCTTCGGTCTCTTCGCTCACCAACCTGGTCGATCAGGAAGCTTACAAGCTCCTCACCGAATCCACAGCACAGGTCAAAAACGGTTCTTCGCTCGACTCCGGCGTGGTCAATGTCGGCGCGGTATCGGTTCCCGGCACCGGCGCGGGCGGCACGGTCGATGTTGGCTATGACCCCAGCTCGAACGGCTTCAAATTTGACGTATCGTCGGCATGGAATTCGGTAAAGAACGCTCTCGCCCAGTCCGACACTTCTGAAAACCTTACCTTCAAGGATTTCGTTCACGTCGACGTTTATCTCGGCGGCACCGGTTCGTCCACTGTGGAAGTTCTCAATGCCAAGCGTGGTAACATTACGACTGGCGCCGGCAACGACACGGTCACTGTCTCTGTCGTTTCGAACGACAAGGGTTGGGTCAACAATTTCAACATCGACACCGGTGCAGGCAACGACACGATCAAGATCAAGGCTGGCGCTGCATTGAATGACACGTCTGCGACTGGCACGGGCGGCCTTGCTGCCAATACCCCCGTTGTGAACGGCGGCGCTGGCGTCACCGACGGCAGCTTCACCTCCGTCAAGATCGACGCCGGTGCAGGTAACGACTCTATCGACCTGAGCGGCGTGAACCTCGCTTCATCGCTCGTCACCGGCGGCAAGGGCATCGACCACATCATTGCAAGCGGTGGCGCCGATACCTTCGTCTTCAATCTCGGCGACATGGCCAAGAGCTCCGCCACCGACAGCATCCAAGGCTTCAACGCCTCTATGGACAAGCTGAAACTGGTTGGTACGACCATCGACAACTGGGCGGTGAGGATCGACGATAGCGACACCATCCTCACCTACAACGTCACTGGCGAGCACAAGGGCGAAAAGATCGTTGTCGCCGGTGTTCACCTGACCGGTAGCGACTGGTTCACGGCGTAATTCTCTCGAAGAGAATTCATTATTTGCCGCTTAAAAAAATCGTGGCCCGGAAACATCCGGGCCACGATTTTTTTCATTGGCGACCACCGGCACTCATGGCAGCCGTCGCAATCTTCCAAAGTCAGGCAGGCTTGACCTGAGTGCCCATTCTACGCGTTGCGACGATGACCAGCACCCCGGCAAGCGCCAGGCAGAAGGCAAGGAAGAACATCGGCGCAATGGTGCTGCCGGTCTCATCCTTGATCCAGGGCACCACATTCTGCGCCACGAAGCCACCCAGATTGCCGACGGAATTGATGGCGGCAATGCCGGCAGCAGCGCCTGCACCCTTGAGGAAGCGGCCGGGCAAGCTCCAGAATACCGGCTGGCCGGCAAAGATGCCTGCAGCGGCGATGCAGAGGAAAGCGAACTGCAGGACCGGATCACTGAGCAATGCCGACATCAACAGGCAAAACGCACCGATGAAGGCAGGGCCGACGATATAGGGCGTCTTGTTCTTGGCCTTGTCGGCCGCCAAAGGCACGACGAACAGTGCAACGGCGACGATCACCCAGGGGATGATGTTGATGAAGCCGTTAGCAGTGTTGGAAACGCCGAAGCTCTTCACGATCGTCGGAAGCCAGTAGCTGAGACCATAGGCGGCCAGCGGAAAGCCGACATAGCAAAGCGCCATAAACAGAACGCGCGGATTGACCAGCGCCTTGAAGCCGTCCTCCGCATGTTCTTCCATGCCCTTGTTTTCTTCGGCCAGCCGGTTCTTCAGCCAGGTTTTCTCATCCTGCGTCAGAAACTTCGCCTTTTCCGGGGTGTCGTCGAGATAAAAGAAGGTGGCGATACCGGCGATGACGGCCGGAATACCCGTGGCGAGGAACACCCATTCCCAACCGGCATAACCGAGGAAACCATCCAGATCGAGCAGCATGCCGCCAAGCGGTGCGCCGATGGCATTGGCAAGCGCGCTGAAGATCATGAACAAGCCGATCATGCGGCCACGATAATCGCGCGGGAACCAGAGCGTCATCAGGAACAAAACGCCGGGGAAGAAACCCGCCTCGCAGAGCCCGAGCAGGAAGCGCAGGATGTAGAACATCGTGGCGTTCTGCGTATAGGCAAGCGCGATGGTGACGGCGCCCCAGGAAACCAGAATGCGGGCGAACCATTTGCTGGCGCCGAAACGGTTGAGGAAAAGGTTGCTCGGCACCTCGAAGAGGAAATAGCCGATGAAGAACAGCGAAGCGCCAAGGCCGTAGGCATATTCGCTGAGGCTCAGCGCATCGACCATCTGCAGCTTGGCATAGCTGACATTCTGGCGGTCGATATAGGCGATGAGATAAAGAAGGCCAAGAAACGGCATCAGCCGCCAGGTGATCTTCGAGATAAGGGCTTTTTCGGATACCATATGCTTTTCCCTCCCTTCGATTGCTCGTCGAAATGCAAATGATAAGGGAACCCATCTATATGTGCATTGCAAAATACGCAAGTTGCACTGCATCATAACCACCGGCAACCACTACAAGGCAGGCCCATTGGGGGCTTGAGCCATGATGCAGCGCATATAGAAAATGCCGAACCGTCGCATTCAGGGCTGTACGCATTCATATTGCCGTAAAACCGGCGATCTGCTATGAACGCTGCCATGGGATCTAAATTCGGATGTCTCGCGCAGAATGTTTATGTGCTGCAGGACCACAAGCGTCTGCCGGCACGGTTCTTTGCGCGCGTTTCCGGGGCGCTCACCAGCCGACTTAGGCTCGCCTGACAGCAGCACGCTGTCCACCGCCTTACTGAACCCTCATTACCCTTTTATATGACAAGGCACAGAGCCATGAGCGCACCCCGCACCCTGTATGACAAAATCTGGGACGACCACGTCGTCAATCGTGATCCCGACGGAACCTGTCTTCTCTACATCGACCGTCACCTCGTCCATGAGGTGACGAGCCCGCAGGCCTTCGAAGGCCTGCGAATAGCCGGTCGCCCCGTGCATTCACCTGCCCGCACGCTGGCCGTCGTCGACCATAACGTTCCGACCACGGCCGACCGGCTGGAAGGTATCAAGAACGAGGAAAGCCGCATTCAGGTGGAAGCGCTCGCGCAGAACGCTAGGGATTTCGGCGTCGAATATTATTCCGAGCGCGACAAGCGCCAGGGCATCGTTCACATCGTCGGCCCCGAACAGGGTTTCACCCTCCCGGGCATGACGATCGTGTGCGGCGACAGTCATACCTCGACCCACGGCGCCTTTGGCGCACTGGCGCATGGCATCGGCACCTCGGAAGTGGAGCACGTTCTGGCGACCCAGACGCTGATCCAGAAAAAGGCCAAGAACATGCTGGTGCGTGTCGACGGCAAAATCCCGGATGGTGTTACCGCCAAGGACATCATCCTCGCCATTATCGGCGAGATCGGCACGGCTGGCGGCACCGGTCACGTGATCGAATTTGCCGGCGAGGCGATCCGTTCGCTCTCCATGGAAGGCCGCATGACGGTCTGCAACATGACCATCGAGGGCGGAGCCCGCGCAGGTCTTATTGCACCTGACGAAACCACCTTTGACTACATCAAAGACAAGCCGCGCTCGCCGAAGGGCGAAACGCTGGAACAGGCCATCGCCTATTGGAAAACGTTGAAGTCCGACGAAGGCGCACATTACGACAAGGTCGTGGTACTGAACGCGGCCAATCTGCCGCCGATCGTCTCCTGGGGCTCGTCGCCGGAAGACGTGACCTCCGTTGAAGGGATCGTTCCCAATCCGGATGATATCGAGGAAGAAAACAAGCGTACCTCCAAATGGCGTGCGCTGGAATACATGGGCCTGAAGCCCGGAACGCGCATCACCGATATCGCCATCGACCGCGTCTTCATCGGCTCATGCACCAATGGCCGCATCGAAGATTTGCGCGCGGCGGCGAAAATCGTCGACGGCCGCAAGGTCGCCCCCACGGTCTCGGCAATGATCGTGCCCGGCTCCGGTCTTGTGAAGGAACAGGCGGAAAAGGAAGGTCTCGACAAGATTTTCCTCGAAGCCGGTTTCGAATGGCGCGAACCGGGATGTTCCATGTGCCTTGCCATGAATGACGACCGCCTGAAGCCCGGCGAACGCTGTGCCTCGACCTCGAACCGCAATTTCGAGGGCCGCCAGGGCTATAAGAGCCGCACCCACCTCGTCTCCCCTGCCATGGCAGCAGCGGCGGCGATCGCCGGTCATTTCGTCGACGTGCGCGAGTGGCAATAGGTTCCTGACACCATCGTTTCAGGAAAGCCACCCGTCCCACACAGGGGCGGGTGGCTTTTTATTATGCCCCCTGCAAACGCCGTTGCGGCTGCGTGCCGTGCAGAAACACAGCAAAAGTATCCCAGGGCGGCGTGATGGAGAGCTGGCTCAGAATACGCGCGACCTCCCCTCTGTGAATGCCGGCATGCAGGACCATATGCGAGATCATCTCGGCACGGGACATGTAACCTTTGTCACCATCCGTAAAGGTGAAGGCGACAAATTCGCCAAGCGATGCCGGTGATGTTTTCCCGATGTAGTCGAGATACCAGCCATCCAGAGCAGCGACATCCTTCGCAAGATCATCCAGCTGCGGCGTTGCCTCGGTATTGTCGGAGAGAAAACCGTGCGCCGCTCCGGTGAGATGGCCCGAAAAAATCCTTGCGACCACGTAATAATGATTGATCAGCCGAATTGCCATGTGCCGCTCGGATGCGTTCTGGACGGGATCGAGTTGTTGCAGCTTCTCGAACAAGTCCCTGTTCGCCCATGCGTGATAGCCGAGCAGGCTCCTGAGCAAATCCCTCATGACAATATCCTTTACATCTGAAAAATGTGAGCACTATGTTTATATTTTCGTCATGGAGGATGCCTTGTCTACTCGCATTGCAAAGCGGAAAACCGAGATGCGCAAGGAGCCGCGTCAGGAGCGTTCCAGGGCAACGGTCGATGCTGTCATCCATGCGGCGGCTCGCATTTTAAGCGATCACGGCTGGGCGGGTTTTACCACGAACAGGGTCGCCGAAACGGCCGGCGTCAGCATCGGCTCGCTCTATCAATATTTCCCGGACAAGGTTTCGATCGTGGAAGCGGTACGCCATCGTCACCTCGAGGACTGTCTCTCCATCATGAAGAGCATCGCGCAAAAGCGGCAATCGCTCGCTAGATTCGTTGAAGAGCTCGTGACCGGCATGATCGGGGTCCACAGCATCCATCCCGGCCTTCACAAGGTCCTTCTGGATGATGCGCCGAGCCACCAAGGAACGAACGATCCCAACAGCGCTTTCGAACAGGAATATCTCGGTCTCTATGCGGCAGCGATCGCGGCACATATGACAGCCGGTTCAAAGGTCGAAAGCGGAACCGCAGCGCGGATCGTATCGGATGCCATTGACGGCATCATTCACAATGCCGCCCGCCGCGGAGAGCTGCAGTCGCCCAAAGTCAGGCGGGAAATGATCGCACTGGTTCACGCCTACCTGTCGCAGGCAACCGGCGAATAGGAGGCCGCAAGCTTATTCCGAAATGATCTTCACCCGTTGCCCGGGCTGGATTGTGGCGGTGGCGCTCATGGCGTTGATCATGCGGAACATGTCCAGCTTCCGGTCGGTTCCCATCATCCGCGCCGCCATCGTCGCCACGGTTTCACCGGGCTTCACCGTCACCACCCGCACCCTGAGCGGCTTCAGCGAGGCTATTTCCTGCGGCGTCATCTTGCGGAAGCTGGTGCGCAATGTGTTGGCGATGGAATCGAGCTGGGTATTGCCCTTCGGCACGGCCGTCAGGAAACGAAATATCTGCTGGCCGACGCGAATGACGGTCACGTCGAAATCCCATTTATCCGCGCTTGCCCGCGCCGTCGCAGCCTCCAGACCGTTGATCTGGGTTTCCTTGACGGTTTCCGGCAACAGGCCGGCAACCCAGCCGCTGGTCAGATAATTGGCAAGGCTTGTCTGTTTCGGATCGGCGACGCCGTCGAAACGGATGGCCATATCGCCCGGCCCCGTCGCCAGAACGGCCTCAACCTTGTTGTCGATGACGAAACCTTCCGGCACATCGAAACGAATGCCGAGCGTTCCGTGCAGGAATGTCTGGCCGCGGACATAACCTTCCTGCGGGCTGTCGCCATAAAGCAGGCCGTCTATGCCGTCCAGAAACCACTCGCGACCACGATCCCCGACCTGGCCGTCCTGGCCGAAGGCGCGGGCATGACGGCGCGCAAGCTCGATACGCTGCGGCGTGTTGGGGTGGCTGGAAAGGAAGTCGAGGCTCTGGTCGTTTTCGGGATCGGCCGAGGAAAACCGCGCATAGGCCGCCATGGAATCCAGAAAACGCGGCGAGGCAAAGGGGTCATAACCGGCCTCGCCCAGCATCCGCACGCCGATCACGTCCGCCTGCAATTCCTGCTGACGCGAAAAGGCCGCGAGCCGCAGCTTGCCGCGCGCAAGCGCCTGCTTGCCGGCGAGATCGCTCGACAGAACCTCGGCAACCACGCGGCTGGCAATCACCTCCGCCTCTTCCCGGCGCTGGCGTTCAATGCCATGGTTGGCGGTGACATGGCCCATCTCATGCGAAAGCACGGCAGCCACTTCCGAAGCATCGTTGGCAAGCGCCAGAAGCCCACGCGTCACGTAAAGATATCCGCCCGGCAGCGCAAAGGCATTGATGGCCGGCGAGTTCAGGATGGTGATGCGGTAGGACTGTTGCGGATTTTCCGAAACCGCCGTCAGCGCGCCGGCGATGCGGGCGACGAGCCTTTCCGTCTTGGCGTCACGATATTCGCCGCCATAACTCGCCACGATGCGCGGATGCTCGCGCGCACCCATCTGGGCGCGGGGATCATTCTTCTGCACTTCTTCCACGGTCTGCGGATTATCCGAGGGACGCAAGG
This sequence comes from Agrobacterium sp. 22-223-1, assembly GCF_053522385.1. NCBI lineage: Bacteria > Pseudomonadati > Pseudomonadota > Alphaproteobacteria > Hyphomicrobiales > Rhizobiaceae > Agrobacterium > Agrobacterium sp. 22-223-1. The sequence goes on from NZ_JBNWCN010000006.1 coordinate 179,137, forward strand.
TGGACTGGTAGGCCGGGCTGAAGAGAGACTGGCACGATGACAGGAACACCGCAGACGCTGTCAGCACGGAACAGGCGGCAACCATCCTGCCCGAACGGCGAAGGCCTGAACGGGAGAAGAGCCTCCACTGTGCAGTCATGCTATTTCTCATTCTCTATGCCTGCCCCTAACGTTCCTGATCATCCGTTAATTGCAGACCAGAATAACAGATTCGCCCCAACGGGCGATGAATGCCAAAACGGTAAAAACGATCCATCAAGTCCGGAATATTCCTGAAGAACGCAATAATTCCCATCTTTTCTCGGGCAACAACTTGAAACTGGCAAGTGCAAATTAGCGCCATTGAAGTCATCTAAAGCGATTGCCAGCGGCACGCGTCGAAAATAAGGCGATCACCCGTTCAGAAAACTGTCGACCGCCTTCACATTTTGTGTGGCGAAGAAATCTGCGGTCGAACCGGTATAGACAACACGGCCGCGTTCAAGAAACACCACCCGCTGCGCCAGCTTCTTTATGTCTTCGGGATGGTGGGTGACAATAATCACCGTGTTTTTTGTTTCGGCGTGCAAGTCGAGAAGCAGGGAGGTCATGCCCGCCCGCAATCCCGGATCGAGTGCTGCAAAAGGTTCGTCGAGCAACATGACAGGTTTTTTCCTGACCAGCGCGCGCGCCAGCGCCGCCCTCTGTCTTTCTCCACCGGAAAGCGTGCCCGGCAAGCGTTTGTCGAAACCCGCAAGACCGACACGGACGAGGGCCATCTCAATCTCTTGCCGGTCTTCCACCCGCAATTTCAGCCCGGGGCTGACACCGAGAGCGACATTGATGAAGATATCGAGATGGGCGAAAAGATTATTATCCTGAAAGATTGATGAGACCGGTCTTTCCGAAGGATCAAGCGCGGTCATGTCCTGCCCGCCGATCATCACGCGCCCGGAATCCGGTTCCTCGAAACCGGCGACGAGATTGAGAAGCGTGGATTTTCCCGAGCCGGATGCCCCGACAACGGCGGTTATCTGCCCCTTAGGGAACGAACAATCAAGTTCGAAATCCTGTGTTCCAAGCCGTAGCCTGACCTTGTCCAGTTCAACGGCAAAATCATCGCCTGTCATATGCTCGCCCTTGCTGATTGGGACTGCCGTGAAACGCCGCCTGCGGCAAGCAGCAGGCAGACGATGCCGAGAAGGAAGGCATAACCGGCGGCATCATTGGTGCGGTAGCTGCCCATATTGCTATAGACCAGCCACGGCAGGGTGACGAAATTTTCCGAGCCGAACAGGGCAACCGCGCCTAAATCGCCGAGCGACAGGGCCATGGCGAATGAAAACGCCATAGCCAGCGACCGCCACAGAACCGGCAGATCGGCAAACCGCAGCCGCGCGAAACCCTGAAGCCCGAGACTGGCGGAAAGCCGGCCGGTGCGTAAAAAATGACTGGTGAAGGCCGGTTCCAGTACCCGCATGGCAAGCGGCAAAGCCATCAGCATATTGATGAGCCCCACGAGAACGGGTGCGTAGAAGCTGACATCGCCGAAAACCCGCAATAACAGGAACCACCCGCTTCCCAACACGACAGGCGGCACCAAGAGCGCCAGCGAAGACCCTGCCCCCAGCATGGCGGCGAGGAAGCGCAGGGGTTGCCCCGCCTGCCGTCTGGAGCCTATCGCCTGGCGCGCGCCGATGATCGCCATGCAGCAAAGCACGACAAGGGCTGCGGACAGTGCGGCGATTGCAAGACTGGTCACCGCCGCGCGCAGGAAAATCGGCGCGGACAGAAGGCGCGGCAGATCGGCCCTCAAACCTGAGACTGCTATGGCGACAAGCGGCAGGCCGATCAGCAGAACAGCGAACACGATTGCCGCGCCATCCCAGAGGCGGGCACCGATGCCCTTTCCGTCGAAACGGCGAAGGGAACGACCAAGCGAGGGAATTTCCGCTTCAGGCGACGGCAAAAAGGCAAGAAGGCCAAGCAGGATTGCGGTGAGGGCAATTTGCAAAACCGAAAGCGCAATCGCCCGCTGCGGATCGAAATCGAACCGCAGCGCCTGATAGATCGCCACCTCCAGCGTCGTTGCCGCGGGCCCGCCGCCCAACAGAAGAACGAGCGTGAAGCTGGTGGCGCACAGCATGAAGACAAGCCCGGCAATGCCGGGAACGAGACGCGCGACCGCCGGCCATTCGATAAACCGAAAAATCGAAACCGGCCCCATGCCGAGGCTCGCCGCCATGCGCCAATATTCGCCCGGAATGCGCTCCAGCCCGGCCAGCATCAGCCGCACCGAAAGCGGAAGATTGAAAAACACATGGGCAATGAGGATGCCGGACAGGCCGTAAATGCTGAAAGGCTCATCCGCCCCGGCAAAAACGAGTGCCGAATTCAAAACGCCCTGCCTGCCCCAGATGGTGATGATACCGAAGGCGCCGACGATCACCGGCAGACCCATCGGCACCGCCATCAGCCTGATGATCCAGATCCTTCCCGGAAACTCGCGCCGACGGCAAAGCGCCAGCGCCACCGGCAGGCCGAGAACAATGGAAAGAAGGGTGGAAAGCGTTGCCTGATAAAGCGTGAAACGCAGGATGCGCAGCGTATAGGCATCCATGATGCCGGCAGCGGACGCGCCGGCATCAAAAGACAGGAGAGCCGCAACCGCGAGCGCCATGAACAGGAAAACGGCGGCAAAAGCCGCCGTTCCGAAAATGATCGACCGCCGGTAATCGCGACGCAGCATCATGCGCGGGTGTGCCTCTTCCTCAATTCATGCTCATGGCGGCAAGCCATTCATCGATCCATGCCTTGCGGTTCTTCGCCACCTCTTCCGGATCCATCAGGAAAGTCTTCTGCGGCACCACGAGTTTTGAAAACGCCTCCGGCAAGGGCTTGGAGGTCGCCGCGACCGGCATCATCCAGTTGTTTTCCGGAATGGCATCCTGAAAACCGGATGTCAGCGTGAAAGCGAGGAACTGCTTTGCCAGCTCCTTGTGCGGCGCGTTTTTAAGGAGACCGGAAACCTCGATCTGGATGTAATGCCCTTCGGAAAAGGCGGCGGCCTGATAACGATCCGTTTTTTCAGCGACCATGTGATAGGCGGGCGAGGTGGTGTAGGAGAGCACCATCGGCACCTCACCCTTGGTGAAGAGGCCATAGGATTCCGACCAGCCCGGCGTAACGGTGAGAATGCGCTTCCTGAGCTTTTCCCAGGCCTCCGGGGCCTTGTCGCCGTAAACCGATTTCACCCATAGCAGCAGGCCAAGCCCCGGCGTGGAGGTGCGCGGATCCTGAATGACGATTTTCTGCGACGCGTCGCCTTCCACGAGGTCTTTCAGGCTCGCCGGCGGGTTTTTCACCGTCTGCGTATCATAGATGACAGCGAAATGACCGTAATCATAGGGAACGAAAACATCGTCCGTGTAGCCGCCCGGCACCTTGGCCGCCGATGCATCGATGCCGCTGACATCGAACAGACCGGTCTGTTTTGCTTCCGCGACAAGATTGGTGTCGAGACCGACGACGACATCCGCCTTGGACCCCGCCCCTTCAAGCTTCAGACGATTGAGCAGCGCCACGCCATCGGCCACGCCGACGAAATTGACCGTGCAATTGCAAACCTTCTCGAAGGCCTCCTTCACCTTGGGACCGGGACCCCATTCGGAAACGAAGCTCTCATAGGTGTAGACGGTCAGCTCCTGTCTATCCTGTGCGACGGCAAGACCGGGCAGAAACAGCGAGGCGGCAACGAGGGAATTCAGGAAAAGACGACGGCGCACGGGTATCTCCTCAAAAAAACGATAGGGAAATAGCCGCCTGCGTTAAAGCCGTCTAATCCCTCCGCCGGTATGAACCGGATCAGGTTCTTCGGGTTGGCAAGCCTCTCAGCCTTTTGCACCCAAGCGCAAAAGACACCCCGTTAGATCAAGATGATGGTGTAGTCCCGCCGTCCCTGATTGGCAAGATGGCCGAGGTCAGCCCTGTTCCGTCATATGCACCAGTTCCCAGACGTGCCCGTCGGGATCCTGAAAGCTGCCGGCATACATGAAGCCATGGTCCTGAACAGGCTTCCAGCCGCTGCCGCCGGAGGCAAGCGCCGTGGCGATCATCCGGTCGATTTCCTCCCTGCTTCCGGCGGAAAGACAGGTCAGAACCTCGGTGGTTCGCGTCGCGTCGGCAATGTCGCCGTTGATGAAATCGCGGAAACGTCCCTCCTGGAGAAGCATCACGAAGATATTCTCTTCCACGATCATGCAGAGCGTGCGGTCATCCGAATATTCCGGGTTGAAGCTGAAACCGAGAGCAGTGAAGAAGTTCCTTGATGTCTCGATATTCTTGACCGGCAGATTGACGAAAATCATGCGCATTTTCACAACTCCTCCAAACGAACGCCGGCATAGAACGGCAATTCTGCTTTTCTGTCAAAGGCCGAAGGAGGACCGGTCAAACGGGGAACTGATTGCCTTCAGCCCTCCAGTTCCTCGCGCAGCATCTCCAGTTCCAGCCATTCTTCTTCCATGGCCTCCAGCTTGTCGCGCAGCTTTGACATCTCCTGCGCCAGCGTGTTGAAGGCCGCCGGGTCCTTTGTGAAAAGTTCCGGATCGGCCATGCGCTGCTCGCGTTTTGCGATTTCGCCTTGCGCCTTTTCCATCTCCTTCGGAAGATTTTCGAGCGCGAATTTCTGCTTGAAGGAAAGCTTGCCCTTGGCCTTTGAAGGATCCTGCGATGCAGAGGCCGAAGGTGCGGCCTTCGCCTTTTCCTGTTTCTCAGCCTTGCGTTTTTCTTCCGCCGCGCCCTTGCGCTGCGCCATCATGTCCGAGTAGCCACCGGCATATTCGATCCATCGTCCGTCCGGCTCATCCGGATTGACGGGCGCGATGGTGGAGGTGACGGTGCGGTCGAGGAAATCGCGGTCGTGGCTGACGAGGATAACGGTGCCGGAAAAGCCCGCAACGATTTCCTGCAACAGATCGAGCGTTTCGATATCCAGATCGTTGGTCGGCTCGTCGAGGATCAGAAGATTGGTCGGCCGCGCCAGAATGCGCGCCAGAATAAGGCGCGCGCGCTCGCCCCCGGAAAGGTTGCGGATCGGCGTGCGGGCCTGTTCCGGCTGGAACAGAAAGTCTTTCATATAGCCCGTCACATGCTTCAATTCGCCGTTGACCAGCAGATTTTCACCACGACCATCGGTCAGATAATGCGCGAGCGTATCGTTGGGATTGAGATCCTCGCGTTTCTGGTCGAGCGTCGCAATCTCCAGATTGGTGCCGAGCTTCACCGAGCCGCTATCGGGCTCCAGCTGGCCGGTGAGCATCTTCAGAAGCGTGGTTTTACCGGCGCCATTCGGGCCGACGAAACCGATGCAATCGCCGCGATGGACGCGCAGCGAAAACGGCGCGACGATCACGCGCTCGCCATAAGCCTTGGTGATGGCCTCGGCCTCGATAACCAGCTTGCCGGATTCCCGCCCTTCCGTGACGGTCGCCTGCACCGTGCCCTGCGGCCCCTTATGGCCGCGATATTCCGCACGCATGGCCTGAAGCTCGCCGACGCGGCGCATGTTGCGCTTACGCCTTGCGGTCACGCCATAGCGCATCCAGTGTTCTTCGCGCTCGATGGCCTTGCCGAGCTTGTGCTGTTCCAGTTCTTCCTCTTCCAGCACCTTGTCGCGCCATTCCTCGAAATGGGCAAAACCGCGATTGAGACGGCGCGACTGGCCACGATCCAACCAGACGGTCGAGGTCGAGACCTTTTCGAGAAAACGCCGGTCATGCGAAATCAGCACCAGCGCGCTGCGCGTCTGCTGCAACTCGCTTTCAAGCCATTCGATGGTGGGCAAATCGAGATGGTTGGTCGGTTCGTCCAGCATCAGGATATCGGGCTCGGGCGCCATGACGCGGGCAAGGGCCGCACGTCGCGCTTCACCGCCGGAAAGGCTCGTCGGATGTTCCTGTCCGGTGAGGCCAAGATGCTCCAGAAGATAGGTGACGCGATAGGGATCGTCACCGGGTCCGAGCCCCGCTTCGGCATAGGCCTGAACCGTGTCGTAACCGGCAAAATCCGGGGCCTGCTCGAGATAACGGATGGTGGCGGCCGGATGCCGGAAAACCTCACCCGACTGCGCCTCGACCAGGCCCGCGGCGATCTTCATCAGGGTGGACTTGCCGGAACCGTTGCGCCCGACAAGGCAGATGCGGTCGCCCGGTTCCACCTGGAGATTGGCGCCGTCGAGCAGCGGGGTCACGCCGAAGGTCAGCTTGATGTCATCGAGTTTCAAAATAGGGGGTGCCAAGGCGTCAGGCTCCGGTCAGATCATAAGGGCGGGCGAGCACGATGGCTTTTCCGCTTTTCAGCGAGAAATGCACGGGGCCGCCATTCGCGACATTGGAAATAGTGCGGGACGAACCGAAAGCAAGCGCGAAATCCTTCAGCGGATAACGCACATTGCCGATATCGAGCCCCTCAAGGGCGGTAAATCCGGCAACCGAAAACAGCGAGGCGGGCGGCAAATCGATATCCAGCGAACCGGCAAGCAGCGGCCGCGCCTCTTCTTCACCGGAGGTCAGCGTAACGTCGATACCACGTTCGGCGAGCGCCACCGCGTAAAGGAGGTGCTGAAGCGCATGGTCGCTTCTCGCGCCTCCAAGCGCACCGACAAGCACCAGCGAATGCGCTCCACGGGAGAGAGCTTCCGATACCGCGATCTCGCCATCCGTCACCGCCTTTGCGGCCGGGTATGGCTGCCGCGCTACATCGGGCCAGGCCTCCAGCAACTCTTTGCTGGCGGAATCGAAATCCCCGACCCACAACTCCGGCGCAAGGCCAAGCGGCCCGGCATGGCGCATGCCGCCGTCGGCCGCAATCACACGGCTATCCGCGACCGCCTCTTGCAGACGATCGGTCACCGTAACATCGCCGCCAAGCAGAATGGTGAAGCGCTCTTTATCCATGCCCTGCCTTATCGCACCTCGGCCAAAAATGGAAAGCGGAAACCCGATGAAATCGGCCTATATTGATTTTCGCCGGCTTCGGGATTATGAAACGCCTCAGTGGTGATTTGCCGACCGGCTTGCAGCCACTTTAAAGAAGTCGCTAAAGGGTCGAGGAAAAAGGCAATTTCCTGGGACCGGCCGCGATTTCGCTGCCGGTTTTTTTGTTTTCGCAACGTTCTTTACGTGATCCGGAAAAGAGAGTTCGACATGCCGATAAAGATTCCCGATACGCTTCCCGCTTTTGAGACCCTCGTTCATGAGGGCGTGCGGGTCATGACCGAAACGGCGGCCATCCGGCAGGATATCCGCCCGCTCCAGATCGGGCTTCTCAACCTCATGCCGAACAAGATCAAGACGGAAATCCAGATGGCGCGCCTTGTCGGCGCCTCGCCGCTGCAGGTGGAGCTGTCGCTGGTGCGGATCGGCGGCCATCGCGCCAAGAACACGCCGGAAGAACATCTTCTGTCCTTCTACGAGACGTGGGAAGAAGTGCGCCACCGCAAGTTCGACGGTTTCATCATTACCGGCGCGCCCGTGGAAACGCTGGCCTATGAAGACGTGACCTACTGGAACGAAATGCGACAAATTTTCGAATGGACGCAAACCAACGTTCATTCAACGCTGAATGTCTGCTGGGGCGCGATGGCCGCCATCTATCATTTCCACGGCGTGCCGAAACACGAGCTGAAGGAAAAGGCTTTCGGGGTCTACCGTCACCGCAATCTCTGCCCCTCATCGATCTATCTGAACGGCTTTTCGGACGATTTCCAGGTCCCGGTCTCGCGCTGGACGGAAGTACGCCGCGCAGATATCGAAAAACATCCGAAACTCGAAATCCTGATGGAATCCGAGGAAATGGGCGTTTGTCTGGTGCATGAGAAAGAGGGCAACCGGCTCTATATGTTCAACCATGTCGAATATGATTCGACATCGCTTTCGGACGAGTATTTCCGTGACGCGAATGCCGGCGTGCCGATCAAGCTGCCGCATGATTATTTTCCGCACAACGACCCGGAACTTGCCCCGCTCAACCGCTGGCGCAGCCATGCCCATCTGTTTTTCGGAAACTGGATCAACGAGATATACCAGACGACACCCTACGATCTCGAAGCCATCGGGCAGCTGGCCGCGTAAAGCGCGTCGCGTTTTATCGAACGCATGCGACGCGCTTTCGTTCTGTTTTAAGCATGTCTTTTTCCCAAAACCGTGGCACACTTTTGGGAGACATGCTTTGAATTGCGGGATTGCGAATTGCCGGAAAATGACGCAACGTCCGCCCGGCAATTCGCAACATCAGGGAGAATGACGAGATGAGCGACGCGGCGGCGCGGGAGAATTTCGGTTTCACGGCGACCGGCGAAAAGGTCGAACGCGTCACCATCTCGAAAGGCGGTTTGACGGCCAAGGTCATCACCTGGGGCGCGGTCATTCAGGATCTGCGCCTCGAGGGTCACCAGCCGCCGCTCGTTCTCGGCTTCGATAAATTCGAGGACTACAAATATTCTTCCTATTTCGGCGCCACCCCCGGCCGCAACGCCAACCGTATCGGCGATGGCCGGTTCTCGATCGACGGGCACGAATACCAGTTGGAGCTCAATGAAAAGGGTGTAACCCACCTGCATGGCGGCAGCGACGGCATGGGCAAGCGCAACTGGATGCTGATGGAACATGGCGAAAGCCATGCGGTTCTGCAGATCATCGACCCCGATGGCCGCGCCGGTTATCCCGGCAATTGCACGGTCACGGCCACCTATACGATCCTCGACGGCGGCGTGCTTTCGGTGGTCTATGAAACGGTGACCGACAAGCCGACCATCGCCAATGTCTGCCAGCATTCCTATTTCAATCTCGATGGCGCAGACACCGCACTTGGGCATGAGATCAGCATCGCGGCTGATTTTTACCTGCCCACCAATGACAAGCAGATACCGACGGGCGAAATCCGCTCCGTCGAAGGCACCGTCTTCGACCTGCGCCACCCGACACCGATGCGGCGCAAGGAGAATGGCGAGCAGGTTCTCTACGACCATAATTTCTGCCTGTCGCCCGAGCGCCGCGCAAAACGCAAGGTCGCCCGCGCCTATTCACCGGCCTCCGATATCGCCCTTGAGGTTCACACCACCGAGCCCGGTGTGCAGTTTTATTCGGCCTTCAAACTGGACGTTCCGGTTCCCGGCCTCGATGGCCGTCACTACGGCCCCTTTGCCGGTTTCTGTCTGGAAACGCAGATTTGGCCGGACGCCGTCAACCACCCGGATTTTCCGCACGCCATCCTGCGGCCGGGTGAAACCCTACGTCAGGAAACCGACTATATTTTCAAGAAAGGCTGAAGCGGCGCGCCAGAGTCAATCCAGCACGCAGCCGACATAGCCGCCGGAGGCGCGGGCGCGCCGTTCGATAAGGCCGGCAAGCCGTTGCAACCCGCGTCCCGGCTTGCTGGCGACGCGGTCGATTGGATTGGGTAATGACACAGCCAGCAGCGCCGCCTGACGGGAGCTGAGTTTTGCGGCCGGCACCTTGAAATGGTGCTGGGCGGCAGCCTCGATTCCATAAATGCCCGGTCCCCATTCGGCAACGTTGAGATAAATCTCCATCATCCGTTTTTTGGACCAGACGAAATCGGCAGCAATCGCCAGCGGCAACTCCAGCCCTTTGCGTAAAAACGAGCGGCCGTTCCATAAAAACAGATTCTTGGCCGTCTGCATCGGAATGGTGCTCGCCCCACGCGTCGCGGCCCCGTCCAGCGCATTGCTGACCACGGACTGCATCTGGTTCCAGTCCACACCGCCATGGAAACAGAATTGCCCGTCCTCGGACATCATCACGGATTGCACAAGGCGCGGCGAAATATCCTCAAGCGGCACCCAGCGCCGGTCATATCCCTGCAGGGTCACCAGATCGGCGAGCATCAGCGTCGAGACCGGCCGGATAAACGGCAGCGCATAAACCGGAATCAGCAGATAGGGCAGGATCAGCAAAGCCAGCAAGGTCATGACGATACGCTTTGCCAACGTGCGAAAATCCACCTTCGGACTGCTCCGGTCTTCCGCCAGCACGGCGTAATCTGCGTCGCTTTCAGGCGTACTGCTCAATATTCGTCAAAGCCCCGCACCAATTGAAGCCTTTCATAGTCCATTGCCGCCTTCAAGGCGAGTCCGCTCAAATAGTTGCACCTCTGGAATCACGAAAAGGTTTGCCTGCATTCGCGCGGCATGCCAAAGAGCGCGGCATGGACGCTGCGATGACAAATTTCGAAACGAAGCTGCGCGAAAACGCGGCCAAAACCGAAGCCCTGCTTGGCCGCCTGCTTTCCGGCGAAACCCGCGCGGATGAGATCACGCGCCCGCAAAACCTGCTCGACGCCATGCGCCATGGCGTGCTGAACGGCGGTAAACGCCTGCGGCCCTTCCTCGTCATCGAAAGTGCCGCCCTTGCGGGCGGGAATGCCGAAGCCGCCCTTTATGTCGGCGCGGCACTGGAATGCCTCCATTGTTATTCGCTTGTTCATGACGATCTGCCGGCCATGGACGATGACGACCTGCGCCGCGGCCAGCCGACCGTGCATCGCAAATTCGATGAGGCAACCGCTATTCTCGCCGGTGACAGCCTGCTGACGCTTGCCTTCGATATCATCGCCTCGGACGAAAATCCGCTCGCGGCCGAGCGCAAGGCCGCGCTCGTACTCTCGCTTGCCCGCGCAGCGGGCATCGGCGGCATGGCCGGCGGCCAGGCGCTCGATCTCGCTGCGGAAAAGAAAGCACCCGATGAAGCCGGCGTCATTACATTGCAGGCTATGAAAACCGGTGCACTGCTGCGTTTTGCCTGCGAAGCAGGCGCAATCATCGCCGGCAGCGATGTTTCCGAGAGGCAAAGGCTGCGTCTCTTCGGCGAAAAGATCGGCCTCGCCTTTCAGCTTGCCGACGACCTTCTGGATTTGACGGCCGATGCCGCCACCATGGGCAAGGCAACCGGCAAGGATGCCGCGCGCGGCAAGGGAACGCTTGTGGCGCTGCGCGGCGAGGACTGGGCGCGCAGCCAGCTGCGGGAGCAAGTGGCGGAAGCCAGCGAACTCCTGGCCCCTTATGGCGAAAAGGCCGCGATTCTCATCGCGGCCGCCAGATTCATCGCTGAACGAAAAAGCTGAGCGGTTTCAACTCAGCTTTTCATTACCCGATCAGCCCTTGAGCGGCGAAATCAGCACTTCGACGCGACGGTTCTGGGCGCGGCCATCCGGCGTTGCATTCGAAGCGATAGGCTGCGACGGGCCGAAGCCGAGCGTCGAAATACGGCGCTGGTCGACGCCGCGCGCGCCGAGATAATTGGCGACCGATGCGGCACGACGCTCCGAAAGGCCCTGATTGTAACCGGCGCTGCCGGTGGAATCGGTATGGCCGTTGATGTCGATGAGCGTGCGGTTGAACTTGTTCAGCACGATGGCGACGGAATCGAGCGTCTGATAGAATGGCGGGATGACCTGATCCTGGTCCGTCGCGAAGGTGATGTTCGACGGCATGTTGAGAACGATGCTGTCGCCACGGCGGGTAACCGAAACGCCGGTTCCCTGAAGCTGGGCGCGAAGCTCGGCTTCCTGGCCATCCATGTAATTGCCGATGGCGCCGCCGGCGAGCGCGCCGATGCCCGCACCGATAAGCGCGGCATTACGGCGACCGGTCGGCGAACCGCCGACAGCCAGACCACCCAGAGCACCGACCACGGCGCCGATGCCGGCGCCGCCCGCCGTGTTCGACATCTTCTGCTCACCCGTATAGGGATCGGTGGTGGTGCAGGCGGAAAGATAGGTCCCGCAAAGGGCGACGATCGCGATTTTTTTGATCATGTGTTTTGATGCTCCGAGAGGTTCAGGAGGTATGACAGTGGAATTCCGGCCTTTTCACGGTACTCTTTACTCCGCCGCATCTTTCCGGCCAAAACGCTTTTCGATGTAATCGATCACAAGCGCTTCAAAATCGGCGGCGATATTGGGACCGCGCAGGGTCAGCGCCTTTTCGCCGTCGATAAAGATGGGCGCTGCCGGGCTTTCGCCGGTTCCGGGCAGGGAGATGCCGATATCGGCATGTTTGCTTTCACCGGGGCCATTAACAATGCAGCCCATGACGGCGACATTGAGCGCCTCGACACCCGGATATTTCTCACGCCAGATCGGCATGTTCTTGCGAATATCGTTCTGGATGTTCTGGGCAAGTTCCTGAAAGACGGTGGACGTTGTGCGCCCGCAGCCGGGACATGCCGCAACGACCGGAATGAACTGACGGAAACCCATGACCTGCAGCAGTTCCTGCGCCACCTGCACTTCGCGGGTGCGGTCGCCATTCGGCTCAGGCGTCAGCGACACGCGGATCGTATCGCCGATGCCGTGCTGCAAGACGTAACCCATGGCGGCGGACGAGGCGACGATGCCCTTGGAGCCCATGCCCGCTTCGGTGAGGCCGAGATGCAGGGCGTGGTCGGAACGTTCCGACAGCATGGAATAAACGGCGATCAGGTCCTGCACCTGGCTGACCTTGGCCGACAGGATGATGCGGTTGCGCGGCAGGCCGATCTCTTCGGCAAGCTCGGCGGAAATCAGCGCCGACTGAACAATGGCCTCACGCGTGACCTGACGGGCGGAGAGGGGGAAACCCTGCTCCTTGTTTTTGTCCATCAGCGTCGTCAGAAGTTCCTGATCGAGCGATCCCCAGTTGACGCCGATTCGGACCGGCTTGTCGTAGCGGATCGCCATTTCGACGATCTCGCCGAACTGCTTGTCCTTCTTGTCCTTGAAACCGACATTGCCGGGATTGATGCGGTATTTCGCCAGCGCTTCGGCACAGGCCGGATGATCAGCCAGAAGCTTGTGGCCGATATAATGGAAATCGCCGACAAGCGGCACATCAAGCCCAAGCCGCAGCAGCCGCTCACGGATTTTCGGCACGGCGGCCGCGCTCTCGTCGCGGTCAACGGTGATGCGCACGATTTCCGAACCGGCCCGGAAGAGCGCCGCCACCTGCTGCACGGTGGCGTCGATATCCGCCGTATCGGTGTTGGTCATCGACTGCACGACGACGGGCGCGCCGCCACCGACGATGACACCGCCCACGTCTACGGCGACGGATGCGCGGCGGGGCTTGGGATCGTAATCGGCATGTGACGTCATGGCGGTCTCTGGAGCTTGCGGCAAGGTCTGGCAATTGAGGTGAAACAGGCAAGCCTGCTTGTCAACACCCAACGCATGAGAGCTTCTACTTTACCGCAATCATGGCAAAATTCGAGACGCCTATTCCTTGCCCGCGCCATCCGCATGGCGGGCGAGCCGCGAAAGCAGCAGAACCACCACATGCAAGAGCGGCAGGGCGATGAAGACACTGGCAAGACCGGTATGTTCGGCAATAAAGCCGATGGCCGATGGCGCCACCAGAATACCGGAATAGCCCATGGTGGTGACCACCGAGAGACCAATGCCGGGCGCCAGTCCGGGCATGTTGCCGGCGGCGGAAAAGGCAATGGGCACCATGTTGGAAATGCCGATACCGGCAATCGCAAAGCCGATGATCGCGATAGTGGAATTTCCCGCAAGACCGGCAATCATAAGACCGATAATCGACATGGCCGAACAGAAGCGCAGGGTCGTCACAGCGCCGAAGCGGTCACGCACCAGATCGCCGGCAAAACGCATGGCCGCCATGGTCATTGAGAAGGCCGCGAAGGCGAAACCGGACTGCGATACCGAAGCACCGAGTTCATTGCGCAGATAAAGCGCGCCCCAGTCGAGGATAGCGCCTTCAGGAATCATCGAGAACAGCGCCATCAGGCCAATGATCCATGGCAGCGGCGTCAGCGGCAGGCCGCCTTTCGGGCGTTCCTCCTCCGGATGCGGACGATCCGCGAGGACGCGCGGCCACGCGATGACCAGCAGCACGAGTGCGATGACCGTCAGCGCAATGGCGTGCCCCTGCACACCGATGGCCGTGATGAGATAACCGCCAAGACCGGCGCCGATCAGGCCGCCAAGGCTCCAGAAGGCGTGGCACGACGACATGATGGCACGGCGCATATCCCGTTCCACCGCCACGGCATTGGCGTTCATGGCGACATCCATCGCGCCCGTCAGCCCGCCGAACAGAAACACCGCAATCACCCCGGCCCACACCGTGCCCGCCCAGGAAATGAAAAGCAGAGTCGGCAAAAAGATCGCCGCAGTGACGAGGCTCACCGTACGCGAGCCGAAACGGGCGATCTGCGAACCGGCAATCGGCATGAAAACCAGCGAACCGATGCCGAAGACCAGAATGATCAGGCCGAGCGCGCTCTCACTGAGGGACAGGCGCGCCGCAAATTCCGGAATCTTGGGCGCCCATGACCCCATCATGAAACCGTTCATCAAGAACAGCAGGGAAACACCCAGCCTGTGCCGCGTCAGATAGGACGAGCGTATGCCTGTCGGCGAAAATGTCGTGGGGCCATTCATCGGCAATATCCTTCAGACTTGACCATGAGAAAACTGAGCGACGTCATCATCGCCGCAATAAATCTGTACGCCCTTGGCCGACAGCGCCTCGACGAATGCACGGTCGGCATCCTGTTCCAGCACGAGGGAAAGAGGTGGAGAAAAATCATGCACATGGAAAGCTGCCCTGTGGCCGAGCTTTTCCGTGGTGATGGCGGCGACAATCCGCTGGCTGGCGCTGCAGGCGAGCCGCTTGAACACCGCATCCTCGAAAACATCCGCCGACAGACCCGTCTCGGCCACAACGCCACAGACACCGAGAATGCAGAGATCGGGCCGCATCAGTTCGAGCTGCCGAAGCGCCATGGCGTCGATCGCAGCACCTACGGCCGGATCGACCTTGCCGCCGATCAGCACCAGATCGATATCGGCCCGCCCCGTCAGTTCAGCGGCAATGGCGGGCGTATTCGTCACCACCGTCAGGTTGAGCCCGGCGGGAAGCGCCCTTGCAATGGCGAGATTGGTGGAACCGGCATCGATGAAGACAACCATGCCCGGTTCGAGAAGCGGGACAACGGCGCGCGCCAGCAGGGCCTTGCGGTCGGCATCCTCGGCAATGCGCGTCTTCAGCGGCACCGTTTTGCTGTCGGAAAGCAACGCCCCACCATAAACCCGCAGGCATTCTCCCCGGGCTGCCATCTCACGCAGGTCGCGACGCACGGTGTCTTCGGAAACGCCGAAATTCTGCGCGAGATCCTGCGCCAGCACCCGGCCGCTTTGCCGTAACTGCGCAAGGATGAGCGCCTGTCGCTCGCTGACAAAATGATCGCTCATCGGAACTCATGCATAAACAGGAATAAACGTGCACGAACATGCATATTCGAGTTTTTCCGGCTGCGCAACAAAAAACGCCCGCCGGAGAGGCGGGCGTCTGAGACTGCATCAGTGATTTGATACGGCTTTATTCCCCGTAAGCGATCAACAGATCCTTCGCATCGATCTGGTCGCCGGGGCGCACCAGAACTTCTGCGATCTTGCCGTCGCGTTCGGCGTGAAGCGCGGTTTCCATCTTCATCGCCTCGATGGAAAGCAGCACGTCGCCGGCCTTGACCTCCTGGCCCTGGTTGACGAAGACGCGGCTGATCACGCCCGGCATCGGCGCGCCGATATGAACGGCATTGCCAGGTTCGGCCTTGCGGCGCACGGCGGAGCCGGAAGCGCCATGGGCACGATCCGGCACCTTGATGCGGCGCGGCTGGCCGTTGATCTCGAAGAACACCGTCACCATGCCCTTGTCATCCGTGCCGGACGAGGCCTGATTGACGATGACAAGCGTCTTGCCGCGTTCGATATCGGCAAACAGTTCCTCGCCATCCTCCATGCCGTAGAAATAGGCATGGGTGGGCAGCACGGAAACCGGGCCATAGGTCTCGGCTGTCAGCGCGAAATCCGTGAACACCTTCGGATACATCAGATAGGACGCGAACTCGAAATCGTCGACCTTGCGCTCCAGCTTGGTCTCGATCACCTTCCGTTCGGCATCGAGATCAGCATCTTCCAGCAGCGAACCCGGACGAACCGTATAGGGTGCTTCGCCCTTCAGCGCCTTTTTCTGCAGGGCTGCCGGCCAGCCGCCAGGCGACTGTCCAAGATCGCCCTTCAACATCGACACCACCGATTCCGGGAAAGACACTTCACGATCGGGGTTTTCAACGTCGGCCACCGTCAGATCCTGACTGACCATCATCAGCGCCATATCACCGACGACCTTGGAGGACGGCGTCACCTTGACGATATCGCCGAACATGCGGTTGGCGTCGGCATAGGCCTGCGCCACCTCGTGCCAGCGGCTTTCGAGACCCAGCGAACGCGCCTGTTCCTTGAGGTTGGTGAACTGGCCGCCCGGCATTTCGTGCAGATAAACTTCCGAGGCCGGTCCCTTGAGATCGCTCTCGAAGGCGGCATACTGGTTGCGCACAGCTTCCCAGTAGAAGGAAATGCGGCGGATCCATTCGGTATCAAGACCCGTATCGCGTTCCGATCCCGCCAGCGCCTCCACGATCGAGCCGAGGCATGGCTGCGACGTATTGCCGGAGAAGGCATCCATTGCAGCATCGACGGCGTCGACACCGGCATCCACGGCCGCAAGAACGGTCGCGGCGGAAATGCCCGAGGTATCGTGGGTATGGAAGTGGATCGGTAGACCGGTCGCCTCACGCAGCGCCTTGAACAGAACCCTGGCGGCGGCCGGTTTCAGCAGGCCCGCCATATCCTTGACGGCGATGATATGAGCTCCCGCCTTTTCAAGCTCGGCGGCAAGGTTGGTATAATATTTGAGATCGTATTTCGGACGAGCCGAATTCAACAGATCGCCGGTATAGCAGATGGTCGCCTCGCAGAGCTTGTTCTCCTCGGCAATCGCATCCATCGAGACGCGCATATTCTCCACCCAGTTCAGGCAGTCGAAGACGCGGAAAAGATCGACCCCGCCCCTTGCGGCCTGACGGACGAAGTATTTGACGACATTGTCGGGATAATTCTTGTATCCGACGCCGTTAGCGCCGCGCAGAAGCATCTGCAGCAGCAGGTTCGGCGCGCCTTCGCGGATCAGCGCAAGACGCTCCCATGGGTCTTCCGTCAGGAAGCGCATGGAAACGTCGAACGTCGCCCCGCCCCAGCATTCCAGCGAGAGAAGCTGCGGCAGCGCCTTGGCGTAAACGCTGGCGACGCGGGCAATATCATGAGTGCGAACGCGGGTGGCCAGCAGCGACTGGTGCCCGTCACGCATGGTCGTGTCGGTGACCAGAACACGTTTTTCATTGCGCATCCAGTCCGCAAAGCCCTTCGGGCCAAGCTTGTCCAGCAACTGCTTGGTGCCATCGGGCGTCGGCGCATCGATATAAGGCACGACGGGTTTTGCCGCCTTTTCGGACGGCCTGGCGCGACCCTTGGTTTCCGGGTGGCCGTTGACGGTCACGTCGGCAAGATAGGTCAGGAGCTTCGTGGCACGGTCCTGACGCTTGACCTGCGCAAACAGTTCCGGCGTCGAATCGATGAAGCGGGTCGTATAGGTATTGTTGCGGAAACTGTCGTGACCGATGATGGCTTCGAGGAAGGTGAGGTTGGTCGCAACGCCGCGGATACGGAATTCGCGCAGCGCGCGGTCCATGCGGTTGATCGCCTCATCCGGTTGCGGCGCCCAGGCCGTTACCTTGACGAGCAGCGGATCGTAATAGCGGGTGATGACAGCGCCGGTATAGGAAGTACCGCCATCCAGACGAATGCCGAAGCCAGAAGCGGAACGGTAGGCGGTGATACGGCCGTAATCCGGAATGAAGTTATGTTCCGGGTCTTCCGTCGTGATACGGCACTGCAGCGCATGGCCGTTGAGACGGATATCCTCCTGGCGCGGCACGCCGGATTCCGCAGTGCCGATGGCGGCGCCTTCGAGAATATGGATCTGCGCCTTGACGATATCGATACCGGTCACGACTTCGGTAACGGTATGCTCCACCTGGATGCGCGGATTGACCTCGATGAAGTAGAATTTGCCGGTATCGGCATCCATCAGATATTCGACCGTGCCGGCACCGATATAACTGGTCGCGGCGGCGATCTTCAGGGAGTAGGCAGCAAGTTCCTGACGCTGCGCTTCGGTGAGATAGGGCGCGGGCGCACGCTCGACCACCTTTTGATTGCGGCGCTGGATCGAACAATCACGCTCGAACAGATGCACGACATTGCCGTGTGTGTCGCCGAGAATCTGGCTTTCGACGTGGCGAGCACGCTCGACCAGCTTTTCCAGATAGACCTCGTCCTTGCCGAAAGCAGCCTTCGCCTCGCGCTTGGCTTCCGTCACCTCGCGGGCGAGATCCTCTCGTCTGCGGATGGCGCGCATGCCGCGTCCGCCGCCGCCCCAGGAGGCTTTCAGCATGACCGGATAGCCGATTTCCTCGGCCATGCGCTCCACTTCCGCCATATCGTCGGGCAGCGGATCGGTAGCGGGAACAACGGGGACGTTGACCGAGATCGCCAGATTGCGCGCAGCCACCTTGTTGCCGAGCTGGCGCATCGTATCCGCCGTCGGTCCGATGAAGGTGATGCCGGCCTTGTTGCAGGCCTCCACGAATTCAGGGCTTTCAGACAGAAGGCCATAACCGGGATGAATCGCGTCCGCTCCGGAGAGCTTGGCTACGCGAATAACCTCCTCGATCGAAAGATAGCTCTCGATCGGTCCCATATCCTTGGCGAGATGCGGCCCCCTGCCGACCTGATAGGATTCGTCCGCCTTGAAGCGGTGCAAAGACAGCTTGTCCTCTTCCGCCCAAATCGCAACGGTTTTAATCCCAAGCTCGTTCGCTGCCCGGAAAACGCGGATCGCAATTTCGGATCGGTTGGCAACAAGTATTTTCGATATTTTCAAGACGGTCTCCCCACACGCCAAAACAAAATTTCTGCTGCACTGCGGAATTAAGCAGCAAAACCCGGTCTTGGAAAGGGCAATTCCGGCGAGAACTGTCCTGTTTGCGCTAGCTCAGCAAACCATGGCGAAAAGCAAGCGCTACGGTATGCTGCCGGTTCTTGGCGCTGAAACGGCGCTGGATTCCGTTGATATACCAGTCGACCGTGTGGTTGGAGATCGATAGTTGGCGTCCAATTTCGGTGGAGGTCATGCCGTCCGCCATCAGCGTCAGCACCTCCATTTCGCGCCTCGTAAGCTCGAGAGCGGCAACGTCAGGGGCATTGCTGAAGCCATGGGCCTGCCCGGAAAGATCGAGCAGGCGCCAGAACACGGCACGCGTGGCCGCATCCAGCAGTTCCACCTGCAAAGAGGGCAATTGCCGATCCTGGCCGCCGATGAAGACCGCACCGATGAAGCCCGCACGGCCATGTACGGGAAAGGCGTAACCGCCCTGCAGGCCGTACCGGCCGGCATCGTGGAAAAAGACGCTCGCCCTTTTGCGATGCATCGCACGCGGCAGACCCTCCAGCGCTTCCTTCCACTGAAACGGCTTGTGCACCATGCCGATCACCTTGCGGACGGGATCGACGAGATTGTATTTCTTGGCCCTGTAGACCTCCAGCCAGCCTTCGGGCAGATGTTGCGCAAGGATGTGTCCGGTGGAGGCGAGCTCCCCGGTCATCCGCCTGCTGACGAGAAAATATTCGAAACCGTATTCGCGAATGAGCGTTGCAAATTCGGAACGAACGCGGTCGGCGCTTCCCGCCTGGTAACACGCAGAGATGAAGTGAAGAATATCATGCATAAAGACACGTGGTCCGGAGCTTGGCTTGAAGGGAATGACACGAAGGACGTGGTCCCGCGATGACGTCATGTTACTCGGGCGCCGGTCGGTTGAGATTGAACATATCGTCGTTAGCAATCCCTGAAACGAAGATGCGAAATCTTGTGACGGCAGGCCCCGGGAAACATCGGGTTCGGTTTTTTTCGGTTCGCACGCGCGGTCAATCTGTTAAGCCGCCATTCAGACAGAAAGAGCGATAATTACACAAATTTCGCCGTCTCATGCAACCTTGCTAAAATAACTTGCCTTGAGGCCGAACAAACAACCGCTCGAAAAAGACGCTCGGACTGGATTGAAAATTTGACCTTGTTTCAGGTTTACACACGCGCTCTGCGCTATCTGACCGTACATAAATGGCGGGTGACGGTGGTCGTCATCGCCAACGTCATTCTTGCAGCGATCACCATCGCCGAACCGGTGCTGTTCGGCCGGATCATCGACGCCATCTCTTCCGGCACCAATGTCACGCCCATTCTCATTCTTTGGGCCGGGTTCGGTGTCTTCAACACCGTCGCTTATGTGGCTGTCGCCCGCGAGGCCGACCGGCTGGCCCATGGCCGGCGCGCTTCGCTGCTGACGGAAGCCTTCGGGCGCATCATCTCCATGCCGCTTTCCTGGCACCATCAGCGCGGCACATCCAACGCCCTCCACACGCTGCTGCGCGCCAGCGAAACGCTGTTCGGCCTGTGGCTCGAATTCATGCGCACGCATCTGGCCACCTTCGTCGCACTGGTGCTGCTCGTCCCGACCGCTATGTCCATGGACCTGCGCCTCAGCTTCGTGCTGATCGGCCTCGGTATCGTCTACTGGTTCATCGGCAAATGGGTGATGGGCCGCACCAAGGACGGCCAGGCTTCGGTTGAAGAACACTATCACAGCGTTTTTGCCCATGTCAGCGATTCCATCAGCAACGTCTCGGTGCTGCACAGCTACAACCGCATCGAGGCCGAAACGAAGGCGCTGAAATCTTTCACCGAAAAGCTGCTGAGCGCGCAATATCCGGTGCTCGACTGGTGGGCCTTCGCCAGTGCTCTGAACCGCACGGCCTCCACCGTTTCGATGATGATCATCCTCGTCATCGGCACCGTGCTGGTGAAGAACGGCGAGTTGCGCGTTGGCGATGTCATCGCCTTCATCGGTTTCGCCAATCTCCTGATCGGCCGTCTGGACCAGATGCGCCAATTCGTGACGCAGATTTTCGAAGCCCGCGCCAAGCTCGAGGACTTCTTCGTGCTGGAAGATTCCGTCAAGGAACGGGAAGAACCGGGCGATGCGCGCGAATTGTCGAATGTCTCCGGCACGGTGGAGTTCCGCAACATCAATTTCGGTTTCGCCAACACCAAGCAGGGCGTTCACGACGTTTCGTTCACGGCCAAGGCCGGCGAGACAGTCGCTATCGTCGGGCCGACAGGTGCCGGCAAGACCACGCTCATCAATCTCCTGCAGCGGGTCTACGATCCCGATTCCGGCCAGATCCTGATTGATGGGACCGATATTTCGACGGTGACGAAAAATTCGCTCCGCAACTCCATCGCCACGGTGTTTCAGGATGCCGGCCTGCTGAACCGCTCCATTCGCGAAAACATCCGCCTCGGCCGTGAATCGGCCACCGATGCGGAAGTGGTGGAAGCAGCGGCAGCCGCAGCGGCGACGGATTTCATCGACAGCCGCATCAACGGCTATCTGACCCAGGTGGGTGAACGCGGCAACCGCCTGTCCGGCGGCGAGCGCCAGCGCATCGCCATTGCCCGCGCCATCCTGAAGAACGCCCCCATTCTGGTTCTGGACGAAGCGACCAGTGCGCTGGACGTGGAAACGGAAGCTCGGGTGAAGGCCGCTGTCGACGCACTAAGAAAGAACCGCACGACCTTCATCATCGCCCACCGCCTTTCCACGGTCCGCGATGCCGATCTCGTCCTCTTCCTCGATCAGGGCCGGATCATCGAAAAGGGTACCTTCGATGAGCTGAGCCAGCGCGGCGGACGCTTTACCTCGCTGCTGCGCACCAGCGGCCTGCTGACGGAAGACGAAAACCAGCAGCACCGGCCAAAGGCCATAGCCTCCTGAGGGCCTGGCTGACGGAATGAAGACAGGGCGGACAGCATGTTGTCCGCCCTTTTTCTTTGTGCACTTCCCGACGGCTCCGCCAGATCAGAGGTCGCCTACCGAAGAATTCCGGTCAAGGAACTTGCGAACCAGAAATCGATCTGCCCCAAGGGGAGGACACTTGCCAGAAAGGCGACAATACCTACTGCGAGATTGGTCAGGAAAACTCCAAGCAACACCCCAAGCGTTATTCCAACGCTCGTTTTCCGCGGGTAGCGCGCCAGCCAACACGACAACACCAGGGAAAGAATGGCGAGCAACGCCAACAGTGCAAGTTCTGTGAAAGATGCGCTGAATTGCAAGATAACTCCCTTCCGATCGACCGGCTATTCGCGACTGCTGCTTTTCTCGAAAAGATTGACGAGACAGTCCGCATCGGACGATCTGGCACCGCGCCATCAAAACCTTCGCCAATATGACCCTATCTCGGTGCGGCAGGACCTTCCAGCCGATGCTGCGAAGGAGGCCCGGGCTTCCGTGCCAAGATCCGACCCGTCAGCTGAGCCAGGGGCCAGGGTAGCCTCATAAAAATTCAGGCCCCTGCGTTACCACAGGAGCCTGAGTTTAAAGGCGAACGGAGACTTGATCGTCTCAGTCGAAGGGGATCACCCGATCACCTGCCGACAGGGCCTTGCCATCGACGGAAACGGAGACTTCCGCCGTATCGGCCTTGCGGCTTACGACGATATCCCTGGCCTTGCCGTCGAGCGTGATCTTCACCGAGAAGCCGCTCCAGTCCTCCGGCAGCGACGGCGAAATATGCAGCTTGCCGTCGGTGCGGGTGATGCCGAGAATACCCTCGACGGCGGCGCGGTAGAGCCAGCCGGCGGAACCGGTGTACCAGCTCCAGCCGCCACGGCCCGCATAAGCGCCTTCACCGTAGACATCCGCAGTCACCACATAGGGTTCGACCCGATAAGTTTCCGACGCTGCCGCATCGAGCGCATGATTGACGGGGTTGAGCAGCTTGAAGCAATTCCATGCCTCCTGCGCCCTACCCTGCTTCGCAAGGGCGAGAACCACCCAGGTCGCCGCATGGGTATATTGTCCGCCGTTTTCGCGCACACCCGGCGGATATCCCTTGATGTAACCCGGATCATGCGGCGCACGCGAGAAGGGCGGCGTGAACAGCCGGATGATACCGGTCTGCTCATCGACCAGATGCTCCATGACGGCATCCATTGCCTGCCGCGACCGAGCCTCTTCGCCTTCGCCGGAGAGAACGCTCCAGCTCTGGCCGAGCGAATCGATCCGGCATTCCTCGCTTTCGGCGGAACCGAGCGGCGTGCCGTCATCGAAATAACCACGCCGATAATAGCTGCCGTCCCAACCCGCCGTTTCGAGAACATTGCGCAGCTTTTCACGATGCGCCGCCCATTTGCCGACACGATCAGTATCGCCACGCTTTTCCGCAATCTCGATGAAATCGCGCAACGCTCCAGACAGGAACCAGCCGAGCCAGACGCTCGTGCCCTTGCCGCCGACACCGACACGGTTCATGCCGTCGTTCCAGTCGCCGCCGAGGATCAGCGGCAGGCCATTTTCGCCAGTGCGATGAATGGCAAGATCGAGCGCCAGCGCCGCATGCTCGTAAAGCGTGGCGGATCTGTCGCTGGTCTCAGGCTGGAAGAAGGCGTCATGCTGGCCGGGCATCAATGCCGCACCCTTCAGGAAGGGGATGCTTTCATCGAGGATGGCGGCATCACCCGTGGCCGAGACATATTGGTTGATCGCATAAGCGAGCCAGACCACATCGTCCGAAATGGTGGTGCGAACGCCAGCGCCCGTCAGCGGCAGCCACCAGTGCTGCACATCGCCTTCCGGAAACTGGCGGCCTGCCGCACGCAGTATCTGCTTGCGAGCGAGATCCGGCTGGTAGAGCAGGAAGGCCAACGTGTCCTGAAGCTGGTCGCGGAAGCCGAAGGCGCCGCTCGACTGGTAAAAGGCGGTACGCGCGAGAATGCGGCACGCCAACGCCTGATAGGGCAGCCAATTGTTGACCATGTGGTTGAAACCGGCATCCGGCGTGGAAACCTGCAACTGACCGGTAAAGCCCGTCCAGAACGCCTTGCTCTCATCCAGCACCGTCTGGAAGTCCGCCTTGCGAACATCCTTCACCAGCGCTTCGGCCTCTTCCGCATTGTCGGCATCGCCGAGAATGAAGGTCATGTGCCGTTCTTCGCCGGGCTTCAGGTGGATTTCCTGCATCAGCGCAGCACAGGGATCGCCGTCGACCTCGGTGCTGCCACTGAGTGCGGCGCCGGACACGATGCCCTGCGGCGCCTGCGCCGACCCGAAGCGACCGATGAATTCCCGACGGCTGGTCGTGAAGCCGCTCGCCTCGCTGTCGAGCGTCAGGAAAGCGGTGCGGGCGCTGTAGTCGATGCTGTAGGGGTTCGACGCGAAGATCGCATTGTTGCCGGCATCGTGCCTGCTCAGAATGAACGGCGCGGATTTCTGGCCGTTATTGCCGAGCACCCATTCCACATAGGCATAGACCTTCAGCCGGCGGCTTTTCGAACCCTTGTTGCGAACGATGACCTGCGAGAGCTTGACCGGTTTTTCACGGTCTACGGTCTGCGTCAGCTCCACCTCAAGCGTATCGGCCA
The DNA here is from genome assembly GCF_053522385.1 of Agrobacterium sp. 22-223-1. Classification (NCBI taxonomy): domain Bacteria; kingdom Pseudomonadati; phylum Pseudomonadota; class Alphaproteobacteria; order Hyphomicrobiales; family Rhizobiaceae; genus Agrobacterium; species Agrobacterium sp. 22-223-1. Next base: position 203,579 of record NZ_JBNWCN010000006.1, read on the forward strand.
CGCCCGTCAGCACGGAGTAACCGAGACCATGGCGCGTTTCGAACATGGCTTCAGGATCGCGCGACAGCGCGGCACAGGGCGTATAGAGCTTTCCTGTCTCCACATCGGCGACGTAGAAGGCCTCACCCGGCCGGTTGATGACCGGATCGTTGCTCCAGGGTGTCAGCTGATAGTCGCGCGAATTGCGGCTCCAGCTGAAACCGGCACCTTCCGCCGAAATATGGAAGCCGAAATTCTCGTTCGAGATGACGTTGATCCACGGATGTGGCGTGGACTGCCCGCCATTGAGGCGCACGACATATTCCTGACCGCTTCTGGCAAAACCGCCGAAACCGTTCCAGAAATCGAGATCGCCCGCATCCTCCACCGGCTCCGCCACAGGGAAGACCGGAACAGGCAAACGGGCCTGTGCAGCGTCGCTCGTGCCGTCGGGGCCGCGATGGGCCGCAAACAGCGATACCGCGCGGTTGATCTGGTCGACGATCTTGCCGTTGCGCACATGGAGAACGACGCGGGAAGCGGCGAGAAGCGCGCTCCAGGTCTCTTCATCCATCAGGTCGCGGCGCACCGAGAAGACGTGCGGACGTCCGCCATCGGCGGGATTGATGCGGCGCTGCGCCTCGGAAATATGATCCAGCGCATGCTGCATGTCCTGCGCATAGGACGCAGCCCGTTCGTTGACGATGACGAGATCAAAGATCACGCCGCGCGAGCGCAGATATTCGTGGGCGCTCAGCGCCTCACGGGCGATATCCATGTCCATATCGTCGTTGATGCGCAGGCTGAAGATCGGGAAATCGCCGGAAATCGCAAGCGGCCACAAAGCGCGCTGCGAGGCGAGACCCGTTTTCAGCGTTTCCGAATCCGCACGCAGATGCATGTCGGGATAGGTCAGATAACGGCCGAGATGCTGGAAGGCGGCCGCCTGCTGCGAGGTGACGCCCACATGGCGCATCTGTACCTGCGTACGCGTCCAGGCATGCACGAGTTCATGCGCGAAGGCATCCGGATGACGATAACGGTCGATTGCCTTGTCGACTTCTTCACGGCTTGGCGCGGCAATCGTCCAGAAGATCACGCTCACCTTCTTGCCCGCCGGCACGCGCACGGTGCGGCGCAGCGACAGGATAGGATCAAGCGTGAAGCCGTCGGTGCTGGAAAGCGTCGCACCGGCATCGAAAGCCGCCGCTTCGCGCAGCGAACGTCCGCGACCGATGAACTTGGCGCGATCCGTCTCGAATTCCGTCGGGCGCGACGGGCCGGCATTGTCCGCGGCCAGATGCGCGATGACGGTGCCGGGCTCGTTCGGACTGCGACGGTTGCGCCATGCGCGGATAACATCGCCGCGCCGGCCGATCTCCGTCTGCACGAACATGCGCGAGAACAGCGGATGGGCGTTGTCGTCATCCTCCGACGCAATCACCGGCTCCATATAGGAGGTCACTTCGATATAGCGATCCTCGGAACCGACGTTGAGCAGGGTGACGCGGCGGCCCTCGGCATCGTGCTCGGTGGCGACGATACATTCAACCACGCTCTGCAGGTCGCCGGTAGTCTTGTGGAACTCGGCCTTGTCGTCGGTGAAGATCGTCTTGGTCTTTTCACCTTCGATAACGCGCGGCTCCGCCGTCGCGCTCCACCATTGTCCATTGGTGGTGTCGCGCAGGAAGATGAAGGTTCCCCATCGATCCTCCGTCGGATCGGCCTTCCAGCGGGAAATCGCCTGGCCGTTCCACTTCGAATAACCGGCACCCGTGGAGGTGAGCATGGTCGAGTAGTGGCCATTCGACAGGAACACCACTTCGCGGTCACGCACAGCCGGATCGGCAATGGAGCGCACTTCCGCACGCAGCAGGTCTGCCTGTTCCTTGCCGGGGGTCTCCGGCTCGTATTTCGCGCTCATGACCGGCACTTCGCGCGGCGCCTTTTCCTGCAGCAGCAGTTCGGCCGCCTCGATCACAGGATCGGAATGGAAGAGTTCGCGCAGCACGCCATCGAAAGCGACGTTGGCGACGGCCGCAATCGACATGCCGTGATGGTGGGCATAGTAATTGTAGACCACTGCGCAGACCTTGCCGTCCGGCACACGTGTCGGCGTGAAATCCACCGCATCGTGGAAACCGTACTGGCCAAGCGCGCCAAGCTTGCGCAGTTTGTCGAGGTTTTCGAGCGCACCGTCAGGATCGTACTGGCTGGCGAGGATCGACGCATAAGGCGCGATCACCGCATTCTGGCCAAGGCCACGCTTCAGACCAAGCGTCGGCACGCCGAAGTTGGTGTACTGATAGTTCATGTTGTGATCGCGGGCGTTGAACGCCGCTTCGGAAATGCCCCATGGCGTGCCGAGACGACGACCGTGGTTCATCTGTTCCTTGACGATCAGATTATTGGTCTGGTTGAGAATACCCCCCTGACGCTCCTGCATGACAAGCGGCGGCATCAGATATTCGAACATCGAGCCGGACCAGGAAACCAGCGCGCCCTGCGCACCGATCGGCACGACCTGGCGGCCGAGACGGTACCAGTGTTCGGTCGGCAGATCGCCCTTGGCGATGGCGAAGAGGCTGGTCAGGCGGCATTCGGAAGCCAGAAGGTCGTAGCAGGCCTCGTCCAGCTCCTTGCTTTCGACACGATAGCCAATCGACAGAAGACGGCGATCCTTGCGGTAAAGGAAGGTGAAATCCATCGAGAAGGCGAGGTTGCGGCTGCGGTCGCGCAGCGATGCGAGGCGCTGGCGCAGCGGCTCCATGTTGGTGAGGTCGATGGCGCTGTCGGAAATATGCGCCTCGCAGCAATCGACGAGCAATTGCGCCCAGCGGGTCACTTCCGCGCTCTGCGCGGATTTCACCTCGTGATCGACGTTGGTTGCGAGTTTCTGGATATCGCGCGCAAGAACCGCGAGATTGATGACACGGATCGAGGCGAATTCATGCTCGCGCTTGACCGAGGCCAGAGCGTTCGAGAAGCCGATGATGCGCTCCTCAAGGCGACGATGCAGCGGGCGCAGGTTCTTGCGGTCGTCGGGCAGCGCCTTCAACGTTTCACGCAGAATGCCGGCAAGATCGCCGATACCGTCCAGATTGCCCTGAAGATGCGCGGACGGCGCTTCTGCCCAATCACGGCAGGCGGACGAAACCGCGATCAGGTGACCGGCGAGATTGCCGCTATCCACCGCCGAAACATAGCGCGGCCCAAGCGTCTGCAACGTGTCGGTATGATACCAGTTGTAGAGATGGCCACGATGTTTCTCCATCTTTTCGACGGTCTGGATCGTGTTCTCGATCCGCTCCAGCGTATCGGCAAAGCTGATCCAGCCGAACTGGCGCGCCGAAATAATGGAAAGCAGATAGACGCCGATATTGGTGGGCGAGGTACGCGAAGCGACGATCGGCTCCGGCGTTTCCTGGAAGTTATCCGGCGGCAGGTGGTTTTCCTGCGGCGTCACGAAGGCCTCGTAATAACGCCAGGTGCGACGCGCGATCTTGCGAAGCTCGAAGGAGACGTGTTCTGAAACGAACAGCCGGTCTTCGGTTTCAGCCGACTGGCTGACATACCATGCAACGGCGGGGGACAGAACCCAGAGCAACGTGAAGGGAATGCCGATCAGGAAAGCGTTGTCGCCCGGCAGCGCCGCAAACAGCAGGCCAAGCATCGCCACCACGGGCGCATGCCACATCTGGCGGTAATAATCGATGATGCTGCCCTGCGCGCTCGACTGCATGCTGGCGGCGGTACGCCATTCCAGCATCAGCTTGTGGCTGACCAGCAGACGGTAAAGCGAACGGGCAATCGCATCCGTCATCATGCAGGCGGCATCGGCGATGAAGACGATGCGCAGCGCCACCTGTGCATTGGTGGCGCGGATTTCCGACCAGATGGTATGGAAATGCGCCTGCGGCACGATATCGGTGGAGCGCGGCACGAGACCGGACAGCAGGGAAAGCGTGGGCGCGACGAACAGCGAGAAGATCAGCAGGATCTGCCAGATCAGCGCACCGAGCGGATCCATGAAATACCAGCCGAGGATCGAGGCGAAGAACCAGGCGATCGGCGTCAGCGAGCGACGCAGATTGTCAACCATCTTCCAGCGGCCGATGGCGGTAACGCCACGGGCACGATCGAGGATAAAGGGCAGAAGCTGCCAGTCGCCACGCGCCCAGCGATGCTGGCGCGACACTTCCACTTCATAGCGGGTCGGGAAGTCCTCCACCAGCTCAACATCGGTCACCAGCGCACAGCGTGCAAAGGAGCCTTCGAGCAGATCGTGGCTGAGGATGGAGTTTTCCTCGATGCGGCCCTTCAGCGCCGCCTCGAAGGCATCCACATCGTAAAGACCCTTGCCAGTGAAGGTACCTTCGGAGGTCAGATCCTGATAGACGTCGGAAACCGTGAAGACATAGGGATCGATACCGCGGTTGATCGAGAAGACACGCTGGAAGACGGACGCATCCTTGCCGGTCGTCAGCGAGGGCGTCACGCGCGGCTGCAGCAGGCCGTAGCCTTCGACAACCCGTCCGGATACCGGATCGATCACCGGACGGTTGATCGGGTGATGCATCTTGCCGACGAGCTTGGTCACCGCATCGCGCATCAGGCGCGTATCGGCATCCAGCGTCATAACGTATTTGACATCGGCCGGCACGATGTTCGCGCCGCCGAGGAAGGTCGTATCCTTGTCGCCGCGCAGCAGCATGTTCAGCTCATGCAGCTTGCCGCGCTTGCGCTCCCAGCCCATCCAGCAGCCTTCGGCCGGATTGTAGAGGCGGCGGCGGTGCAGCAGGTAAAAGCGCGTCTTGCCATCAAAGGCATAACGGCTGTTCAGCGCCGCAAGCTCGCGCTTGGCATAGTCGAGAATTTCAAGGTCGTCGTCGGACTGCTCGTATTGCGCATCGCGCCAGTCGCTCACCAGCGAGAAGTAGATTTCGCCATGCGGATTGGCCAGATAATGCACTTCGATATTGCGCATCATCTCGTCGACGCTGTCGCGGCTGGTCAGCATGCAGGGCACGGCGACCAATGTGCGGGCATCCTGCGGAATGCCGTTCTTGAACTCGTATCCGACCAGCCGGAACGGTTTCACGAAGAAGGTAACGAGGGTGTTGAAGAGGCCGGTCGCGCCTTCGGATGCCGGCAATGCGAACATCAGCAGGAAGGCGGTCACAACATACCAGGGCATGCCGGCCTGCGCCAGGAACCAGCCGACAGCGAGCATGGCGAGCGCGGTGATGAGAAGCACCGGCGCGGCGATTGCCAGCCAGTTGAACTTGCGCATCGAGCGCACGATGCGCTGCGACACCAGCGGCCGGTAACCCAAAGCCTTTTCAAGCTCGAAGCGGCGCTGGCCGACAAGCACGGAGCCGACATTGACGCGATGGGTTTCATCCGCACCCGCCGGCGTCTCCGAACGCGCCATTTCGACAGCGGCGCGCGCAACCTCGACTTCGGTCTTGGGAGAACGGCGCGCCAGAAGTTCGATCGTGTTGCGATAGGTGTTGCGCGAACCGAAATCGAGAACCTCGTAGTCGGTCTCTTCGCGCAGAACCTTGTCGATATGGCTGACTTCCTCGAACCACACCGACCATTCGGTATCGTCGATTTCGCGCAGGCTCTTGACGATGTTGCCCATCGTCACATTGCCGGATGCCAGGCGATTATGTTCCGACATCATGACGTTTTCGGCATCGGTGCCGGCAGCGTGAAGACGCTCTTCTAGCCAGGCAACGGCAAAACCGGAGGTCTGCGAACCGTTCCTCAGACGATAAAGGAACTGCGTCGCGAAAGTCGGGTCGTCGACCAGCGAATCGACCTGCTTGAGAAGCGCTGCCGAGGCTTCCGCATCGTTCAGACGGATGATTTCATCGACGACCTCATTCGCCTTCTGGCGCATGCGGCGCGAACGCTCCACGCGGATGGAGATACGGCGAAGATTTTCGATGAGGACGAAACGGATGATCGACGGCAAAGCCCACAATTCGCCGATCTGCAGCGTCTTCGACGTCTGGTAGCCATCCACTAGCGCCGTCATGTTCTCGCGCGAAACAGTGCTGTGGGTATGGGCGACATAAAGCCAGCCGAGCGCCATGACCCGCGGGATCGTCACGCCGCCCACCGTCATCGTCGGCAGCTGGCGATAGAACTTGCGCGGAAAATCGCGGCGGACTTCCTGGATCGCCTCTTCGATGACGTAGTGATTGTCGAGCAGCCATTCCGCCGCCGGCGTTATCGTCGCGCCATTTTCCGCATCGACGGCCGTGGTGCGATAGACCCTGAGGATTTCCTTCTCGTTCTCGCGATGACGCTCGAAGAAATCGAACTCCATGAAGCCGGGAAGGCTATCGGCGCCATCGCGCGAAAGCGCGGCGCCCGCATCATGCAGTTCCTCCACCGTCATATAGGACGCGCGGATCGAATCGTTGTGATCGATCTGCTTCGTCTCGGAATCACGGGCGGCGGCGGTCGGGGTAATATGAAATGACATCGGGCTCGTATTCTGAACTTTATGGAAACCTGTTCGACTTGACCGGCATTTCGTCCGTGGCGGGAACACACACGAAAATCGGGCCACGCTATATTTATGACTTATCCTGAACCTTCGGTGAACCGGACCGGACGCTGTGCGGAACGGATCGTCAAGTGCAGAATATCCGCAAGCGCGTCATGCTGCAGCGTCATTATTCCGGAATATCTGCGAAACTGGAGATCGGAGCGGACAGGGCGTTTTCGATGAGGGGAAGAAAATGGCGTCGTTCGGCCCGGCAATGCCGTTCCGACCGGATTTCGCACCCTCCCCGATGGCGAAAATTGTTCGCGCAACGTCCGATAATCCCCCGTTGACAACCCAAAGGGCAACACGAACCGAGAGGCCCGCGCTACATCCGAAAGAAGCTAATGCCCCAGGACGTCAATAGTTCCATGCCACCTGTCGCGGCACGATGCAAGCGCTGAATTTCGGGGCATTTCCGGGCAGGCTACGCCCCTTACGCATGGCTGCATATGCTGCTATGTCATTTACAAAAGGCGCCGGAAAAAACGGCCGAACCCGGGACTTTAAAAATGACCAGACAGACCGCAAATCTCGCATCCTTTGCCAACCATATGCCGGATGTAGTGGCCATTCGCCGCCACCTGCACCGCAATCCCGAAATCGGCCTTTCGGAGTTCAAGACGTCGGATTTTATCGCCGAACAGTTGGAGGCAATGGGCTATGAGGTTACGCGGGGCCTGGCCGGAACCGGTGTCGTCGCCACGCTCAGCAATGGCGACAGCACCCGCACGCTCGGCATCCGCGCCGATATCGACGCCCTGCCGATCCATGAGGAAACCGGGGCGGATTATGCGAGCGCCAATCAGGGCGTGATGCATGCCTGCGGTCATGACGGCCACACCGCCATGCTGCTTGGTGCGGCAAAGATCATTGCCGAGCGCAAAAATTTCGACGGAACCCTGCATCTGATCTTCCAGCCGGCGGAAGAGAATTTCGGCGGCGCCCGCATCATGATCGAGGACGGCCTGTTCGAGCGTTTTCCCTGCGATGCGGTTTTTGCCCTTCATAACGACCCCGGCGTGCCCTTCGGGCAATTCGTGCTACGCGACGGGCCGATCCTTGCCGCCGTCGATGAGTGCAAAATCACGGTCAACGGATATGGCGGCCACGGCGCCGAACCGCAGGATGCGGCCGATCCCATCGTTGCCGGCGCAAGCATCATCATGGCGCTGCAGACCGTGGTCTCCCGCAACATCCATCCGCAATTATCGGCGGTCGTCACGGTTGGCGCGTTCCATGCCGGTGCTGCCAGCAACGTCATTCCCGAAACGGCGGAAATGCTGCTGACCATCCGCTCCTTCGATCCGGGCGTGCGCGACGAGCTGGAAAAGCGCATCCGGGCGATAGCCGAAGGCCAGGCGGCCAGCTACGGCATGAGCGTCACCATCGATTACGAGCGCGGTTATAATGCAACCGTCAACCACAAGGCGGAAACGGATTATGTCGCCGATCTCGCCCGGCGTTTTGCCGGACCTGAAAAGGTGGTCGAGATGCAGCGCCCGTCGATGGGTGCGGAAGACTTCGCCTATATGCTGGAGAAACGGCCCGGCTGTTATTTCTTCCTCGGCACCGCGCGCACGGAGAATGACCCGCCGCTGCACCATCCGAAATTCGATTTCAACGACGATATCCTGCCGATCGGAACCGCTTTCTGGGTCGATCTGGCGGAAGATTACCTGAAGGCCTGAATGGGCATGAAAAAGGCCGGTCGGAGGAGCGACCGGCCTTTTATTCTCAAATTACCTGACGAGAAAATCGGGAGGATCAGGGAACGAGACCGAAAATGACGGCAGCGACAAAAGCCACGCAGACGCCGACAAGAGCCGCATGGACCGAATCTTTCCAGTTGCGCGGCGACTGGGGCTGCGAGACAAAGTCTTTTACTTTTCCTGCCTTGGAATAAGACATTGTACACTCCCTTCCTGCTCGGCCCTTCAAAGCGGGCATTGCTTATTTCACTTATAGAATAGCTTTATTCCCCACTGTTTCAGTAGAGATAAAATTCCATAAGATTGGCGCATCGGGAAAAATACCGATTGCGACTTGCCCACCGGCAAGCATCAATCTACCCATTGCGCAGGATCAACGCGGTGGAGGGCATTTCCGTTCAAAACCGGTGGCGGGCACGGAAAAGACCATGACGGATATCGACGCCATCATCATCGGAGCCGGGGTGATAGGGCTCGCGACAGCGCGTGAACTGGCGATGCGTGACCTCTCCGTCATCATCCTCGAAAGCGGGAAGGAATTCGGCTCTGCCACCTCCTCCCGCAACAGCGAAGTCATCCACGCCGGGCTCTATTATCCGGCCGGAAGCCTCAAGGCCCGACTTTGCGTGGAGGGCAAGGAGCGGCTCTACGCCTTCTGCCAAAGCCATGGCGTGGCACATCGCCGCTGCGGCAAGCTCATCGTCGCCACGCGCGATGAAGAAACGGCCATGCTCGCCACGCTGTACGAGAAAGGCAAAGCCAATGGCTGCAACGACCTTGAGCTGATCGACGAGCGACAGGCGCGCCTGCTCGAACCCGCGCTCGCCTGCGTCGCAGCCCTGATATCGCCCTCGACCGGTATCATCGATAGCCACGGCTATATGCTGGCGCTGCTTGGAGACGCGCAGGATCATGGCGCGGCCCTTGCCCTGAACGCACCCTTCGAAAAGGCAGAGGCGATGGGCAATGGTTTCCGCGTTCATGTCGGCGGAGCGGAACCCACCAGCCTGACATGTCGGCTGCTCATCAACTCCGCCGGGCTTGTTGCACCCATGGTGGCGAGAAAGATCGAAGGATTGCCGGAGGATGGAATCCCACAGGCGCGTTTCGCCAAGGGCAGCTATTTTTCGCTGGCCGGCAAGTCGCCCTTTTCACGGCTGATCTACCCCGCACCGCACACCCATGGCCTCGGCGTGCATCTCACGCTCGATCTCGCCGGCCAGGCCCGTTTCGGGCCGGATGTGGAGTGGGTGGACACCATCGACTATGCGGTCGATCCCCGCCGCATGGAGGGGTTTGGCGATGCGATACGGCGCTATTGGCCAAGCCTTCCCGATGACGGGCTGATCCCGGCCTATTCCGGAATCCGGCCGAAGATTTCCGGCCCGGACGAACCGGCCATGGACTTCCGCACCGATGGGCCGGAAACCCACGGCGTTGCCGGCCTCGTCAATCTTTTCGGCATAGAAAGCCCCGGCCTCACCGCCTCGCTGGCTATCGCCGATGAGGTCGCCGCACGGCTAGACGCCTAACCTTAACCTCAGCCGAAACGGGACAGGGCGCCGGCCATGATCTCCGGATCGACATTGCCGCCGGAAGCGACTGCGATCACCGTTTCGCTTTCCAGTTCATCGCCGTGGAAGAGAGCCGCCGCCAGCGCCACCGCACCACCGGGTTCGACAACGATCTTCAGCCGGTTGAAGGCGAGAACCATAGCCCGCAACGCTTCCTCCTCGGTCACGGCAACGCCTCTCCCGCAAAGCCCCGCCATGATCGGGAAGGTAATGTTGCCGGGTTGCGGCGTGATGATCGCATCGCAGACGGAACCGGATGTCGAAGCATTACGCTCTATCTTGCCCGAGGCGAGCGAGCGCGCCACGTCATCGAAATTTTCGGGCTCGGCAGTCCTGACTTTGTAATTTGGAGCCTTTGCGGCGAGCGCGAGCGAAATGCCGGAGGTGAGACCGCCGCCGCCGCACGGCACCAGAACCTCGGCCGCACCGACGCCAAGCTCCGCGCCCTGTTCGGCAATCTCCAGCCCCACCGTGCCCTGCCCGGCAATGACCAGCGGTTCGTCGAATGGCTTGATCAGCGTCAGCCCGCGCTCGCGCGACAGGCGGTCGCCGATGGCGTCACGGTCCTCGTTTGCCCGGTCATAGAGCACGACCTCTGCGCCATAAGCGCGGGTATTGTCGATTTTGATCTTCGGCGCATCCGACGGCATGATGATGACGGCGGGAACATTGTGCAGGCGGGCGGCAAGCGCCACGCCCTGCGCATGGTTGCCGGAGGAAAAGGCGATCACGCCCTTGGCGCGCACCTCCGCCGGAAGGCCGGAGACGGCCGACCAGCCGCCACGAAACTTGAAGGAACCCGTTCTCTGGAGGCATTCGGCCTTTACGAACAGCTTCCGCCCAGCAATCTCGTCCAGAAAAGGCGATGAGAGAAGCGGCGTGCGAACCGCATGGTTGCCGATGCGCCCACGCGCGGCTTCTATCATCGAAATATCTGTCATGTCGTGCCCCTGTGATGCGGATTTGCGGGTACATTAAGAGGTCGCAATCAATTGCGAAACCGACCGGAAAAGAAAAATCCCCGGACGTGGTCGGGGATTTTATCGTATGTGATCAATGATTGTGCCGGGGCATCTTCTCGGCGATCCGGCGGAAATCCGCGGCCCCTTCCAGAACCGCGCCATCCGAAAGCTGGGTCACTGATTGACGATAGATGCGCTGCCAAGGCGTCGCATCCGCAGGAACGGCGGGAATGCCATCGGCTTTGCGGGTGGCGAGCTCCTCATCCGGCACCAGCGCATTGCACTCGCCCTCATTGAAATCGATGCGGATCACATCCCCCGTACGGAGCCATGCCAGCCCACCGCCGGCCGCACTTTCCGGCGAGGCGTTGAGGATGGAGGGGCTGTCTGCCGTTCCCGACTGCCGGCCGTCGCCGATCGTCGGCAGGCTGGTGATGCCCTTCTTCAACAGCGCATCCGGCGGCTGCATGTTGACGACCTCAGCCGAACCCGGCCAGCCGAGCGGCCCCGCACCGCGAATAACGAGAATGGTGCGCTCATCGATATCGAGGGACGGATCGTTGATACGGGCGTGATAGTCTTCCGAACCATCAAACACCACGCATTTGCCCTCGAAAATCCCCTCGCGGCCCGGCTCGCTCAGATAACGCTGGCGGAATTCCGCCGAGATCACGCTCGTCTTCATGATGGCGAAATCGAACAGATTGCCCTTGAGGACGAGGAAACCCGCCCGTTCCTTCAACGGCTTATCGTAAGGCAGGATCACGTCGCGGTCGGTCGATTCCCGCCCTTCCAGATTTTCCGCCATGGTCTTGCCGGTTACGGTCGGACAGCTTCCGTCGAGCTTGCCGGCCTGCAGAAGCTCCCACATGATGGCGGGCGTGCCGCCGGCGCGGTGATATTTCTCACCCAGCCATTTGCCGGCAGGCTGGACATTGGCGATAAGCGGAATGTCGTAACCGTGGACCTGCCAGTCTTCCTCGCGAAGCTCGACGCCCGCATGTTTCGCCATCGCTGCCAGGTGAGGCTGGGCATTGGTGGAACCGCCGATTGCGGAATTAACGCGGATCGCGTTCAAAAACGCCTCGCGCGTCATGATGTCGGAGGGCTTGATGTTCTCGACAACCAGCTCGACGGCGCGGCGGCCAGTGCGATAGGCCATCTGGCCGCGTTCGCGGTAAGCGGCAGGGATCGCACCGCAGCCGGTGAGCGACATGCCGAGCGCCTCCGCCATGGCGTTCATGGTCGATGCTGTGCCCATGGTGTTGCAATGGCCGACGGAAGGTGCGGATTCGAGCGCCGCCTGCAAGAATTCCTCGCGGGTGATTTCGCCGGCACCGTATTTACGGCGCATGCGCCAGATGACCGTGCCGGAACCGACCAGATCGCCGTCATGATAGCCGTCGAGCATCGGCCCACCGGACAAGACGATGGCCGGAATATCCACCGTGCTTGCCGCCATCAACGCCGAAGGCGTGGTCTTGTCGCAGCCCGTGGTCAGAACGACACCGTCGAGCGGATAACCGTAAAGCACTTCCACAAGGCTGAGATAGGCGAGATTACGGTCGAGCGCAGCCGTCGGGCGCTTGCAGTTTTCGAACATTGGATGGGTCGGAAACTCGATGGGAATGCCGCCCGCATCGCGGATGCCGTCCCGCACCCGCTTGACCAGTTCCACATGGACGCGGTTACAAGGCGTCAGGTCGCTGCCGCTCTGGGCGATGCCGATGACCGGCTTGCCGGAGCGAAGCTCTTCCGGCGTCACGCCGTAATTCATGAAGCGCTCCAGATAGAGCGCCGTCATGTCGAGATGGTCGGGATTGTCGAACCAGTCCTGCGACCGCAGGCGGCGCATCGGTCTCTTGTCGTCGCTCATAAGCCTGCCTCAGCCCTGTTCCCGGTTGTTCAGTTTTTCGAGGTAAAGCAGGATGCCGCTATGGTCGATATCGGCACCGCCGTCACCGACGAAATCGTCAAATTCCCGCGTCACCTGCTGGGTAAGCGGCAGGTTGAGAGACAGATCCTTCGCCGTCGCCAGCACGCCATTCAGGTCCTTGAGCTGGAACTTGGAGGGACCGCCCGGCACGAAATTGCGCTTCACCATGCGGTCGCCATGCAGTTCCAGGATTCGGCTTTCGGCAAAACCGCCGCGTATGGCGTTGCGGAACCCTTCACGGGATGCACCGCCCGCTTCCACCAGCATCATCGCCTCGGCAACCGCGCCGATGGTGATGGCGACAATCTGCTGATTGGCAAGCTTGCAGAGCTGGCCCGCACCCGAGGGACCGACATAGGTAAGCCGGCCCATCGGCGCGAAAACATCGGCAAGACCCGAAATCAGCGTCTCGTCCCCACCGGCCATGATGGCGAGCGTACCGGCCGTCGCGCCCGGCACACCGCCGGAAACCGGCGCGTCGACATGATGAATGCCAAGCGCCTCAAGCCGGGAGGAATGTTCCCGCGCAATCGGCGGCGCAATCGAACTGCTGTCGATGACGACCGCGCCCTTTTTCAGCGCTTCGGCCACGCCGGCCTCAAACAGCACTTCTCCCACGGCCTTGCCGTCGCTCAGCATGGTGATGACGATATCGGCACCCTTGGCGGCCTCCGCCGGCGATGCCGCGACGACCGCGCCATCGGCAACAAGCGCCTCGGCCTTATCGACGCTACGGTTCCAGACGGTGACCGAAAAGCCGGCACCCAGCAGGCGCCGGGCCATCGGCCCGCCCATCAGGCCCGTGCCGATAAAGGCAACGGACCGCTTCTTCTCCTCCCCGTCGACACTCATTTCAGTGAACCTCCCAGTTCGTCCTCGATATGAACCTGAATGATTTCTTCGAAGGAGCTTTCAGCCGTAAAGCCCAGTTCGCGGGCGCGCTTGGCTTCGAAACCGGGGGCCCAGCCTTCGCACATGCGCATGATCATCTCGTTCGGCTCGCGGCGGATGAGGGCGACGGCCTTTTCGCCCGCCACCTTGCGCAGCGCCTCGATCTGCTCGCCGACGGTGGCGCTGAGGCCCGGCATCGACAGGTTGCGGCGCGGGCCGACCTTTTCGACGTCAATCGTTGCGCCATGGATGAGGAAGCCGACGGCGGAACGTGGCGAGGCGTGCCAGTGGCGAATGCTTTCCGGAACCGGCAGAACCGCTTCCTGCCCGACCAGCGGCTCCCGCAGAATATTGGAGAAGAAGCCGGAAGCGGCCGCATTCGGTTTGCCGGGACGAATGCAGATGGTCGGCAGGCGAATACCGATGCCGTCAAAGAAACCGCGACGGCTGTAGTCGGACAGCAGCAATTCGCAGATCGCCTTTTGCGTACCGTAGCTGGTCAGCGGCGTGGTGTGGAACTCGTCCGGGATCGGGTAGGGAAGCGGCGCACCGAAAACGGCGATAGACGAGGTGAAGACCACGCGCGGCTTGTAACCATCCTTGCCATTGGCAATGCGGATGGCATCGAAAAGATAACGCGTACCGTCGAGATTGATGCGGTAGCCCTTGTCGAAATCGAGTTCGGCTTCACCGGAGACGATGGCAGCGAGGTGAAAAATGGCATCGGGACGGGCTTCAACCAACTTTTCGGCCTCACCCGGCGCGGAGAGATCGGCGGCACGCGCATCGACCTTACCGGAAAAACCGGCGGGCGCTTCGGGCTGGAACACGTCGATAAGCGTGAACTTGTCGATTGGCTTGCCGCCAAGCGATCCATCCTTGACGAGGCGCTGCGTTAGCTTGCGGCCAACCATGCCTGCGGCGCCGATGATTGCGATATGCATGTCTTCCTCCTCTTTGTCCCGGCCATTCTCCCGGGACCGAAAAAACACCATCGGCCAATCGACCGATAAATTAGCTTGTAAGGTTGTCTGATAACCTTATATGATCGGATTGAAAATAGTATTTTTTCACAAACCGGCAAAAGCAAGGGCGAAAGAGCCCTGTCCGGAAACTTAGGGCGGATTGGACGGAGAGGGTGGAATGACGATCGTAAGCGAAACCGATATCGAGGAATTGCGGTTCTCGTTGAAGAACAGGCTCGGCGAGGCTTTGCTGCTGACATCGCAGGAAGACATGCTGCGCTATTGCCGCGACTGGCACGGCGATGTCACCAGCTCGGCCGTGGCCGTCATCCGCCCCCGGTCGACCAAGGAAGTCTCCGACACCGTTCGCGCCTGCGCGGAACTTGGCCTTGCCATCATCCCCCAAGGCGGCAACACCGGTCTGGTGCTCGGTGGCATTCCCGATGCCCCCAAACATCAGGTCGTATTGAGCCTCGAGCGCATGAACGCCATCCGCACCATCGATAGCGACGATTTTTCCGCCGTCGTGGAAGCCGGCTGCATTCTCTCGGAATTCAAGGATGCGGTTCAGGACAAAGGCATGTTTTTCCCGCTGTCGCTCGGCGCGCAGGGCAGCTGCCGCATCGGCGGCAACGTCTCCACCAATGCCGGCGGCATCAATGTCCTGCGCTACGGTATGACCCGCGAACTGGTGCTGGGTCTCGAAGTCGTATTGCCGGACGGCACCATCTGGAATGGCCTGTCGACGCTGCGCAAGGACAATCGCGGCATCGATCTGAAGCAGCTCTTCATCGGCGCCGAAGGAACGCTCGGCATCATCACCGCCGTTGCCGTCAAGCTTTACCCCAATCCCGAACATGTCGAGACGGCGCTGCTCGGCCTCAATTCGCTTGATGACGCCATCAAGCTTTACCGCCGCGCCCGTCGCGAATGCTGCGACCTGATGTCCGCCTTCGAATTCATGCCGCCTGTCGCCTTCACGCTGGCTATCGAAGCTATACCCGACCTGAAAATGCCGATTGCCGGCGACTATCCGGCCTATGTGCTGATGGAAATTTCAGGCTCCGGTCTGGTGGACACGGCCGACCTTATGGGACGCTTCCTAGAGGGCGTGATGGAAGACGGGCTGGTGCTGGACGGCGTCATCGCTTCTTCACGGGCACAAGCGCAATCGCTCTGGCTGTTCCGCGAAGGCATGAACGAGGGTCAGGCGTTGCGCGGCGCGCATATGCGTACCGACATTTCCGTACCTTTGTCGAAACTCGCCGCTTTCGTGGCCGAAGCCGAGGCGGAACTGGCGGAAAAACTGCCGGAATGCCTCGCGGTTTCCTATGGCCATGTTGGGGACGGCAACGTCCACCTCAACGTGCTGCCGCCGAACGGTTCGACGCCGGAAGAGCGCGACACCTTCATTTACAAGTCCAAGACACTCGTTAACGAGGTCCTTGACCGTTACGTCGGCAGCATCAGCGCCGAGCACGGCATCGGCCGCCTGAAACGCTCCGATTTCGAAAGCCGGCTATCCGACGTACAGCGCCGGATGATCACCGGCCTGAAAAACACCTTCGACCCTGATTTGCGGATGAATCCCGGTTGCCAGATAACCCTGCAACCGGATAGCTAATCGAGGAACGGCAAAGGCGGCTGAAAACGCCGCCTTTGAAAACCCCGCTGACGGCGAAGGAGGAAGTCGCCTGCCGCGGGAAAACGAACCAATCGTTTCTGTGGAACGGGAGCAACCATGACGCTGGAGTTCAATCAGATACATCGCAACGACCATCTGCCCGGCCGTATCGCCGCGGAGATTGCGCGCGAAATCAATGATTCGAAGCTCGGACCGGGTGACAGGCTGCCGACCGAACATGTTCTGGCAAAAACCTTCGGGGTCAGCCGTTCGGTCATCCGCGAAGCGATTGCACAATTGCGCAACGAAGGCTTTGTCGAAACCCGGCAGGGTGTGGGCGCATTCGTCACCGATCCCCGGCAAAGACTGTCCATCCGCATCGAGCGGTCGCGGCTGAACGATCCGGAAAATTTCCGCGATCTTTTCCAGCTTCGCATGCCGCTGGAAATAGAGGCGGCGGGGCTGGCTGCACTGCACCGCAGCCCGCAGCAGCTGACGCGGCTGGCGGCAGCTTTGGAAAAGATGAAAACCGCCGATGACTGGTCGACGGAAGGCGTTGCCGCCGATCTCGACTTCCACCGCATTCTGGCGGAAGCGACTGAGAACGAATATTTCCTGATGTTCCTCGGCTTCATCGCGGAACGCATCAGCTCCGCCATCAACATTGCTTTTTCGCGTGCGGTTTTTGGTGAAATTCTCGAGGTGACGATCGCCGAACATGTGGCAATCTACGAAGCCGTCGAGAAGGCCGATGCCACTGCCGCCAAGAACGCCATGCGCAAGCACCTGATCGGCGCAGCCAGCCGGGTCAATCTCGAACTGGATATCTTCTGAGCAGCAAATGAGCACGCCGGTAAAGCTATAGGACAGGTTTACGGCTTTCCGGGAATTGAGACGCGAAAGACGATAATTTTGTCGGCGAGGCCGCTAGACTCGTAACAAAAGTCATACTAAGAAGAATGGGATTAAGTTGTCAGACATCCAGACAATAAGACCGCAGGAGGCGGCCTGTCGGGTGCTGAAGGGGAGGACTACATGACCGGTACAAGGTCCATCGACGCTATCGCAATTTTGCCTGAAGATTTCGAAAACGCGCTGCTCGTCGGCCGCGTCTGGTCGAAAAGCGAAGGCGGCCCCTGCCCCGTCCTGCTGAAGGGCGGCGTGCTTTATGACCTCACTTCGATTTCCCCAACCATGTCCGAACTTCTGGAGAAGACCGACCTAGTAGAGCAGCTCGCCGACACCGGCACTTTCGTCGCACTCGGCGCACTGGAAGCTTTTCTGGACGGTTCCGCCGGCGAACTCCTTGCCCCCAACGACATTCAGGCCGTGAAGGCCGCCGGCGTCACCTTCGCCGACAGCATGCTGGAACGCGTGATCGAGG
The DNA here is from genome assembly GCF_053522385.1 of Agrobacterium sp. 22-223-1. Classification (NCBI taxonomy): domain Bacteria; kingdom Pseudomonadati; phylum Pseudomonadota; class Alphaproteobacteria; order Hyphomicrobiales; family Rhizobiaceae; genus Agrobacterium; species Agrobacterium sp. 22-223-1. Next base: position 221,168 of record NZ_JBNWCN010000006.1, read on the forward strand.
AGCAGGCAAAGGGCGATCCGCTGCGTGCGCAGGAAATTCGCGGACGGCTGGCGCCGGTTCTCGGCGACAATCTCAAGGGACTTGAGGCCGGCTCCGAAAAAGCTGCCGAAGTGAAAAAACTGCTGCAGGAAATGGGCCTCTGGTCGCAATATCTGGAAGTGGGCATCGGCCCGGATGCGGAGATATTCTCCAAGGCGCAGGCCATGGCTTCCGTCGGCTGCGGCGCGCTGATCGGCGTTCACCCGAAATCGCAGTGGAACAACCCGGAGCCGGAAGTGGTGCTGGCCATCGCTTCCGACGGCCGCATTGTTGGCGCAACGCTCGGCAACGACGTCAATCTGCGCGATTTCGAAGGTCGTTCCGCCCTGCTGCTCAGCAAGGCGAAGGACAACAATGCGTCCTGCGCGATCGGTCCCTTTATCCGCCTGTTTGACGGCAACTTCACCATTGAAGATGTGAAGAAGTCGCAGATATCGCTTCTGGTCGAGGGCGAAGACGGTTTCACCATGACGGGCGTCAGCCCCATGGAAGCGATCAGCCGCACGCCGGAGAACCTCGCTTCGCAGCTCTTGAACCGTAACCATCAGTATCCTGACGGCGCCGTCTTTTTCCTTGGCACGATGTTCGCGCCGGTGAAGGATCGCCATGGCCCAGGCCTCGGTTTCACCCATTCAAAGGGTGACCGTGTCGAAATCTCCACGCCCAAGCTCGGTAAGCTGATCAACTGGGTCACCACGACCGACGAATGCCCGGAATGGACATTCGGCACCGCGGCCCTGATGCGCAACCTGGCGAAACGAGGGCTGCTCTAGATATTTCTTCGGGAGGGGAAAATGCAAAAGACCATCAATCTGTTTTACCGGATTCTCGAAATCATTCTCGTCCTGCTGCTCGCCGGCATGTCGATCATGGTCTTCGTCAACGTCGTCATGCGTTATACGATGAACTCCGGCATCAACGTCTCGGAAGAACTGTCGCGTTATTTCTTCGTGTGGCTGACCTTCATCGGCGCCGTGTTGACCTTCCGTGAGAACAGCCACATGGGCATCGAAACGCTCGTGATGTTCCTGTCCCGTCGCGCCCGCATCGTCTGCATGATCGTGTCGAACATCATCATTCTGGCCTGTTCCGCCATCTTCTTCTGGGGCACCTGGAAGCAGTCCGGCATCAATGCCAGCATGCATGCGCCCGTCACCAAGCTTTCGATGATCTGGGTCTATGGCGTTGGCATGTTCACCGGAGGCCTGATGTTCATCATCGCACTGGAGCGCCTGTACCGTTACTTGACGGGCGGCGTGACAGAAGACGAAATCGCCCAGTTCGCGGGCGAGAATCTGACGATCGAACAGCTTTCGGAGCGCTGATACCATGACACTTCTCGTTTTTGTCGGCTCTCTGCTGGGAGCCATGGCGATTGGCGTTCCCGTCGCGTTCTCGCTGATGTTCTGCGGCGTCGTGCTCATGTGGTACATGGGCATGTTCAACACCGCCATCATCGCCCAGAACATGATTTCGGGCGCGGACACCTTCACGCTGCTCGCCATCCCCTTCTTCATTCTGGCTGGCGAACTGATGAATTCCGGCGGTCTGTCTCGCCGCATCATCGACTTTGCAATCGCACTCGTCGGTCATATCCGTGGCGGTCTCGGCATCGTGGCCATCGTTGCAGCCATCATCATGGCCAGCATTTCCGGTTCGGCCGCAGCCGATACCGCAGCCCTTGCCGCAATCCTCATCCCGATGATGGCGAAGGCCGGTTACAATATTCCGCGCTCCGGCGGTCTCATCGCCGCAGGCGGCATCATCGCGCCGGTCATCCCGCCATCCATGGCCTTCATCGTTTTCGGTGTTGCCGCCAACGTCTCGATCACCCAGCTTTTCCTTGCGGGTATCGTTCCCGGCATTCTGATGGGTGCATCGCTCATTATCGCCTGGTTGATCGTGGTCCGTAAGGATAACGTCAAGCCGCTGCCGAAGACCTCCGCCAAGGAACGTCTGACCGCCACTGCTCGCGCCGGCTGGGCGCTCGGCATGCCTGTCATCATTCTCGGCGGCATCAAGGCCGGCATCATGACGCCGACGGAAGCTGCCGTCGTTGCGGCTGTTTACGCGCTTTTCGTCGGCATGGTGATCTACCGCGAACTGAAACCGGCCGATCTGTTCCACGTGCTTCTGCGCGCCGCCAAGAGCACTTCCATCATCATGTTCCTGGTTTGCGCGGCGCTCGTCTCCGCATGGCTCATCACGGCAGCGAACATTCCGAACGAAGTCGCAGGCTATATCGAGCCGCTGATCGACCGCCCGATGCTTCTGATGGCCGCGATGATGGTGCTGGTCTTCATTGTCGGAACCGCACTCGACCTGACGCCGACCATCCTGATCCTGACGCCTGTTCTGATGCCTATCGTCAAACAGGCGGGCATCGACCCGGTCTACTTCGGCGTTCTCTTCATCATCAACAACGCCATCGGCCTGATTACCCCTCCGGTTGGCGTGGTGCTGAACGTCGTCAGCGGCGTCGGCCGCATCCCGCTCGGCAAGGTCACGGTCGGCGTCTGGCCGTTCCTCGTTGCTGAAACCATCGTACTGGCGCTGCTGGTGATTTTCCCGGACATCGTCCTCGTACCGCTGCAGTATCTTCGTTAATTCAACCTGCTTCTCGCAAACAATCCAAGGGAGGATATTATGAGAAAGCTTCTTCTGACCACCACGGCCATCGCTTTCGCAGTTGGCGCCGCCGCTCCGGCAATGGCCGAGTTCAACAGCCGCAATATCCGCGTTTCGAACGGCATCAACCAGGATCATCCGGTCGGCGACGGCATCAAGGCCATGCAGGCCTGCCTCGACGACAAGTCCGGCGGCAAGCTGAAGCTGACGGCATTCTGGGGCGGCGCTCTCGGCGGTGACCTTCAGGCGACGCAGGCTCTGCGCTCCGGCGTTCAGGAAGCGGTCGTGACGTCCTCGTCGCCGCTCGTCGGTCTCATCCCGTCGCTCGGCGTCTTCGACCTGCCATTCCTCTTCGCCAACGCCAAGGAAGCCGATGCCGTCATGGACGGCGCCTTCGGCGACATGATGAACAAGAAGCTGGAAGAACAGGGCCTCGTAAACCTGGCCTACTGGGAAAACGGCTTCCGCAACCTGTCGAACTCCAAGCATGCCGTGAACAAGTGGGAAGACTTCTCGGGCCTCAAGGTCCGCGTGATGCAGAACAACATCTTCCTCGACACCTTCCAGAACCTCGGCGCCAATGCAACGCCGATGGCCTTCGGCGAAGTCTTCTCGGCGCTGGAAACCAACGCGATCGACGCGCAGGAAAACCCCTATGTGACGATCGACACCTCCAAGTTCTACGAGGTGCAGAAGTACATCACCGAGACGAACCACGCCTACACGCCGTTCCTCTTCCTCTTCTCCAAGCCGATCTTCGACAGCTACACGCCCGAAGAACAGGCCGCCCTGCGTGAATGCGCAGTCGTCGGCCGCGACGAAGAGCGCAAGGTCATCCGCGACCTGAACCAGAAGTCGCTGGAGAAGATCAAGGCTGCCGGCCTCGAAGTGAACACGCTGTCTGCAGAAGAGCAGACCCGTATCCGCGAAAAGTCGATGGTCGTCTACGAAAAGCACAAGGCTGAAATCGGCGCAGACGTCGTCGACGCCGTTCTGGCGGACCTGAAGAAGATCCGCGGCCAGTAATCCTTACCGGATACAATTGAAAACACCCGGAGGTTCCGCCTCCGGGTGTTTTTGTTTGTGAAAATCGCAGATGGAAAAAGGCTGCCGAAGCAGCCTTCCCAGAAGATCAGGACGCGGTGCGGTTCTGCCGGTTGGCGATGAGGTCTTCGACCACCGCCGGATCGGCGAGCGTCGACGTATCCCCCAGCGCACCAAAGTCGTCCTCGGCGATCTTGCGCAGGATGCGCCGCATGATCTTGCCGGATCGGGTCTTGGGCAGACCCGGCGCGAACTGGATCTTGTCAGGTGTCGCAACCGGTCCGATCTCGTTGCGCACGTGCTTTACCAGCTCCTCGCGCAGCGCATAGTCGCCATTCTGGCCCGCCATCAGCGTGACATAACAATAAATGCCCTGGCCCTTGATGGCATGCGGGTAGCCCACCACAGCCGCTTCCGAAACGAGGTGATGCGACACCAGCGCCGACTCCACCTCGGCCGTGCCGAGGCGGTGGCCGGAAACGTTCAGCACGTCATCGACGCGGCCGGTGATCCAGTAATAGCCGTCCTCGTCACGCCGGCAACCGTCGCCGGTGAAGTACTTGCCCTTGTAGGTCGAGAAATACGTATCGATGAAGCGCTGATGATCGCCATAGACGGAGCGCGACTGGCCCGGCCAGCTATCGATGATGCAAAGATTGCCGTCAGCGGGTCCTTCCAGCACATTGCCCTCGGCATCGACAAGCTGCGGCTGCACGCCGAAGAACGGCCGTGTGGCCGAACCGGGTTTCAGATCGGTCGCGCCCGGCAGCGGCGAAATGAGAATGCCTCCGGTTTCCGTCTGCCACCAGGTGTCGACGATCGGGCTCTTATCCTCGCCGACCACATGGTAATACCACTCCCAGGCTTCCGGATTGATCGGTTCGCCGACCGTGCCGAGAAGCCGCAGACTCTCGCGCGAGGAGCGCTGGACGAACTGGTCGCCGGCCCCCATCAGCGATCTGAGCGCCGTCGGCGCGGTGTAGAAAATATTGACCTTGTGCTTGTCGATGACTTCCCAGAAGCGGCCCTGATCCGGGAAATTGGGAACACCTTCGAACATCAGCGTCGTCGCGCAGTTCGCAAGCGGCCCGTAGACGATATAGGAATGGCCCGTGACCCAGCCGACATCGGCCGTACACCAGAAAACCTCACCATCCTTGTAGTCGAAGACATATTCATGCGTCATCGACGTATAGACGAGGTAGCCGCCCGTCGTGTGCAACACGCCCTTCGGCTTGCCGGTGGAGCCGGACGTATAGAGGATGAATAGCGGGTCTTCCGCACGCATCTTCACCGGCGGGCAATCCGGCTTCACGGTGGCGATTTCCTGATGGTACCAGATATCGCGGCCTGGCGCCCAGCCGGTCTTGCCGCCGGTGCGGCGCACTACCAGAACCTTGTTGACGATGACATATTGTTTGGCGGCGATATCGATCGCCTTGTCGGTATTTTCCTTGAGCGGGATCGGCTTGCCGCCGCGCACGCCCTCATCGCAGGTGATCACGAAGGTAGACTGGCAATCGACGATGCGGCCCGCCAGCGCTTCCGGCGAGAACCCGCCGAACACGACGGAATGGATGGCGCCGATGCGGGCGCAGGCGAGCATCGCGTAAGCCGCCTCGGGTATCATCGGCATATAGATGGTGACGCGGTCACCCTTCTTGACGCCGTGCTTCTTCAGCACATTCGCCAGACGGCAGACATAGTCATAGAGCTGGTTATAGGTGATCTTCTTGTCGATATAGGGATTGTCGCCTTCCCAGATGATCGCCGTGCGCTCTCCATGCGTCTTCAGATGCCGGTCGATACAGTTATAGGAAACGTTCGTCAGGCCGTCCTCGAACCACTTGATCGGCACCCTGCCCTTGAAAGACGTGTTCTTGACCTTGGTATAGGGCTTGAACCAGTCGATCCGCCGGCCGTGCTTGTCCCAGAACTTTTCCGGATCCTCGACGCTCTCCTGATACCATTTCTGGTAACGCTCATTGTCGATGAGCGTGCGGGCCTTCGCCGATTTGAGAACCGGGTAGATTTTGGCAGACATGAACTCCTCCTGGAACCGATATGGCTTTTAACGTGGCCCGAGACTCCCACCTCAGGCATGTGTTGAATTCATAGCAGTTCAAATTCGCACGGCAATTAGACAAAGGTCATTTGTTTCGCAAAGAATTGCAATTCTGATGCAATGCAGCTATAGAGCCCCCATATCCCGGAAATTAGTGGTTGATACCCACGGCCCGCGACACCGGCGCGGACGGACAGAAGGACTGTATCTATGGCTCAACAATTGCTCATGCCAAAGGCTACGGCTGTATGGCTGGTTGACAACACCGCGCTGTCGTTCGATCAGATCGCCACGTTCTGCAAACTGCATCCGCTCGAAGTCAAAGCGATTGCCGACGGTGAAGCCGCACAGGGCATCAAGGGTCTCGATCCGATTGCAACCGGACAGCTCTCCCGCGACGAAATCGCCCGCGCCGAAGCCAATCCCAACCACAAGCTCAAGCTTTCCGAACCGAAGGTCCGCGTGCCGGAATCCAAGCGCCGCGGCCCGCGCTACACCCCGGTTTCCAAGCGTCAGGATCGTCCGAACGCCATTCTCTGGCTCGTTCGCAACCACCCGGAACTAAAGGATGCGCAGATTTCGCGTCTCGTCGGCACCACGAAGTCGACGATCGAGCAGATTCGCGACCGTACCCACTGGAACTCGGCCAACCTGACGCCGATGGACCCGGTGACGCTCGGCCTCTGCAGCCAGATCGATCTCGACCTTGAAGTCGAACGCGCCTCGCGCGGCCGTCCGCTTCCGACCGCGGAAGAACTCGACAATACGCTGCAGCCGGCAACGGCGACGGAAGGTCTGGACTACAGCTTCCAGCGCGAGGAAGACGAGCAGATCGACGCCGATGCGGTCTTCAAGAAGCTCAGCTCGCTGAAGTCTACGCAGAAGGACGAAGACGAGGACGATCACTACTGATCGAACGTCTTTTAGAGTTTGAAAACCCGGCCTCAGCGCCGGGTTTTTTATTTGCAGCCTTATCGCGTACCGAAGATCGCCGAGCCTACACGGACACTCGTCGCGCCGAATTCCACGGCGGTTTCGAAATCGCCCGACATGCCCATGGAAAGCTTCTCAAGCCCACATTGTTTGGCAAGCTTCGCCAGAAGCGCAAAATGCGGACCCGGATTTTCATCCGCCGGCGGAATGCACATCAGTCCTTCGATCTGCAATTTCAGCTCATCCCGACAAAAGCCGACGAAAGCCACGGTCTCACGCGGATCGATGCCCGCCTTTTGCGGCTCAAGCCCGGTATTGACCTGCACATAAAAACGAAGGCTGCGACCCTGTTTACCGCATTCCTCGGCAAGTGCGCGGGCGATCTTTTCGCGGTCGACGCTCTGCACCACATCAAACAGCGCCACGGCATCCGCCGCCTTGTTGGACTGTAGCGGGCCAATCAGATGCAACTCGATATCAGGCGTCTTCTCTTTAAGGCCTGGCCACTTGCCCTGCGCCTCCTGCACGCGGTTCTCGCCGAACACGCGCTGGCCCGCATCGATGACCGGCTGAATCGCCTCCGCCTCGAAGGTCTTCGAGACCGCGACGAGGGCAACATCCGCCGCCTTGCGTCCGGATTTTTCCGCAACATCGGCAATGCGCTGCCTGACATCCTCAAGACGTGCTTCGATTTCCATCACAAGACCTTCATTTGAACCATTCGCAACGCTAACTAGACGCCGATTGCCTTGATGCCAAGCGGGTTTAGCACCATTTGAGGCACGCTGGCCAAGATTGAACGCCCGAATGCCCCGCCAAACTTGACGCCCCGGTCGTTTCATGGTGAAGGTCAGCGCAAATTTTTCCCCTCGATACCCGGAATTCTAAACAATGGCCATCGAACGTTACAATCCTCGCGACGCCGAGCCGCGCTGGCAGCAGAAATGGAACGAAGACAAGGTTTTCGTCACCGACAACAGCGATCCGCGCGAGAAATATTACGTTCTGGAGATGTTTCCCTATCCGTCGGGACGCATTCACATGGGCCATGTCCGCAACTATGCCATGGGCGACGTGGTCGCCCGCTACAAGCGCGCCCGCGGTTTCAACGTCCTGCACCCAATGGGCTGGGACGCCTTCGGCATGCCTGCCGAAAACGCCGCCATGCAGAACAAGGTTCACCCGAAGGACTGGACCTACCAGAACATCGCCACCATGCGCGGCCAGCTGAAATCCATGGGTCTGTCGCTGGACTGGACCCGCGAATTCGCGACCTGCGACGTGGAATATTACCACCGCCAGCAGGCGCTTTTCGTCGATTTCATGGAAAAGGGTCTGGTCTATCGCAAGCAGTCCAAGGTCAACTGGGACCCGGTCGACCATACGGTTCTCGCCAACGAGCAGGTGATCGACGGTCGCGGCTGGCGCTCCGGCGCGCTGGTCGAACAGCGCGAGTTGACGCAATGGTTCTTCCGCATCACCGATTTCAGCCAGGACCTGCTGGACGAGCTGGATACGCTCGACCAATGGCCGGAAAAAGTGCGCCTGATGCAGAAGAACTGGATCGGCCGCTCCGAAGGCCTGTCACTGCGCTGGCAGACGGTCGCCGACACGGCGCCGGAAGGTTTCTCCGACATCACCGTCTATACGACACGCCCGGACACCCTGTTCGGCGCATCCTTCCTGGCAATCGCCGCCGACCACCCGCTGGCGAGAGAACTGTCCGCGAACAACCCGGCGATTGCCGAGTTCTGCGACGAATGCCGCCGCCATGGCACCTCGCTCGCAGCGCTCGAAACGGCTGAAAAGAAGGGTATCGATACCCGCGTCAAGGTCGTGCACCCGCTGGACCCGAGCTGGGAGTTGCCGGTCTATGTCGCCAATTTCGTGCTGATGGACTATGGCACCGGCGCGATCTTCGGCTGCCCGTCGGGTGACCAGCGCGATCTGGATTTCGCCCGCAAATACGGCCTGCCGGTTGTGGCCGTCGTCGCACCCGAAGGCCCCGATGCTGCAAACTTCACCATCGATGATACCGCCTTCACCGATGACGGCGTGATGATCAATTCCGGCTTCCTGAACGGTATGAAGACGGCTGACGCCTTTGAGGCGATGGCGCAGAAGCTTTCTACGCAGACGCTGGGCAACGCGCCGCAGGCCGAGCGCAAGGTCAATTTCCGTTTGCGCGACTGGGGCATTTCCCGCCAGCGTTATTGGGGTTGCCCGATCCCGGTCATCCATTGCGAAGTCTGCGGCGTCGTACCGGTCCCGAAAAAGGACCTGCCGGTCAAGCTGCCCGACGACGTGACGTTCGATGTGCCCGGCAACCCGCTGGACCGGCACCCCACTTGGCGTCATGTCTCCTGCCCGCAATGCGGCCATGACGCGCGCCGCGAAACCGATACGATGGATACTTTCGTCGATTCCAGCTGGTATTACACGCGCTTCACCGCGCCGTGGGAAGACGCACCGACCGATCCGAAGGTCGCCAACCACTGGCTGCCGGTCGATCAGTATATCGGCGGCATCGAGCACGCGATCCTGCATCTGCTCTATTCGCGCTTCTTCACCCGTGCGATGCGCGAGACAGGCCATGTCGGCGTCAAGGAACCCTTCAAGGGCCTGTTCACGCAGGGCATGGTGGTGCACGAGACCTATAGCCGCGGCGAAGGCACCGCACGCGAATGGGTACCGCCTGCCGAACTGAGGATCGAAGAAAACGACGGCACACGCCGCGCCTTCCTGCTTTCTTCCGGCGAAGAGGTGAAAATCGGCTCCATCGAGAAGATGTCGAAGTCGAAGAAGAACGTGGTCGACCCGGATGACATCATCGCATCCTACGGCGCCGATACCGCCCGCTTCTTCGTGCTATCGGACTCTCCGCCCGATCGCGACGTCATCTGGTCCGAAGCCGGGGTGGAAGGCGCAAACCGATTCGTCCAGCGCGTCTGGCGCATCGTCGGCGAAGCGGCGGAAGAGCTGAGAACCGTCCAACCGAAGCCTGCGACCGAAGGCGAAGGGCTGGCGGCCTCCAAGGCGGCCCACAAGACGCTGAAGGCTGTTCAGGAAGATCTAGACAAGCTCGCCTTCAACAAGGCCATCGCCCGCATCTACGAGCTGGTCAATGCGCTGGCCGGTCCGCTCGCCGATGTTGCTTCTGGCGGCAAGCCTGAGGACGTCAAGGCGGCCGCGCGCGACGCCGTCGAAATCCTCATCCGCATCATCGCCCCCATGACGCCGCATCTGGCGGAAGAATGCTGGTCCGCACTGGGCAATACGGGCCTCGTGGCCCAGACGCCGTGGCCGGCCTTCGTCGCTTCGCTGGTCGAGGAAAACGATGTGGTCATGCCCGTGCAGGTCAACGGCAAGAAGCGTGGCGAATTGACAATCGCGCGCGATGCGGATCAAGATGCGGTCCGAACGGCCGCCCTTGCGCTGGATGCCGTCAAATCCATTCTTGCCGGTGGCGAGCCCAAGAAAGTCATCGTGGTTCCGCAGAGGATTGTGAACATTGTTGTCTGACGTTTTTTCAAGATGGGGCCGCGTCGCGGCAGCGATTTCCGTCGTGACGATGGCTGGTCTTCTGGCAGGCTGCCAGGTGCGCCCGCTTTATGGGGAAGCTTCCGGAACCAAGGAAAGACTGGCGGCCGTCAGCGTCTCCGAGACCGGCGGCAGAGTCGGGCAGGAAGTCCGCAACCAGTTGATCTTTCTGATGTCCGGCGGCGCTGGCGAACCCGCTACGGCGCAATATAACGTCAAGGTTTCCGTAAGCTCGAGCGCCACGTCAACGGAAGTGCAGAATTACGACCTGACGACCCGCGCGAACAACAATTACGATGGCCCTTACCCCGGTCGTGTCGTGATGAGCGGTCAATATGTGCTGACACGCGTTTCCGACGGTCAAATCCTGCGCTCCGCACGGCGTAGCGTGACGGCGCAGGTGGACCTGCCGCAGCAGGAATTCGCCAAGATCAGGGCAACCCGCGACGCCGAGAACCGTGCGGCCCGGGAACTGGCTGAAATCATCCGCACCGATATCGCCGCCACGCTCGGCCGCTGAGAGCGGCGGCCGTGACGGAGATAAAGTCCCATGAATTTGAGCGCTTCGCCGAAAATCCGGCGGAGCGCTTTCGCGTTTTCGTGCTTTACGGCCCGGATCGCGGTCTCGTGTCGGAACGCGCAGGCGTCATCGCCAAAAAGACCGGTATCGATCCCGATGACGCTTTCGCATCGCTGAAACTGACCGCATCCGATCTGCAGGGCGACCCCGGCCGTCTGCTCGACGAGGTGAATGCCATCGGCCTTTTCGGCGGCGAAAAACTCGTCTGGGTCAAAGGTGCTGCGGCCGAAAAAGCGCTGGTGGATGCGCTGCAGATTCTCGCCGAGACACCGCCGGAAGCGAGCTTCCTCATCATCGAAGCAGGCGACATCAAGAAGGGTACGGGACTGCGCAAGATCGCAGAACCGGCGCGCTCCATCGCCGCGATTCCCTGTTATGCCGACGATGCGCGCTCATTGAACGCATTGATCGATCAGGAACTCTCCGCCGATAATCTGCGCATTGCGCCAGCCGCAAGACAGAGGCTAATCGAATCCCTGGGTGGTGACCGCATCGCCTCGCGCAACGAAATCCGCAAGCTGGCACTCTATTGCCGGGGAGCCGACGTGGTCGAGGAAGACGATGTGCTGGCGATCATCGGTGACGCCAGCACGGTTTCCGCAGACGATGCCGTCGACGCCATTCTGAAAGGCGACAGAAACGCCTTTTTCCATGCGACGCAGAAGATCGTCTCTTCGAAGACCCCGATCTTCCTTGTGCTCCAGGGGTGCCTCAAGCAATTCCAGTTGCTCGACCAGATGCGGGCCGAAATGGATGAGAAAAAACTGCAGGCCGGTCAGGTCATGCAGACACTTGGACGCCACATCCATTTCCGCAGAAAGCCCATCATCGAAAGAGCGCTGCGAACCTGGCAGCCAGCGGCGATCGCCCGCGAGATGAACCGTCTGCAGGCCGCCATCCTGCAAAGCCGTCAGCGGCAAAGCCTGGAGGAAAGCGTGGCCCTTCTGACATTGCTGTCGACCACGCTGCAATCAGGCCGCGGCGGATGAGGCCCAGCAAAAAGCCCTCGCGCTGCTGCTGCGAGGGCTTTTTTAAATCATGGTTTCGCGGTCAGGCCGTAAAACTTAGTCGCCCTGTCCGGGCTCGGCGGAGAAATAAAGCTCGAGCTTGCCTTCGACACCGTCCATTTCCTTGGCTTCCGGCATCGGGTCGCGCTTGATCGTGATATTGGGCCAGATTGCCGCATATTCGGCATTGAGCTTCAACCATTTGTCGAGACCCGGCTCGGTATCGGGCTTGATGGCTTCGGCGGGACATTCCGGTTCGCACACACCGCAATCGATACATTCATCGGGATTGATCGCGAGGAAATTTTCACCCTCGTAAAAGCAGTCGACGGGGCAGACCTCAACGCAATCGGTATATTTGCAGCGGATGCAATTGTCGGTCACGACATATGTCATGATGAACTCCAGAATATGCAGGCCGGGTCTGTGGGCTTCGGAACACAAGCCGTCGCCCGGAATTCAGACAGGGCAATTTCGCAAGTGACGTAATGCCTTTGCTTACAGATAGCAAGGATAAACAATTCTGAAAAAGGGGTGCGACCCGGAGGTTTATTCTAATCTTTGCTTCCGTCGCTGTCAGACAGAAATCTGTCGAGCGCCCTGCGCTCTTTTTTGGTGGGACGCCCGCTGCCCGGCTGGCGCAACGCCTGCTCGAGAGGTGTCAGCCTGTCGGAAGGTTCCCGCGGCGGCGTCTCGTCTTCATAGAGAAGTCTGGCTTCGTCATAGGGTCCACGCCGTGTTCCGCCGGACTTGACGACAAGCACCTTGTCCATCCGCTCGAAGCCGATCTCCAGCCTGTCGCCCGCCTTCACCACATGGCTGGACTGGCGAATGGCAATGCCGTTGACCTTGACGTGGCCCGACTGAATGTAGCTCTGGGCAAGCGAACGGGATTTGGCCATGCGGGCAAAGAACAGCCACTTGTCCAGACGCTGACGCGTGCTTTCCAGTGGCTGTTCGCTGCTTCCCATGGCTTACTTCTTCAGCTGCTCCTTGAGAGCAGCGAGCTTTGCGAAAGGCGAATCCGGATCGAGCGGCTTTTCCTTGCGCGGCGGCTTGGCTTCGAAGCGCTGCTGACCCTGCGGCTTTCCGCCACGGTCATTGCGTTCCGGCCGGTCCTTGCGCTCCCCGCGATCGTGACGATCGTTGTTGCGGTTGTTGCTACGGTCGGGACGTCCGCCATCGCGCTTGCGCTCACCGTCGCCACTGCGATTGGCACTTGCACCGTCACGATTGTCGCGACGACCTTCACCGCGACGCTCACCCTGTTCGCGCGCTCCTTCACCACGGCCCTGACCGCGATTGCCGGGACGACGGTTTTCGCCACGCTGATTTTCGTTGCGACCACCCGGACGCCACAGAAGAACGGGCTTGGGTTCGGCGGCCTCGGCGCCTTCCGGCACGGCCTCGGCTGCGACAGCCTCTTCGCTGGCAGCCACCGGCGCCTCGACAGCTTCGCCTTCGGCAACAGCTGCCGTCTCGGACACCTGTTCTTCGGAAGCCGGCTCGTGTTCCTCGGTCTCGACGCTTTCCTCTTCAGCCGTCGCCGCTTCAGCGGCAGTCGGAGCAGAGGCACCGGCGTGGCTGGCGAGGAAGGCCTGCGCCTCTTCCGCCGTCACCTGATCGGCGCGGTAACCGAGGCCCTTCAGAATTTCTTCCATGTCGTCAAGCGTCGCGCCGAGAATGGAAAGCATGGCGGTGGTCGTCGTAAAACGGCGGCCGTCATAGGCGCCTTCCGGACGCGGCTGCTGACCGGGTTTCCACTGCAGCAGCGGGCGGATGAGATCGGCCAGACGCTCAAGAATGTCGATACGCACGGCGCGCTTTCCGAGGAAGCGGAAACCGGCGAGCTTGTAGAACATGCGCTCGAAGCTGGCATCGGTGACGACCGAGGTACGGCCTGCGGCCAGCACCGGAATGAGATCGCCGTAACCCGGCTTGCCGAGACCGTCATTCTTCAAAGCCCAGAGTAGCGTCACAAGCTCCGCCGGGGCGGGCTTGAGAAGCGCAGGCAGGAAAACGTGGTAGGCGCCGAAACGCACGCCGTAACGGCGCATGGAGGCGCGCGCGTCCTGATCCAGAGACTTCACGTCTTCGGCAACGTCGCGGCGGAACAGCACGCCAAGATTTTCCACGAGCTGGAACGCCAGACCCTTCGCCAGACCCTGAAGGTCTTCGGCGCGGGAAATATCGTCCAGCGGCTTCAGCACGGTCGCAATCTGATGATTGACGAAACGCTCGACGCGCGCCAACGCGTGATCACGGGCATTGCCGTTCAACTGCTCGTCGGCAAGCAGGATCACCCGCGGCTTCATGATGTTGTCGCCGGCCGAAAGGCGGGCAACCGGTTCGCCCAACCAGCGAACCAGACCATCGGAGCTCAAAGCGAGATCGCCATTTCCACTGGCATGCAGACGCGCGGCACGCGCCTCGAATTCGAGCGCAAGCGCCTTCTGCGCCGCAGCCTGCACGGCCTTCTGATCCGGCCCTTCCATTCCCGGCACCGGCGTGAACCGGAACCCGGCCAACTGGCCGACGTGATGACCTTCTACGAAGACATCACCATTTACACTGATTTCAGCTTCAAGCATCGCATTCTCTCTCAGGCGCCTCATGAGCACAGATGTCCTGCGATCAACAAAGCGTTTCGTCAACCTTTCATGTAGTGCATCGGACAATCGATCCTCGATTTCCCGAGTCTTTTCTTGCCAGTGTGTCGGATCGGCAAGCCATCCTGGGCGGTTCGATACATAAGTCCATGTTCTGATCTGCGCAATCCTCGCAGACAAGGTATCGATCTCTCCATCTGTCCGGTCGGCGCGGCGCACCTGCTCGGCCATGAAATCTTCGTTCACCGTCCCGCGTTTGACGAGGTCGAAATAGAGCGTGGAGATCAGGTCCGCATGCTGGGCAGGAGCAATGCGGCGATAGTCTGGAAGCGCACACGCCTCCCAGAGTTTTTCCACCCGCGAATCGGTCGTCGTCACATCGATGATCTCGGGATAACGCGACAGATATTCCAGCGCCTGCTGGTCGATTGCCGGCAGGGCGCGCGAAAGTCCCTGGATCGCCGGCGCGGCATCGAGGCTCAGGCGCAGATTGGCGATGGAGGAAAAATCGAAATTTTTCGTCCGCCACTGCAGAACCTTAACCGCATCGAACTGATGGGTTTCGATCCGCTTCACCAGCTCGTCATCGAACGGATCGACACGCCCCGTCACGCCGAATGTGCCATCGCGAAGATGGCGGCCGGCGCGGCCGGCGATCTGGCCGATCTCGCCCGGATTGAGATTGCGGAACTGATAGCCGTCGAATTTGCGGTCCTGCGCGAAGGCGACATGGTCGACATCAAGGTTGAGACCCATACCGATGGCGTCCGTCGCCACCAGATATTCGACGTCGCCGGATTGGTAGAGCCCCACCTGCGCATTGCGCGTGCGCGGCGAAAGCGCGCCCAGCACCACAGCAGCACCACCGCGCTGACGGCGCACCAGCTCGGCGATGGCATAGACCTCATCGGCGGAAAAGGCGACGATCGCCGTGCGTTGCGGCAGGCGGGTTATCTTCTTCTGACCCGCATAAAAAAGCTGCGACAGACGCGGGCGTTCCACAACGGTAATTCCCGGCAGCAGCTTTTCGAGGATAGGGCGCATCGTGCCAGCGCCAAGCAGCAGAGTTTCCTCCCGCCCGCGCAGATGCAGCACCCGGTCGGTGAAGATATGCCCGCGTTCGAGATCGCCCGCCAGCTGCACCTCGTCGATCGCGACGAAGGCGGCCGTCGTCTCACGCGGCATGGCTTCCACCGTGCAGACGGAATATTTGGCTTTGGGCGGTGCGATTTTTTCTTCGCCGGTAATCAGCGCCACATTCGGCGCGCCCACCTTTTCAACGAGGCGGGTATAGACCTCCCGCGCCAGAAGACGCAGCGGCAGGCCAATGACACCGCTGCCATGCGCGACCATCCGCTCGATCGCGTAATGGGTCTTGCCGGTATTGGTGGGGCCGAGAACGGCCGTGACACCGCGGCCGCTCAGGATCATGGGGCGAAAATTCAACGTACTATCCGCGAATCGACTTCATCTGCTTGCCGTGCGCCCGGCATTACCGATACGGGCCGCACGCACCACACATGGCAATGCCCGCCGACAAAGGCAATAGGCCTCACCCGCAAAGTGGCGCAGGGCGACCGGTCGATGGAATTTTCCGTTCAGATTCAGCTAGTTGAGCAAACAAAAAGAATCCGGCGAAAATGAAATCGATTCGGCTGCGGAACAGTCTGCGAACGAATCGAATACGAATCGCTGACTCGATGGGATTCAGCTTTTGTTCTCCGCAATATCTGGTTGGCCAGGGCGCAGACCATACCAGATTATGAATCCGGATAAGTCCTTGGCCGGATTCGGCTTTACGGTAAAGCCGCCGGGCAGAAAATCCCGGAATCGGCTGTCAAGCGGTAATCCCGGAAAAGCCGATCCGAAACATGCACGAAGGGTCGGATCAGAGCGCCTCGCCGGCAAGCAGACGCGGCGCATTCGCATCCGTCGTGCCGGCGGCCTGACCGATGAAATAGGATTTGAGACCCGGCAAACGATCCACGACGCCGAGACCGAAATCGCGCATGATACGGATAGGGCCAATATCGTTGGAGAAAAGCCGGTTCAGCACATCCGTCGTCACGCCCATCCGCAACGTGTCGAAACGCCGCCAGGACTGGTAACGCTCCAGAACGTTGAGTGAGCCGATATCGAGGCCGAGCCGGTCGGCCTCGACCACGGTTTCGGCGAGAGCCGCCACGTCCTTGAAGCCAAGATTGAGGCCCTGCCCGGAAATCGGGTGAATGCCGTGCGCCGCATCGCCCGCAAGCGCGAAACGCGGTGCAACGAAAGAGCGCGCCAGCGTCAGACCCAATGGGAAGGCGCGGCGGGGACCGACCGGACGAAGATGACCGAGCTTGTGACCGAACCGGCGTTCCAGTTCTTCCTCGAACACCAGATCGTCGGAGGCTACCAGCCTGTCGGCATCGGCCGTGCGTTCGGTCCAGACGAGCGAAGAGCGATTTCCCTTCAGCGGCAGGATGGCGAAGGGGCCCGATGGCAGGAAATGCTCCTCGGCGCAGCCCTCATGCGGCCGCTCATGCTCAACGGTCGTCACGATACCGGACTGATCGTAAGCCCAGTGCACGGTCTTGATACCGGCCATGTCCCTGAGCGCGGAGCGAACGCCGTCACAGGCAATCAGCAATCGCGCTTCGAGCGTCGACCCGTCGGAAAGGCGAATGGCCGTCGACTGGGGACCCGCGGTAAAATCGGAAACACTGAGACCGTGACGGATTTTTATGCCAAGACGCTCGCACAGGCCTCGCAATGCGCCCACCAGAGCGACGTTCGGAACCATATGGGCAAACGGCCTGCCTTCTTCCACGGCGCCGTCGAAAGTCAGGAACACGGGACGCACCGGATCGGCGGTCTTCGAATCGGTGACGATCATCTTGTGTATCGGTTGCGCTTCCGGCTCGATTTCGTTCCATATGCCGAAAACATCGAGCATCCGGGTGGCTGCCGCAATAATGGCGGAAGCGCGAACGTCCTTCGACCAGACATCCTCGGGAGAGGCCTCAACCACCTGCACATCAAGATGCGGGGCCGCCTGCTTGATTGCGACAGCAACGGAAAGACCGACATATCCGCCGCCTGCCACCACTACGTCCAGCATCGCGCTTCTCCTCAAATCTTGTGCACACATCATCGGCGCACTATAGACCATGTGACGTCTTCCTACAGCCGGAGCAGGCCGAAAAAATGTCGCATCCCTCGCAAACGTCAGACCCGATGGTCAATCTCATCGCCACACTCGATCTTGAGAAGCTGGAAGAGAACCTGTTCCGGGGCGAAAGCCCGCAGATCGGCTGGCAGCGGGTTTTCGGCGGCCAGGTCATC
Organism: Agrobacterium sp. 22-223-1; assembly: GCF_053522385.1. NCBI lineage: Bacteria > Pseudomonadati > Pseudomonadota > Alphaproteobacteria > Hyphomicrobiales > Rhizobiaceae > Agrobacterium > Agrobacterium sp. 22-223-1. The sequence continues at coordinate 238,940 of NZ_JBNWCN010000006.1, forward strand.
GCGCAGGCCCTGATCGCCGCGCAGAGGACCGTGGATAACGACCGTTTCGTGCATTCGCTGCATGCCTATTTCATGCGCCCCGGCGATCCGCTGGTGCCTATCGTCTACCAGGTGGAACGCATCCGCGATGGCGCGAGCTTCTGCACACGTCGCGTGGTCGCCATCCAGCATGGCAAGGCCATTTTTTCCATGTCGGCCTCGTTTCAGATTTTCGAGGATGGTTTCGACCATCAGATCAAAATGCCTGACGTGACGCCGCCTGAAAAACTGATGAGCGAGGAGCAGATGCAGGCAGCCTTTCTTGCCAAGGCGCCTGCCTCTATCCGCAAATACTGGAGCAACAAGCGGCCGATAGAGATACGGCCGGTATCGCTGACCCACTATATATCCAAGGAAAAACTCGAACCGCAGCAGGATATCTGGGTCCGCGCCGTCGGCGATGTGCCTGATGATCCGCGCCTGCAATCGGCCATTCTCGCCTATCTGTCGGATATGACCCTGCTCGACACCTCGCTCTACGCCCATGGCACGACCATCTTCGATCCGTCCATTCAGGTGGCGAGCCTCGACCACGCCATGTGGTTCCACCGCCCCTGCCGGCTGGATGACTGGCTGCTCTACACACAGGACAGCCCCAGCGCTTCCGGCGCACGCGGTTTGACCCGTGGCAATATTTTCACCAGACAGGGTGAACTGGTCGCCTCCGTGGCGCAGGAGGGTTTGATCCGCAAAAGGGCAAATGATTAAATAATGTGCTTTTTCTGAAAATCGCACATTTAATAGACGCAAATTTTGGCGACAAATGCCCCTTTTTCAGACGCCCTTCATATAAGTTTTATATTTCAATAAGTTAGATAAACACTCAAAACTGGCACGCCCTTTGAATGTATGTCCGCAGTCGCTGTTACTGATCTGCCAGCGGCAGGAGAGTCGGCTCCGTGCCGAGGACAAAACAAAGGATGGGAAACCAGATGAAAATTGTGATGGCCATTATCAAGCCGTTCAAGCTGGATGAAGTGCGCGAAGCGCTCACCGGCGTCGGCATCCAGGGCCTGACCGTGACCGAGGTAAAGGGTTACGGACGCCAGAAGGGGCATACCGAGATTTATCGCGGCACGGAATATGCGGTGAGCTTCCTTCCCAAGCTGAAGATCGAGATCGCAGTTCCATCCGACGTCGTCGACAAGGCTGTCGAAGCGATCGCGTCTGCGGCAAAGACCGGGCAGATCGGTGACGGCAAGATCTTCGTCTACTCTATCGAACAGGCCGTGCGCATCCGTACCGGCGAAACCAACACAGAAGCGCTTTGAAGCACGGCTGACAGGGGAGTTTTCTAGCTATGCAACTCAACAAGTTTTCAACGCTCGGCAAGCTGGGCGCCGCGGCGGCGGCCCTGATGGCTCCGGCCATCGCCTTTGCCCAGGATGCCGCGCCGGCAGCAGCCGCAGCGCCCGTTCCGGAAAAAGCCGACACCGCATTCATGTATGTCGCGACGATCCTCGTGCTTTTCATGATCATTCCGGGCCTGGCCCTGTTTTACGGCGGTCTCGTCCGCACCAAGAACATGCTCTCCGTTCTCATGCAGTGCACGGTCGTCGGCGCAGTCATGATGCTCGTCTGGGTAATCTACGGTTACTCCTTCGCCTTTGGCGGCGGCACCGGCCCTTATTTCGGCGGTTTCGGCAAGCTGTTCCTGTCGGGCGTTTCGCTTGACAGCACCTCGGCAACCTTCTCTGAGGGCGTCGTGATCTACGAATACACCTTCATCGCCTTCCAGATGACCTTCGCGGCCATCACGCCGGCGCTGATCATCGGCGCCTTCGCAGAACGCGTCAAATTCTCCGCCGTCATCCTCTTCACCATCCTTTGGGCTACCTTCGTCTATTTCCCGATCGCTCACATGGTCTGGGATGCAAACGGCCTGATCTTCGGCATGGGCGCTCTCGACTTCGCCGGCGGCACCGTCGTTCACATCAATGCCGGTATCGCAGGCCTGATCGGCGCGATCATGGTCGGCAAGCGTACCGGCTTCGGCAAGGACATGATGGCCCCCCACTCGATGACGCTGACCCTCGTCGGTGCAGCCATGCTGTGGTTCGGCTGGTTCGGCTTCAACGCCGGCTCCAACCTCGAAGCATCGGGCGGTGCGGTTCTCGCAACCATGAACACCTTCCTCGCAACCGCAGCCGCCATCGTTTCCTGGTCGCTGGTTGAAAGCTTCACCCGCGGCAAGGCCTCCATGCTGGGCGCCGCTTCGGGCATGATCGCCGGTCTCGTCGCCGTCACCCCCGCCGCCGGCTCCGTCGGCCCGATGGGCGCCATCGTTCTCGGCCTCATCGTCTCGCCGATCTGCTACTTCTTCGTCTCCGTGGTGAAGAACAAGTTCGGTTATGACGACACCGCCGACGTCTTCGGCGTCCACGGCATTGGCGGCATCATCGGCGCTCTCGGCACCGGCATCTTCACCTCGCCGCTGCTTGGCGGCACGGGCAAGGAAGACTTCTCCATCGCCTCGCAGCTCTGGACGCAGTTCGTCGCCGTCGCCATCACCATCGTCTGGTGCGCCATCGTCTCCGCGATCCTCTACAAGATCGTCGACGTGATCGTTGGTCTGCGAGTTCCGGTCGAAGCCGAACGCGAAGGTCTCGACCTCGCAACCCACGGCGAAGCCGCCTACCACTCCTGATATCCGGGAAAAGGGGTTCTCCATCCCCTCTCCCAAAAGAAGGCCCGCTCCGGCGGGCCTTTTTCTTTGCCGTAAATCCGAAGCGCTTCAAAAAACCGCATGGTTAACACGACATTAACCAGCAAGCGGTTAGTTTTCCCTGTCAATCCGGGATCAGGTCTCCTGCCGGATCTTGCCGAAACCATAAAACGACGGGTTCAGGGACATGGGCAGAATGCATTCTCCGACATTCGATGGTCGTCACACGCGCTTCGTGTTGACGGCGTTTTTCGTGCGTCAGATCATGGCTCTCGCCGGTTTCGCTCTGCTGGCCACGATTGCACTGGGCATCGCCGCGCTCGCGACATGGAATGTCGCGGATCCGAGCCTCTCCTACGCGACAGGAAACCAGCCCACCAATCTTCTGGGCTACGGCGGTGCGATTTTCGCCGATATCGTGATGCAGTTCCTCGGGCTTTCGGCAATCATCTCGCTCCTGCCTGTCATCGCCTGGGCGATCGCGCTGATCGCCGGCCGCAAATTCCACCGCATACCCGTTCGCCTCGTGGCCTGGGTCGCAGGCGCCATCGTCTGCGCCGCCTCGCTCGGCTGTTTTCCGGCCCCCGTGACATGGCCGCTGCCGAACGGTATCGGCGGCGTCATCGGTGACATGATCCTGCGTTTTCCCGCTCTTTTCATCGGCGCTTACCCCACCGGCACGATTGCCACGGTACTGGGTGTCATATTTGCGGCGCCTGCCGCATGGCTGATGCTGTTTGCCGCCGGTGTCGTTGGCGGTCTGGATGATGAGCTGGAACGCGAAGAAGCCGCTCCCGTCGCCACCAGCAAGGCCCGCGCCGCCCGTGAGGCCGAAGAGGATGATGAAGACGACGGCGAGGGTTTCTTCGCCAATATGCTCGCCTTCGGCGCGCTGGCGCATTACTGGTACATCACCCAGGCGCGCTTCCGCCGCCTGTTCGGCCTGAAGTCGAAATCCCTGCACGATGAATTCGAACATCCTTACGACTTCAACGAATATGAATTCGGCACGCTGAACGAACCCTCACGCCTCAAGACCGCGATCAACCGCCTCGACCAGCGCGCAGAGCCGTCTTTCGAAGAACGCGCCGCATCGCGTCGCCAGATGTCACCTCCCTCCATCGCGCTCGATCATGACGAGGACATGGATGACGAACAACCCTTCGACGAGGATGGACGCCGGCTGCCGAACGGCATTCTCTCCGACGACGAGTCCGACCAGAAATTCACGGCCCGACAGGCGCCGGGACGCGGGCAGCCCAGAATAACCGCCCCTTCCGCGCGCCCGAAGCCCAGCGAGCGCGTGGCAAGGGAGGCGCAGGCCTCTTTCATCGCCGCAGACGGTTTCCAGCTGCCCACAGTCCATCTTCTGGCGGAGCCGAAGAATGTCGTTCGCGACAATATGCTGAGCGAGGAAGTACTTGAACAGAACGCCCGCCTTCTGGAAGGCGTTCTCGAGGATTTCGGCGTCAAGGGCGAAATCATTCATGTCCGCCCCGGCCCGGTCGTCACGCTCTACGAACTGGAACCGGCACCCGGCATCAAATCCTCGCGCGTCATCGGCCTTGCCGATGACATTGCCCGCTCCATGAGCGCAATCGCCGCCCGTGTCGCCGTCGTTCCCGGCCGCAATGCCATCGGCATCGAACTGCCGAACCAGACGCGCGAAACCGTGTTCCTCCGGGAACTGATCGGCAGCCGCGATTTCGAAAACAGCAAGGCCAAACTCGCCATGGCCCTCGGCAAGACCATCGGCGGCGAACCCGTCATCGCCGATCTTGCCAAGATGCCGCATCTTCTCGTTGCCGGCACCACCGGTTCGGGCAAGTCGGTCGCCATCAACACCATGATCCTGTCGCTGCTTTACCGCATGTCGCCGGAACAGTGCCGCCTGATCATGATCGACCCGAAAATGCTCGAACTGTCGATCTATGACGGCATTCCGCATCTGCTCTCTCCCGTCGTTACCGATCCGAAAAAGGCCGTCGTGGCGCTGAAGTGGACGGTGCGCGAGATGGAAGAGCGCTACAAGAAAATGTCGAAGATCGGCGTGCGCAATATCGACGGTTTCAACAGTCGCGTGCAGCAGGCGCTCGACAAGGGCGAGATACTCACCCGCACGGTACAGACCGGCTTCGACCGCCAGACCGGCGAGGCGATCTACGAGACGGAAGAATTCGATCTGAAGCCCCTGCCCTATATCGTCGTCATCATCGACGAAATGGCCGACCTGATGATGGTCGCCGGCAAGGACATCGAAGGCGCGGTGCAGCGCCTGGCGCAGATGGCGCGCGCCGCCGGCATCCATGTCATCATGGCCACCCAGCGCCCCTCCGTCGACGTCATCACCGGCACGATCAAGGCAAACTTCCCGACCCGCATCTCCTTCCAGGTGACGTCGAAGATCGATAGCCGCACCATCCTTGGAGAGCAGGGCGCCGAACAGCTGCTCGGCATGGGCGACATGCTCTATATGGCAGGCGGCGGACGCATCCAGCGCGTGCACGGTCCTTTCGTCTCCGACAACGAGGTGGAAGAGATCGTCGCCTATCTGAAGACACAGGGCGCACCGGAATATCTGGAAGCGATTACCGAGGAAGACGACGAGGAAGGCAATGGCGTCGGCCCGGCCGGCGCCGGCAGTTTCTCCGATTCCGAGGACCCTTACGATCAGGCCGTGGCCGTCGTGCTTCGCGATGGCAAAGCCTCCACCTCCTATGTGCAGCGGCGTCTCGGCATCGGCTATAACCGCGCCGCCTCGCTGATCGAGCGCATGGAGCAGGAGGGCATTATCGGCCCCGCCAACCACGCCGGAAAACGCGAAATACTCGTACCGACGGAAGCAGACATCATCGAGCGGTAACGTCCGCAACCAAGCGGGGCGAAGAAGCGTTATTACACGCTTTCAACGTCATGAAGCCGCCGCCTTTTATGCGGACAATCGCTGCGATGAAGGAGAATAGAATGAACGACCTCACCACCGGCGAAACGGCCAACGCAAACACACCGCAAAACGGCGTGACGCGTCGTGGCGTGCTGACGGCATTTTCCATGGCCGCAATCATGGCCGGCCTGTCGCCGCTTGACGCCTTTGCCCAGGCGGCCGGCAACACGGCGACAGCGCAGAAAATCGCCAATCACTTCTCGTCGGTCAAAACCATGATGGGGGAATTCGTCCAGTTCGGCCCGCGCGGTGAACAGACCGGCGGCAAGTTCTACATCGAACGCCCCGGCAAACTCCGCTTCAATTACGAAGACCCCTCGCCCATGCGGGTCATCGCCGACGGCAAGAACGTCGTCATCGGCAATATGAAGCTCAAGACCTGGGATCTTTATCCGCTCTCCAAGACGCCGCTCAGCTTGCTTCTGTCCGACAAGATCGATCTCGGCAACCAGAAGGTTCGCAACGTCAAGGAAGAATCGGACCTGACCACTATCGTGCTTGGCGACAAGAGCGTCTTCGGCGATTCCACCATTACCCTGATGTTCGATCCGAAGACCTTCGATCTGCGGCAATGGACCACGACCGACGCCCAGAACAAGGACACGACCGTCATGATCTTCAACGTCCAGACCGGTGTGAACCTCGATGAACGCGTCTTCAACATCAATTACGAGGAAGTTCGCAAAGGCGGCTGAGGCTTCGAGCCCCAAGGAAACTCTTCGAAAGGCGACCCTGCGGTCGCCTTTTTCATTTTACCGCTAAAATACATTCCCGTTTTCGTCGCGATGTTATAAGCCTGCGCCCCGGAAACATGTCACGAGCCAAGCGGTTCGCGGCAGTAAAAGCGGAGCACATGCATGTCGTTTTCGATAACCACCTGGAACATCAACTCGGTCAGGCTCAGAATGCCGATCGTTGAGCAGTTTCTGGTACGTTACAAACCCGACATTCTTTGCCTGCAGGAAACGAAATGCCCGAATGGCGAGTTTCCGATGAAGCCGCTGAAGGCGCTCGGTTATGAACACGTCATCATCCATGGCCAGAAGGGCTATCACGGCGTCGCCATCGCCTCGAAGATTCCGCTGACCGAAGATCATCGACAGGACTATTGCGGTATCGGCGACGCACGCCACATTTCCGCGATTTTTGAGGTCGGATCGCGCCGCGTGCGGCTGCATAATTTTTATGTGCCGGCAGGCGGTGACGAACCGGATCGCTCGATCAATCCAAAATTCGGCCACAAGCTGGATTTCATCGAGGAAATGAAGGCGCTGCGCGCCGATGGTGTGCCTGGGACCTCGTCCATTCTCGTCGGCGATCTCAACATCGCACCGCTCGAAAATGACGTCTGGTCACACAAGCAGCTTCTGAAAATCGTCAGCCATACGCCTGTCGAAACCGAAGGCATGCTTGACATCATGAAGAAGGGCAACTGGCTCGATCTGATGCGTCTGAATGTGCCGGAGACGGAAAAAATCTATACCTGGTGGAGCTACCGCGCCAAGGACTGGGAAGCGGCTGATCGCGGCCGCCGCCTCGACCACATCTGGTCTTCGCAGGATCTCGGTTCCTCGCTCGAAAAAATCGACATATTGCGCGAGGCCCGTGGCTGGAACCGGCCATCCGACCATGTTCCCGTCACCGCCCATTTCCGGTTCTGAACAGGCGGAGTTGTCTGGCGTCAGACGAAGCGGTTCTGCAAACGGGCCGCACCCGCCGCCAGCGACGCGATATTGTCGCGAATACGCGCCGATACGATATCGGCAACCTCCGGAAACTCCTCCACCAGCCGGTGGAAGAGGATGCGCGTTATGCGGATGACTTCGGAATCCTCCGCTGCCACGGCAGTAAACTTCCGTTCGCAGAGCGTGAAAAGCGCAAGCTCCGAAAGCAGCGCCCCCTTGCCCGGCGTCGCCTGCAGCACGGGCTTGCCATCCCGCCCTGCCGTGAAAAGCTCGAAATGGCCAGCCGTCACCGCAAAAGCGCATTCGGCCGGTGAGTGTTCCCGGAACAATGTCTGCCCGGCCGATACACGACGGCGCTCCGCACCGAAGGCGATAAGCCGCAACTGGTCATCGCTGAACCCCGCAAATAACGGCACTTGCCCCAGCAGCATGATATCGTCCGTCAAGGCCATGTCGATCGTTACTCCGGAAAAACGCCTGCACCACTATAGCGGTTTTCCAATATCGGCCCTCAAAATACAAGCTGTTAGAACGCCGCGCGCCCTTTCGGACGCGCGGCGTGAGCTTTGGACACGTGACAGGTGCAAAGAGCCCCTGCTCAGGGAACGATCTTGTATCCGCCGTTCTCGGTCACCAGAATTTCAGCGTTGGACGGGTCGCGTTCGATCTTCTGGCGCAGACGATAGACATGCGTTTCCAGCGTGTGCGTTGTCACGCCGGAATTGTAACCCCAGACCTCTTCCAGCAGGACGTCGCGGGTAACGACGGTGCTGCCGGCGCGGTAGAGATAACGGATGATCGCCGCTTCCTTTTCCGTCAGGCGGATTTTCTTGCCGTCCTCCGTCGTCAACAGCTTCTGGCTGGGCTTGAACTGATAGGGACCGACGGTGAAAACCGCATCCTCACTCTGCTCATATTGACGCAGCTGTGCCCGGATACGCGCCAGAAGCACGGCGAAACGAAAGGGTTTTGTCACATAGTCGTTCGCCCCGGCTTCCAGCCCAAGAATAGTATCGGAATCGGTATCATGCCCGGTCAGCATGATGATCGGCGCCTTGAAACCGCCCTTGCGCAACAGCTTTACCGCCTCACGGCCGTCCATGTCCGGAAGGCCGACATCCATGATCAGAAGATCGACCTGGGCGGTCTTGGCGGTCTGCATCGCCTGCGCGGCATTGGCGCCGCTGAGCAGCGAGAATTCCTCATAGGGAGACAATTGCTCGGTCAGCGTCTCTCGAAGATCGTCGTCATCGTCCACCAGAAGGATAGTGCGAGCCGTCATTCGGATTCTCAGCCTTTCTTACTTTAGCGCATCGGCCCAAAAATCAGGCTCGATTTTCGAGAGACACGACGCGTAGTTTAAAAGAGTTAGAGCGTCCCTTATGCATCCCAAAAGACGCCCGGCGCTCTAATTATCAGCCAATTCAGCGGTTTGCCGATAAAAGGTCAACCCATTGCCATGATATAACGAAGTGCTATGACTTCACGTTAAATAACCTGCAAAGCAAAATCTCGTGAAAAACATGAGCACCCAGCCCGTAAGACAACGTAAACGCGCATCGACGCTCATGGTTCGGCCGGCCCCCTCGAAAATCAGTCGCGCCATCGTCCAGCTCGGGCATCTCACCTTTCCAGCCGCGATCGGACGCAATGGCCGCACTGCGCTGAAACGTGAAGGAGACGGAAAATCTCCCATCTCGACCATCGGCCTGCTGCACGGGTTTTATCGCGGCGACCGCCTTCCCGGCATCGCCACGGCACTGCCGATGCAGCGTACACGGAAGTCCATGCTGTGGTGCGACGAGCCCAGTAGTCCCAATTACAACAGGCTGGTCAAGGCGCCCTTCGCCCCGAGCCATGAAGAGATGATGCGGAAGGACGGCCTCTACGACGTCTGCCTGGTGCTCGACTGGAATATCACCTCGAGAAGCCGCAACCGCGGCTCGGCGATCTTCATGCATCTGATCAGACCGGGATATGAGCCGACCGCAGGCTGCGTCGCCCTCCATCCCCGTGACATGCGGCGCATCCTGCCGCATCTGCGCAAAGGCACGAAAATCCGCATCCTGTGAATTCCAGCCTGCAATCGGGCAACAAAAAACCCGCCATCAAGGCGGGTTTTTTTAGAGGGAAAAAGCCGGTTATTAAGCGGCTTCGTCCTGAGAATCGTCCTCTTCGACGGTCTTGCCGCGCTTGGGGCCCTTGGCAAGGTTCACTTCCACCAGGCGAACAGCCTCGGTTTCAGACATCTTGTTGACGGCGGCGATTTCGCGCGCCATGCGGTCGAGAGCAGCTTCATAAAGCTGACGCTCGGAATAGGACTGCTCCGGCTGATTTTCTGCACGGTAGAGATCGCGCACGACTTCCGCAATCGCGATGAGATCGCCGGAATTGATCTTCGCATCATATTCCTGCGCGCGGCGCGACCACATGGTACGCTTCACACGCGCCTTGCCCTGCACCACTTTCAGCGCCCGCTCGACAAAATCGCCTTCGGAAAGCTTGCGCATGCCGATGCTGACGGCTTTGGCGACGGGAACTTTAAGACGCATCTTGTCTTTTTCGAAATCGATGACAAAAAGCTCAAGCTTCATGCCGGCGACTTCTTGTTCCTCGATGGCAGAAATGGTACCGACACCATGAGCGGGATACACAATCGCTTCACCGGTCTTGAAACCGTGATGTGCTGGAGATTTCTTCTGCTGGGTCGTCATTCGTTCTAAAAACTCCCTGTTACATACCCGGGGATGCCGGGGTTGGGTCGGTCAGGCCCTGATGAGACGGGGGAACCGTCAGGTGACTCCGCACTGGTCCAGCCGTGCACGCAAAAACACACCTTCCCGTCTTGCGGGGTTCGATAACGTAAACGCTCGATATGTCACGGAAACCGCGTGCAAAAGAGGTGTTGCTTTCGTGGTGTTTTTGGGCACACAAATGCCACGCTGTGGATCAGTGTCGTTGGTGTACCACAAAAATAGGCGCAAATCAATAATTTGCTTCGACCGTGGCCGCAACATCACATGGCAGCCAAAGAACCGCCTAAAAATTAGCCGCAGAAATACTGTCAAAATGCTTCGTGACAGGCCCTCATGGCAAAAGGAGCAAAAAAATTTCACTTACCGACTGAAGAAACACGAAAGCCTCTTAAACTCTTCGTAATTCCACGCCAATATCCGATTCGACTGAAAAGGCAAAATCCGCAAATTGGCGATGCTTTTTTATATTAAAGTGTGATTTTTGGAGGAATCCACGTCAAATGGGCTACAGAAATAATCCAAAACGCGAAAAACAGATCGAAAAAGCGCGCCAGCAGGCAATTGCCGAAAATGTCCAATTTCTTGATCCGGGTATTCTTTATGGAAGGGCAAGCGCCGACGATATAGAATATTATTCCGCCGAGATGCTGGCTGCGAGCGCCGCTCACAGTTTCGAGGCGCTTTCGCACTGGACCGGAGACGCTCCGTACATCGGCATCTCCCAGGTGGAGGGCGTTTCGCCGCGGGATATTCCGGTAACGGTCCTGACCATTATCGGCCGCAATATGCCCTTCCTTTACGATTCCGTCATGGGCGAGGTCACCAGCAGCTATCGCGGTCTTTACCTCGCGGTGCACCCGATCCTGGTGCGCGACGAAAGCGCGCAGGCGGGCTATCGTCTTGCGGAACCCGAGGATGATCCTGCTGAAAATATCAGCCTCATCCAGCTGCATATCGCGCCGCTCACGCCGCAAGCCGCCGCAGCGCTGGAAGAAAGACTGCGCTTCGTGCTGACGCAGGTTCAGTTCGCCTATCGCGACTGGCGGCCCATGCTGGCGAAACTCGACGAGGCGCTGGATGAATTGTCCAAGCGCGGTTCGTCACGGCGCAAGACCGAGCGTGCGGAAGCCGTAGAATTCCTCAACTGGCTTCGCAACGACAATTTCACCTTCCTCGGCATGCGTGACTACACCTATTCCGGCAAGGGAAAGAACGCGAAGATCGAGCGCGGTGACGGCGTCGGTCTCGGCAGCCTCAGCGATCCGGATGTGCGCGTGCTGCGCCTCGGCAAGAATGCCGTGACGACGACGCCGGAAATCCTTGCCTTCCTCGACGGCCCGGATTTCCTCATCGTCACCAAGGCCAATGTGAAATCCATCGTGCACCGCCGCGCCTATATGGATTATATCGGCATCAAGCGCTTCGACGAGGACGGCAATGTCATCGGCGAATTGCGCATCGTCGGCCTCTTCACCGCCACCGCCTATACGCGCTCAGTCAAGCAGATACCGCTGCTGCGCGCCAAGGTCGCGGAAGTCGAGCGGCATTTCGGCTTCGATCCGAACAGCCACTCCGGCCGCATCCTGCAGAACACGCTGGAAGCCTATCCGCGCGACGATCTTTTCCAGATCGAAACCGATCTTCTGATCCGCTTCGTCGAGCAGATCATGGAACTGAGCGACCGGCCGCGCGTGCGCGTGCTTGCACGTATCGACCGTTTCGACCGTTTCGTTTCGGCCATCATCTTCGTTCCGCGCGAGGAGTATAATTCCTATGTACGCGAGAAGATCGGCGACTATCTGAGCACGGTCTATGACGGGCATATTTCCGCCTATTACCCCGCCTTCCCCGAAGGCGCCGTCGCCCGCGTCCACTTCATCGTCGGCCGAACGGAAGGCAAGACGCCGCGCATCGCCCAGGACAAGCTCGAAGACGCCGTCAGCGACATTGCGGCGCGCTGGATAGACCATTTCGTCGCCCTGTCCGAGCCGGGAGCGCCGGTGCTGGAGGTCGATCAGGCCTATCAGGAAGCCTTCACGCCGGAAGAAGCGATCGGCGACATGCCGGATATTCTGGGCGCCGCGAAGGGCGAGCCGGTCCGCATCGAATTTTACCAGCAGGAAGGTCAATCGGCGGAGACGCTGTCGCTGAAGATTTTCCACCGCGACGGCCACCTGCCGCTTTCACGCCGCGTACCGCTGCTCGAAAATCTCGGTTTCAACGTCATCAGCGAGCGCACCTTCGATATCGGTGTCGTTTCGGACGGCGAAAAGCGCGACATCGTGCTGCACGACATGGAACTGTCGGTCGCCAAGGGAACGACGCTCGATCTGCCGCACTATGGACAGAAACTCGAAGAAGCGTTCCTCGCCGCCTTCTCCGGCAAGGTCGACAATGACAACTTCAACCGCCTGATCCTCGCCTGCGGCCTCACCGTGCGCGAAGTCTCCGTACTGCGCGCCTATGCCCGTTATCTCCGCCAGACCGGCATCGTCTATTCGCAGGAGCATATTTCCGAAACGCTCTATAAGTATCCGGCGATTTCCCGCAATATTTTCGCGCTGTTCAAAGCCGGCTTCGATCCGTCCGTCGACGAAAAGAAGCGGCTGAAGAAACTTGCCGAAATACACAAGGCAATCGAAGCGGCATTGAGCGGCGTTCCCAATCTCGACGAGGACCGCACGCTCAGGCGTTACGTCAACGCCATCGACGCGACGCTGCGCACCAACTACTTCCAGAAAAATGCCGACGGCACGCCGCGTGACCTGTTGGCCTTCAAGTTCGATCCGAAACATCTGGACGGCCTGCCCGACCCACGTCCCTTCCGCGAAATCTTCGTCTACGGAACAGAGGTCGAAGGCGTGCATCTGCGCTTCGGCAAGGTCGCGCGCGGCGGTCTGCGCTGGTCGGATCGCGGCCAGGATTACCGCACGGAAGTGCTCGGCCTCGTCAAGGCGCAACAGGTCAAGAATGCGGTGATCGTTCCGGTCGGCGCCAAGGGCGGCTTCTTCCCGAAGAACCTGCCGGCCGGCGGCTCCCGCGACGAGGTCTTCAATGCCGGCCGCGAGGCCTACAAGACCTATATCCGCACCCTGCTCTCCATCACCGACAATATCGTCGACGATGCCATCGTACCGCCAGCCGACACGCTGCGCCTCGACGGTGACGACCCCTATTTCGTCGTCGCCGCCGACAAGGGAACGGCAACCTTCTCCGATACGGCGAACGGTCTTGCCCATGAGGCCGGTTTCTGGCTGGACGACGCCTTCGCATCGGGCGGTTCGGCCGGTTACGACCACAAGAAGATGGGCATTACCGCCCGTGGCGCCTGGGAAACGGTGAAACGCCATTTCCGTGAAATGGACACCGACATCCAGACCACCCCCTTCACGGTGGCGGGCGTGGGCGATATGTCCGGCGACGTTTTCGGCAACGGCATGCTGCTGTCGGAAAAGATCAGGCTGATCGCCGCCTTCGATCACCGCGACATCTTCATCGATCCGGATCCCGACACCGACAAGTCCTTTGCCGAACGCAAGCGGCTTTTCGAACTGCCGCGTTCCAGCTGGCAGGATTACGATCGTTCGGCCCTCTCCGCCGGTGCGATGATCATCTCGCGCTCCGACAAATCGGTGACGCTGACGCCGGAAGCCGTGGCCGCCATCGGCATCGACAAATCCGTCGCCACGCCCTTCGAGATCATGACGGCCATCCTGAAGGCACCAACCGATCTCCTCTGGTTCGGCGGCATCGGCACCTACATCAAGGCGGCGGTGGAAACCAATGCCGAGGTGGGTGACAGGGCGAACGACCCCATTCGTGTCAACGCAACCGAGCTGCGCGCCAAGGTCATCGGCGAAGGCGCCAATCTCGGCATCACCCAGAAGGGGCGCATCGCCTATGCGCTTTCGGGCGGGCGATGCAATTCCGACGCCATTGACAACTCGGCCGGCGTGAACTCCTCGGACGTCGAGGTCAACATCAAGATCGCGCTTGCCTCCGCCGTGAACAGCGGTCGCCTGACGATGCCGAAACGCAACCAGCTTCTTGCTTCCATGACGCCGGAAGTGGCGCAGCTGGTATTGCGCAACAACTACCTGCAATCGCTGGCGATCTCGCTGACGGAGCGGCTGGGCCTTTCGAACCGCGAAGAACTCGGCCGCCTGATGAGCGCGCTGGAGGCGACCGGACAACTGAACCGCAAGGTCGAAACCCTGCCCAACAATGCCGAATTCAGCGAAAGATACGCCACCGGCAAACCGCTGACCCGGCCGGAAATCGGCGTGCTCCTCTCCTATGCCAAGCTCACTTTGTTCGATGCACTGGTGGCAAGCACGCTTCCCGACGAACCCTATCTCCAGCATCTTCTGGTCGATTATTTCCCGGCCAAGATGCAGAAGAACTATGCAGACGATATCAAGTCGCATCGTCTGCATCGCGAAATCGTCGCCACCGCGCTCGCCAATGCCGTCGTCAATCGCGGCGGCCCGGGCTTTGTGCAGAAACTTGCCGATGCGAGCGGTCTTCTGGCGGCCGACGTCGTCAAGGCAGCAGTGATCGTCGAGGATGGTTTCGGTCTCAAACGCCTGTGGAGCGAAGTCGACGCGCTTGACGGCAAGGTCGGCGGTGAAGTCCAGAACGGGCTTTATGCCATGATCACGCGTATCTTCTCGGATGCGAGCAGGCTTTACCTGCAAACCGGGAGCGCGAGTGCGGCCGCAGGTGACATGGCGACCGAAATCGAGCGACTGAAAACCGCCATCAAGACGCTATCGCCGGCAGCGGCGAAGTATCGTCGCGAACTCGGCGTCACGGAAATCGACGGCGTTCCTTCCGGTCTTCTGGAGGAACTCGATACGCTTTCCCTGCTCGTCTATGTGCCGGAGATCATGCGCATCGCCGAAAGCGCCGGTACGACGCTTGCCCGCGCCGCCGAAAGCTATGCCACCGTCTCATCGACCTTCCGCGTCGCGCGTCTGCTGGATGCGAGCCAGCGCATCACACCGGCGGATCACTACGAGAGCCTGGCTCTCCTGCGTAGCCAGGACCAGATCTCTTCGTCGCGACGCCGGATCGTCATCTCCGCGCTGACCGAATATGCCAAAGAAAAGGACCCGGTTCAGGCCTGGTATGCGGCGGACCGCGTGCGGGTCAACCGCATCGTCTCCGAACTCGGTGCGCTCAGCGACAGCGGCGATACCAACCTTGCCCGTCTGACGGTCGCGGCCGGGCTGCTTGGCGATATCGTTCAGGCACGCTGATCGGCAGCCTCAAAAACGCCATCCGGGTCCCCCCGGATGGCGCCAGACAAGACGGATGCATCCGCATCGCGCATTTTATTTCCCGATTTTCCGATAGGACGATGAATGACTGTCCCTTCCCCAAATGCGGAAACAGCGGTTGCCAAACGCGGCATCTGGGGCTGGGTGATGTTCGACTGGGCGGCGCAGCCGTTTTTCACGGTCGTCACGACCTTCGTTTTCGGGCCTTATTTCGTCGCACGGCTTACCGACGATCCGATTTCGGCGCAGGCGACATGGAGCAACATGGCGACGGTGTCTTCGATCATCATCGCCCTCTTCTCCCCCATTCTCGGCTCCATCGCCGACCAGTCCGGCGCACGCAAACCGTGGATCGCCTTCTTTGCCGTCATCAAGATCGTCAGTCTCTTTTTCCTCTGGTTTGCCGCACCCGGTTCGCCGCTCATACTTCCAATCGTCTGCATGATCCTCGCATCCATCGCGGCGGAATTTTCCATCGTCTTCAACGATTCCATGATGCCGCGGCTGACCAACCCGCAAAATGTCGGGCGCATTTCCAATCTCGCCTGGGGGCTCGGTTATCTCGGCGGCATGGTGGTGCTGATTGCCGTGGTGACGCTTCTGGCCGCCAATCCACAGACCGGTGTGACCATCGCCGGTATCAAACCTCTTTTCGGCCTCGATCCTGCAACCGGCGAGGATGCCAGAATAACTGGCCCGCTCGCCGCGCTCTGGTATCTCATCTTCATTCTGCCGATGTTTCTTCTCACTCCCGATGCTGAAAAGGGCTTGCCCTTCGCAGCCGCGATCCGCTCGGGATTGGGGGAACTGAAGATCACGCTGCGCGAACTGCGATACCGCCCCGTGCTGTTGCGGTTTCTGATTGCGCGCATGCTTTATCAGGATGGCGTCAATGGCGTTCTCATTCTCGGCGGGGCCTTCGCCGCCGGCATGTTCGGCTGGGCAACGATGGAAATCGGCCTCTTCGGCATCCTGCTCAATATCGTTGCCATTGCCGGCTGCTTTGCCGCCGGGCGCGTAGACCAGAAACTCGGGTCGCGCATCACCATCCTTATCAGTCTGGTGCTTCTGTTGCTGGCCACGCTCGGCATCGTCTCGACGGAAAAAGGCTCCACCCTGTTCGGCCTGCTACAATTGTCGACCGCAGATAATGGCGGCATCTTCGCCACCGGCGCGGAAAAGGCCTATTTGCTTTATGGTGTGTTGATCGGCCTTGCCTTCGGCCCCGTTCAGGCCTCGTCACGATCTTATCTCGCCCGCAACATCACCGTGGCGGAGGCGGGCCGTTATTTCGGCATCTATGCGCTCTCCGGACGCGCCACCAGCTTCATGGCGACGCTGTCGTTTTCCATAGCAACCACCATAAGCGGCTCCGCCCATATCGGCATGGCGACGCTCATCGTATTTCTGGGATCCGGGTTCCTGCTATTGCTGCGCGTGCCGGAAAGAACGGCAGGCTGAAAGTCTGAAGCAAAAGCCGATGCGGTTTGCTGAAACCGGGCATCGGCCCGACAGGATCAGAGCTGATCGAGCTTTTGCTGCAATGCGCGCAACTGCGCCTTCAGCTCATCGATTTCGGATGCATTCGGCTTGCGGGTTTCCTTGGGCGCCTGCGGCATTGCGAAAGGTGTGAAACCCTGCATCGCCTGCCGGAACAGTTCCGTATTGCGGCGGATCTGCTCTTCCATCATTTGCAGCGGCGCCTGAAAATTGCGGGCAAGCGAGCCATCGCCGAAAGCCTTGGCCATATGCTCCTGCATCTGGCTCTGCTGGTCGGAGAAGGTCTTCATCGAATGTTCGAGAAATGTCGGCACGACCATCTGCATCTGGTCGCCGTAATAGGAGATTAATTGCCGCAGAAACGCCGTCGGCAGCAACGTATTGCCGGTTTTGGCCTCCTGTTCGACGATGATCTGCGTCAGCACCGCATGCGTGATGTCTTCGGAGGACTTGGCATCCTGAACCTTGAAGTCCTCGCCGCGCTTGACCATCTGCGCCAGATCATCGAGCGTCACATAGGTGCTGGTACCGGTATTGTAGAGCCGCCGGTTGGCGTATTTTTTAATGATTGTTTCGCCGTCGTGTTTCGCCATGCCCGCCTCCTCGCGATGATGGTATTTTCTTGTTTTTTGGTGTTATTGCTCTTCCCGCCGCAAAGTGTATGCGCAAAACGAGCCCTCTGACAAATGTTTTGTGCATCGCAACAGTTTGTTTTTTGCGCAGCAATTTTCCGCAAGATTTCGGCGTGATTTAGCAACATCTTTTAAAGCAACTTTCGCCATTTGACTTGTATTGAAAGCTTTGCCAGTCTCCGCCCGCAAGTGAGGAGAAAACTGATGACCCTGCCTTCAATCGTGATTGCCAGCGCCGCGCGCACAGCCGTCGGCTCTTTCAACGGCCACTTCGCCAATACGCCAGCCCATGAACTCGGGGCGACCGTCATCAGCGCCGTGCTGGAGCGCGCCGGTGTCGCGGCAAACGAAATCGATGAAGTCATTCTCGGTCAGGTCCTGACGGCAGGCGAGGGACAGAACCCGGCGCGGCAGGCTGCCATGAAGGCCGGCATTCCACAGGAAGCGACCGCCTTCGGCCTCAATCAGCTTTGCGGCTCTGGCCTGCGCGCCGTGGCCCTCGGCATGCAGCAGATCGTGACCGGCGACGCAAACATCGTCATTGCCGGCGGGCAGGAATCCATGTCCATGGCTCCCCACTGCGCCCATTTGCGCGGCGGCGTGAAGATGGGCGATTTCAAGATGATCGACACCATGCTGAAAGATGGCCTTACCGACGCCTTCTATGGCTACCACATGGGCATCACCGCTGAAAACATCGCCCGCCAATGGCAGCTTTCCCGCGACGAGCAGGACCAATTCGCCGTCGCATCGCAAAACAAGGCCGAAGCCGCGCAAAGCGCCGGCCGTTTTGCAGATGAGATCGTGGCTTTCACGGTGAAGGGCCGTAAGGCCGATATCGTCATTGATACAGATGAGCATATCCGCGCCGGGGCTTCGCTGGAAACCATGGCCAAGCTGCGCCCCGCCTTTGACAAGGAAGGGACGGTCACGGCCGGCAACGCCTCCGGTCTGAACGATGGCGCCGCCGCCACGCTTTTGATGTCGGAACAGGAAGCAGGAAAGCGCGGTATCAGGCCGCTCGCCCGTATCGCCTCCTGGGCGACGGCGGGTGTCGATCCGCAGATCATGGGCACCGGTCCCATCCCCGCCTCCCGCAAGGCCCTGGCCAAAGCCGGCTGGTCGATCAGCGATATTGGTCTTGTGGAAGCCAACGAAGCCTTTGCGGCCCAGTCCTGCGCCGTGGTGCGCGAACTTGGCCTTGATCCTGCCATCGTCAATGTCAATGGCGGGGCGATTGCCATCGGCCATCCGATCGGCGCCTCCGGCGCGCGCGTCCTCAACACCCTGATTTTCGAAATGCGCCGCCGTAACGTGTCCAAGGGTCTTGCAACGCTCTGCATCGGCGGCGGCATGGGCGTCGCCATGTGCATCGAAGCACTCTGAAACCGCCACACGACTTGCCAAAAAGCAATTCCGGTTCAGCGCGCAATAGGGTAGAAGCGGTCTCCCATTGGCCGCATTTCTGTGGCCGGTGAGCACGACGAACAAGTTCTGCAAGATATGGAAGCATCCTCGCATATGCAGGCGCTTCAATGACAGGTCATGGAGGCCGATATGAGCCGGGTTGCGTTGATTTCCGGCGGGACGAGCGGCATAGGCGCCGCAATCGCCCGCGCCCTGCAGGCGGCCGGCTACCGGGTGGCCGTCAATTACGCCTTCACGACGGACAGGGCGGAAGCATTCCAGAAAGAAACCGGCATCCCCGCTTTTCAGTGGGACGTGCGCGACTATGACGCCTGCGTCAATGGCATAGCCAGGGTAGAAGAGACCTTCGGTCCCGTCGAGGTGCTCGTCAACAATGCCGGCATCACCCGCGATGCGATGTTCCATAAAATGTCGCCGCAGCAATGGCGCGAGGTGATCGACACCAACCTCACCGGCGTGTTCAACATGACCCACCCCGTATGGCCGGGCATGCGCGACCGCGGCTTTGGCCGCATCGTCAACATCTCCTCCATCAATGGCCAGAAAGGTCAGGCGGGACAGGCCAATTATTCCGCCTCGAAAGCGGGCGATATCGGCTTCACCAAGGCGCTCGCCCAGGAAGGCGCCAGCCGCAATATCACCGTCAACGCCATCTGCCCCGGTTATATCGGCACGGAGATGGTGAGAGCTATACCGGAGAAGGTTCTGGCTGAGCGGATCGTGCCGCAAATTCCCGTTGGACGGCTGGGTGAGCCGGAAGAAATCGCGCGCTGCGTTCTGTTTCTGGTTTCCGACGAGGCGGGTTTCATCACCGGTTCGACCATGACGGCCAATGGCGGACAATATTTCGCCTGAGGCCGTTGATCCTGCCTTCCTGGCCGCCTGAACTCAGTAAACTTTCCGTGATCGCAGCTTCGATAATTTTGCCGCGCACAAAAACTTGAAGATGAAACACTGGAATGACGCGCATCCTAAACTAATGAAAATACGATAGTTTTTGTATAGTTTAGAATGAGTCTAGAAAATCCTTGGCGACTCATTAAGAGGTTTTTCTTGACATTTGCTGTCCTGTTTTGGTTTAAGAACGAAAACAACGTGTTGCGTCATACAGGCAGTCCATCATGCTGGTTTGCAGCTGCAATTACATCACCGATCACGATATCCGGGACGTCATCAACGAGCTCCTCGACGAGGACTGTTGGCAGCTCATCGTTCCTGCAAAAGTGTATCACGCCATGGAAAAACGCGGTCGCTGTTGCGGCTGTTTCCCCACCGTTGTCGACCTGATCATCAAAACCACCGAAGAATATCATGCCCGTCGCCACTCGACTGAGGCCGATGTTTTTGATTTTATGTCCCGCCTGAAACAATTCCATGAAGAGAACAGGAGAGCGGACATTGAAAGGCGACAAAAAAGTCATCGAGCGGCTTAACGAGGCCCTTTTTCTCGAACTCGGTGCGGTAAACCAGTACTGGCTTCACTATCGTTTGCTGGAAGACTGGGGCTACACGAAGCTCGCCAAAAAGGAACGTGCTGAATCCATCGAGGAAATGCAGCACGCCGACAAGCTGGTCGCACGCATCATCTTCCTTGAAGGCCATCCCAACCTTCAGACCGTCGCGCCCCTGCGCATCGGCCAGAATGTCAAGGAAGTTCTGGAATCCGACCTCGCCGGCGAATATGACGCCCGCACCTCCTACAAGAAATCGCGTGATATCTGTTATGAGGCCGGAGACTACGTCTCCATGAAGCTTTTCGAAGAACTGCTGATCGACGAGGAAGGCCATATCGACTTTCTCGAAACCCAGCTCGAACTGCTCGGCAAGATCGGCGAGGAAAAATACGGCCAGCTCAACGCCGATTCCGCCAACGAAGCGGAATAAGCACTGGCGACAGGACAGAAAAGGCGGCCTTGGCCGCCTTTTTTATTTGCCGGAAAGGTGCTGGAACTCCGCCACGACCTGCTCGTATACCGCGCGCTTGAACGGCACGATGAGCTCCGGCAGGCTTTCCATCGGCTTCCAGTCCCATGCGTCGAATTCGGCGGTGTGCCCGGTCGGCGGCGGATCGATCTGGATCTCGCTTTCGTCGCCTTCGAAACGGAACGCAAACCAGCGCTGCGCCTGCCCGCGATATTTGCCCCTGAGGCCGATACCGATCAGTTCAGGTGGCAGGTCATAGTGAATCCAGTCGCTCGCCTCCGCAAGCAGGCTCACCGTTTTCATGCCTGTTTCTTCGTAGAGTTCGCGAATGGCGGCCGTCAAAGGCCGCTCACCGTCATCGATGCCGCCCTGCGGCATCTGCCACAGATGCGGTGAGCCATCATATTCGGAATTGCCTTCCTTGATGCGCCTGCCTGCCCAGACAAGCCCTTCGGCATTCAACACCATAATTCCCGCACAGGGACGATAAGGCAAATCTTCTGCTTTGATTGTCATGGGAAACCCGCACTGTCTGAGCGCCAGAAATGGCCGCACGCAAGGTTTACTGCCCTGCCTGCCCGGAAACAAGCGCAGAAACACCGACAATCTCGATGCCGCGCCCACCAGCCTCGCGCGACCATTTGGAGATCGCGGCAACGCTTTCATCGAAAGCCGAAGCAACGCCGATCGCCTGGCCGTTCCGCCGTGCAATTCGTTCCAGTTCGTCCAGCTTGCGCAGAATGGCAGCTTCGGTGACTTCGCCGTCGAGCAGAATATCGGCAAAACCCTGTGGCGCGGAAATCGCCTTGGCAATGCCGCCGCTCAGCGACTGCGCCGAAGAGCCGTCATCCAGAAACAGCAGGCCACGCTTGCCGATGTCGCGCATTACCGGCTCCAGCGCCGCCTGCTCGGCAAGGAAACGCCCGCCGAGATAATTCATGATGCCGGTGTAATTGGTGATCTTCGCCATGGAGCGATGCAGCCGGTCGATGTTGACCTTGGCGGGATCACCCGCCAGCAGGGTGTCCGGGCCGGGATTGGTGCCGGGGTAACCGAAAGGCTCAAGCGGTATCTGCAGAAGGATTTCATGTCCCTGTCGGCGCGCTTCCTGCATCCAGCGCTGCAGGCTGTTGCCGCTGGCGGCAAAACCGAGCGTCACCTCCGGCGGCAGCTCCCGGATCGCTTTTTGCGACCCCGTCTGGCTGAGACCCAGCCCGCCGACCACGATCGCCACCCGGGTGCCGCGTGCGCCAGACCAGGGCCGCGCATATTGCTCCATCGGCAGCAAACCGTCCGCACCGACAACCGGCAATCTGCCGAATGCAGTTTCTTCCAGCAGTTCCTCATTGGGTCGCGTCGCCATGCGCGGATCCTGACCATAGGTCTGGCCGCTCATCAGCACCGGCCCATCACCCTCGCGAGGGCGGGGAGAGTAAACCGATACGACATTGCCATCAGGCATTGTCTCACGATTAATGTTGGCGCCGGAGCGCCCGCTTTGCGGCTGCAGAGCGGCAGCGTCAGCGGGCGCCGTTGCCTTGGCCGCTGGGGTTTCAGGTGTCTTTTCGGCAAGCTGAGGCTGTGCATCCGGCCCGCTCGCCGTCTTCTGCAAATTGCCGGGCGAAAGCGCCGTATAGACGGACAGGCCGCCGATTGAGAAAACCGCAAGCACCGACAGAGCCATAATGACGGAAAAGCGCCGGTTGATACCGGCGCCTTTTTTCTGACGACCCAGAAGTGGTTTTCGCAGGTCCGAAGGCAATGAACGATCCGTCCAAACGGTTGGGCAATAGATGGAATGCGCCGGCTGACCGGCGCACTATCTTACTGCTTGTTGACCACAGCCTTTTCCGGGTTCGGCGGGAAAGACGGATCCGTCTTGGTGCCGCGCAACAGGTCCAGAGCATAGTTGAGCTGGATGTCGTCCTTGGCTTCCGGCGGAACATAAGCGGAGGAACCCGAACCTTCGTCGGTTTCGCTCTGGCCCTTGATGTGGCCGGAAAGACCGGATTCACCTTCGGTGGTCACCTTGCCCTGCAGCTCGGGCGGCAATGGCTGCTCCACCTTGATGTCAGGCTCAATGCCCGTACCCTGGATCGATTTACCCGACGGCGTGTAATAGAGCGCCGTGGTCAGGCGCAGCGCGCCCGCCTCGCCGAGCGGAATGATCGTCTGGACCGAACCCTTGCCGAAGGAACGCGTGCCGACCACGGTGGCACGGCGCAGATCCTGCAGGGCGCCGGCAACGATTTCCGAAGCCGAAGCCGAACCGCCGTTGACGAGCACGATTACCGGCTTGCCATCGGTCAGATCGCCTGCCGTCGCGTTGAAGCGGCGGGTCTCGTCGGGGTTACGGCCACGGGTCGAAACGACCTCGCCACGTTCGAGGAAGGCGTCGGAGACATTGATCGCCTGATCGAGCAGACCGCCCGGATTGAGGCGAAGGTCGAGCACATAACCCTTCAGCTTGTCGGCCGGCACGTCCGCCTTGATCTTCTTGATCGCCTTTTCGAGATCGTCATAGGTCTTCTCGGTAAAGGAGATGACGCGCAGATAACCGACATTGTCGCCCTCGACGCGGGACTTCACCGCGCGAACGGCAATGACATCGCGCATGACGGTGAATTCGAGCGGCTTGTCGGCGCCCTGGCGGATGATCGTCAGCTTGATCGGCGTCTTGACCGCGCCGCGCATCTTTTCTACCGCCTGCTCCAGCTTCAGGCCACGAACCGGCGTACCGTCGATTTCCGAAATGAAGTCGCCGGCGAGAATGCCTGCGCGGGAAGCCGGTGTATCGTCAATCGGCGTAATGACCTTGACGAGCTCGTTCTCCATGGTCACTTCGATGCCGAGACCGCCGAATTCACCCTTGGTCTGGGTGCGCATGTCGTTGGCATCCTTGGCATTCATGAAGCTCGAATGCGGATCGAGCGAACTCAGCATGCCGTTGATGGCGTTTTCCACCAGCTTCTCGTCATCCGGCGGCGTCACATATTGTGCGCGCACGCGCTCGAACACATCGCCAAAGATCGACAGTTCCTTATAGGTCGAAGGCCCGGCCGCCTGTGCCGGCATGCTCGCCGAATAAATCACGCTCATCGCCGTGGCGCCCATAAGCCCACCGATAAGGAGAAGCGAAACCTTACGAATCATTGTGCGCCCTTCCGGTATTTTTTGCGGTCCACCACGGTTGAGAATCAACCGGTACACCATCTTTCCTGAACTCAATGTAGAGCGTTGGCCTGTCGGTTTCCAGCGCCAATGCTGCTGCACTCGCTACTCTTTTTGCACCCATGGAGGCGATGGGCTCTCCGGAGAACACGAACATTCCCTGCCGCGTCCTCACATTGTCCATGCCCGTCATCACCACATGATATCCATCACCCGTATTGAGGATAATCATCCGGCCATAACTGCGAAAATCTCCGGCAAACACCACGAAGCCGTCTGCAGGCGCCGTCACGATGGCTTCCGGTCCGCTCGCGACGACAATTCCCTTGGAAAAGTGGCCCGTTCCATCCGCATCGCCGAAGCGCCGCAGCACCTCGCCCGCAACCGGAACCTCCAGCTTTCCCTTCAAACTCGCGAAGGGATATGCGGGCGCAATACGGTTTTTATCAGGCATTCCAGCCTCGGCCGCGGCCCGCTCCTTTTCGCGTTCCGCCTCCGAAAGACGGGCCAGACGCTGCTCTTCCGCCCGCGCCTTTTCCATCGCCTCCCGCACCGAGGTAATCTCGCCTTCAAGCGAACTGACCAGCCCCTCGAGGCTCGTCGCCTTGCTCGCAAGCTCTTCGGATCGCTTGCGTTCCGCCTCCAGCTCTGTCGCCGTCTGGGTATTCTTGCGATCGTTTTCGACAATCAGCAGGTCGAGACGTTTTTCCTCTTCCAGACTTGCCGTCATCATACCCGTAAGATCGTCCTTTTCGCGAGCGATTGCCTGCCTCAGATCAGTCAATTCTTTGAGAGCGGCGACCAGCTTGTCGGTTTCACCGCGAATGCCGGGCACGACAGCGCCGAGAAGAATGGCGCTTCGCACGGACGCCAGCGCATCCTCCGGCGAGACGAGAAGGGCGGGGGGCGGGTTTCGGCCCATGCGCTGCAACGCCGCCAGAACCTCCGCCAGCACGCCGCGCCTCTCACGCAGCGACGCCTTGACGCCATCCTCGCGCACCGAAAGCTTGGCCAGGCGATCCTCACCGTCGCTGATCTTGGTTTCCAGCGCCTTACGCCGGGCAGCCGATGCGATCAGCTCTTCCCGGATGCGGGCGCTGTCCTGATTGAGGGAGGCGATGCTTTCCTCAAGCTTCCTTGTCTTGTCTTCCGAAAGACCGATGCTGTCGACCAGCTCCTCCAGATCCTGCCGGTTCTGGTCGCGGCGCTTCTCCAGCGTTTGCAGCGCATCCGGCGACGAATCATCGCCTGCGGCCGGAACGGCGCCCGCATCGTCCCGCGAATAGGTCGGACCGATGCCCATGACGAAAGCAGCAATAACCGCGCCCGCAAGGGCAGCGTGCCGTTTTCGTTGAGGCCTGTTGTCCATGTGAACTTTCTTTGATGCCGAAGCAGAAGCGCCGATATTAGGGATTTTGCCGCGATCTTCCAAGAGGCCCTGGAAAGGCCGCCGCCAAAGCCGTGCGCTGTCAGCGGTGTCGCGGAGCTTCATGTTGAAATTGAGACAATTATCCGAATCGAAACCCGATCAAACGCGATGATAGGGATGACCGGAGAGGATCGTGACAGCGCGGTAAAGCTGCTCGGCGATCAGGATACGAACGATCTGATGCGGCCATGTCAGCTTGCCGAGATTGAGAACGGCCGTCGCCTTGTCGTAAAGCGCGGGATCGAGCCCATCGGCTCCGCCTATGGCGATCACGAGGTCTCGCTTGCCGCTATCGCGCAGATCGCCAAAAAATGAAGCGAAGGCAGGACTATCAAGCGCCTTTCCGCGCTCGTCCAGCAGCACGAGGGCAGCACCATCGGCCAGATGTTTCTCCAGCATCGCGGCTTCTTCGCGCTTGCGGGTCTCCGCATTGGAAGCGCGGCTTTCGGCAACCTCGATCACCCGCGAAAACTCCAACCCGATCGCCGGGCCGGTCTTTGCCAGGCGCTCGATATAACGGGCCGCAAGATCCTTTTCGGGGCCGGATTTCAGCCGTCCCACCGCAAAAATTGAAATCCGCATCGCAAACCTGCATTCGTCGTGACCCAACAGGATCACGCTCTTAACAGCATAGCCTGCGGATTCCTATGCGGCCGGTCTGATTTCCGGCCAGAGGCACCGTTTCCGAAGTCAGATATGATCTTCGGCAAAAGCGATGCACTCGCTCAAAGGCTCACCGCATCAATGCAGCGTCTCTTCCGGCATGTCCGGCGTCGCCCACATTTTTTCAATGTTGTAGAAGGCGCGGATTTCCGGGCGGAACACGTGAACGATGATGTCGCCGGTATCGATCAGCACCCAGTCTCCGGTCTCGAGACCTTCGACGCGGGCGTTTCCGAACCCTTCATCCTTCATGTCCTTGAGAAGATGCTCGCAAATCGCCGAAACATGCCTGTTCGACCGCCCGGAGACCACGACCATGTAGTCCGCAAGCGCCGATTTTCCGGCAATGTTGAGAGAGACGATATCTTCAGCCTTGGAGTCCTCGAGGCTCGCGAGGACGGTTTCGAGGGCATGGCCGGCGGCATCGGCGCCACTGTCCTGGCCCTTCGGGATAGCAACAAATGCTCTTCCCTTGGCGTGTACTGTTGTCAGAGGTTTTCCTTTCCAAGAATGACAAAACAGGTACTGGCGACGCGATTCTCTGCGTCACATAATGAAGGTGGCATCAAAGCATTAACTTTTCAAGATATGGACCCTTCGACACCCGGCACATACATCATTTGTGATCGAAGGCGTCATTTACGACCGTTGCGAAGCGCCGTGGAGCTGAGCGTGGAGCGCGGACCGTGAATGAAAACCCAGGCAGGGGCCGCTTTTTTCCACAAAACGCCAGCATCGTCCTCATCCACCCGTGCATGGCTGAAGGCCTGCGCCATGGTGGAGGAAAGATAAGAGAGCGTGGAGCCTGGCCGATCGATCACGGCAATCGGGAATGTCTCGGCGATCCGCCGCCATTTCTGCCACCGATGGAAGCTTTTCAGATTGTCCGCTCCCATGATCCAGACGAAACGGACATGCGGATTCTTCGCCTTCACCTTGGCAAGCGTATTGGCCGTATAGCTCATCCCCAGTGATTTTTCGAAGGCCGTCACCTTGATGCGCGGGTCGTGGACCAGCTTTTCGCAGGCGGCGATACGATCTTCCAGAGACGCCAGCTCCGAACGGCTTTTCAGCGGGTTGCCCGGTGTGACGATCCACCAGAGCTGGTCGAGACCGAGCCTGCGCAGCGCAATCTCGGCCACAAGCGCGTGACCCGCATGCGGCGGATTGAAAGAACCACCGAACAGGCCGACGACCATGCCGCGCTCCACATGCGGCATGGTGAGATAACGTCTGTCGAGGCGCTTGTCAGCCGGCAAATATCAGGTCCGTGTCTGGCCGGTGCCATGCACCCGGTATTTGAACGAGGTAAGCTGCTCGACGCCGACCGGGCCCCGCGCATGCATCTTGCCCGTGGCAATGCCGATTTCAGCACCCATGCCGAATTCGCCGCCGTCCGCGAACTGCGTCGAGGCATTATGCAGTAGAATAGCCGAATCGAGTTCGTTGAAGAAACGCGCGACCACATCGGGATCCTCGGCGATCACCGCCTCGGTGTGGTTGGACGAATAGGTGCCGATATGTTCGATCGCGCCCGAAATACCCTCCACCACGGCGACGGAAATGATCGCATCGAGATATTCGGTGCGCCAGTCCTCTTCCGTTGCTGGCGTGAGACCCGCCACCACATCGCAAACGGCCTGCGAACCGCGTACTTCGCAGCCGGCTTCGATCAAGGCTTTGACGAGCGGCGTAAGATGCGTGGAAACGGCAGCGGCATCCACCAGCAACGTTTCGGCCGCCCCACAAATACCGGTGCGGCGCATCTTGGCATTGACGACGATACGTTTCGCCATGTCGACATCGGCCGATTTGTCGATGTAGACATGACAAATGCCTTCCAGATGCGCGAAGACCGGCACACGGGCTTCCGACTGTACCCGCGCCACGAGGCTTTTGCCGCCGCGCGGCACGATGACGTCAACCGTGCCGTTCAATCCACTCAGAAGCGCGCCGACAGCGGCGCGATCGGTCACCGGCACCAGCTGAATGGCATGCTCGGGAAGACCGGCGATCTTCAGGCCTTCCACGAGGCAGGCATGGATAGCACGCGATGAATGTTGCGAATCCGAGCCGCCGCGCAGGATGACGGCATTGCCCGCCTTGAGGCACAAAGCGCCGGCATCCGCCGTCACATTCGGTCGGCTTTCGTAAATCACGCCGATGACGCCGAGCGGTGTGCGCACGCGCTCGATCTTCAGCCCATTCGGACGATCCCAGGCGGCGATGACTTCACCGACCGGATCGGGCAGCGCCGCAACCGAACGGATGCCTTCGGCAATACCGGCGATCCTTGCATCGTTGAGGGTCAATCTGTCCACGAAGGAAACGGCAAGGCCTGCGCTTTCCGCGGCGACCAGATCTTTCCTGTTGGCGGCAAGGATCGCATCCCTGGATGCCTCGATGGCGGAGGCCATGGCAAGCAGCGCGCGGTTCTTCTGGTCTGTGCCGGCGATGGACAACGGTCGCGAAGCAGCTTTCGCCTGAGCGCCGATGGTCATCATCAACGCGTCAATATCATGGCTCTGCTTCACGGCCTGTTCAGGCATGGACCTCATCCTTCTTTGCATTTTTAACTTTGATGGCAGCGCCCGTCATCACCAGATCGTCACGATGAATCATGGCCGCCCGCCCGACATAACCAAGGATCGCCTCGATCTCGTTGGACTTGTGACCGATGATAAGACGCGCCTCTTCAGCATCGTAACCCGCAAGACCACGAGCGACTTCACGGCCTTCCGCACCGATAATGGCGATTGCATCACCACGGCCGAAATTGCCCTTCACCAGTCGCACACCCGCCGGAAGCAGGCTTTTTCCGGCATAAAGAGCCTTTTCCGCACCGGCATCCACATGGATTTCGCCGGCCGGCTGCAATTGCCCGGCAATCCAGGTCTTGCGCGCCGTCACCGGCGTACCTGAAGGCGCAAACCATGAGGAGCGCGCGCCGTTTTCAATAGCCTTCAAAGGATTAAGCGTCTTGCCGGAAGCGATGATCATGCCGCAGCCGGCAGCGGTCGCGATCTTGCCCGCATCGATCTTGGTGCGCATGCCGCCGCGTGAAAGCTCGGATGCCGCACCGCCTGCCATGGCCTCGATTTCGGGCGTAATATCGGCGATCGTCTCAAGGAATTTCGCGTCGGGATCGAGATGCGGCGGAGCCGTGTAAAGCCCGTCAATATCCGAAAGCAGCACCAGAAGATCGGCGCCGGTCATGGTCGCCACACGCGCCGCCAGACGGTCATTGTCACCATAACGGATCTCGGTGGTCGCCACGGTATCGTTTTCATTGATGATCGGGATGGCGCCGATCTTCAGCAACTGGTTGATGGTGGCGCGCGCATTGAGATAACGGCGACGCTCTTCGGTATCGGAGAGCGTCAGAAGAATCTGGCCAGCGACGATCTCATGCTGCGACAGGCTTTCCGACCATGCCCGCGCCAGCGCGATCTGGCCGACAGCCGCCGCCGCCTGGCTTTCTTCCAGCTTCAATGCACCGGAAGGCAGGCCAAGCACGGTGCGGCCAAGCGCGATGGCGCCCGAAGACACAACCTGTACATCCGCACCGTTTTTCTTCAGCGCGGCGATATCCTCGCAGATGGCGTCGAGCCAGTCTTTCTTGAGACCGGTCTTCCGGTCCACCAGAAGCGCCGATCCGATCTTGATGACGATCCGGTGATGGCTCGCCAGCGGCTTGCGCGTCAGGCTCATAGACGGTCGTCCTCTTCCTCGGCCTCGCTGTCCTCATGCGGCATCGACCGGTCGGGCAGGGCGGTTTCGCCACCATTGCTCGCCGAGACGATGACATCGCGAAGGGCGCGCAGCGCTTCCGTCATGCCGATATGGGCAGCAGCGGAGAGAAGTAGCGGGGGACGACCGCAGGCCTTCTCCAGTTCCTTGGCCTTCTTTTTCAGCTCTTTTTCATCCAGCACGTCGATCTGCGACAGCGCCACGATTTCCGGCTTGTCGGTCAGCCCGCCGCCATAGGCGTCCAGCTCGGCCTTAACAGTCTTATAGGCCTTGCCGACTTTCTCCTCCTGCGCGGAAACGAGATGCAGAAGCACGCGGGTACGCTCCACATGGCCAAGGAAACGGTCACCGATGCCCACACCCTCATGCGCGCCTTCGATGAGACCGGGAATATCGGCCAACACGAATTCACGGCCATCGATGGTCGCGACGCCCAGGTTCGGATGAAGGGTGGTGAAGGGATAGTTGGCGATCTTCGGCCGCGCACGGGTGACCGTCGCAAGGAACGTGGATTTACCCGCATTGGGCAGACCGACGAGACCGGCATCGGCGATCAGTTTCAGGCGAAGCCAGACCGTCTTTTCCTCGCCGGCAAGGCCCGGATTGGCATGGGTGGGCGCCTGATTGGTCGACGACTTGAAATAGGCATTGCCGAAACCGCCATTGCCGCCGGCGGCAAGACGAAAGCGCTGGCCTTCCTTCGTCAGATCGACGATCAGCGTTTCATTGTCTTCCTCGAATATCTGCGTACCGACGGGTACCTTCAGCACCACATCCGAACCCTTGGCGCCGGTGCGGGTCTTGCCCATGCCGTGCTGTCCGATGGAGGCCTTGAAATGCTGCTGGAAACGGAAGTCGATCAGCGTGTTGAGGCCGTTGACCACCTCAACCCAGACATCGCCGCCGCGTCCGCCATCGCCACCGTCAGGACCGCCGAATTCGATGAATTTTTCGCGCCGGAAGGAAACGGCGCCCGCGCCACCGTCACCGGACTTGATATAGACTTTTGCTTCATCGAGAAATTTCATCGGACTGCCGTTCTGTCGGTTTGCGGACGCAACAATCTTGCCATTGCGTCGAACAAAAATATCGTCGTTTCGAATACAAGCGCTTCTCCGCAAGGTCAAAGACTATCGTGCGGGAAGCCCATGCGCGAGACAAGGCCGGTTTGGATCAAACCGGCCTTGCAATGCTCCTCAAGTACGATGCGGCTGAATGAAATCCTCAGCCGTGATCTTCGTACCGATATGCGCCACCATGGCGGCGCGCGCCGTGGCGTAGACCTGATGGCAACCGGTCACCCGGAAGCCGAGTTTTTCCTGCACGCGCAGCGAAGCGGGATTATCCGCAAATACGCCGGAGTGAAGGGCCACTCCGGGCATACGGCGGAAGAACCGCTCGACCACGGCGGCCACCGCCTCGGTCATGTAACCCTTGCCCCAGTAGAAGCGGTTCAGCCAGTAGCCGAGATGCCACTCGCCGTGCCGCAATTCCACCGAGACGACACCGATCAGGGTATCGTCGCCGCTGGTAATGGCGAAATCCCAGTCGGGCAGGGTGCCGGAGGTGCGCAAGACCAGCCATTCCAGCGCATCCTGCTTGTGGTAGGGCGCCGGAACGCGGGCCAACATTCTGGTCACGGCGAAATCGCCAAGCGATTCCGCAATGCTGCCGGCATCGGAAAGCCGCTGCGGCCGCAGCACCAGACGCTTTGTCTCGATGACAGGGCAGGGGCCGGGCGGCGCTACGGCAGTGGCGGCGCGGCGACGGGTAAGCTCTATCGTGCTCATCCCATATCCCCCCAGCTCTTCAGCGAAACCCAGGTCTTGCGGTCCAGCCTGTACCATTCGACCGGCACCATGCCGCCAAGCGCCAGAGAACCGACCATGCCGGAGCCCTGGAACTGGAAACCGCATTTCTGGATGACGCGGCGCGACGCGATGTTGGTGACCCGGCAACGGGCATCGATCTGGTCGATTTCACGCGTGCGGAAGGCCATGTCGATCAGCGCATGCGCGGCTTCCGTCATGTAACCCCGGTTCCAGTAGGGTTCCCCCAGCCAGTAACCGATTTCCAGCGTCTTTTCGTCTTCCTGGGGTTCGAGCGCGCAGCAGCCCAGAAACTCGCCATTGTCCATGCGGGTAATCGCATAGACGCACTTGCCAATCTCGCCAGCTTTGGAGCGTCGCACAAAATCCGCGGCGTCTTTGGCCGTGTAAGGGTGCGGCATACGCGACACCATGGTCGCAATATTGGCATTGTTGGCAAGATGGGCAAGGGCGTCGATGTCTTCTTCGTGAGGCTTGCGCAAAACCAGCCTCTGCGACAGTAAAACGGGGCAATCGCTCCTCGACCGATCGGGCCTCGGCCGTTCCTCGGGTGACCGTGATTGGTCAACCCTCAACAATTCAGCTTGCATGGTTCAGTCCCTCCTTGGGGTTAAAGAAAAAGGGGAGTTGGGTGGTGCCCCATCTCCCCTGTTTTCTTGACTGAACCTGATACGTCTCAGCCGGGTCGATGGGACACCGGCTGCATATGACGCTTACCGGCTTATTCTGCGGCTTCCGCTTTCGGGGCCACGGATACGAATACGCGGCCATTGGCCTTCGTACGGAAGTTCACGTTACCTGCGGTCAGTGCGAAAATCGTGTGGTCCTTGCCGATGCCAACATTGGCGCCCGGATGCCACTGCGTGCCGCGCTGACGCAGAATAATGTTGCCTGGAATGACAGCTTCGCCGCCGAACTTCTTTACGCCAAGGCGCTTGGATTCGGAATCGCGACCGTTACGCGAGGAACCGCCAGCTTTTTTGTGTGCCATTGGAGTTCTCCTTTAAACCTTGTTTCCCGTGTCGCGCCGATCAGGCAGCAACGATGTCCGTAATGCGGACGACAGTGTGATGCTGACGATGGCCGCGCGAACGCTTGGAGTTCTGACGACGACGCTTCTTGAAGGCGATGACCTTCTTGCCGCGATTGTGCTCGACAACTTCAGCCTTGACGATGGCGCCCTTCACGAAGGGAGCACCGAACTTGGCGTCGGCGCCTTCGCCAACAACGAGAACTTCGGTGAATTCTACAGTTGCGCCTGCCTCTGCTTCCAGCTTTTCGATGGTCAGCACGGCGTCGGCCGCTACGCGGTACTGCTTACCGCCGGTCTTGATGACTGCGAACATTTTTTATCCTTTCATGTTCGTTCCGGCTCTGCCCGCAAATGCAAGCTGGCCGTCTTTTTATCAGTCGGAGTAGCGGAAATCCGTCAGGACTGAATGCCCCTTTGAATGTCTGCCGGTGAAGCCGCCTTTTGAAGGGCGGAATAAACAGAAGGCGCACTACGCCATCAATTTGGGTGCCGATTACGCGAGACGCCCGTTTATGTCAAGATGACGACGGCTTGAAAAGTAACTGTAACGCCAAGAATTTCATGCTTTTTCGGCGGGTGAAGCAGTCGGGTCTCGAAATTTGTCCAGCAAGTGTTTATATGGGCCTTCCAACAAGGAGCAGAAATGGCCCGCATAGACCAGACCGACGATTGGCGGGACCGCCATGCGCCGACACTTTCCGCCTTCGAGTCGCTTGCGATCGAGGCATATGGCCACCTGCCGGAAGAATTTCGCGCGCTGACGAAAGATCTCATCATCGAGATCGCCGATTTTCCGACCGATGACGTGTTCGAAGACATGGCGCTCGAAACACCCTTCGATCTTCTCGGACTGTTCGAAGGACGCGGCATCTCCGAACGTTTCACCATGGAAACGGGCGAGATGGTGAACCGCATCACGCTTTATCGCCGTCCGATTCTCGACTACTGGGCCGAGAACGAGGAGACGCTGGGCGATATCATCACCCATGTCCTCATCCACGAAATCGGCCACCATTTCGGCCTGTCGGACGACGACATGGAGCGGATCGAAGAAAGCGCCGACGAGGCCGCCGCCGATCGCTGATCGGGGCGGCTAGCACCGCTCACTGCTCGCCGAGCTTCATATCCGGATGGTATTCCTTGCCCTCGACCACCTTGGTCACGGCCTGGCCGCAATGCATGATGCCGCTTGCGGCATTGAAGGCATAGCTCGGTGAGCCGGCCAGTTCCCAACCCTTGTTCAACGCCTCGGTGACCCGGTGACAGAATTTCGCGTCGTCGGGACCGGTTATGAAACGATAGACCTTCACGTCTTATTTGCCTCTCTTTGTGCGATGATATCGGCCATGGCGACCAGCCTCTCGGCCTGCCCCACATGCAGCCGTTCGATCATCCGACCGTTCATGTTGATGACGTTCAATTCCACAGATTCCGGTTTTGCGAAAGCGGCAATGATCTCGCGGGCTTCCGCAACAGCGGCATCGTCCGGGGCAAAGCGCCGATTGGCCGGCTCGATCTGGGCCGGATGGATCAGCATCTTGCCATCGAAACCCATGGCGCGACCCTGCTCACATTCGGCTTCGAAAGCGGCGATATCGCGGAAATCGTTCGAGACGCTGTCGATGACATCCAGACCATAGGCACGGGCGGCAAGCACCACCTGCATCATCCAGGGTACGAGATAAGTGCGTCCGGGAAGGGCTGGAACCCGCGTTTCCTTGCGCAGGTCGTTGAGCCCGATGAGAAAAGCCGAAAGCCGCGCATCCGGCGTATGGGCAGCGTCAGCAATTGAGGCGGCATTCAGGACACCAAGCGGCGTTTCGATCATCGCCCAGATTTTCAGGTGCTCCGGCACATCCGCCTCGGCCAGAAGATCAGCCACCTCGTGAATATCGGCCGGCTGCTCCACCTTCGGCAAAAGAATTGCATCCGGCCGGCAGGAAAGCGCAAGCTGCAAATCCGCCTTCCCATCCGGCGTGGAAAGCGGGTTGATGCGGATAATGGTCTCGCCCGCTGCAAAAGGCGCTTCCGAAAACAGCTTTTGCAGATTGTCCCGCGCCTCGTCCTTCATCCCGGGTGCGACCGAATCCTCCAGATCGAGGATCACCCCGTCACAATCGAGATCGCGGATTTTTTCCAGTGCCCGGACATTGATGGCCGGCACGGAGAGCAACGAACGACGTGGTCTCACAAGAATATTTTCGGAAAAGTTGACCATGCCGCACTTGTGTCAAGCTTTTGTGACATCTGCAAGCTGACAATCCACTGAATCCTCTTGCAAGCCGGAAGAAGAAGGCCCACATTCGTCTGGATAGAAAGGTTTGGATCATGCAAGGCATACGTTCGTTTTTCATCGCCGCATCCGGCATTGCAATTCTGGCGATAGTCGCCCTGTTCACCGCGTCGCTCACGGTCGCTTTCATCGGCGTGCTCGCGGTTCTCAGTGCTGCTCGCCTGCTTTCCGCGCGTCTGAAGCCGGCCCCCATTCCGGTCAAGCCCCGTAACCAGCGCGATATGCGCGTCTGGAACGACGGTAAGGGCACGATTATCGATCTCTGAGATCGTCTCAAGTCGGCAAAAATGCCAGAGCGCCGCGCACGGCGTACTGAAGAATGCGGGTTTGCGCTTCTAAAGTGATGAGTTTTGCAGTATTTCCCGGCAGAACACGTCCGGTGAGCTTTAACCAGCCCCGGATTTTGTTGAAGGGAAACACGGGAAGCGACAGATGGAAAAATTCACCAAGCTGACGGGCGTTGCCGCGCCCATGCCGGTGGTCAATATCGACACCGATATGATCATTCCGAAAGACTATCTGAAGACCATCAAGCGCACCGGCCTCGGCAAGGGCCTCTTCGCCGAGTCGCGTTATCTCGAGGATGGTTCGCCCAATCCGGATTTCGTACTGAACAAGCCCGCCTACCAGAACGCCCAGATTCTTGTCGCGGGTGACAATTTCGGTTGCGGCTCTTCGCGCGAACATGCGCCATGGGCGCTTCTCGATTTCGGCATCCGCTGCGTGATCTCCACCAGCTTCGCCGACATCTTCTACAATAACTGTTTCAAGAACGGCATCCTGCCGATCGTCGTCAGCCCCGAGAACCTCGAAAAGTTGCTGGACGATGCGTCGCGCGGATCGAATGCCGTTCTCTCCGTCGATCTGGAAAGTCAGGAAATCAGCGGCCCCGATGGCGGCACGATCACCTTCGAGATCGATGAATTCAAGCGTCACTGCATGCTGAACGGTCTGGACGATATCGGCCTGACGCTCGAACATTCGGGCGCTATCGACACGTTCGAAAAGGCAAACGCCTCGGTCCGCCCCTGGGCCTGACCACATTTCTGCTCTTCAAAAAAGCCGATCCCGTACCAAACCGTACCAGATCGGCTTTTGCTTTGCTTGAAAAGCCCTTGAGGCGGAGATAAGAGACCTCCCATCCCGTCCGGCTGCGACACGATTTGCCATGTGCAGGACGGAATGAGTTTGACGCCGCGCTCGCCGCAATCGAAAACCCTTCAGGATGTTTTTCGGCGCGCCGCCCAAGGAGGGTTCTCATGACAGTTCGTTCGCTTTTCCTGCTGCCCGGTGACGGTATCGGCCCCGAAGCCATGGCCGAAGTTCGCAAGCTGATCGATTATATGAACAGCGCGCACAATGCCGGCTTCACCGTCTCGGAAGGTCTGGTCGGCGGCTCTGCCTATGACGCGCATGGCGTGGCGATTTCCGATGCGGATATGGAAAAGGCGCTTGCCGCCGATGCGATCCTGTTCGGCGCCGTCGGCGGCCCGAAATGGGATGGCGTGCCCTACGAGCACCGCCCGGAAGCCGGCCTGCTGCGTCTGCGCAAGGATCTCGAACTTTTCGCCAATCTGCGCCCGGCCATCTGCTACCCGGCACTTGCCGCAGCCTCTTCGCTGAAGCCGGAACTGGTCGAAGGCCTCGATATCCTCATCGTCCGCGAGCTAACGGGCGGCGTTTATTTCGGTGAGCCGAAGCAGATCATCGATCTCGGCAACGGCCAGAAGCGCGGCATCGACACGCAGATCTACGACACTTTCGAAATCGAGCGCATTGCCAGCGTCGCTTTCGAACTGGCCCGCACCCGCGACAACCGCGTCTGCTCGATGGAAAAACGCAACGTGATGAAATCCGGCGTTCTGTGGAACCAGGTGGTCACCGAAACCCACGCCGCCAAGTTCAAGGACGTTCAGCTGGAACATATGCTGGCCGATGCCGGCGGCATGCAGCTGGTGCGTAAGCCCAAGCAGTTCGACGTGATCGTCACCGACAACCTCTTCGGCGACATGCTCTCCGACGTCGCCGCCATGCTCACCGGCTCGCTCGGTATGCTGCCCTCCGCTTCGCTTGGCGCGCCTGACGCCAAGACCGGCAAGCGCAAGGCCATGTATGAGCCGGTCCACGGTTCGGCCCCGGATATTGCCGGAAAGGGCATCGCCAACCCCATCGCCATGATCGCGTCCTTCGCCATGTGCCTGCGTTATTCATTCAACATGGTGGATAAGGCGACGAAGCTCGAAACGGCGATCGCAAACGTGCTCGACAAGGGCATCCGCACCGCCGACATCATGGCCGAGGGCAGCCGTCAGGTCGGCACCTCCGAAATGGGCGATGCGGTTCTCGCCGAATTCAAGGCGCTTTCGGCGTAACGCTTGACGAAACCGGCTGGGCAGGCGGCGCGTTCGCCTGCCCATCTTCCTTCGGCAGAAGATGCTCGTATCTTTTGTCGGTCAGCGTCTTCAGAAAGGCGACGATGGCGTCCACACGCTTGTCGTCCAACGCCGGCGCGGATGTCAGTTCCGTCATGGCGATGTTTTCAGGCACTTCCGGCGCATCCCACGTCTTGCCCGTTTCCGGATTGATCTGGCGGCTCGGCTTCTTGCTTTTATATTTCACGTAAAACAGCACCACCGTGCGCAAATCCTTAAACACGCCATTGTGCATGTAAGGACCGGTGACGGCGACATTGCGCAGCGTTGGCACCTTGAACTTGCCACGCTGGGCAGCATCGCCGGCAACTTCAGGATTTTGCGCCAGCCCCAGATCGATCGCGCCCGGCTTGGAGCCGTTCACGGCCCGAACCGATATATTGGCGGGAACGCCGATGTTGAAATATTTGTGGTTGGTGAAGAGGCCGTCTTCCAGGCCCTTGGCGCCGCGGATTTCGTGGCAGGTATTGCAATTGGTAAATTGCGTCGAGGAGATCAGGACCCGACCCAGCTCTTCCTGATCGGTCAGCTTCTCCTCGCCGCGCAGGAAGCGGTCATATTTGGAATCGAAGGTGGAGAACTCATCCGAGCGCTCAAAGCTCGCCAGCGCCTTCGTCATCGCGGCATAGGCGGTATCGTCGCTTTCAAAAACATCCTTGCCGAACTGCGTGCCGAAAGCCGCGACATAATCCGGGTTTTCCCTGAGCCGTTTGACGACCGAGGCCTTGTCCGGCATGCCCATTTCGAGGGGATTGAGCGGCGGACCACCCGCCTGATCTTCCAGAAGAGAGGCGCGGCCATCCCAAAACTGCCCGCCGACATATTCTCCCGCCGCATTCCTGCCGAAAGGCGGCGTGAAGCGAGCATAAGCCGCAGTCGGCGCGTTGCGGTCACCCAGTGAAATGCCGTCATCGCCAAGCGATACATCCCGCCCCACCTTGTCGCTCTCCCGCGCATCGGAAAAACCGGCGGCCTGCATATGGCAAGTGGAACAGGCCATGGTGCGGTTCATCGAAAGACTGGGATCGTCGAACAGTGCCGCACCGAGCTTTTCCAGCGTCGCATAGTCTTCACCGCCGTGGGCAGCCATACCATCGACACCGGTGCCCAAGGGGGCCAGCAGAATGGATGCGGCAAGAGCAGCGGAGACAAAAAATCCGGGTTTCATCATTGGTAGGCACGCTCGATATAAATGCGCGAGAGCAGGTTCGGACCGGGACATATGAAGCGGCTTTCGGTCCCACCGCGCTTCATCGAACATGGATCACGGGAGATAACTCCGCTCTTCCATGCCCTATAAAGAAATCTATAGCACTTTCCCGTGATCCAAGCCTACAAACTTTCGCAGCTTGGTCCACTTTGCCGCAGGTCCGCGGACCAAACCCGGAAACGATCAACAGCCTCTGGCGATGGCATGGAAGAAGGTACCCGAGACAAAACCTCTTCTGCCACCTGATGGCCCGAGCGGACGACCCTGCCCGTCAGCAATCTGGGCGAAGGGCTCATCGCGACCGGGATCGGTAACCCGCGCATAGTGGAACTCATGGCCGCGCAGAACATCCCCCGCCATGCCGAGCGGTCCGCTTGCCGCGATTGTTGCCTGCCGGTAGCCGAGATTCATCTTGCGCGTCGCAAAGCTGGTGGCATGGGACAGAAGCCCGGTCATGGCATGGGTCACGCCATCCGCATCTTCCAGCGCTTCGCCGAGCACCATGTAACCGCCGCACTCGCCATGAACGGGCTTTGTCGCGGCAAAGCGGGCAAGGCCGGCCTTGAAGCCAGCCGCATCCGCAAGCTTTCCGGCAAAAAGCTCGGGATACCCTCCCGGCAGCCAGCAAATATCGCAGCTCCCGTCAGGCGCCTCATCCGCGAGCGGGGAGAACGGCACGATCTCGGCCCCGGCCGCCTGCCAATGCTTCCTGAGATGCGGATAAAGGAAAGTGAACGCCGCATCCTCCGCCAGCGCGATGCGCTGGCCGGGCGGTGCAATCGCCACATCCACCGAGCCGGAAGACACATTCACCGGCGCGGCGAGAGAAAGCAGTGCATCGAGATCGATGGATTTTTCCATCGCATCCGCCAGCCGTTCGATATGCGCATCGATCTCCGGATGCTCGCTGGCCTGCACCAGCCCCAGATGCCGTTCGGGCAGGATGAGCGACGGATCACGCAGCACGCAGCCGGCAACGGGAAGGCCGATTTTTTCGATGGCTTCCGTGCACAGCGTCCGGTGTCTTTCGCTGCCCGCCCGATTTAGCACCACCGCCGCCATGGTAACGGCTGGATCGTAGTGAGCAAAACCATGGGCGACGGCAGCAGCCGTCTGCGACTGGCCGGACACATCCAGCACCAGCAGCACCGGAATTCCGAACAGCCGCGCCAGATCCGCCGCCGAACCCGTGCGATTTTCCGCAACCGGAATACCGTCGAACAGGCCCATGGCGCTTTCGATCAGAACGAGTTCCGCATCCTCGGTCTGCTGCAAAAACAGGTGCCGCAGCAATTCCGGCCGCATGGCCCAGCTATCCAGATTAAGACCCGATGTGCCGGTGGCGAAGGCATGGAAACCGGGATCGATGTAGTCAGGCCCCGTCTTGATGCCGCGCACATTGATACCGCGTCGGGCAAAGGCCCGGAGCAGGCCGATGGTCACACTGGTCTTGCCGGAACCCGAACGTGGCGCACCGATGATGATCGCCCGCACCGTCATGAGCCGGAAACTCCAAGACGCGCCCGCATCGAAACAATCTCGCCGATAACGATCAAAGCCGGCGCTTCGAAATTTTCCCGCTTTGCATCGTCAGCTATGCTTTCCAGCGAGCCGATGAAAATCCGCTCCTGCGCCGTCGTTGCCGACATGATGACGGCGACCGGCGTTTCGCCGGAACGACCGCCCTGCATCAAAAGGCTGGCAATCGTGCCGATATTCTTGAGCCCCATATAAACGACGATGGGTTCGCGTGTTTTCGCCAGCGCCAGCCAGTCCAGATCCTCTTCGGTGCCCGCCGCGTGGCCCGTGGCAAGAGTTATGGCGCGGCTGATGCCGCGCATGGTGGCGGGGATGCCGGCGGAAGCGAGCGCGGTGAACGACGAGGTCATGCCCGGCAATATGCGAAACGGAATGCCGGCATGGACAAGCGCCTCCGCCTCTTCGCCGCCGCGCCCGAAAATAAACGGATCGCCGCCCTTCAGCCGCAGCACCTTTTTGCCTTGGCCGGCGAAATCGATCAGTGAAGCGGTAATATCATCCTGTGTCGCAGAGGGCTTGCCACCCCTTTTGCCCGCAAACACAATCTCCGCCTGCGGACCAAGCGCTATGACTTCGTCGCTCACCAGCGCATCACGCACGATGATATCGGCCTGAGACAGCGCGAGCGCCACTTCCAGCGTCAGATAACGCACATCGCCCGGCCCTGCGCCCGCGAGCCAGACGTGACCGGCTTCGAAGACCGGACCTTTTGCGGCAATGCTGTTCAAAATCTGCGCTATCGACATTCTTCTTGGCTGCTTTTTAACGATGACGGAAAAAGCCGTCCCGGCTATAGAAATTCATATGGATACGGATGGAAAGACCCTTCGCCGCGGCTGGACCACGGGCACCTGCGCGGCAGCCGCCACGAAGGCGGCTTGCGCCGCCCTTCTGACCGGCGAGTTTCCTTACCCTGTCGAGGTCGAACTTCCAAGCGGTGCGAGGCCGGCATTTTCCCTCGCCACCGAGGAAAAGGGCGAAAACTTCGCCCGCGCCGGCGTCGTCAAGGATGCCGGAGACGATCCGGATGTTACCCACGGTGCGCTGATCGAAAGCACGGTGCGGCGAGGTCAACCGGGAAGCGGCATCACCTTCAAGGCCGGAAAGGGCGTCGGCACCATCACCCGGCCGGGCCTGCCCCTGCCGCCGGGAGAACCCGCCATCAACCCCGTGCCGCGCAAGATGATCGAAACAGCCATTCGCGAGGTGGCCGGAGAAAGCGCCGATTTCGAGATCGAGATTTCCGTCCGCGACGGCGAGAAACTGGCGGAAAAAACCCTGAACGGCAGGCTCGGCATCGTCGGCGGCATTTCCATCCTCGGCACCACCGGCATTGTCATTCCCTTTTCCTGCTCGGCGTGGATTCACTCCATCTGGCGCGGCATCGATGTGGCGCGTGCGACCGGCTGCACCCATGTGCTGGGCGCCACCGGCAACACCTCCGAAAAGGCCGGGCAGGCGCTTTACGATCTGCCGGAAACCGCGCTGATCGACATGGGCGATTTCATTGGCGGCATGCTGAAATATCTGCGCAGCCACCCCGTCGAGCGGGTGACGATTGCCGGCGGCGTCGCCAAGATGACCAAGCTCGCCCAGGGCATGCTTGACGTGCACTCCAAGAAGGGGCTGGCCGATCTCGATGCACTGGCGGCATTGGCGACGGAAGCCGGAGGAGATGAAAATCTCGCCATTGCCATCCGTCAGGCCAACATGGTCGCGCACGCCTTTGAG
Organism: Agrobacterium sp. 22-223-1; assembly: GCF_053522385.1. Taxonomy (NCBI): domain Bacteria; kingdom Pseudomonadati; phylum Pseudomonadota; class Alphaproteobacteria; order Hyphomicrobiales; family Rhizobiaceae; genus Agrobacterium; species Agrobacterium sp. 22-223-1. The sequence continues at coordinate 280,874 of NZ_JBNWCN010000006.1, forward strand.
TTGGCCGAACGTGCCGGGATAGATCTCGGCGCGATCGTGGCGGAAAAAGCCTGGGTAACCGCAGCGGCGGCGCTGAAGACGCCGGCCATTGCGCTTGATATTCTGGTGTTCGATCGTCAGGGCGCGCTCAAGGGCCGCACCGCCTCCACGCCGTCGCATCAGCCTTTCGCATCTTCCTTCGGAGACCGGAACCGCCGCACATAGTCGGTGCTATAAAGCGCACTTTCGCGAAAATCCGTCGAGGCAAGTCCACGCCCCACAAAGATCAGGGCGGTGCGCTCCACCGGCTCGGCGGCGAGCTTGTCCTCAATGTCGAACAGCCTGCCGCTGATAACACGCTCATCCGGCCAGGACGCGCGAACGACGATGGCGACCGGGCAGTCGGAGCCGTAAAGCGGCGTCAGCTCTTCCACCACCTTGCCGATGGCATGAATGGCGAGATGGACGGCGAGCGTTGCGCCTGTCGCACCGAAAGCCTTCAGCGTCTCACCGTCAGGCATCTTCGATGCGCGCCCGGAAATGCGGGTCAGCACAAGGCTCTGCGCCACTTCCGGCACCGTCAGCTCCCTCTGCAAAGTGGCTGCCGCAGCGGCAAAGGAGGGCACGCCGGGCGTGACGGTATAATCGAGACCCAGTCGCTCCAGACGGCGAATCTGCTCGCCCATGGCGCTCCAGACGGAAAGGTCGCCGGAATGCAGCCGCGCCACATCCTTGCCGGCCTTTGCTGCGGCCACGAATTCCGCCTCGATCTCGTCAAGCGAAAGTGCTGCCGTATCGACGATGCGGGCGCCCGGCGGGCAATATTCGATAAGCGCCTTCGGAACCAGCGACCCGGCATAAAGACACACCGGGCAGGCGGCGATAAGATCGCGCCCGCGCACCGTAATGAGATCGGCGGCGCCCGGACCGGCGCCGATGAAATGAACCGTCATTGTTGTTCTCCATGTTCGATGGTGCAGTCGCCATCATGTGAGCCATCATCAGTGGTTGCGATGGCCACAGTCACATCGCCAACGACAAGACGCGGCGCGACCAGCCTTGCATTCTCTCCGGCGGCGGCAAGCGCCGCCGCTTCGCTCACGCTCGGCGAGCCGGCATGATCTAGGCTTGCCTGTGAAAATGTCATTGTTTTCGAAGCAACCGCCTCGAGCCGTTCCTGCGAGACGATTTCAAGCGACAGCGACAGGCTTTTCGCCGCCTCCACGAGACCGGCTTCATCGGCTTTGAGCGGCGCAGTCGCCAGGCATTCCGTCCTCATACCCGCAGCATGCTCCGCAGCGCGCACGGCGGCAATAACAGCATCTGAACCCGTGCCTCTGCGACAACCGATGCCAGCCACGGTCACCATGGCTTGTTCCAGCTCCATTGCGTCACCGGCATTGCCGGACGCCAACCAGACATGGAACCGACAGCCACCACCCGCGACACATCCAGACGGATCATCGATCCGCCGTGCCGCGCATGGGCGGCAAGCAGCACCGCCTCCATTTCCAACGTCACCGCATTGGCGACCAGCCGCCCGCCGGGTTTCAGGGCCTCCATAGCTCCCTCTAGCACGCCCGCTTCACTGCCGCCGCCGCCGATGAAAATCGCATCCGGCTGAGGCAAGCCTTCAAAAGCCGCAGGGGCCGCACCGATCATCACCTCAAGCGCCGGCACACCGAAAGCTTCGGCGTTGCGGGCGATACGCTCCGCCCTTTCCGGGTGTTGTTCTATGGCGATGGCGCGGAGCGAGTGGTGCGACAGCATCCATTCGATACCGATCGAACCCGAACCGGCACCGACATCCCACAGCAACTCGCCCCGCCGTGGGGCCAGAGAGGAAAGTGTCACGGCGCGGATTTCACGCTTGGTGATTTGCCCGTCATGTTCGAACAGGCTGTCATCAAGCCCACATGTGAAAGGCAGAACGCGCGCACGTTCATTCGCCACGACATCAATCGCCACCACGTTCAGCGGATCAATATCAGCAAACGCGAAATCGGCCGCCCTGACCTGCCGCCGCCTCTCTCGCTCTCCGCCCAAGGCTTCAAGCAAGACAAATTCCGACTGGCCGAAACCCAAATCGGACAACAATTCCGCGATCAAGGCCGGGGCGTGGGCGTCCGAGGTAAGCGCGATGATCCGCGCACCGGCATGGAGATACGGCCGCAGGAGATCGATGGAACGTCCGTGCAGCGAAATGCAGTCGACCGATTGCTGCGCCCAGCCAAGCCGTGCGGCGGCCAGCGAGAAAGCGGAGGGCGAGGGATAACAAACTGTCTCACCCGCATCGATACGCCGCAGAAGCGTAACACCGACGCCATAAAAGAACGGATCGCCGGAAGCGAGCACACAAACCCTTTTGCCGCGCAGCGCCACGACATCGCCCATATCCGTATCGAACGGCACCGGCCAGCGCCGTGCTTCACCTCGAATGGCCGAGGCCGCCAGTTCCAGATGGCGTTTGCCGCCGAAAACCACCTCGGCCACCTCTATCGCCTCAATCGCGTTCCGGCCCAGCCCCTCTAGCCCATCCTCGCCAATGCCGACGATGGAAAGCCACGGCTTCTCTTTCTTTTCTGTGGAAGCATCGCCCGTTCCGGAATATTCAGACGTCATGACACGCTCCATACTCATCCTTGGCGGCACGGCGGATGCCCGTATCCTGGCCGGCAGGCTGGCCGAAGAACCCGGCTACCGAATCCTGCTCTCCATGGCCGGCCGCACACTCTCGCCGGTCGAACAGCCGGTGCCGATGCGCAGCGGCGGCTTTGGCGGCGCGCGCGGGCTGGCGGATTTCATTCGCGCAGAGAATTTCGATATTCTGGTGGACGCCACCCATCCCTATGCGGCGAAGATTTCCGCCAATGCCATTGAGGCGGCATGGCTTGCCAAAGTTCCGCTGGTCGTCCTTTCGCGTCCTGCCTGGCAGCGCCAGCCGGGTGACAGGTGGCATGGTGTCGACACTGTCGAACAAGCTGTCACCGCGCTCGGCAGCGAAGGCAGGTGCGTGTTTCTCGCTTTGGGACGGCAGGAGCTTCTTCCTTTCGAAGCCGCGCCCCAGCACAGCTATCTCATCCGCAGCGTCGATCCGGTGGAGCCGCCACTGAAACTGCCGCATGCGCGCTACATTACCGCGCGCGGCCCCTTTGCGCTGGACGACGAAATCCGCATGCTGGAAGAAAACCGCATCGACACGGTGATCTCGAAAAACTCCGGTGGCAGCGCGAGCTATGGCAAGATCGAAGCAGCGCGACGGCTCGGCCTGCCGGTCATCATGATCGACCGGCCGCGACAGCGGAACGGCGCGCCCCTGAATGACGTGACGGTGCCGGATATTGCCGCTGCGCTCACCGCCATTCGCCATCAGCTCTCTCTTCTTGAAAAACGCGGCGAATAAACCAACGGTTCTTTGCCGGAACGTTCGATCAGACGGGTTTCAACCGAACCGACGATGATGCAGGTAGCCATATCCGCCATATCGCTCGAGGCTTCCGAAAGAGGCACGACCCGAATACGCTCATCCACCCGGCCTGCCGCACGACCGAAAATCACCGGCACCGAACCGGGCAAATGCGCCCGCAACAGGTCAAAAGCGGTACCGAGCTGGTGTGGACGCGCCTTGCTGACGGGATTGTAGAAAGCCATCACAAAGCCCGCTTCCGCCGCCGCGATCAGCCGTTTTTCAATGATGCCCCAGGGTTTCAGATTATCCGACAGCGAAATGGCGCAGAAATCATGGCCAAGCGGCGCGCCAGCCTTTGCGGCTACGGCCAGCATGGCAGTCACACCGGGCACGACAGAGAAATCGATATCGCGCCATTCGGCGGGGCCACTTTCGATCGCCTCGCAAACCGCAGCCGCCATGGCGAAAACGCCGGGATCGCCGCCGGACACCACGCACACCTTGCCGCCGGAAGCTGCAAGCCGCAGCGCCTGTTCGGCGCGGGAGATTTCCTCACGATTGTCCGAAGCATGGCGGCGTTGATCGGGTCTCAGCGATAGACGGTCGAGATAGGGAATATAGCCGAAGAAATCCTCCGACGCCTCGACGGCGGCAAGCGCCTCCGGCGTCACCTGCGCCGCACTGCCGGGACCAAGGCCGACAACGACCACCCTGCCGGTCATGGCGTTTCGCCTCCAGCGGGTCTGGTTTTCCAGCCCGGCACCAAAATCAGCGAAAAGTAGGGTGCAGGCGATGAATCGCGTTCGAGGAGCCTCACCGCATGGCTGTTGGCCATGGTGCCACGCTCAACATAAAGCGCCTCTTCAAGCTTACCGGCCTTTTCCAGCGCCCGGCGAATCTTCGGCAGGTTGCGCCCCACCTTCATGATCACCGCGCCATCCGTGCCGGACAGACGTTCCGTCAGCACATCTTCGCCGAGCGTACCGGGAAGCACGCTCAAAATATCGTCGCCCTGCACCAGCGGCAGTCCGGCCATGGACCAGCAGCCGGACATGGCCGTGATGCCAGCGACGACTTCCGCCGGGTAAGATGGCGCAAGCCGCAAATGAAGGTGCATATAAGAACCGTAAAACAGCGGATCGCCTTCCGACAGCACGGCGACATTGCGCCCGGCTTCGAGATGAACAGCGATGTCCTTCGCCGACTGATCGAAAAAAGCGGCGATGGCATCACGGTAATCGCTGCCGTTTTTATCGCTTTCGACGGTTACCGGATAGACCAACGGCATTTCCAGCGTTCCGGGCCGGATGAAGGCTTCGACAATACCGCGACCATTGCCGCTGCCGCCTTTCTTGCAGAAGAAGGCAAGCACATCGGCATTTTCAATGGCGCGGACAGCCTTCAGCGTCAGAAGCTCTGGATCTCCGGGGCCGGTGCCGACGCCCACAAGCTTACCCTTCGGATGTTCGAAAAGCGCCGCGCTCACAGGCCAGCCCTCGCAACGGCGTTGATGGCGGCAGCCGTCATGGCCGAACCGCCCATGCGTCCCTTGACGATGGCATAGGGAATGCCGAGTGAACTTACCTCCAGCGCGTCTTTCGATTCCGCTGCACCGACAAAGCCGACGGGCATGCCGATGATGGCAGCCGGGCGCGGGGCGCCTTTTTCCAGCATCTCAAGCAGATAGAACAGTGCAGTCGGCGCATTGCCAATGGCAACGAGAGCACCATCCAGCTTCTCTGCCCACAGATCGAGTGCGGCGGCGGAGCGGGTGTTGCCAATCGTTTTCGCCAGCTCCGGCGTGCGGGCATCGCGAAGGGTGCAGACCACCTCATTTTCAGCCGGAAGGCGCGCGCGCGTCACGCCATGGGCAACCATTTCCGCATCGCAGAGAACAGGCTTACCGGCTCGTAGAGCACCACGTGCCGCGGCAACAAAATCCGGTGAAAAGCGGAAATGGCTGGCCGCCTCCACCTGCCCGCAGGCGTGGATCATGCGAATGGCGATATCCGCCTGCTCTTCGGTGAAGGCGGACAAATCCGCTTCTTCGCGAATGATGGCGAAGGAGCGCTCATAGATCGCATTGCCATCGCGAATATAGTCATAGTCAGTCATCGGTCATCCTGTCGAAGCGCCGCACCGATTGCCTGTTTGCCCAGCCGGACAAACAGGGTGGCGGCGTTTTCCCCGGGCTTATGTTCTTTTTCGTAAAGACGGGCAAGCCGCGAAAGCGCCGTCCTCTGATGCTGGAAAGGTAAAATGCCATCCGGCACGTCGCCGGCGCGTCCCGAAATCGAAAAGGCCAGACCATTGGCGGCGCCGGAAAAAGTGAGAAGCGACGGCGCGGGGCGCGCGCAACCTTTGCCGCAGCCGGAAATATGCAGCGTGAAGGAGCCGTCCAGCAACGAGGCGCATTCCTCAGAAGCAAAGGCGGCCAATTCATGGGTAGGAAGAAAAGCCGAAGCGCAGCCCGGCGCACCGGGACAGGCGGCAATGGAAGAGCGGGCATCACCTGCCGTCGTGATGAAACCGGACGCCCTTGCAATCTGAAGCAATGCGCCGCAGGCAGAGGGCGATCCAAAGAATAGCAGGCTATGGTTTGGTGCTGGCCGCAGGGCCGTGATGCCGAGGGTACCGGCCCGTTCGCAGAGATGCGACAAATCGAAGGCCCGGATTTGCCCGAAAGCAGGCGCGACAGCAATGGCGAAGCGATCCTTTCCCGTCATCATCAGTCCCAGAGGCGCAGAAGCCGCTCTGGCGTCATCAACAATCACCCGATCCAGCAGGCGATCACCGCAGATCGCTTTTATCGTCGAATGGTCCAGATCGCGGCCACGGGCAAGCGGCCCTTCGCCGGCCAGATAGACGAGCAGCGACAGGACGACACCCGCCGCTATGTCCGTCTCGACCAATCCGGCATTCAACGACTTACTTTCCGGCCCACCCACGAGCAATCGCCAGACGGTCCGCCCATCAAGCGACACAGCTTTCAGGCGAATATCGGCCAGCAAATCTTCCATGGAGAGGCGCCCGCCGCCATCGATGACGACAGACATTTTAGCGGCAAGCTTTTCATGGAGAGCGAGCCTGTCGGTCTCTTTTCGAATCTCCTCGGCAAGAGGGAAACCATCGGCAATCTCCGCGTCATCCCGACCAACGAGAGGCGACGTCTCGACCGCGAGCCCCGCACGCAACGGCAAATCCAGCGCCAGAACGTTTTTTTCCAGAGCGCGGGCACTTTCCGGTGTCAGGCCGCGAAATTGCAGGCTGCCGCGGGCGGTAATGTCGATCAATCCGTTGCCATGCCGCTCGGCAAGCTGACAAAGCGCCACCATGTCGCGCGGGTCGATATCCGCCTCGAAAGCGATCCGCGACAAAAAACCGTCGCCGGTGCGCATGGGAGCGGACAGGGCCGGGCAGAGGCCACGGCGGCCGAATGGCTGAACGGGATCGGCAGCGGCCATCATCACGCCTCCACCCTTTGGGAGCGCGGCAGGATCAGCATTTCGAGTTCCGCATCCACCGCGTTGCGGCGGCTGTGCCACAGCCCGCGACGGCGGGCGGATAAAAAGCGTGCGGCCATCACCTGCGCCGCATTCGGGTTTTCCCGCAGGATGAAATCGCGCACATCCTCATCACCGAAATAGGCATCGTAAAGCGCCTCGATCAACGAGGAGGACACCGCATGGGTGGTTTCGGCAAAGCCGATCAACCGGTCCACCGTCTCGAGGAATTCCGCCGCCCCGCGCGGACCGTGCCGCATCTGGCCGGCAATGAAGCGGGGATTGACGGCACGCGCGCGCACCACCCGCGTCAGCGCCTGCGTCATCGACCTTGCACGCGGGCGCGCCGGATCTGTCGTATCCAGCGCAACAATATCGGCGACGCCGCCAAGCACAGCTTTCGCGGCGGAAAAACCGCCGATGAAGGCGACATCCGAAGAACCGTCCAGAAGGTCGCGGCCCGGATCGTCCCCGGTATGAACCAGAAGATCGGCGCGCCTGACCAGCTCCACAAAACCGGTATCTTCGAAAATCTCCAGCCCGTCCGCACCGCCGAAAGCGTGGCTCGCCGCATCGAGATAGGCCTGTCCCAACTCCTCGCGTTCGTCCCATTTCCCGCTGGCAAGCTTTTCTTCGATGCCGGTACCATAGGTGCCGGGCGCGGAGCCGAAAATACGCGCCGGAATATGCCCGAGCGTGGCGGCCTCTTCCGCGAGCGGATTGTCGCCCGGCGCTTCCTCCCGCCGCGCAATGGCCTTGGCGGCGGCGTCGAGAAGCGCGATCAGCGCCGGGAACATGTCGCGGAACAGGCCGGAAATGCGAAAGGTGACGTCGACACGCGGCCGCCCCAGGCTCGCCGGCGGCAGAACCTCAATACCGGTGACCCGGCCGGTGGCGGGGTCGTGGATCGGTCTCGCCCCCATCAGATGCAGCGCCTGCGCCACATCCTCACCGCCATTGCGCAGACTGGCGCTGCCCCACAGATCGAAAACCAGATGTTTCGGCCAGTCGCCATGGGACTGCAGATGATGGCGCAGCACCTCTTCGCCCGCCATGCGGCCCAGCTCGAACGCCGTCGGCGTCGGCATGGTGCGCGGATCGGCAGCATAGAGATTGCGGCCCGTGGGCAGCACATCGAGCCGCCCGCGCGCAGGTGCGCCGGAAGGGCCGGGGACGATATGCCGGCCATCGAGCGCGGCAAGCAGGGCAGCTTTTTCCGATTTGGCGCTTTCGAGCCTCAGAAGATCGGTCTCGTCTTTTGCACAGCGGCCAAAAACATGCTGGCCATCCTTGATGGCGAAATCCTTGAGGTCGCAGAGAAAAGCATCGATGCGTGAGAGGGCCGCATCGGCATCATCCTTCGCAGCCACGCCCGCTTGCGCCGCAAGCCCGGTCTCCAGCGCCTTTTCGACGATCAGTTTCGCCAGCCGGTCACGCCGGCGGCGATCCAGCCCATCCGCCTGCGCATATTCATCGACCAGCTGCTCCAGCGCCGACTGTTCTGGCGAAAGCCCGGCATTGACCAGCACGGGCGGGACATGGCCGATGGTCACAGCCGCAATTCGCCGCTTGGCGACCGCCGCCTCGCCCGGATTGGAAACGATGAACGGATAGACTACAGGCAGCGAGCCGGTAACGATTTCGGGAAAACAATTGCGGGAAAGCGCCACCGTCTTGCCCGGCAGCCATTCCAGCGTTCCATGCGCGCCAACATGCACGATGGCATGCGCACCCGCAATCCGCTGCATCCATGCACCGAAGGCAACAAGCGCGTGACGCGGCGGCAGGGCAGGGTCGTGGTAGTCCACCCGGCGATCCTCATTGCGGCCCCTGTCCGGCGCTAGCGCCACGAACACTTCGCCGAAACGGGCGGCGCGGAACCGGAATGCGCCATCGACGAGTGCATCGTCATCGGTTGCCACGCCCCATGTCGCGTTTACGGATGCGGTAGATGCCGGCGGCAAGGCGGAGAAAAAAGCCTCGTAGGTGGAAAGATCAATTGCCGCTTCCTGTTGCTCGACGCAGTCGAGCAGCGCCCGCGCGGTCTTAGGAATATCCTTGACCGTATAACCGGCCCCGGCAAGATCGCGCATCATTTCGAGAACGCTTTGCGGCACATCGAGACCGACGGCATAACCGGTTCGTCCGGGCGCCGCACCGGGATAATCCGGCATCAGAATGACGAGACGGCGATCCCGTGGAAGGGCATTCCTCAGCCGCAGGAAAGCGGCGATGCGATTTGCCACCTGCTCGACCCGATCGGCCTCGGGTACATTGAGCAAACTCGCGCCGCCATCCACGCGCGCCTGTTTGAACGAGATTGCTCCGGCGAGAATCCGGCCATCCAGTTCCGGCAGGACGACGTGCATGGCGAGATCGGAGGGATTGAGCCCGCGCGCATTTTCCGCCCATCCGTCCCGCCGCGTCGTCGCCATCACCACCTGAAACACCGGCACGCCGAGACGGTCGAACAGCGTTGTGCCATTGTCATCCGTCTGGCTGGCGAAGGCGGTGGCGGCAATGATGGCGGCGGGCCTCAGATCGGGCAGCGCCGTTTCGAGGAAACGGATCGCCTCGCTATCCTTCAGACCGCAGACAAAAATCGGCAAGGGTGCAAAACCGCGCCGCGAGAGCGCCTCGAAAAGCGCATCCACCGGTGCTGCATCTGCCGCCAGAAGCATGGAACGGTAAAACAGAATGGGCAGAACGGGCGCACCGTCGGGAAAACCCGCGCAGGCTTCCACCCTATCCACAACGCCCCTACCGGGCCGGTAGAAACCGGCTTTCGGCAGCGGTTCGGCTTCGATATCCGGCCATGCCTCGCCTCTTGCAAGAGCGGCGAGACCAAGGGCAAGCCGATCCATATTCTCCTGCCCGCCCTCGCGAAAGAAGGAGAGGACCGAGGTCAAAATCCGCCGATCGACGGTCGAGGCCGCTTCGAGTTTCTCGTCCCTTTCGCTGCACTCACCCGGCAAAAGCAGAAGCTTGATGCCGCGCCTGCGTGCAAGAATGGAAAGCTGATCGACACCGTAACGCCAGCGTTCCGCACCGCCGAGAATCCGGATAAGAATAACCTTGGCATGTTCCGCCGTCTTTTCGATCCAGAGATCGACCGACATGGGATGTCGAAGCTCGGAGAGGTTGGCGGCTGACAGGGAGGGGAGCGCACCCTCTGTTCGCCGCCAGGCCTGTTCCAAGCCGGCCAGATCGCTTGCCGAAAAAGACAGTACCACCACATCAGACCGGGGCTGGTTGAGATCAACCGGCTCGATCAGGTCGTCCAGAGACGAGGATGTGGTGGCGAGAATGTGCATCGTCAGGCGGCCAGCATCTGTTCGATCTTTTCGCGGTTGATGCCCTTTTCGCCGATGACGACGAGGCGGCTGCGGCGTTCCTCACCCACAGCCCAGGGCCGGTCGTAATAATGGTTGACGCGGCTGCCGACAGCCTGCACCTGCAGGCGCATCGGCTTTGCGGAAACCTCGATGAAGCCCTTGATGCGCAGGACATTTTCCGCAGCTGCCGTCTCGGCGATACGGGCTGCCAGCGCTTCCGGGTCGGTCACGGCCGGCAGATCGATGACGAAGCTGTCGAAATCGTCATGCTCATGGTCGAGTTCGCCATCATGGTGGGTACGGCGGTTTTCGATATCCTCTTCCACCGCAAGGCCAAGACCGATCAGCACGGCGGGGTCGATGGCGCCATTGGAAGCCACGACGATCTTTGCCGCCTTCGGCAGATGTTCGAGAACATGCGCCTTGGCCTTGTTCAGGCCGGCATCGTCAAGAAGATCGGCCTTGGTCAGCACGATAAGATCGGCGCAGGCGACCTGATCCTCGAAAACCTCTTCGACCGGGTCATCGTGATCGAGCGCCTCGTCATTGGCCCGCTGGGCCGCGAGCGCTTCCATGTCGTGCGCCACCTGCCCTTCGGCAAGGGCGGCGCCATCCACCACGGCCACGACGGCATCCACCGTCACGCGGCTCTTGATCGCCGGCCACTGGAAGGCCTGCACCAGCGGCTTCGGCAGGGCGAGGCCGGAAGTTTCGATGAGGATATGCTCCACCTTCGGCTGGCGGCTCAGAATCTGTTCGATGGCGGGCTGGAAATCATCCGCCACCGTGCAGCAGATGCAGCCATTGGCCAGTTCGACGATGTTTTCTTCCGGGCAGCTTTCAATACCGCAACCTTTGAGAATCTCGCCATCGATGCCGATATCGCCGAATTCGTTGACGATGATCGCCAGCCGCTTGCCGTCCAGCTTTTCGAGAAGGCCGCGCAGCAGCGTGGTTTTGCCAGCCCCCAGAAAGCCGGTGACGATGGTGCAGGGAACGCGGTCCAGAAGGGTGCTCATGATCTCTCCTCGGTAAAATCGAATGGGGGAATGCGCGCCACCATGCCGCGCTTTAAGGGTTCCGGGCGACCGCGCCAGGGCATCAGGCCGTCGGGAGCAGCGGCCAGCAGCCGTGCGCCGGTCAGCAAATCTTCCGCGTCACTTATTGTCAGCCCGCCAAAGACATAGGACCAGCCATTGGCGCTGCGCAGCACGGCGCTAAGCCCGCGCTTGCAATTGGCGAGGCAGTTGACGGAACGAACGGTGACACCCGTTTCCTCCGCCTTTGCGATGACGGCATCGGCGAGGCGTGAGCCGGGGCGCGGTTCGGCATTGGGCTCGGCTTCATCGCGACAGCTTCTGCAAACGAAGACGATCACGCCGGACGCCGTTTCGTCCTGCGTGTTTCCGCCTGCACATGAAGATGTCGCTGAAATATCCAAACCGTATCGTTTCCCGCGCCTTGCAAAAAAATCTCGGGGGTGCGGATGTCGAATACGGTATGCGGACAGGCGCAAACCGGATGCTCGATCTAACCGACTGACCGGAGCACCCCGCCCGGCAGACGTTTTTCCTGAAACGGCAGGTCTCCTGGCTCGCGGCTTTACACCCTGACACCGCCTTCCCGAACCCGTTGAGGTGTCCAGTGGCTTTACGGTGCGGGCTTACCGCTTACAGTTGCGGGGGCAGCCACGGAATGACCCGGTAATCGGGCTGGAACCGTGTTCCCTCTTAGCTTTTCCCGTTGCCGGGAAAAGACCGTCAGTCCGTTACCCTTAGGCTGAACGGGCGTGGGGGTCAATGCCGCGGCCCTGTGGCCCGCACATTGCCGGGTGCGGCAAATTGGGTATAGTCGCCGCTCCGAATGGCGGGGGCACCGGGTCCCGCGCCGCTGGATGAAAAGGAAAACGCGATGACACGCGACATCAGCGACAGCGAAGCCGAACGTCACCGACAGAAAATGGTCAACCGCAAGACGATGCAGGACGCCGAGGTTGCGGAAAAGACCATCGAAAAAGGTCTGCTGATGATCAATACCGGTCCCGGCAAGGGCAAATCCACCGCCGCTTTCGGCCTTGCCCTGCGCATGCTCGGCACCGGGCGGCGGGTGGGCGTCGTTCAATTCATCAAGGGCGCATGGTCGACGGGAGAACAGCAGGCGCTGACTTTGTTCGGCGACAAGGTCGTGTGGCGCACCATGGGCGAAGGGTTCACCTGGGACACACAGGATTTGAAACGCGACGTCGCAGCGGCGGCAAAGGCCTGGGAAGAAGCCAAGGTCCTGATGGTCGACGAGACCATCGGCCTGCTGATCCTCGATGAGCTGAACATCGCGCTCCGTTACGATTACCTGCCGCTGGAAGAGGTGGTCGAAACGCTTTCCAGCCGCAGGCCCGATCTGCATGTCATCGTTACCGGCCGCAACGCCAAGCAACCGCTCATCGACGCGGCCGATATGGTGACGGAAATGACCCTCGTGAAACATCACTTCAAGGCGGGCGTGAAGGCGCAGGCGGGGATAGAATTCTGATATGGCTGCACGCGTGCTGATGTTTCAGGGAACCGGCTCGGATGTCGGCAAATCGCTGATGGTGGCCGGCCTTGCCCGTGCCTTCGTCAGGCGCGGCCTGTCCGTCATGCCGTTCAAACCGCAGAACATGTCGAACAATGCGGCGGTCACCGCCGATGGCGGCGAGATTGGTCGTGCGCAGGCGCTGCAGGCACGGGCGGCGGGCGTGCCGCTTTCCGTGCACATGAACCCGGTGCTCCTGAAGCCGCAGAGCGAGACCGGCGCACAGGTGGTGGTGCAGGGCAAGATCGCCGGAAATGCCAAAGCGGCCGATTATCAGCACATGAAGGCCGGGCTGATGCCGCGTGTGTTGGAAAGCTTCGACCGCCTGAAACAACAGACCGATCTGGTGCTGGTGGAAGGCGCAGGCAGCGCCTCCGAAATCAACCTGCGTGCCAATGATATCGCCAATATGGGTTTTGCCAGAGCTGCGGACGCGCCTGTGATCCTGATCGGCGATATCGACCGGGGCGGCGTCATCGCCAGCCTCGTCGGCACCAAAGCCGTGCTCGAAGCTGAAGACGCGGCGATGATCGAAGGTTTTATCGTCAATCGCTTTCGCGGCGATCCGGCCCTGTTTTCAGACGGCATGCGCATGATTGCCGAAAAAACCGGCTGGGCCTCCATCGGGCTCCTGCCGCATTTTTCCGATGCCGCTAAGTTGCCGGCAGAGGATGCTCTCGGGCTTTCCGGCCCGGCTGAGCGGAAACCTGACGCGAAGATCCGCATCGCCGTGCCGATTCTGCCGCATATTTCCAATTTCGACGATCTCGATCCGCTGGACATGGAACCGGATGTCGAACTGATCCGCGTGCGGCCGGGCGAAACCATTCCCGCCGATTGCCGGCTGGTGCTGCTTTGCGGCTCGAAATCCACCATCGTCGATCTTGCCGTGCTGAAGAATACGGGACTCGACATCGATATCAAGGCGCATGTGAGACGTGGCGGCCATGTTCTGGGCCTCTGCGGCGGCTACCAGATGCTTGGGAAAACAGTTGCCGATCCCGAAGGCATCGAAGGAGCGCCGGCAACAGTCGACGGGCTCGGCCTGCTGGATGTCGACACTGTTCTGACGGGCGACAAAAGGCTGGTTTCCGTTACAGGGAAGAGTTTCGACGGAATTGATTTATCCGGCTATGAAATGCATGTCGGTGAAACCGCGAGCGGAACCGACAGCCTGCCTTTTTCAAAAATTGATGGGCATGAAGACGGCGCTGTGTCGCCTGACGGCCGCATCTTCGGCACTTATATTCACGGCCTGTTTTCGGACGACCGCCAACGCGGCGCGTGGCTTGAGCGGCTTGGCGGACAGAACACGGAACTAAACTACGATGCGCAGGTGGACGCCGTTCTTGATCGCCTTGCGGCGCATATGGAACAGCACCTCGATCTCGACCGTCTGCTCGCTATAGCGCGATAAGGATCGCCAGAAGTCCCAGCAGGCCGATCAACAACAGGTCGGCAACCCGTGTGAGCCGCAGCGCCCTGCGAATATCGCCGGCAACCAGCGCCGCCCTGCCGCCTTCGCACATGAAACGCGCCTCGATCATCTGCCCGCCATAGGAGCGCGGCCCTGCGAGCGCAAAGCCGAGAGCGCCAGCCAGCGCCGCCTCCGGCCAGCCGGCATTGGGGGAACGGTGATGGTGGGCATCGCGACGTATCGCGGCCATGGCCCCGCCGGGTGATGCGCCCTTAACAAAAAACGCCGCGACAACGAAAAGAACGCCGCTCAGCCGCGAGGCCGGCAGATTGACCAGATCGTCCAGCCGGGCGGAGGCCCAGCCGAAAGCCTCATGACGGGGTGAGCGATGGCCGATCATGCTGTCGGCCGTATTGATCGCCTTGTAGGCCGCGCCGCCCGGTAGGCCCAGGAGGCCGAGCCAGAAGGCGGGAGCGACGATGCCGTCGGAAAAATTCTCGGCCAGACTTTCGATCGCCGCACGGCAAATTGCCGCCTCGTCCAGCTTTTGCGGATCGCGCCCGACGATCATCGATACCGCCTTGCGGCCGCCTTCCACACCCTCGCGCTCCAGCGCAGTGGCGACAGCCTCCACATGTTGCTCGAGACTTTTCTGCGCCGGCAGCGAAGCGCCAAGCACGGCGACCAGCAAAAGGCCAAAGGGCATGAGGAGGAGAACGGATTGCGCTAACCATGCAACAAGCAGCGTCAGCCCGACGAAAACGACGAGAGCCGCCACACCAGCCCCCTTACGCTGTGAAAATGACGCGCTCTCCCGGTTCCATTTTTTGTCCAGCAGCGCGATAAGCGAACCGATCCAGGTGACGGGATGGCCGATGCGTTTGAACAGCCAGTCCGGATAGCCGGTCAGGCGTTCGATCACGAGCGACAGGAAAGCGAGAGCAAAAAACATGGGCGAGACAGTACCAGAAAAGGCGAAAGCTGCGATCCGTCATGGCGGCAATCTCGGCAGGGCGCGTCTGATGTTTCCTGAAGCGCCGGAACCATGGATCGACCTTTCGACCGGGATCAATCCGCACTATTACCCGCATTCGCCGATCCCTGCCAGCGCATTCGCCCGCCTGCCGGAACCGGACGCCGCCGAAGAATTGAAACATCTGGCGACGGCGCATTTCGATGCGCCTTCCGCCCGGCATGTGGCGCTTTCCCCCGGCACCCAGATGCTGATGCCATTGCTGGCTCAGATCGCTATCGCCCGCGGGGCCAAGAGCGGCGCCGTGCTTTCACCCGCCTATGCGGAACATGCCCGGACCGCACGCATGGCCGGGCTGGCTGTGACCGAGGTGGAAAACATCAACGCGATGTCGGCTCATGACTATGCCGTGGTGGTCAATCCCAATAATCCCGATGGCCGCATCACGGATCGCGCTGCATTGTTGTCGCTGGCCGAAGCCATGCGCCGCAAGGGTGGGCTGCTCGTCGTGGACGAAGCCTTCATCGAGACGGGACTTGCCGAAAGCCTCGCAGATGCCGCCGGTCAGGATGCGCTGGTGGTCCTGCGCTCATTCGGCAAATTTTACGGCATGGCGGGCGTTCGGCTGGGTTTCGCGATTGCGCAGCCCGATATCGCTGCTGAACTGGAGGCAAGGCTCGGCCCCTGGGCGGTTTCCGGCCCGGCGCTGCATATCGCGACACAGGCTCTGGCGGACGGGGAATGGCAATCATCCATGCGTCTGCACCTTGCCGAAGACGCCCGGCGCATGAACGCCATGCTGGAGAAAGCGGGGCTGGCAATTGCCGGCGGCACCTCGCTGTTTACTCTGGTGCGGGATCCCCGCACCGCAGACCTGTTCAGCCATCTTGGCCGGCACGGCATTCTGGTCCGCATTTTTGATGAAAGGCCGAACGACATGCGTTTCGGCCTTCCCGGTAGCGAAACGGAGTGGCAGCGCGTTGAGGAGGCGCTGTCATCCTTTGACTATTCCTCGAAGGTGTAGGTCTCAATCGACTCCGGCTTCATTTCGATGGAGAAGCCCGGCAATTTCGGCGGCATGTAAGCGGCATTTCTGATATCGCAGGGCTCGATGAAGTGCTCGTGCAGGTGGTCGACATATTCGATCACGCGGCCTTCCTTCGTGCCTGATACGACCAGATAGTCGATCATCGACAGATGCTGCACATATTCGCAAAGGCCGACGCCACCGGCATGCGGCCAGACCGGCAAATTGTATTTGGCGGCGATCAGCAGCACCGCCAGCACCTCGTTCAGCCCGCCCATACGGCAGCTATCGATCTGCACCACATCGATGGCGCCCTCGGCGATGAACTGCTTGAACATGATACGGTTCTGGCACATTTCACCGGTCGCCACCTTCACCGGGCCGATGGCGGCGCGGATCTTGCGATGGCCGGCAATATCGTCCGGGCTGGTCGGCTCCTCAATGAAGAATGGCTTGGCGAAAGCGAGCTTCTTCACCCAGTCGATTGCCTGATCTACTTCCCATACCTGGTTGGCGTCGATCATCAGGTAACGGTCGGGACCGATCACCTCACGGGCAATGGTGAGGCGGCGGATGTCGTCTTCCAGATCGCGGCCGACCTTCATCTTTACATGGTTGAATCCGGCATCGATGGCTTCCTGGCAAAGACGGCGCAGCTTGGCGTCGTCATAACCGAGCCAGCCGGCCGAGGTCGTGTAGCAGGCATAACCTTCGCTCTTCAGCGTCTCGATACGTTCCTTCTTGCCGCTTTCGGCTTTTTTGAGGATCGCAAGCGCCTCGTCCCGGGTCAGCACGTCGGTCAGATAACGATAGTCGACGATATCGGCGATTTCTTCCGGGCTCATATCGGCAACGAGCTGCCAGACCGGCTTGCCCGCCTTCTTGGCCAGCAAGTCCCATACGGCATTGACGACGGCGCCGGTGGCGAGATGCATCGCGCCCTTGTCCGGTCCGATCCAGCGCAGCTGGCTGTCGCTCGTCAGATGCCGCCAATATTTGCCGGGGTTCTCGGTGACGGTGGCAAGATCGGTGCCGACGACCAGATGACGCATCGCTTCGATGGCCATGCAGCAGATATCGTTACCGCGGCCGATGGTGAAGGTCAGCCCGTGGCCTTTGAGACCTGGTTCATCGGTATCGAGAATGACATAAGCCGCCGAATAATCCGGGTCGGGGTTCATCGCATCCGAACCGTCGAGGCTCTGGGAGGTCGGAAAACGCAGGTCGAAAACACGCAGATCAGTAATTTTGGTCATGGCCGTTCACTCGCGGTCAGTGTCAAAGGAAATCGTTCAATCGTGGTGGAAGGTTTCTTCCATCATTGCCCACCACTCGCCTTCCTTCCGGCTTTCGAGCGGTTGCTGGCAGGGAATGGTGAAGGACCACCATTCCTGGTTCTTGGGGCTTGCGGCCATCTTCGCCATGTCGGCGCTGATATCGCTGCCGTGATATTCCCAGTAGCCGAAGAGCAGATTTTCCGGCTCGCGCAGGAAGATCGTGTAGTTGCGGATATTGCAGTCGCTGATAAGCGCCAGAATTTCAGGCCAGACGGCTGCATGCAGCCTTTTATACTCCGTGATCATCTCCGGTTTGACGCCTATGACCATGCCCATGCGCTGCATGAAAAACTCCGTTATTGCTTGATGGTGGCGAGCGCAGCGCGCAGCTTTGTCTGCGGCAGGTCCAAACCCAGCCGTTCTGCCGCCGCAATGATCGGGGCGAAGCGGCGGCGCTTCTTTTCGTCGTGGTTGCCGGCGATATCAGCCAGCCGATGCGCCAGAAAGGGGTTGCGCAAACGCTCCCGCAGCACGCCAATATAGGCCTGCGCATCATCCCCCATGCCTTCAGCGGCAAAGACCGGCAGAACCTCGTCCCGCCAAAGCATCTCCAGATCCGCAACGAGAGCATCGTCGGCCATTGCCTGACGCACCGTCTCGTTCTTCGCACGCGCATCCTGCAACCAGCGTTCCGCCAGATAGGAATGGCCGAGATTGAGCAGGAAAAGCTTCAGCTTTTCATAATGATCGAGATCGTCCGTCAGCACCACGGCAGGGTGCGTGCAGGGAAGGACAAGCCCGTCCTGCTTCTCTATAGCCCAGAGTGCATAGGGCTCCGCCACCGCACCCACCGGGTCGATAGGTTCTGAGACGATGCGATCCACCAGACTATTGGCGAAACGGCACTTCTCATTCAGATAAAAGGCAAAACCCGCCGGCAATTGCCACTCATCGGCAAGCCGGCGAATGACCTGTTTCAGCTTTTCGCCATTGCGCGGCACGAGTTCGCAGGGGAAGATGGACACAGGTGCTTCCGGATTGCGCTGAAAACGCTCCAGCAGCAGCATGCAGAGTTTTGCCGGAAAGCTTTTCGGTACGATCGTGAAATCGCCAGCAAGCCCGGCATTATCCGCCGAATCCAGCTCATAACCGCGGTCGCCCGTATTGGACAGAATAACCTCGGCCTCGCAGGCAAGGCGGCGCACTTCGGCCCAGTCGGTCGCAGCCGTCAATGCCCGCGCGACAGCCCCGCCCTGAATTTGCTCGTCCACTTCCTGCCCATCGCGGATGCCGCGAATGCGCACTGGGTAGGGGGCGCCGCCGTTTAGCGCCGCAACACGCTTCAGGCTCTCCGCATTGCCGGTCGTCTGGACAATCGCGATACGCCCGAGAGCCTCGTCCTTATCCAACGCCTGCGAAACGAAGAGATCCGCATGCGCCAGAAGAAAGCGGCTGGTGCCGAATTGCAGGATGGGCGTATCGGGCGTCATGCGACCTCCACCATGCCCTTGATCACTCCGGCCTTCGGATCGGTCAGGCCGGCGAATCTGGAGGGCACATCGGCAAGCGTCATGCGATGGGTAATCAGTGCTTCCGGTACCTTGCCTTCCCGCAGCGCCTGCAGGACGCGCTCAAAATCCTGAGGCGTGGCATTGCGGCTGCCGAGCAGCGTCGTTTCCCGCTTGTGGAACTCCGGATCGTTGAAGCTGATATCGCTGGCGACGATGGAGACCAGAACATAGGAACCGCCATGGCCGACAAAGGAAAAGCCGCGCTCCATGGCTTTCGGATTGCCGGTCGCATCGAAGACCGCATCGAAAAAATCGCCGCCGGTAATGTCGGAGAGGCGATCCCTGTCGCCCTCGCCGAGTGTCACCGTATGCGCAACGCCGAGATGCTCCTTGCAGAAATCCAGCCGGTCGGTGCGCCCGTCAATCATGGTCACTTCGCCGCCATCGAGAACGGCGAAAACCGCAACCGCCATGCCAATCGGGCCGGCGCCGACGATCAGAACCTTCTGCCCCTTCTCGACTGCGCCACGGCGCACCGCATGCGCACCGATAGCCAGAAATTCGGTCATCGCCGCCTGATCAAGACTCAGCCCCTCCGCCTTCAGCACGAATTGCTGCGGCACGCTCAGATATTCGACCATGCCGCCATCGCGATGAACACCCAGCACACCGATATTGCGGCAGCAATTGCTCTTGCCCTTCAGGCAGGCCCTGCATTTGCCGCACGAGATATAGGGAATGACGGTGACCACATCGCCTGGGGAAAGATGGCTGCCTTGCGGCGCCTCTTCCACCGTGCCGGAAAGCTCATGGCCCATGATACGCGGATAGGAAAGATAAGGCTGGTTGCCGGTGAAGATGTGCAGATCCGTGCCGCAAACCCCGATGCGGCGAATACGCACTAGCACTTCACCTTCGCCACGCGCTGGCTTTGGCAGTTCCTTGGAGACGAGTTGACCTGGGGTTTCGCAGAAAATCGCCAGCATGCATCACCTGTGGGAAAGTGAATAAAAACGAACGGCGTTACCGCCGAAAACTGCCGCATGGTCCTTTGCCGGCACGATATCGCGGCAGAAATCCAGCCATGCCTGATAATCGCCCGCCAGCCGCAACACCGGCCAGTCACTGCCAAAAATCACGCGGTTGCCGCCAAAGAGTTCCAGAATGGTCTCGGCATAAGGCCGTACCGCTTCCGGCCGCTGCTCACCGCGCTCGGTCAGCAAACCGGAAAGCTTGCAGTGGACATTGGGAAGAGCCGCCAAAGCGGCCATATCCTTGCGCCAGTCGCTATAGTGACCGGTAGCAATCAGCGGCTTCGCGCCATGGTCGATGACGATCGGCAATTGCGGATGGCGGCGGGCAAAGGCGAGGAGATGCGGCAGATTGGGCGGCAGGACCAGCGCATCGAACGCCAGACCATGTTTTACCAGCGCCGCCACGGCGGGATCGAGTGCCGGATCATCGATCCAGGCGACATCCTCCATGCCCTGCAACATCGGGCGGACACCCTTGAACGCCGGATGTTTTGCCCGACGGGCGATTTCACTCGCCGCATCGGCGGATTTCATATCCACCCAGCCGACCACGCCCTTGATGAAATCGGTCTTTTCCGCAAGCGCCAGCATGAAATCCGTGTCAGCCGCCGTCTCCATCGTCTGAACCAGCACGGTACCGGAAACTCCGGCAGCGGCCAGCAAAGGCGACAGGTCGGCGGGGAGAAAATCCCGGTAGATGGCGGCGAGCGACGGCGGCGGCCACTGCCCGGCGCGATCCTTCATCAGCCAGAAATGCTGGTGGGCGTCGATGAGCATCGCCTCAGGCCTTCCCGCCGGGCACCGGCGCACCTTCGGCAATCAGGCCGCGCCTGTGCAGTTCGGACCAGAATTCATCCGGGATCGACTGTTCGAACCACTCGATATTGGAGGCGAGCTGCTGCGCATTGCGCGCACCCGAGACGACCGTGACCGACGCCGGATGGGCGAGCGGAAACTGCAGCGCGGCCGCCTGCAGCGATACGCCGAGTTCCCCGCAAACACCCTGCAGCGCATCGACACGCGTGAGAATATCGGCAGGCGCATCGGCATAATTGAATTTGCGGTTGCCGGCCAGAATGCCGGAATTGAACGCGCCCGCGACAACGATGGCGACACCGCTTTCAGCGCAACGGTTCATGAAAGCAAGGCTCTGCTGCTCCAGCAGCGTATAACGACCGGCAAGCATGGCGACGTCGATATCGAAGACATCCATGGCGTCGCTGACGATTTCCCATTCATTGACGCCGAGACCGACGGCCCCCGTCGATCCTTCCTCGCGCAGCTTGCCAAGCGCCCGGAAGCCACCGCCGGTGGTCAGCTGCTCCCAGTAATGCCGGTGCTTTTCGCCATGGGTGAAGGAGCCGATATCATGCACATAAAGAATATCCGGCTTCAGAACACCGAGCCGTTGCTGGCTTGCCTCGAAGGAGCGCAGGATACCGTCATAGGAGTAATCATAGACCGGGCGGAACGGCAGGGGCGCTATATAGGCATCCTCATCCGGACCGACGGTCTCGTCCGGCACCATCACACGGCCAACCTTGGTGCTCAGCGTGTATTCGTTCCGGTCATGCTCCGTCACCATGGTGCCGAGGCGGCGCTCCGACCGCGTATAGCCGTAGAACGGCGCGGTATCGAAATAACGCATGCCGCTTTCCCATGCCTTGTCGAACGCACCCTTGGACTCTTCATAGGGCGTGACACGGTAGAGATTACCCATCTGGGCGCAACCGAGACCCATGACGGTGACGTCGACGGCGCGGCGCGGCAATTTACGTGTATCGGAGACTTTCATCGCAGGGACTTTCCAGCTTGTCTTTGGAAAGACGCGCCGCCGCAAAGCGGCGCGTCATCACGCAATCAATAAAGAACGTTCTTGGCTTCGGGCTTTTCGATATTGTCCTTGGTGACAACAACGACACCGGTGTCGACGAACTTCTCGACCTTTTCCTTGCCAATGAGCTTGGAAATGGTCTCTACGCCCTTTTCACCCATCTGATAGGAACCCTGAACCACGATACCGGCCAGCGTGCCATCCTTGACGAAGCCCTGAAGGTCCTGGTTGCCGTCGAAACCGATGGCGACGACCTTGCCGGCCTTGCCGCTCTGGGCGAGCGCGCGGCCGACGCCGATTGCCGTCGGCTCATTGGCGCCGAAAATGCCCTTGAGATCGGAATTGGCGGCCAGAACGTCGGTCGTCTGGTTCAGCGCGGTCGCCATCTGCGACTGTGAATAGAACGGGCCGACGATCTTCAGGTTGGAATTCATCTGGATGTAATCGGTGAAACCGCCGACACGGCCGATTTCCGAACCGGCACCGGCGACATAGGACATGACGGCAATCTTGCCTTCCTTGCCCACCTTGTCGATCAGCGCCTGCGCTGCCAGTTCGCCGGCTTTCTTGTTATCGGTCGCGAGGAACGACTGGTAATATTGCTCCGAGCCCTTTGCGAGCTGCGAGTCGATCAGGACCACCGGAATACGGGCTTCCCAGGCCTTCTTGACGGCAGGCACCAGCGCGTCCGGGTCGGAAGGTGCCAGAACAATGCCCGCGACCTTACGGTTGATGGCGTTTTCGACCATGTTGACCTGGTCGGCAATGGCGGATTCGGCAGCCGGACCCTGGAAGGTCATGGTGTTGCCGGAAGAGTTCTTCATCGCCGCATCAGCACCCTTCTGGACGTTCTGCCAGAAGGTGGAATTGACGGTCTTGACGATGACAGCGATTTCGCCGGCCTGCACGGTGGAAACGCTCCACAGCGCAATTGCGGATGTCAGAAGGGCAGTCGCAATTTTCTTCATTTCTTCCTCCGTGATGTCGGCATACCGGGCCTCCCCTTGCCGATCTTTTTTGCGGAAAGGGTCCGCAGGCCCTTGATCAGCGGCGGTTGCGCAACTGGTCGATCCAGACGGTGACCAGAATGACGAGGCCGATGATGATCTGTTGCGTGAAGGCGGACACGCCATTCATGTTGAGACCGTTGCGCAGGATGCCGATGACGAAGGCGCCGATGGCCGTACCGGAAATCGTGCCCACGCCGCCGATCAGCGATGTGCCGCCGATAACGGCGCTGGCAATGGCGTCAAGCTCATACATCACACCCTCGTTCGGCTGGGCGGTGACGAGGCGAGACATCAGCACGCAGCCCGTCAACCCGGCGAGCGTGCCGGACAGGATGTAGGTGAAATTGGTGACGCGGGCGACATTGACGCCGGAAAGGCGCGCGGCTTCGGCGTTGGAACCGACAGCGTAAATGTGACGGCCGAGGATCGAGCGGTTGAGCATGAAGGAAACCGCAAGCGCAATCACCACCATCAGGATGACGGGGTAGGGGATGCCGGGGAACACCACATTCGGAAAGCCGTCGTCACCGATAGTGACGATGCGGAAGAGAGCGCCATTGCCGAGTTCGCCGAAAGATTCGCCGAGGCCGGAGACGGCGCGCGCACCGGTGATCTGCAGCGCCACGCCGCGGGCGATCAACATCATGCCGAGGGTGGCGATGAAGGGCGGCAGCTTGAAACGGGTGACCAGAAGACCGTTGATGAGACCGCAGAGCGACCCCGTCAGAATGCCGAGCAACATGCCGACCGGCACCGGCATGCCGAGTTCCTTCACCGCAAGGGCGGCGACGACACCGGCGAGCGCAAGCACCGAACCGACGGAAAGATCGATGCCGCCGGTGATGATGACACAGGTAGCCCCGATGCCGAGCAGCGCGATGGACGTGACCTGCAACGCAATCGTCATGCCGTTATTGACGGTGAAGAAGGCGCTGCTGGTGGCGGAAAAGACCGCGACGAGAGCGAACAGGCTGCCAAGTGCGGCAAACTTCTGGATAATGTCCTTCTGGCGGTCGCTGACTGCGAAGCTCTTCTTGGTTTCTGCAATATTGGCCATATCGTTCCTCACTGCGCGGTCCGGCCGTAACCGGACGCATACCGCATGATTTCTTCCTGATTGGTCTTGGCGGTTTCGAGCACACCCGTAATCCGGCCCTGGTGGAAAACGGCGATACGATCCGTCAGCCCCAGAATTTCCGGCAGTTCCGAACTGATGAGAATGACGCCGATACCCTGCGCGGCGAGCTCGTCCATGATCTTGTAGATCGCGAATTTCGCGCCGACATCGATGCCGCGTGTTGGCTCGTCGAAGAACAGCACACGAGATTGCCGGAACAACCATTTGCCGATGATGATTTTCTGCTGATTGCCGCCGGAAAGCAGCCTTACCGTCTGCCCGATCGAGGGGGTACGAATATTCAGGAGATCGACGTAGCGCTTTGCCACATCGTCATGTTTCTTGAAGTCGATCAGCCCGAAACGGTTGGAAACCTCGCCGAGATTGGCAAGCGTCGTATTGGCCGCCACCGACATCTTGATGGCGAGGCCATCGCTTTTGCGGTCTTCCGAGAGATAGGCGATGCCTTCTTCGATGGCGTCCTGCGGCGAGCTGATCGAAAGTTCGCGCCCGTTGAAAACGATCCTGCCCGCATCGAGCGGATCGGCGCCGAAGATCGCCCGGGCGACTTCGGTGCGGCCGGCACCCATCAGCCCGGCAAAACCGAGGATTTCACCACGTCGCAGCGAAAAACCGACGTCGTGGAACACGCCGCTGCGCGTCAGGCCCTCGACGGAAAAAATAACATCTTCCGTGGGGCGCGATGTACGCTCGGGGAATTTGTCTTCCAGCGAACGCCCGACCATGCGTGTGACGATGTCGTCAACGGTGATCGAAGCGAAGTCGTCGGTCGAAATATAGCGTCCGTCGCGCAGAACCGTCACACGGTCGACGATTTCGGCCATTTCATCGAGACGGTGGGAAATATAAACGATCCCGACACCGGATGCCTTGAGATCGCGAATGACCTTGAACAGGAGCCGCGTCTCCTGCTCGGTCAGCGAGGAGGTCGGCTCATCCATGATGAGCACTTCAGCGTCAAGAGAAAGCGCCTTGGCGATTTCCACCATCTGACATTGGGCGACCGAAAGACCGCGGACGATCTGGTCAGGGTCGATATCGACACCCAACCGGTCGAGACAGCACTTGGCATCGAGACGCAGCTTCTTGCGGTCGACGAGGAAACCGCGCCGCGGTTCGCGCGCAAGATAGATGTTTTCGGCAACGGAAAGATGCGGAACGAGGTTCAGTTCCTGGTGGATGATGGCGATGCCGGCGGCTTCGGATTCCAGCGGCGATGCATATTGCACCTTCACACCTTTGTGAAGGATGGTGCCGTCGCTCGGCTGATAGACGCCGCTGACGATCTTCATCAGCGTCGATTTTCCCGCGCCATTCTCACCGCAGACGGCATGTACCTCGCCGGCGCGCAGATCGAAATGCACGTTCGACAGTGCTTTTACGCCGGGAAATTCCTTGCTGATGTTATCGAGGCGCAGGAGCACCGCATGCTGTCCATGCGCCATCTGTTCAGGCGAAAAATCGCCCCGAATTGTCGATGCGCCCTGCGACATCTGGAAACCTCCCACCCGTATCCCCGCTCCACCGGGGTCATGAACAGGCCAAATGGTTAGGCCGGTTTTTCAGAATGGTCAAGCCAATTAGGCCAAAATTTGCGAAGCCGTATTCAAAACGGAAGCAATATATAAAACGATAACTGAAAATAAATACGTAATTTCATATATTTAAGTAATTCCTTGCGTATTGAAACACTTGGCGTTACGGTAAGGCCAAATACGGATTGCAGACAGGACTCGTCGAAAAACACATGAGTGGTCAGGCCAAAATAGCGGAACCGCGCAGGCTTTATCAGCAAATTGCGGACCAGATACGCGAACTCATCGATATGGGTGAATTCCTGCCCGGCACGCGGCTTCCCGCCGAACGCGAACTGGCACAGAAGCTCGGTGTATCGAGGCCTTCCTTGCGCGAGGCGCTGATTGCGCTTGAAATCGACAACACCGTCGAAATTCGCATGGGTTCCGGGGTTTATGTGTCGGCGGAAGCGTTGCAGACGACCCACCATACCAAATCGCTGGGTGACAGCCCCTCCGAACTGATGCAAGCGCGCGCCGCGCTGGAGGGGGCGACCATTGTGCTGGCGGCAAGCCGGATGACCGATGAGACAATCGCGACCCTCCGCCAGATACTCAATACCATGCAGCGGGAAATAGAGGCCGGCCGCAAGCCTCTGGATCAGGATCGGCTGTTTCACGTCACCATAGCCGAGCAATCCGGTAACAGCGTTTTGGCGCGAATGGTGGCGAACCTCTTCGATGAGCGCCACAGCCCCATTTCGGCCCAGCTTCGCGTGAAATTCGAAGACCGCGATACCTGGACCCACGCGCTTCAGGAACACGAGGCCATTCTGGCGGCGCTTGAACTGAAAGACCCGCTGCTGGCGCAGGCCGCCATGCATACCCATCTGGAAGGTTCGAAGAGACGCTGGGTCGAAAACTGATCTAGAAACATAGCAGGCAATATACCGGGAGGAGGAAAACCCGTGAGTGAGAATTCCGAGGCAACCATTTTGCTGAACGCCAACGACAATGTCGCGGTGGCGCGTCGGTCCATTCCGGCCGGCGGTGCGACGGGCAGGGGCGATCTGGCAGCGCTCGAACTGATCGGGCGCGGGCACAAGGTGGCCCTCAAATTCATCAAATCGGGCGATGAGGTGCTGAAATACGGACAGGTCATCGGTATAGCGACCCAGGATATCGAACCCGGCCGGCACGTGCACCTGCACAATCTCGCCATGGTGCCTTCCGAACACGCGCATCAGTTCAGCGTTGATATCGAAGAAAAGGGCATGGTGCCGGAAGCCGAACGCCGGACGTTCAGGGGTTATGACCGCGGCCTTGGTGGCGTCGGAACACGAAACTATATCGGCGTCATCGCTTCGGTGAACTGTTCCGCCACGGTTTCGCGTTACATCGCGGATTATTTCAACAAGCAGGGTGGCCTTGATGGTTTCGACAATGTTGATGGCGTCGTGGCGCTGACCCATGGCGGCGGCTGTGCGCTGAATACGAAATCGGAAGGTTACCGCCTGCTGATCCGCACAATTCAGGGCTATGCCCGCCATCCGAATTTCGGCGGCATTCTGCTGATCGGCCTCGGTTGCGAGACCAACCAGATCGCGCCCATTCTCGAACATTACAAGATGGAAGAAGGAGAGCGGCTGCGCACCATGACGATCCAGCAGCATGGCGGCACCCGCAAGACGATCGATGCGGCGATTGCCGAGATCAAGGCCATGCTGCCGATGGTCAATGCCGCCCGCCGCACGGAGCAACCGCTTTCCAAGCTGAAGGTGGCGCTGGAATGCGGCGGTTCGGATGGTTATTCCGGCATTTCCGCCAACCCGGCTCTGGGTTATGCCTCCGACCTCATCGTCCGCAACGGTGGAACCACGGTCCTCTCGGAGACGCCGGAGATTTACGGCGCTGAACACCTCCTGACGAAGCGCGCCGTCACCCCTGCCGTCGCCGAAAAGCTGCTACAGCGTATCGACTGGTGGCGTGATTATACCGCCCGTAATGGCGACGAACTCAATAACAACCCCTCCCACGGCAACAAGCTTGGCGGCCTGACCACCATTCTGGAAAAATCGCTGGGCGCGGTCGCCAAGGGCGGCTCCATGCCGCTGAAGGCGGTTTATGAGTTCGCCGAAACCGTGACGGAACAGGGTTTCGTCTTCATGGATACGCCCGGCTATGACCCCGTTGCCGTCACCGGACAGGTCGCCGGCGGCTGCAACGTCATCTGTTTCACCACCGGCCGCGGCTCGGTTTCGGGCTTCAAGCCGTCACCTTGCATCAAGATCGCCACCAATTCCGAAATGTATGAACACATGAAGGAAGACATGGATATCAATTGCGGCGAGATCGTCACCGGCGCTGAAACCATTGAAGAATCCGGCAAACGAATTTTCGAACATATTCTGGCGGTGGCTTCCGGCGACAAGACCGTCAGCGAGATCTACGACTACGGCGACAATGAATTTGTGCCGTGGCAGGTTGGGGCCGTGACCTGAACCTGCCGCACCAAGACTGTCCCACGTGAAACAAAAGGCCCGGAAAGTGATTTCCGGGCCTTTGTCATTTCTGCCTATTTCCGCGCTTAGTGGCGGAAGTGGCGCATGCCGGTAAAGACCATCGCCACATTATGCTCATTCGCGGCGTCGATCACTTCCTGATCGCGCATGGAGCCGCCCGGCTGGATGACGGCGGTGGCACCTGCGGCAATCGCGGCGAGCAAACCGTCGGCAAAGGGATAAAATGCTTCCGAGGCGACGGCGGAGCCGCGCGTCAACGGTTCGGCAAGGCCAAGAGCCTTGGCGGCATCTTCCGCCTTCTGGGCAGCGATACGGGCCGAATCCACACGGCTCATCTGACCTGCGCCAATACCCGCGGTCTGCCCGTCCTTGGCGTAAATGACGGCATTGGACTTCACATGCTTGGCGATCTTGAAGGCAAACTTCATGTCTTCAAGTTCCTGCGACGTCGGCGCACGCTTGGTGACGACCTTGAGGTCCAGATCCTCGACCATGCCATTGTCGCGGCTCTGCACCAGCAGGCCGCCCGAGACGGTCTTTGCGGTAATACCGGCCGCGCGCGGATCAGGCAGGCCGCCAGCGGCCAGAAGGCGCAGGTTCGGCTTGCGGGCAATGATGGACTTGGCTTCTTCGGTGACATCAGGCGCGATGATGACTTCGGTGAAGAGCTTGACGATTTCTTCCGCCGTTTCCGCATCGAGCGTGCGGTTCAGGGCAATCACGCCACCAAAAGCGGAAACGGAATCGCATGCCAGCGCCCGCCGGTAAGCTTCGGCAAGTGTCGGACCTGTCGCTACGCCGCAGGGATTGGCATGCTTGATGATAGCGACTGCCGGCGCGTTTTCCGGCAGGAATTCCGCAACGAGCTCGTAAGCTGCATCGGTGTCATTGATGTTGTTATAGGAAAGCTGCTTGCCCTGGAGCAGCGTCGCGGTTGCGACACCAGGACGCTTTTCGCCGGTGAGGTAAAAACCAGCGCTCTGGTGCGGGTTTTCGCCATATCGCATCTTTTCCTTCAGCACGCCGCCGATGGCGCGGTAATCCGGCGTTTCGATTGCAAGCGCCTCGGCAAACCAGTTGGAAATCACCGCATCATAGGCGGCGGTGCGGGCATAGGCCTTGGCGGCAAAACGCTGGCGCAGCGCATAGGACGTCTGGCCGTCATCGGCCTGCAGGGCCTCAACCAGATCGGGGTAGTCAGACGGGTCGGTAACCACCGTGACATAGGCGTGGTTCTTGGCGGAAGCGCGGATCATCGCCGGGCCGCCAATATCGATGTTTTCCACCGTCGTCGGATAATCGCCGCCCTTGGCGCGAACTTCTTCGAAAGGATAGAGATTGATGACCGAGAGATCGATTGCCTCGATGCCGTGCGCCTTCATCGCCTCGACATGCTCCGCATCGTCCCGGATGGCAAGGAGCCCGCCATGGACATTGGGATGCAGTGTCTTGACGCGGCCGTCCATGATCTCGGGAAAATTCGTTACGTCGGAGACATCCGTCACAGGCAGGCCTGCTTCGGCAATGGTTTTCGCGGTTCCACCGGTCGACAGGAGCTTGACGCCAAGCTTCGACAGAACCGTCGCCAGCTCGATAATATCAGTCTTGTCGGACACGGAAAGAAGCGCCGTGCGGATTTTGACCTTATCGGGGGCGGGGATTTTCTTGGACACGACGGCCATCAGGCATACTCCGTTTAACGGGGAGGACAGGCTGGAATGGGATTGATCCAGCAATTGCCGCCGCGTTAACACAGCTTACCGGATTAATAAACAGCGGGGATGCCGAACGGTGAAAACTATGGTGGTTTTTGACCGGCATCGCCGGAAATTGTCTAGGCCTGGCGTTCGATGAGCCAGCGGATTTCCCGCGTATTTGCGAGATTGAAGGGGAGCTCGATCTGCTGCGACGGGCGCATACCGGATGCATCGGCCATGAAGACATCCTCGGTGACGAAAAGCTCCAGTCCGGGTGCAGACAACAGCCAGACGGTTCCATCCGCTGCCT
The DNA here is from genome assembly GCF_053522385.1 of Agrobacterium sp. 22-223-1. Classification (NCBI taxonomy): domain Bacteria; kingdom Pseudomonadati; phylum Pseudomonadota; class Alphaproteobacteria; order Hyphomicrobiales; family Rhizobiaceae; genus Agrobacterium; species Agrobacterium sp. 22-223-1. Next base: position 310,935 of record NZ_JBNWCN010000006.1, read on the forward strand.
CCAGATAGGCAGACTCCTCATCCCGCTGGTGTATCTGAATGTGGGGATGAATATGGAAACGTGAAACCGCCGTGACCGACTGCAATTGCGTTTTCGCCGCACTCGCATCGGCCCGAAGCAGATCCCGGCCCTTTATCTTGGTACCGGCCGCATTCAATTCTATTTCCCGCTCATGGTAGCAGCCGAAATTCTGCAAATAACCGTCGTGAGACGCCCAGAGAACGTCATTGCCGTTTGCATCCGTTCCACGCCGGCTGTCGACGTGGCTGACGCCTGATACCATGATCGGACCAAGCAGCCGCGAGCGCGACAGTCTGCAGGAAGATGTATCCGCAAGCGTGACGGTGGAATGCGCCGCCGTGGACCGGCTGGCCCGCTGATATTCCGGCGCGGCGTTGCGCGGAAAGCCGGAATTGACGATGAAGCGGTTCTTGCCGCAGGACATTTCGAAAGACAGGCAACCCGAATGGGCATTGCGTGAAAGCTCCGCCGAGCCGGGATAGCCCGTATCCACGATGATGACCGTATCGTCCGTCGCAAGCCGGTGATAGTTCACGTCCGGCAGGACCTTGGAGGGCCGGCCGGCCGTTTCGTCATAGCGCAGCACGGAAACAAGCTCATTGGCGAGCGTCGCCGTGGCGCCGTTGAACAGCGCGAGATCGCCGCCCTGATGCCGGAAGAACCGGATCGCCGGGAACATGCGGTCTATGGCCGGTACCAGGCCGGAGGGCAGATCATGGCCGAGATTGATATAACTTTGCCGAAGCGGCAGGAGATCGAGCAGCAGGTCCAGCATGACGCGTGGATTGCGGGAAACATGCCCGCCATCGGGCAGAATCTGGCGTTCCATTTCCTGAGCCAGCTTCATTCCATTCCGCGTGATCCGCGAAAGGCGCGTTGGCATGGCGATGGAAGCCATGGCCAAGGCAATCCTGATCCTCAGCCGCGCTTCGCCATCGGGCGCGTGTCGGACGATTCTTTCGAGATAACGCACATGAAAGGCGAGGCTTTTCAGGAACCGTCGATAAAAGCCGGCATCGGCCTCGTATAAAACCACGGGAGAGTGCGAAAGCCAGGCAATCAGCCTTTGCGCGGCGATTTCCGGCGACCAGGCAGTGCCTGCAAGCCGTTTGCCATGAAGCACCATCCATTCCGCAACGATGCGGCGCGCCCGTTTGCAGGCCTCGCTCGATTTATCGGAGCGAATATGCCGCAGCCAACTGAATGCATGCAGCCGTTCTTCAAAGACCGCCGAGGGATATTCCACCTGAAATGGCGAAGCTCCGCCGGTTTCGACGACACGCCCGGCCAGCGCGATGCGGCCTCGCAACAGTTCCTCGGCGAAATAGGGATCGATGGCTCTGAGATCGGTCGGCGCCGCCACCAGACCGTCCGGCGCACGAGTGGCAAATCGCGACATATGCAGGCGCAAAGGGGTGAGGCCGACACACAGATGACGATACGCCATCCGCGACAGAAGACCGGCGGCATTCATGCTGCCTGCAAAGGACCCTAACAAGCTGTGTTTCCCGTTTCACATGTTTTGTTTTTATCAGTGAACCGCGACGACCGGAACGTTTTCGATAAATATCTAATGATTCGCGAAAGCTTGGCTTTTTTCTACTTCTTACGCAAGACACTGCTAAAAAACCCATCGACACCGCCGAACATGTCCGGTGTCGTGCGAAGATCGCCATTGGGGCTGATGGCCGCTTCCATTCCGGGCCAATCCTCGCGGCGGACGGCAACACGCTCCACACCCGGATTTTCCGCCAGAACCTCAGCAATCATCGCTTCTCCTTCGGAAGGATCGAGCGAGCAATTGGAGAAGACCACGAGACCGCCCGGGCCAACAAGGGTCAGCGCATGCCGCAGCATCTGGCCCTGAAGGGCAGCGAGTTTGGCAATGTCGTTCTCATCCTTGGTCCAGCAGACATCGGGATGTTTGCGAAGTGTCCCGGTGGAAGAACAGGGCGCATCGAGGAGGACCGCGTCAAAAAGCTGCTCCGGCTGGTACTTCAGCATATTGGCCTCCACCGTTTCGGCACGGAGACCAAGCCGGTCGAGATTTTCCCTGAGGCGACGAAGACGGTTACCGGACTGATCCAGCGCCGTCACCCTGGCGCCCGCCAGCGCAAGCTGCGCCGTCTTGCCGCCAGGAGCAGCACAGAGATCTGCGACACGTTTGCCCGCGATGTCGCCCATAAGCCGAACCGGCATGCTGGCGGCGAGATCCTGCACCCACCATGCACCCTCGGCGAAGCCTTCGAGCGATGGGATCTGCCCCTCGAATTCACCCAGACGCACGCTGCCATTCGGCATGAGCGTACCGCCCAGTTTTTCCGCCCAGAGAGCGGGATCAGCCTTGATCGTCAGATCAATTGAGGAGGGTGTCAGCTGCGCCTCCGAAATCCTTTGCGCAACCTCATTGCCGTAAGCGGAAACAAGCCGCGCATGGAACCAATCCGGCAATACCGGAACGCCGGCGACGGCCTTTTCGATATCCGCTTTTTCACGACCGAGCCGTCGGAGAACGGCGTTCACCAGTTTGACGAAACGCCGGTTGCGCGGATCGCGGTGAGCCTGCTCCACGGCGAGATCGACAGCGGAATGATCCGGTACATCGAGGTAAAGCATCTGCGCCGCACCTACGACAAGAACGTGATGCAGCGAACGCGCGCCCTGCGGCAACGGCCCATCAAGCAGCATCGACAATGCCGCTTCAATCCGGGGGAGGTGGCGAAGCGCGCTGTTGACGATGGCTCTCACCAGCGCCCGGTCCGCAAGCGACAGGGCTCGATAGACGGGATTGCCGTTTTCGCTATCGAGCATCCCATCCAGCGAGGTCTTCTTTTCCAGAACGGCGGCGAGAATGCGGGTGGCGGCGATGCGCGCGGCGAGACCCGGCTTGTCCTGGAAAGACGAAGGGCCGTCTTCACGGCCCCTCCCATTTGCCGGTCTCGGTTTTCTGGACCGCGCCGGCTTATTCTGAATATCGGATGTCAAGACCACGGCCCCTTGCGCTCGTTTTCATTGCCTCGTCCCCAGCCTGTTTTGGGAACGGAGCCTGATTTGCGCAGAGGTCTATCACCCGATGGCGGCGGCGTCGATCCTCGCGGGGAAAACTCCTGTGCCATCGCATGCAGCGCCGCCACGCGGTTTTCCGTATTCGGATGGGTGGAGAAAAGATTGTCCATGCGCTCGCCGGAAAGCGGATTGATGATGAACATATGCGCCGTTGCCGGGTTGCGCTCGGCATCGTCATTGTGAATGCGCTGCGCCATGCCCGAAATCTTCTGCAAGGCGGAAGCAAGCCAGAGCGGGTTGCCGCAGATTTCCGCGCCGCGCCGGTCGGCGGAATATTCCCGCGTACGACTAATCGCCATCTGCACCAGCATCGCTGCCAACGGCGCCACGATCATCGCGACCAGCACGCCGATAAAGCCGAGCGGGTTATTGTTGTTCTCCCGGTTACCGCCGAAGAAGAAGGCAAAATTGCCGAGCATGGAGATGGCGCCCGCCAGCGTGGCGGTGATCGTCATGGTCAGCGTATCCCGATTCTGCACATGCGCAAGCTCATGCGCCATGACACCGGCCACTTCCTCGGGCGTCAGACGCTCCAGCAGTCCTGTCGAAGCGGCAACAGCGGCGTTCTGCGGATTCCGCCCGGTCGCGAAGGCATTGGGTTGCGGGCTATCGTAAATATAGACCTTCGGCATTGGCAGACCGGCATTTTGCGACAGGTCGCGGATCATGTGAAAAAATTCGGGCGCATTCGCCTCGTCGATCTCCCGCGCATGATAGGCGGAGAGAACCATCTTGTCAGAGTTCCAGTAGGAAAAAATATTCATACCAGCCGCGATGACCAGGGCGATCATCATACCGCCCTTGCCGCCGATCAGAAAACCGACACCCATGAACAATGCGGTCATGAAGGCCAGAAGCATTGCCGTGCGCATCATGTTCATCCGTTAAACTCTCCTTGTCACTCACCGGGAATATTCCGGGGTTTATAAAGCCCCTCGGATTATATAATCTGGTAAGCGGCAAACGTATTTCAATATCCCGTCATAGGGAGGATTTCATGCAGAATGCAGATAATGACAACGCCACAGACAGTGGCGCGGAAAGTGTGAAGCGACTTTCGCCGGCGGCGCAGCGAGCGTTGAAAGAAGCGGAAGAACGGCGCAAGCAACAGGCCGATCTCCAGCTGCCGCCGGAAACCGGCGGCCGCGGCGGCGCGGAACCCGTGCGTTTCGGCGACTACGAAATAAAAGGCCGGGCCATCGATTTTTGAGCGCCATAAATAAAAATACCCGCCTTTGGCGGGTATTTTATATTTTAAAACAAATAGTTACTTATTTCTGCTCCAGAAGCCGGCATACCGCTTCAAGCTGTTCCAGTGTCCGATAACCAATACGGATTTGCCCCGATCCGCCCTTGTGGCTGATCTTCACATCCAGCCCGAGAGCATCGGACAGGCTGCGTTCGAGCGCGATCGTATCGGAATCCTTTTCCGCCGCAGGTCGCTTCTCCGCGACATCGCCCTGCGATTTGATATCGTTCTGCGCCAGGCGCTCGGCATCACGGACCGAAAGTCCCTTGGATACGATTGTTTTCGCGAGCGTCGCCGGATCGGAAGTGGAAACAAGCGCGCGGGCATGACCTGCGGAGAGCGAACCATCCGCCAGCATATCCCGTACCGGATCGGGAAGCTTCAAAAGCCGCAGGCTGTTGGCAACGTGGCTTCGGCTTTTGCCGATGATTTCGCCGAGATCATTCTGCGTATAGCCGTGTTCGGCGATCAGCTGCTCATACCCCATCGCTTCTTCAAGCGGATTGAGGTCGGAACGCTGTACGTTTTCGACAATTGCCAGTTCCAGCGCCGTGCGGTCATCCACATCGCGAACGATGACGGGAACATCGGTAAAGCCCGCCAGCTGCGCCGCACGCCAGCGTCTTTCACCCGCAATAATCTCGTATCGGTTGACTCCAACCGTTCTTACAACTACAGGCTGAACAATTCCATGCTGACGAATGGAGGCGGCAAGATCCTGCAGCTCATTCTCATCGAAATGACGCCGCGGGTTTCTCTGGCTGCGAGCGATGAATTCGATGGGGATGGTACGATCGGCGTTAACAGCGCGCTGGGGCTCACCCACCGGCACAGGCTGGTCCATTTCTCCGATCAATGCGGCAAGACCGCGCCCCAGCCGACGCTTGGAAAGATCATCACTCATAAGATATTACTCCATACATTCCGGCAAACGTCAGGCGGCTTTGCGCAGACGCTCTCTCTGAATCACTTCGGACGCCAGTTGCAGATAGGCCTGGCTGCCGGCACATTTCAGATCATAGAGAATTGCCGGTTTACCATAGGACGGCGCTTCGGAAACACGCACATTGCGTGGAATGAGCGTGTGGTAAACCTTTTCGCCCAGATGCGTGCGCACGTCGGAAACAACCTGCTGTGCAAGATTATTTCGCGCATCGAACATCGTAAGAACGATGCCCTGTATATCGAGCTGCGGGTTCACCGATCCACGAATCTGACTGACCGTATCCAGCAACTGGCTAAGGCCCTCCAGTGCAAAGAACTCGCATTGCAGCGGCACGAGCACGGAATGTGCGGCCGTCATGGCATTCATGGTCAAAAGATTGAAAGAAGGAGGGCAGTCGACGAGAATATAGGAGTAACCTCTGGCTTCCTGCGTCTCCATGGCCGCACGCAGCAGAAAAACGCGGTTGGAAACATTCGCGACCTGCATTTCGAAACCGAGCAAATCCATCGTGGAGGGGACGATGTCGAGATTGGGAACGGCGGTGGGAACAGCAACTTCCGCTACCCCATGATCTCCCACCAGAAGATCATAGGACGAAAGCTTGCGCTCCTTGCGGTCGATTCCAAGTCCGGTACTCGCATTACCCTGCGGGTCCAGATCCACAATCAGCACGCGCTCACCAATAGCCGCCAGCGCGGTAGCCAGATTGATGGCGGTTGTTGTTTTACCAACGCCGCCTTTCTGGTTTGCAACTGCGATAATCCGGTTTTTTTCCAAAGTCATGCCGCACCTGGCCAGCTCATCAGCGCCTCAAAGCGAGGTTGCTGATTTCAAGAACAACAGAATCTGCCTCAATGGCACTCTGATGTTTTACCAGATCAAACTCCCAGCGACCATGTGCTTTCTGCACTTCAGAATCATAATCCCGGCCTTTATTAAAATAGGCCTTGAGATTCGGGTTATTCTGCGCCCAAGGATGAATATAATCGAAAAGCAGATCCAGTTCGGCGAGCGCGCGCGCTGAAACAGCGTCGCAATTTTTAATGATTTCCGGTGCTGTTTCGATCCTGACGGGGTGGACTGCACCTCTTGCACCGGTTTCCTTCAGTGCAATTCGCAAGAATGCCGCCTTTTTATTATTGCTTTCGACCAGATCAACCCAACCGTCGCCAAGCTCCGCCAGAAAAATCGCGGTGACGACACCGGGGAATCCGCCACCGCTTCCAAGATCAATCCACTTTTTTGGCTGAGGGGAGAGCTGGAATATTTGCGCACTGTCGGCCACATGCCGGTTCCAGAGCTCGGCGAGAGTGGAAGGCGCTACCAGATTTGTGGTTCTGTTCCACTTCTTAAAAAGCTCGACAAAATGTTCGAGCCTTTCCTGTGTTTCACGTGAAACACTCTGGCCGTTTATCTTCATAATCCGACTCGCTATTGGTGCATGCGTAATTTTTCACTTCGCGTTGCGGAATCCTTCCGCAGAAGTGCGAGCAGCAGCGATATCGCAGCCGGTGTCATGCCGTCAACACGAGCGGCCTGGGCAATATTCTCAGGACGGGCCTTTTCCAGCTTTTGTTTAAGCTCGTTGGAGAGGCCTGACAGACTCTTAAAATCAAAGCCATCCGGGATTTTTCTGTCTTCGTCCCGCTTGATATCGACGATATCAGCGCTCTGCCTCTGCATATAGACCGCATAACTCGCCTCGATCTGCAAGACCTCGGCAACTTTTCCGTCAAGGGCGCCCAATTCCGGCCAATGTTCGGTAAGAACCTCGAGAGTCATATCCGGATAGGCCAGCAATTCATAAACGGACCGGCGTTGACCGTCCTGATTAAGTTTCAACCCCTGCTTCGCCGCCTGGGATGGGCTGATGGAAATCGCCCTCATCAGCTCACGACCGCGATCCAGATCGGAAATGAAATTTGCGAAGCGTTCCTGCCGCGCGCGGCCGACAATGCCAGCCATCTGACCGACTGGTGTAAGCCGCAAATCCGCATTGTCCACGCGCAGCGAAAGACGATACTCCGCTCTGGATGTAAACATGCGGTAGGGTTCGCTGACACCTTTCGACGTCAGGTCATCAATCATGACGCCGATATAAGACTCGGTTCGGCTAAAATAGACCGGATCGGCATTGCCCGCATAAAGCGATGCATTCAAGCCGGCAACGAGACCCTGAGCGCCCGCTTCTTCATAACCCGTCGTGCCATTAATCTGGCCAGCCAGAAACAATCCGGGAATCTTGCGGCATTCCAGCGACGGCTTCAGCTCGCGTGGATCGACATAGTCATATTCGATCGCGTAACCCGGCTGCAGTATCGTCACCTGTTCAAGACCCGGTATCGTTCGGATAAATTGCTCCTGAACAGAAGCGGGAAGGGACGTCGATATGCCGTTTGGATAAATAGTGTCATCGTCGAGACCTTCCGGCTCGAGGAATATCTGATGTCCGTCTCGTTCACCGAAACGGGTGATTTTATCCTCAATCGACGGGCAATAACGCGGACCAACCCCTTCAATCTGTCCAGAATACATCGCCGACAGATGAATATTCTCCTGAATGATCTTGTGGCCAGCCGGGGTGGTGCGAGTTACACCACATTCTATTTGCGGATTGAGAATACGATCCGTCATGAAGGAAAAGGGGACAGGATCCTCATCGGCGGCCTGCCGATCCACCGCATTCCAGTCAATCGTGCGTCCGTCCAGTCGAGCAGGGGTGCCCGTTTTCAGGCGACCCATAACGAGACCCAGCCGCGAGAGCGTGTCCGAGAGGCCAACAGACGGCATTTCTCCCACGCGTCCCGCCGGAATCTTTTCGGAACCGATATGAATGAGACCGCGCAGGAAAGTGCCGCTCGTCAGCACAACCGCGCCACAAGGAATCCGGCTACCGTTCTTCATGATAACGGCTGCGACGCGATCATCTGCCATCTCAATATCGAAAGCATCGCCTTCAATGATGGTCAGGTTATCAATCGCATCGACCTCACGCTGCATGGCTTCGCGGTAGAGCCGCCGGTCGGCTTGCGTGCGCGGACCACGGACGGCCGGTCCCTTTTTGCGATTGAGCATGCGGAACTGGATGCCCGCTGCATCGGCAACCCGACCCATCAAGCCATCCAGCGCATCGATTTCCCGAACGAGGTGTCCCTTTCCCAGACCGCCGATGGCGGGGTTGCAGGACATGACGCCAATCGTCTCACGCTTGTGGGTAACAAGAGCGGTTTTTGCACCATGCCTTGCGGCAGCGGCCGCGGCTTCGCTGCCCGCGTGGCCACCACCAATAACAATGACATCGAATGACTGGTGCATATCCTTGCGCCCTGTTCTCTCAGCATCGACATCACCGCCTCGGCCGTCGATGTTTCACGTGAATCATTTTCCTATGCAGAATTCCGAGAAGATCACGCCTAGCAAATCTTCCACATCAACGCGGCCGGTGATCCGTCCGAGCGATGTCGCCGCGAGTCTTAAATATTCCGACCTTATCGCAAGGTCCAGGGTCTCGGAATCGAGCGCATCACTAACATAGTTCAGCGTCTCTTCAAGTCGTTTTTTATGCCTGGCGCGCGCGGGAACCAAAGTCTGGCCGGCGCCGACGCGTTTTTCTATCTCCTGCTTCAGCATCGAACGCAGTTCGTTCAAGCCTATTCCTTCCTTGGCTGAGATAGACAAGTCAAATCCATCATCCAAGATGGGGGAATGAAGCGCTGTTTTCGTTCTAACCCGCAAATAGCTCTGGTTCTTGAACGATTCGAGAGATTGTTTCGGAAACGAATCCTTATCCTGCAGCAGGAGAATGAGATCTGCTGTTTCCGCCGTCAGAACCGCGCGCCTTACACCTTCAAGCTCCACAACATCCTGTGTTTCCCGTATTCCTGCCGTATCGAATATCCGGACCAGATATCCTTCCAGATTGATATCGACGCTCAAGACATCTCTCGTGGTGCCGGCAATATCGGTAACGATAGCAACATCGCGGCCGCTAAGGGCGTTCAAAAGAGTGGATTTGCCCGCATTCGGTTCACCCACGAGCGCGACCTTGAATCCGTCGCGAATGATTTCGCCGCCTTCGCCACCCTGAAGATGATCGCCGATTTCCTTTTTGAGAAGCGCCATGGCTACCCAAACCTGAGCCGCCACGGAATCCGGAACATCCTCCTCGTCGGCAAAATCCAGCTCCGCTTCGATGAGAGCGCGAGCGTGTGTCAGGCGGCTGGCCCAGCCATCATAGAGTGCCGACAATTTGCCAGTGCTCTGTTCTACTGCCAGCCGCCGCTGCATTTCCGTTTCAGCCTGCAACAGATCGGCGAGGCCTTCGACCTCAAGGAGATCCATCTTGCCATTTTCGAAGGCTCTACGGGAGAATTCACCGGCATCGGCAGGCCGAAGTCCCTCAAGATTTTCCAGTTCGGCAAAAATTGAAGCCAGGACTGCGCGACTGCCATGGCTATGAATTTCAACACAATGCTCACCCGTGAAAGAGTTTGGAGCTGGAAAGGCGACTACCAGCGCCTGGTCGATGATCTCATCGTTTCGATTCCGAATCGAGCAGAGCATAGCCTTTCGTGGTGAAGGAAGTTCCCGGCCCGTCAACATCTCCAGGGCATGGAAAGCCCTCGAGCCGCTGATCCTGAGAACAGCCACACCCGCCGGCAGGGCACCGCTGGAAAGCGCATAGATCGTATCGGCGGAAGCTGGCATCATTCACCTCGGTCTAAAACAGTCAAGCCGCATCCGAATAAACGGATACGGCTTTAAAACTCTTATGATGAATCCGGCTAAAGTTCGGATCAGGTATTCATCGATTCGAAGAAATCCGAATTGTTCTTTGTCTGCTTCAGCTTGTCGATCAGGAATTCGATGGCATCCATCGTACCCATCGGCGCGAGAATACGGCGAAGAACGAAAATCTTCTGCAGATCCTGACGCGGCACCAGCAGGTCTTCCTTACGCGTACCGGATTTCAGAATATCCAGTGCCGGGAAGATGCGCTTGTCGGCAACCTTGCGGTCGAGCACGATTTCCGAGTTACCGGTACCCTTGAATTCTTCGAAGATGACTTCATCCATGCGGCTGCCGGTATCGATCAGCGCGGTGGCGATGATGGTCAGCGAACCGCCTTCTTCGATGTTACGAGCGGCACCGAAGAAACGCTTCGGACGCTGCAAGGCGTTGGCGTCCACACCACCCGTCAGAACCTTGCCGGAGGAGGGAACAACCGTGTTGTAGGCACGGCCGAGGCGCGTGATGGAATCGAGCAGAATGACGACGTCACGACCATGTTCGACCAGGCGCTTCGCCTTTTCGATGACCATCTCGGCGACCTGCACGTGACGAACGGCCGGTTCATCGAAGGTGGAGGACACAACCTCGCCCTTCACGGAACGCTGCATGTCGGTCACTTCTTCCGGACGCTCATCGATCAGGAGAACGATCAGGTAGCATTCCGGATGGTTTGCCGTGATGGAATGGGCGATGTTCTGAAGCAGAACCGTCTTACCTGTGCGTGGCGGCGCCACGATCAATCCGCGCTGACCCTTGCCGAGCGGCGCGACGAGATCGATCACACGCGACGACAGATCCTTCGAGGTCGGAACATCCAGTTCCATCTTGAAGCGCTCATTCGGATAAAGCGGCGTCAGATTGTCGAAGTGAACCTTGTGGCGGATCTTTTCCGGATCGTCGAAATTGATCGTATTGACCTTGAGAAGCGCGAAATAACGTTCGCCTTCCTTGGGGCCGCGGATCGGGCCTTCGACTGTATCGCCGGTCTTCAGCGAGAAGCGGCGGATCTGCGACGGCGAGATATAGATATCGTCCGGACCAGGCAGATAATTTGCATTTGCGGATCGCAGGAACCCGAAACCGTCCTGCAGGACTTCAACGACGCCCTCGCCGATGATTTCGATGTCCTGGCTCGCGAGAACCTTGAGGATTGCGAACATGAGCTCCTGCTTGCGCATGGTGCTCGCATTTTCAACTTCCAGGGATTCGGCAAAAGTCAGCAAGTCGGTAGGCGATTTGCTCTTAAGTTCCTGAAGCTTCATTTCAGCCATGAAGAGAAGACCGTTTGATAATGTAATGTCGGGGGAGGGCGTGTTCGCGAATCAGATGCTGTGGGAGATACCGCAGATGACTGAATAATTCACATGCCACGAAGATGAGTGGCCCGAAAATAGCGATTGAACACGGCCGCTGCAAGAGGAAAGCACGAATTCCGCGAAATTTATCGTCGCACCGTCTTAACCGAAGGGTTTCACAACCACAAGTATGACGATGAGGATCATCAGCACCGTCGGAACCTCGTTCATCAACCGCCAGTGACGGGCAGGCCGCGTATTTTCATCCCGCGCGAAACGTTTTGCACTGCGCGTGAAATAAACATGGGTCGCAGTCAGAAGCACCACCAGCGCGATCTTTGCATGCAGCCAGCTGCCGGAAAAACCATAAACAGACCAGGCGAGATAAAGTCCCAATATCCAGGATATCATCATCGCCGGGTTCATGATCACCTTGATCAGCCGCTGCTCCATCACCTTGAAGGTTTCTGACTGCTGCGAACCGGCGGGCGCATCCGTGTGGTAGATGAAGAGCCGTGGCAGGTAAAAAATCGCCGCCATCCAGGAAATGACGGCTATGATATGCAGCGCCTTGATCCAGAGATAGAGATCGGCCGGATCGGCATAAAATAACAGGGCGACGAAGGCAGCAAAGACACCGAGCGCGATGCCGGCGCGCAAAGCCGCCCGGTTTCCGGAACGGGCGGAGGTCTGTTTTTCGCCGCTCATGCCCCGGCTCCGCCGGAACGCACCCGCTGCACCAGCCGGGTGACGTTTTCCGGGTCAGCCTGGGGGGTGATGCCATGACCGAGATTGAATATCAGCGGACCCTGTGCAAGAGCCTGCAGCACCGCATCTATACCATCTCGCAGAGCCTTGCCGCCCGCCACCATCAGCATGGGGTCGAGATTGCCCTGCACGGGCCCTTCCTTCTGCAAATCCCTGGCAAAGCTCAGCGGCACCGACCAGTCGAGCCCAATGGCGTCGGCGCCCGTCTTGCGACGATAATCCTTGAGAAGATAACCAGCCCCCTTGGCGAAGGCGATGATTTTTGCCGAAGGCCGACGGGCGCGCACCGATGCGATAGTGCGGGCAACGGGTTTTATCGCATAATCCTCAAATTCCTTCTCACCGAGCACACCGGCCCAGGAATCGAAGATTTGAACCGCATCCGCGCCTGCATCGATCTGCGCCACCAGATAATCGGCGGAAACGTCGGCGAGGAAAGCCAGCAGCTTTTCCATGGCCACCGGTTCCTGATAACCGAACAGCCGCGCCGGGGCCTGATCCGGCGTTCCGTGTCCCGCGATCATATAAGTCGCAACCGTCCACGGCGCGCCGCAAAAACCGAGAAGTGTCGTTTCATCGGGCAAAGAGGTGCGCAGACGGGAAACGGTTTCGAAAACGGGAGAAAGATGCGCCATGACATTTGCTGCATCCAGCTTCTCGATACCGCTGACATCGATCGGGTCCATGGCCGGACCTTTTCCTTCGCTGAAAGATACGTTGCGATGAAGCGCGTCGGGTATCACCAAAATGTCGGAAAAGAGAATGGCGGCATCCAGCCCGAACCGGCGAATGGGTTGGAGAGTAACCTCCGTCGCCAGTTCGGGATTATAACAGAGATCGAGGAAACTGCCGGCGCTCTTTCGCGTTTCCCTATACTCGGGAAGATAACGCCCAGCCTGTCGCATCAGCCATATGGGCGGCGGTGTGACCGTCTGCCCGTTCAACACCGTCATAACCTTACGTTCGCTCATGGCACCCAGCTTCTAAAAAATAAAATCAAAGAGATTTAAAAGATTTTCTATTTCTTAGAGTCTGTGGGTAGCAAGGATTAAAATCATTCCAGTCGAAATGCCGCAGCCGTAAAATTCCAAGCGCGCCTGCGGATGTTATCGGCCCAATTGTTTTGGAATAATCCGGAAAATAGAAATTTTATGAATAATTTCAGTTATTTATAGAGATCCGGAAAAACAGTTCGACTGTGGATAGTCTGGGGAAAATTTTGAACGGTTTCACATTCTTCCAACAATTCACAAGCACGCCGGAGACGATTGAAGCCACTTGCGGATTGTGGAAAAACACCACTTTATTCACGTCGCGGTTCGACCCGCAGGACAATTCGGAGATTTGTCCCGGTTTATCAACAGCGGGAGAAAAACAGCGTGGAGAACAAAAAAAGCTTCTTCCATCTGCACCTGATTTCGGACTCAACGGGAGAGACTCTGATGTCGGCCGGTCGGGCCGTTTCGGCACAGTTCCACGCTTCCATGCCGGTGGAGCATGTCTATCCGATGATTCGAAACCAGAAGCAGCTCGCACAGGTCGTCGACCTCATCGACAAGGAACCGGGCATTGTTCTCTATACGATCGTCGACCAGCAGCTGGCCGAGTTTCTGGATCTGCGGTGCCATGCGATCGGGGTGCCCTGCGTAAATGTCCTTGAACCCATTATCGGCATCTTCCAGACCTATTTAGGTGCGCCGTCCAGACGGCGGGTGGGCGCGCAACATGCCTTGAATGCGGATTATTTCGCCCGAATAGAGGCGCTCAATTTCGCCATGGATCATGACGATGGGCAAATGCCCGAAACCTATGACGAGGCCGATATCGTCATCATCGGCATCAGCCGCACCTCAAAAACACCGACCAGCATCTATCTCGCCAACAGGGGGATAAAGACCGCCAATATACCGGTCGTTCCCAATGTGCCTTTACCCGACAGCCTCTATGCGGCCACGCGGCCGTTGATCGTCGGGCTAGTCGCTACATCGGACCGGATATCGCAGGTGCGTGAAAACCGGGAACTCGGCGCGACGGGCGGATTTGACAGTGGTCGATACACGGACCGCGCCACCATCATGGAAGAGCTGAAATATGCACGTGCGCTCTGTGCCCGCAACAATTGGCCGCTGATCGATGTCACACGCCGCTCCATCGAGGAAACGGCGGCGGCGATCCTTGCCCTTCGTTCGAGGACACGATAATCCGAATCGCACCATTCGGAGCAGACAGTCGATGAAACAAGAATTGATCCTCGCCTCGTCCAGCGCATCCCGCCAGATGCTGATGCGCAATGCGGGGCTGACATTTTCGGCCATCCCGGCGGATATTGACGAGCGTGCGCTCGATGAACAGCTGGAACGAGACGGCGCCAGTCCGGAAGAGGTTGCGCTGGAACTCGCCAGGGCCAAGGCTCTTGCGGTTGGCGCGCTTTATCCGGAAGCACTGATTCTCGGCTGCGACCAGACCATGGCGCTCGGCGCCCGTGTTTATCACAAGCCGAAAACCATGGCGGAGGCCGAAGCGCATCTGCTGTCATTGTCCGGCAAGGTCCATCGCCTGAACAGCGCTGCCGTTCTCGTCCGACATGGTGAGGTGGTGTGGCAGGTCGTTTCCAGCGCCGAGTTGACCGTTCGGACTTTGAGCGCCGAATTTGTCTCCCGCCACCTGCAACGGGTGGGAGAAAAGGCCTTGAGCAGCGTCGGCGCCTATCAGCTCGAAGGAGAGGGAATCCAGCTATTCACCTCGATCAAGGGCGATTATTTCACGATTCTCGGTCTGCCGCTTCTGCCGCTTTTATCGAAGCTACGCGACATGGATGTCATCGATGGCTGATTCACGTGAAACATTAACCATAAACGCCTTCGTTGTCGGCTATCCGATCAAGCATTCGCGATCACCTATTATCCATTCCTATTGGCTGAGGAAATTCGGCATTGCCGGCTCCTATAAAGCGGTGGAAATCTCTCCGGACGATTTCTCGAATTTCATTGCAACGCTGAAGCAGGGCAAGCCGGGCACGGCCGTCGGCGGCAATGTCACCATTCCCCATAAGGAAGCGGCTTACCGGCTGGCAGACAGACCAGATGCCCTGGCGGAAGAACTCGGCGCCGCCAACACGGTCTGGATGGAGGAGGGCGAGCTTCACGCCACCAATACGGACGGTTATGGTTTTGTCTCCAATCTCGATGAGCGGCATCCGGGCTGGGACAGGACAGAGCGGGCAGTGGTTCTGGGTGCCGGCGGCGCAAGCCGAGCGGTCATTCAGTCGTTGCGTGATCGCGGCATTGCCGAAATCCACGTCCTCAACCGTACCGTCGAACGGGCGCGCGAACTGGCTGACCGTTTTGGGCCGCGGGTTTTTGCTCATCCGCAGGCAGCGCTTCATGAGGTCATGCAGGGTGCCGGGCTTTTCGTGAATACGACGTCGCTCGGCATGGATGGAACGGAAGCGCCGCATATTGATTTTTCGCCGCTGGGAGATCAGGCCGTTGTAACCGATATCGTCTATGTGCCGTTGAAAACACCAATCCTGAAAATGGCGGAAGAGCAGGGTATCGCAACCGTCGACGGGCTCGGCATGCTGCTTCATCAGGCAAAACCCGGTTTCAAGCGATGGTTCGGCAAAACGCCGGAGGTCGATGAGGCCCTGCGTTCTCTCATCATCGAGGATATGGAGAAACATTGATGATCGTCATCGGTCTCACCGGCTCGATTGGAATGGGAAAAACGACGACGGCAAAGTTGTTTGCCGGGGAAGGGGTTCCGGTTCTTGATTCGGATGAGGTCGTGCACGGGCTTTACCGGGCGGAAGCCGCCCCGCTGATCGAAGCGGCCTTTCCGGGCACTACCGTTTCCGGTGCGGTGGACAGGCAGAAACTCGGTGAGGTCTTGCGGCAGAATCCGGCTAATTTCAGCAGACTGGAAGAGATCGTGCATCCGCTGGTGCGCGGAAGGCAGGAGGCTTTTCTGGAGCAGGCAAGGAAAGAGGATCGGCAATTCGCCCTCCTCGATATTCCGCTGCTGTTCGAAACCGGGGCGGAAAGCCGGGTCGATAAAGTCGTTGTCGTCAGCTGCGCGCCGGAGATTCAGCGAGAGCGGGTTTTATCCCGACCCGGAATGACGGAAGAGAAATTCGAAATGATCCTCGCACGGCAGATGCCCGATGCGGAAAAGCGCCGGCGCGCCGATTTTATTGTCGATTCCGGAAATGGTGTCGAAGCGGCACGGGATCAGGTAAGAGAGGTTCTGCAGAAACTGGCCGCTGAGTCGCGCCGCGGAGAGATGAATGCGTGAGATCATTTTCGATACGGAAACCACGGGCCTTGAATCGAAGCTGGACCGCGTGATTGAAATCGGCGGCATCGAGCTGATCAATCACTTTCCCACCGGCCGCACGCTGCATCTCTACATCAGCCCGGAAGATCGCAAGGTTCACCCCGACGCACTTGCCGTTCACGGGATTACCGACGAGTTTCTGAAGGATAAACCCAAATTCGCCGAGGTCGTCGACCAGATTCGTGACTTCTTCGAGGGCGCGCGCTGGGTGGCGCATAACGCCACATTCGACATGGGCTTCATCAATGCGGAATTCGCTCGTCTCGGCATTGAACCGGTCGCCGCCGATCTGGTGACGGATACGCTTTCGCTCGCCCGCCGCAAGCACCCCATGGGACCGAACTCGCTGGACGCGCTTTGCCGACGTTACGGCATCGACAATTCCCACCGTACCAAGCACGGCGCTCTTCTCGACTCCGAACTGCTCGCCGAAGTTTATATTGAAATGATCGGCGGGCGCCAGACGGCGCTCGGTTTCGGTTCCGCCGCCAAGCAGGAAACCATCATCGTCGAGGAAGACGTTCCGCTTGAGCCGCTGCAAAGGCCGCGGGCTTTGCCCTCGAGGCTGGATACGGAAACTGTTGCGGCCCATGGCAAACTCGTTCTCGGCATGGGCGACAAGGCGATCTGGAACCGTTACCAGAATTGATGCTTGTCCAGGCACCGGAAACGGTGAATGCCGTTAAAGAAAAACCCGGGCATGAACCCGGGTTTTGTTTTGTCTGAATTCTGCAGCGCAGAACCGCGCCACTTAGTTCGGTACGGCCTGAACCTTGGCCTTTGCCTGTTCCTCGGCAACGCGCTGGGCGAACATCTGCGCGAAATCGATCGGATCGATCATCAGCGGCGGGAAACCGCCGTTGCGGGTAACGTCCGCAATGATCTGGCGCGCGAAGGGGAACAGCAGGCGCGGGCATTCGATGAACAGCACCGGCAGCATATGTTCCTGCGGGAAGCCGGCGATGCGGAACACGCCGCCATAAACCAGCTCGGCCGCGAACAGCACCTTGTCGCCATCCTTGGCTTCCGCGTTCAGCGTCAGGACAACATCGAAATCCGAACCCGAGATCGGGTTTGCGTTGACGTTGACATTGATGTTGATCGACGGCGCATTGTCACGGGCCTGAAGCGAGCGAGGAGCACCCGGATTTTCGAAGGAAAGATCCTTGATGTACTGGGCAAGAATGTTGAGGGAAGGACTTACTGCGCCCTGTGCACCATTTTCAGCGGTCATTACATTTCCTCACGGCGTGAATTCGTGGAAGGCGGTCTATCATTTCGACCGGGGGCTTACAACCCTTCGTGATCGGGTCATCGCGATCCATTCCGCCCCGGATCAGGGTTTGGGCAGATCGCGATCGTCCGGTTTGCGCGACCATGGGGAACCCTTTGGCTCTTCGCGATGAAACTCCTCCTCGTCGAGATCCACCACCTTCGAATTGCGCGCATGTCCCGGATCATTCCGAAAGCCGGAAAAATCACCGGGCTGAGGACCGGATTGCTGGCCGGATTGCCGAAAGGAACCCGCAACGACGACGCGCGGCCCGAAGGCTTTCCAGAAAAATCGCCGCACGGTTGGCGACAGAAGCAGAAGGCCGAGAATGTCGGTAATGAAACCGGGAATGAAGAGCAGGATCCCGGCAACGACGCGCATGGCGCCATTCACAAGCTCATCCGCCGGCTGCGCACCGGTGCGGCCCGCATCCTGAAGGTTTCTCACCATGCCGATG
The DNA here is from genome assembly GCF_053522385.1 of Agrobacterium sp. 22-223-1. NCBI lineage: Bacteria > Pseudomonadati > Pseudomonadota > Alphaproteobacteria > Hyphomicrobiales > Rhizobiaceae > Agrobacterium > Agrobacterium sp. 22-223-1. Next base: position 329,136 of record NZ_JBNWCN010000006.1, read on the forward strand.
CCGCCCAGCCGCAGGATGAGCAACCCCAGAAACGAGGTGAACAGGACAAGCGCCAATGTCAGCCATAAACCGATTGCCTTGCCGACGATGATGAAACCGGCAATTTCGAGGATGGGCATCATCAGGATGACGATGGGGAGAAAGGAAAAACGCATCTTCTAGCCTTGCGTGTGCATCTCTGGCAGATTGCCGGTTCCCGGGACACCGATGATTGAATCTGCACATTTGAATGATGATAAGATGCAGACTATATGATGGTGTGGTTTTCGAATTTAAATGGCGGTTTTGGTAAAAGATGGGCTTCAGCGACTTTATCACATTGTTTTTTCTCGTTGCAGCGGTGCTGATCTTCTTTCAGCTGCGCAGTGTCCTCGGTCGCCGCACGGGCAATGAGAAGCCGCCATTCGACCCCTATAGCCCGCGAGATGTGGCAAAGGGTCCCGTTGCAGACGATAACAAGGTCGTGACCCTGCCGAGGCGCAGCGAGGGTGACGACGAAAACCGTTTTGCCGAGGCGGATGCGCTTGCGCCCGTCGATACGCCGCTCAATGCGTCGTTGCGGGAGGTGATGACCAGGGACCCGTCCTTCGGGCCGAAGGAATTCCTGAACGGCGCCCGCATGGCCTATGAAATGATTGTCATGGGCTTTGCCGATGGTGATCGCAAGACGCTCAAGAACCTTCTGTCGAAGGAGGTTTTCGATGGTTTCGAGGCGGCCATTTCCGAGAGGGAAGGTCGTGGCGAGGTGGTGAAGTCCACCTTCGTGGGCATCGAGAAAGCAGATATCACGCAGGCCAGTGTGCGCGATTCCGAAGTGCAGATCACGCTGAGGATCGTCAGCCAGCTGATTTCGGCGACCTATGACAAGGATGGCAAGCTGGTGGATGGCGATCCGGATGCGGTTGCGGAGGTGGACGACATCTGGACCTTCTCGCGCGATATCCGCTCGCGCGATCCGAACTGGAAGCTGATCGCCACTGAATCCGAGCAATGACCGCGCCCTTTTCGATCGAAGAAGTTTCTTTCAGCGACCTGCCCGGATGGCGGCAAGACGATCCGGGCAAGCTTTTTCCGGCGATGGCGACAATCCTGTCGCATCTTCGGAATGCAAAACCCTACAGGACCGGCGCGCTCGGGGTCACGGCGGCGGAACTGGTCTCGCTTCTGGAAAGCGCAGAGAAAAACCAGACAAGCAGCCCGGAACAGGCGCGCCGGTTTTTTGAAACCAATTGCGTGCCTTTCAGGATTTCTCCGGCTCAGGGAAAAAGCGGTTTCGTGACCGCCTTTTACGAACCCGAACTGGAAGTGTCATCCGAGCCCGACGACATCTGGCGTTATCCGATTTATCGCCGGCCGTTGGAGCTGGTGGATATCGACGATGCCAATCGGCCTGCCGGTTTCGATACGTCCTATGCTTTCGGCAGGGAGGATGAAAACGGTATTTCCTATTTTCCCGACCGCCGGGAGATCGACGAAGGGTATCTGGAAGGCAGGGGCCTTGAGATTGCCTGGGCAAGATCGAAGGTCGACCTGTTTTTTGTTCATGTGCAGGGTGCGGCGCGTCTGGTGTTTCGCGATGGCCCGGTAAAGCGCATCACCTATGCGGCCAAGGCCGGGCATGCTTTTTCACCGATTGGCCGTCTGCTGCTCGATCGCGGGGAACTCGATCCGAAAACCGTGTCGATGCAGACGATCCGCAAATGGCTCGCTGACCATCCAGACGAGGTGGATGGGGTGCTATGGCATAACAGGTCCTATATTTTTTTCCGGGAGGCGGATGTCGCCGATCAGGATATGGGGCCGATTGCAGCTGCGAAGGTTCCGTTGGTCGCGGGGCGAGCGCTTGCGGTGGACAGGCTCCTCCACACTTTCGGGCTTCCCTTCTTCATCCATGCGCCGTCGCTTACCCATCTCGATGACGGAAAACCTTTTGCGCGGCTGATGCTGGCGCTCGATACCGGCTCGGCCATCGTTGGTCCGGCGCGCGGCGATATTTTCACCGGTTCCGGTTTCGAAGCGGGAGAGCTGGCCGGTACGGTGCGCAATGAGGCCGATTTTTATATACTGATACCGCAGGTGGCTGCGCAGAGGTATCGGCGATGAAGAGCAGTCGCAAGCTCGGCAAGGAAGAGCGCATTCTGTGGGGAAAGGTCGCGAAAACCACGCGGCCGATCTCCGGCAGACTGGAAGACCTGCTGGCTTTCGATGACATAGAGGAACCTCCGGTGGAACCCGATGTTCCGCAGACCGGCAAAGGCGCTTTTCCGCGAATGCTTGCGGAGCCGGTCGAGCCGTCGCCACCCGCTCCGGACAAAAAGCCGAAGATTCATCAGCCGATGGAAAAACCGGTCAAACGCAAGCTCACCCGTGGCCGGCTGCCGCTGGAAGGGCGGATCGATCTGCACGGCATGTTCCAGAGCGAAGCCCATGCGGTGCTGCTTGATTTTCTGTTGCGCGCGCATGAACGCGGTCTGAGACACGTGCTCGTCATAACGGGCAAGGGCCGTTCCATCGGCAGCGACGGCGCGTTGAAAAGGGCGGTGCCCATGTGGTTTTCCAAGCCGGAATATCGCCACCTGATTTCATCCTATGAGGATGCATCCGCCAATCATGGCGGCGACGGTGCGCTTTATGTGCGGTTGGCGCGTCGGCGGGGTGAAAAATCATGACGCCCTTTGCGGAGGCCGTGCGGCAGCTTCGCGAGCGCAAGGGCGTGACGCAGAAGGAAATGGCCGCCGCAATCGGCGTATCGCCGGCCTATCTTTCGGCGCTGGAGCATGGCAGGCGCGGCAAGCCGAGTTTCGATCTCCTCCAGCGCATCGCCGGATATTTCAACATCATCTGGGACGAGGCGGAGGAATTGTTCTTTCTGGCCGGCTCATCCGACCCGAAAGTGGTGATCGACACCATCGGTCTGCCGCCGCAATATACGGCTTTCGCCAACCGGCTGGCACGGGATATTCGCAAGCTGCCGCCGAGTGTGGTAGAGGAACTGTCAGCCGTGCTGCAAAAAAGCCGTTCTTGCGATTGAAACCCCTCTATCCCCTGCTTTATGCAGCATCCTGAAGCATGCGGCCTTTGGGATTGGGTGTAGAATTTCTATAGTCGCATGTCGGATTTGAGTGATTCGCTGGCTTCAGGCCCTCTCACTGGAAACCTGGCCCGAGAAAACTTTGGAAAGAGTATTTATGACCGAAACATCGTCAAGCGAAGTCGGCGCGAACGCGGAATATGGAGCCGATTCGATCAAGGTCCTCAAGGGCCTTGATGCCGTGCGCAAACGGCCCGGCATGTATATCGGCGATACCGATGACGGTTCCGGCCTGCACCACATGGTCTATGAGGTCGTCGACAATGCCATTGACGAGGCGCTCGCCGGTCATGCCGATCTGGTGACGGTGACGCTGAATGCCGACGGCTCGGTGACGGTGACGGACAACGGACGCGGCATTCCGACCGACATCCATTCTTCCGAAGGCGTTTCCGCCGCCGAAGTCATCATGACCCAGCTGCATGCGGGCGGCAAATTCGACCAGAACTCTTATAAGGTGTCGGGCGGCCTGCATGGCGTGGGCGTCTCGGTGGTCAATGCGCTTTCCGTCTGGCTGAAGCTCAGGATCCGCCGTAACGGCAAGCTGCACGAAATCGGCTTCACCCATGGTGTCGCCGATGCGCCGCTTTCCGTCATTGGCGAATATGAAGGCCGCTCTGGCACGGAAGTGACCTTCCTCGCGAGCCCGCAGACCTTCACCATGACGGACTATGATTATGGAACGCTGGAGCATCGCCTGCGCGAACTCGCATTCCTGAATTCCGGCGTGCGCATCCTGCTCACCGACAAGCGCCATTCGGACATCAAGCAGGAAGAGCTGCTGTATGATGGCGGTCTCGAAGCCTTCGTTCGTTATCTCGACCGTGCCAAGAAGCCGCTGGTGGACAAACCAGTCGCCATCAAGGGCGAAAAGGACGGCATTACGGTCGAGGTCGCGCTCTGGTGGAACGATAGCTACCATGAGAACGTGCTGTGCTTTACCAACAACATTCCCCAGCGCGACGGCGGCACCCATATGGCCGGTTTCCGCGCGGCGCTGACCCGTCAGGTGACCTCCTATGCCGAAACCTCGGGTATCCTGAAAAAGGAAAAGGTGAGCCTGCAGGGTGAGGACTGCCGTGAAGGTCTGACGGCCATTCTCTCCGTCAAGGTTCCCGACCCCAAGTTTTCTTCGCAGACGAAAGACAAGCTCGTTTCCTCCGAAGTGCGTCCGGTCGTGGAAAGCCTTGTCAACGAAGCGCTCTCCACCTGGTTGGAAGAACATCCTTCCGACGCAAGAATCCTCGTCGGCAAGGTGGTGGAAGCGGCGGTCGCCCGCGAAGCCGCCCGCAAGGCGCGCGAACTGACACGCCGTAAAGGTGCGCTCGATATCGCCTCTCTGCCCGGCAAGCTTGCCGACTGCTCCGAGCGCGATCCGGCGAAATCCGAACTCTTCCTCGTTGAGGGCGACTCCGCTGGCGGTTCGGCCAAGCAGGGCCGCTCCCGCGAGACGCAGGCGATCCTGCCGCTGCGCGGCAAGATCCTGAACGTCGAACGTGCCCGTTTCGACAAGATGTTGTCCAGCCAGGAAATCGGCACGCTGATTACGGCACTTGGCACCTCCATCGGCAAGGACGAGTTCAACGCCGACAAGCTGCGTTACCACAAGATCATCATCATGACGGATGCTGACGTCGACGGCGCGCATATCCGTACCCTGCTCCTGACCTTCTTCTTCCGCCAGATGCCGGAACTGATCGAGCGCGGCCATCTCTATATCGCTCAGCCGCCGCTTTATAAGGTCACGCGTGGCAAGTCCGTGCAGTACCTCAAGGATGAAAAGGCGCTGGAAGAGTACCTGATCTCCATGGGGATCGAGGAAGCGTCGCTGACGCTCGGTTCTGGCGAAGTGCGTATCGGGGCCGATCTTCGCGAAGTCATTCTGGATGCGGTGCGCATGCGCTCGCTGATCGACGGGCTGCATTCGCGTTACAGCCGCTCGATCGTGGAACAGGCCGCCATTGCCGGCGCGCTGAACCCCGAGCTTTCGGCCGATGCTGCCCGCGCCGAGGAAACCGTTGCCGAAGTGGCGCGGCGTCTGGATATGATCGCGGAAGAAACTGAACGTGGCTGGTCCGGCACGGTGCTGCAGGATGGCGGCTTGCGCTTCGAGCGCATGGTGCGCGGTGTCAAGGAAGTCTCGACGCTGGATATGGGCCTGCTCGGTTCGGCCGATGCCCGCCATATCGATCAGCTCGCAGCCCGCACGCGCGATATCTACGCCACGCCGCCGGTCCTGCAACGCAAGGACGGCACCATGGAACTGGCCGGTCCACGCGCGCTTCTGGATGCGATTTTTGCCGCCGGCCGCAAGGGTCTTTCCATGCAGCGCTATAAGGGCCTCGGCGAAATGAATGCCGAGCAGCTGTGGGAAACCACGCTCGACGCCAATGTTCGCTCCCTGCTGCAGGTAAGGGTGGGCGACGCGACGGACGCCGACGGCCTGTTCGCCCGCCTGATGGGCGATGAAGTGGAACCGCGCCGCGACTTCATTCAGGAAAATGCGCTGAGCGTCGCCAACCTCGACATTTAATCCTGTGGGGTGTTTCGCGTAACGATTCACGTGAAACGAAAATTTAACAAAAGGCCCGGCGGTCAATTTCCGCCGGGCCTTTTTGTTTTGCCGGATGAGCGGAAATCAGTCGGCTTTGCCGGTGAAGCGCCCTTCGAAGGCCACATCCGAAAGGGGCAGACGCTTGCTCGGCACTTCCCGTTCCGCCAGATCGTCAGGGAGAACGGACTTGTCGGTCAGCGTGCCGATGGCGACCCCGGCCTCCACCTTGTAGCCTTCCGGGATGTTCAGTTTTTCAACGATTTTGTCCTTCAATATACCAGCCATGCCATGGGCGTGGTAACCGAGCAGGTGAGCCTGCATGGCAAGCGAAAACCAGGCAGCGCCGGCATCGAAGGAATGGGTCGAGGATGGTTTTTTCTCGCCGTCGCGCGAGATGTTGTAGTCGCGGGAAATGACAAACAGCAGCACGGAGGCGTTTTTTGCCCAGCGCTGGTTTCCCTCCATCAGCAGTTCGACGAAGAGCGGCCAGTCTTCGCTATCCTTGTGGGCATAGACAAACCGCCATGGCTGATAGTTGGAGGCAGATGGCGCCCAATGCGCGGCATCCAGAATGGTCATCAGATGCTCTTGTGGCATGGCGTGGCCATCGAAGGCGCGCGGAGACCAGCGATCGAGGAAGAGGGGATCGACGGGATATTCTGATTGCCGAGAATTGCTGTTCGTCACGGGCCATGTCCTTTTGATTGACGGGAAGGAAAAGGTATTTTTCGAAACTTGGCGCAGTCAAGGGGTGACAAGTATGAATGCATCGTTCATATATGCATCATCTTGTCTGACAACCGGGAGAGAGTTCCATGAAATTGATGCGTGTCGGCCAGCCCGGCCAGGAAAAACCTGCAATCCTCGATGCGGAAGGAAAAGTCCGCGATCTGTCCGCCCATGTCAAAGACATTGGCGGCGAAGCCATTTCTCCCGAGGGCCTCAAGAAGATCGCCGCGATCGACCTCGGCACACTTCCGGTACTGAACGAAGAGCGCATCGGCGCCTGCGTTGCCGGAACGGGAAAATTCATCTGCATCGGCCTCAACTTCTCCGACCATGCTGCCGAAACGGGTGCCACCGTACCGCCGGAACCGGTCATTTTCATGAAGGCGACGTCGGCCATCGTCGGTCCGAATGACAACGTCACCATTCCGCGCGGTTCTGAGAAGACCGACTGGGAAGTCGAGCTCGGCGTTATCATCGGCAAGACCGCCAAATATGTCTCGGAAGCCGATGCTCTCGACTATGTCGCCGGTTATTGCGTTTCGCACGATGTGTCCGAGCGCGCCTTCCAGACGGAGCGCGCCGGCCAGTGGACCAAGGGTAAGTCCTGCGACACTTTCGGCCCCATTGGCCCCTGGCTGGTGACGAAGGATGAAATCGCCGATCCGCAGAACCTCGGCATGTGGCTGAAGGTCAACGGCCAGACCATGCAGGACGGCTCCAGCAAGACCATGGTTTATGGCGTCGCCCATGTCGTCTCCTATCTCAGCCAGTTCATGTCGTTGCATCCCGGCGATGTCATTTCCACCGGCACTCCTCCCGGTGTCGGCATGGGCATGAAGCCACCGCGTTACCTGAAGGCTGGCGATGTCGTGGAACTCGGTATCGAAGGCCTCGGTTCCCAGAAGCAGACTTTCGTCGCCGACATCTGATTGCGAAGGCGTTCAACGGAAAGTGAGGCGCTGGCGGGAAACCGCCAGCGCCTTCGATTTTGTGCACCTGCGAAAAGCTGCTATGGTTGAAAAAAAGAGCGTGATCGCGAGGGAGGCGTCATCAGTGTTCTACCACCTCTATGAAATGAACCATGCGGCCATGGCGCCGCTGCGCGCCGGCGCCGACATGATGCGCCAGGCCTGCAATAATCCGCTCAACCCGCTTTCCAGCACGGCTTTCGGAAGAAGCCTAGACGCCGGTTTTGAGGTCTTTGAGCGCATGACGCGCCGTTACGCAAAACCGGAATTCGCTCTCGGCAATACGATTGTCGATGGCCAGACCGTCAATGTTGTCGAAGAGACCGTCTGGTCGCGTCCGTTCTGCAATCTGCTTCATTTCAAGAAAGAACTTGATCCAGCCCGCCAGTCCGATCCGAAGGTGCTGCTGGTGGCGCCCATGTCCGGCCACTACGCCACTTTGTTGCGGGGGACGGTCGAGGCCCTGCTGCCTTCGGCGGATATTTACATCACCGATTGGGCCGACGCCCGCACCGTGCCGGTGAGTGAGGGCACCTTCGATCTCGACGATTACATCAGCTATGTCATCGAGATGCTGCGCGCGGTCGGACCGGGGGCGCATGTGGTCGCCGTCTGTCAGCCATCCGTGCCGGTGCTGGCCGCCGTTTCCCTGATGGAGGCGGATGGGGATAAATTCGCACCGGCATCCATGACGCTGATGGGCGGTCCCATTGATACCCGCATCAACCCGACTGCCGTCAACGGTCTTGCCAAGGCGAAACCCATTGAATGGTTCCGCGACAATGTCGTCATGCAGGTGCCGTGGCCGCAGCCGGCTTTTGGCCGCAATGTCTATCCGGGCTTCCTGCAACTCTCCGGTTTCATGTCGATGAACCTCGACAAACACATGACGGCGCACAAGGATTTTTACCTCAACCTCGTCAAGAATGACGGCGATTCCGCCGAAAAACACCGCGAATTTTACGATGAATATCTGGCCGTCATGGATCTGACGGCGGAGTTCTATCTGCAGACGGTGGAAACCGTCTTCATCGACCATGCGCTTCCGAAAGGGAACATGCTGCACCGGGGCAGGGCGGTCGATCCTGCGGCCATTCGCAATGTCGCATTGTTTACGGTGGAAGGCGAGAACGACGATATTTCCGGCGTCGGCCAGACAAAGGCCGCGCATGATCTCTGCCGGAATATCCCTGAAGACAAACGCGCCCATTACATGCAGCCGGATGTCGGGCACTACGGCGTCTTCAACGGTTCGCGCTTCCGCAAGGAAATCGTGCCGCGCATGCTGGAATTTATCCGCAAACACCAGACAGCATAGGGTAAAGACGGCGGGCCGTGCCGCGCATTTGCATGGCCAAGCGACGGACGAATCGGTTATGAAGGGGACATGTTTTCGCTCCTCAGAAAATCCCTGAAATCGCCGGCCCCAAAGAAGGTGCTGCCCAGTCAGCGCACCGTCGCGGTGGCGGGCAGGCAGGTGCCGATTACGGTCAGGGAAAATCCGCGCGCCACGCGCATTACGCTGCGCATTGAACCGGGCGGCAGGGCGTTGAAGCTGACGATCCCGATGGGCCTGCATCACCGGCAGGTGGATGATTTCCTTGAGAGGCACCAGGGTTGGCTGGAAGGCAAGCTTGTAAAATTCAGCCCAGACGACGGTTTGCGTCCGGGTGCGATCATCGATATTCGCGGCATAGCCCACCGCATTGACCATACTGGGAGCGTGCGAGGGCTGACACATGTCACGAAAGACGTCGATGGGGTGGCCGTTCTGAAGGTCAGCGGCGCGCCGGAACATCTGAGAAGACGGATAGCGACATTCCTGAAAAAGGAAGCGAAGGCGGATCTGGAACGGCTTGTGGCTGTTCATGCACGCACCGCCGGCCGGCCGGTGCGCTCCATCAGTATGAAGGATACGCGCAGCCGCTGGGGCTCCTGTTCCCATGATGGAAATTTGAGCTTCTCATGGCGCATCGTCATGGCCCCCGAAAAGGTCATCGACTATCTCGCCGCTCACGAAGTTGCGCATCTGAGCGAGATGAACCACGGCCCGAAATTCTGGGCACTATGCGAAAAGCTCTGCCCGCACACGGAAGAAGCCAAGAGCTGGCTGAAACGCCACGGTTCCAAACTTCACGCCATCGATTTCGATTGAAACCGGCGACGCGGATCGCCATCTGGATTCACGTGAAACATTCCATCGGGAATGGATGCGATTTGGCTCGACTCTTGTCGCATTTCATGTCAGGTCGCGGGTATGAAACCGGATATCAAGATTTGCGGATTGAAGACACCGGAAGCGCTGGAGCGCGCCGTCAGGCGTGGTGCGTCCCATGTCGGTTTTATTTTTTTTGAAAAAAGCCCGCGCAACATCGAGCCCGATATTGCCGGCAGGCTGGCGGAAGCCGCCCGCGGCGCTGCGAAGGTGGTTGCCGTCACGGTCAATGCCGATAATGATTATCTCGATGAAATCGTCGATCTCGTCAAACCGGACATCCTTCAGCTACATGGCAATGAAAGCCCGGAACGGCTGCTGAACATCAAGGCGCTGTATGGCCTGCCTGTCATGAAGGCGATTTCCATTCGCGATGCCGCTGATCTTGCCAAAATCGACCCTTATATTGGAATAGCCGACCGTTTTCTGCTGGATGCCAAGGCGCCCGCCGGTTCCGAGCTGCCGGGTGGCAACGGTGTCTCCTTCGACTGGACCATCCTGCGATCACTTGACGGAAGTGTGGATTACATGCTTTCCGGGGGATTGAACAAGGACAATGTCGCCGAGGCGCTGGCGGAGACCAGGGCAAGCGGACTAGATTTATCGTCCGGTGTGGAAAGCGCGCCGGGCGTCAAGGATCTATCCATGATCGACGCATTTTTCGATGTGGTGAATGATTGGTCGAAAGGCCCAAAGGGAGCTTGAAGTGAACGACGCGCCAACACCCAATTCTTTTCGCGCTGGTCCCGATGAGGACGGCCGTTTCGGCATTTACGGAGGTCGCTTCGTTGCCGAAACGCTGATGCCGCTCATTCTGGATTTGCAGGCGGAATGGGACAAGGCCAAGACCGATCCCGCGTTTCAGGCGGAACTCAAGCATCTCGGCGCGCACTATACGGGTCGTCCGAGCCCGCTTTATTTTGCGGAACGCCTCACGGCGGAACTTGGCGGCGCGAAGATCTATTTCAAGCGCGAAGAGCTGAACCACACTGGCTCGCACAAGATCAACAATTGTCTCGGCCAGATCCTGCTTGCCAAGCGCATGGGTAAGACCCGTATCATTGCCGAAACCGGTGCCGGCCAGCACGGCGTTGCCTCCGCTACCGTCGCTGCACGCTTCGGCCTGCCTTGCGTCGTCTATATGGGCGCGACGGATGTTGCCCGTCAGGCCCCGAATGTGTTCCGCATGAAGCTCCTTGGCGCTGAAGTGAAGCCGGTGACGGCCGGCCACGGCACCCTGAAGGACGCTATGAACGAGGCCCTGCGCGACTGGGTCACCAATGTCGAGGATACCTATTATCTGATCGGCACCGCGGCCGGCCCGCATCCCTATCCGGAAATGGTTCGCGATTTCCAGGCCGTTATCGGCGAGGAAGCCAAGGCGCAGATGCTGGAGGCGGAAGGCCGCCTGCCGGATCTGGTCGTCGCGGCTGTCGGCGGTGGTTCGAATGCCATCGGCATCTTCCATCCTTTCCTCGATGACAAGAATGTCCGCATCGTCGGCGTCGAAGCCGGCGGCAAGGGTCTTTCGGGTGATGAGCATTGCGCTTCCATCACCGCCGGTTCGCCGGGCGTGCTGCATGGAAACCGCACCTATCTGCTGCAGGATGAGGATGGCCAGATCAAGGAAGGCCACTCCATTTCCGCCGGCCTCGATTATCCCGGCATCGGCCCTGAACATTCCTGGCTGAACGATATCGGCCGCGTGGAATATGTGCCGATCATGGACCATGAGGCGCTGGACGCCTTCCAGATGCTGACCCGCCTCGAAGGCATCATTCCGGCTCTTGAGCCGAGCCACGCCCTGGCGGAAGTCATCAAGCGCGCACCGAAGATGGGCAAGGATGAAATCATCCTGATGAACCTCTCCGGCCGTGGCGACAAGGATGTCCACACCGTCAGCAAGTTCCTTGGAATGGATGTATAAGATCATGACTGCACGTATGGACAAGCGCTTTGCCGATCTGCGCGCTGAAAATCGCCCGGCCCTGATTACCTATTTCATGGGCGGCGACCCGGATTTCGAAACCTCGCTCGGCATCATGAAGGCCCTGCCGGAAGCCGGTGCCGACGTCATCGAACTCGGCATGCCCTTTTCCGACCCGATGGCGGATGGCCCAGCGATTCAGCTGGCCGGCCAGCGCGCGCTGAAGGGCGGCCAGACGCTGAAAACCACGCTCGATCTTGCCCGCGAGTTTCGCAAGCAAGACGATGCAACGCCGATCGTGATGATGGGCTATTACAATCCTATCTATATCTACGGCGTCGAAAAATTTCTGGACGACGCAATCGCGGCCGGCATTGATGGCCTGATCGTTGTCGATCTGCCGCCGGAAATGGACGATGAACTCTGCATCCCGGCACTCGCGCGCGGCATCAACTTCATTCGTCTCGCCACGCCGACGACGGATGGCAAGCGCCTGCCTGCCGTCCTTAAAAATACCTCAGGTTTCGTTTATTACGTCTCGATGAACGGTATTACCGGTTCAGCGCTTCCCGATCCCTCGTTGATCTCGGGCGCTGTCGGTCGTATCAAGGCGCATACGGAACTGCCGGTCTGTGTCGGTTTCGGTGTCAAAACGGCCGATCATGCAAAAGCGATCGGTGCCGTTGCGGATGGCGTTGTGGTCGGTTCGGCCATCGTCAACCAGATTGCGGGCAGCCTGACCAAGGACGGGCAGGCGACCGCCGATACCGTACCGGCCGTTACGACGCTGGTAAAAGGACTTTCAACGGGCGTGCGTGCATCGCGCCTCGCCGCTGCGGAATAAGCGCGCGGCCCAGTCAGGAGTAGTCAGTTGAACTGGATCACCAATTACGTACGGCCCCGGATCAATTCCATGCTTGGCCGCCGCCCGGAGGTTCCGGAGAACCTGTGGATCAAGTGCCCGGAAACGGGCGAGATGGTCTTCCACAAGGACCTGGAAGATAACAAGTGGGTCATCCCGGCTTCCGGCTACCATATGAAGATGCCGGCCAAGGCACGTCTTGCCGATCTTTTCGATGGCGGTGTCTATGAAGCCCTGCCGCAGCCGAAGGTGGCGCAGGACCCCTTGAAGTTCCGCGATTCCAAAAAATACACCGACCGCCTGCGCGACAGCCGCACGAAGACCGAGCAGGAAGATACGATCCTTGCCGGTGTGGGCCTCCTGAAAGGCCTGAAGATCGTCGCCGTCGTGCATGAATTCCAGTTCATGGGCGGTTCGCTCGGCATTGCCGCTGGCGAGGCCATCGTCAAGGCCTTCGAGCGCGCCATTTCCGAGCGTTGCCCGCTCGTGATGTTCCCGGCCTCGGGCGGTGCGCGCATGCAGGAAGGCATTCTTTCGCTGATGCAGCTGCCACGCACCACGGTTGCCGTGAACATGCTGAAAGAAGCCGGCATGCCCTATATCGTGGTTCTGACGAACCCCACGACGGGCGGCGTCACGGCCTCTTACGCCATGCTGGGCGATGTGCATATCGCCGAGCCGGGCGCCGAGATTTGCTTCGCAGGCAAGCGCGTGATCGAGCAGACCATTCGCGAAAAGCTTCCCGAAGGCTTCCAGACCTCGGAATATCTGCTGGAACACGGCATGGTGGATATGGTGATCGACCGCCGCGAAATTCCCGACACGCTCGCTAATCTGCTCAAGATCATGACCAAAGCGCCTGCTGGGAATGCAAATTCGGTCGTCCCGCTGGCCGCTTCGGCCTGAGAAAAAAAATATGTCGCCCGGAGGCATAAACTGCCTTCGGGATGATGCTATACGTTGCATGATTTCATCTTTGGTGCGGCGGACAAATGGCAAGCAAAACGCCTGAAAGGCGAACGGAAGACATGACGAAGCCCGCGATCGGTGAGGCCGAGAAGATCATTGAAGAGCTGATGCAGCTCCACCCCAAGGGGTTCGATCTTTCGCTCGATAGAATTTCCCGGCTCCTTGAGAAACTCGGCAATCCTCAAAATAGAATGCCGCCCGTCATCCATGTCGCTGGCACCAACGGCAAAGGCTCGGTCAGCGCCTTTTGTCGGGCCTTGCTGGAAGCAGCCGGACTTCCCGTGCACGTGCACACCAAGCCACATCTCGTCAATTGGCATGAACGCTATCGCATCGGTGTGGCCGGCGAGAGGGGGCGCTTTGTCGATGATGCTGTCTTCGCGGATGCTCTGCGCCGTATTGAAGTTGCCAACGAAGGCCAAAAGATTACCGTCTTCGAGATTCTGACTGCGGTTATGTTCCTTCTTTTTTCGGAACATCCGGCTGACGCAGCTATCGTCGAGGTGGGTCTTGGTGGGCGTTTCGATGCGACCAATGTGATCAACAACCCCGCTGTCTCTATCATTATGCCGATTTCGCTCGATCATGAGGCTTATCTCGGTGACCGCGTTGAGTTGATCGCGGCGGAAAAGGCGGGAATCATGAAAAAGGGTTCCCCCGTCGTCATAGGCCATCAGGAATATGATGCGGCGCTGGAAACGCTTGTCGCCACGGCGGAGCGGCTCGGTTGCCCGGTATCGGTCTATGGGCAGGATTTTTCCGCCCATGAAGAATTCGGCCGCATGGTCTATCAGGATGAGTTCGGCCTGGCCGATGCGCCGTTGCCGCGTCTTCCCGGCCGCCATCAGCTTGCCAATGCCGCCGCCGCGATCCGCGCTGTCAAGGCCGCCGGTTTCGAGGTGACGGAACGGATGATCGAAAAAGCCATGACCTCCGTGGAATGGCCCGGCCGTCTGCAGCGCATCCTGACTGGCAAAATCGCTGAAATGGCCCCGAAGGATTCGGAAATCTGGATCGATGGCGGTCATAACCCCGGCGCGGGCGAAGTCATTGCCGAAGCGATGGCCGGCTTTGAGGAAAAGACGCCACGCCCACTGTTCATCATTGCAGGCATGATCAATACCAAGGATCCGGTGGGCTATTTCAAGGCCTTCGCCGATATTGCCGAATATGTCTTCACCGTGCCGATTGGCGGCACCGATGCGGCGATCGATCCCGTGGTACTTGCTCATGCGGCCTTCGATGCCGGCCTCGTGGCGGCACCCACCTCGTCTCTCACGCATGCTCTGGAAGAGCTGTCGCGCCGCTTCGACCCCGAAGGACCGGCGCCGCGCATCCTGATCGGCGGCTCGCTTTATCTTGCCGGCAACGCGCTTGCCCTGAACGGCACGGTTCCCCAATAAAAAAGCCCGGCATCGCTGCCGGGCTTTTTTCATTCCACTGATATTGCTTATGCGGCGCCCGAAATCCAGGCGGACAGCGCTGTCTTGGGAGCAGCGCCAACCTTGATGTCGGCCACTTCGCCGCCCTTGAACATGGCGAGCGTCGGGATGGAGCGCACGCCGAACTGGGCAGCCAGTTCCGGGTTTTCGTCGATGTTGAGCTTCGCGACCTTGACCTTGCCGGCCAGCTCGGACGAAATTTCCTCAAGGCTCGGCGCGATCATCTTGCACGGGCCGCACCATTCGGCCCAGAAATCCACCACGACGGGTTCGGAGGATTCGAGGACTTCGGACTGGAAGTTGGCGGCATCGACTTTTACGGTAGCCATATCTGGCTCTCCTTTCAGCTAAACTTTTCCGCTATCGATGTGATGCGGGCGCGTCGGAATTTCAATGCCCCGGTATCTCACTTTGTCTTTATTGCGGCAAGAGCCTGCGTCATTGCATCATCGTCAACCCGCACAAAAGCGGCATTTTCCGTATAGATCAGCGCGCAGACAAATTCCTTGCCGGGATAGAGCGGTGCAAGAATTTCGCGATAGATGGCAAGCTGCGCGGTGTGGGAGAAAGGTATCTCGCGTGCCGTGCGCGGCGGAACCCGGTTCGTCTTGTAGTCGACCAGAATAACGCGATCACCATCCACCGCCAGCCGGTCGACGCGACCGGACACGGCATAGTGCTGCCGGCCGATCGTCATCGTGCCCATGATGGAGATTTCCGCGCGGCTGTTGGCGGAAAAGGCCGGTTGCACCGCCGGTTCGGAGATGACCCGCAGAACCGCCCGGATCAAATGCTCGCGTTCGGCCGCAGGCCAGAAACGGGCCGCTCGTTCCGCATAGCGGCGGGCAGCCTCCTCCCGCTCCGCCTCGGCAAAATCCGGCAGTGCCTGCAACATGCGATGCACCAGCCGGCCGCGCTGCAGCGCCAGCGAAGAGACATCGGCTTCCTCGCCGAAAAGCGGCGAACGCACGGCAAGATCATCCGCACCGTCATCGATGATGGTGCCTGCACCGGAGGGGCTGAGCGGCCTTGGCAAGGAGGGCAGGGCAGGCAGGGGAGCAAGCAGCCCGGGCGGAAGAGCATATTCTTCGTCCTGCTGCTTTTCCGGCAACCTTTGCGGAAGAGATGTCGCGCGAGCCTCGGATTTACGCCAGACAAGCCCCTGCCATTCCTCACCATCGGCCGTGAAAAGCTGCGGCTTGCAATGGTCTTCATTGTTGGCAAGCGCCGCCTTGACGATGGCATGCCAGCATTCTGGATTTTCCTTCTGGCCGCGATAGCCGCAGACGACGAGGTGATCGGCGGCGCGCGTCATCGCCACATAAAGCAGCCGTCGATATTCGTCTTCGGCGGCCGTCTTCAGCCGTTCTTCGTCCGAGCGAATGAGGTGGTTTGAAAAGCCGCTGCCGGGCAGCCAGACCGGGAAGGCGTCCTCGCCCGCTTCGACGAAGCGCAGTTTCGGCACATGGCTGTGATTGAAGGCCTTCGAGCCGCCATCGACGACAAAAACCACCGGCGCTTCCAGGCCCTTGGAGGCGTGCACGGTCATGATACGTACTTCGCCACGATCCTTGTCCTGTTCGCGTTTCACCTCCGGTGAATCGGTTTCCAGAACGGAGAGAAAGGCCTGAAGGCCGGGCAAACCGGTCCTTTCGTGGTCCAGCGCAAAGGACAGGAACTCATCCAGAACATCGCTCGCCTCGTTGCCAAGCCGGCCGAGGAATTTTTTGCGCCCGTCATGCAGCGTCAGGACCGCTGCAAAGAAATCATGCACGGTGGCCGTTTTTGAAAGAGCGATAAAACCTTCCAGCTTGGCGGTAACGGTGGAAAGATGGCTATTCTCTTCCTGCGAAAGGATTTGCAGTCGTTTCCAGACGCTCTCCGTTTCCGATCGCATGGCGGCGATGTTGAAAACGTCATCTTCGGTCAGGTTGAAGAGCGGGCTCTTCAACAGTGCGGCGAGCGAAAGATCGTCTTCGGGCAGGACAACGAAATGGCCGAGCGCCAGAAGATCCTGCACGGCAATGTGGTCGGTCAGGCGAAGGCGGTCGGCGCCGGCAACGGGGATGTTCTTGCGTCGTTTCAGCTCGCGCGTCAGCGCATTGACGAAGGCATGGCGTTTTCTGACGAGAACCAGAATATCGCCAGGCTCCACGGCGCGCTCGACGCCCTTTTCGATGATGGTCTCGCTTCCGATCATATAGGCGATGCGCGCGGCGATCCGGCGGGCGACGATAGTAGCCGGCGCGCTTTCCCGCAGCGCATCGAAGGGCGCTGTCCAATCCTCTTCGTCTTCGGCGGTTTCCGGCGCCACCATGTCCCACACCTCCACGGTGCCGGGATGGCCGGCGCGGTTGGATCGGTGTTCCACCGGTTCGTTATCGGCACTGAGGCCACTGGCGTTATTCGGGTCTGAAAAGACCTGATCGACGGCGGCCAGCACATCCTCGGTGGACCGGAAAGAAAGCGGCAGGCGGATGCGGTGAAAGGCCTGTTCGACGGAATCGACGCGCTTTTTTGTCTCTTCGCGCTCCTGCGAAAACCGTTCCGGCCGAGCGCCCTGGAATGAATAGATCGACTGTTTTTCATCGCCCACGGCAAACAGCGTGCGCCGCCCCAGGCGGGCGCTCTCGCCGGTGAAGAAATCCGCCGCCAGCGACTGGATGATCGACCATTGCACCGGGCTGGTATCCTGCGCCTCGTCAACGAGAATATGGTCGATGCCCTGATCCAGCTTGTAGTGCACCCAGGCGCCCGCCGTATCGCGGTTGAGAAGGTTGGCCGCGCGTTCGATCAGGTCTTCGAAATCGAGTTGGCTTCGCTGTTTTTTCAGGTCTTCGAAATCGCCGATCAGCCTTTCGGCCAGAACAAGGGCGCATTTTGTCGCCGCCAGCATCCGCACCAGACGATAACGGTTGCGGCAGGAAACGACATGGTCCCGCGCCAGCGTCAGCGCATCGAGAAGTTCGGGGGCGGATTTCTGCATGCCCTTGTTGATGACATAGGCATCCGATTTCTTTTCGCCCTTGGCTGTCAGCAGCGCCGCTTCGATGAATTCCATCCGCCGCACGGGGTCCGACTGCCGTTTTGCCTCCCTGAGCGCATAAGCGACATCGATGACGCGTGATCCACCCACCTCGTCGGCAAGGGTGAGATAGGTATCGAGCGCAAGGCCTGAGAGGCCGGGCAGAGGCCAGAAGGCGGCCGCCGCGGTTTCTTCGGTTTCCCCATCTGCGATCTGCATCGCCTGCCGCAACCGCGCATCGATGCCGCCTGACTGTTTGGCGTCCAGGAGAAAGGCGCGAAGGGCGCTGCGATTGGCGATGATGGCGGAAAGCAGCGATTCCAAACCGCTTTCGTCCGCCAGATCGAGCACGTAAGCGAGCGATTGCGCCAGCTCCGCGTCCCGCTCCGTCGAAACCGCCGTCAGAAGCGAACGGCGTGCTTCGGCGAGCAGCGTGGTTGCGGCGCGGTCGTCAAGGACGGAGAAATGGCCGGCGACGTTGGCTTCCAGCGGGAACTGATGCAGCAGCGCCTCGCAGAAGGCGTGGATCGTCTGGATTTTCAACCCGCCCGGCGTTTCCAGCGCCTTGGCAAACAGCCTGCGGGCTTCGGCGAGCTTGATGCGATCCGGTACCTTGCCTTCGATGGCGGCGATGCGGTCCTTGAGGTCGGAATCCGGCAAAGTAGCCCATTCCGCCAGACGGTCGAAGACACGGCTGGACATTTCCGACGCCGCGGCCTTGGTATAGGTAAGGCACAAAATCGCCGAAGGTCGGCAGCCGGCCAGAAGCAGGCGGATGACGCGCTGGGTCAGAACATGGGTCTTGCCGGAGCCGGCATTGGCCGACACCCATGCGGAACTGGCGGGATCGGAGGCAAGCCGCTGCCGGGCGCTGGTCCAGTCGATCCAGCTTTCAGGCGTGTCGGCGGCGGGGCCGGCATCGAAGGGATCAATCGTCATCGCCGTCTCCCGGTTCTGCCGTCGACCATTCCGAAACGCGGGCGAGGTGGTCATATTCCCCGCCATAGGATTGTTGCTCTTCCGGCACGAGCCGCGAGGCGAAGCCGTTTTCGCCGTCACGCAGGGAATGAACGAATTTGGCGAGCTGTTCGATCGATTCCGTCGCGAGCTCAATCGCCGATTTCGGCGGTCTTTTGCCGCTTCGGCTGGAATGTTCGTTATTGACCTGATCGGCAAAAAAACGCTCGCCCGGCCGCAGGCGAACATAGATGAGGTTTTCCGGTGTAGGCGAACCGGCTTCGCGGAAGGCGCCGCGCATCAGTGCGGCCGCCTCCAGCGCAAGCTGCGGATCGAGCAGCGCGCGCGCCTGATTGACGGAAGGCGCAAGCCCCGTCTTGTAGTCGATAATATCCGCCTGACCGTTTGTCTTGATGTCGATGCGGTCGGCGATCCCCGTCAGCCTTATACCCGCCTCGACGATTTCCTGCCCGGCGCGCGCCTCGTAGAAGCTGTGGCGAATGGACGGATGACGTTCTTTTTCCCAGTCGATAAAGGCGCGCGCTACCGCCGCAAAACGCGGTCGCCAGATGACATCCACATGGGGAGGCAGGTTTTCCGCATCGAAACATTCGTCCAGAATGCGCTGCATGGCCGCGAGCGAGGCCGGTGTGCCGGGAATATGTCCCTCACGGGAATAGCGCTCGATAATCGCGTGATAGAGCGTGCCGCGGTCGGCGGCGTTCGGATCGCGATTGAAGGGATCGAGCGGGTCCAGCTTCAGGATGCGTCGCGCATAGATCGAATAGGGATCGCGACGCAGCCGCCCCACTTCGCTGAAGGAATAGCGCGTCGGCTGCAACTCGGCCGGCGGTTTCGGGACAGGGCGCTTTGCCGCTTCCTGATCGATGCTTTCATCCATCAATCCCGCCCAATGGCGATAGGTCTCGCCGCGCTTCCTGAGTTTATCGGCAAAATCCTCGCCGCCCAGCGCCAGAAGACGCTGCAACCAGCGTGAGGCGACAGCGGGCGTTGAGCCCTGCCTCAGCGCGCGGGTGTAAAAAATCTGCCGGGTGCCATTTGCCATCTCGAAATCATGCGCAAGCTGGCCGATGCGTCGTTCCGGCGGCTCCAGTCCGATGGCGGTCTTCATGGTGCGGGACAGGAATGGATTATTCGCCGTCTGCCCCGGCCAGAGTCCTTCATTGAGACCGCCGATGACGACGGTATCGACGCTTTGCAGCCGTGCCTCAAGCGCGCCGAAGATGAAAATGCGCGGATGACGCATCGATCTTGGCTTGATCGATTCACCGGCTACCAGTGCCGCAAAAATATCGATCCATTGCGGTCCATCCGCATCGAGGATTTCGCCGCTTTCCATCAGCTCGCCGAACAGCTCGGAAAGCTTGTCTCCCGCTTCACCGGACCAGAGCGCGGCAAGATCGCTGTTTTCATCCGCGCAGATGGCTTCGATCACGCGGCCCGTCCGCTCCGCCCAAACAGACAGCGGCAATTTATCGGTGAAGGCGCGGCCGGATCGATCTTTGCGGATAAAGGCGGAGCCAAGCGGCTCGGTCGCAATGGCAATCCGCCGTGCCAGGTCGCGCGCGGCCTCCGCGCTTGCCTCCGGCAGCGCCAGCCGCCAGGCAGGCGGGTGCCGGTCATCGCGCTGCGCGAGAAGCTGCGCCTCCAGAACCGCTTCCAGATTGCCGATTTCGGTCTCGACACGGCCTCCGCGCAGCGCGATCAGCTCGAGCGCTTTGGAGGCTTTCGCGAAAGCTCCATCGGAAAGCCCGAAGCGGCTAAGCGGATGTTTCAGAAGGGAAATGATCGGCACCGGGTCGCCGGGCCTCAGGATCGCTTCCAGCGCCAGTTGCGTCAGCCCCGCTTGTGGGGTGGCGGAAAGCGGCGTACCGGCCGAGTCGTCGGCTTCGATGCCGAAGCGCTGCAACTCCGTCGCCACGCGTCGCGCCAGTCCGCGATCTGGGGTTATCAGCGCTGCCTGCGACGGACGCCCAGCGCCGGGCGCTTCAAACGCCAGCCGCAAAGCCACCGCGATGGCCGTTGCCTCCTCGCGCTCATTGGCGGCTTCTATCAGCGTGGCCGTTGCGAAGGCGTCGTCGAAAAAGCCGGGTTGCCTGTCCTCGCGCCAGCGATTCCAGTCGCTGGTGGACTTGGCCGGCGCGAGTGCGGCCGAAAACACGGCTGCGCGCTTTTCCAGATCGCCATCGATGGCGCCGATCTGAACCACGTCGTCGCGCAGGATGCCGAGCTTCTGCAACAGCATATAAAGCCCATATTGCGAGTGGGTGCGGCTCGAAGGATCGGTAGGGTCCTCGGCGATTGCCTCCCATTGCTCCTCCGGCATGGCAAGGTCTAGCCCCGGAAGCACGACGGTGCCCTGGGGCAGGGCCGCAACGGCGGCGATAAGATCGGCTGCGGCAGGAATGGAACCCGTCGACCCGGCGACAATGATCGGTCCCGTATCCGGCAAATTGGCAAGCCGGTTCGCTTCCGCCCGCAGAATGGCGTTGCGATGCCGGCCGGCCGAGGAACGGTTGAGTTCGGCAAGCCGCGCCGGCCAGAAGACACTGGCGATGCGCAGGAAGTCCGCCGTCAGCTGCCACCATTGGGCGTGATCGCCAGTATCGAGATGCTGAAGCGCTTCCCAGTCCTTTTCTTCCGTATCCATTGCATCGATCACCTCGCCAAGCGCACGCGCCAGCCATATGGCGTCTGCGGGGCTGGCGGGGGCGACAAGCGGCGAATCCGAGTGAATTGCCCGGATGGCGTCCGGCAGACTGTTGCGCCAGGCGAGAATGAGACGCGCCAGTTCGATCAGCCGGCCGGTGCCGGAAATCGGCGGCGCCAGATCCATGATTTCAGGATTTTCGATCTCGAAAAAGCCGCTGTCATCATCCGTTTCGCCCAGCGGCCGGATCAGCGGCAGAATGGCGGACCGGCCGCCCAGAAGATCGACGAATTCGGAGCGCAACACACGGGCGGAGCGCCGCGTCGGCACATAGATCGTCACCTTGGCAAGCGACAGCGGATCGGCTGGGTCGTATTTATAGCCGGCTGTCAGTGTCCCGTCACACAGCGTTTCCGCGAGCGTCTTGAGGAACGGCGTTCCTGCAGCGATCGTCAGAACGCGCTTTGCGTGGTGGGTGAGCGTCATGCAGAGCGTTTTTCCCTGAATTGGCGGATGATGCTTTCAGCATCTTCTATCGCATCCGGCGTGCCGACGGTGATCCAGTGGCCATCCAGAGAAAGCCCGAAAAGCCGGTCTCTTTCAATGGCGCGGTCGAAATAGATATTGAGGTTGAAGGCATCCGCCGGCGCATCGTCCAGCAGTCGCGAATCCATGGCGATGGCTCCGGCATAAACCACGGGGTTCGGATCGCCATCGCAATACCGCGTCAGTTTCCCATCGGCGGAGAGGTTGAAATCCCGCTTGCCATTGTGCCCGGTGGTGCGGTCCATGTCGACGCAGAGCAGCGCCATGTCCATTCGGGTCGGGTCGAAGAATTGCGCAAGCTTGCGCAGGTTGCTGACCGCATTCAGCTGCTCGCCAATCCAGAATAGATCGGCATTCATGACGAAGACCGGGCCGGGTTCCAGAAGCTTCAGGCCCTTGGCGAGACCGCCGCCGGAATTCATCAGTTGCGTCCGCTCGTCGGAAATCAGGATTTCGGCGTCGGTGCGTTGCCCAAGATGGGCGACCATCTGTTCCGCGTGGTGGTGCACATTGACGACAATGGTTTCCGCACCGGCTTCGACAAGGGCGTCGAGCGCATAATCGATCATCGGCTTGCCCGCGATCTGGACGAGCGGCTTCGGGATCGTATCCGTGATCGGGCGCATCCGTGTGCCAAGCCCGGCGGCCAGCACCATCGCATTCTTAATCGTCATCGTGGTCAACCGTCTTTCAGTCGTCGAATTCCATGCCCATGCGCAGGCACCAGTCTTTGAGCGGTGCGAGTTCCGGATGCGAAAGCGCTGCACTGAGATAGCGGAACGTCCTCGGCATATGTTTCATATAACCGGGTTTTCCGTCCCGTTCCAACAGCCTCACCCAGATACCGGCGAGCTTGCAGTTGCGTTGCGCCGACATGATGGCGAAAGCCTTGAGGAAAGCAGCCTTATCGAAAGAGGGCGCGTTTCTTCTGCTGTCGAGATAGTGCGAAAGCAGGCGCGCCTGCAATTCGGGTGAGATGGTGACACGGGCGTCCTGCACGATGGAGGCAAGATCGTATGCGCTCGGACCGATCATCGCGT
This sequence comes from Agrobacterium sp. 22-223-1, assembly GCF_053522385.1. Lineage (NCBI taxonomy): Bacteria > Pseudomonadati > Pseudomonadota > Alphaproteobacteria > Hyphomicrobiales > Rhizobiaceae > Agrobacterium > Agrobacterium sp. 22-223-1. Next base: position 352,132 of record NZ_JBNWCN010000006.1, read on the forward strand.
CCTGATAATCGATCAGGCCGACCTGCCGGACGCCGCTGTTTTGCGACTGCCATATAAGGTTGGGTGAATGGAAATCGCGCAGCAGAAGGCCGGTTTCGCAGTCGGCGAGCGCGTCGATCAGCCTGTCCCATAGAGCGTAATAGTCGCTCTTTTCGCTATCGGTGAGGGGCTTGCCGCGTTTATGCGGCAGATACCATTCCGCCAGCAGCGAAACCTCGATCTTCATCGCCTGGCGGTCGAACGGGGGAACCTCATAGGCGCTGCCGTCACCCACCGGCAGCAGGCCGGGTCGCGTGGCCTGATGGAGTGCGGCAAGGCAGGCGACGCTTTGCAGATAGCGATCCTCTATCGGCGTTCCGTCAGGCGCAAGTACCCCATCCCGCCCGAGGTCCTCCAGCAACAGAATACCCTGATCGATATCCGCCGCCAGAATCTCGGGGGCGCAAAGGCCGTTGTTTCGAAGATAATTGCCGATCGCGACGAAGGAGCGGGCGTCCTGGGCAAGATGGGCGATTTCCGCGTAGGTCTTGCCATCCGCAATGATCGCACCCTTGAGGGGGCGGCGCCAATCCATAAGGATAAGGTTCGGGCCGTCAGTGGAAACGGTCTCATAGGCGCGTGTTGAGGCGTCACCGCTCAGAAAGCGCCGGGCCGCGTCGCCCCGGCCATTTTTCGCGAGGAAGCTGCGGATGGCGAAAACCCGTTCAAGTCGTGCTTTTAGCTTTGCCGGAGCCTCGATGGAGGCGAGCCGCCCTTCGCCGGAATGCGTCAGCCGGAGCGTGACGGTCTGCTCCGGCGGCAGAATCTCGGCGGCCATATCCGGCCATTCGATCAGGCAGATGCCATCCTCCAGCATCTCATCGATGCCGAGTTCGTCCAGTTCCGAAACATCCGAAAGTCGGTAGAGATCGAGATGGGCGACTGGAATGCGGGCGGCATAGGTCTGGACGATCGTGAAGGTAGGGCTTGGAACTTCAAGATCCGGCTCGTCCGCCATTGCCCGGATGAAGGCGCGGGCAAGCGTCGATTTGCCGGCACCAAGATCGCCGATGAGTGCGAGACAATCGCCGGGTTTCAAAGCCAGCGCAAGGTCTTCACCGAGCCTGATGGTGTCCTTTTCTCCCGCAAGGGGAATGGTGATCGGCAAGATGTCTTCGCTCATTCTGCGGCGATGGAATGCGGCCGTGTGCCGGAAGGAATGCGGCAGGTGACGATGGTGCCGTTGCCGGGCCGGCTGTCGATGCTGACGGTGCCATGATGCAGGCTGACGAAGCTTTCAACGATGGAAAGGCCAAGCCCCGCACCGGTTCGCCGCCCGCCATTGCCGCGCGTCGCGAAGCGGTCGAACACGCTCTTCAGCATGTCCTCAGGAATGCCCGGACCCTTATCCGCCACCGAGAACACGAAGTCGCCTTCGCTACGTTGGCAGGAAAGCTGCACGGAGGAACCTTCGGGTGCGAAATTGATCGCATTGGTCAGGAGCTTGATGAGAATCTGCTTCAGCCGCTGGTGATCGGCCACCAGACTGCCGAGATGGGCGGGTGCAACGATCTCGAGCGAAATACCGCTCTCCTGCAGCCGGTCCGCGATCTGCACCGAAACATCGTCGAGCAATTCGTTCAGATCGTTTTCCGAATAATTGAGCTGCATGATGCCGGCATCGACGGTGGCGAGATCGAGAATATCGTTGACGATGGTCAGGAGCACCGAGGATGACGTGGAAATATGGTCGAGATATTCCGCCTGCCGTTCCGTCAATTGGCCGATGCCGGGCGTTTTCAGGAGGTCGGTGAAGCCGATGATATTCGTCAGCGGTGAGCGCAGCTCGTAGGAAACATGCTGCACGAAATCGTTCTTCAGCTCGTCGGCCTTCAGAAGCGCGTCGTTCTTTTCTTTCAGCGCCCGCTCGGCCCGCACACTGTCGGTCATGTTGACGAAGGTCAGCATGGTCTGCGCATCCGGCAGCGGAATGATGGCGTAGTCGAGCACTAGGCCGGAAAGCAGTTCCAGCGTGCCCTGCCGCGACGGCCGCTCATCGTCGAAGCTGGTGATGAACTGGCTGAAGGCGCGCCAGCCATCCGGCCTGTCATAGGATTGCGTGCAGGCGGTTTCGATGGCGCGGATATGGGTGCCGGTCTCGGCCTGTTCCGCGGTCACGCCCCAGAGCGCCCGGAATGCCGGGTTGGACAGGCGAATGCGCCCATCGGCGCCGAACACGGCCACACCTTCGGCCAGATGGTCGATGGTTTCGCCCTGCACCTTTACCAGCGTGTTGTAGCGCATCTGCAGATCGACCTGCTCGGTCAGGTTCTCGAAAACCCAGGTTGCGCCGCCCTGCGGATGGGCCGTCGCGATAACCCGAAGCGTCTGGCCGTTCGGCAGGTGCCAGAGATCGGTCTTGGTATCCAGCGAACGGTAGACGGAAAGCGCCGTCTCCTTCCAGTTCTTCCAGTTCAGTTGCTCCGGCAATTTGCCGGCGGTGCGCAGCCTGTCCAGAAGCTCGGAATTGTCAGGGCTGGATTCGAGGAAAACGAGATCGAGACCCCAGAGAGCCGCAAAAGCCTGATTGTAGAATTGCAGCCGCTGCCGGCCGTCGAAAATGGCGACAGGCGTTGCCAGATGATCGAGCGTTTCGGCGTGGCTCTTCAGAACCCGCTTGAGTTCCTCGCCGATGGTCTCGGCCTCGGTGGCATCGATGGCGATGCCGGCAGACCCACCCGCCGTCTTGATGTCGACGACGTCAAAGAAGGTGCGGTTTCCGGAAACCACCGTCGAAATACGGTCGTGATAGGGCGATTCCGGTGTCGCGGCCGCGCGTATCTTCTGCCGGGTAACCGTGTTCAGCAGTTCGCGTTTTTCATGAACGGCCTGTTCGGTGTCACGTGCATCCACCGCCTGTGCATAGGCGTGGTTGACCCAGATGAGGTCACCTTCGCCATTGCGCCGCCAGACGGGCTGCTCGATGGAATCGAGAAGTTCCTGAAAGGTCGAGACGGAAGCGATCAGGCGCTCGCGCTCCACCTGCAATTCAGCGAGTTCGGCGCGCAGATTGTTGAGGGCAATAAACCGCGCAAAGGCGTTTCCGCCGGAAACCCGGCCCTGCACTTCAATGACTTCGCCGCGCTGCGTCTCGATGGTCAGGTCGAAACTCTGGGCATGGCTGCGGAGTTTTTCGATGGATTTTTCAAGCTGGCTTGCGGATGCCGGTTTCAGCCAGCGGCCAAAGGCCAGAAAATCCTGATCCGCCAGCGGCACACCCGTCTCGGCCGGCAGCTGTCCCAGAAATTCGGGCCGTTTGTCTGCGCCGTCCCAGATGACGATGCGGCGGCTCTTGTCGGAAATCAGCGCCTCGTATTTCGCGATCTTGTGGTGGGACTGGGCAAGCGCCTGTCGGTATTCGCTGCTTTCCGCCTCGATATTACCGCGCTGGCGCACAAGCCAGACGACGGAAAACAGCGTTGCCGAAAGCATGCCGACGAAAAGCGAATAGGTGATGGTTTCTCCGGATGAGAACAACCGCGCGCCGGTCTTTGCCACAAGGCCGTCTTGCGCCAGCGCCACGCTTGCGGAGCCGGCCAGAACCGTGCCCGACATCAGGACAGGAAGCCTCGCAAAGCCTGTCTGAACCGCACTGACGACCTGCCGGCAACGCGCAAGAGCCGCGCTCAATGCCACGCCCGCTTGCGTGTTTTCAACGCGTTGAACTGTCTGCTCGCGCAGATCCGAATTTTGAACCGACATCCCCGGTCTGTCTCCGTCCTATGTGCCGCATCTTCGACAAGACATCCCATTTCGTCCCCGCCGCCCTTTGGCGTGTCCGAATCAAGTATGATGACAATACCGCCTTCATAAATCTGCGAAAAGGGAGCGCGCAAAAAAGATGCCGCGCGCTTTGTCAAGCGCGCGGCATCTAGATATTGTGTAATTTCAGTGGATATTAACTATGAAATTAATATCTGTAGTGTTCGGCCTTGAACGGACCTTCCTTCGAGATGCCGATATAATCTGCCTGCAGGTCGGAAAGTTCGGTCAGGCGCACGCCGAGCTTCTCGAGATGAAGGCGCGCGACCTTCTCGTCGAGGTGCTTGGGAAGCACGTAAACTTCGTTCTTGTATTCGCCCTGCTTGGTGAAGAGCTCGATCTGGCCCAGCACCTGGTTGGTGAAGGACGCAGACATAACGAAGGACGGGTGACCGGTGGCGTTGCCGAGGTTCAGCAGGCGGCCTTCGGACAGAAGGATGATGCGGTTGCCCTTCGGGAACTCGATCATGTCGACCTGCGGCTTGATGTTCGTCCATTTCAGGTTACGCAGCGAGGCGACCTGAATCTCGTTGTCGAAGTGGCCGATATTGCCAACGATGGCCATGTCCTTCATCTCGCGCATATGCTCGATGCGGATCACGTCCTTGTTGCCGGTGGTGGTGATGAAGATATCGGCGGAGGAAACCACGTCCTCCAGACGAACGACCTCGAAACCATCCATGGCGGCCTGAAGCGCGCAGATCGGGTCGATTTCGGTGACCTTCACGCGGGCGCCGGCGCCCTGCAGCGAGGCGGCAGAACCCTTGCCCACATCGCCGTAACCGCAGACCACGGCAACCTTACCGGCCATCATCACGTCGGTTGCGCGGCGAATGCCGTCCACCAGCGATTCCTTGCAGCCGTATTTGTTGTCGAACTTCGATTTGGTGACGCTGTCATTGACGTTGATCGCCGGGAAGGGCAGCAGGCCCTTCTTGCTGAGATCGTAAAGACGGTGAACGCCGGTCGTCGTTTCTTCCGTGACGCCCTTCAGCGCGTCACGCTGCTTGGTGAACCAGCCGGGCGAAGCCTTGAGGCGCTTGTTGATCTGCGCGAAGAGAATTTCCTCTTCTTCCGAACCGGGGTTGGAAAGAACGTCCTCACCGGCTTCGGCGCGTGCGCCGAGCAGGATGTACATGGTGGCGTCGCCGCCATCGTCGAGGATCATGTTGGAGAGGCCGCCATCGGCCCACTGGAAGATCCTGTCGGTATATTCCCAATATTCCGTCAGGGTTTCACCCTTGACGGCGAATACCGGGATGCCGGCTGCCGCAATGGCCGCCGCCGCATGATCCTGCGTCGAGAAAATATTGCAGGACGCCCAGCGGATATCCGCACCGAGTTCCTTCAGCGTCTCGATCAGAACGCCGGTCTGGATCGTCATGTGAAGCGAACCGGTGATACGTGCGCCCTTCAGCGGCTTGCTTTCGCCGAATTCCTTGCGGCAGGACATCAGGCCCGGCATTTCGGTTTCGGCGATGTCCAGTTCCTTGCGGCCGAATGCGGCAAGGTTGATATCGGCGACGATGTAGTCCTTCTCAAGGCTCATGAAGTTCTCCAGATCAGAAACGCCGCGCCTTGCGGCCCGGCTCTTAAACGTAGCAGCGGTTTAGCAGGCCACGAACGATCTGGCAATGATGATATAAAGAAGTCTTTATGTCTTTATATGGTGCCGGCTCAGGCTTCTTCGCCGAAGCGGTCGGCGACAAGCGCCTCCAGTGCTTCCAGCGCTTCTTTCGCCTGATTGCCGCTTGCCTCGACATAAACGCTGCAGCCGGGGCTTGCCGCCAGCATCATCAGGCCCATGATGGAGGTGCCGCCAACGGTCATGCCATCCTTGGAAACCGTGATCGTCGCGTCGAAACCTTCGACCATCTGCACGAATTTAGCAGAAGCCCGGGCGTGAAGACCGCGTTTGTTGATGATCGGTAGTTCCCGGGAGAATGGCGACATGGGCTGACTTCTCACTTGCCGCTCAAAACGCGGCTGGCGACGTTGATATATTTGCGGCCGGCATCGGATGCGTCCTGAAGGGCCTTGTCCATATTATCTTCGCTGCGAACACCGGCAAGCTTGATCAGCATGGGAAGATTGACCCCTGCGATGACTTCGACATTGCCGTTATTCATGACGGAAATCGCGAGATTGGAAGGCGTGCCGCCGAACATGTCCGTCAGGATGATCACGCCATTGCCGTCATTGGCGCGTGCAACGGCGTCGATGATATCCTGCCGGCGCTGATCCATGTCGTCTTCGGGACCGATACAGACCGTCTCGATCAATTTCTGGGGACCGACGACATGCTCCAACGCATGGCGAAACTCCTCAGCCAGCTTGCCATGGGTGACAAGCACTAGTCCGATCATGAAATGCTCCCTTGCACACGCACTCTCATTGCCGACTATCGCAACGCGGCAATCCTGTCCATCGGTGGGATTTCATCTTGATGAGGAAAATGCGAATCGCAAGCCTAAAATCGCCCGAATCATCGTCACTTCACATTCGTTTCAAAAAGATTCTGAGCAAGTGCAGCAAATTTTCCATAGGGCGTAAGACTGGAGAGCGGAATGCGCAGAAGCCTGATATGCCCGCCGCATGGCAGGGAAAACACCTCGTCATCTTCGGGAAGTCTTGGATTTGTCCCTGAAAGAACTGTCGTAACGGCAAAATGTAGTGGAGCGCGCGCAATGCTTTTGACGGAAACAATGCCGCTGCCGCGCAATTCCAGCAGGCCGGCGATTGCGTCCGGCCGCTCGGCAATGATGTTGTCGCCATCGCGATACACGAAAATCTGATCGTCCGCAATCAGCGCCGCCGGCAATCCGCAGCGTTCCGCCTCCGTCAGGAAGCTGAAGGCAAGCTCGCTTTTGCCGCTGCCCGATGGTCCGACGAAAAGGATGCCGGTGTCTTGAACGGTGATGGCGGTGGCGTGCAGGTTGAAGCGTTCAGCGTTCATGGGTTTCGGCCGCCGGCAGCGACAGGGTGAAGCGCGCGCCGGAAATCACGCCATATTTGTCGACCACGTTTTCCGCCCGCAGACTGCCGCCATGGGCTTCGGCGATCTGGCGGCTGATAGAAAGGCCAAGGCCGGAATTCTGTCCGAACCCTTCGCTCGCCGGCCGGTCTGTATAGAAGCGCTCGAAAATCCGGTCGATATCCTCGGCCTGAATGCCGGGCCCGTTGTCCTCCACCTGCACGATGCAGCGATCCTTGTGACGGGAAAGGCGCACGGTGATGCGACCGCTTTCCTCGGCAACGAAGGAGCGCGCATTTTCGATGAGGTTGGTGACGATCTGGCCGATACGCAGGTCGTGGCCATTCACCACGAATGAGGTTTTCGCGCCCGCTTTCCGGTCGACAACATAGTCGATCGTCACGCTTTTCTTCTTGGTGCTTATCTGGCGGGATATGTCTACCAGCCCCTTCATCAGCACATCGAGATCGAGCGGCGAGGCGTCGGCGCGCGCCAGTTCGGCGTCGAGTCGCGAGGCATCCGAAATGTCGCTGATGAGGCGATCGAGACGGCGCACATCGTGGAATATGATTTCGGTCAGGCGCTGTTTCGACTCTTCGGTCTTGGCGCGCGGCAGGGTCTCCACGGCGCTGCGCAGCGAGGTCAGCGGGTTCTTGAGTTCATGGCTGACATCGGCGGCGAAGCTTTCGATGGCGTCGATACGGTCGTAAAGCGCCGTCGTCATTTCACGCAGCGCAATCGAAAGATTGCCGATCTCATCCTGACGCGCCGAGAAATCCGGTATTTCCTCGCGGGTCCTCGCCCCGCGGCGCACGCGGATTGCGGCAGCGGAAAGCCGCCGCAGCGGCGTGGCGATGGTCGAGGACAGGAGCAGCGACAGCACGATATTGACCAGCGTGGCGATGCCGAAGACACGCATGATGGCTAGGCGCTCCGCATGCACGATCTTGTCGATATCGCCCGCCTGCGTGGAGAGCAGCAGAACGCCGAGCACCGCCCGGAAGCGCTGTACCGGTACGGCCACCGAAACGATCAGCTCGCCCTTTTCGGTGACGCGCACGACTGCGCCGCGCACACCCGTCAGTGCATTCATCACTTCCGGATAGATCGAGCCGTCGCCCCCCGGCGCTTCCTTATATTGCGGCAGGCTGCTTGGCTGCAGCATGCGGTTGAACATGCTGGTGAACCAGTCGCCCCAGGTCTGGGTTTCCGGCGTCACCGGCGGCAGATCGAAGCGCAACACCTGGCCGCGCGAATAAAGGTGACGGGAATCCAGCAGCAGATTGGCGTCGGCATCGAACAGCCGCGCGCGGGTACGCGTCGGCGAAATCAGCCGCCGCAGCACCGGCGCCACCCGCTCCGGATTGATAGGGAAACTTAAATCCTCGTCATTGGGGGCAGGGGTGATGCTCTGCCCCGCCTGCAATTCGAGCAGCTTTTCCGGATTGATGGTGATCGAATTGGTATCGACCGAGGCGGAAGCGGAGACAGCGCCAGCGATGATCTCGCCCTGCGTCAGCAGGCTTTCCACGCGCGCATCGATCAGCCCTTCGCGGAACTGGTTGAGATAAAGGATGCCACCGACCAGAACCACCGTCGCCGCGACGTTGAAAAAGAGGATGCGGCGCGTGAGGCTGGAAAACACCGCATTGCCGAAAATGCGCCGGATGATCGTCAGCGGATGGATACGATGGCGGCGTTCGCTGCCGCGTTCTTCGGCATCGTCACTATCCGAGACGGTTTCCGGCGTTTTCTTCAACACGTATTCTAGTCCTCGCCACCACTCTTCGGGTGGTCCCTTCCGTTTGGCGCGCCCGTTCAGGCCGCTTCGCGGAAGCGATATCCTACGCCATAAAGCGTTTCAATCATATCGAAGTCGCCATCGACCAGTTTGAACTTCTTGCGAAGGCGCTTGATGTGGCTGTCGATGGTGCGGTCGTCCACATAGACCTGCTCGTCATAGGCGGCATCCATCAGCGCGTCGCGGCTTTTCACCACGCCCGGCCGCTGCGCCAGCGAATGCAGGATGAGGAATTCGGTGACGGTCAGCGTCACCGGCTCACCCTTCCAGGTGCAGGTGTGGCGTTCCTGATCCATGGCAAGCTGCCCGCGCTCCAGCGTGCGCGCCTGCTGGTCGGCGGTCGGCTTCAGCACGCTGCCGGTTGCGGCGGAAGCCTCGCGGCTGCTGGCGCGGCGCAGGATGGCCTTGACGCGTTCGACCAGAAGGCGCTGCGAGAAGGGTTTCGTGATGAAGTCGTCGGCGCCCATCTTCAGGCCGAACAATTCATCGATCTCTTCATCCTTGGAGGTGAGGAAGATCACCGGCAGATCCGACTTCTGGCGAAGGCGCCGCAAAAGCTCCATGCCGTCCATGCGGGGCATCTTAATATCGAAAATGGCGAGCTGCGGCGGACGGGCGATCAACCCGTCAAGCGCGGAAGCGCCGTCCGTATACGTTTCGACCCGGTAGCCTTCGGCTTCGAGCGCGATCGATACCGAAGTCAGAATATTCCGGTCGTCGTCGACAAGCGCGATCGTCTGCATGTAGTTGGTCTCCATCGTCATTTTCTCGTAACTCCCGACATTCACCCAGCCAAGGTTGTGCGCCGCGAGCCACTCTCTTGAGTATAAAGGTGGAACAAATTGTGGCAAAGGAAAACTCGCTCCGAAATCGCCGCTCAGGCGGGAGCGGATTTTGCGAAAAGGCCGCAGCTGGATTTTAATGCGCCTTCAACCGATTTAAAAAGAAATAAAATCTTTTAAATCGATTAATATATTGAAATCACTAAGTTTTTTAAAGTCCGGCTCTTGCGTTTCCAAAAGCTGCCACGTATTTTCCGAGGAAATTTCAACGTCCTTATCGTCATTAACAAGGAACGCGTCATGAACGAGCTTGGGGTTCATAATCCTGCCAATGGAGTTGCGGAACTCGGACTGGGCGAGGCCTCCCGCGTCTTTTATAACCTCAACGAGAGCGAATTATACGAAGAGGCGATCCGCAATGGCGAGGCCGAACTGACCATCGATGGCGCGCTGCGCGCCGTCACGGGCCAGCACACGGGCCGTTCTCCGAAGGACAAATTCGTCGTCCGCGACGCGTCCACCGAGAACACCATCTGGTGGGACAACAACAAGCCGCTTTCGCCGGAAAATTTCGAGCTGCTGCGTCAGGACATGCTGGCCCATGCTGCCGGCAAGACGCTTTACGTGCAGGATCTGATCGGCGGCGCCGATGAGGAAAACGCTCTGCCGACACGCGTCGTCACCGAACTTGCCTGGCATTCGCTGTTCATCCGCAATCTGCTGATCCGTCCGAAGCGGGAAAAACTGGCGGGTTTCAAACAGAAGCTGACCATCATCAACCTGCCGAGCTTCAAGGCCGATCCGGCCCGTCACGGTGTGCGTTCGGAAACCGTCATCGCCTGCGATCTGACCAACGGCCTCGTCCTCATCGGCGGCACGTCCTATGCCGGTGAAAACAAGAAGTCGGTCTTCACGGTGCTGAACTACCTGCTTCCGGCCAAGGGCGTCATGCCCATGCATTGCTCCGCCAATGTCGGTCCGCAGGGTGATTCCGCCGTGTTCTTCGGCCTTTCCGGCACCGGCAAGACCACGCTGTCTGCCGATCCGTCGCGCACGCTGATCGGCGATGACGAACATGGCTGGGGCGAACACGGCATCTTCAACTTCGAAGGTGGCTGCTATGCCAAGGCGATCAAGCTTTCGGCCGAAGCCGAGCCGGAAATCTACGCCGCGACCCGCTGTTTCGGCACGGTTCTTGAGAACGTTGTGCTGGACGAAAACCGCGTTCCCGATTTCAACGACAACTCGCTGACGGAAAACACCCGCAGCGCCTATCCGCTGCACTTCATTCCGAATGCATCGGAAACGGGCATTGCCGGCCATCCGAAAACGATCATCATGCTGACGGCGGATGCCTTCGGCGTGCTGCCGCCGATCGCCCGGCTGACGCCGGAACAGGCCATGTACCACTTCCTCTCCGGTTACACCGCAAAGGTCGCCGGCACAGAAAAGGGCGTAACGGAACCGGAAGCGACCTTCTCCACCTGCTTCGGCGCACCCTTCATGCCGCGCCATCCGGCGGAATACGGCAACCTGCTGCGTGAGCTGATCGGCAAGCATGGCGTCGATTGCTGGCTGGTCAATACCGGCTGGACCGGCGGTGCTTACGGCGTCGGCAAGCGCATGCCCATCAAGGCGACCCGTGCGCTTCTGACCGCCGCATTGACCGGCGACCTGAAGAATGCGGAATTCCGCACCGATGCGAATTTCGGTTTCGCCGTGCCGCTGTCGCTGGATGGCGTCGACAGCGCGATCCTCGATCCGCGTTCGACCTGGGCCGATGGCGCAGCCTATGACGCGCAGGCGAAGAAGCTGGTGTCGATGTTCGTCACCAACTTCACCAAGTTCGAAGACCACGTCGACAGCAAGGTTCGCGACGCTGCACCGGGCCTTTTGCTCGCGGCTGAATGAATGAAGCCTCATTTATGAGGAGGAGGGGACCCGGCCTTGTGCCGGGTTCTTTCGTTTGGCCTGCTGTTTCCATTCCTGCCGATCTATGGCATCACCGGCGCGGAGAAAGATCATGGCCAGCGACCCGCTTTACATCAGCAACCGTATCACCATCGCCGGCTGGGAGCTGACGGAGCAATTCGTGCTGGCCGGAGGGCCGGGCGGCCAGAACGTCAACAAAGTCTCGACGGCGGTTCAGCTGTTTTTCGACATAGCCAATTCGCCCTCCCTGCCGGACCGGGTAAAGACCAATGCCCTGCGCCTCGGTGGCAGGCGTGTGTCGAAAGACGGCGTGCTGATGATAGAGGCGAGCCGGTTTCGCAGCCAGGAGCGCAATCGCGAAGACGCGCGCGAGAGGCTGAAGGAACTGATCCTCGAAGCTGCCGCCCCTCCGCCGCCGGTGCGCAAGGCCACCAAGCCAACCAAGGGCTCCGTCGAGCGCCGCCTCAAGGCGAAGTCCGATCGCTCCGATATCAAGAAAATGCGCGGCAAGCCCTCGGGCGAATAAGCGACGGTGAGACGGCGAATGTTTCACCCTTGTCATAGAGCTTCAAATATCGTCTGGTAAGCCTCCCTACAACCAAGGAGGGTGCTATGGGTCTGTTCAATTTCATCAAGGAAGCGGGAAAGAAGCTCGGTATCGGCGGCGATGATGCCCCGGATGTCGAAGCGGTCAAGAAGGAACTCGCTTCCCACGATCTCGGCACGGACAAGGTTCAGGTCGAGGTGGTGGACGACAAGGTCGTTCTGAAGGGCGAAGTGGCCGATCAGTCGGTTTTCGAAAAGGCGGTCATCGCGGTCGGCAATACGCTCGGCATTTCCAAGGTCGAGGCCGGCGAGCTGAAAGTGACTGAGGCGCCGGCGAAAGAACCTGTCTTCTACACGGTCAAGAAGGGCGACAATCTCTGGAAGATTGCGGAAGCCCAGTACGGCAAGGCCAATGGCGCGAAGAACAATATCATCTTCGAAGCCAACAAGCCGATGCTGACACATCCCGACAAGATTTATCCCGGACAGGTTCTGCGTATTCCTGACCTTGCATAGTAGCGATTTTCACCGCCGGAGATGCCGCCACGCGCGGCATCTTCACAGCTTGCGAAGCGCTACTGTGTCGATCAGGTGGTTCTTGCCCTTGCGAAGGATAAGATCGGCGCGCGGGCGCGTCGGCACGATGTTTTGCCGCAGGTTCTTCAGGTTGATGTTTTGCCAGAGACCTTCGGCAATGCTCAGCGCCGCCTCTTCGCTGATCGAGGCATAACGGTTGAAGAACGAATTGGGATCGCGGAAGGCGGTTTTCCTGAGATTCATGAACCGGTTCACATACCAGTTGTGAATAAGGCCCTCATCGGCATCGATATAAATCGAGAAATCGAAGAAGTCGGAAACGATCGGCACGATCCGCCCGCCTGCCGGCAGGTCACGCGATTGCAGCACGTTGATGCCTTCGAAGATGAGAATATCAGGCTGGTCGATGACAGTAAATTCGTTCGGCAGAACGTCATAGGTCAGGTGCGAATAACGCGGCGCTTTCACATTCGGCTGGCCCGCCTTGATCGCCGACAGGAAACGTAAGAGCGCGCCGATATCGTAGCTTTCGGGAAAGCCCTTGCGCTCCATCAGGTTTTCCCGCCGCAGAACCTCATTCGGATAAAGAAATCCGTCTGTCGTGATGAGATCGACCTTGGGGCTTGAGGGCCAACGGGCCAGAAGCTCCTTCAGGATACGTGCCGTCGTCGATTTTCCAACCGCCACGGAGCCGGCAATGCCGATAACGAAGGGCGTCTTGTTGACATCCGCCATGTTGAGGAAGCGGTTGCGCTGTTCGAACAGCAGCTGCGACGCTTCCACATGCGATGACAGGAGGCGCGAGAGCGACAGGTAGATGCGCCGCACTTCGTCCAGATCGATCGGGTCGTCCAGCGAGCGCAGACGTTTGACCTCGTCGGCAGAAAGCGTCAGTGGCGTATCGGCACGAAACTTCGACCATTCTTCCGAACTGAAGAAGTGATAGGGCGAATATTCATCCGGTCGGAAATGATCGAGTGTGCTCGGCATGCCTCTCTCCCCGCTGCCTGCCTCGACATTCATGATGTCGGCCTCGCCGCTTTTTCCGCAAGGCCGGTTTGCCCCGTCCGGCGCTCCAGCTCGGCAAAAACGTCGTCCAACGGAATGTCTGCGATCTTCAGCACCACCAGCAGATGGTAAATCAGATCGGCCGCTTCGTTCTTCAGCCCGTCGCGATCTTTCGCGATAGCGGCGATCACGGCTTCGACCGCTTCTTCGCCGAGTTTTTTCGCCGCACGCTCCTGGCCCGCCGCAACAAGTTTGGCCGTCCAGGATTCGTCAGGAGAGGCAGCGGCACGGGTCGCGACGATGCGTTCCAGATCGGAAAGGGAAAATGCGCTCATGGAAAATTCCTGCAATCAGTCGAGACGCATGGCGATGCCGTGCTCGGCCATATAGGTCTTGGCTTGCCCGATCGAATAGGTGCCGAAGTGGAAGATGGAGGCAGCGAGCACCGCAGTTGCGTGGCCATCGCGCACGCCCGCCACCAGATCGTCCAGCGTGCCGACGCCGCCTGAGGCGATGACGGGCACGCGAACCTGATCGGCAATGCTGCGCGTCAGGCCGATATCGTATCCACTCTTGGTGCCGTCGCGATCCATCGAGGTAACAAGCAATTCGCCGGCGCCGCGTTCGACCATCTTGATGGCGAATTCCACGGCGTCGATACCCGTCGGCTGGCGTCCGCCATGGGTGAAGATTTCCCAGCGGCCTTCTTCTCCATCCTTCGAAACCCGCTTGGCGTCGATGGAAACGACGATGCACTGGTTGCCGAACTTGTCGGCCGCCTGCGCCACGAAATCCGGATCCTTGACGGCCGCGGAGTTGATCGAGACCTTGTCCGCACCGCAAAGGAGCAGCTTGCGAATATCCGCGACGCTGCGAACCCCGCCACCGACGGTCAGCGGCATAAAGCAATGATCGGCGGTACGCGAGACGACATCGAAGATCGTGTCGCGATTATCCGAAGAGGCGGTGATGTCGAGGAAGCAGAGTTCGTCCGCTCCCGCCGCATCATAGGCTTTCGCTGCCTCGACCGGATCGCCGGCATCGATCAGGTCGACGAAGTTCACGCCCTTGACGACACGGCCATCTTTCACATCAAGGCAGGGAATAACGCGGGCTTTGAGGGTCATACGCGTACCTCCTTTGCAGCCTTGATAAGGGCAAGCGCCTCGGCGGGGTCGATGCGGCCGTCGTAAAGCGCGCGGCCGGAAATCGCGCCTTCGAGCTTTGCGGCATCCGGCTGCAACATGCGCTTGATGTCGTCGATGGAGGCGAGACCGCCCGAGGCGATGACCGGGATGGAAACGGCATCCGCCAGTTCCAGCGTCGAAGCCCAGTTGATGCCGGCCAGAATGCCGTCGCGATCGATATCGGTGTAGATGATGGCCGCGACACCGGCACCTTCGAAGCGTTTGGCCAGTTCGATGACGCCGAGTTCGGACGCTTCCGCCCAGCCTTCAACAGCGACCTTGCCGCCCTTGGCATCGATGCCGACGGCGACCTGACCGGGGAAACGCTTGCAGGCTTCGATGACCAGAACCGGGTCGCGCACCGCAACGGTGCCGAGAATGACACGGGCAAGCCCACGGCTCAGCCACGCCTCGATATGGTCGAGCGTGCGGATGCCGCCGCCAAGCTGCACCGGGTTTTTCGTGGCTTTCAGAATGGCGTCGACAGCCTCGCCATTCACCGTCTGGCCGGCAAAGGCGCCGTTGAGATCAACAACATGCAGCCATTCGAAGCCCTGATCCTCGAAGGCCTTGGCCTGTGCGCCGGGGTCCTCGTTGTAAACGGTGGCCTGCTCCATATCGCCGAGTTTCAGGCGAACGCACTGGCCGTCTTTAAGGTCGATTGCGGGAAAAAGAATCATGTCAGGGCTTCCAGCGCAGGAAATTGGAAATCAGGGCAAGGCCGAGCGTCTGGCTTTTTTCCGGGTGGAACTGCGCCCCCGCCATATTGTCGCGACCGACGAAAGCCGTCATTGCGCCACCGTAATTGGTGGTGGCGATGACATCCGTCGAGTGCTTGGCGGCCAGATGATAGGAATGCACGAAATAGGCGTGTAACCCGTCCGCGCCGGTCTTGATGCCGTCGAACAGCGGGTGGGCGTGGCGAATTTCCAGTGTGTTCCAGCCGATCTGCGGAATTTTGAGGCTGGGATCGGATGGCGTCATTTCAACGACATCGCCTTCGATCCAGCCAAGGCCGTTGCTGACAGTCTTTTCCAGCCCGCGCGAGGACATTAGCTGCATGCCGACGCAGATACCAAGGAACGGATGGGCCTTTTTCTCCACGGCTTCGATAAGTGCGTCATGCATGCCGGGAACGGCGTCGAGACCAGCGCGGCAATCCGCGTAGGCGCCGACGCCCGGCAGAACGATGCGATCCGCCGAGGCGACGTGATCCGGCTTGTCGGTCAGATCAATGGTTGCATTGATGCCGGCTTCGCGGGCGGCACGCTCGAAAGCTTTTGTAGCCGAACGCAGGTTGCCCGAACCGTAGTCGATGATCGCGACACGCATGTCAGCGCCTTCCATTCAAGTCGAAAAGAAACGATCCGGCGGGATCGTTGACGAAGTTTTTGTCGCCGCTCTTTTGCGGCGAAGGGGTCCAGACCGGCTGGGACAGCTGTTCCGCCCTCTCGGTGTTTTCGGAGAGACCGGAGAAATATATGTCTTCGGCGCTCGAAAGATCAGGGGCGGAAACGACTGTAATCAGCGTCCAGCCTTTGCGGATCAGGTGCCGGACGAGAAAATCGCGTCCCTCCAGTGCCGTGATGAGCCCGATGGCGAAACCGCAGAGAATGCCAACCGGTTCGAATCCGGCTAATATCGAGACCTGGCCGGCCAGAAGGAGCGCGATTACAACCACCGCCGTTGCCAGCCACAGGCGGTTGATGGCGAGCCATAGCCAGGGCGCAATGAGAGCCAGCCAGACGAAACGGTCTGCAACAAAGCGGGTCGTCTTGTGGTCCCTGTCCGGCCCGTTGGGGGCTTCCAGAACGAGATAGCTTGTCATGGGCTTCCTGACAGCTTTGGCGTCAGGCCAGCATGCCCTTCGTGGAGGGAACGCGGCCTGCCTGCCGGGGGTCGATCTCGGTTGCCGTGCGAAGAACGCGGGCAACGGCCTTGAAGCATGTTTCGGCGATATGATGGTTGTTGGCGCCGTAATGGTTCAGGATATGCAATGTGATGCCGGCATTCTGCGCCAGCGCCTGAAAGAACTCGCGCACCAGTTCCGTGTCGAAGGTGCCGATCTTCGGCGCGGAAAAATTTACGTTCCATACGAGAAAGGGCCGGCCGGAAATATCGACGGCGGCCTTGGTCATCGTCTCGTCCATGGCAAGATCGAGCGAGGCATAACGGGTAATGCCGCGCCGGTCGCCCAGCGCTCTGGCAATGGCCTGGCCGATGGCAATGCCCGTATCTTCCACAGTGTGATGGTCATCGATATGCAGGTCGCCCTGAACCTCGATCTCCATATCGATCAGCGAATGGCGGCTGAGCTGGTCCAGCATATGGTCGAAAAATCCCACCCCGGTGGAAATTTTCGATTTGCCGGTGCCGTCGATATCCACGCGCACCGAAACCGAGGTTTCGTTGGTCTTGCGGATAATCTCGCCTTTACGTTCTGCCATTTTGGCCGCTCCGTGAAAATGTCGCCGTTCCTTATCAGCACGGGACACAAATATCCAGTTGTTCCATCGTCTTGCCTGACATGCTCAAAACGGTGCGTCGCCTCGAAGATTGCAATCGTGAAAAGCAAACTTACATAGAACCCGAGAAGGGCCGCATCCCGGCCCGTTAACCGCAGGCCCGGCAGGGCAGACAGGTGTTTGATGACAACAATTATTACAGTCAGGAAGGGCGGCAAGGTCGTCATGGCTGGCGATGGTCAGGTAAGCCTTGGCCAGACCGTCATGAAGGGCAATGCCCGCAAGGTTCGCCGCATCGGCAAGGGCGAAGTGATTGCCGGTTTTGCCGGTGCGACGGCGGATGCCTTCACGTTGCTTGATCGTCTTGAAAAGAAACTCGAGCAATATCCTGGCCAGCTGATGCGTGCAGCTGTAGAGCTTGCGAAGGACTGGCGCACGGATAAATATCTGCGCAATCTCGAAGCCATGATGCTGGTGGCTGATAAATCCACCACGCTCGCCATCACCGGCAATGGCGATGTGCTGGAACCGGAACATGGCGCGATTGCCATCGGTTCCGGCGGCAATTACGCCTTCGCGGCTGCCCGCGCCATGATGGACACGGACAAATCGGCGGAAGAGGTGGCGCGCCAGTCGCTCGATATCGCCGCCGATATCTGCGTTTATACCAACCACAATCTCGTCGTCGAAACGCTCGACGCCGAATAAGCTAGTTTCTCACCCAAGGGTCCTGTGGGCCGGGCCGGAATGGCCGGCCGGAACAGGAAAGCCGAGAGGATAGAATGACCACTTTTTCTCCCCGGGAAATCGTCTCGGAACTCGACCGCTTCATCATCGGCCAGCATGAGGCCAAACGTGCGGTGGCGATTGCGCTGCGTAACCGCTGGCGCCGCCAGCAGCTCGATGAGAGCCTGCGCGATGAAGTCATGCCGAAAAACATTCTCATGATCGGGCCGACCGGTGTCGGCAAGACGGAGATTTCCCGCCGCCTTGCCAAGCTGGCCGGTGCACCCTTTATCAAGGTCGAGGCGACCAAGTTCACCGAAGTCGGTTATGTCGGCCGCGATGTCGAACAGATCATCCGCGATCTGGTCGAGATCGGCATTGGCCTCGTCCGTGAAAAGAAGCGTGCCGAAGTGCAGGCCAAGGCGCATCAGAGCGCTGAGGAACGGGTGCTCGATGCGCTGGTTGGCGCAACCGCATCGCCCGGCACGCGTGAAAGCTTCCGCAAGAAGCTGCGCGACGGCGAACTGGACGACAAGGAAATCGACATCGAGGTGGCGGATAGTGGCTCGGGCATGCCCGGTTTCGAAATTCCCGGCATGCCGGGCGCCAATATCGGCGTTCTCAACCTGTCGGAAATGTTCGGCAAGGCCATGGGCGGACGCACCAAGAAAGTGCGCACCACGGTATCGAAATCCTATGCCGATCTTATCCGCGATGAATCCGACAAGCTGCTCGACAATGAAATGATCCAGCGCGAGGCGGTGAAGTCGGTGGAAAATGACGGCATCGTCTTCCTCGACGAAATCGACAAGATCGCCGCCCGCGACGGCGGCATGGGTGCCGGCGTCTCGCGTGAAGGCGTTCAGCGCGATCTGCTTCCGCTTGTCGAAGGCACGACGGTTTCGACGAAATACGGGCCGGTGAAGACTGACCACGTCCTCTTCATTGCATCGGGCGCCTTCCATGTGGCGAAGCCTTCGGACCTCCTGCCCGAACTTCAGGGCCGTCTGCCGATCCGCGTCGAGCTGAAGCCGCTGACCAAGGAGGATTTCCGCCGTATCCTGACGGAGACGGAAGCGAGCCTCATCCGCCAGTACAAGGCGCTGATGGCGACGGAAGAACTCGACCTCGATTTCACCGATGATGCAATCGATGCTCTGGCCGATGTGGCCGTTCATCTCAATTCGTCGGTCGAGAATATCGGTGCGCGCCGTCTGCAGACGGTGATGGAGCGCGTTCTGGACGAGATTTCCTTCAATGCGCCGGATCGCGGCGGTTCCGCCGTCAAGATCGATCAGGAATATGTCCGCAAACATGTCGGCGATCTCGCCGCCGATACGGACTTGTCCCGCTATATTCTCTGAAGACTTCAGGGATACGAGAAAGAAGAGTGCGGCCATATTTGCCGCACTCTTTTATTTTATCCGCCTTGTCTCGCATTCAGCCCGCATTTTGTTTATGGGAAGGGCTGCATTCCGGTTGGAACCGCTTTAGTGGAATGATCCGGTTTTCCCAGCGTATTTCGCTGGCGGAAGCCGCAGGCTTGAGAAAAGGCATTCGCTCGTGCGCAAAACTCTTCTGGCATTTGCCGCTGCTTTGACGTTCACCGTCACCGCGTCTTCTTACGTCGAAGCCGCGACGGTCGTTCCGCCAGGCAATCGCAATGCCGAACAGCCCGGCGTTCCCGGCGCTTCCGCAAAAAGAACAAAAGCGTCCAACACCTCTTTCGAGCGCAAATACCAGAAGGTCATCGATCTTTTGTCCTCCGACAAGGCGCTGATCGCCAAGATCAAGTCGACGGCCGGGCGCTACGGCATCGATCCGATCCATATGATCGGCGCGATCGTCGGCGAACACACTTATAATGTCGACGCCTATGACCGGCTGCAGTCCTATTACGTCAAGGCGGCTTCTTACGCGGGCAACAGCTTCCGTTTTGGCTACAAGGACGAAACCATTGCGCAGTTTCTGACCCATTCGCAATTTGCCAAATGCCAGTCGAAAAAGGATTCCTACAGCCTCTGGAACTGTCGGGAAGATGTCTGGGAAGACAGTTTCCGCGGCAAGACGGTCGATGGTGTCGCCTATCCGAACAACCGTTTCAGTGCTGTGTTTTTCCAGCCCTTCTATGCCGGCCAGACCTTCGGCCTCGGCCAGATCAACCCGCTGACCGCGCTGATGTTGTCCGATATGGTGTCGAGAACTTCGGGCTATGAGAAGCTGGATGAAAACGACGCCACCGCCGTCTACACCGCTATCATGGACCCTGACCGGTCGCTCGCTTTCATGGCGGCCTCCATCCGCAAGTCTATCGACGACTATAAATCTATTGCCGACATGGATATTTCGAAAAATCCGGGTGTGACCTCCACGCTTTATAATGTCGGCGGGTCGCAGCAGCGTGCCGCTGCGCTTGCCCAGAAGAACCGCCAGCGCGCCGCAGGCGGGGAGCAGCCGCTGTTGCCGGAAGAAAACTACTACGGCTGGCTGGTGAATGATCGCATCAAGGATTTGCAGGCGCTTTTGTAGAAAAAGGCGACTATCGCCCGCATTGTTTCCGAAATGGAAATAATATTTGGCTGTCCGCTGCAATTGACGAGCGGCCGTTTCCGCGTCCAATCTGTGCCTTCAGAATAGAGGAGGCGCATGTGAGCCGCACGAATAAATTCGGTCTTTCCATCGATGACAGGCTTTATGCCTTTTTGACTGACGACGTCCTGCCCGGCACGGGTCTGGACGGCGAGGCGTTCTTCGAAGGTTTTTCGACCATTGTTCACGAGCTTTCTCCGAAGAACCGCGAATTGCTGGCAAAGCGTGACGCCCTGCAGGAAAAGCTGGATGGCTGGTATCGGCAGAATGGCGCGCCGGCGGATTTTGATGCCTATGAGGGCTTTCTGAAGGAAATCGGCTATCTGCTGCCGGAAGGTCCCGGCTTCCAGGTGGAAACCAGCAATGTCGACCCTGAAATCGCCGCCGTCGCCGGCCCGCAGCTCGTCGTCCCGGTCATGAATGCGCGTTATGCGCTGAATGCGGCCAATGCCCGCTGGGGTTCGCTCTACGACGCGCTTTACGGCACGGATGCTATTTCTGACGCCGATGGTGCGGAGAAGGGCAGGGGGTACAATCCGAAGCGCGGTGAAAAGGTCATTGCCTGGGCGCGAAACTTCCTCGATGAATCCGCTCCGCTGGAAACGGGAAGCTGGTCCGAGGTGACCGGTTTCAAGATCGAGGATGGCCTGTTGCAGCTTGCTATCGGCGACGCCAGGACTGGTCTCAAGGATGCAGCCCAGTTTGAGGGTTTCAGCGGCGAAGCGGAAAAGCCTGCAACGATCCTGCTCGGCAAGAATGGTTTGCACACCGAAATCGTCATCGATCCCACAACCGAAATCGGCAAGGGCGACAAGGCGGGAATCTCGGATGTCATTCTCGAATCCGCGCTCACGACCATCATGGATTGCGAAGATTCGGTTGCCGCCGTCGACGCTGAAGACAAGGTGCTGGTTTATGGCAACTGGCTTGGCCTGATGCGCGGCGACCTGACCGAAGAAGTCTCCAAGGGCGGCAAGACCTTTACCCGCAGCCTCAACCCGGATCGTTATTATACCGCTCCCAGCGGTTCCGCGCTCACACTACCGGGCCGTTCCCTGATGCTGGTGCGCAATGTCGGTCATCTGATGACCAATCCGGCGATCCTTGACAGGGACGGTCGGGAGGTTCCCGAAGGCATCATGGATGCCGTCGTCACGGCGTTGATCGCCCTCTATGATGTCGGTCCATCGGGGCGACGTCAGAATTCCCGCGCCGGCTCCATGTATGTGGTCAAGCCGAAGATGCACGGGCCGGAGGAAGTGGCCTTCGCCAACGAAATTTTCAGCCGGGTCGAAAAGCTTGTCGGCATGGCGCCGAACACTATGAAAATGGGCATCATGGATGAGGAGCGCCGCACCACGGTCAACCTCAAGGAAAGTATTCGCGCCGCGAAGGATCGCGTCGTCTTCATCAATACGGGCTTCCTCGACCGTACCGGTGACGAAATCCACACCTCGATGGAGGCGGGTCCGATGATCCGCAAGGGCGACATGAAGCAGGCGGCATGGATCGCGGCTTACGAGAACTGGAACGTCGATATCGGCCTCGAATGCGGCCTTTCCGGCCATGCGCAGATCGGCAAGGGCATGTGGGCGATGCCGGATTTGATGGCGGCTATGCTGGAGCAGAAGATCGCGCATCCGAAGGCCGGCGCCAATACGGCCTGGGTGCCGTCGCCGACGGCGGCGACGCTGCATGCCACGCATTATCACAAGGTCGATGTCGCTGCCGTTCAGGAAGGTTTGAAAAGCCGCGGCCGTGCGAAGCTTGCCGATATTCTGTCGGTGCCGGTCGCGCCGCGTCCCAACTGGACGCCGGAAGAAATCCAGCGCGAACTCGACAACAATGCGCAGGGCATTCTCGGATACGTCGTGCGCTGGGTCGATCAGGGCGTTGGTTGCTCCAAGGTGCCCGATATCAACAATATCGGGCTGATGGAAGACCGCGCCACGCTGCGCATCTCCGCGCAGCATATGGCGAACTGGCTGCGCCATGGTGTGGTGACGCAGGAACAGATCGTCGAGACCATGAAGCGCATGGCCGCCGTGGTCGATGCGCAGAATGCCGGCGATCCGGCCTATCTGCCGATGGCACCCGATTTCGACGGATCGGTGGCATTTCAGGCGGCTGTCGAACTGGTGCTGAAGGGCCGTGAACAGCCGAACGGCTACACCGAGCCGGTTCTGCACCGCCGCCGTCTGGAACTGAAGGCTAAACAGGCGGCCTGAAACCGTCAGCAGTCCTGAGAAACAAAAAAGCCGCCGGGGAAATCCACGGCGGCTTTTTCTTGTCTGGTATGTGATCTTTACTGGATCACGATGACCTTGGTGCTGCGGCCGGGACGAACGCGGCTGTAAAGGTCGATGACGTCCTGGTTGATCATGCGAATGCAGCCGGAAGAGGCGGCGGTGCCGATCGAGGCCCATTCGGGCGAACCATGGATGCGGAACAGCGTGTCCTGTCCCTTTTCATTGAAGAGATACATGGCGCGCGCGCCGAGCGGGTTGGTAAGACCCGGACCCATGCCGGCCTCGACATATTTGGCGACTTCCGGCTTACGGTCCGCCATTTCTTTCGGCGGATGCCACATCGGCCATTCCTGCTTCCAGGCGACATAGGCCTCACCGGCCCAGGCGAAACCTGCCTTGCCGACGCCGATGCCGTAGCGCACCGCGCGGTTGCCGGACAGGATATAATAGAGGTAACGCTCACGCGTATTGACGATGATGGTGCCGGCGCGTTCGGATGTCTGGAATTCGACGATCTGACGGCGGTACTTCTCATTCACACGATTGATCGGAATGGCCGGCAGCGCATAGCCCGCATCGGTCACCGGACCGTAAACATCGTTGAAGATCTGGACCGTTTCGACCTTCGCCGGAACGGGGTCAGCAACCGGTACTGACGCTGCGATCTTGCCGGAGGTCGGAGCGGAGGATTGGGAGGTAGTTTCGGCGCAGCCGGCCAGAGCCAGTGCTGCCGTCAGACCGAGTGCGGTCAATGGGGTACGGATGCGCATGTCGTTCTCGCGGAAAATTCGCCAAATTGTGCGAAAGAGTAGGCTTAATTGGATAAATCGGTTATTTTCCATTCAGCCGCTCTTGGCAAGCCGTTGCGCCGCCGCGAAACGGTCGGGCATTTAAAATTGCCGGTTGATTGCCTTTTTGCAACAATAGGCCAAACGCTTCAGCAGCCTTTATCCATGACTATTCTTTCCGTTACCAACAATAATCCGTTAATAGACGGTCGCCAGTCGGACAAGGCGATGCTGGTGCGCCGCGGCGTTCAGGTGCTTCTGCACGAAATGCGCCATTCGGTGCTGCCCGAACTGCCGCTTGCAAGCGGGAGACGGGCAGATCTCATCAGCCTGTCGGTCAAGGGTGAAATCTGGATCATAGAGATCAAATCCTCCATCGAGGATTTCCGTGTCGATCGCAAATGGCCGGAATACCGCCTGCATTGCGACCGGCTGTTCTTCGCCACCCATCCTGAAGTGCCGACCGACATATTCCCGGAGGAATGCGGGCTGATCCTGTCGGATGGATATGGCGCCCATATGCTGCGCGATGCGCCGGAGCATAAATTGCCGCCCGCAACCCGCAAGTCGGTGATGCTGGATTTCTCGCGAACCGCTGCGACCCGGCTGATGCTGGCTGAATGGACAACTGGGCGCAGCTTCGGAGAATGACTTCGGTTATTTGGGGGCGCGCTTGGCGAGAATGCGCTGCAGCGTTCGCCGGTGCATGTTCAGCCGGCGGGCGGTTTCCGAAACGTTGCGCTCGCACATTTCATAGACACGCTGAATATGCTCCCACCGAACTCGGTCTGCCGACATCGGGTTTTCCGGAACTTCGGTCTTTTCGCCCTTGCGCTGCGTCAGCGCATTGAACACATCGTCCGCATCGGCGGGCTTGGCCAGATAGTCCAGCGCCCCGAGTTTCACGGCGGTAACGGCGGTTGCGATATTACCGTAGCCGGTCAGAACGACGATCTGCGTATCGTCCCGGTTCTGCCTGATGGCCTCGATGACTTCCAGACCGTTGCCATCCGCAAGCCTCAGATCGACAACCGCATATTTCGGCGGTGCAGCCCTGGAGCGGGCAATGCCGTCGCTGACGGTCTCGGCGGTGTCGACGGTAAAGCCGCGTGTTTCCATTGCCCGGGCAAGCCGGCGCAGAAACGGGCCGTCATCATCGACGATCAGCAGCGATCTGTCGGGTCCGATCGGGTCGATGTCGTCCGTTGGCGCGCTGGTGGAGTTGTTCTGGTCTTCTGTCTTCATGTTTCCGGCCTTCCGGCAACTTCGTCGGCTTGGTTTTCTTCTTCTTATCGCCGCTTCAACGTGGATGGTAAAGTCAACGGCTTCTTTTATCGTCCATAAGCGCCCGAGGCCAGACGATTGTGACCCGCGCTCCGGTTCCGCTCGTGCCGCGATTTTCAAAGGTGACGGTGGCGCCGGAGCGCTCCAGCAGGGTCTTGGCGATGAAAAGCCCGAGTCCGAGCCCGCCCGCCCGGGTGTCATTGTGACGTTCGGTCACATAGGGCTCGCCGATACGGGCAAGCACGTCATGGGCATAACCCGGCCCATCGTCTTCAATGATGACGGCGACGTTCTGTTGATCGTAATCCACCGTCACGGTCACCTTTTCCCGCGCATAATCCACGCCGTTTTCAATGAGGTTGCCAAGACCGTAGATGATGCCGGCATTGCGGATACCGACCGGCTCATCGGCGCGATTGTTCTTTTCAACGAGTTCGAAGCGGATGCCGAATTCCCGGTGTGGCGCCATCACCTCCTCGATCAGCGAGGAGAGCGGCAGGCGGCGCATGTGCTCCTCATTGTCGGCGGAAAGCGAGGTGAGGCGGCGCAGAATGTCACGGCATCTTTCGCTCTGGCTGCGCAGCAGCGCTATATCTTCGCCGAATTTTTCGTCGTTTCCGAGTTCCCGCTCCATCTCCTTCGCAACGACGCTGATTGTTGCGAGCGGTGTGCCAAGCTCATGCGCGGCCGCCGCCGCCAGCCCATCCAGCTGCGAGAGATGTTTTTCCCGCTCCAGCACCAGCTCGGTTGCAGCCAACGCATCCGCCAGCTGATTGGCCTCATGCGAAACGCGATAGGCGTAAAAGGCCGCAAAAGAGGTCGTGGCGATGATGGCGACCCAGGTGCCGACATGCAGCAGAAGCTGGATCGGCAAAACCTCGCCGGGATACCACGGAACCGGAAAGGGCGAAAAGGCGATCGCGGTCGAGCAGATGACGGCAAAGCCGAGGAGAATGAGCGAATGCCGCAGCGGCTGGGAGGCAAAGGCGATGATGACCTGCACGCAGATCAGCGGTGCGAAAGGATTGGAAAGTCCGCCGGTGATGTAGATGAGCGCCGTCAATTGCAGCAGGTCGAAAGCCAGCAGCAATGTCGCTTCCCAGGGCTCCAGCCGATAGGTGGAGGGAAAGCGGGCGGTGAGAAACAGATTTGCAAGAGCGAGCGCCGCGATCAGAAGGCCGCAGGCCAGAAGCGGCAGGGGGAAATTGAGCCCGAAAGCGACAAGCAGGATCGTTGCCGTCTGTCCCGCAACCGCCAGCCAGCGCAGCCAGACGATGGTCTGCAGCCTTATCCTGCGGCTGGCGCGGCCGAGCCTCGTGGTTTCGATAGAATGGCCAGCCACCGTCATCTCCTTTGCCCTGTTCATCATCATCACGTCCCGCGCGGTTTTGCACGGCTTGTCGGCGGGGCCGATGCCGGGTCCTCCGGCCATGGATGGCGTGGATAACGTCCGCGCATATCCGCCCGCACATCCTTCCAGGATCCCGCCCAGAAGCCGGGAAGATCGCGTGTCGTCTGTATCGGCCTGTGCGCTGGCGAGGTCAATTCCAGGAGCAGCGGCAACCGCCCCTGCGCAATGGACGGGTGGGCTCTCAGCCCGAAAAGCTCCTGCACGCGAATGGAAAGCGTCGGTTCGCTGGCGTCGTAACGAATGGGATGCCGCTGTCCCGTCGGTGCTTCGAAATGCGTCGGCGCCAACTTGGCGAGATCGCGCGCCACCTCATGCGGCACCAGAGACTGGATCCCTTCGGAGAGGCTGCCGGGTCGGATGTCCTGCAGGCTGCGCGCACCGTTCTGAAAAGGCACGAACCATTCGTCCAGCTTGGAGAGCAATGCCTCGTCGCTGACATCCGGCCAGGGCTCCCCAATACTGGCGTTCAGAAAGCCGATCCTGTCGCGCAACTGCAGCGTCTCTTTCGAAAAAGGAAGTATGCCGATGCCGAATTCCCGAACGCCATTGGCGAGCGCCTGTGCCGCCTGTTCGCCCTCGGGACGGGGCAGGGGTGTCTCATCGAGGATGATGGCGCCAAGCCGCGTCACCTTTCGCGCGCGCGCCTGGCCGCTCGCCTTGTCGAAAAGCAGCTGGTCCTGCTGAACGACGAGGTGCGGCATCCGCTCTTCTACATCGCCCCTCTCTATGCCTGCCGCCGCAAGGATGCGCGGCTGCGCCGCTCGCCCCGTAATATCGGCAACCACCAGCATTTTGCTCGCCGCCAGCCGTTCTGTCTCGGCAAGCTCTGCGCCACGCCCGTTGGCCATCACATAACGTCCCCGCGCGCCACGCTGAAGCGCGATCCTGTCCGGATAGGCATGCAGCAGCAGCGGCCCGGCCTCACTCGGCAGCTCGGTTGCCGCCGTCTTGTCGCCGATCGCGTCGAACAGCCTCGATGCCAGCTTACGCGCCGCCTGCGCCCTTTCGCTCCTGTCGGAGAGAAAGCGCCGCAACCGCTCATCGAGATCGATGTCGTTTCCGCCGAGCCCCTGTTCCGTCAGCATGACGGCGAGCATCGCCGCCTTTTTCCCCGCGCCTTCGCTTGCCGCCGCAATCGCCATGGCCGCCAGCCGTGGCGGCAATGAAAGGCCGCGCATCAGATGGCCGCGCTGCGTCAGCGCTCCGCCTTTGTCGAGCGCGCCCAGATTTTTGAGAAGCGCCACTGATTCTTTCAGTGCGGCTTCGGGGGGCATATCCAGAAAGGCAAGAGAAGAGGGATCCTGAACACCCCAATGGGCGAGATCGAGCGCAAGGCCGGCAAGATCGCTCGCCAGAATTTGCGGTGGCGTAAAGGCGTTGAGCGCCGCCGTCTGCCCCGGATGCCACAGGCGGATCGCAACACCGGGTTCCGTTCGCCCGGCGCGACCCGCCCGCTGGTCGGCGGAAGCGCGCGACACCCGCACCGTCTCCAGTCTCGTGATTCCAGTTGCCGGCTCGAAGACAGGTAGCCGCTGCAATCCGCTGTCGATCACCACACGCACGCCATCGATGGTAATCGAGGTCTCTGCGATTGAGGTGGCCAGCACGATCTTGCGCCGTCCGGCCGGCGCCGGCTTTATCGCTGCATCCTGCTCTTTCTGCGAAAGGTTTCCGTAAAGCGGGATGATATCCGTATCGTCGGGAAAACGTCCCTCCAGCCGCGCGGCCGTTCGGGTAATTTCCGCCTGTCCCGGTAGAAAGGCGAGGATGGAGCCGGTTTCCGACCCATGGGCCTCAGTGATCGCCTTGGTGACTTTCTCTTCAATCGGCACGCCCTGCCAACGATCCTCATAACGAACGTCGATTGGAAACGTCCGCCCAAGGCTCTGAATGACCGGGGCGTCTGCCATCAGCGTGCTGATGCGTTCGACATCGAGAGTGGCGGACATGACGAGGATACGCAGATCATCCCGCAACCCACCCTGCACGTCGAGTGCAAGCGCCAGTCCGAAATCGCCGTCGAGCGAACGTTCGTGAAACTCGTCGAAAATCACCGTCGAAACGCCGGCAAGTTCAGGATCGTCCAGGACCATCCGGGCAAACACGCCTTCGGTCACCACTTCTATCCGGGTTTTCGAGGAGACGCGATTGTCGAGCCGCATACGATAGCCGACGGTTTGCCCGACATCCTCGTGAAGCAGCTCGGCCATGCGCCCGGCTGCGGCACGGGCGGCAAGCCGGCGGGGCTCGAGAAGAATGATCTTGCCGTCACCCCGCCAGTCCTGCTGCAAAAGATGAAGCGGCACGAGCGTCGTTTTACCCGCGCCCGGTGGCGCAGAAAGAACTGCGCGCTTCGCCCCGGCCAGAGCCTCGGCGATATCGCCGAGAACGGCACTAACGGGAAGTTCGGGCAACTCGGTCTTTTTAGGTACGGGCATTCTGGTCATGCAAACAGGCCTGCGGCATCTGGGGTGATGTTTAAGCGTCTCATATGCCGTTTCTAATGCACGGTCCCGCACTTTGACAGCCGTATGTAAGGAGCAGGCAAATGCTCCGTCGTCAAAGTTGCGGTTCCTTGCTCGCTATTTACAGTCAGGACCGGAGGGTAGGGCATTGGGCGTGTGGCGAAACGTCGGAAGATTCCGCCTTTTTCTCCGGTTCCCGTTAAAAACGCGAAACTACCTAATAAAATCAATATTTTGATAAAAATGTCAGTTTTTTGACGGT
>NZ_JBNWCN010000007.1:0-326226 GCF_053522385.1 Agrobacterium sp. 22-223-1
CGAAAGTCGCCGTCGCCAGCAGCGCCGCCGCCCTCGTTCAGTGAGCGGACTTATAAATCCACCCAACCAAACAAGTCAACACAGCAATATCAAAAAAAACAAGAAATGTGATATCTAACTGATTGTAAAAGGGAATTTCGTTTTCATGAGCTTATCGGCATAGAAAGACGCAACCACACTCCTGGTTTTGCACAGGAGAACAGGCCGCCGGGCGTCAAGGCAGGGCTCGCGCCTTCTTTTAGCCCCCTTCCTCGCTAATTGCTTCGTCAACGAAGCGTTAATACGAGACATGCCTGCGCGTGTCCTTATATGGGCTGCTGCGACATGTCCCGCTGGTGCGTCGACCGATTTGACTCCCAGCTTTGAAAGTTGCACACCTTCGCCTGAAGTTTCTGGAGAGCGCATGACCGACGGGGCACAGCTGGTATGACTGCGGATCGCAATGTGATCCGGTCGCTAGGCACGGAACCGCCAATTCTGGCGGAAGGGCGCCGTGCACCCGATCGTCGCGAAATTTCGCTCCGATGGCTTTCCGGCACGTTCCTCACCGGCATTACCTCTTCCATATTGATGGGCGTGGCGCTGTTTGCCGCTCTTGATGGTCGCCAGCAGCTTGCCATTCCCGCCGAAGCCTTCGCCAAGGCGGATATGGGCAACAATGCCACCGAAGCCGCCCGTCGCGGAACGCGCCTCGTCGCACCGAATATCGCGGCCCGGCCGTCCGACCGGTCGATCATGGAAGTCTCCACCGTCATCAATGAAGGCGACAAGGAAGTGGTCCGCAAGGTTCCCTTCTCCCACGTCAAGATTCCGCTGGCGTCAAATTACGCCAAGCAGGATGACTATCCCGCCTTCGATCCCCTGAATATTTTTGCCAGCAACGAGGACAAGGACGCATCGGCACCCGCGCCTAGCCGGACGGGCACGATCTATGGTTCCGAAGTTGAATCCGAAGTCAGCCTGAAGACTGTCGCCTTTCCCGTCCAGCATTCCAAATATGCCTTCGCCGGCTCATTGAGCTTCGACGAGGTCGAGGAGGCGGTGCGCTCGAACGGTTCGATCCTGACGGATGGCAACGAGCAGCTGGCAGCGCTCTATTACATCGACCCACGCCGTTTCGATAATGACGACGGCGATGTCGATATTACCGCGGGCCTTGCCGCCCGTGTCGTCGAACAGAACATGTCGGTATCGACCCCGCAGTCCGCCTCAGTGCCTGTCAAGGAATATGCCGACGACGTGATCCCTGCCCGCCAGACCGAAACCATCGAGGCCGCCCTGTTCGGCGCCGGCTACTCCAAGGCGCAGTCCTCGGAAATCGCCGGGCTGCTATCGCCGCAAATCCAGTCGAACAATGTCGAAAGCGGCGATGTGCTGCGCGTCGGCATTATTCAGGAAGACGAGAAAAGCGACATCGTGCGCGTGAGCCTTTACCGCAAGGGCCGCCACATGGTCACCATGGCCATCGATGACAGCAAGCGCTTCATCAAGGCCAGCGAACCGCCGAAGCTCGATGCCGTGGCGACCGCCTTCGACAGCACCCCGGCGCCTGCCGCCGGACGCGATCTGCCGAGCGTTTATGACGGGGTCTACCGTGCGGCTCTGGCTTACGGCATGAACCAGGGCATGGTTTCGCAGCTCATCAAGCTTCTGGCCAGCAGCGTCGATTTTCAGGCGCAGCTCAAGCCGGCGGATACGCTGGAAGCCTTCTTCTCCGTGGAAGACGCGGATGGCAAGGCGACGGACAAGTCGGAACTGCTCTACGTCAACGCCAAATTCGGCGACAACGAGACACGTTTTTACCGTTTCCAGAACCCGGACGACAACAGCATCGATTATTTCGATGAAAACGGCAAAAGCATCCGGCAGTTCCTGTTGCGCAACCCGGTTCCGAACGGCCGCATGACATCCGGTTTCGGCATGCGCCGCCATCCGGTTTTGAAATTCAGCCGCATGCATACCGGCACCGACTGGGCCGCCGCCCGCGGCACGCCGATCATCGCGACGGGCAACGGCACTGTCGAGAAGGCCGGCTGGGCCTCCGGTTACGGCAACCAGACGCTGATCCGCCACGCCAATGGCTATGTCTCTTCCTATAACCACCAGAGCGCCATCGCCAAGGGTGTCACCGAAGGCGCAAAGGTCCGGCAGGGTCAGGTCATCGGTTATGTGGGATCGACCGGCCTTTCGACCGGCGCTCATCTGCATTACGAGCTGATCGTCAACGGCACCAAGGTGGATGCGATGAAGGTGCGCCTACCGGGCGGCAAGTCGCTTTCCGGCGAGGCGCTGGCGCGTTTCTCCGACGAGAGAAAGCGCATCGATAATCTGCTGAATATTGACGAAAAGCCCAATCAGGTGGCGAGCCGCTGATCTGCGGAGAGACCCGAACGACAATCCCGGTCATGTGAAAAGGGCCCGGTCATATAAAAAGGGCTCCGTTTCCGGAGCCCTTTCATTTTATGCCGCATCGGCCGTTTCAGCTTCGGCCTCGCCCTTGGCGGGCTTGACCTTGAACAGCAGCCGGTCCGTGCCCGAGGTCACCTTGACCCGCGATCCATCCGGGACTTCGCCGCCGAGGATCATTTCGGCAAGCCTGTCCTGAACCGCCTTCTGGATCACCCGCTTCAGCGGACGGGCACCGTAAGCCGGATCGTAACCTTTATTGGCAAGCCAGTTGCGTGCATCCTCATCCAGTTCGAGCGAAATCTTGCGATCGCCGAGCAGCGAGATGAGGCGCTTGAGCTGGATTTCGACAATTGCACCCATTTCGTCGCGCCGCAGGCGGTGGAACAGGATGATATCGTCGATACGGTTGAGGAATTCCGGCCGGAAATGCGACCGGACCCGCTCCATCACCAGATCACGAACCGAATCCACATCGTCATTGTCGCCCATCTGCGTCATGAATTCCGAACCGAGGTTCGAGGTCATGATGATGATGGTGTTCTTAAAATCGACGGTCCGGCCCTGGCCGTCCGTGAGGCGGCCATCATCCAGCACCTGCAAGAGGACGTTGAACACGTCCGGATGCGCTTTCTCGATCTCGTCGAACAGCACGACCTGATAGGGCCGGCGGCGAACCGCTTCCGTGAGCGCCCCACCCTCTTCGTAACCGACATAGCCGGGAGGCGCACCGATCAGCCGGGCAACGGAGTGTTTCTCCATATATTCCGACATGTCGAGGCGAACCATCGCGGTTTCGTCGTCGAACAGGAAGCGAGCGAGCGACTTGGTCAGCTCGGTCTTGCCCACGCCCGTCGGGCCGAGGAAGATGAACGAACCGATCGGCCGGTTGGGATCCTGAAGGCCAGCGCGCGAACGGCGAACCGCCTTGGAAACCGCCTGAACGGCCTCGCCCTGTCCGACAACGGACTTGGCAAGCTCGTCTTCCATACGCAGCAGCTTTTCGCGCTGACCTTCCAGCATCTTGTCGACCGGAATGCCGGTCCAGCGGGAAACGACATGGGCGATATTGTCCGCCGTCACCACTTCCTGAACCATCGAGCCGGCACCGCTGCTATCGCGGGCTTCCGCCGCAGCCAGTTCCTTTTCGAGACCCGGAATGATGCCATAGGTCAACTCGCCGGCGCGCTGGAACTGGCCATTGCGCTGGGCAATCGCCAATTCATTGCGGGCTTCGTCCAGCCGCTTCTTGAGGTCTGCGGCATGGCCGAGCTTCTGCTTTTCCGCCTGCCAGCGGGCCGTCAGCGCATCCGCCTTTTCTTCCGTATCGGCCAACTCGTCCTCGAGCTTCTTGAGGCGGTCGGCGGACGACTGGTCCGTTTCCTGCTTCAGGGCTTCGCGCTCGATCTTGAGCTGAATGATGCGACGATCCAGTTCGTCCAGTTCTTCCGGCTTGGAATCCACCTGCATGCGAAGACGCGAAGCGGCCTCATCCATCAGGTCGATTGCCTTGTCGGGCAGGAAGCGGTCGGTGATATAACGGTTGGAAAGCGTCGCAGCCGCAACCAGGGCCGAATCCGAGATACGGACCTTGTGATGCTGTTCGTATTTTTCCTTCAGGCCGCGCAGGATCGAGATCGTGTCCTCAACGGTCGGCTCATCCACCAGCACGGGCTGGAAACGGCGGGCAAGGGCCGGATCCTTTTCCACATGTTTGCGGTACTCATCGAGCGTGGTGGCGCCGACGCAGTGCAGCTCACCGCGGGCAAGCGCGGGCTTCAGGAGGTTGGACGCATCCATCGCACCATCGGCCTTGCCGGCGCCGACCAGCGTGTGCATCTCATCGATGAACAGGATGATGCCGCCATTTTCGGCCTGCACTTCATTGAGCACAGCTTTCAGACGCTCTTCGAACTCACCGCGATATTTCGCGCCGGCGATCAGCGCGCCCATATCGAGCGCCATCAGCTTCTTGTCCTTCAGGCTTTCCGGCACGTCGCCATTGACGATGCGCAGCGCAAGGCCTTCGGCAATCGCCGTTTTACCGACGCCCGGTTCACCGATCAGGACGGGATTGTTCTTGGTGCGGCGCGAGAGCACCTGGATGGTGCGGCGGATTTCGTCGTCGCGACCGATCACCGGGTCGAGCTTGCCTTCGCGGGCCTCTTCCGTCAGGTCGCGCGCGAACTTCTTCAGCGCATCGAAGCCCTGTTCGGCATTGGCGCTGTCGGCCGTGCGGCCCTTGCGGATGTCATTGATGACCTGATTGAGAGCCTGCGCCGTTGCACCGGCCTTCTTCAGGGAAGCCGAAGTGGTGGCGGAACTTTCAATCGCAAGCGCCTGCAGCAGACGCTCGACGGTGACGAAACTATCGCCCGCCTTCTTGGCGAGATCTTCCGCGGTCGAGAACACTTTGGCGAGCGGCGCGGTAAGCGAAAGGCCGCCATTGCCGCCGGAAACCTTGGGCAATTTCGCAAGCGCCGCATCATTGGCAAGACGCGCTTCCTTGGCGTTGCCGCCGGCGCGCTCGATCAGCGATGCCGCCATACCCTGCTCGTCATCGAGCAGAACCTTCAGAACGTGTTCGGGCGAAAACTGCTGATGGTTCTCCGCCAGCGCAAAGGTCTGCGCCGATTGCAGAAAACCGCGAACGCGCTCGGAGTATTTTTCAATATTCATAGTCGAACCTCCATAGACCGGCCCGCCCGCTTTCGGCACGGCTCCGGGTGTTAGGGTTGAGGCTCCCTCAAAAGGCAAGCCCCGCTGCGACAGCCGTGCTTAAAGGATTTCACGATTGCCGCCTCTCGACGGTCGGTTGCCGGCGAATGCGGCTTCCGTCCGTCCTGCACGAATATGGGAGGCATTTTCATCGGTTTAAAGGGAGAAAAACCCATCATCCGGGAAATTTTCATATGATTTGACAGGCATCAAATCCCATCGGCTGCGAACGGAATGTACATAGCCAACCGCCGAAAACAAAAAACTCCGGCAAGCCGGAGTTTTTCGATCGCAGAGTGGTTTGCAGAAGCTGCTTATTCGGCAGCGTTCTCAAGCGTGGCAGGTGCCGCCTCTTCACCGGCCGGCGCATCTTCGCCTTCGGCGCCTTCCGCAGCGGCGGTGCGGCGCGGGCGGCGCTGGCGCGATCCGGTTGCACGGCGCGTCTTCGGTGCGCGTTCGCCAGCCGGAGCTTCCGCCTGCTGCTGCTCTTCCTCGACGGCCACTTCCATGGGCGTGCCTTCGATGACGGGCTGCGGCGCCTGGCTAGCGTCGTATACCGGCGGCTGCTGTTCGGCGGCCACCTGCGGCTGGCGCGGCTGACGCTCCTGCCGCTCGCGGCGGTCCGGGCGCTCACGACGCTCCTGGCGCTGTTCGTTCCGCTCAGCACGCTCCTGACGTTCCGGCTGCTGCGCGCGCTCGGCCTGTTCGGCCTGCTGCTGCGGTGCAACGACGCCTTCATCGCCGTCGTTCACATCCATATCGTCGCCATCGGCAGCATTATACTCGCCGCGGTCGTCGCGCTGGAAACGTTCCTGCATCTGGGCCTGAGCCGAAGCGATGATGCGGTTATAATGTTCAGCGTGCTGCAGATAGTTCTCAGCGATCACGCGGTCGCCGGAACTCTGCGCGTCGCGCGCCAGAGCCGCATATTTTTCCGCTATGTGCTGGGCTGTGCCACGGATTTTAACATCGGGGCCGGAACTGTCATAAGTCCTGGTGAGCGGGTTGCCGCCCTTGCGGTTGAAGTTGTTGTTACCGCCACCATTGTTATTGTTGTTGTTTCCACGCCCCCGGCCGCGCTTGTTTTGCTGTCCTGGCCTCATCAATTGCTCACCTGAATTCTGTTTTGCTGACAATCTGGTTGTTTTCATGCAATTCCGGGCGGAAAACCGCTGGAAATTTTTCCTGAAATTGCTCCATCACGCGCCTTGCCGAAGATAACCCCAGGGCAAGACCTCGCGTATGACGACCGGCTGCGCAAATGCTGCACCGAGCCGCCTGCGAACAAAGTTTACTGATTCACATGCCGGAAACGCCCAGCCTTTCAGGGCTCTTTAAAGAACCCGCTTCGGGACTGACCCATACCCTGACGAATCTGTGCTCGTCCTCAGCCACCCGGCATGTGGCCGCAAACTATCCCGCTTCCTGCGGAAATCCAAGCCTTTTCTTTTGCTGTGCAAAATATCCTTGCAAAAAATCCGCATACATATCGCGAACAACTATCTCCGGAAGGTCAAAACTCTGTCGTTACCGCCATAATCCTTCACGGCGTCCAGAAGAGAGAAGCCGTGGGAAGCAAATATAGCGGAAACATCAAGCCTTTGATCGAAACCGATCTCCACACCGACAATCCCGTTTTCCACAAGAAAGCGGCCTGCATCGGCAGCGATGAGGCGGTACGGTGCAAGGCCGTCCTGACCTCCATCCAGCGCCGCCATCGGGTCGTGGATACGAACCTCCTGGTCAAGCGTTGCGACGATATCAGTCCTTATATAAGGCGGATTCGACACAATTATGTCAAAGCGGCCAGAGATTTTTTCAAACCAGTCGCTGCGGATGGCCTCGAAGCGCGCGCCGAGATCGTTTCGGGCCGCATTCCGGGCCGCCGTTTCCAGCGCATCGGCGGAAATATCGCTACCGATACCGGTTGCTTCGGGACATTCCTTCAACAGCGCCAGACAGATCGCGCCGGTCCCGGTGCCCATATCCAGAATGCGGGCGCTGCCCTTGGCGGAAACGGCTTTTTTCAGCGCCGGCAACAGCGTATCGACAAGAACTTCCGTATCCGGCCGGGGTTCAAGCGTCTCCTTCGACAAAAGAAGGTCGAGGCCATGAAATTCCCGGTGACCGAGAATGCGGTGAACGGGCTCGCCATTCGCCCGCCTTTCGATCATGGCGGCGATACGGGCGCTTTCTTCCGGTGTCACGACACGATCGGGCTTCATCACGAAATCGGTCAATGAAAAACCGACGACCTCCGCAATCAAAAGCCGCGCATCGAGAAGCGGATCGGCGATCCCCGCCGCCTGCAGCCTTTTGCGGGCTGCGGCAAGCGCGTTCGCAACACTCGCTTCAGCCGCCGTGCTCAAAGCTGTTCGCCGAGCTGTGCAAGCTGCCCCGCCTGATAGTCGGCGATCAGCGCATCCACAAGTTCATCGATCTCGCCTTCGATCATCCGGTCCAGCTTGTAGAGCGTGAGGTTGATGCGGTGATCGGTAACGCGGCCCTGCGGAAAATTATAGGTGCGGATACGCTCGGAACGGTCGCCGGAACCGACCTGGCTCTTACGGTCGGCCGAACGTTCGCTATCCACTTTCTGGCGCTCGATGTCGTAGAGACGCGAGCGCAGAACCTGCATGGCCTTGGCGCGGTTCTGATGCTGCGATTTCTCCGAGCTGGTGACGATCAGGCCCGTCGGCAGATGGGTGATGCGAACGGCGGAGTCGGTGGTGTTGACGTGCTGGCCGCCCGCACCCGAGGCACGCATCGTGTCGATGCGAATGTCTTCCGGGCGGATTTCGATATCGATATCTTCCGCTTCCGGCAGCACAGCAACGGTGGCCGCAGACGTGTGGATACGGCCGCTCGCTTCAGTTTCCGGTACGCGCTGCACCCGGTGCACGCCGGATTCGAATTTCAGCTTGGAGAACACCCCGCGCCCGCTGATCGTCGCGATAATTTCCTTGTAGCCGCCCGCTTCGCCCTCGCTTGCGGAAAGCACTTCCACCTTCCAGCCCTCGGTCGAGGCGAAACGTTCATACATGCGGAACAGATCACCGGCGAAGAGCGCGGCCTCGGA
This sequence comes from Agrobacterium sp. 22-223-1, assembly GCF_053522385.1. Lineage (NCBI taxonomy): Bacteria > Pseudomonadati > Pseudomonadota > Alphaproteobacteria > Hyphomicrobiales > Rhizobiaceae > Agrobacterium > Agrobacterium sp. 22-223-1. The sequence goes on from NZ_JBNWCN010000007.1 coordinate 8,204, forward strand.
CCCGCCGGTGCCGGCGCGAATTTCGAGAATCGCGCTTTTTTCGTCCGCCGCATCCTTCGGCAGCAGCAGGACCTGCATGTCCTTTTCAAGCTCGCCGATGCGGACCTCGACATCCGGCAGCTCCATTTCCGCCAGGTCGCGCATATCCTTGTCGGTCGACTTGTCGGCCAGCAGCGCCTCGAGATCGGCGGCCTCGGAAACCGCCTTCTCGTAGTCGCGGATTTTCTTCACCACCGGCTCGAGTTCGGAATATTCCGAAGCCAGCTTCACATACACATCCGCAGCAGGCCCGGCCGACATACGCGCTTCGATCTCACCAAAGCGTCTTTCCAACTCGCGCATTTTTTCGACGGGAAGCTTCGCCACCAGTCACTCCAATAATGAAACAGATCTTTTAGAGCGTTTTCGCTTTTCTTCGAAACGCGAAAACGCTCTAACTTTTTGCTTTAACGCATTTCCGGACGGAAAACCGGGGTCCACTTTTCCTGGAAATGCTCTAAACGGGAATGGAATGCGTCGCGGCAAAGCGTAACAACACCTCGCGCGCGCTTTCCAGCGAATTATGGTCGTCCAGCGCCGCGTTCAGCTCTTCGGCCAGGCGCGCGGCATCGAGCCCGAGCAGCATGGCCTTGACCGGGCCGATGGCCGTCGGCGACATGGAAACAGAACGGAAGCCGAGGCCGATCAAAGCCATGGCCGAAAGCGGCTTGCCCGCCATTTCGCCGCACAGCGTGACCGAGGTGTGGTGCCTTTCGCCGGCGCGGACGATATCGCGCAGAATGCGCAGGAACGGCTTGCCCAGATTATCGAAACGATCCGAAACACGCGCATTGCCGCGATCCACCGCCATCGAGAACTGGAACAGGTCGTTCGAACCGACGGACACGAAATCCACCTCCTGCATCAGCTCATCGAGCTGCCACATCAGCGATGGCACTTCCAGCATGGCGCCGAATTGCAGCTTTTTCGGCAGCGCATGGCTGAATTTCGAAAGATGCTGCACTTCCTTCTGCAAAAGGTCGCGAGCGGCGCGGATTTCCGACACTTCCGTCACCATCGGCAGCATCATGCGCAGCTCGGCGCCCGAGGCGGCACGGAGCAGCGCGCGCATCTGCGTGCGCATCAGGCCCGGCCGGTCGAGCGACAGGCGGATCGCCCGCCAACCCAGTGCCGGGTTTTCCTCTTCCTGACCGCGCATATAAGAAACGACCTTGTCGCCGCCGATATCGAGCGTGCGGAAGGTGACGCTCTTGCCCTTCGCCTGCCGCAGAACGGAGCGGTAGAACGCCTCCTGCTCCTCGCCCTTCGGCATGTTGGAGGCGATCATGAATTGCAGCTCGGTGCGGAACAGGCCAATGCCGTCGGCGCCGGATTCGTCGAGCTGCGGCAGGTCCACCAAAAGGCCCGCATTCATCTTCAGATTGACCTTCTGGCCATCCTTGGTGATCGGCTCGACGTTGCGCAGCGCGCGGAACTGCTCCTGCCGCTTGGCGCGCAGGCGCACCTTTTCTTCATAGGCACGCTGCAAATCCGACATCGGGCGCAAATGCACCTGACCGTCATCGCCATCGATAATGATGGGATCGTTGTTTTCCGCCAGAGCGACGATACCGGTCGCCTGTCCGATGATCGGAATGCCCATGGCGCGGGCCACAATGACGACATGGCTCGTCACCGCGCCGTCTTCCAGCACCAGACCACGCAGTTTTTCACGCGGGTAATCGAGCAGTTCGGCAGCACCCATGGCGCGGGCAAGCACGATGGCGTCGAGCGGGAAATCCTGCTCCGGCCCACGACCGCCAAAACCGATCAACTGCCGCAGCAGCCGGTTGGCGAGATCGTCGAAATCATGCATGCGCTCGCGCAGATAGGGATCGGTCAGGCGCATCATGCGCGCCTTGGTGTCGCTCTGCACTTTCTCGACCGCCGCTTCCGCCGTCAGGCCGTTGCGGATCGCCTCTTCCATGCGCCGCACCCAGCCCTGATCGTGGGCGAACATGCGGTAGGTTTCCAGAACCTCGCGGTGCTCACCCTCGGTCGGCACATCGCGACGCTGCAGCATGTCATCGATGGAGAGACGCAGCGAGCCGATGGCATCGGCAAGACGTCGGATTTCCGTATCGGCATCTTCATTGAGCAGGTTGGTGACGACGATGCGCGGATCGTGCAGCACGACGTGGCCAAGACCGATGCCTTCGCCATAGCCGTCGCCATCGATGGAAACGGCGCGCGTCAGATCCAGCTCCACTCCGGGGCGGGTGATCTTCTTCAACTCGCCGCTCGCCACTATTTCGGCAATGAGCATCGCGGTTGTCTCAAGCGCTTCCACTTCATCCTCCCGGTATGTTCGGCTGGCCTTGTTCTGGACCACAAGAACGCCAAGAGTGCGACCGGAACGCAAAATCGGCACGCCGAGGAAGGAATGATAAATTTCCTCACCGGTTTCAGGGAGATAGCGGAAAGCGGGATGCGCCTGCGCATCGGAAAGATTGAGAGGTTGGGCGGAAGCGGCGATGGTGCCGACAAGACCCTGCCCCATTTTCAGCTGGGCAAGATGCACGGCATCCTTGTTCAGACCTTCGGTCGCGTAAAGCTCGAGCACGCTGTCGGAGCGCAGCACATAGACCGAGCAAACCTCCGCCACCATGTTGCTGGCAATCTGACGGACGATCTGGTCCAGACGGTCCTGCGGTTCAAGGTGCTCCGCCATCATTTCGCGCAGCCGCTTGAGCAGGACGCGCGGACCTGCGGAAAGGTCTCTCATCGCGTTTGCTCCCCGACACTTCCGATCCGAATGTCATAATATTCGAGAATCAAAAGGTCATTTAAAAATTTATAGCGCGAGAAGCGCGTCCCGCAAGGGACACGCTTTCATGAAACGCCACATCGGAAGAACGCAACTCCGAAGAATCGGAGCATCGGGAACCGATGTCTCGGCTTAGCTCTTATCGAGACCGTAGGCGGAATGCAAAGTGCGAACCGCAAGTTCGGCATAGGCGCCGTCGATCAGGATCGAAATCTTGATCTCGGAGGTGGTGATCGCCTTGATGTTGATGTTCTTCTCGGCAAGCGCCTTAAACGCGCTTGCGGCAACGCCGGCGTGGCTGCGCATGCCGATACCGATGACCGAAACCTTGGCGAGACCTGTCTCGTTCTGCGCAACATCGAAGCCGATCTGGGCCTTGTTGTCTTCCAGAAGCTTGATCGCCTTGGCAACGTCGCCCGAAGGAACGGTGAAGGTCATGTCGGTGCGCGAACCGTCTTCGGAGATGTTCTGCACGATCATGTCGACGTTGATATGCGCTTCGGCAAGCGGCCCGAAGATCGCGGCGGAAACGCCCGGACGGTCGGCCACGCGGCGCAGCGAGATCTGTGCTTCATCCTTGGCATAGGCGATGCCGGTTACGACTTCCTGTTCCACGATTTCATCCTCGTCACAAATCAAAGTACCGGGCGGGTTGATGAGGTCGCCCATGCCCGGCGCATCGGGATCCTCGAAACTGGAGCGAACGAAGGTGCGCACCTTGTGTACCATGGCAAGCTCAACCGAGCGAACCTGCAGAACCTTCGCGCCGAGAGACGCCATTTCGAGCATTTCCTCGAAGGCGATCTTCTTCATGCGGCGAGCCTTGGGCTCGATGCGCGGATCGGTCGTATAAACGCCGTCGACATCGGTATAGATGTCGCAACGATCCGCCTTGACGGCGGCGGCAATCGCAACGGCGGACGTATCCGAACCGCCGCGACCAAGCGTCGCGATGCGATTGTCCGGGCCGATGCCCTGGAAACCGGCGACAACGGCCACCTGGCCTTCACCCATGCGATGGATGATATCCGAACCGTCGATTTCGAGAATGCGGGCGGCGCCATGCGCATTGTCGGTGCGGATCGGGATCTGCCAGCCCTGCCAGGAGCGCGCATTGATGCCCATGGATTGCAGCGTGATCGCCAGAAGACCCGATGTCACCTGTTCGCCGGATGCGACAACCGCGTCATATTCGCGCGCATCGAAAAAGGAGGCGGCGTTGGCGCCGGCCACCTTCGCGGCGTTCTGCACCCAGTCCACCAGCTCATTGGTTTTGCCGGACATGGCGGAAACGACCACGGCCACTTCATGGCCGGCATCCACTTCGCGTTTCACATGCCGTGCGACATTGTGAATGCGTTCGAGGTTCGCGACGGACGTGCCGCCGAATTTCATGACAATGCGAGCCATAGCCTTGACCAGTACCATCCCATTTTCCCGCCGGCTCCTTCGAAGAGCGGACGGACAAGAACAAACCCAGTCGGCTCTTCCTGACAAAGAGCCTCAAGTTGCGGGTCTCTTAGCGAAAAGGCGGGGGGCACGCAATGCCGTTTATGAACCATGCGGTACGCCTTTTTCGCAGCATCGCTCAGGAACAATGGCGGGATGAAAACGTCGACGGGATAAAGCACCCGCAAAAGAGCGTACCGCAGTGCACTGTACAAACCGGCCCATTCGCAGTATGAGCGCGGCAATGCAACCGGCCAGATGGCCGAAATGGCCTGCATTGGCTGCCCCGGAGACTTTAGGACCTATTGGTTTCGGGCGGATGCGGGCGGCTTCATATCCGAAAGACGGTAGATGACAGACACCCAGGGTATCGCCCCGGCGATCGCGCAGGCGTTGGAAAAACGCGGCTATAAAGATTTGACCCCCGTGCAGCAGGCCATGCTTGCGCCCGAACTGGCCGACAAGGATGCGCTGGTTTCCGCACAGACCGGTTCCGGCAAGACCGTTGCCTTCGGCATTGCACTGGCGCCGACGCTGCTGCCGGAGAGCGGCCGCTTCGGTCAGGCCTCCGCACCGCTGGCGCTCGCCATCGCGCCGACCCGCGAACTGGCCATGCAGGTCAAGCGCGAGCTGGAGTGGCTCTATGAATTCGCCGGTGTCTCGATTGCCTCCTGCGTCGGCGGCATGGATGTGCGCAACGAGCGCCGTGCGCTCGAACGCGGCGCTCACATCGTCGTCGGCACACCCGGGCGTCTTTGCGACCACATCAAGCGCGGCGCGCTCGATCTGTCGTCCATCCGCGCCGTGGTGCTGGATGAAGCCGACGAGATGCTCGATCTCGGTTTCCGTGAAGATCTGGAATTCATTCTGGAAGAATCGCCGGAAACCCGCCGCACGCTGATGTTCTCGGCCACCGTTCCGCGCAGCATCGCCAAGCTTGCGGAAAGCTATCAGAAGAACGCCGTGCGCATCGCCACCGCTTCCGAACAGAAGCAGCATGTCGATATCGAATACCGCGCCATGCTGGTGACGCCGGCCGACCGCGAGAACGCCATCATCAATGCGCTGCGCTTTTATGAAGCCCGCAACGCCATCGTCTTCTGCTCCACCCGTGCGGCGGTGAACCATCTGACGGCGCGACTGAACAATCGCGGCTTTGCCGTCGTGGCCCTTTCCGGCGAACTGACCCAGAATGAGCGCACCCATGCGCTGCAGGCCATGCGCGACGGCCGCGCCCGCGTCTGCGTGGCGACCGACGTTGCCGCCCGCGGCATCGACCTGCCGGGTCTCGAACTCGTCATCCACGCCGACCTGCCGACCAATTCCGAGACGCTTCTGCACCGCTCCGGCCGCACCGGCCGCGCCGGTCAGAAGGGCGTCAGCGCCATCGTCGTGCCGATCAACCAGCGCCGCAAGGCAGAGCGCCTGCTGGAAGGCGCCAAGGTCAGCCCGGCATGGGTTCGCCCGCCTTCGGCCGAAGAGATCGTCGAGCGCGATGGCGCCCGGCTTCTGGCCGACCCGTCGCTGACCGAGGCCGTGGCCGAGGACGAGCGCGATTTCGTCACCAGGCTTCTGGAGCAGCATGGCGCTGAAAAGGTCGCCGCCGCTTTCGTGCGCCTGTACCACGCTGGACGTTCCGCGCCGGAGGACATCGCCGAAGTCTCGCTCGATAACAACCGCAAGCCGCGCCGCGACAGCTTCGAGACGGTCGAGAACAATGCGCCGCGCCGTGAGCGTTCCGATTTCGCCGACAGCGCCTGGTTTTCACTGTCCGTCGGCCGCAAGCAGAGCGCCGAACCGCGCTGGCTGATCCCCATGCTCTGCCGTTTCGGCAAGATCACCCGCCAGGATATCGGCGCGATCCGCATGCAGCAGACGGAGACCTTCGTGGAACTGGCGGCCGATGCCGTCGACCGTTTCACCTCCGCCATCGGCAAGGATATGACGCTCGAAAAGGGCATCCGTCTGAGGGCGCTGGAAGGCAAGCCGGAAATGACCGGCGGTTTCCGCGAAGACACGCGCCCGGCCAAGGCGCAACGGAAATTCAGCAAATCGGACAATGCGAGCGGCCCCCGCGATGACCGCAAGGGCGACGACAAGCCCTGGAAGAAGAAAAAGCCCTTTGGCGACAAGCCGAAATACGAGGGCAAGAAGGACAAGCCCTTCGAAAAGCGCGGGCCGAAGCCGACGAAGGGCTGAGGACGTCCCGGCTTTCAGGCTTATCGAGATAAAGGTCCCGTTTGCGCGGGACCTTTTTTATTGCGCCATTCTACGACATGACCGCTGCTACCGCTCCTGAGGTCAGTCTTTGGTTGTCACTTCGACAAGCGCCGTGACCGGCTTGCCGTCGACCAGAACAGGCTGATGGTGATCATCTGCCAGCAGAATGCCGATGACGTGCCGGCCGGCCGGACTTGGGCAATGTCCGAACCGTGCCTTGATGAGATCACCGCCGAAATCGCTGTTCATGCTGTTATAGGCGCGGTAGGGAATGTTGCATGTATCGCCCGAAGGGTCGATTTTCATATGTACATGGCCGCATTGGCCGTCTCCTCCACACTGCCCGGCGGGAAGCAGCTTGAAGCTGCTCTTGACAACGACGCCGATAGCCCGTTCGGGATCATTGCCCAATTCGATGACATCACCGGCCTTTGGCCACACGATTTCCAGCTTCGGGCTGTCCTGCGCATGAGCGGCGACGATCGGGAAAAATGCAAATGCGAGAGTGATTTTTAGAACCGGGTGCAACATTGAAATCTCCATATCTCAATGTAATCGATGCTTACATAAAGCTTCATTCCGACGCAATAAAATAATCAGTGATTACATCCCGATTTGGTGCTACCCAATGGCCTATGGAAAAAGCTCAGGACAAGAAGACGGGACGCGACAGGCCCTACCACCACGGCAACCTTGTCGATGAACTTATTGCGGCAACAATCGCAATCATCGAGGAACGGGGTGCTGAAAATGTTTCCGTCCGTGAGGCCGCCAAGCGTGCCGGCGTCTCACCGGGAGCGCCGTTCAGGCATTTCCGCTCAAAAACGGCCCTGATGACTGCTGTCGCGGAGCAGGCGATGAACCGGCTGACCGAATCCGTCGAAACCGCGAGAGCGCAGGCCGGCGATGAGGACCCGCTTGTCGCCTTCGAAGCCATTGGCCACGGCTATCTGCGCTGGGCGCTGGCCAACCCGACGCATTTTGAAGTCATAAGTTCGCGAACGCTGATCGACTTCAATTCGTCTGATATTTTACGCGAGCAGAACGATGCCATAAGGCGCTTGATGATAAATCTGCTGATGCAGGCGCGTGAAAACGGCCAGCTCCCCCACGGCCTCGATCTGGATCAGCTCGTACTGGGCGCCCGCGCGCTGGTCTATGGCCTTGCCCGCATGGCAATCGATGGACATTTTCCGGAATGGCATGTTGCCGAGCCCCCTTCGGAGGCAATGCATAAAACGCTGCATCTGTTCATAGGGCAACTCACCAAAAGCTGAGGCCGCCATTAAAAAAGCCCCGCTCTCGCGGGGCTTTCTATTTAACGCAATCACAACACCGGCAATCAGAATTCCAGCGCGCGGTCGCCGTTTTCGTCCTTGATGCGGTTCGGAAGGCCGATCCTGTTCAGAATGTTCAGGAATGGCTTCGGCGGCAGTTCTTCCACATTGGCCATCTGCTTCACGTCCCATTCGCCGGTGGCGATGAGCATGGCGGCGGCGACCGGGGGAACGCCGGCGGTGTAGGAAATGCCCTGCGAGCCGACTTCTTCATAGGCTTCCTTGTGGTCGGCCACGTTGTAGATGAAGACTTCGCGCTCCTTGCCATCCTTGATACCCTTGACGATATCACCGATGCAGGTCTTGCCGACATAGTCGGGCGCCAGCGAAGACGGATCGGGCAGCACGGCCTTGACCACCTTCAGCGGTACGACTTCGAGACCTTCGGCGGTCTTGACCGGCTTTTCGGACAGGAGGCCGAGGTTCTTCAGCACCGTGAAGACGTTGATATAGTGATCGCCGAAGCCCATCCAGAAGCGCACATCGGCGCCGTCCATGTTCTTGGACAGCGAATGCACTTCGTCATGGCCGGTCATATAGGCCTTCTGCTTGCCGACGACCGGCAGGTCGAATTCCTGGCCGACTTCGAACATCTGGTTCGTCTGCCACTCACCCTTCTGCCAGGAATAGACGACGCCGGTGAATTCGCGGAAGTTGATTTCCGGATCGAAGTTGGTCGAAAACCAGCGGCCGTGGCTGCCGGCATTGATATCGACGATATCGACCGAGGTGACCTTGTCGAAATAATCATCCTTGGCGAGACGCGCATAGGCGTTCACCACGCCCGGATCGAAGCCGACGCCGAGAATGGCGGTAATGCCCTTTTCCTTGCACTCTTCCGCGCGCTTCCACTCGTAGTTTCCGTACCACGGCGGCGTCTCGCAAATCTTGGTCGGATCCTCGTGGATCGCCGTATCCATATAGGCAACACCCGTGTCCATGCAGGCACGAAGAACGGACATGTTGACGAAAGCCGAACCGACGTTGATGACGATTTCCACGCCGGTTTTCCTGATCAAGGCTTTCGTCGCCTCGATATCCATCGCGTCAAGCGCATGGGCCTCAAGTTTCACATCTGTCTTGAGGCTCTTCTTTTCGCGTACGGACTCGACAATCTTGCGGCACTTTCCCAAAGTCCGTGACGCAATATGAATGTCTCCCAATACATCGCTGTTCTGGGCGCATTTATGCGCCACGACCTGTGCTACGCCACCGGCGCCGATGATCAGAACGTTCTTCTTCATTTCAGGTGATGCCTCCTTTTCCCCGCAGGGATGAGCTTCGTTTCATGTTAAAAACAGGGTTTAAGACAGGCTTTGCTCGAAATCGGCAAAGTCGAATTCACGAACGGCGCGAACGGTGCCGTCCAGTTCCTTGATGGCGATGGTCGGCATCTTCACGCCGTTGAACCAGTTCTTCTTGACCATGGTGTAGCCGGCCGCGTCCTGGAAGGAGATGCGGTCGCCGACCTTCAACTCCTTGTCGAAGCGGAAATCACCGAAAATATCGCCCGCAAGGCAGGATTTGCCGCAGACCATGTAGGGATGCTCGCCCTCGTTCGGCGACACCTTGGCGGTTTCCCGATAGATCAGCAGATCGAGCATATGCGCTTCGATGGAGCTGTCGACGATGGCGAGGTTCTTGCCGTTGAACAGCGTGTCGAGAACCGTCACTTCGAGCGTCGTGCTCCTGGTGATCGAGGCCTCGCCCGGCTCCAGATAGACCTGCACGCCGTATTTTTCCGAGAAGGCCGCCAAGCGGTCGCAGAACTGGTCGAGCGGATAATTGTCGCCGGTGAAATGAATGCCGCCGCCGAGGCTGACCCATTCCGCACGCGACAGAAGCGATCCGAATTTCTCCTCGATCTGCGTCAACATGCGGTCGAACAGGGAAAAATCGCTGTTTTCGCAATTATTGTGGATCATGAAACCGGAGATACGGTCCATGACCTTGTCCACCTTGGCCACGTCCCATTCGCCCAGCCGGCTAAAGGGGCGCGCAGGATCGGCAAGATCGAAGCTCGAAGAGCTGACCTGCGGGTTGAGGCGCAGACCGCGCGTAATGCCGGAGGCCTTGTCGGCGAAACGCTCCAGCTGACCGATGGAATTGAAGATGATCTTGTCCGCATTCGCAATCACCTCGTCGATTTCATAGTCGGCATAGGCGACGGAATAGGCATGGGTCTCGCCGCCGAATTTCTCGCGGCCGAGACGCACCTCATAGAGCGAGGACGAGGTGGTGCCGTCCATATATTGCGACATGAAATCGAACACCGACCATGTGGCGAAGCACTTCAGCGCCAAGAGCGCCTTGGCGCCGGATTTTTCCCGCACATAGGCAATCTTCTCCATGTTGCGAAGAAGTTTTGTCTTGTCGATGAGGTAATAGGGCGTCTGGAGCATGTCGTTTCACATATTGATTGAAGTCAAGGTACGTCTCGATGATGGGCCTTATAGGATGCTTGTGACAGGAAAACAAATGTCCGGCACCGAATTCCTCGAAAATCGCCCCCGAGCCGAAGTGCCGTCAAGAAAACCCGTCCCGTTGCGGAACCAAGCCGGCATCGGCGCGTTTGACTGACGGACAGGCGGGTGTTTCGGCCGCCGAAACGAAGCTTCACGGACGGCGGCGACGTGTCGTCGTCCCCTCAATGATGTTCAGGAAGGACCTCCCCTATGGCAAGCGTGCGTAGCAGCGTCAGCGACAAGATCCAGCAATCCCTCGAAAACGGCGATGCGGCCGATGTGGCAGCGCAGCTCGCCCAGCTTCGCGAAGATCTGGCTAGTCTTGCCAAGAGCGTGAAGGCGCTCGGCGTCGGCGCTTCGCATGAGCTGAAGGCGCAGGCCGCCCGTGTGGCCGATGACGCCCTCACCGCATCCGGCGAAATGGCCGACAGCGTTCGCAATGAAATCTCCACGCTCAACGACAACCTCACCGACCACGTCCAGAAGAACCCGCTCCAGTCCCTCGGCATCGCCGTCGGCGTCGGTTTCGTGCTCGCCCTTCTGACGCGTCGATAAGGCCGCGCTCATGCTTGAGGCATTGCTGGTCTATCTGGGGGAGACCCAGCGCGAGGGGCGCGTCGTTACACGGCGATTGCGCGCGACCATAATCCTGTCGGTTCTGACCGGGATATTTTTTCTGATCGCCTTCATCGCCGCCGTGGTGGCGGGGTCAATCTATCTTGCCCGGCACGTGGGTGCAGGCCCTGCCGCGCTCGTCGTCGCCGGGACCGCGTTCCTGCTCGGCGTCATCATGCTGGTGGCGCTGGCGATCGTCAAACGTCCGAGGGTCTATGCCGCACGGCCCGCTGTCGCGCCGTTGACGGCGGCGCCGCTTGCCGCAGCGCCGCTCGCCCTGCAATCGCTGCTGACGCTGGCGATCCAGGCACGTCCCTATGCGACGCTCGCCGTGGCTGTCGCGGCCGGTTTCCTGGCCACAAGGGTCAATACGAAAAAGTCCAAGTAATTTCTTGGCGACACGACAAGGCAAACCGCGCGTCCAGACGATGGATGCGCGGTTTTTTTTATGTTACCCGCGAAGGATAGACTGGTTGATGGCGTTACCCGCCACGCCGCCCTTATTTGAACAAAGTGACATACAGTCTCGGGCAGTCTCGGCGCGTCCGTAATTTTCTGAAAGGCAATTGATGAAGAAGAAAGTCCTTGTCGTCGGCGGTGCCGGCTATATCGGTTCGCACACCTGCCTTCTCCTGTCTGAGCGAGGATATGAACCGGTCGTTTTCGACAATCTGTCCAACGGGCATGAGGAATTCGTCCGCTGGGGACCCTTCGAACAGGGCGATATTCGCGACCGGGCGCGGCTGGACGAAGTCTTCGCCAAACACCGGCCGGAAGCCGTTCTGCATTTCGCCGCGCTGATCGAAGTCGGTGAATCCGTAAAGCAGCCCGTGGCTTTCTACGACAACAATGTCATCGGCTCGCTCAACCTCCTCTCCGCCGCCATCGATGCCGGCGTCACGGCATTCGTTTTTTCGTCCACCTGCGCAACTTACGGTTTGCCGGAACAGGTGCCGATCGACGAGACGCACCGGCAGGCGCCGATCAACCCCTATGGCCGCACCAAATGGGTGGTGGAGCAGGCGCTGAAGGACTACAGCACCTATAAGGGGCTGCGCTCGGTGATGCTGCGCTACTTCAATGCCGCCGGCGCGGATTTCGAAGGCCGCATCGGCGAATGGCACAAGCCGGAGACCCACGCGATCCCGCTGGCCATCGAGGCCGCCCTCGGCCGGCGTCAGGGCTTCAAGGTGTTCGGCACGGATTACGACACGCGCGACGGCACCTGCGTGCGCGACTATATCCACATTCTCGATCTCGCCGATGCACATGTGCGAGCCGTGGATTATCTGCTGGCCGGCGGGGAGACCGTCGAACTCAACCTCGGCACCGGCACCGGCACCACGGTGAAGGAATTGCTGGCGGCGATTTCGGACGTTTCCGGCCGCCCCTTCCCCGTCGAATATACCGGGCGGCGCGACGGCGATTCCACGACGCTTGTTGCCAATAACGACAAGGCGAAGGAGGTTCTCGGCTGGGAACCGCGTTATTCCCTGTTGGACATCATCAAATCCGCCTGGGCGTGGCATTCCTCCCGCAATGCCGGGGATTGAACAGCCGGCGAACAAACATAAAAAGACACCGGCCTGTTGGCCGGTGCCTCCCGCGGGACAGCCGATTGAAGCCGGTCCCGCTCCTGCCTCCCAGGGACGGGAATTAGGGCTTGGTGGCGGACGTCGTCGTGCTGTCGGGAGCCGCCGGCATTGCCGCATTCTTTTCGCTGGCCTTCTGTTCCAGCGTCTTGAATTCAGGAGCGGCCTTCAACGTTTCCGCCGTTTCGGTCGTTGTCAGGCGGATGGTGCCGTCCTGCGCATTGCGCGTCATCGTTACCTTGTCCATCGGAACGGCGACGTCCTTTGCGCCGATACCCAGGAAGCCGCCGACGCCGATCACGGCCGCAACCAGACCACCATCTTCTTCCATGATGAGGTTGGTGACGTTACCGATGCTTTCATCGGCCGCAGTATAGACCGCCTTGCCGATATAATCGTTGGCGCTGACCTGCGTTTCGCCCTGTTCGGTGAGATAAGCGCCGCCTGTCGTTGTCGCCGCGCTGTCATTGGTCGAAGGAGCAGCAGGCGTCATCGGGGTGGCGGGCGGGGTTGCCGGCTCCGTCTGCGCAATCGGATTTGCCGGCGCAGGCTGGGTCGTGCCCTGAGCGATGGCCAGCGGCGCGAAAGCCGTCGTGCCCATCAGAGCGGCAGTGACGAGGATTGTAAGTTTCTTTGCCATTTCGTACCTTCCTTTCATCGTTCTCAACTGGCCGGCGGTGATGAATTTCATGTCCGCTTCTCGGCCGGTTCGTCTGGCAAACGGGTTGGTCGTTGAAATAGTTCCGATTTTTTCAACCGGGCCGGTGCAATTGTGACCTGCCGCAACAACCGAAGGTAAAAATCAGGCATTGCTAAAGGGGGACGGCACGGTATTATCCGTGTCGTAACAATGCCATAACTGCCGGAGTTTTTTTGTATGCCTCGACCCGGCGACAGACTGAAAGACATGATCTCGGCTTTGCGTCGGCGCAGCGCGAATTTTTTCCCGACCGCCTCCATCGGCACCTATCTGGTCGTGATGGCTACCGTCATCACCCTGCCGCTCATTCTTTTCGGCGGCTATCTGATGCTGCGCCTCGAGGCGGAAAAACGCGACGACCTGCAACGGGAAACCATCGAGGATGTGCGGGTGGTCTCCCGCAACATCGACCGCCGCCTGCAGGAAATCGCCACCTCGCTCAATCTCCTGTCGCAATTCCCGGAACTTGAGAGCGGCAACCTCGCCGCGTTTCAGGGGCGCGTCGCCGACAGTCTGAAGCGGGAGGGTCTCTACGCCATTCTCGCCACCAAAGATGGCCAACAGCGTCTCAATACGCGCGTGCCCTATGGCCAGCCGCTCGGCAAGGTGCCAACGGAAGCCAATCTGGCCAAAGCGATCGACTCCCGCCGCATCACCGTCTCGGACATGTTTTTCGGCTCGACCAGCAAGGAATGGGTGTTCAACGTCACCATGCCGCTCGGCCCGGACCTGGACCCCGCCGGAGACGCCCTGATCCTGACGCAGAATACCAGCGACCTCAGCCGGCTCATCCCCACGGAAAACCTGCCGCGCAACTGGGCGGTCGCCATCATTGACGGCAACAACCGCGTTGTCGTCTCAAGCGCGCCCGAAGAGGCGGAAGTGGGCAAGCCGTTTGTCACCCCCGATGTCCTTTCGGAAATGCAGGCCTTCAGCGGCAATTTTTTCGACGGCAAGGGTAATCTCTATGCCTATGCTCAATTGCCGGGCTGGCAATGGAAGACGGTGATGTGGGGTCCGCTCGCCGCAAGCCAGGCGGCGCTGATAGACACCTGGCGGCAGATGATGATCGGCAGCCTGCTGCTGGTGCTGATTGCCATTGGCGGCGCCTATCTGGTCGGCCGGCAATTGCGAAGCTCCATTCGTGACCTGACCCTGATGGCCGAGCGCATCGGCGAGGGCGAGATCGTCGCACCCGTCGATACCAAGATAAAGGAGGCCAACCAGGTCGCCATCGCGCTCTCCAACGCGTCCTTCGACAGAAGTCAGTCGGAAGAGCGTCTGCAATTGCTGCTGCACGAGCTGGTTCACCGTTCCAAGAACATTCTGACACTGGTTCAGGCGATGATACGGCAATTGGGACGCGAAAATAAAAGCATTCCGGAATTTCAAAAGGAGGTGGATCACCGCCTGCGCGGCCTTGGAATGTCGATCCGGGCTCTGGCGGAGGTTCAATGGCAGGGTCTGCCGATCCGCAAGCTGATCGAAACCCACCTCGATGTTTTCGGAACCGTGGCGCAGCGCATCGTGCTGGTGGGAGACGATTTCATGCTTTCCCCGGAAGCGGCACAGAATTTCGGTCTGGTGATCCATGAGCTGACGACGAATTCCATCAAATATGGCTCATTGTCGGTTCCATCGGGAAAAATTACCCTGCGCTGGCAGTCGCTTGAAAAAGACGGGCGGCAGATGATCCATCTCGTCTGGACCGAAACCGGCGGACCGCCGGCCAGAGAACCGAGCCGCAAAGGCTTCGGCACCACTGTCATCAAAAGGCATGCGGAAGGCGCCTTCGGCGGGCAGGTGCTGACGGAATATCGTGAATCCGGCTTCGAGTGGTCGCTGGAAGCGCCGATGCGTTATTTCACGCCCAAACGATCGGAACAGACAGGCACGCATTGAGGCCGAGACTTGCGTACCTATCCGCCGTGCAAACGGCAAAAAACTGGGCAAAAATGGCCGGTATTTTGCACAATGTTAAAAAAACGCATTTTTTGGGAACCGAATCCGGTCGAGCGTGTTTCTACTGCAGGCCAAGCAATTCCCCCGTCCCCGCCTGAAGCTTGGCTGAAAATAAACAGGTTTCGCCCCTGAAAACCTGTCATAAAAATAGCACGGCTCTTTCATGAGCCGTGCTTTTTGTTTTGGTTTTCAGGAAATGAAAGAGGGACCCGGCGCTGCGCGCAATCTTGAGATTTCAGGCATCCGCGCCGTCGCCGGAAGGAAATTTCAGCCGGTAGACGATCCGCTCCGGCGTCAACTCGTATTCGGCGCTTCCCCCCAATGCGGACGGAACCACCTTTTCCAGCACCACGCTGCCGAAGCTGCCGCGCCGGGTCTCCGCCGGCTCTTTCGACGGCATCATCGGCTCATTCCATTCAACGATATAAAAATCGCCCTCCTGACGACATTGCAGGGATATGGGCGGGTGATAGGCTAGATTGCCGCTATGACTGACGGTGTTGACGACCAGCTCATGGAAGGCGAGCCCGATATAAAGCGCGCCATTCGGATTGAGCAGCAGGTTTTCGCCTTCCATGTGGATGAGGTTCGGATATTCCGGCACATAAAGATCGAATTGCTGGCGCAGCAACTCGAATATGCGCGCGCCCCGCCAGTCCGAATCCGTGATGAGATCCTGACTCTGGGCGAGAGCGTGCAGTCGGCCGCGGAACTTACGCAGGAAATCATCCTTGGTCAGGCTGAAACGGGCCGTCTGGCCGGCAAGGCTCTGGATGATCGCCAGGAGATTCTTGGAACGGTGACTGACCTCGCGCAGCAGCGAGCGCAGAAGCTGCTCGCGCCGCCTTTCCGCCGTTACCTCCCGGATGGTGGTTTTCAGCACCGTCTGGTTCGACTGGTTGAAGGTGGAATGGACCTGAAACTGAAAAACCCGGTCCTTGCCAGCGTTGACTTCCAGCATGCCGCGGCTGCCGGCCGTATTCATGTCCTTTTTAAGTTCGGCAAGCCTGGCGGAAAGGTCGTTACCGAACAGATTTTCATCGGTCGGATGGGAATCGACCGGAAGTTTCCAGACATCCGGCAGATTGGCCACGAATATATAGTCGCGGTTCCAGTCCTGCAGCATGACTGTCTCACCCGAATCGAGCAAGGCGAGGACGAGCGAATCGTGAAGTTCGCTTTCGTCCCTCTCCGCGTTATGCCATGCCAGCCGATGCAAATTCGTCTCCTTGCAGAAAGCCGCGGGGCAGTCCCACGACCGTAACCGCCAACGCCCGGGCACCAGAGTGGTTCCCGGTCAGCCTGCGGTTTCGGCAAAATTCACGCCGCGACGCGTGAGCTTTCGTTGAAAAACAGGGCCTGGCTGATAAGCGCTTTCACCATGTCCGGATTAAACGGCTTCGTCACAAGGAAGGTCGGCTCCGGCCGCTCGCCCGTCAGAAGACGCTCGGGGAAGGCGGTGATGAAGATTACCGGCAGCGTGGTCATCTGCAGGATGTCCTTCATCGCATCGAGACCGGAACTGCCATCGGCGAGCTGAATATCGGCAAGGATCATCTTCGGCTGGGTGCGATGGAAGAGATCGAGCGCTTCCGTGTGGGTGCGGGCGATGCCCGTGACGCGGTGGCCGAGATCGGTGACCATCTGCTCGATATCCATGGCGATCAGAGGTTCGTCCTCGATGATCATGATATCGGTCGCCACCTGCCGGGCGATTTCAGACGCTGCCTCGTCGATCAGCTTGCCGACCTGATCCTCGGAGACTTTCAGAACCTCTGCGGTTTCCGAAGGCGTGAATTCTTCGACCGTGGTCAAAAGGAATGCCTGACGGGCCAGGGCCGGCACGGCGGAGAGGTTGGCCGAGGCGCGTTTTTCCCATCCCGAGAGATTTTCGTCGGTCTTAATATTGATCGTGACGGAACTAAAGATCGATACGAACAATTGATAGAGCGAAACGCGATCGCTGCTTGTCTGCGGAAAAATGCTGATATCGGCGATCAGAGCTTCGAGTGTTGCCGCAACATAGGCATCGCCCGTCGATTGTGAGCCGCAAACGGCACGCGCGAACCTGCGCAGATATGGCAGGTGCGGTGCGATGCGTGTAGAAACTGACATGGAATTCTCCCCTTTCATGCGGTCTGCAACGCAAACCCACGATAGCAACGTGCGCATTGCAAAAAAAGTTCCGGAGCGCCGGAACTATTTTTTTCACGGCGCATTCTTTGCCACGACGCAAAAGGAATACCGGACGTTATGAGCATATTTCAATCGGACCAAGATCAGCCGGACAATTCGGCCGCCCCCCAGGTTCCACACTCCGGGCGGGCGGTGATTTCCCGTAAGCTCAGGGAGCTTTATGATGCCGTTCAGGATGAAGGCATCCCTGACAAATTCCTCGACCTTCTCGAAAAACTCGATGAAGCCGAAAGCAGAGCCAAAATGAAGGCTTCGGAGGAATGATGGCGAAAGAGCCGGAGCAGACAGAATACAATTTCAAACGGGAAATGCTGGCGGCGCTGCCGAACCTGCGCGCCTTCGCGATCTCGCTCATCCGCTCGCGGGACCGTGCCGACGACCTCGTGCAGGACACGATCATGAAGGCATGGGCGAAACAGGACAGCTACCAGCCGGGCACCAATATGCGGGCATGGCTAGTAACGATCCTGCGCAACGAGTTCTACAGCCAGATTCGCAAATCCGGCCGTGAGGTGCAGGATACGGACGGCGTCTATACCTCGCGCCTGTCGGTGCCGCCGGAACAGCATGGTTCGGTCGACCTTCAGGATTTCCGCGCGGCACTCGCAAAGTTGCCGGACGACCAGCGTGAAGCGATCCTGCTGATCGGTGCTTCGGGTTTTGCCTATGAAGAAGCCGCCGAAATCTGCGGTTGCCCCGTCGGCACCATCAAGAGCCGTGTCAGCCGCGCAAGGCTGCGCTTGCAGGAATTGCTCGGGATCGAAAACGAAAACGAGTTCGGTCCGGACGCGCAGATGAGCGCGGTCACCGCCGCCGCCACGGCGCGCTGAGAGCGCTGAATTCGGACAGTGGCGAACGGGCAGGCCTGCGTCTGCCCGTTAAAACGATGACAAAGGCCGCAAACCTCTCCTCCGTCATGCCGGACTTGATCCGGCATCCAGCCACGGCGCGTCTGCGCCGTGAAAGGACTCTCTCGCGATCAATGACTTGATCGCACTGGACCCTGGATCTAGTCCGGGGTGACGGTGTGCGGATGATACGGCGAGCGCGCGCCCGCCACTGTCTTCGTGTTACCCCTTCAGATACCCGTTTCCTTGACCGATTGCATGACCACGAAGGTCGAGGTGTTGGCGACGGATGGCAGGCTTGAGATTTTCTCGCCGAGCACCCTTCGATACTTGCGGATATCGCTGGTGCGCACCTTCAGAAGATAATCGAAGGCGCCGGCGATCATGTGGCACTCCTCCACCTCCTTGATCTTGCGCACCGCCGCGTTGAACTCCTCCAGCGCCTTTTCGCGCGTATCGGAGAGCTTTACCTCGGCGAAGGCGATGTGATCGACACCGAGCTTCTGCGGATTGAGCATGGCGCGGAAGCCGAGAATATAGCCCTCATCCACCAGCCGCTTCAGCCGCGTCTGGCAGGGAGTCTTTGAAAGACCGACCCTTTTCGAGAGCTGCAGCACGGACATGCGCCCGTCTTCGCTCAGCGCCTCGAGAATCTTGAGATCGAAGTGATCCAGATCGTCTGTTTTTTGACTATTTGCCATGTAATTTTACGCCATATCTCAAAAATAAAAGTTCATATTGCCTGTTTTATCCTGAAAATAGGGCCATAGCAATTTCTGCGGTGATGATATTGTCTGCCACAGGATGACAAGCGGCGGGCGGAGGACACGCTGCCGCCGAAGGTCTGTCTTCAACAGCGTTTTCAGGATTTTCAGAATGGCCGATGGTGCAAGCAACGCCGGTGTAGTGGCGAACGGTATCTTCCAGAATTTTGCGCCACCAGTGCGCGAGCAAAGCCTGCTGCGCAAGGCGATCACCGCCGCCTATCGCCGCCCGGAGGAAGAATGCCTGGCGCCGCTGATCGAGGCGGCGACGGTGACGGCGGAAGAGACGAAAGCCATTCGCGACACGGCCCGCAAACTGATCGAGGCATTGCGCGCCAAGACCAAGGGCACCGGCGTCGAGGGACTGGTGCAGGAATATTCGCTCTCCAGCCATGAGGGCGTGGCGCTGATGTGCCTTGCCGAAGCGCTGCTGCGCATTCCCGACACCGCTACCCGCGACGCGCTGATCCGCGACAAGATCGCGCGCGGCGACTGGAAATCCCATATTGGCGGCGGGCGTTCGCTCTTCGTCAATGCCGCCACCTGGGGCCTCGTCATCACCGGCAAGCTGACCTCGACGGTAAACGATAGCGGCCTTTCGGCGGCGCTGACCAAGCTGATCGCTCGCGCCGGCGAACCCGTCATCCGTCGCGGCGTCGATATGGCCATGCGCATGATGGGCGAGCAATTCGTGACCGGCGAAACCATCGGCGAAGCGATCAAGCGTTCGAAGCCGCTGGAAGAGCAAGGCTTCCAATATTCCTACGATATGCTGGGCGAAGCCGCGACCACCGCGAAGGATGCGGAGCGTTATTACAAGGACTACGAAAACGCCATCCACGCCATCGGCAAGGCGTCTGCCGGGCGCGGCATCTATGGCGGGCCGGGCATTTCCATCAAGCTTTCGGCGCTGCATCCGCGTTACGCCCGCGCGCAGGCGGAGCGGGTGATGGCGGAGCTGCTGCCGCGCGTCAAATCGCTGATGCTGCTCAGCAAGAAATACGACATCGGCCTCAATATCGATGCCGAGGAAGCCGACCGGCTGGAACTGTCGCTCGATCTTCTGGAAGAGCTGGCGCTCGACAGGGACCTCGCCGGCTGGAATGGCCTCGGTTTCGTCGTGCAGGCCTATGGCCGCCGCTGCCCCTTCGTTCTGGACTACATTATCGATCTCGCCCGCCGTTCGGGCCGGCGCATCATGGTGCGCCTCGTCAAGGGCGCCTATTGGGATGCCGAAATCAAGCGGGCGCAGGTGGAGGGGCTGGAGGACTTCCCGGTCTTCACCCGCAAGGTCCACACGGATGTCTCCTACATTGCCTGCGCCCGCAAACTGCTCGCCGCGCGCGATCTGGTTTTCCCGCAATTTGCGACCCACAATGCGCAGTCCATGGCGACGATCTACCATCTCGCCGGCCCCGGCTTCAAACTCGGCGACTATGAGTTCCAGTGCCTGCATGGCATGGGCGAACCGCTTTACAGCGAAGTTGTCGGCAAGAAGAAGCTCGACCGGCCCTGCCGTTTCTATGCCCCCGTCGGCACACATGAGACGCTGCTGGCCTATCTCGTCCGCCGCCTGCTGGAAAACGGTGCGAACTCTTCCTTCGTCAACCGCATTGCCGACCCAGCCGTGCCGGTGGATTCCCTGCTGGAAGACCCGGTTGCCGTCGTCAAGGCCTATACCGTTCCCGGCGCACGTCACGACCGCATCGCCGCCCCCGAAGGCCTGTTCGGCCCGGAACGTAAAAACTCCGCCGGCCTCGATCTTTCCAGCGAAACGACGCTCGCCGCACTGGACAAAACCCTGAAGGCAGGTGCTGCGACGGAGTGGAAAGCGTCGGCACCGCAGGCAGGCGGCAACACGCGCCCGGTTCTCAACCCCGGCGACCACAATGATATCGTCGGCCATGTGACGGAGCCCACCGAATCCGATGTCGAAGCGGCCATGCAGCGGGCGGCGGCCTCAAGCTGGCCCTCCACCCCGGTGGAAGAGCGTGCCGCCTGCCTGGAGCGCGCCGCCGACGCCATGCAGGCTGAAATGCCCGCCCTGCTCGGCCTCATCATGCGCGAGGCAGGGAAATCCATGCCCAACGCCATTGCCGAGGTGCGCGAGGCGATCGACTTCCTGCGTTATTATGCGGCGGAAGCCCGCAGGAACTTCAAGTCCGGCGAAACGCCGCTCGGCCCGGTCGTCTGCATCAGCCCGTGGAACTTCCCGCTTGCGATCTTCATCGGTCAGGTAACGGCAGCGCTGGTTGCCGGCAATCCGGTTCTGGCAAAGCCCGCCGAAGAAACGCCGCTGATCGCAGCGCAGGGCGTACGCCTGCTGCATGAGGCCGGCGTTCCGCAGGATGCCGTGCAGCTTCTGCCGGGCGACGGCAAGACAGGGGCCGCACTTGTTGGCTCACCCCTTACAGCCGGCGTGATGTTTACGGGCTCGACGGAAGTGGCGCGGCTCATTCAGGGCCAGCTTGCCGGCCGGGTTCTGGCCAATGGCCAGCCGGTGCCGCTGATTGCCGAAACCGGCGGCCAGAACGCCATGATCGTCGATTCCTCCGCGCTTGCCGAGCAGGTCGTCGCCGATGTCATTGCATCCGCTTTCGACAGCGCCGGCCAGCGCTGCTCGGCGCTGCGTATTCTCTGCCTGCAGGAAGATGTGGCGGACCGCACGCTGACCATGCTGAAAGGCGCGCTGCACGAATTGCGCATCGGCCGCACCGACAAGCTTTCCGTCGATGTCGGCCCCGTCATCACCGCCGAGGCGAAGGGCATCATCGAAAAGCATATCGAGGGCATGCGCGGGCTCGGCCATCGCATCGAACAGATCACGCTTGCCGGCGAAACCGGCAAGGGCACCTTCGTGCCGCCAACCATCATCGAAATGAAATCGCTCGCCGATCTGAAACGCGAAGTCTTCGGCCCGGTGCTGCACGTCATCCGCTTCAAGCGCGACAATCTCGACCGGCTGATCGATGAGATCAACGCCACCGGTTACGGCCTGACCTTCGGCCTGCATACCCGTCTTGACGATACGATCCAGCATGTGCTGTCGCGCGTCGCGGCCGGCAATCTTTATGTGAACCGCAACATCATCGGCGCGGTTGTCGGCGTGCAGCCCTTTGGCGGACGCGGCCTCTCCGGCACCGGTCCCAAGGCCGGCGGGCCGCTCTATCTCGGCCGTATGACGCAGACCGCACCGAGGATCGACCGCATCGCCAGCCAGCAGGATCAGGCCGCCGTCGATCTCGCCCGCTGGCTGGATGAAAACGGCGAAACCGTTGCGGCGGAAGCCGCACGGCAGGCGGCGGCACTTTCCGGCCTCGGCTTCGAAACCGAGTTGGCAGGTCCTGTCGGCGAGCGCAATGTCTATGCGCTGCATCCGCGTGGAAAGGTTCTGCTGGTTCCGGCAACCGAACAGGGGCTTTACCGCCAGCTTGCGGCAGCGCTTGCAACCGGAAACGCGGTTGTCATCGATAATGCTTCGGGACTGGAGAAATCCATTTACGGACTGCCGGCAAGCGTGACCTCGCGCATCGTCTGGGCGGATGACTGGGAAAAATCAGCGCCCTTCGCCGGCGCGCTGGTCGAGGGCGATGCGGCGCGTATCGTGGCGGTCAATAAAAAGATCGCCGCCCTGCCCGGCCCGCTGGTTCTCGTTCAGGCCTCGGCAACGGAAGCGCTTTCCGGGGAAAGCCAGCCCTATAATCTCGACTGGCTGGTCGAAGAGGTTTCCGTCAGCGTCAACACCACGGCCGCCGGCGGCAATGCCAGCTTGATGAGCATTGGCTGATGATATCGTCCGGCGAGGTCTCGGCCCTGCCGGTTCATGCCTTATCCGTTGGTCTCGCCACGGCCGAAGAGCTGGTTCAGAACCTGCTCTTCCAGCCTTGCGAATTCCGCCGTGCCATGACGGCGCGGACGGGGCAATTTCACATCGAGATCAAGCGCGATGCGCCCTTCATCGATGACGACGATGCGATCCGCAAGCGCCACGGCCTCGGAAACATCATGGGTGACGAGCACGGCGGTGAATTTCTGCTTGCGCCAGATGCGCTCCAGCAGAAGCTGCATTTCAATGCGGGTGAGCGCATCGAGCGCGCCGAGCGGTTCATCCAGCGCCAGGATTTGCGGATGGGCCACCAGCGCGCGCGCCAGGGCAACGCGCTGCTTCTGGCCGCCGGAAAGCACATAGGGCCACTCACCCGCCCGGTCCTTCAGACCGACCTCATCGAGAATGGCAAGCGCCTGCTCCTGCGCCGCCTCACCTTTGGCAATGCCCGTCAGGCCCACGGAGACATTATTCGCTATCCGCTCCCAAGGCAGAAGACGCGGCTCCTGAAACATCATGCGGGTGCGGCTCGATGCATCTTTCGAGACGGTTCCGGTGGTCGGCGTGTCGAGGCCGGCCAGAATGCGCAGGAGCGTGCTCTTGCCACAGCCGCTCTTGCCGATGATGGCCAGAAACTCGCCTTCCCGCACATCGAGATCGATGCCGCGCAGAACCGGTTTGTCGCCAAAACTCTTCGCCACATTGCGGAAGCTGAAGGCGACCTTGCCTTCTGTCGTCTTCTCGCGTTGTTCGATTTTCGCCTGCGACGGAAGGGATGGCGGGGCATCCGGGCGTCTCAGCGTCGTAACATTGCCGGTCGACATGGGTTACCTCAGACTTTCTTGAAGGCTGGATGCCATTGCAGGAAGATGCTTTCGAGGAAGCGGGCGAAACTGTCGGCCAGCTTGCCGAGAAGCGCATAGATGAGGATCGACAGCACGACGACGTCGATCAGCAGGAACTCGCGCGCCTGCATGGCCATATAGCCGAGGCCGGAGGAGGAAGAGATGGTTTCAGCCACGATCAACGTCAGCCACATGATGCCGAGCGCATAACGCAGGCCGGTGAAAATGGCGGGCAGCGCGCCGGGCAGAATGACCCGCCGGAACAGCGTGAAGGGCGACATGCCGTAGGTGCGGCCCATTTCCACCAGTTGCGGATCGACCCCCTGAATGCCGAGCAGCGTGTTGATGTAGATCGGGAAAAACACCCCGAGCGCGACGAGGAACAGCTTCGCCTCCTCATCGATGCCGAACCAGAGGATGACCAGTGGAATGAGCGCCAGATGCGGAATATTGCGGATCATCTGCAGCGTCGTATCGGTGAAGCTGCGGGAAAATTTCGAGAGACCATTGGCCAGCCCGAAGATGAAACCGATGGAGCCGCCAATGGCGAAACCGGCGAGCGCGCGGGCGGAACTGACGCCGATATTGGCGACAAGCTCACCCGAGAGCAGAAGCCGCCAGAAGGCTTCCGCGACAGCCGAAGGGGCCGGCAGCACATTGGCGGAAATCAGACCGGCCCGCGCCGCCGCCTCCCAGCCCGCAAGAATGAGTGCGGGGAGCAGCCAGCCTGTGATGCCGCCAATCTCGATACGCTTTCCGGTGCTCATGGCATGCCCTCCGGCTCTTGCTCAGTTCGTCGCGCCCGACCAGACGGCATCCTTGATGCTTATCTGTTTCGGGATCAGGCCGAGACGATAAAAGCGGTCGGCCGTTTCCTGCTGACTGGCGACGATCTTGTCGTCGATCTTCGTAATGCCGAATTCCGAGCGGTTCGCGGCGAGCGTCTGCGCCTCCAGCGGCACGCCCGTCACTTCATGCAAAGCTGCAGCAACCTTGTCGCGGTTGGCAGCGGACCATTTCGCCGCCTCGCCTAGAGCATCGATGGTGATGTTGATGGTATCCGCATTGGATTTGGCGTAATCGCGATTGGCGAGGAAATAGGTGCTGACGGCGAGCACATCGCTGGTGCGGGCCAGAGTGACCGGCTTGTAGCGGGTTTCGGCAATCGCATAGAAGGGATCCCAGACGGCCCAGGCGTCGATCTTGTCGCTGGCGAAAGCTGCCGCGGCATCGGCAGGGCTGAGATAGACCACCTCGATATCGCTGAATTTCAGGCCGTTCTTCTCCAGCGCCGCCACCAGCAGATTGTGCGCGCTGGTGCCCTTGCCGACGCCGACCTTCTTGCCCTTGAGATCGGCAACAGACTTGATGCCGCTTTCGGGCTTGGTGAAGATCGCTTCGCCCTTGCCGTTCGAAGGAAGGGCCGCGACATAAACGATGGCGGAACCTGCCGCCTGACCGAAGATAGGCGGCGCATCCCCCGTCCAGCCGACATTGATGGAGCCGACATTCAGGGCTTCCACCAGCGGCGGGCCCGCCGTGAATTCGACCCAGGAAACCTTCACGCCCTTGGCCTCCAGCGCCTTTTCGATGACACCCTGCTGGCGGGCTATCACCGGCAGGCCGGTTTTCTGGTAACCGATCTTCAGCTCTTCCGCCGCCTGCGCCTGCAGCGGCAGGGCGGAGAATGCGGCGGCAACAAAAAGGCTGGCGGAAAGCGCGCGGCGGGTGATGGCTGGCATTTCATCTCCTTGTCACCAGCCCCTCTGGCCGGTTCACGATATGGAGCATATGCTAGGGTTTTCCATTAAAACGATAGAGAGACGATAATTCAATATGAGCAATATTGCGGGAATAAAATTCCGCGCAAATACCTCTTTTCCGCAAATCGTCGCGGACGCCCTCGTCCAACCCATCGAATAGAAATGCCGGCGCGGATGGAGCCGCGCCGGCATGATGGATCAATTTGTCTATAAGGACGCGATTATTCGATATCGAAGGAAACGCCCTGCGCCAAAGGCAGCGCCTTGGAGTAGTTGATGGTGTTGGTGGCGCGGCGCATATAGGCCTTCCACGCATCCGAACCAGATTCACGGCCGCCGCCGGTTTCCTTCTCACCGCCGAAGGCACCACCGATTTCCGCACCCGAAGTGCCGATATTGACGTTGGCAATGCCGCAATCGGAACCTTCCGACGACAGGAACCGTTCCGATTCCTGCATATCGCGAGTGAAGATCGATGAGGAAAGACCAGCAGCGACGGCGTTATGGTCGTCTATCGCCTGATCGAGATCGCTGTATTTCATGACATAGAGGATCGGCGCGAAAGTCTCTTCCAGCACAGGCCCCGCCTGCTTCGGCATTTCGACCAGCGCCGGCTTGACGTAATAGGCATCCGGCGCACCCGTATCCACGCGGCCGCCGCCATTCACCACGCCATCATGGGCTTTCGCCGCTTCGAGGGCCTTCTGCATGCCGTCGAAAGCCGCCTTGTCCACCAGCGGACCGACGAGTGCCGATGTTTCCAGCGGGTTGCCGACGGAAACGGAGGCATAGGCCTTTTTCAGGCGCGGCACGAGTTGGTCATAGACGCTGTCATGCACGAAGAGACGGCGAAGCGTGGTGCAGCGCTGGCCGGCCGTGCCCATGGCGCCGAAGGCGATGGCGCGCAGCGCCATGTCGAGATCGGCGGAAGGGCAGACGATGCCGGCATTGTTGCCGCCGAGTTCCAGAATGGCGCGGGCGAAGCGTTTCGCCAGACGCGGGCCGACATCGCGGCCCATGCGGGTGGAACCGGTGGCCGAAACGAGCGGCACCTTGGGATTGTCCACCAGAGCTTCACCCACGGCGCGGTCGCCGATCAGAAGCTGCGAAAGACCTTCCGGCGCATCGCCGAAACGGGCGACAGCGCGCTCGAAGATGCCCTGCACGGCAAGCGCCGTGAGCGGGGTCTTTTCCGAAGGCTTCCAGACAACCGAATTGCCGCAGACGATGGCAAGCGCTGCATTCCACGACCAGACGGCGACCGGGAAGTTGAAGGCGGAGATGACGCCGACGACGCCGAGCGGATGCCAGGTTTCCATCATGCGGTGACCGGGGCGTTCGGTGGCGATGGTGAGACCATAAAGCTGGCGGGAAAGGCCGACCGCGAAATCGCAGATATCGATCATTTCCTGCACTTCGCCGAGGCCCTCGGAGGGAACCTTACCCGCTTCCAGCGAGACGAGACGGCCGAGATCGGCCTTGAAGGCGCGCAGCTCTTCGCCGAGCAGCCGGATCAGTTCGCCACGGCGGGGCGCCGGCACATTGCGCCATGCCTTGAAGGCGGCATCGGCCCGGTCGATCACGGCTGCGACACCCTCGACCGAAACGGTCTTGAGATTCGCGACCTGTTCACCCGTCACCGGGCTGAAGGAGGCCATATCGCCGCCGGTATAGAGATCGCGGGCAACGCCCATCCTGTCGAGCAGGGCCGCAGCTTCCTGTTTCACGTCGAGCTTCGTGGTCGCATCCATGTCCATCGTCCTTTTGGCTTAAAAGGGGAGGAAAGGCCGTTTCGATACGGCGCTTTCAACTCCCGTCACTCTTCTTTCCCCGAATTTGCCATTCGTTATGTGGAACTGATGTTTTACACCGTTCCATTCTTTCCCGTAATCATATATGGCCATAATGACCCTTTTCCAATGAGGAAAGCGGGTAAGTTGATGCGAGAATGGAATGGATCCGCGCAGAAGACTGGTCCCTGACATCGTTACCCTGCAGGCGTTCGAATGCGCGGCACGGCACGGCAATTTTACGCGTGCGGCGGAAGAACTCAACCTCACGCAGAGCGCGGTGAGCCGGCAGATCGGCGAACTGGAAGCGCAGACCGGAATGCAGCTTTTCGAGCGCATCCGCAGGCGGGTCGTGCTTTCGGAGGCGGGGCGTAAATTCCTGCCCGATGTGCGGCGCCTGTTGCAGCAATCCGAACAATTGATGGTGCGCGCGGTTTCAGCCGGAACATCGCACGCATCGCTTTCCGTCGCGACATTGCCGACATTCGGCAGCCGCTGGCTGATGCCGCGCCTCCACCGCTTCATCGACGCCAATCCGGAAATAACGATCACCATCGGCTCGCGCTCGCATCCCTTCGACTTCGACGAGGAAGGTTTCGATCTCGCCATTCACTACGGCCAACCGGTCTGGGCGCATGGCACCTGCACATTTTTGTGCAACGAGGTGATCGTGCCGGTCGCAAGCCCCGCCCTTGTGCGCCGCGCCAGCGTGAACCAGCCACAGGATCTGACCGGGCAACCGCTCCTGCATGTGACGACGCGGCCGAAACTATGGACGGAATGGCTGGAGATGAACGGTGTGACGGCGGAGAACGCCTATCAGGGCAGCCGTTTCGACCAGTTCTCGATGATCATCGAGGCCGCCGCAAGCGGCATCGGTTTTGCCCTTCTGCCGAAATATCTAATCGAGGCGGAGATCGCCTCCGGCCGCCTCGAAATCGTCTTCGACATTCCCCTGCAGACTGACAAGAGCTATTACGTGGCCCTGCCGGAAGGACGGCAGGACAATGCGCTGGCACGCGCCTTTCAGGCATGGCTGCTCGATCAGGTCGGCAAGCCGGTCTAGTCCATCATCCGCTCAGTTCGATGGGCGGAGAGAAACGTCATACAGCCCCGGAAGATCGGGGCCGACAGGCACGATCCGGGTCGGATTGAGCGCCTTGATGGAATAATAACCGCGCTTGATATGGTCGATATTGACCGTGTCGCGCACGCCCGGAATGGTCAGCACCCGCATCATATAGGCCTGAAGGGCGGGATAATCGGCGATACGGCGAAGATTGCATTTGAACAGGCCATAATAGGCGGCATCGAAACGAACCAGCGTCACGAAAAGCCGGACATCCGTTTCGGTCAGCAGATCGCCGAAAAGGAAAGGCCCGCCTGAGACGAGGCGGCTTTCGAGCTCCTGAAGCGTTGCGAACACATCGGCGAAGGCCTCTTCATAAGCGACCTGCGTGGTGGCGAAACCGGTCCGGTAAACGCCGTTGTTGAGGCGCGGATAGATGTGGTCATTGAGAGCATCGATCTCACCGCGCAAAGCTTCCGGATAGAGGTCCACGCCATTATCGGCCAGAGCGCCGAAACCGGAATTCAGCATTCGCAGAATATCGGCGGATTCGTTGTTGACGATGGTTTTCGTCTTTTTGTCCCAAAGCACGGGCACGGTGGCGCGGCCGGTATAATGCGGATCCGCGCTGGTATAGACCTCATGCATATAGGTGAAGCCGTTGAGCGTATCGCGATCCGCGCCCGGATAGTCGCCGAATTTCCAGCCCTCGTCGGAAAGGGCGGGCTCGACAACGGAAACGGAAATCACCTCTTCCAGCTTCTTCAGCTTTCGGCCGATCAGCGTGCGCGATGCCCAGGGGCAAATCAGCGCGACATAAAGATGATAACGGCCGCTTTCGGCCGCAAAACCGCCCTCACCCGTCGGCCCCGCCGAACCGTCAGGCGTCACCCAGTTGCGGAAGCCGGAGGTCTGGCGAACGAAGCCGCCTTTCTTGTCGGTTGCCTGCACCGGATGCCATTCGGCGGTCCATTTTCCATCCACGAGCATTTGCGGCTCTCCGTTCATCTAAAGATGAAAGCCTTATGGGCCGGGTTGCCGCCGCTTCACAAGCCGCGCTTCGGTTGACGCACTGTTTCCGATCAAGGGTGAGTTCAAAGCCGATTGCGGAAAAACGGGTTCCAGCGCACGGTGCCGAGCCTCACCTTTTCGCGGATCATCGTCAGCAGTCCCGATGCGGCGATGACGGCCAGACCAAGCACGGCGACCGCATCCGGATATTCGTGGAAGAAAGCCATGCCGATCGCCACGGCCCAGAGGATTTGCGAATAATGCGATGGCGCGATCTGGCTCGCCGGCGCGATGCGGGTGGCGACCAGAAGGGTAATCTGCCCCGTGGCCGTGCAAAGGCCGATGAAGGCGAAGGCCAATAGCTGGTGCAGGGTGGGCATGACGAATTCGGGGATGGAGGCAATGCCGTTGAAGGTGAGGCCGTAGATCAGCAGCACGCCCATGATTGAGGTACGCTTTTCCTTGCCCGCAAGCGAGCGCAGCAAAACGATGGTCATCGCCGCCAGGAAGGCGACGCCGATGGCGGCGAAATGTCCGAGTTCCAGCGTCTTGAAGCCCGGCCGCACGACGAGGATCACGCCGACGATACCCGCCAGAACCGCCGCCCATCGCCATGGGCCAATGTTCTCCTTCAGCACGACGGCGGAAAGCACTGTGACGAAGAGCGGCGACAGAAAGATCAGCGCATAGGCTTCCGCCAGTGGAATGGTGGTGAAGGCATAGATGCCGAAAATACCCGCGAAAAGGCCGGAGATGGCGCGCCCGTGCACGGCGAAGGGCCGGCTCATGCGCCAGAATTCACGCCACCTTTCCTCGCGCGGCTTGCTGAAGAAAATGAAAATACCGGAAAATAGAATGCTGAAGAAGCCGATTTCGAAAACGCTGATCTGCGATCCAAGCGACTTGATGGTGGCATCGCCCATGGAAAAGGTCGCATAAGCGAACAGACCGAGCAGAAAACCCTTTTGCATTTGAACGTCCCCAAACACCGACCGCAATGCAAAGCATCCCCCGGCCGCGTGGAACGCGACCCGGACGCCCCTTCAAGGGACAGACAGTCTGGCAGATTTGATCCTCACCCTATGGCTAGACCCGGCTACCTATGAGTGCAAGCCGCAAAAGAAGTAAAATTGCCCGATTGGCCCCGACCGATGAAAATGGCTGCAAGGTGCGGCAAATTTGTCCCGCCATGGCCATCACATCACCGTCATGGAAAGAGGTTAGCCGGTGTTGATCGTGGCGCTTGGCGACGGGCATGAAGGCGGCTAAATATTATCGTGCGATTTTCATCCGCCGATTTCCCCGGCTGATATTGCTGCGTTACCATGGCCTCGCTAACCGAAAGGAAAAAGAATGCGGATTGTGATGATCGGTTCGGGTTATGTCGGCCTTGTGTCCGGCGCGTGTTTTGCGGATTTCGGCCATGACGTGGTCTGCGTCGACAAGATGCCGGAGAAGATAGAGGCCCTGAAAAACGGCCATATTCCGATCTTCGAGCCGGGTCTCGATGTCATCGTCGCCAACAATGCCAAGGCCGGGCGGTTGAGCTTCACCACCGATCTTTCCGCAGCCGTCGCCAATGCCGATGTCGTCTTCATCGCGGTCGGCACGCCCTCGCGGCGCGGCGATGGCCATGCGGATCTCGGTTATGTCTATGCGGCGGCAAAAGAGATCGCCCATTCGCTGGACGGCTTCACGGTCATCGTCACCAAATCCACCGTTCCCGTCGGCACCGGCGACGAGGTGGAGCGCATCATCCACGAGGAAAACCCCTCGGCTGATTTCGCCGTCGTCTCCAACCCGGAATTCCTGCGCGAAGGCGCTGCCATAGAGGATTTCAAGCGGCCGGACCGCATCGTCGTCGGCCTTTCGGACGAGCGCGCCCGCCCCGTCATGACCGAGGTTTACCGCCCGCTTTATCTCAATCAGTCGCCGCTGCTTTTCACCACAAGGCGCGCTTCCGAACTCATCAAATATGCCGCCAACGCCTTTCTGGCGATGAAGATCACCTTCATCAACGAGATGGCTGACCTCTGCGAAAAGGTCGGCGCCAATGTGCAGGATGTCTCGCGCGGCATCGGTCTCGATGGCCGCATCGGCCCGAAATTCCTGCATGCCGGCCCCGGTTATGGCGGTTCCTGTTTCCCGAAGGACACGCTGGCGCTCGCCAAGACCGCGCAGGACTATGATGCGCCGGTGCGGCTGATCGAGACCACCATCGCCATCAATGACAATCGCAAGCGCGCCATGGGCCGCAAGGTCATCAATGCGGTGGGCGGCGATGTGCGCGGCAAGAAAATCGCCGTGCTTGGCCTTACCTTCAAGCCGAATACCGACGACATGCGCGACAGCCCGGCAATCGCCATCATCCAGACCCTGCAGGACGGCGGTGCGAAAGTGGTGGGTTACGATCCGGAAGGCATGGCGAATGCCCGCCATCTGATGGAAGACATCGACTATGCGGCCGGCCCCTACGAGGCGGCGGAAGATGCCGACGCCGTGGTGATCGTGACGGAATGGAACCAGTTCCGCGCGCTCGACCTGCCGCGCCTGAAGGCGATCATGAAAACCCCTGTTCTGGTGGACCTGCGCAATATCTACCGCACGGATGAGGTCGCCGCGCATGGCTTCATCTATGCCGCGGTCGGTCGCCCGCATGAAGGCGGTTCCGACAAGGGCGCATAGAGGTTTCGTTTTCGCCATTTCATTAAAAGGTTTTCTGCGCTTCGGTCAGACCGCAAACGCACCAACGGATTCGGGATATAATCATCATGCGTTATCTGGTTACCGGCACGGCTGGCTTCATCGGCTTTTATGTTGCCAAGCGACTGTTGGACGCCGGCCATTTCGTGACCGGCTTCGACGGCATGACGAAATATTACGATGTCAGCCTCAAGGAAAAACGCCACGCCATCCTTTCCCGCTCCAACGGCTTCCGGGCCGAAATCGGCATGCTGGAAGATACGGATGCGCTGAAGCGCGCGGCTGAGGCCGCCGAACCTGAAATCATCATCCACCTCGCCGCACAGGCGGGCGTCCGCTACAGTCTTGAAAATCCACGGGCCTATATCGATTCCAATCTCATCGGCTCGTTCAACATGCTGGAGCTCGCGAGAAGCTTGCAGGTCAAGCACCTGATGCTGGCGTCGACCTCCTCCATCTATGGCGCCAACGAGAAAATACCCTTCGCGGAAAGCGACAAGGCCGACGAACCGATGACGCTTTACGCCGCCACCAAAAAGTCGATGGAGCTGATGGCGCACAGCTATGCCCATCTACACAAGCTGCCCACCACCGCCTTCCGTTTCTTTACGGTCTATGGCCCCTGGGGACGTCCGGACATGGCGCCGATCAAATTCGTCGACGCCGTTTCCAACGGCCGGCCGATCGATATTTACGGACAAGGCAATATGAGCCGCGATTTCACCTATATCGACGATCTGGTGGAGGGCATCGTCCGGTTGAGCGCGGTCATCCCTTCCGAGGAAAACCGTGTTACGCAGGAAGGTGTCACCGACACGCTCTCACACCACGCGCCCTTCCGCGTGGTCAATATCGGCGGCGGCCAGCCGGTGGAGCTGATGCATTTTGTCGAGACGGTCGAAAAGGCGGTCGGCAAACCCGCGATCCGCAACATGCTGCCGATGCAGCAGGGCGATGTTCCCCGCACCTTCGCTTCGCCCGATCTTCTGAGGGCATTGACCGGTTACGTGCCGCAAACCCCGGTCGAGGAGGGCATCAAGGCCCTCGTCGCCTGGTATCGCGAGATGCACCCGGCCGAATTACGGGAATAACCTCACAGCGTCGCCAGCAGGCGGTTGGAGATGGTGCCGCCGGAAGCGCTCTGCATGGCGATCTTGGTTTCCACGGCCTCGATGATCGTGTCGCTGAAATCCATCTCCGTGAGATCGCGGATGTTGGAAAGGCCACCCGGGGAAAACACGTTCACTTCCAGTATCTTGTCGCCAACGATATCCAGCCCGACAAGGAACATGCCGTCCTCCACCAGCTTCGGCCGCACCATTTCGGCGAGCGCCACGATTTCATCGGTCACCGTCGCCGCCTCCGCCGTACCATGGGCATGAATATTGGAGCGCAGGTCTCCCTTGGCCGGCACGCGGCGAAGGGCGGCATATTTGCCTTCACGCATCAGCGGGCGGCCATTCATCATAAAGAAGCGGATGTCGCCATCCTTGGCGGCCGGCAGATAGGCCTGCGCGATCAGATAACCTTCGAGGCTCACCGCCTCGAAAATCTGGTTGAGATTGGTCTCCTTGCTGGAGCCGATCTTGAAGACGTTCTTGCCGCCGGAGCCCTGCAGCGGCTTGACGATGACGCCCTTGGGGTGCGCGTCGGCAAAGGCGCGGATTTCCTCGACATTGCGCGAAATGATCGTGGTCGGGCGAACGATTTCGGGAAAGCTCTGGAAATAGAGCTTGTTCTGCGCGAGCGCCAGACCTTCGGGATCGTTCAGCACCACGACGCCCCGCTGTTCGGCAAGCCGCCCGAACAGGATGCCGGCATGCACCGCCCATGGCCGCGTCGTCTGGTCGAGCGAGGGGTCGTTGCGCAGCATCAGCGCATCGATTTCCTCCACATCCATGGTTCGCCGCTCCAGCGCCTTGTCCTGAAGCGTGGAATGGAACGTCTCGCCTTTCTTGACTTTACCCTTCGGCAGCACGGTGGCATGGATGGCCAGGCTGTCATCCGAGCGCAAGGTGAAATCGCCGGGCGTCAGATAAACCACCTCATGGCCGCGATTGAGCGCGGCCATGGCAAGCAGCCCGGTCGCGTAGTTCGGCCCCTCTGTTTCGATGGAATTGACGAAAAATGCGATACGCATGAAGCCCCTCCTATAATGTCGCCAGTTCGGCAATGGATAATCCCGCCCGTATTTTTTCCAGCCGTTCATTGGCCTTGGCGGGCAGCAGAAATGCGGGCCTCACGCCCGGCGGGCGAAGCAGGCCGCGCAGGGCAAGCTCCTGCATCACCGGAAAATGGGCGGCGGCGATCTTGCCCATCCAGAACGGATCGAGCGCCCCGCCCCTGCGCAGATGGTCCAGCACCTCCGCCAGCCCGCGCAGATAGATCGCATCCTTGGAAAGGCCGCCGCCGCGATAGATGCGCAGCACCATGTTGAAAGCCCCGGCCTCATCGAAACCGTGATCGCGGGTCATGATGCGGAAGGTCTCGACGAAGCTTGCCCCATCCAGCATGGCGGCGCAGCCAATAACGCGGCCGGCGATCAGCCGCAGGCGCTCACGCGTCATGCCACCGGCCAGATGTTCCGCCAGCACCGCCAGCCCTTCCTGCACGCCCTCATAACCGGAGAGGCCGGTGCGGAAGAGCCGCAACCCCTGAAACGAGCCGTTGAAATAGGTGAGAAGATGCACGCCGATCTCATGCGACAGCAGCGCATCGACACGGCGCTGTTCCATGACGGTGTGGCGGGAAATCAGAAGCTTCTCGCCCGTCACCATCAGGCCCGGCGGCAGGTCGTCGCGGATCTCGACGCGCGCCTTGAATTCCGGGTCTTCCGCAAGATAGGTCTCGACCATCTCCCGCGACTTCTTCGCGACCGCGTAACAATCGACCATGGCGATTTCACCGGTCTCCTCCCCGCGCGGGCAATCCGCAAGCACCCGCAGTGCCAGCTGAAGGAGGGCCGGTTCGACAGCGCCATAAAGGGCGCGTGAAAAATCGGTGAAGGTGCGATGGTGCAGATTGGCGAGCATCGTCAGCTGCAGATCGATCTCCTGCTGTTTCTCCCGGTAGAGATTATAAAGCACCGGGTCTTCCAGATGATCGAAAACAACGGAATAAAGCTTGCGTTTCTGCTCCTCGACATCGACGCCGAGCGGCCGGTAGAGCAGGCGCGGCGCGAACTGAAAGCCGCCATCGCGAAACTCTTCGAAGGCCCGGCGAGCATTGATGGGCGTGACGGACAGAAGAAAATCAAAGGATGAAACAATATCGTCGACGGACCGGTCGGCACGCCTGACCGCATCAACGAAGGCCTTGCGCCCCAGCGCCCGATGGCTGGTAACCTTGAGCGCGTCCTTGCCCGAAGCGAAGGATGAAAAAGCCCGCAAGCCGGCATCGAAAAGATCGGCGATCATCGTCACCCGCAGGCCCGGATAATCCGCACCGGATTCCGGCTGGCGGTAGATAGGCGCAAAACGCACGCTGATACAGGGAAAATCGAGGCCCGCTTTCTTGAAGCGCTGAACCGGATCGGCATCCGGTTCCGGCCGGGTGATGCGCGGCGTGCGAAAGCGTACCTCGGCTTCACAAACCGCCTTGATGAAGACCCGGCGGGCATTCTGCGTTTCTGGCTCAGCCGTCGCCGAGACGGACACCTCATAATGCGGCAGGAAAGGTGAATCGTCGGCCAGCAGGATGTCATGCTCCAGCTCGCCGATATCGAGGACGATGAAGGCGCCGAAACGCTGCCGCATGACCGTGCCAACGGCCTCGATCAGCGGCGCAGCCTCCTGAATGGTCGACGCGATCAGATAGGAGGCATGGGCGGCGGCGATATCGCGGGCGGCTAGATTTTTCGTGCCGCCCGTCAGATGCAGGCAGAGGAACGGCAGCGGCCGGTCGATATGCAGACGACCGTCTTTGCCGACATCGCGGCGAATGGCCTTGCCGGCTTCGAGGCAGGACACGACGTCATCGACCAGATCGGCGATGGGAGACGGTGCGCTGCGGGCGGGAGAGAGGTTCATCGCCGCGACCTCAGGCACTCTTCGAGCACCGGCTGGAGTGCTGCTATCGCTTGGCGAATATCCGCCACCACACGCGCATCCGGCTTTCCCGTCCACTCGTCCATGAAGAATTTCTTGAACTCGATTGCGATGGCGCAGCCATTTTCGGCGAACCTTTCGTGGATGAAACGGGTCTGCTCCCCCTTACCCTGAAACGCCACGTTCTCGCGAACATCGAGGCGGCGTCCACCGATGGTCGCTGACGCGAAATGGTGCCCGACAGCGCTCACGATATCGCCCCAGCGGCTGCGATCCATGGAAAAGGTGCCGATATTGATATCGGGCGCCTCCGCCTGCGCCGTCGGCGGCGCGGCGGCGCCCTGCCGACGATGATTATAACTGTGTACATCCAGCACCACGAAAGCGCCGTGCCGCCTTTCGATTGCAGAGAGCACGGTCTCCAGCATCGCATAATAGTCGGCGTGAAAATCGAGCGACTGCCGGATAGCTTCCTGCGCCGGCTGCTCTTTCCAGACCTCAAGCCCCCAGGATTGTTCCGGCTTCAGATAGATCGCCTGATCAGCCGCACGGTTGAGATCGATTTCGAAACGCGAATGGTGAACGACGATGCGATTCGTCAGTCCCGCGACCATCTCACCGGTGAAAGGGTCTTCCTCCCGCAGCCGCTGTTCCGGGGAAAGGGCGATGAGCCCGGATACGTCCGGTCTAATGCGATGACCGTCATGAATGGCCGTGCCGATAACCGGTGAATTGCCGAAGTCGATCGACCAGAAACCCTTGTTTTCGTTGTCACCGTGGTATTCGCCGTCACTCTGTCTGGCTGCCATGCTGCCTCCCCTGCATCGGGGATAAAACAGCGGGACATGCCCGTTTGTTCCGGTAAAAAATTGCGCGCGATACACTCGGCTTCGGCAACGACGCCGCCGGAAAAAACTGCGGAACCTTACCGGAAAGCCCACGTTGTTCCAGCAGGAGGGGCTGCCGTGTCAAGCGGACGCGATGGCGCTGAAGAACATCGGGATTTTTCCGTTTTCTCCCGGTGGCCGACGAAATGGCAGCCGAGCTTCTTACCCATCCGGCACCCCTCCGTTCCCGCTTTCCACGCACAAGGAGCCGCGACATGGAAAAGACCGAAACACGCAAACTTGCGGAAGAATATTTGCGTCTCGGCGGCACGCGTCAGGTGATGATCGACGACAACAAGACCTTCGTGCGCCAATGGCAGCACGAACCGGCGGAAGCCGAACGGTTCTGGCAAACGCATATCGAAAATCTCGACGCGGAGCGCCTCAAGGACGTGGAATTTTTCCTGCCCTCCATGAATTCCGACAAGGAAGACTGAACCCAGAAGGAGACAGACATGACTGCCATCAACGCTGCAAAAATCCTCATTCTCGCAACGGACGGCTATGAGCGTTCCGAATTGCGCGTGCCCTATGACCGGCTGCAGGCCAAAGGTGCGGACGTCAAGATCGCCTCCATCAAGGAGGGCGAGATCAGGAGCTGGGACAAGAAGAACTGGGGCGACAGCATCGCCGTCGACCTTCCCGCCAAGGCCGTAAAAACGGAAGATTTTGACGCGCTGGTTCTTCCCGGCGGCCAGATCAATCCGGACGTTCTGCGCCATGACGAGGATGCGATGCGCGTGGTGCGTGATTTCATCAAATCCGGCAAGGTGGTGGCCGCCATCTGCCACGCGCCATGGCTGCTTGTCGAAGCCGACGCCCTGCGTGGCCGCGACGCCACCTCCTATTGGTCGATCAAGACCGACCTCAAGAACGCCGGCGCAAACTGGAAGGATGAAAAGGTGGTGACCGATAAGGGGATCATTACCTCCCGCAGCCCTGACGATCTCGACGCCTTCGTCGCCAAGATCGTGGAAGAGGTCGAGGAAGGCCGCCACGAACGCCGCGCCGCTTAGGACACGCACCCTATTCCCGTGCCGCCGGTTTCCCGGCGGCACTTCTATTTGGGAGGAAGACATGAAAAGCAGATTGCTGGCAAACGGCGCGGAGCGCACCTTCATCCTCGTCATCGATCCCGAGGAAGAAGCCTTCGAGGCCATCAGGCGCTTTGCCAGGGCCGAGAACATCAACGCTGCCTCGGTGAGCGCGATCGGCGCCTTCGCCACGGCAACACTCGCCTTTTTCGATCTTTCGACGCAGGACTATAAGGAAATACCGGTCACCGATCAGAGCGAGGTTCTGAGCCTGCTTGGCGATATCACCCTTGACGAGAACGATACGCCCAATCCGCACCTGCATGTGGTTCTGGGCTTTGCCGATGGCTCCACCAGGGGCGGCCATTTTCTAAAAGGGGTGGTGCGGCCCACGCTGGAAGTCGTCATTCGCGAAACACCTGCGGAATTGCGGCGCAGCTATCGCCCGGAATTCGGCATCGCTCTCATCGATCCCGCGAAATAAACGCACGGAACCGGAAAAACGCCATTGCGTTATCGCTGTGGACAGGGGGCGGCATGGTGGCGGCGATCAATCGAAGAGATGCGGACGATGACGAGGTCGGGCAATTTCTGATCGGCCTCGCGCGCGGCACGGCGGGCGCATTGCTGTTTGCCCTGCCCATGCTGATGACCATGGAAATGTGGTTTCTCGGCCTTTACGTCAATTCCTGGCGGCTTCTGCTGCTCTGCATCCTCAACCTGCCGCTGCTGCTTCTTCTCGCCCGCCGCATCGGTTTTGAGAATATTCACTCCTGGAGCCAGGCGCTGCGCGATGCGATAACGGCCTATGGGCTGGGCATTGCGGTCAGTGCCGCCGTGCTGCTGCTGTTCGGCATTCTGAACGACCAGATCACCGCCTCCAACATCGTCGCCAAGATTGCGCTGCAATCCGTTCCAGCCAGCATCGGCGCACTGCTTGGGCGCAGCCAGCTCGGTCAGCATTCCGACGCGGAGGATGAAGAGGAGGGCGAATATTCCGGCGAGACGGGTTATCTGCACGAACTGTTCATGATGGTGGTCGGCGCGCTTTTCCTCAGCCTCAATGTTGCGCCGACGGAAGAAATGATCCTGATCGCCTATAAGGTGACGCCCTATCACATTCTGGCGCTTTGCCTGCTGTCGGTCGCCATCATGCATGGCTTTGTCTACGCGCTTCACTTCAAGGGCTCGCACCAGCTTCACGAGGGGCAGAAGTGGTGGCAATCCTTCATCCGCTTCACCCTGCCCGGCTATGTCATCGCCATCGCCATCAGCATCTATACGCTCTGGACCTTCGAGCGCCTCGACCACACCTCGCTGTCGCAGATCATGAATGCCGCCGTCATTCTCGGCGTCCCCGCCTCGATCGGCGCGGCCTCTGCCCGGCTGATCCTGTGAGGACAAGATGACGATATCCAGGGGTCGCAAACATACGGAAAGCCCCGAGCCCCATTGGGTGGAATGGCTGACGGGCGCCATCTGCACGCTTCTTGTCGTCGCCATGCTCGGCTGGATCGGTTATGATATTTATCGCTACAGGCCGGAGGATGCCCGCTTCGAAATCGCCGTTACCGGCGTGGAGGCGCAGGCCGGGCAATACCGGGTGCGGTTCGATATCCGCAATCTTTCCATGACGACGGCGGCGCAGGTGCAGGTGCGCGGCGACCTGCAGCAAAACGGCGCGACGCTGGAGAGCGCCGATGTGACATTCGATTACGTCGCCTCGGAGTCTCGCGATACCGGCACGCTTTTCTTCCGCAACGATCCCCGCAGCGCAACGCTCACCATCAATGTCGCCGGCTATACCGAGCCGTGATACCTTTCAGGATGATTTCATGCCGACATCGGAACTGACGAAAGAACGCGACCTCAGGGATTCAAAGCCCGTGTGGGCGGATACGCCGCGCATCGGCGTCCGCAGCAGGCACACGCCGGAGGCCGACCATTACGACACGATCGTCGTCGGCGCTGGTATCAGCGGCGCGCTGGTGTCCCACGCCCTGCAACGGCCGGGTCAATCCATGCTGATCGTCGACCGGCGCGAGCCGGTCATGGGCAGCAGCGTCGCCAGCACCGCGATGATCCAGCACGAAATCGACACGCCGCTGACGCAGCTTCGAAAGATGATCGGCAGGCACGCGGCTGACAGGGCATGGCAGCGTTCCGCCCGCGCCGTCCTGCGGCTGGAGGAAATCGTTTCTTCGCTCGGCATCTCCTGCAGCATGAGGCGCAAACAGGCCCTTTATCTGGCTGGAGACGAAATGGGATCGCGCGCGTTGAAGGCCGAAGCGGCAGCCCGCAAAGAAGCGGGCATCGAGGCCCGCTTTCTCACCGCCGCGGAACTGAGAGAGCAATACGGCTTGCACCGGACCGGGGCCATCCTCAGCGATATTTCGGCCTCCGCCAATCCCGCGCAGCTGACGGCCGGCCTGCTGCGCCACACGGCGGGCGCCGGCGCCGAAATCGTCTCCCAGCTTGAGATCACCGATCTCAGGAACCTCGGCGACGAGGTTGTCCTTGCCACCGCCGGTGGCAAAATCCTTTCAGCGCGCAATGTCGTTTTCTGCACCGGCTATGAATTCCTGAAAATGCTTGAGAGCCCGAAACACCAGATCATTTCCACCTGGGCGCTGGCGAGCAGAAAGGGGCTAGACCTACCCGACTGGCTGGAGAACCATATCGTCTGGGAGGCATCCGATCCCTATCTCTACCTGCGCACCGACCGCGAGGGGCGGATGATCGCCGGAGGCGAGGACGAGGGAAACCCCACCGCCTACCAGTCGGAGCGCAAGCTCGCCGCCAAGGCAGAGACGATCCGTCGCAAGATCGAAAAGCTTCTCGGCATCGATATGGGAAAGCCGGAATATCGCTGGGCGGCCGCCTTCGGCACGACCACCACCGGCCTGCCGCTGATTGGCGCGGTGCCCGGAATGAACAACGTCTATGCCGTGATGGGTTTCGGCGGCAACGGCATCACCTTCAGCCAGATCGCCGCTGAAATCGTGGCCGCCGCCGTCAATGGCGGCAAGGACCCCGACGCCGATCTTTTCCGCTTCGGCTGACGTCGTTCATTCCTCCTTGATGCCCGCCGCCACCTGTATGCGGCGCAGCGTCCACAGGACGACAATGCCCATTACAGAAGCAAGAAGGGCAAGCGGCCACATGCCAAGCCCGGCCGAGAGGCCGATTGCCGCCGAAAGCCACATGCTGGCGCCCGTCGTCAGGCCTTTGACATCGCCTCTGGTATAAACGACCACACCCGCCGCGAGAAAGGCGATGCCCGCCGTCACGGCCTCCACCAGCCGGATGGGGTCGAGCCGCGCGGCCTCATGGCCTTCCGCCATCGTTTCCATCATGTGAATGGTGATGGCGCAGAAGGTGACGGCGGCAAGGCCAATCAGCATGTTGGTGCGCAGTCCGGCGGTGTTCTTGTGAAACTCACGTTCCAGACCGATCAAGCCGCACAGGATAACCGCGCCGAACACACGCACCAGCAGCACCTCGAAGGGGATGGAAATATTCATGGAAAATTCTTCTGCAAGGCTCTGGGGCACTGTCGCGTCTCCTCCCGAAATTTCTTCACACTAAGTTCGCAGAGGCGTGTTGGTTCCGCGCGGCAATATAAACGTTGCGCGCAACCGAGCCGGAACCATGGGCGCAGCAAAGGGTTTGTCTCCCGTGCGCATGGGCGCACGTCATGCATTTTCACACATGGGAGAAGGAACAATGGCCGAGAAGAAACTCGACGACCTGTTTTACGATACGCTGAAGGATATCTACTACGCCGAGAGGCAGATCCTGAAAGCCCTGCCGAAAATGGCGCGGGCGGCGACCGATCCGAAGCTGAAACAGGCCTTTGAAAAACACAAGGAAGAAACGCAGGGACACATAGAACGCCTGCAGGAAGTGTTCGAGATCATCGGCAGGCGGGCGCAGGGCAAGACCTGCGAGGCGATCCAGGGCATCATTGCCGAGGGTGAGGAGATCATCGACGATTTCAAGGGCACCGCGGCTCTCGATGCCGGCCTCATCTCGTCGGCGCAGGCGGTCGAGCATTACGAGATCGCCCGCTACGGCACGTTGAAAGCCTGGGCGGAAAAGCTTGGACACGGCAATGTCGTTTCCCTGCTGGACGCCACGCTGAAGGAAGAGTCCAAGACCGATGACGCGCTGACTTCGCTCGCCAAGACTTCGATCAATGCGGCAGCCCAGAAAAAGGCGGCATGACGCTGTCTGCAACACAAACAAAAAACCGGAATGGGCGACCATTCCGGTTTTTTTAGTGTCTTGAAACCTGCGGAAGTTACGGTAGGGTATAGGCGATCACATAGTCGCCCGGCTTGGTTCCGACGGAGCCGTGACCACCCGCAACCATCACCACATATTGCTTGCCGCCATCCAGCGCATAGGTCATCGGCGTTGCCTGACCGCCGGCCGGCAGGCGCGCTTCCCAAAGCTGCCTGCCGGTCGTCAGATCATAGGCGCGCAGGTAGTTGTCGACGGCAGCACCGAGGAAGGCGACGCCGCCCTTGGTGATCATCGGCCCGCCAATGCCCGGCACACCCAGCTTGAAGGGCAGCGGCAGCGGCGTCATGTCATGGACCGTGCCGTTCTTGTGCTTGTAGGCGATATCGCCGGTGCGGAGATCAGCACCCGCGACATAACCCCATGGCGGGGCCTGGCAGGGGATTTTCAGCGGACCGAGGAACGGGCCCATGAACACGCCGTAGGGGGCGCCGTCGTTGCGGTTCAGGCCCTGTTCGCTACCCTTTTCGTCCTGACCCTTCGGCGGAATGTCGGCGCGCGGCACCAGCTGCGAGGTGAAGGCGAGGTAGGTCGGCATGCCGAACATGACCTGACGCTCCGGATCGACCGCCACGCTGCCCCAGTTGAAGGTGCCGAAATTGCCGGGATAGATGATCGAGCCTGTCAGCGAGGGCGGTGTGTAGCGACCCTTGTAGTTCAGCTGATGGAAGCGGATGCGGCAGGCGAGCTGGTCGAACATGGAGACGCCCCACATGTCCTTTTCCTGCAAGGGCGCCGGCTTGAAGGACAGGGCTGTTGTCGGCTGCGTCGGAGAGGTGAAGTCCTCCGGGATAGCGCCGCCCGGTGCGGGCTCTTCGGTGATCGGCAGAAGCGGCTCGCCGGTGCGCCGATCGAGAACGTAGATATCGCCCTGCTTGGTGGGGCCGACGAGAGCCGGCACGGTCTGGCCATCCTTGGTGATGTCGAGCAGCACCGGCTGGGCCGGCACGTCCATGTCCCAGAGATCGTGATGAACCGTCTGGCGCACCCAGCGATCCTTGCCGGTGTTTATATCCAGCGCGACGATGGAGGAGGAATATTTCTCCACATTCTCGCTGCGGCCCATGCCGAGCTGATCCGGCACCTGATTGCCGAGCGGGATATAAACGAGGCCGAGGCCTTCATCGTAACTGAAGACCGACCAGCTATTCGGAGAATTGGTGGTGTAGGTTTCACCCGCCGCAATCGGTTCGGTTTTCGCCGGGTTGCCGGAATCCCAGTTCCAGACGAGCGCGCCGCTGTTCACATCGAAAGCACGGATGACGCCGGACTGTTCCTGCGTGGAATAGTTGTCGTTCACTGCACCGCCGATGATGATCTTGCCCGCCACGATGACGGGCGGCGAGGTCGAATAATAATAACCGGCAGGATTGTATTTCATGCCCTGCTCGAGATGCAGCACACCCTGATCGGCAAAGGACGTGCAGACCTGACCGGTGGCGGCGTCAAGCGCGATCAGCCGCGCATCCGAGGTCGGCAGGTAGACGCGCTCGGCGCAGGCCGTGCCTTGAGCGGCATTCGGCTCGGCATAATAGGAAACGC
Organism: Agrobacterium sp. 22-223-1; assembly: GCF_053522385.1. Taxonomy (NCBI): domain Bacteria; kingdom Pseudomonadati; phylum Pseudomonadota; class Alphaproteobacteria; order Hyphomicrobiales; family Rhizobiaceae; genus Agrobacterium; species Agrobacterium sp. 22-223-1. Next base: position 51,979 of record NZ_JBNWCN010000007.1, read on the forward strand.
CGCGGCAGGTCTGGTGCTGGCGATCCGGATTGAGACCGACATTCGGATCGTATTTCCATTTTTCCTTGCCGGTGGCGGCATCGATGGCAATCGCCCAATTATGCGGCGTGCAGATATAAAGCGTGTTGCCGATCTTCAGCGGCGTCACCTGATAGGTGGTTTCACCCACATCATCGGGCAGCTTCACATCGCCCGTCTGGTAACGCCAGGCTTCCTTGAGCTGCGAGACATTGTCGACATTGACCTGGGTGAGCGGCGAATAACGCTGCCCATAAGGCGTGCGGCCATATTGATGCCAGTCACCGTCAGGCACATTGCCGCCATAGGCGGGCGTGGCAGAGGCCGTTTCCTGAGGCAGGGAACCTGCCGTATCGTGCGGATCCTGCGCCATGGAATATCCGGCCACCACGATGGAGGCGAGGACGGAAAGGGCAAGCGGCCAGGCATTCGGCCCGTAGCTAAGCCCGGTCGGGCTCGAAAAACCGAGCGGCTTTCTGACCCATGGAACCAGAAGCCAGAGACCGATGAGAATGATGATGCCGCCGCGCGGGCCAAGCTGCCACCAGTCGAAGCCGACTTCCCAGATGGCCCAGGCGAGCGTCGCGACAATGAAGACGGCATAGACGTGAAGGGCTGCGCGATTGCGCTTGAACAGCAGAACGGCCGTCAAAAGAAAGGCCAGTCCGGAAAGCACGTAATAGAAGCTCCCGCCCAGCATGACGAGCTGAGAGCCGAAACCGAACAGCGCAAGACCGATCAGCGTGAGAACAACTGCAGTGACGGTGACTGCCATGAATGAAACCCCCGATTCCTGTCACTTTGCGTGAAATGAAATCGGGCGCGATCTGGTTCCATGAAAATTATCATCGGCGCGAAAAAACTTCACGCCATGGTGGTCACGGGTTTTGCGGTGCTCCGGTCGAATCCTGCGGGGCGGGATTTGTCTCTGTCGATGACGGCGGCTGGGCGCGGCCATTCGCCGGATTGTTGTCGAAGCTTCCGGATCCGGACGGCTGCTGCGGCACGGGCGCAGTCTCGGTCTGCGGGTTCTGCGGCAGGTTTTCGTCCGGTTCGAAAACCGAATATTCGACAACGGCCCACACCACCAATGCAAGAAGCACGCTGACGATCAGAATGACGAGGACGGGACGTCCGCGCGACCCCTGCCGCGCGCGCGTTGCCGTTTCGCTTTTCGGCGCATCCCGACCGTCGAGATAGCTGGCATTTTCTCTGGCCATGTCGTTCACTCCCTGTAACCCTGTTGATCTAATCATTGGGGTCAGGGTTTTGTTCCAGATCGCAGAAAAACGACGTTAGCCTCACTCGGCCGGCAAACGCGCCCTGTCACAGTCCGCCATATCCACCGCACTAAAGCTTTGCCCAAGGCCGAGCCAGGAAACCGGCCGCCGCGCTCCATCATCCGTTTCCGATGGATCGTCTGCGGGGCTGTCTGAATTCACCAACGGCAAGGGTGATGGCCGCCTGCGAAATCGGGTTCCGGAAAAGGAGAGGTGTTGTTTCAACGCATGGCGCCATTGGCGACACAGGTCCAGAAAAGCGAGGATTCTCAGCATCATGATTGTCAGGCAATATATTGATAAAAATAACCTGCCCTGTTTGGCACGTCTGGAAGATATGCGCATCCCTATCGCGCCGCAGCCTCAGCGAATGGTCGGATTGTGCCAACAAACCCGCATAAAGTGTCAGAAGGGCATCCGAAAAAGCGTGGTCAGCGGCCGAGCTGCACGATCCAGCGGGTCCATTCCGCGCTATCCGGCTTCACAATATCCGACGTGAGGTCGCGGTTTTCCGAAGCGAAATGCCGCATCTGACGCGGCGAAAGGCCGAAGGTCTTCTTGAAGACGCGGCTGAAATTTTCCGGATTGGTGAAACCATAGGACGCCGCCACCTCGGCAATCGTCATATGTGCCGATTGCGGTGCCCGCAGAAAATCCATCGCGCGCTCAAGACGCCGATGGGTGATGCAGGCCGAAAACCCTCCCAGCGGCTCAAACAGCCGATAGACGGTGCGTCGCGACACGCCAAATTCGCCCATCACCTTTTCCACCGACAGGGCCGGATCGAGCAGGTGATTGTCGATATAGCGCCGGATGGATGCCCTGAGCGCCCGCTGCACGCCCTGCGCATTGTCGTGCCCGACATGATTGTTGATGGCGGCCGCAGCAAGCTCCAGAAGCGGCGAAACCGTCGCTGCGCCTTCACTGGCGTTCATCACGTCGAAATGGCGATAGATGCTCGTCATCGTTTCGCGCAGCAGCGATACGAGCGGCAGACCGGCCGGCAGCACACGTTCATGATGATTGCCGGAACCGACAAGCCTGCCCTCCAGCAGCCGGCGCGGCACGACGAGGCTGAGATGGTCGTGATCGGTCGTTGCAGTGGCAAGCGGCTGCGCCATATCGATGAGATAGAGGTCGCCGGGGCCTGCGGTCTCGCCCGATCCGCGCCGCGACATGCTTTGTCCGCTGGCGTAGAATTGCAGGAGAAAACCGTCCATGCCGTCGCGGGCAAGCTTGTGGCGCGAACGGTCGAAATCCTGCGCCGAGGACTGGGTGCGGCCGAGCGCGACATTGCCGATGAAAGCCGCATCGACGCTGGCGAAGAAACCGTCATCCTGCGGGCGGCGCAGGCGGGCATCGAACAGCACGTTGATCGAATCCCGCCAAAGCCCCATGGCGTCGCGTTTCGGCACCTGGCGCGTATCGAAGCGCGAGCGCGCCAGCGGCGCTTCAAAAGACCCTGTGTTCATCATGACGCTTTTCCGTAAACACGGCGCTGACCTCGCCGTCCACGAAAACTATACAGGATTGAAACCGCCCAACAATGCCGGACGCCGATGAGACGGTTCGCTTCAAGCGCGTGCGCGAAAATTATTTCGCCGTCCAGCCGCCATCGATGGAGATGGTGGTGCCGGTGATGGAGCGGGCCATATCGCCCGCGAGATAAAGCGCCATTTCCGCCACTTCTTCCGGTTGCACGAACCGCCTTGTCGGCTGCGGCGCAAGCATCACCTTCTTCACCACATCCTCCTCGCTCATGCCATGCACGCGCGCCTGATCGGCAACCTGGGCGGCGACGAGCGGCGTCCAGACATAGCCGGGGCAGATGGCGTTGCAGGTGATGCCGAGTTCGGCCACTTCCAGCGCCACGCTTTTCGTCAGGCCCACCACCGCATGTTTGGTCGCCACATAAGGCCCCTTGAAGGGCGAAGCGCGCAGGCCATGCGCGGAAGCGATGTTGACGATGCGGCCCCAGCCTCTTTCCTTCATGCCCGGCAAGGCCGCATGGATGGTGTGAAACGCGCTGTCGAGCGAGATAGCGACAATATGGGAGAAATCGGCAAAATCGAACTCGTCGATCGGCGCGACCTTCTGAATGCCGGCATTGTTGACGAGGACGTCAATATGACCGAATTCGGCGATGACGGTTTCCGGCAGATGCGCGCTTTCATCATAATTGGCGAGGTTGGCGGCAAAATAGACCGGCCTGTGCCGCGCCACCTTCGCGACAGCCTCCAGCGCCTGCGTCGCCTCCTCGGCCGTCTCTATGCCATGCACCGCGACCAGATACCCCGCCTCGGCGAAACGCCTGGCGATGGCAAGCCCGATGCCGCTGGTGGAACCCGTGACGAGCACGGTTTTCGGTTGATCCTCCATCGGCCTAGTCCTTTAGCTGCGGCAGGTTGCGGAAAAGCTCGAGCGCTTCGGGATTGGCGAGCGCATCGGCATTCTTCACCGGCCGGCCATGGATGGTGTCGCGCACCGCGATTTCGGAGATCTTGCCCGAACGGGTGCGGGGAATGGCGCTGACGGCAATGATCCTTGCCGGCACATGCCGCGGCGTGGCGCCCGAACGGATACGGCTGCGGATAGTTTTTTCCAGCTCTTCCGTCAAAACCGCGCCGCCCTTCATGCGCAGGAAGAGGATGACCCGCTGGTCGCCGTCGATATCCTGCCCCACGGCAATCGCCTCCTCGACTTCAGGCACGGTTTCCACCTGCCGGTAGATTTCGGCAGTCCCGATGCGCACCCCGCCGGGATTGAGCGTCGTATCCGAACGCCCATGGATGACATAGCCGCCGGAGGGGCGCATTTCGGCGAAATCACCATGCGCCCAGATGCCGGGGAACCGGTCGAAATAGGCGGCCCGATAGCGCGAACCGTCCTCATCGCCCCAGAACTTCACCGGCATCGACAGGTGCGCATTGCGGCAGACGAGTTCGCCGGCAACGCCGCGAACGGAACGGCCCTCATCGTCCAACGTGTCGATATCCATGCCGAGCATCGCACCCTGCAATTCGCCGCGATGCATGGGCTGCAAAGGGTTGCCGCCGAGGAAACAGGCGCAGATATCCGTGCCGCCAGAAATGGAGGCAAGGTGCACGTCGGCCTTCCAGTCGCGATAGATATAATCGAAGGATTGCGGGATGAGCGGCGAGCCGGTGGAAAGAATTGTCCTCAGCGACGAAAGATCGTGGCTTTCGCGCGGCTTCAGCCCGGCCTTCAGGCAGGCGTCGATGAACTTCGCCGACGTGCCGAAAGTGGCGATCCGTTCGGCGTCGATGAGATCGATCAGCCGCGCGGATGTTGGATAACCGGGATTGCCGTCATAGGTCACCAGCGTTGCGCCAAGCGCCAGACCGGAGACCTGCCAGTTCCACATCATCCAGCCGCAGGTGGTGAAATAGAAAAAGCGTTCCCCTTCCTGAATATCGCATTGCAGCTTCAGCTCTTTCATGTGCTGAAGAAGCAAACCGCCGCCGGAATGGGTGATGCATTTCGGCTTGCCGGTCGTGCCCGAGGAATAAAGGATCGCCAGCGGCGCCTTGACGGGCAGACGGTTGAAGGCGATCTCGCCCGCCGCATAAGGCGCGACGAAATCCGTAAGCGTCACGCAGCCGAGATCGGCAAGGTTTTCGGGCACGGCGTCGCCGATCAGCACGATCTTTTCAGGAATAGCACTTTCCGCCACGGCGCGGATGGTCGGGCCAACATCGATGCGTTTGCCGGCATAACCATATTCCGGCACGGCGATGAGGATTTTCGGACCGATCTGCGACAGGCGGTCGGAGGCTCCCGCCGGCCCGAAATCCGGCGAGCAGGAGGACCAGATCGCCCCGATGGCGCTTGACGCCAGATAGCTGACAATCGCCTCGATATCATGGGTGACGATGGCCCCGACGCGGTCGCCCTGCCTCACACCGGCATCGGCAAGCGCCTGCACCATGCGGGACACTTCGTCGTAAAGCTCTCTGCGGGTAATCTCGCGCCTTGTGCCATCGTCGCGATGGGCGATGATGGCCAGCCGCGCGTCGGCATTGCGCAGAAGGTTCTCCGCATAATTGAGCCTCGCGCCCGGATAAAACTCGGCCTCCCTTATCGTCGCTCCCGGTTTGAACGCCGCGTCGCCGCGCGTGCCGATAATGCCGAGTTCGTCCCACAGCGCATTGTAAAATTCATCCGGCGCGTCGATGGACCAGCGCAGCAGGCCGGCATAGTCATTGGCGGCCTGCCCGTGCAGCTTTGCCGTTTTCGTCGCGAAGGCGAAAAGTGCCGAACGCTGCAGCCTCTTCTCCGGCGGCACCCATAAGATGTCGGATGGCGCGGCGTCCATCATGCTTCGCCCCCGCGCAGCATTTCGACGATGGCGGAAAAATCGCGCCCGCCGCTCCCCTCATCGACGAAGTTCTCATAAAGCGCCGCCGCTGCCGCACCGAGCGGAGTGGAAGCCCCGGCTCCATTCGCCGCCTCCTGCGAAAGCTTCAGATCCTTCAGCATCAGGGCCGCCGCAAATCCGGGCTGGTAATCCTTGTTTGCGGGCGATGTCGGCACCGGGCCCGGCACCGGGCAATAGGTGGTGAGCGACCAGCATTGCCCGGAAGAGGTGGAGGCGACATCGAACAGCGCCTGATGCGAAAGACCGAGTTTTTCGCCCAGCACGAAGGCTTCGGAAACCGCGATCATGGAAATGCCGAGGATCATGTTGTTGCAGATCTTGGCCGCCTGGCCGTTACCGCCCTTGCCGCAATGCACGATCTTCTTGCCCATCGCCTCCAGCACCGCCTTTGCCGCAGCGAAGGCCGCAGCCTCGCCGCCGCACATGAAGGTCAGGGTGCCCGCCGCAGCCCCGCCCGTTCCGCCCGATACGGGCGCATCGACCGATGGGCAACGCGCGGAAGCTGCCAGTTCATGCGCCTTCAGGGCACTTTCCATATCTACCGTCGAGCAATCGATAAGCAGCGTTCCAGCAGAAATTTTCCGAACCAGATCGCCATAGACCGACACGACATGTTCGCCCTTCGGCAGCATGGTGATGATCACGTCAGCCGCTTCGATGGCCTCGGCGGAATCCGCCGCTACGGGAACGCCCGCCTCTTTCGCCGCCGCGCGGCAGGCTTCGGAAAGATCGTGACCCCTGACGGCATATCCGGCCTTGACGAGATTGGCGGCCATGGGCAGGCCCATATGTCCCAGCCCGATAAAAGCGACGGTCTTCATCGGAGCGCTCCTTTCAGCGATTATCCGCAAGGATCATGTCGGCGGCCTTTTCGGCAATCATGATCGTCGGGGAATTGGTATTTCCGGATGTGATGCGCGGCATCACCGATGCGTCGGCGACGCGCAGCCCGGCGAGCCGGCGGAATTTCAGCCGCGCATCAACCACGCTTTCCATATCCGACCCCATGCGCAGCGTGCCGACAGGGTGGAAGATGGTGGTGCCGATATCGCCGGCCGCCTTTGCAAGATCATTGTCGTTTTCAAAGGAGGGACCCGGCTTGTATTCCTGCGGCTTGAAGCGCGCGAAGGCCGGTTGGGCGACGATGCGGCGCGTCAGCCGCATGGCGTCGATGGCCACCTGGCGGTCGCCTTCGGTGGAAAGATAGTTCGGGCGGATTTCCGGCTGCATGGCGAAATCCGGTCCTTTCACATGCACTGAGCCCCGGCTTTCCGGCCGCAAATTGCAGACACTTGCGGTAATGGCCGGAAAAGTGTGAACCGGATCGCCGAACTTGTCGAGTGAAACCGGCTGGACATGATATTCCAGATCGGCGGTTTCCTTCTCGGGTGAAGAACGGGTGAAGACACCGAGCTGGCTCGGCGCCATCGACATCGGCCCCGAGCGCGTCAACGCATATTCGAGGCCGATGCGCGCCTTGCCGAACAGGGTGGAGGCCCTTTCATTCAGCGTCAGGACGCCGGAGACCTTGTAGACCATGCGCAGTTGCAGATGGTCCTGCAGGTTCTCGCCCACACCCTGAACCTCCGCCACCGTATCGATACCGGCCGCCTGCAACACATCGCCACGGCCGACGCCGGAAAGCTCCAGAATATGCGGCGAGCCGATTGCGCCGGCGGACAATACCGTCTCGCGCCGCGCCCGCATTGTTTTCAAGACGCCGTCATGGTGAAACTCGACGCCGGTGACACGGCCTTCTTCGATGATGAGGCGCTTGACATGGGCCTTGGTCAGAACCGTCAGGTTCTTGCGGCCGAGCGCCGGTTTCAGGAAGGCTTTCGCCGTGTTCCAGCGCCAGCCCGCCCGCTGGTTGACGTCGAAATAACCGGCGCCTTCATTGTCGCCCCGGTTGAAATCATCGGTCGCGGGAATACCCGCCTCGCCCGCCGCCTTCTGGAAGGCATCCAGCACATCCCAGCGCACGCGGGCCTTTTCCACGCGCCATTCGCCGCCGGCGGAATGCAGATCGCTCTTGCCGCGATAAAAGTCTTCCGACTTCAGGAAATAGGGCAGGATATCGTTCCACCCCCAGCCCTCGCAGCCTAGCTGCCGCCACATATCGTAATCGCGCGCCTGGCCGCGCATGTAGATCATGCCGTTGATGGAGGAGCAGCCGCCAAGCACCTTGCCGCGCGGATAGATCAGCGAGCGACCGTTCAGCCCCGGCTCTTCCGCCGTCTTGAAACACCAGTCGGTGCGCGGATTGTTGATGCAATAGAGATAACCGACCGGAATGTGGATCCAGTGGTAATTGTCGTTGCCGCCCGCTTCCAGAAGCAGCACGCGGTTGTTCGGATCTTTCGAAAGGCGGTTGGCGAGAACGCATCCGGCACTCCCCGCTCCGATGACGATATAGTCATATTCGCCCATACTCTTCTCCATGCGCCGCCCTTGCCGCACCGTCCCGGACGCGGAGGAGGCCTTGTCTGTGTTTTCAAAAATGTCTAGCTACGGTGCTGAAAGCCGAGTTTTCTCCCGAGCCGCGACGCGTAAAATTCGCCGATCAGACCGCGCCGGAACACCAGAACGCAGGCCATGAAAACGAGGCCGGTGATGATGGTGACCGGGAAATCGGACGTCGCGAGATAGTTCTGCAGGGTGACAACGAGACCCGCACCGAAGATCGGGCCAATCATGGTGCCGATACCGCCGAGCAGCGTCATCAGGATCACTTCGCCCGACATCTGCCAGGTCACATCCGTCAGCGTCGCGAACTGGAAGACCAGCGCTTTGAGGCCACCCGCAAGACCGGCCAGCGTCGCCGACATCACGAAAGCACCGAGCTTGTAGCGCTGCACGCTGTAGCCCAGCGAAATAGCGCGCTGTTCGTTTTCGCGGATGGATTTCAGGATCATGCCGAAGGGTGAGTTGACGAAACGCCAGATGACAAGAAGCGCGAGCACAAAGGCGGCCAGCACCGTATAATAGATGTTGAGCGGCGCATTGAGATCGAGAAGGCCGAAGAGATGGCCGCGCGGCACACCCTGCAAACCATCCTCACCATGGGTGAAGGGCGCCTGAAGGCAGAAGAAATAAAACATCTGTGACAGCGCCAGCGTAATCATGGCGAAATAGATGCCCTGGCGGCGGATGGCGAAGAAGCCGATAACGAGGCCGAGAAGGGCAGCACCCGCCATGCCGATGACAAGGCCGATCTCCGGCGTCACGCCCCATTCCTTCACCGAATAGGCGGTGAAATAGGCGGCACCGCCGAAAAACGCCGCATGGCCGAAGGAAAGCAGCCCGGTGTAACCGATCAGGAGGTTGAAGGCGCAGGCAAACAGCGCAAAGCACAGAAGCTTCATCAGAAAGATCGGATAAACGAACATCGGCGCGGCGATGAGGACGGCAAGCCCTGCGAGAATAAGCACGGTCTTGATGGTGCCGGCAGTCGCGGACACTTCCGTCTGCGGTATCGTACCGGCAGTGGGGCTATGGGTGGCTTTGGACATATCAGGCGTCCTTTCCGAAAAGTCCGGCGGGGCGGATGAGCAGCACAAAGGCCATGATGACGAAGATGACGATGTTGGAGGCTTCCGGGTAGAACACCTTGGTCAAGCCTTCGGCGACACCCAGCATGTAACCGGTGACGATGGCGCCCATGATCGACCCCATGCCGCCGACCACGACCACGGCAAAGACGACGATGATGAGGTTCGTGCCCATCAGCGGCGAGACCTGATAGATCGGCGCGGCGAGAACCCCGGTGAACCCGGCAAGGCCGGCGCCCAGCGCGTAAGTCAGCGTCAGGAGAACGGGCACATTGATGCCGAAAGCCTGCACCAGCGTCGGGTTTTCCGTCGCAGCGCGCAGATAGGAGCCAAGCCGCGTCTTTTCGATCAACGCCCAGGTGGCGATGCAGACGATGAGCGAGATGACAACGACGAAAGCGCGGTAATTCGGCAGGAACATGAAGCCGAGATTGGTGCCGCCGGCAAGCTCGCGCGGCACCGAATAGGGTTGGCCCGCCGCGCCATAAAGCCAGCGGAACGTGCCTTCCACCACCAGCGCCAGACCGAAGGTGAATAGCAGCCCGTAAAGCGGATCGAGATCGTAAAGCCGCGACAGCAGGAAGCGTTCGATGATCGCACCGAACAGCGCCACGACGAAAGGTGTGACGATGAGCGCCACCCAGAAATTGATGCCGAAATATTGCAGGCCGAGGAAGGCGACGAAAGCGCCGAGCATATATTGCGCGCCATGGGCAAAATTGATGACGCGCAGCAAGCCGAAAATGACGGCAAGGCCAAGCGACAGCAGCGCATAAAACGACCCGTTGATGAGGCCCACCAGCAATTGCCCGAGCAGCGCCTGAATTGGAACGCCGAAGATCATCGTCATGGTTAAACCCCCAGCACCTTGTTTAGCTCGCCCATGCGGCCGGAAAGCTCGCTGACCGGAAAATTGCTGACCATGTGGCCGTGATCCATCAGGTAGAAACGGTCGGCGATACGGCTGGCAAAACGGAAATTCTGTTCGACCAGAACAATGGTCATGCCGCGGCTCTTCAGTTTCTGCAGCACCTCGCCGATGCGCTGCACGATGACCGGGGCAAGCCCTTCGGTCGGTTCGTCAAGCAGCAGCACCTTCACCCCGGTGCGCAGGATGCGCGCCATGGCCAGCATCTGCTGCTCGCCGCCGGAAAGCTTGGTGCCGGGGCTGGTGCGGCGTTCGTAGAGATTGGGAAACAACTCGTATATCTCATCGAGCGTCATGCCGCCGGACGCGACGACGGGCGGCAGCTTCAGGTTCTCCTCGACGCTCAGCGTCGCGAAGATGCCGCGCTCTTCCGGCACGAAACCGAGGCCGTATTTCGCCGTGCGATGCAGCGGCACCGGCATCAGATCCTTGCCGCCCAGCTTGATGATGCCCTTGCGGTTGCGGATGATGCCCATGATGGTGCGCAGCGTCGTGGTCTTGCCCACACCGTTGCGGCCGAGAATGGTGATGGTTTCGCCCTCGCCGACGGTCAGATCGACGCCGTGCAGCGCCTGGCTTTCACCGTACCAGGATTTCAGGTTGGAGACTTCGAGCATTGCCGCCATATCAAGCCTCCTCCGTGCCCATATAGGCCGTGCGCACACGCGGATCGGCGGAAACGGCGGCATAATCGCCCTCCGCCAGAATTTCACCGCGTTGCAAGACCGTGACGTGGTGGCAGATATCGGCCACAACTTTCAGATTATGTTCGACCATCAGCACCGCGCGTGTCTTTGCCACCTCGCGGATAAGTTCGGCGACGTGGGAGACATCCTCGCCGCCCATGCCGGCCATCGGTTCATCCAGCAGCAGAACCTTCGGATCGAGCGCCAGCGTGGTGGCGATTTCGAGGACCCGCTTGCGGCCGTAGGAAAGATCGGCCGCAAGCGCATGTTTTTCCCGTGTCAGGCCGACCATGGCGATCAGCTCCTCGGCGCGGGCGTTGAGCCTGTCGAGCGAGGAGAGCGGCAGCCAGAACTGCGTTGCAAGGCTGTTGGGCCGCTGCAACGCCACCCGCACATTTTCCAGAACCGTCAGATGCGGAAACACCGCCGATATCTGGAAAGACCTGACGAGGCCGAGACGCGCCACCTTGTCCGGTGGCGTCCTTGTTATGTCCGTTCCCATGAAGGTGATCGCCCCGCCTGTCGGCTGGAGAAACTTGGTCAACAGGTTGAAGACCGTGGTTTTGCCGGCACCGTTCGGACCGATAAGCGCATGCACGCGGGCATGGTGGACGTCGAGATCGACGTTTTTCACGGCCGCGAATGCGCCGAAGGTCTTGGAGAGACCGCGCGCCGAAAGAACGACGCGAGGTTCGGCCTGCCCGGCAAGGGCGGGAGCGATCGTCATCAAGCTTTCCCCTTTTTATTCTTCTTTACTGCGTTACCAGCGGGCAACCGCTCTTTGCGGGGTCCAAGAAGGCTTCCTTGCCGGGGATGGTGGCCAGTACCTTGTAATAATCCCACGGCTGCTTGCTTTCGTCCGGCTTCTTCACTTCCATGAGATACATGTCGTGGATCATGCGGCCGTTGGCGGCCACGTGGCCATCCTTCGAGAACACATCGTTGACCGGCATTTCCTTCATGGCCTTGGCGACGGCATCGGCATCGTCGGTGCCGGCCTTTTCGATGGCCTTCAGGTAGTGCAGCACGGCGGAATAGGTGCCGGCATGAACCATGTTCGGCATGGCGCCGGTGCGTTCCTTGAAGCGTTCGCCGAACTTGCGCGATTCATCGTCGCGGTCCCAATAAAAACCTTCCGTCAGCGTCAACCCTTGAGCCGCTTCGAGACCGAGGCCGTGGACTTCGGCAAGCGTGAAGAGAAGCGCCGCAAGCCGCTGGCCACCGGCCACGATGCCGAATTCGGCTGCCTGCTTGATGGCGTTGGAGGTGTCGAGACCGGCATTGGCAAGGCCGATGACCTTCGCGCCCGAGGACTGCGCCTGCAGCAGGAAGGAGGAATAATCCGTCGTTGCGAGCGGATGGCGCACGGAACCCAGAACCTTACCGCCATTGGACTTGACGAAATTGGCGGTATTTTCTTCCAGCGAATAACCGAAGGCATAGTCGGCGGTCAGGAAGAACCAGCTGTCGCCGCCCTGCTTGACGAGCGCGCCGCCGGTGCCGACCGCCAGCGAATAGGTGTCATAGGCCCAGTGGAAACCATAGGGGCTGCACTGCTTGCCGGTGAGCTCGGTGGTTGCCGCACCCGTATTGATGGTGATCTTCTTCTTGTCCTTGGACAGCGCCTGCACGGCAAGACCGACCGACGACGAGGTCAGTTCCATGATCGAATCGACCTGTTCGGTATCGTACCATTGGCGGGCGATATTGGAGGCCACATCCGCCTTGTTCTGGTGGTCGGCGGTCACCACTTCCACCGGCGCATCGAGCACCTTGCCGCCGAAATCCTCAACCGCCATCTTCGCGGCCTCATAAGAGTATTTGCCGCCGAAATTGGCGTAGACGCCCGACTGGTCGTTCAAAATGCCGATCTTGACCTTGCCGTCCGAAATCTCGGCGGCATAAGCGGCGGTGCCAGCGGCCAGCGCCATAGCCGTGGATAAAACGATACTCTTGCGCATGACTTCTCCTCCCAGAGATGATTGCGAGCCTCAGATTGTCTGTGCAACGGTGAACGAACCGCGTGGGGGACCTGCATGCCATTGCACCTGAACGGTCACACCGCCCTCCTCAAAGCGATGCATCCTGAGCCTAGACTTCTCGAATTCGGCCGTTGACACAAGAGCGGGGCATCATCAAATTGCGAACAGGATCTGTTCATTTTTGAACAGAACTCTTGATGGGAGACAAATATGGCCACCCCTTTCACCTGGGACGACCTGCAATATTTTCTGGCCGTGGCCCGCACCGGACAGCTCTCATCGGCAGCCCGAAGCCTGCGCACCAGCCACGCCACCGTCTCCCGCCATATCGACCGGCTGGAATTCTCGCTTAAAACCAAGCTGTTCGAGCGAAACCCGCGCGGTTATGAACTCACGACCGTCGGGCGGCGGCTGGTGGATACGGTCGAGCGTATCGAGGCGGAAGCGGAAAGGCTGCAATCGGATATTTCCGAAAGCGGCAGCCTGCTGCGCGGCGTGGTGCGCCTTAGCGCGCCTGAAGGTTTTTCCAATTTTTTCTTCGTGGAAAGGCTGAAAGACTTCGCTGTGACCCATCCGCACATCATGGTGGAAATGGTGACGATCCAGCAGATCATGGCGCTTTCCCGAAAGGAGGCGGATGTCGCCGTCACGCTCGATCCGCCGAAGGCCGGTCCCTATATCAACGAACAGATCATCGATTATACGCTGCATATCTATGCCTCGCGTTCCTATCTCGCCGGGCGGCCAAAAATCACCAAGCGCGAGGACCTGCTCGATCACTTCTTCATCGGTTACGTGCAGGACCTGATCTTCTCGCCGGGTCTCGACTATATGCGCGATGTGCTTCCCGGCCTGCGTCCGGGCTTTCAGTCCTCAAGTATTTTCGCGCAGCTGACGGCCACGCTGAGCGGCCGGGGCCTGTGCATCCTGCCGAATTTCATCGCCGCGCGTTTCCCGGACCTGCAGATGGTGCTTGCCGGTGAGGTGGAACTGCGGCGGGGCTACTGGCTGACGAGCCATCAAGACCTTGCCAATGTGCCGCGTGTGCGCTCGCTGATGGATTTCATTCTCACCACGGCGCGCGCGCATGAAAAACTCTTCATCCTCGACCGCAGGACGATGGTCTGAACAGCCATCGTTCACATTTCGGCGACACCGTGTCTACGCGCGGCCGGTTGGAGGATGCGCGTCCCAGCCTATATGACTGACAACAACGAAGCCGGTTTGTGAAGACCGGCATCCTCCGACATCTGGAAGGTCATCATGAAAAAGATCGGATTCCTGTCCTTCGGCCACTGGACGCCCTCGCCCCCGTCGCAGACCCGCTCGGCTGCGGACACGCTGCTGCAATCGATAGACCTCGCCGTCGCGGCGGAAGAGCTGGGCGCCGACGGCGCCTATTTCCGCGTGCACCATTTCGCCCGCCAGCTTGCCTCGCCCTTTCCGCTGCTGGCCGCCGTCGGCGCGCGCACGAAAAAGATCGAGATCGGCACCGGCGTCATCGACATGCGTTATGAAAACCCGTTCTACATGGCGGAGGACGCCGGTTCGGCCGACCTCATCGCCGGTGGCCGACTGCAGCTCGGCATCAGCCGCGGCTCGCCGGAACAGGTGATCGATGGCTGGCGTTATTTCGGTTACCGTCCGGCCGAGGGCCAGAGCGAAGAAGACATGGCGCGTCAGCACACCGAAGTCTTCCTCGAGCTTCTGAAAGGTGAAGGTTTCGCTGAGCCGAACCCGCGCCCGATGTTCCCCAACCCGCCCGGCCTTTTGCGGCTGGAGCCGCATTCCGAAGGGCTGCGCGAGCGCATCTGGTGGGGTTCGAGTTCCAATGCAACGGCGGTGTGGGCGGCAAAGCTCGGCATGAACCTGCAAAGCTCCACCCTGAAGACAGATGAAACGGGCGAGCCTTTCCACGTTCAGCAGGCGCAGCAGATCCGCACCTTCCGGGAAGCCTGGAAGGAAGCAGGCCACACCCGCGAGCCGCGTGTGTCGGTCAGCCGCAGCATCTTCGCCCTCGTCAACGACCGCGACCGGTCCTATTTCGGTTACGGCAACGAAGGCGATGACAAGATCGGTTATATCGACGACAAGACACGCGCGATCTTCGGGCGCAGCTATGCCGCCGAGCCGGAAAAACTGATCGAACAGCTGAAAGCCGACGAGGCCATCGCCGAGGCCGATACGCTGCTTCTGACCGTACCGAACCAGCTGGGCGTCGATTACAACGCCCATGTGATCGAGACGATCCTGAAGCAGGTAGCGCCGGCTCTCGGCTGGCGCTAAATTTGGAAAAATTGCATCATCCACACTCCGTCACCCCGGACTAGATCCGGGGTCTTTCGCGATCAAGTCCTTGATCGCGAAAGACTCTTTTCACGGCGCAGACGCGCCGTGGCTGGATGCCGGATCTAGTCCGGTACGACGGAGGACGTGCTTTCCATCCCTTAAAATCCGGGCTGTATACCCCTGCTCATTTCACCGCCTTGCCATAACGGGCGAAGCTTTCAGCCAGCGGCGTGGTGCTGGCGCCGGGGCGCTCCGGGCGTTTGTAAACACCGTCCCGCACATGGATCGGCTCTTCGAAATGATCCTTGATCCACGGAATATATTCGAGAATGGTCGAAGCCGGGTGCCAGTAGCTCAGATGCACATGCACCTGGCTCATCTCACCGGCATGCGGCACCACGGGCAGGCGATGGGCGAGCGCGAGATCGGCAACCTGAATATATTCGGTGATGCCGCCAAGTCGGGTCACATCCGGCTGGACATAGGCAACCGCACCGGCATCGATGAATGAGCGGAACGCATCCACCGTGTAAAGCTGCTCCCCGAGCGCAATCGGAATCGACGTATTGCGCGCCAGCCGCGCATGGCTCGTCACATCGTCATACCAGAGAGGCTCCTCGAACCAGTAGATATCCAGATCTTTCGCCGCCGCGCAGAAACGCTGGCATGTGGGCAAATCCCACTTGCCGTTGCCGTCGATGGCAATGCGGATGGACGAACCGACACGCTTGCGCACTGCCGCAAGGCGGGCAATATCGATATTCGGGTCTTCATGCCCGACCTTGATCTTCAGCCGGGTGAACCCATCCTCCTCCACCGCCCTTGCGCTGCCCGCGAGCAAATCCTCCAGCGTGAAGGAAAGCCAGCCTATATCGGTATTATAGGCCTCCACCGCCGCCGTGCGCGCGCCGCCGAGATAGTGCCAGAGCGGCACGCCCGCCTTTTTCGCCTTCAGGTCCCAGAGCGCAACGTCAACTGCGGCCAGCGCCAGATGGGTGATGCCCGCCCTGCCGACCCATTGCAGCGCCGGATAACGGGCCAGTTTCGTCCACAGCCTCGAATGCTCCGACGCATCCTCCCCCAGAAGCAAGGGCGCGTAACAATCGCTGATGCAGGATGTGATCAGTCTGTCCGACGGCAGATGCGCGTGGGTGCCGGTAAAACCATAGCCCTCAAGGCCATCGCTGGTGGTGATCTTTGCACCGACGACGCCCCAATGGGTGATGCTGTGGGTGGAATCGGAAATGGATTCCGATGTCAGCGGCAGGTGCAGGATGAAAGGTTCGACGGCGGTAATTTTCATGATCGGTCATTCCTCGATTGCTGATTGCTTACGGGGAGGAATAGACGCCGCGTCCCCGCGACCATGGGCCGCGAAGATGGCTTTGGGGAAATTGCCAGACCGCCCTCCTCCAGCAGCCGGCTTCCGCTGACGGATAGAGCTAAAGCAAAAATGGCCTTTGTAAAATAAAAAATTTTTTATTTTTAATATTCAGCCATTGCCAGCCCTTTAAAGCTGGGCAATGATGCCGCCATGAACTCTCTGGTCAAAGTCACGCTCGCCGAACAGGCGCATCAGGAACTGCGCGCACGCATCGTCAGCGGCAGATTGCGCGGCGGCGAACGCCTGCTGCCCAATGAGCTTGCCGCCGATCTCGGCATCAGCCCCACGCCGGTCAAGGAAGCCTGCCTGAAACTCGAGGCCGATGGGCTGGTGGTCAATTCCTCCCGGCGCGGCATGGTGGTGCGCGATTTCACCGTGGAGGACGTGGAGGAACTTTACGCCGCCAGAATGCTGCTCGAAAAAGGCGCGGTGGAAGTGGCCTTCGACGCCGGGCAACTGGATGGAGCGCTGCACGCGGAACTGCTGGAAAGCCTTGCGAAACATCGCGAATTCGCCAAAGGCTCGACGCTCGACGAATTATCGAAAGCGCTTTTTTACGACCGCAGCTTCCATACGACCCTTGTGTCGGCGGCGCGCATTCCGGTCATTTCCGGCTCGCATGAGCGCATTCTCGACCAGACCCACACGGTTTTCGTCTCGATCCTCGGCGACTACGCCCGCTCGGTCGAGGAGCATCAGAATATCGCCGATGCCATCGCCGCCGGCAGCAAGGCCCAGATCGTCGATGCCCTGTGGCGGCATCTCGAGCGCAGCCGCCAGAATACGCTGCGCCAGGTCCGGCTGCTCAAAGAGGCCGGCGCCTGATCATTCCGCATATAGGGGAGGAACTGACATGATGCGCCACAAGCCGGACGTCGCAATGAGAGGGGCGCGAGCCACTATCGTCCCGTTCCGCATGGGGATTTCGCATCGATGACAGACCGGCTTTACGCTGCAACCCTGCCCCGCCTGCCGCAATCCGTCACGACACCCGCCTATAACCGTCAAAGCGTCACGCCCGGCATCGTCCATCTCGGCGTCGGGGCCTTTCATCGAGCGCATCAGGCGGTTTTCATCGACGATTGCCTTAATCGCGGCGAAACCCGATGGGGCATCGTCGCGGCATCGCTGCGCAGCCCGGATACGCGCGACGCCATCGAGCCGCAGGATAATCTCTACACCTTTTGCCTGCGAGACGGTGAGAGCGAGCGCCTGCGCATCATCGGTTCGATTCTCGAAACCATCGTCGCCCCGGAAGAGCCTGAACGGCTGGTGGAGCGGATGGCCGATCCGCGCGTCCTCATCGTCACCCTGACCGTGACGGAAAAAGGTTACCTGACCAATCTCGCCTCCCGCAGCCTGCTGCGCGATCATCCCGATATCGTCCATGATCTCGAAAACCCGGAGCGGCCGCGCTCCATCTTCGGCTTCATCCTTGCCGCCACACGGCGCAGGCGCAAGGAGGATTCCCGGCCCCTGACGCTCCTGTCCTGCGACAACCTGCCCGCCAACGGCCATGTGCTGCAAAAGCTGCTGCTGGAATTTGCGGAACTGGCCGATCCGGAACTGGCGTCCTTCATCGAAACCAATATTGCCTGCCCCTGCTCGATGGTGGACCGGATCGTTCCCGCCACCACGGATGCGGACCGCGAGCAGATTTCGACCACACTCGGCCTCAGCGATGCCTGGCCGGTGGTGGCCGAACCCTATTTCCGTTTTGTCATTGAGGACCGTTTTCCGCATGGAAGGCCGGCGCTCGAGAAATCAGGCGTGGAATTCGTCGGCAATGTCGAGCCATACGAGCATATGAAGCTCAGAATGCTGAACGGCTCCCACAGCGCCATCGCCGCCATCGGCCAGATTGCCGGCCTTGCGACGGTGGCGGATGCTTGGGGTGAAAAGCCCGTGCGCGATTTCATCGACGCCTATTGGCGCGAGATCAAACGGACGCTCGATCCCGCCGTCAACGGTGCGGAATTCGCAGCCGGCCTGCGGCAGCGTTTCGCCAATCCCTCATTGCAGCACAAGACCATGCAGATCGCCTCCGATGCATCGCAGAAAGTGCCGCTGCGCATTCTCGCCCCGTTGCGTGAATTGCTTGCGGAGAAGGCTGAAAGCCGGACGGTCATTTTCGCCGTCGCGCTCTGGATCAGGTCCTGCGCGGACAAGAATGAAAAGGGGCAGCCGATCACCATTCTCGATCCCGCTTTCAAGGAGTGGGATGCGCCGGATCAACTGGCAATGGCGCCGGATGCGGTCGTCGACCGTTTTCTGACTTTCGAGCGCACATTTGGCAGCGACCTGCCCAGGAACGAAACCTTCGTCCCAGCCCTGAAAGCCGCCTATCGTGACATTCGGGAACACGGCGCGCTTGCGGCAATCGCGCGTTTCCTGAAGTCCTGAAAAAGAACAGGCCGGAAATCCGGCCTGTTTTTAACCTCGGTCGTCAGTCTTCAGGCTGTCGCTGCCAGCCGTGCCGCCTTGCGGCGTTCCACGCGGGCGCGGATGGCATCGACATCCGTGATCGGTGTCGCGGCGAAAAGCTGGCGGGTATAGGGATGTTTCGGGTCGGCGAAGAGTTCCTCGCGCGTGCCCTGCTCCACCGCCACACCCTTCGAAATGACCATCACATCATCGGCGATGTAACGCACCACCGAAAGATCGTGGCTGACGAAAACATAGGTCAGCTCGAATTCTTCCTGAAGGTCGGCGAGAAGGTTCAGCACCTGCGCCTGCACCGAAAGATCGAGCGCGGAGACCGGCTCGTCCAGCACCAGCAGCGCCGGGTTCAGCATCAGTGCGCGCGCAATGGCGATGCGCTGGCGCTGGCCGCCGGAGAACATGTGCGGATAACGGTTGAAATGCTCAGGACCGAGACCGACCTTCACCAGCATGGCTTCGGCCCGCTCGCGGCGCTCGGAAGCCGGTATCTTGGTGTTGATGACCAGCGGTTCCATCAGCACGTCGCCCACCTTCTGGCGCGGATTGAGGCTGCCATAGGGGTTCTGGAACACCATCTGCACCTTGGAGCGCATCTCCGTATCGGGACGGCGCCTGGCGATATCGACCGGCTTGCCCTCGATCTTCAGTTCGCCGCCGGACGCCGGGTCGATCAGCGCGATGATGCGGGCAAGCGTCGATTTACCGGAGCCGGATTCACCGACGATGGCAAGCGTCTTGCCGCGCTCGACGGTAAAGTCGATGCCCTTCAGGGCCTGCACCGTCTTGGCGCCGCCGAACAGGCCGCCGGGAACATGATAGTCGCGGGTAATGCCCTTGCCTTCGACAACGATGCTCATTGAACGCCCTCCTTGCCGAAGAAATCGGAAACCGTGGGCAAACGGTCGCCGGTGGCATTTTCCGGCAGGGCCGAAAGCAGTGCCTTGGTATAGGGATGCTGCGGGGCTTCGAAGAGGCTCAAGACATCCGCCTCCTCCATCTTGCGGCCCTTATATTGCACGACGACGCGGTCGGCGGTTTCCGCCACCACGCCCATGTCATGGGTGATGAGGATCAGCGCCATGCCATATTCCGCCTGCAGGTTCATCAGCAGATCGAGGATCTGCTTCTGGATCGTCACATCAAGAGCGGTGGTCGGCTCGTCGGCGATCAGCAGGCGCGGTTTGGAGGCGATAGCGATGGCGATCATCACGCGCTGGCACTGGCCGCCCGACATCTGGTGCGGATAGGCCTTGAGCTTGGTTTCCGGCTCGGGAATGCCGACAGCCCGGAACAGCTCCAGGGCGCGGGCACGCGCAGCAGCGCCGCTCATGCCGAGATTGAGGCGCAGAACCTCCTCGATCTGGAAACCCACCGTGAAGGACGGGTTGAGCGAGGCGACCGGCTCCTGGAAGATCATGGTGATCTCGCGACCGATCACCCTGCGGCGCTCCTGCGGCGACATGGCCAAAAGGTTCTTGCCATCGAAGGTCATCTCGTCGGCGGTGATCGTCGCGGTATCGGGCAGAAGCCCCATGACGGCGAGCATCGATACCGACTTGCCGGAACCGGACTCGCCGACGATGGCCAGCACCTCGTGCTTGTCCACGGAAACATCGATGCCGTTGACGGCCGTGAACGCTCCGGTGGCGGTGGCGAATTTGACGGTGAGGTTCTTGATTTTCAGCAGGCTCATCGCTCAGCTCCGCTTCAGTTTGGGATCGAGCGCATCGCGCAGGCCGTCACCCATGAGGTTGATGGCGAGCACCGAGATCAGGATCGTCAGGCCCGGAAGGGTCACGACCCACCAGGCGCGCAGGATGAATTCACGCGCTTCCGCCAGCATCGTGCCCCATTCGGAAGCGGGCGGCTGCGCGCCCATGCCGAGGAAGCCGAGAGCGGCGGCATCGAGAACCGCGGACGAGAAGGAAAGCGTTGCCTGAACGATCAGCGGCGCAAGGCAATTCGGCAGGATGGTCTTGAACATCAGCCGGATATTGCCGGCGCCGGCCACGCGGGCGGCGGTGACATATTCTCGTCTCAACTCACTCATGACCGCAGCACGCGTCAGACGCGCGAAATGCGGCTGGTAGACGATGGCAATCGCGATCATGGCATTGGTGAGACCCGGCCCGAGGACCGCCACCAGAACCAGCGCCAGAAGCAGCGACGGAAACGCCAGGATGACGTCCATCACGCGCATGATGACGGTATCCACCCAGCCGCCGAAGAAGCCGGCGACGAGACCGATGACGATACCGCCGACAAGGGCGATGGAGACGACGACGACGCCGATGAACAGCGAATATTGCGCACCGTAGATCAGGCGGGACAGCATGTCGCGGCCCACCGCATCGGTGCCGAAGAAGAAGCCGGCGCGGCCGCCTTCCTGCCAGACCGGCGGGACGAGGAGCGCATCGCGATATTGTTGTGTCGGATCATGCGGGGCCAGGATGGGCGCGAAGATCGCCACCAGCACAAGCAGGATGAAGACGGCAAGCCCGATGACGGCGCCGCGGTTCTGGCGGAAATAGAACCAGAAATCGGCAAGCATCCGGCGGCGGATGGCGGCGTCCGAAAGGCGGACGCCGGGGGTGGTGGTCACATCGGTCATTTGTGACGGATCCTCGGATTGATGAGGCCATAGGTCAGATCGACGAGCAGGTTGACGATCATCACCAGACCCGCGATCAGGAGCAGGCCGCTCTGCACGACCGGATAATCACGGCGCGAGATGGAATCGATCATCCACTTGCCGATGCCCGGCCAGGAAAAGATGGTTTCAGTCAGGATGGCACCAGCCATCAGCACGCCGATCTGCAGGCCGATGGTGGTGATGACCGGGATCATGGCGTTGCGCAGCGCATGGATGCCGACGACGCGGGCGGACGACATGCCCTTGGCGCGGGCGGTGCGCACATAATCCTCACCCATGACTTCCAGCATGGCCGAGCGCGTCTGACGCGCAATCACCGCCAGCGGAATGGTGGCGAGCACGACGGAGGGCAGGATGAGATGCGAAAAGGCCGACGCGAAGGCGCCCTTCTGGCCCGAAATCAGGCTGTCGATCAGCATGAAACCGGTGACGGAGGGGAAGAAATACATCAGCGAGATGCGGCCCGACACCGGCGTCCATTGCAGGATGCCGGAGAACATGATGATGAGCAGCAGCCCCCACCAGAAGATCGGCATGGAGAAGCCGACGAGCGCGGTCGTCATGGAAATCTGGTCGAACCAGGAACCGCGACGGATGGCGGCGATGACGCCGACCGGCACGCCGATCAAGGTTGCGATGATGATGGCGACGAGACCAAGCTCGACCGTCGCGGGGAAGAGCGACAGGAACTCGGTGAGAACCGGCTTCTTGGTGACCAGCGAATTGCCGAGATCGCCCTGAAGCAGCCGTCCGAGGAAATGAAGATATTGCTGCCAGATGGGCTGGCTGAAGCCGAGCTGTTCGGCAAGCTGCGCATGCCGTTCGGGTGAAATGCCGCGTTCGCCCGCCATCAGCAGCACGGGATCTCCCGGCAGGACGCGCACGAAGGAGAAGGCGACAAAGGTGATCCCGAGAAATGTCGGAACGAGATAGAGAAGTTTGCCGAGAATGAACCGGATCATGGCTTTTTCCTGAAAAGACGCGCGGAAGAACAGGGTCCTTCCGCGCGTCCGTTGTTTGGGATTATTCCGCGATGTCGACGTTTTCGAAGGTGAAGTCGCCAAGCGGGCTCATGGTGAAGCCGGAAACCTTGGCGGACATCGGAACGAACTGCGTGGAATGCGCAAGCGTCGCCCACGGAGCCTGTTCCTTGAAGATCACCTGCGCCTGCTCGTAAAGCTTGGTGCGCTCGGCAACGTCAGTCGCCTGCTTCGCCTTGGAAATCAGCTCGGAGAACTCCTTGTTGCACCACTGCGCACGGTTCGTGCCGCCTTCGCCTGCCGAAGCGCAGGAGAGCAGAACGCCCATGAAGTTGTCCGGGTCACCGTTGTCACCGGTCCAGCCGAGGATGACGGCGCCGTCGCGGTTCACTTCGGTCGACTTCTTGAGGTATTCACCCCATTCATAGGAGACGATCTCGGCCTTGACGCCAACCTTGGCGAAATCCGCCTGGATGAGTTCGGCGGTGCGGCGTGCGTTCGGCATGTAAGGACGCTGAACCGGCATTGCCCAGATCTTCATCGACAGATCCTTGACGCCAGCGGCTTCGAGAGCCTTCTTGGCCGCTTCCGGATCGTACGCATCGTCCTTGATGCTGTCGTTATAGGACCACATGGTCGGCGGGATCGGGTTCTTGGCAACCTGACCCGCGCCCTGGAACACGGCGTCGATGATCGCCTGCTTGTTCATCGCCATGTTCAGCGCCTTGCGGACTTCCGGCTTGTCGAAAGGCGCAACGGTGGTGTTATAGGCGAAGTAGGCGACGTTCAGACCCGACTGTTCATCGAGCTTGAGGTTGGAATCGGCGCGGATGGCGGCAAGGTCAGCCGGAGCCGGGTAAGGCATCAGGTGGCATTCGCCAGCCTTCAGCTTCTGCAGACGAACGGCGGCGTCCGGCGTGATCGCGAAGATCAGGTCGTCGATCTTCGGTGCTTCACCCCAGTAGTCGGCGTTCTTCTGGTAGCGGATGACCGCGTCCTTCTGATAGGCGACGAACTTGAACGGGCCTGTGCCGATCGGCAGGTTGTTGAAGTCTTCCTTGGTGCCGGCCTTTTCCAGCGTATCGGCATATTCCTTCGATACGATGGAGGCGAAAGGCATGGCGATGTTGGCGAGGAACGGCGCTTCCGGACGCGTCAGCACGAACTTGACGGTGTAATCGTCGACCTTGACGATTTCCTTGATCAGCGACGGCATTTCCATGGAGTTGAAATATTCGTAGGTGATGCCTGCGATATACTGGTTCCACGGGTTCTTCGCATCGCGCTGGCGGTCGTAGCTGAAGATCACGTCATCGGCGTTGAATTCGCGGCTCGGCGTGAACTTGTCGTTGGAGTGCCACTTCACGCCCTTGCGCAGGTGGAAGGTATATTCCAGACCGTCGCTCGAAACTTCCCATTTTTCGGCAAGGCCGGGCTCAACTTCGGTCGTGCCCTTCTTGAACTCGGTCAGGCGGTTGTAGACCGGATGCGCGGAAGCGTCGAAGGTGCCGCCAGCGGTGTAGGGCGACGGATCGAAGCCTTCCGGCGATGCCTCGGAGCAATAAACGAAGGTCTTCGCCATGGCGGGCATGGCGGAAGTGATCGCAATCGCAGAGGCGATAAGCAAACTGCGGGTCAGCGTTTTCATCTGGTGGTCCTTTCCCTCTTTTTCTGAGTTCCTGCGGCCCCGTCCGGGGGCCTACCTCTTCTGGTCAGCAGCGACATGGGAGCCCCGTGTCGCCGTTCGGTCCTTTGCCTCCCGACCAATTACCCGGCGACCGGCTGAAACAACCGGTCGAGGTTCTTCTCCGGTGGGCAGAACCAGCGCGGTCCCGCCTCCGTCATATAGGCTATATCCTCGAGACGGACGCCGCATTCGCCATAAACGCACAGCATCGGCTCGATGGAAAAACACATGCCCGGCTCCAGCGCCGTGGCATTTCCTGCAACGATATAGGGTTCTTCGTGAATATCCAGCCCAAGCCCGTGGCCGGTGCGGTGCGGCAGGCCGGGAAGCTGATAATCCGGGCCGAAACCGGCCGCTTTCAGGCTGTCGCGCGCGGCCCTGTCCACATCCGAGCAGGCAGCGCCGACTTTGGCTGCGGCAAAGGCCGCCGCCTGCGCGTCGCGCTCGGCGTTCCAGAGGAAACGCTGCCGTTCCGTCGGTTTGCCGAAGACATAGGTGCGGGTGATATCGGAACGATAGCCGTGAAGAATGCCGCCGAGATCGACCAGCACCATATCGCCTTCGCTGAGCGTCTGCGCATGGGGCACGCCATGCGGATAGGCCGTCGCCTCGCCGAACTGCACCGCCACGAAAAGCGGCTTCAGGCCAAGGGCGACATGCGCCGCATTAACGAAATCAGCGACTTCCGTGGTGGAAACGCCGGGACGCAGCCCTTCGAACACGGCCTTCTGCACGCCGTAACTCGCGTCCATCGCCGTCTGGATGATGGCGATCTCGGCTGCGGATTTGACCTGCCGCTGGGCGACGATCATCGGCTGGGCGGAAATGATGCGCCCTTCAAGACGCTGCATGAGGGCCGATGCGAAGACGAAGGGGGTGGCGGGATCGATGGCGACAAGATGACCGGGACAGGCCAGCGCCTCAATGCGCCTTGCCATCAGGTCGAACGGGCTTTCATCCTCTTCCCAGACGGCAACCTCACCCGCAATGCGGATGAGCGTCTGAAGCTTCGGCTCCTCGAAGGTCGGGCTGACATAGACCGGCACACCTTCCGCCGGCACCAGGGCGCCGTGAATGCGCTCGGAAAGACCAAGCGACAGGCCGGTATAATAGGTCAGCGACGATGATGCATCGAGCCAGACCGCCTTGATATTTTGCTGGATCATTCGCGCCTGCAGGCCGCGTAGTCGCAACCTGAGCTCGTCTTCAGCGATCGATGAAACCGCGATCGGCTGAAACCGCTTCAGCGCCTCTTGAAAGTCTGCCATTCTCTCCCCGCCGCTTTCGGGCCGCAGACACAGGCGTGCCGACAACCTCCCAAGCGTTCTTTTGCCCATGCTTAAACACAGGGCGGGGGGTAAGCAATGGCCCGGCAGGGCACGCCACCACAAAACTGTGCAAATTTATCTAGACATAACGAAAATGTGATCGACGCACGCCTGATTTCAACATTCATTGCCTTGACGCGGAAATTCAAAATCCCCCGGAAATCCAAGGGGAGACTGCGGACCGTCTTCAGCACCGAGCCGGTGCACGGGAAGTAAACGGCCAAAAATATTCAAGGAAAAGACGCCCAGAAAAGGAAAAAGCCTGCCGCGGGAGGAGGTGCGGCAGGCTTCAAACTTGATCGGTGATTGGGAGGAGGAGTACCACCGATCCACATCGAGCGACGCTGGGAGGAGGAGTGCGTCGCTTCGATGATTTGAATATAGCGGCATCCGTAATTTTTAACAGAGCAAGTCTCGCAATGCAGCATTGCATTTCTGCATAGCTCGAAAATTCCTGCCCGGTTTTTCAGCACTCCCCAAAATCGCGGGAAAATCAGCTGTCCCGATAGACCTGGAAACCGGCGAAGGACTGGTTGACCGGCATGAGTTCGAGGCTGTTGATGTTGATATGTTTGGGCTGCGAGGCGACCCAGTGGATGGTGTTGGCAATATCGTCAGCCGTGATCGGATTGACGCCCTTGTAGAGATTGTCCGAGGCTTCCTGATTGCCGCCGGTGCGCACCAGCGTAAATTCCGTTTCGCACATGCCGGGCTCGATGGACGTCACCCGCACGCCCTTGCCATGCAGGTCGGAACGCAGGCCGAGCGAAAACTGCCGCAGGAACGCTTTGGTACCGCCATACACATTGCCGCCCGTATAGGGGTAATGCGCAGCCACAGACGAGAGGTTGACGACAATACCCTTGCGCCCGATCAGCGTCGGCAGCAGATGGTGGGTGATGTTCAGGAGACCGGTGATGTTGGTGTCCACCATGATCTGCCAGTCTTTCAAGGGCACCTGCGGTGCGGGCGCGGTGCCGAGTGCGAGACCGGCATTGTTGACGAGAACGTCGATATCCCGGAAGCCTTCCGGCAATCCGGACAGCGCCTTTCCTGTCGCCTCCTCGTCGGTGATATCGAAGGCGAGGCCATGAAAGGCGGAACCGAGCTCCGCGGAAAGCGCCTCCAGCCGTTCCGCCCGCCGGCCCGTGCCGATGACCTTCCAGCCCTCCTTGACGAAGCGCCGCGCCGTGGCCTGTCCGAAGCCGGATGTCGCGCCGGTGATGAGGATGGTTCCGCTCATGATGATGCCTCCACTCTATTGGTTTTTTCAGGGTCAATCGGTGTCAGTAATTTTTCAGCCGCCGCCGCAAGACAGCGCCTGTAGGCCTCGAGATCCGTATACAAAGCCTCTTCGGGAGCATCGCCAACGATGATGACGCCGCCGCGCCGCAAAATCCCGCCATGCAGCATGAGATTGTCGACCATGTCGAAATTCTCGATCGACAGCCCGTCCGGCCCGCGATAACGGCCCGTTTCATCCAGGGTGGCGACGCCGCCATAACGCGCCTTGATGCGGGTGAAGTGATTGGCCGCGACATTGGTATAAGCGAAAACCGGCTTGCCCAGCGCGCACATGAAGCCCAGCTCATAGCTGGTTCCCGTATCGGCGGCGATGCCGCGAAACGGCGTGAGGTTGGCGATCACCGCATCCGCTTCCAGCATCATCCGCTCATCGACGGCATTGATGTTGCAGCCGTGACCGACCCTGGTATCCGCCGGCGGAATTTGCAGATCGCCCGGCGAAAGCGGCGTGAAACCGGCTTCCCGCGCCAGCGAGGCCTTGAGATCGAGCATTTCGCGCGCGTTCGGGAGGAAGACTTCCGGTCCGGCGAGATAGATTTTCTTTGTCATCGGGAATTCATGCGATTTGTCAGGAAAGGATTTCCCGACCCTAACCCGGGGGCTTTCGCAAAGGCAAGTGCCAAGGCCATGCGGCGTGACGCACCGGACGAGCCGATAAAACGGTATCGTCCCGCCGCTCTTTCCGTTATAGCCGGAGCAAGAAACTGGAATTTCTGGAGCAGGACATGGCAGCACCCATCCGTTACCACGAAGGCGATATTTCAGCCGAAGATGCCGCGCGTTACACCGGCGCCATCGCAATCGATACGGAAACGCTGGGACTGGTGCCGCGCCGCGACCGCCTCTGTGTCGTTCAGCTTTCGCCGGGCGACGGCACGGCGGACGTCATACGCATCGCCGCCGGCCAGAGGCAAGCGCCGAACCTCGTGCGGATGCTTGCCGATCCCGCCCGCCAGAAGATTTTTCACTATGGCCGTTTCGATATCGCCGTCCTGTTCCACACCTTCGGCGTGACGACCACGCCGGTCTTCTGCACCAAGATCGCCTCGCGACTGACCCGCACCTATACGGACCGGCACGGGCTGAAGGATAACCTCAAGGAAATGCTGGAAGTCGATATTTCCAAGGCACAGCAATCTTCCGACTGGGCGGCCGAGACCCTGTCGCCGGCGCAGCTCGAATATGCCGCCTCCGACGTGCTGCACCTGCACGCGCTGCGCGACAAGCTGACAGGTCGTCTCGTGCGTGACGGCCGCCTCGACCACGCCGACGCCTGTTTCGCCTTTCTGCCGACGCGCGCGAAGCTCGACCTCCTCGGCTGGGAGGAAACCGATATTTTCGCCCATAGCTGAGCGAGCCCGCATCTGGTTTAAGCACTGATTTACCAGAATTGCCTATTCTCGGCCGCAACTTTGGCGGCCGGGGACTTTGAGGGATGATTACTCCGCTACAGCAGACGGCGGGCATTGCAGTCAGCGACCTCATGCGCTCGATGGTCGAAACCATCGAGGAACGCCAGCGCGAAGAGCAGGAAAAGGCCAACGGTACCAAAAAGGACGATGCGGTCAAGACAAACCCGCAGCCGGACGAAAGCCAGCGCGCCGCCAATGAGAAGATAAGCGCCTATCTCTTCGGCGTCATGAAACCGGATGCCGATGCCTTCGCCTCGCTTGTCTCCCGCTTTTCCTCCGCGCTGGGCATCACACAGGAAAAGGACGAATCGAGCTTTTCCTTCGCACGAAGACTTCAGGATGCGCTGACCCTGACCGACAGTTTCGAAAAAACCGATGCGCAGGGGAAAGCCACGAAGATTTCCCTGAAATCCTTCGGCGTTTCGGAGGCTGAGGTCGTGGACGTGCTGAACAATGGCGTTAACACCAAGACCGATCCCATGGCCGCCCTTGCCGCCCGCATCGCAAAGGGTGCAGGCCTCACAGGCACGGAAGAGGATTTCGGCGAGCAGATGTCGAAAGCCATCATGGCGGCGCGCGCGACCCTGCCGAAAAGCGTCGACGATCTGGAAGAATCGACCGGCCTCAAACAACTCGGCGTCTCCGCCCGGCAGATGATCTCCGCCATCGCCAACCCCTATGGCGATGAGGCGCGCGCCGTGAAGGAGGCCTTGGACGAACAGGCGCAGGGCACCCGCTTCATGACGCGTGAAACCCTGAAGGTCATCCAGCGTCTCGAAGATGTCGCCGATCCCAAAACCAGGGAAGAGTTGCAGGCCGAACGCGGTAAAGATCGTATCGGCGAAATCAACGATGCCGAGGTGAAGGCCGAGCGGGAACAGGATATTCAGGCGCGCGATGCGCAGGGCAAGCTTGAAGACGTGCAGGAGCTTCAGGACGTCGTGAAGGAGCATATCGATGCTTCCGGCGACGAAAAAACGGAAGGCGTCGATCCGCAGGCGTCGGCCGACACATCGTCGGAAACGGCCCTGATCGCCGTGCTTGCGGCTGTGCCGGCTGAGCAAGCCGCCCCGGCGGAAAACGAAAATGAGCCTGCGGAGACAGACGCGGGCACCGATCCGGCCGATGCGGAAGACGACGGCGAAAAACTGCTCGATGCGCAGGCGCTTGTCGAAGACACCCGCAACGCCATTTTGCCGATCTCGATCGACGACAATGGCCTTTATGAACTGCTGAAGAAAAAGGCGGCATGATTGCCGCGTCCGATCGTCACTTGAGCGAAACATGATGTGAGTTCAGACATGACCGATATTTCCGGCCTATCCGGCAGCGCCGTTTACGACACAGAACCCAATGCCGCGCAGGCGCTGCTATCCATGGCCGCCCCGTCGCTCGTTCCGGATGATGCGGCCTTCACCGCGCCCGCTGAGGAAGACAGCCTCATCGACCCGGTCAACATTCAACCGGATCGAAATCTTCCCAAGGCAAGCTGGCTCGATGCCATGCCGCCGGAAGCTTTTGAGACGGCGCCCAGCGATCCCGACCATATTTCCTCGGTCAATTCCGACGATAACGGCCTTTACCGCATGTTCATCGGCGTTTCGCCC
Organism: Agrobacterium sp. 22-223-1; assembly: GCF_053522385.1. Lineage (NCBI taxonomy): Bacteria > Pseudomonadati > Pseudomonadota > Alphaproteobacteria > Hyphomicrobiales > Rhizobiaceae > Agrobacterium > Agrobacterium sp. 22-223-1. Next base: position 81,910 of record NZ_JBNWCN010000007.1, read on the forward strand.
TGACCGGACGCGCAATTCCTTGGTTAGCCAAATCTTAATATCTGCAAGCCAAGATTGAGCTTGATGATTCTGTATGCGCTGCAACCGGCATTGCGGTCAGAGGCGTATACGGCGCTCCCGCATGAGCGGGCGAGATGACACCTGTCCATCACCGGCGCGGCGATTTTTCAACATTCAAGCCAGATGCGGATCACAGAGCCAATGGGGATTGGCCCTTTCGCAGCCAGCGGCGGTCACCGATAGAAACGGAGCGCAGCATGTTACCGCCTGTACCGAAAATTGCGGCAACCGATGCCGCCTATGGAACCACGGTTTCACTGACGCCGCGCGAGCAGGTGAAACAGACTGCACCGCCGCAACCGAACACTCCCGCCCCTGAAAACAGCAGCCTTTTTGCCCGCGCGGCAATCGCCTCCCTTACCAGCGAATTTCAGCTCTCGCGCAGCACCGCCGTTCTGGCGGAAGCGCTCGGCAAGCTGATGAACCTGCCCCGGCGGGATGGCGAAGCCATAGAGACCTATGTGACGCGGCTGACGGAGGCGCTCCGCACCCTGCCCGCGCCACAACGCCTGGCGCTGGAACAGCAGGTCGGCAAGGCCCTGCAGGGCCTGACCCTTTCGATGCTCGCCGAAATCCTGAAACAGCCGACCGGGCCGGATGCTGCCCGCCTCGCGTTGTTGATCGAGCTTTCCCGTTACAAGGGAACGGATCTTGCGGCAAAGGCGGTGGTTTCCTCCTATCAGCAGAACAATTCCTCCAATCCTGCCCCTGCGCAATCGGCCCAGCCGAAACAGCAGAACGCACCGAGCCAGAATGCGGAAGCTCGCCCGTCTCCGGCCGCGACAGCGCAGGCGGCAAATTCCGCCACCGTCAGCCGGCTCCTGCCGCTGCTCATCGGGCCGCTCGCGCTCAGTGGCGCAGCGATGAAAGCCACGGTGGCGGCGCTAACGGCGCAACTGGACCCCCGGCCCACGCTTTCCACTCCGCCTGCCGACACACATGATACGCCGACCAATGCCGCAAGGCCGGATGGAAGAGCCGAAAACACGATACGTCCGCTTCCGCCACAAATCGGCAGCGCGATGAAGGAAGTATCGGCCGAGGCCCGCCCGGCAAATCCGCCCCGCGCCGAAACCGGCGAAGCCCGCCCTGCCCTTGCGCATCGGGAGACGATGAAGCCGGAGCAGAAAGAGATCCGCACGGGCCTTACCCCGCCATCCGGTTTGTTCGCAGACGACGCCGAGACCGTGAACAGCCTGCTGCTTGCCGCCACCGCCGGCAAACTTCCGCTCAAGCCGACCGGCACGCAAGAGCCTCCGCCCGCGCCGCAGGGTGTTGCGCAGCAACCGTCCGACGATCAGCCCGCCGAAAAATCGGCCCTCGCAACAGCCGCCGCCCGCCCCTCGGGTGAGGAAACGGAAACGGCGACCCATCGCCCCGAAACCCAGCCGCTGCCTCGGGCCATGCTGGACCCGGAAGCGAGAATGGCGATGCTGGAGCAATCGGCTTCGCAATCGTTGATCGCCGCGGCTCTGGTAAAAGACGGCACACCGCTGCCGCTCGTCGCCTATCCGCCGGCGGATGAGGACTATGAATCGGAAACGCCGCCGCGCGGAGGCGGTCCGTTTTCCGAGGATGAGGCAAATGACGAGGCCGAAGCCGGCGCTGATAATTCCGACGGTCAGGACGAAAAAGAAGAACGTATCGCCGCCAATGACGGGATCGACACGCAGGAAAGCCCGACAGCGGTGGCTTCCGACGACAGCGCGGAAAATTATTATCTGAAGATGAGCGGCATGCTCTGAATTCGGCGTGGTCAGATTGGAATGTAAGTCGCGCCAATGACGTCGAGAGAAGCCTTACCCTTCGCGCTCAAGCGGGCAAGGCCCGTTGAACCCAACAAAAAACCCGCCGGAAATTCCGGCGGGTTCTTCATTTCAAAGATCGGAGCGATTATTCGCCGCGGTTCTTCAGAGCCGCGCCGAGGATGTCGCCGAGCGAAGCGCCCGAGTCGGACGAACCGAACTGTGCGACGGCTTCCTTCTCTTCAGCGATTTCCAGAGCCTTGATCGAAAGCATGACCTTGCGGTCCTTCTTCGAGAAGTTGACGACGCGGGCGTCGACAACCTGGCCAACCGAGAAGCGCTCGGGGCGCTGCTCGTCGCGGTCACGGGAAAGGTCAGCGCGACGGATGAACGAGGTGAGGTCTTCGTGGTTGACGAGCTTCACTTCGATGCCGCCATCGTTGACGCCGATGACTTCAGCGGAAACGACTGCGTTCTTGCGCAGGTCGCCGGAAGAAGCGGCTTCGCCGACAGCATCCTTGCCGAGCTGCTTGATGCCGAGCGAGATGCGTTCCTTCTCGACGTCAACGTCGAGAACGACAGCCTTGACGACGTCACCCTTGTTGTACTCTTCGATGACCTGCTCGCCCGGACGGTTCCAGTCGAGATCCGACAGGTGAACCATGCCGTCGACATCGCCTTCGAGGCCGATGAACAGACCGAATTCGGTCTTGTTCTTGACTTCGCCTTCAACTTCAGTGCCGGCCGGATGGCTGTAGGCAAATGCCTGCCACGGGTTTTCCAGCGTCTGCTTGAGGCCGAGCGAGATACGGCGCTTGGACGGATCGACTTCGAGAACGACAACGTCGACTTCCTGGCTCGTGGACAGGATCTTGCCGGGATGGACGTTCTTCTTGGTCCAGGACATTTCGGAAATGTGGATCAGGCCTTCGATGCCCGGCTCCAGCTCGACGAATGCACCGTAGTCGGTGATGTTCGTGACCGTACCGGAGATCTTCTTGCCAACCGGGTACTTGGCGGAGATGCCATCCCACGGATCGGACTCGAGCTGCTTCATGCCGAGCGAGATACGGTGGGTTTCCTGGTTGATGCGGATGATCTGAACCTTGACCTGCTGGCCAATGTTGAGGATTTCCGAAGGATGGTTGACGCGGCGCCATGCCATGTCGGTGACGTGCAGCAGGCCGTCGATGCCGCCGAGGTCAACGAACGCACCGTAATCGGTGATGTTCTTGACGACGCCGTCAACAACCTGGCCTTCTTCGAGGTTCTGAACGATTTCAGAACGCTGCTCGGCACGCGACTCTTCGAGAACCGTGCGACGCGAAACAACGATGTTGCCGCGACGCTTGTCCATCTTGAGGATTTCGAAGGGCTGCGGGTTGTGCATCAGCGGGGTAACGTCGCGGATCGGACGGATGTCGACCTGCGAACGCGGAAGGAAGGCAACAGCGCCGTCCAGATCGACGGTGAAACCACCCTTGACCTGGTTGAAGATAACGCCTTCGACGCGCTCGCCAGCTTCGAACTTGGCTTCGAGCTTGACCCAGCTTTCTTCGCGGCGAGCCTTCTCGCGCGACAGAACGGCTTCGCCGAGAGCGTTTTCGATGCGCTCGACGTAAACTTCGACTTCGTCGCCGACCTTCAGCGTGCCGTCCTTGGACTTCGCGCCGAATTCCTTCAACGGTACGCGGCCTTCAACCTTGAGGCCGACGTCGACGATGGCAACGTCCTTCTCGATTGCCGTTACGATACCCTTGGCAACATAGCCTTCGGCAAGATCGTTGGAGGCAAAGGATTCTTCGAGAAGCGCTGCGAAATCTTCGCGCGTGGGGGTAGATACTGACATGAAATCTCCTGATTGCATCCGCGCTATGGCGAATACAAAAGCGCCGGTGGGCTAGTGTTGTTGATACCCGACCCCATGCCCGCCTTTTCAAAAGGCTTTCCGGCGCAAGGACATGTCTTCGGGCAATTCCGGACTAAACGCAGACGGCAGGAAGCCGTTCCGCGAGAAACCTATCTCTTCAGGGCGGCGTCGATGATCGTCCGCGCGGCCTGAAACGCCGCCTCTATACTCATTTCCGACGTATCTAGCAAGTGCGCGTCTTCAGCCGGCTTCAACGGGCTGTCGGCGCGGCCCATATCGCGCTCGTCGCGTTTTTTCACTTCAGCGAAAATTGCATCATAATCGCCGCTGCCACCATTGGCCAGAATTTCATCGTAACGGCGTCGCGCCCGCACGTCCGCAGAGGCCGTGACGTAAAGCTTCACCGGCGCCTCAGGGCACACCACCGTGCCGATGTCCCGTCCGTCAAGCACCGTGCCCGGCTCCTTTGCGGCAAAACGCTGCTGCGCCTTCACGAGCGCACGCCTCACCGGCGTCATCACCGCGATTTTGGATGCGGCCTCACCGATATCGTGCCGGGAAAGAACGGCGCGATCGAGCCCCGCAAGATCGACTTCCAGCGCGATCTTCTCAGCCACGGCCTCATCATCGAGCGGCAGGCCCGCATCCAGAAGCGCCTTGGCGGTCGCCCTGTAGGTCAGGCCGGTATCGAGATGGTGGAAACCATAGGTCTCGGCAATCCTGCGCGACAGGGTTCCTTTGCCCGCCGCAGCCGGCCCGTCTATGGCGATCGTGAAGGTCATGAAGCTTTCCGCCTGTGCATTCGTCATTCATATAATTAGAGTGCGCAACACCTTCCTATTTATATCGGCATCCCCGCATAGGGGTTGCGCCGAGGCAGGCGGCACCCGAAGTTTGTCTTTGACACGAAAGAGCGCAACGATTAAGGGGACCGGCTATAAATTTTACCGTCTATGCCGGTTTTACGGCGTACACACCGAAACTCATTCGACAATTTGAGGCTTAGACAGTGGCAAAAGCGGAACTTGGTACCAAGCGCACAGACCCCGATACCGGCAAGAAGTTCTACGACCTGAACCGCGATCCGGTCGTTTCTCCCTACACCGGCAAGTCCTGGCCGCTCTCCTTCTTCGAGGAAAGCACCGCCCAGGCCAAGATGGAGCAGGCTGAAGAAGAGGAAGTGGCGGAAGTCGATACCGAAAACACGGAAGTCGAACTCGTCTCGCTGGAAGATGCCGATGGCGACAACAACGGCGACGATATCCCCGATCTCGGCGACGACGATGACGTCGAAATTGATGACGACGACGACACCTTCCTCGAAACCGACGACGAAGATGACGACGACGACATGTCCGGCATCATCGGCGTATCGGGCGACGACGAAGAAGCTTGATTTTACTTGATAATTCGGCCCGACGACAAAAAAATGACGCCGGGCCGTTTTTTATGCTTGCACTCGTCGGAAAGCCGCAGTAGTAAGCCGCCACCGAACGGAACAACAACCGCTTCGGTTCCCGGAACCGGAAGAAATGCCGGAACCCTTATGGGGCTATAGCTCAGCTGGGAGAGCGCTTGCATGGCATGCAAGAGGTCAGCGGTTCGATCCCGCTTAGCTCCACCAAACCTTCCCAGACAAAAATACCTTCCCTTCGGCCAGTGGCTCTTGCGCATCTCGCAAGCCGTTCGATCCGATCGCCTATTGCAGCAGCGCCCGCACATCCTGCCCGTTGATCCGGCACTCCACGGAACCGCCGGCACCACCTTCCTCCACCGTCCGACATTCCAGATATCTGCCGCGCAGCCGGTTCTCCAGCGCCTTGAAGGCGTTGAGGCCGCAGGCGTAACGGCGGCCGTCGGGGCCGGTGCAGACGCGGTTGCGCTCAACATCCTCCACGCCGGCGAGGCGGAATTCCTGGCCCTTGAAAGTGAAGCGGCTGCTGGAGATGACGCGCAGGCGCTGGTCCGCATGCATTTTCAGCGGATAAAGATCGGGAGGCGTCGGAATGCGCTCGTAATTTTGGCTACGCGGATCGACCCGCACCGGCGAGGTCGTCCAAAGCAGTTCCGTATTGGCCGCAAGGCCTGCTGGCGCCGGGGTTGCCTCGCCATTGATGAGCGAGGCGATGCGGATGCCGGCTATACCGAGGCCAATGGCCAGAACGATCTGAAACAGCAAAATTGCGATCTGCCGGACCATGTCACCGCAACATCAAAACAATGAACGAATTAAAATCGATCGGCCGCCGCCTCGCGAAGAGGTCCGCCGCTTATCACATCAATAAAATCTTGCCGGCACTGACATCACGCACCGTGCCCATGGCCATGATCGGGATCCGGTCGCCATCCAGGATCACCCGCCCCGTTGTCCGCAGCCAGCGGAAACCGCCAACTTTGAGCTCAATGCGGTATTCCTGATCATAAAACACGCCATTTGTCAGCGAATTATAGACCGCCTTGGCGACACGCGCCCGCGAGTCGCTTTCGATCTGCGCGATGAAATCTTCGACCGGAATGCCACAGGCGGCTTCTTCCGGCGAAAATTCGCGCAGGCGGGCGGCCACGGCATCCAGATAAACCAGATTTTGCCCGACATTCCAGGTGTAGTAACCCACAAGTGTCTCTTCGAGAGATATGTTTTCCAACATCGGCCTTCTACAGTCTGAAATGCTCGTGCGGGTCTGTAACATATCAGATGACGGACGACTAACCACAAGAATTCATCCTTTTGTCTGATGGCGTCCCGTTTTCAGTCAGACTACTTATCGACAGCCCTTTTCGGCCGCCATGTTGGCGAAGCAACCTTCCTGTGCCAAAGAAGATTGATCTTGCGCCAACGACCAGAGGAGCCGCCGTGACCATCGGGCTTGCCCATGCCGAACTCATCGCCGTCGTCACCGCCATCACCACGGATGAGCCGCGGGTCATGACCGTTCGGGAAGGCGCAGCGCTTCCGTCGGGACCGTTCGAATTCGGGCACAGAACGCTCCAGAGCGGCTTGCGGGAATGGATTCACGAACAGACCCATCACCCCGTCGGTTATCTCGAACAGCTCTATACTTTTGCCGATCGCGACCGCAACAACGACATTTTAGGCGGCAGAACCATCTCCATCGGTTATCTCGGGCTGGTTCGCGAACAGGAAGCCTCCGGCGGCAAACGCCCGCTCTGGCACGGCTGGTACGAATATTTCCCCTGGGAGGATCACCGTCAGGGACGCCCGGAAGTTCTAGGGGGCATCATCGACAGGCTGCGCGCCTGGGCGGATTCCGATCCCGCCTCAAAAAGCCAGCGCCATTTGCGCGCCGATTTCACCTTCGGCCTCGATGGCGGCGGCTGGAACGAGGAATTGACCCTGCAGCGTTACGAGTTGCTGTATGAAGCCGGGCTGGTCGAAGAGGCGCAGGGCGAACCGCGGATCAATTTCGGCAGGCCGATGTTTGCCGATCACCGCCGCATCCTTGCCACCGGCATCGCGCGTCTGCGGGCCAAGATCAAATATCGACCGGTAGTGTTCGAACTGATGGCCGACGCCTTCACGCTCCTGCAGCTACAGCGCGCCATCGAGGCGCTGGCGGGGCTTACGCTGCACAAGCAGAACTTCCGCCGGCTGATCGAACAGCAGCAACTGGTGGAAGAGACCGGCGAGATGGCCACCGAAACCGGCGGACGCCCGGCAAAGCTCTTCCGCTTCCGACAGACCGTTCTCGATGAACGCGCCCTTTCCGGAACGAAACTGCCGCTCTCCCGCAATTGACATATGCTCACAATGAGAATATGTCTTTGTCCTAGATATACTCAAAAAGAGTATAAATGGGAGAGCACCGTGAACGAGCAGATTTCCGCCGCAAGCCTTTATGACCGCGTTGCCCGCGTCATTCCCAAGGCCGAATGGATGGGCTTTCAGGACGATGTGGAGGCGATCCTCGAGCTGAAGCGCAAGCGCAACGCCGTCATCCTCGCCCATAATTACCAGACACCGGAAATCTTCCACGGCGTCGCCGATATCGTTGGCGACAGCCTCGCCCTTGCCCGCAAGGCGATGGAGGTGGAGGCGGATGTCATCGTTCTGGCCGGCGTGCATTTCATGGCCGAGACGGCAAAGCTGCTCAATCCGGAAAAAACCGTGCTCATTCCGGATATGGCCGCCGGTTGTTCGCTGGCCGATTCCATCACGCCCGAGGACATCGCGCTTCTGCGCAAGGCCTATCCCGGCGTTCCGGTCGTGACCTACGTGAACACCTCCGCCGCGGTGAAGGCGGCGTCTGACATCTGCTGCACCTCCGGCAATGCCCGCCAGGTGGTGGAATCACTCGGCGTACCGCGCGTGCTGATGTTGCCGGATGAATATCTGGCGAAGAACGTGGCGCGGGAAACCAATGTCGAGCTGATCGCCTGGCGCGGCCATTGCGAGGTGCATGAACTGTTCACCGCCGATGATATTCGCGAATTGCGCGAAAGCCATCCGGGCGTCACCGTGCTGGCGCATCCGGAATGTCCGCCCGATGTCGTCGAGGCTGCGGATTTTTCCGGCTCCACCGCCGTCATGTCGGATTATGTCGGCCGCGAGCGCCCTGCCCGCGTGGTGCTTTTGACGGAATGCTCGATGAGCGACAATGTCGCCGTGCATCACCCGGATGTCGAATTCATCCGCCCCTGCAATCTCTGCCCGCATATGAAGCGCATCACGCTTGGCAATATCCGCGCGGCGCTGGAGGAAAACCGCCACGAAGTGACGGTCGACCCGGCCATCGCTGTCGCCGCCCGCCGCGCAGTGGAAAGGATGCTGGAAGTATGAGCGAACGCCTCCCGCTGCATACGGGCTGGACGGTCATTGTCGGCAGCGGCATTGCGGGCCTGATGGCGGCGCTGACGCTTGCGCCGCAACCCGTGCTGCTTCTGACACGTGGCGTTCTCGGCGGCGAAACGTCTAGCGCCTGGGCGCAGGGCGGCATTGCCGCCAGCCTCGGGCCGGACGATAGCGCCGCACTGCATCTTGCCGATACGCTCGCCGCAGGCGACGGCCTCTGCGACGCGGAAATGGCCGCAGAGATCGTTTCCGCCGCTCCCGCCGTCATCGAGGCGCTGGAGCGGGCCGGGGTGCGCTTCGACCGGGATGCCGAAGGCAGGCTCGTTTTCGGGCTGGAGGCCGCCCATGGCAGAAGGCGCATCCTGCATGCCGAAGGGGACGGGTCAGGCGCGGCCATCGTCAGGGCCCTCGCCGCCGCCGTTCTTCGCACGCCCTCCATAACCATTCTGGAAGGCACGGAGGTTCGCCGCCTGCTGACAGAAGACGGCGTCATCGTTGGTCTCGCCTGCATCGGGCCAAAAGGCTGCTTCACTTTGCCGACAAGCCAGGTCGTTCTCGCCACCGGCGGCCTCGGCGGGCTTTATGAGGCGACGACCAATCCCTCCGGCAATTTCGGGCAGGGCATCATGCTCGCCGCCCGCGCCGGCGCTTTCCTCGCCGATATGGAATTCGTGCAATTCCATCCGACGGCGCTTTCCTCGCCCAGACGGCCGCTGGCGCTGGTGAGCGAAGCGGTGCGGGGCGAAGGCGCACTGCTTCTCAATGAAAACGGCGAACGTTTCATGGCGGGAGTTCCGGGTGCGGAACTCGCCTCGCGCGATATAGTCGCCCGCGCCATCGACCGCGAAATACTGCGTGGCGGCAAGGTCTTTCTCGATGCCCGCAAGGCGCTCGGCTCCGGCTTTTCCGCCCGCTTCCCCTTGATCGACCTGCTCTGCCGCGAAGCCGGGATAGACCCCGCCCGTGAGCTCGTTCCGGTGCGCCCGGCGGTGCATTACCATATGGGCGGCGTCGCCACCGATGGTAAAGGCCGAAGCTCGGTGCCGGGTCTCTGGGTTGCCGGCGAAACCGCCTGCACGGGGCTGCATGGCGCGAACCGGCTTGCCAGCAATTCCCTGCTGGAAGCGGCGGCCATGGGCATGCGCGCGGCGCAAGACATTGCCGGCAGGCCGGCATATGCGGGAAAACAGGCAGCGGATATCGCAACGCTCCCCGTGCCCGATTTCCCGGCAGCCGACCTCTCCCCCGTCCGGCCCATCGTTTCCCGCCATCTCGGCATCGTAAGACATGCGGAAGGGCTGACGGGCGCGATCCGCGATCTTCTGCCACTGGCTGAGCGGAGCGGCCCGGCATCCGATCCTGCCCTTGTCGCGCTGGCCATCGCCGTCTTTGCGGCGCTGCGCACGGAATCGCGCGGCGCGCATTTCCGTGACGATTTCCCTGAAAAACATACAACGGCCACGAGGCGCAGGCTGAACCTCAGCGACGTCCTCACCATCGCCCATGAATTCTCCTCTTCCAGCCATTCTTCGGCCAGCCTTGCGCGGAGCGCCTGACATGACCCTTTCACCCCTGCCACGCCTCATCATCGAACCGCTCGTGCGCAACGCTCTTCTGGAAGACCTTGGACTGGCGGGCGACATCACGTCCGCCGCCGTCATTCCCGCCGATCATCGCTCGGTCGTCGTCATGGCCGCGCGCGAACCGGGCGTTATTGCCGGTCTCGACGCGGCGGAACTGGCTTTCCAGCTCGTGGATCCGGCCATCGTGATGAAACGGCATGTGCAGGATGGGGCCGCCGTGGCGCCCGGCGATATCATCGCAACGATCGAAGGCCCCTCGCGCGGCCTTCTGACGGCGGAGCGCACGGCGCTGAATTTTCTCGGCCACCTGTCGGGCATCGCTTCCGTCACCGCAAAAATCGCTGCCGCCATTGCCGGCACCAAGGCCTCGGTCGCCTGCACCCGCAAGACGACGCCGGGGCTGAGAGCGCTGGAAAAATATGCCGTGCGCGCCGGCGGCGGCATGAACCACCGGTTTGCGCTTTATGACGCCGTTCTCATCAAGGACAACCATATCGCCGTGGCCGGCGGCGTGCGCGACGCCATCCGCCGCGCCCGGCAGGGCGTGGGGCATCTCGTCAAGATCGAGGTGGAGGTCGATACGCTTGCGCAGTTGCGCGAGGTCATGGATGAGGGCGTCGATGCGGTCCTTCTCGACAATATGACATCCGAACAGCTGCGCGAGGCGGTGGGGATCGTCGCCGGTCGCGCCATTACCGAAGCGTCCGGCCGCATCAATCCGCAGACGGCCGCAGCCATCGCCGCAACCGGCATCGATCTCATCTCCGTCGGCTGGCTGACCCACAGCGCGCCGGTTCTCGATATCGGCCTCGACTTTCAAAGCCAGAGCTAAAGAATATGCGGCACACAGTTCGCCGCAGGGAACCAATCGCCCATATCATCGTTATTGCTAGGCCTGAGGTCTATTCAAGGCGGGGGGATCAGTGCGCGCAAAAGCCTGTCCATATGCCTGCGGACCTCTCTCACAAAGGAAAGGCTTGTTATGGAAGACGCACAAGTTGGCTGGATTGCAGCAATCATCATCGGCGGCGTAGCCGGTTGGCTCGCCGAACAGTTCATGAAAAGCAATATGGGTCTTTTCATGAACATTATCCTCGGCATTGTCGGCGCCATCGTCGCCAATTTCCTTCTGGGGCTCGTGGGCATTTCGCTCGGAGGCTGGATTGGCTATCTCATCGCCGGTTTCATCGGCGCCTGCATTCTCATCGCCGTCGGGCGGGCATTTCGCCGCTAAGGGGAGGACACCATGAGCTTTTTCGACAAGATCAAGAACGCCATTTTCGGCAAGGCCGAGGCCGCGCCTCAGACTTCGGCTCCGGCCGGCACGCCGGCAGCCACGGCAAGCCCGGCCGCACCGGCAGCACCCGCTCCGACAGCCGCGGCTCCGGCCCCCGCCGGCAATGTCGACGTCGCTTCGATCCTGGATGCGGCGGTCAAGCAGAACGGCCAGAAACTCGACTGGAAACATTCGATCGTCGACCTTCTGAAAGCGCTCAATCTGGACAGCAGCCTCAGCGCCAGGAAGGAACTGGCCGGTGAACTCGGCTATACCGGCGACACTTCGGATTCGGCGACCATGAACATCTGGCTGCACAAGGCCGTCATCAAGAAGCTGTCCGAAAACGGCGGCAAGGTTCCGGCCGACCTTCTGGATTGAACCGATAAACGGGAGCGCCGCGATGGACGACTATTCCAGCCTTCGAGAACAGATCGGCCAGGACCTCGACACCCTGCACAGGACCGAGAATCCGAAGTCGATCTTCGAGATCGCCGACGACTATCTTCTGGGAAATCCAAATCTCAAGAGGGCCATCGTCGAAGACATCATCAAGGAAGAAGCGGACAAGCGCGGCATCGCGATCCACTGACGCCGCGCGTCGCACGCACGGCTGTTTACCCAAAAGGGCGGCATCCCAACCGGATGCCGCCCTTGTATATTTGGCGGAGTTGCATCATCCGCACTCCGTCACCCCGGACCAGATCCGGCATGACGGAGGAGAGGCTTCCGCCGAAGCCCTATTTATCCAGCTTCGCTTCGGCCTTTTTCGCGTTTTCTTCCATCAACTCATACCACATGGCGTTCATGACGGCGAAGATGGCGGCAAGAGGCAGGCCGAGCAGCCAGGCGAAATACCACATGTTCGATCTCCTTCTTTCTCAATCAATAAGCATGACCGCTGTCGTCGCGGATCGCCTTTTCATCCACCTTGCCCCACAGCACGCGATAGACCCATGACGTATAGGCGACGATGATCGGGATGAAGATGAGGGCGACGACCAGCATGATGAACAGCGTCATATGGCTGGAAGATGCATCCCAGACCGTCAGGCTCGACTTCGGATCGACCGAAGACGGCAGGATGAAGGGAAACATCGTCAGCCCCACCGTTGCGATGATGCCGAAAATGGCGAGCGAGCTGGAAAGCAGTGCCAGCACTTCCCTACGGACCCGGAGCAAGACGAAAGCGACAAGCGGGAAGGCAAGACCGAGCGCCGGCGCCAACATCATCCAGGGATGCGCCGCATAATTGGCAAACCAGACACCGCCCGCAACCTCGACTGTCTTCGACAGCGGATTGGACGGACCGTCGGTCACGACCTCCGAGGTGAAGCGATAGCCATCGACACCGAGCCACAGAAAGACGCCGCCGAGCGCAAAAAGAACGGTGGTGGCAAGGGCCGCAATGCTGCCGAAACCGCGAGCGCGGGCCGCGACTGGACCATCCGTTTTCAGCACCAGCCATGCCGCACCGTGCATGACGAGCATGGCGACGGATACGAGGCCGCAGAGGATGGCGTAGGGGTTCAGAAGCTCGAACAGCGTCGTGCCATCGTAGAAAATTCTGAGGTCATCATTGAGGTGGAAGGGAACGCCCTGCAGCACATTGCCGATGGCCACGCCGAAGATCAGCGCGGGAACGAAGCCGCCGATGAACAGAGCCCAATCCCAGCCGGTGCGCCAGGCGGCGCTTTCACGCTTGGAGCGATATTTGAAACCGACCGGCCGCAGGATCAGCGCAAACAGGGTGGCGAACATCGCCAGGTAGAAGCCCGAGAATGACACCGCATAAAGCGGCGGCCAGGCGGCGAAGATCGCGCCGCCGCCAAGGATGAGCCAGACCTGATTGCCCTCCCAGACCGGGCCGATGGAATTGATGACGACACGCCGCTCAATATCCGTTTTCGCCACGAAGGGCAGAAGCGCGCCGGTGCCGAGATCGAAACCGCCGGTCACGGCAAAACCGATCAGCACCACGCCGAGCAGCAGCCACCAGATGACGCGGAGGATTTCGTAGTCGATGAGTTGGTGCAATATCATGATCGTTTACTCCGCAGCGACGAGTTTTTCAGGAACGAGCGGCGCTTCCGGCTCATGGTCCGGCTCGGGCCCCTTGCGGATCGCCTTCAGCATCAGCCCCATTTCGACGATGAACAGCACCGTGTAGATGGCGATGAAACACAGGAGCGTGATGAGGACCGTGGAAGCGCTGAGGCTGGAGACGGCCGCGGCCGTGGGCAACACGCCCTCGATGATCCATGGCTGACGGCCGAACTCGGCCACCACCCAGCCCATTTCCGCCGCGATCCACGGCAGGGGAATGGCGAAGACCGCCACTTTCAGCAGCAACGGATAATGATCCAGCCGGCGGCGGGCCGAAAGATAAAAGAACGTCGCCGTCAGCAGGATGAAGAAGATGCCAAGGCCGACCATGATGCGGAACGACCAGAACAGGGTCGGCACATGCGGAATGGTATCCGCCGCCGCCTTGGCGATCTGCTCTTCATTCGCCTGGCGCGGATCGTCGACATATCGTTTCAGCAGCAGGGCATAACCGAGCTCATGGCCGAGTTCGGCAAAGGTGCCGCGCACCTCTTCCGGCAACTCCGCACCCTTGCCGGTGGCGCGTATCTGCATCAGCGCATCATAGGCCTTGATGCCGTCGCGGATGCGGGTCTTGGCCTGCTCCACCAGATCGTTGATGCCCGGAATTTGCGTGTCGAGCGAGCGGGTGCCGATGAGGCCCATCACCCACGGGATCTTCACCGCGAAATGCGTTTCGCGCGCTTCCTGATCGGGAAAACCGATGGCCGTGAAGGGGGCCGGGGCCGGCTCGGTTTCCCACATGGCCTCGATGGAGGCGAGCTTCATCTTCTGGTGTTCGGTGGAGAGATAGCCGCTTTCATCACCCAGCACGACGACCGACAGCGCGGACGCCAGACCGAAGGAGGCGGCGACCGTCATCGAGCGCTTGGCGAGATCGACATGGCGGCCTTTCAGCACATACCAGGCCGAAACGCCGAGCACGAAGATGGAGGCCGTCACGTAACCCGCAGACACCGTGTGAACGAACTTCGCCTGCGCAACCGGGTTGAACAGGACCTCGAAGAAGTCGGTCACTTCCATGCGCATGGTCTGGGGATTGAAAGCGGAGCCCGTTGGGTTCTGCATCCAGCCATTGGCGATCAATATCCACAGCGCCGAGAAATTCGAACCGAGCGCCACGCACCATGTCGCAACGAGATGGCCGAGTTTCGACAGCTTGTCCCAGCCGAAGAAGAACAGGCCGACGAAGGTGGCTTCCAGGAAGAAGGCCATCATGCCTTCGATCGCCAGCGGCGCACCGAAAATATCGCCGACATAATGGCTGTAATAACTCCAGTTCATGCCGAACTGGAATTCCATGACGATGCCGGTGGAAACGCCGAGCACGAAGTTGATGCCGAACAGCGTGCCCCAGAATTTCGTCATCTGCCGCCAGACCGTGCGGCCGGTCATGACATAGACCGTTTCCATGATGGCGATCACCACCGATAGTCCGATCGTCAGGGGAACGAACAGAAAGTGATATAAAGCCGTCACTGCAAATTGCAGGCGCGACAGCGCCACTATGTCGAGTTCCATAGTCTTATCCACCTTTTCCGGAAGGCCGGCCTTCCATTTTCAAGACGACGCCGGCTCTCAAAAAATCTCAGTCCGGGCGCAGTGTCTCCAGCACTACGCCGTATTCCGGGGTGCCGCTTTGACATTCATCAAATTGACGCCCCTCTTTCAGCACGATGATGCGATCGGCAAATTCCGCCTCGCGACGATTATGGGTGATCATCACGACAGTCTTTTCCTCTGCCCTCGCAAACAGCCGGGTGAGCACGTCGCGTGCGGTCTCGCCATCCAGCCCTTCCGTCACCTCGTCGAGAAGCCAGAGCGGCCGGTCGGCGAGCAGGAAACGGGCGAGCGCCAGCCGGCGCGACTGGCCGCCGGAAAGCCCCTGGCCCGCCTCGCCAAGCCTTGTGTCCAGCCCGGCGGCCAAGGTTTTGACGTGTTCGGCAAGGCCTGCCGCCTCGAGCGCATCCCATAACTCGGCCCCGGTTGCGGCGGGTTTCGCCAGCCGCAGATTGTCGGCGATGCTGTCGCGGAAAAGCTGGCTTCGCTGCGTCATCA
Organism: Agrobacterium sp. 22-223-1; assembly: GCF_053522385.1. NCBI lineage: Bacteria > Pseudomonadati > Pseudomonadota > Alphaproteobacteria > Hyphomicrobiales > Rhizobiaceae > Agrobacterium > Agrobacterium sp. 22-223-1. The sequence goes on from NZ_JBNWCN010000007.1 coordinate 97,418, forward strand.
GGGTAGACGGCAGGGCGTTGACCGTGCCCGCAGCCGGCCGCAATTCACCCGCCAGAAGCTGGATGAGGCTTGTCTTGCCCGCACCGCTCTGGCCGATGATGGCAACCCGTTCCCCGGAGGCGATTGCAAGGTTGATATCCGTCAGGATCGGATTGTCGTTCCCGTCCCGCTCCAGACGCACGTTTTTTAGATCTGTCGCCATGCCGTCGACCGGCGAGACGGGACAGCGGCCTTCAGACGTTGCCGAAAGACGCGGCGCGATGCGCCTTGCGGAAAACAATGTGCGTCCAAGTTCCATCGCTCCACGGCGCAGCGCCGTGAAAGGCTCCAGCGCGGCAAAACAGACGAGCAGCCCGAGTGCTGCGGCCGGCGCGCTCACCGCCCCCTGTTCCGCAAGCCAGGCCATGCCGAGAAGGGCGGCGCTCAAAAGAACGGCCGCTGAAAACCCGAAGGAAAAACCGGCACTGGTTTCGATACGGTTCAGCGTATCATCGCAGGCAGAGAGGTAATCATCCGCCCGTTTCACCGCCGCGACCTGCGCGGAAAGGCGGCCGGTGGTCAAGAGCTCCGTCTGCCCGCTTACGAGATCGGCCGTGCGGGCGCGAAGGGCTTCCAGCCCGATTGCCCGGCGGCGCGAGAATGTTTCCGCCCGCAAGGCGGCGCGAACCGAAATTCCAAGCCCCGCCGCAATGAGAAAAACCGCCGTCAGAATGCCCGCCAGAGGATGGAGAAAAGCAAGCCCGAGACCTGTCGCGATTGCAGCAAGGACCGCCACGGCGGCGGGAACCAGCACGCGCAGATAAAGCGAATCCAGCGCATCGATATCCGCCGTCAGCCGGTTCAGCAGGCGCGCGGGCCTCGCCTCCAGGGATTTCGCGGTCTGGGGCGCGGCAAACCCGCGAAACAGCTTTTCCCGAAGTGCTGCAAGCACGGAAAGCGTGGCGTCATGGGTCGTCATGCGTTCGCCGTAACGGGCGGCGGTGCGCGCCAGCGCCAGAAGACGAATGGCGGCCGAAGGCGCAAAGACATCGAAAGCATAGGCCGTTGCCGGCAGAAGACCGGCAATCGCCGTTGCGGTGATGAACCAGCCGGAAACGCCGAGAAGGCCGATGCCCGCCAGCACCGTCGTTACCGCCAGAACCGCGCCCGCCATCAACATGCCGCGCCGCGCCGACCAGAACAGGCCGATAATGGGTCTCAATATCGCAAAACGCGCGATCATGGCTGCCCCCTCGAATGGATCGCCGTCATATCCACGATCCTGTCCATGCGCGCCGCAAGCACCGGATCATGGGTCGCCACGATCAATGTCCTGCCATTTGCCAGTTGCAGCAGGTTTTCCGTGACGAGAGCAGCCGTTTCCCGGTCGAGATGGGCTGTCGGCTCATCGGCCAGAACAAGCTGCGTTGCGGGGTCAGCGAAAGCACGCGCAATGGCAAGCCGCACCGCCTCCCCGCCCGAGATTCCATATCCGCCATCGCCGATCTGCAGATTCCGGCGTGCATGCGACAACCCATCGAGCCCGGTGCGGCGCAGCGTCTCTTCCACCATACCGCCACTGACAACCGAACGGCCGAAGCGAATATTCGCCTTCAGCGAACCGGCAAAAAAGAACGGCTTCTGGCTGACCCAGCCGATCGTCCTGCGCAGCCCATCCGCCGTCGCATTATCGAGATTGACGCCGCCGATCCTGATCGAGCCCTCTCCAGCCTCGGCCAACCCGGCAATCAAGGAGAGTACAGTGGATTTGCCACAACCGGAAGGCCCAAGAATTGCTATCCGCTCACCCTGCTGAACGGTCAGGTTGAGATTTTGGATGACAGGTGGGGCGCTCGGATAAGCGAAAGAGAGATTGCCGATCTCCAGCAGGCCGGGTGTCGGGGATAGGACAGACGCCACATCCGCACCCTCGCCCGCGATGGCCGCACCGCCGGCCGTCAATTTGCCGAGCGCATCAAGTGCTGCTTCACCGGCCGCGCGGTCGTGCCAGACGGCGGAGAGTTCCCGCAGCGGCTCGAAAAAGGCCGGCGCCAGAAGCAGGATGAAAAGGCCTTCGGCAAGTGTCAGCTTCTCGCCCCAGGCGCCGAAATCGAGAAATCCGAGCAGATGAAATCCGATATAGACGGCGGTCATGGCAACGCCGAGCGCTGCGAAAAGCTCCAGCACCGCCGAGGAGAGAAAGGCGATCCTGAGCACCGCCATCGTCCGCTTCTTGAGGTTCTGCGCATCGGCGCTGAGACGCTCCGCCGTCAGATCGACGGCTTTCAGCGTGCGGATCGTTTCCAGCCCGCGCAGGCGGTCGAGCAGGAAGGCATTCATATTGCCCGTCTCTGTAAGCTGCTTTTCACTGGCGGCCTTGGCCTGCCAGCCGATGAGCGCCATGAAAAGCGGGATGGTTGGCATGGCGAGCAGCAGCACCAGCGCCGCAATCCAGGTAAAGGGCAGGATCGCCAGCACAAAAACCAGCGGCACGATGGTCGCCTTCATCCGCGCCGGCTGGAAACGGGAAAGATAAGGCACCAGCGCTTCCGCCGCCTCTGCCACGACGCCTGCTGCCTCACCGGAGGCGGTGCGCGACAGATCGAGCGGGGAAACCTTCGCCACGGCCTGCAGCGCTTCCAGCCGCCGCTGCGACAGCGCCGCGCGAGCGGCACGAAACGACAGCCGCGCCGCGATCTTTTCCAGCCATGCCTTGATGAGGCCGAGGATGAGAACCGCGGCCGCAGCCGGCACGATCGCCATCATCGGCGCGCCATCGGCAATTCTTCCGACTGAAAAGGCAAGCAAATCTGCCTGCGGCAGCCAGAGCAAAGCCGCCAGGACATGCAGCAGGGCAACGGATCTACCAACTGCCGGCGAGCGTGTCATTTTCGCCCGCCCGGCGGCTCTGTCGCGAGAGGTTTTGCGATTGGCATTGCTGAAGAAGCGCCGACGCGTTGCATCGGGCGAGACTCCAACCGGAGCGGGACAGACTGCCCCGTCACCATCGGCCCCCTGGCGGATTTCCACGGACATGCTCACGGCCGATCTCCTCACCCGTCCTTCTTCGCGCCACGGGGTCTGGCGAGGGAGACGATCTTGTCCTTGGCCTCCAGAAGCTTCGTAACCTTCGAACCGAGCGCCAGAAGCGAAGCCAGCCTTTCCGTCTCCAGCCGCTTCACATCGTCATACCAGCCGGTGAGCTGCTCGATCAGCGTCTTCATCTCGTCGATGCGCTTTTGCGCATGCCGCTCATCTTCGTTTTCCGGCGTCTCCATCAGAATTTCGCGCAGCACGCTGAGCGTGGGATCGATCTCGCGCTTCTTGCGCTCTTCGGCAAGGGTGCGGAGAATTTGCCAGACATCGTCTGGCGTCGTGAAAAAATCGCGCCGGTCGCCGGGAAAATGCTTGAGAATTGCAAGGTTCCACGCCTGCAACTCCTTCAGGCTCATCGACACGTTGGAACGGGAAATGCCGAGCGCCTCCACAATCTCGTCCGCACACAATGGCTGCGGCGAAATATAAAGCAAAGCATAGACTTGGCCGACGGTGCGGTTGATGCCCCAGCGGCTGCCCATCTCACCGAAATGCAGCACGAAGGACTGAACGAGCGGGGACAGGCTGGTTGGCATTTTTACGTTTCCTGAATTTTCAGTAATTTCTGAAATTTCGATAACGCAAAAAACAGCAGGCGGCAAATCACCTTTTTGACCTGCGTCAAAATGTGCAAACGGGCCGAGACGACGTCGGTAAAGACGGTAGTGGGTGCAGCCCGGAGCCAAATATGCGGCCGTCGTGTTAGGGGGGTATGACAGGCTGGGGCGTTTGCTGGCGTCCGTCACTTTCCCTCCGTCATTCCGGCCTTGAGCCGGAATCCAGTCAGCCCAAGTCCTTGGGCTGAAAGGACTCTCTCGCCGCGCAGACGCGCGCCGGCTAGATTCCGGCTCAAGGCCGGAATGACGCATCTAAAGCAGTTGATGATACCGATAACATCTTCACGAGTCGCCACGGGCAAGAACCCACCGAAAAAAATCGGCGACGGAATGACCCGCCGCCGATCGAAACGTCGGCACATTCGCGCGTAGAAACCTTGCTTACGAAAAAGCGATCTGCACCTTCATCGCACGGCTGCGATCCGAGGCGAATTCGAAGGCCGAGATGGCGTCGGCGAGATCGACGGTCTGGGTGATGAACGGCTTGACGTCGATCAGGCCTTTGCGCATCAATTCCACACCGGTGGCGAATTCCTCGTGGAAGCGGAAAGAGCCGCGCAGATCCAGTTCCTTGGCGGTGATCGCCATCATCGGCAGGCTCATATCGCCGCCAAGGCCGAGCTGGACGATGATGCCGCGCGGACGAAGCGCCGCAATACCCCCGGCAAGCGCCACCGCCGCACCCGAGCATTCATAGAGAACATCGAAGGTTCCCTTGTTCGCACCATAGGCAGCAAGTGCGTCGGGCTCATCCTTGCTGTTGATGACACGATCCGCACCGGCCTCGCGCGCCTTGGCAAGCGTGAAATCGGAAAGATCGGTGGCGACGATCTCAGCCGCGCCGGCCCGACGCGCCGCCAGAATGGACAGGATGCCGATCGGGCCACAGCCTGTGACGAGCACGCGTTTCCCGAGCAAATCACCGGCACGGCGGGTAGCGTGCAGCGTTACCGCCAGCGGCTCCGCCATGGCGGCCTCGCCGGCGGTCAGGCCATCGGCCGGCACGCATTGCAGGGCGTCGGCCACCAGAACCTCACGGAAAGCGCCCTGAATATGCGGGAAAGGCATGGCGCTGCCATAAAAGCGCATGTTGAGGCACTGGTTGTGCAGGCCTTCCTGGCAAAAGCGGCAGGTTCGGCATGGGCGAGACGGCGAAACGGCGACCAGACCGCCGACCTTTAGCCCTTCCACGCCCTCGCCCAGTTCTTCGATGACGGCGGAGACTTCATGGCCGAGCACCATGGGTTCACGAAGCCGCACCGCGCCGAAACCGCCATGGTTGTAATAATGCAGATCGCTGCCGCAAATTCCGCCCCGGACCAGACGAAGCCGCACTTCTCCCGGCCCCGGCGCTTCCTCGGGCCGCTCCTCGATGCGCACATCCTTTGCCCCATGGGCAACAATCGCTCTCATAAATATCTCCCGTTCGACATCGCGCTTGAGCGGCGCGACAAAATAATCCGCATCCCTGTCACCGCCGCCTGCCGAGCATTTGCACGTCGTGCGGCCTCCCCGCCCGCCCGATCCGTACCGAAACCGGGCGTTTAAGCCTTGACATCCACGTCTGAAAGGGATGAATGTTATCGATAACATAAACCTGTATGAATGCAATGTCGAGAGACTGGAGGAAACAGTGGGCCTTAAATTGTTCGATCTTTCCGGCCGCCGCGCCCTGATCACGGGTTCGTCCCAGGGCATCGGCTTCGCGCTGGCGCAAGGGCTGGCGGAAGCGGGAGCGGAAGTGGTGCTGAACGGGCGCGACGAGGCGAAGCTGAAAGCTGCCGCCGCCGGCATCAAGGGTGCGAAAACGCTTGCTTTCGACGCCACCGATCATGAAGCGGTGCGCAAGGCCATCGACGGTTTCGAGGCGGAAGTCGGTCCCATCGATATTCTGGTCAACAATGCCGGCATGCAGCACCGCACGCCGCTTGAGGATTTTCCGGCGGATGCCTTCGAGCGCCTGCTGCAGACCAACATCGCCTCGGTGTTCCACGCCGGACAGGCGGCCGCGCGCCATATGATCAGCCGCGGTCGTGGCAAGATCATCAACATCGCCAGCGTTCAGACCGCCCTTGCCCGCCCCGGCATCGCGCCCTACACCGCCACCAAGGGCGCCGTCGGCAACCTGACGAAAGGCATGGCGACGGACTGGGCCAAATACGGCCTGCAATGCAACGCCATCGCACCCGGCTATTTCGACACGCCACTCAACGCGGCCCTGGTGGCGGACGAGACCTTCTCGGCATGGCTTGAAAAGCGCACGCCCGCCGGTCGCTGGGGCAAGGTCGAAGAGCTTGTCGGCGCCTGCATCTTCCTGTCGTCCGATGCCTCGTCCTTCGTGAACGGACATATTCTCTATGTCGACGGCGGCATCACCGCTTCGCTTTAAAAACACCGAAACCGGATGGCCGGCTGCGGCCGCCATCCGGTTTTGAACCGATGACACCACGACACTTTGGGAGGAGGCCGTGAACACCATGACCGAGAAGAACAAAGTCGCCCTGATCGGCGCCGGCGCCATGGGCGGGGCAATCGGCACACGGCTCATCGAGACAGGAAACCAGCTGACGGTTTTCGATCTGGATGCGGAAAAGGTGGCGGCGCTGACGAGCCTCGGCGCGCAGAGCGCGGGTACGGCGGCGGAAGCGGCTTCGGTTTCCGATGTGGTCATCCTCAGCCTCAATTCGCCGAAAATCGTTCGCATCGCCGTCTTCGGCAAGGATGGTGTCGCGGCGGGGGCGAAGCCCGGCACGCTCATCATCGACATGTCCTCCATCGACCCGGAAGCGACGAAGGAACTGGCGGCCGATGCCGCGGAAAAAGGCCTGCGCTGGGTGGACAGCCCGCTTTCGGGCGGCGCGCCCAAGGCGCTCATCGGGCAATTGACGCTGATGGCCGGCGGCAGCGAAACGGATGTGGCCGATGCGCATCGCGTGCTGCGGCATGTGGCCAGCAATTATACACACATGGGTCCCTGCGGCGCGGGGCAGACGACGAAACTCATCAACCAGGTCCTGTGCGGGCTGAACTTCCTTGCGGTGGCGGAAGCAACCCAACTTGCGCTGGATGCCGGCGTCGATGCCGCCAAAATCCCGCAGGCGCTGAAGGGCGGCCGCGCCGACAGCGCCATCCTGCAGGAATATATGCCGCGTTATGTGGCGAAGGATTACCGCCGCACCGGCCGCATCGACAATATGGTGAAAGACCTCAACGGCGCGCAGGATCTCGCCCGGCGCACCAACACGGCCATGCCGCTGACGGCGGTTTGCGCCGAGGTGCACCGCATGCTGACGGCTGCCGGGCTGGGTGGGGAGGATCAGGCCGCGCTGATGGAATATTTCAGCGGCGCGAAACGCACTTTTCCGGACTGATTGCCCGGCAGCCATGGATGGCAGGAGCCTGTTGATACAGCCCTAGCGGGCCTTTAACGGCCATTGCGAAATTGTCCTTCAGCGAAGATGATCGGGCGAATCGGCACGGCAGCTGCCCCGATGACCGCAGACGCATGCATGCAAAGGACAATTTCCCGATGACACCCTCCACCACAGGCACGGGGATTGCCGGTCTGACCGTTTCTGGAAACGGTTTCACTGCCGAAATCGCTTACGAGGGCGCGACGCTTTTAAGCTGGCGGCCGGTCTCTGCCGATGGCGGCGAAGGCGAGAATCTTGTCGACGGATATTCGACGCCTGCCGAAATGCAGTCGCAAAACGGCGTGAGAAACGGCATTCTCGCGCCCTTCACCAATCGCATCCCGGATGGTCGGTTCAGTTTTGGCGGGCAGATGCACCGCATTGAGCCGGTGCTTGCCCATGAAGCCCTCGTCTTCCACGGATTTGCCAGAGCCCTGCCCTTCGCGCTTGCGCAGTCTTTCGAGGCAAACGGCGCTCACATTCTCGTCTTCCGCGCCGAAATAGCGCCTGCGGATTTTAAGGGTTATCCCTACCGTCTCGCCATCGAGGTGGAATATCGCTTTTCCAGCCATGAGGTCACCATCGACATACGCGGCATCAATCGCGATGAACGGCCCCTGCCTTTCGCCGCCGGCTGGCATCCCTATTTCCGCCTGCCCGGCACGACGTCTATCGACGACCTTCTTCTCACGCTGCCCTCGCGAACGGCGATTGAAACAGACGAAGACCTGATCCCCCTGCGCAACCCACAGGGCGGGGTGGTCAAACGGGACGACACCCGCTTTCTCCATGCGCCGCTGGCCGGCCATGTGCTCGATGTCTGCTTCACCGACCTCATCGCATCCGAAAACGGGCTTTACGAGACGAGGCTCGAAAACCGGCACGACGGTTCGGGCCTGACGGTCTGGCAGGAGCGCGGGCACATGCATGTCTTCACCGGCGATACGCTCGCCCGCGACAGGCGACAATCCATCGCGCTCGAACCGGTGGAAACGCCGACCAACGCCTTCAACCAGCCGGAACTCGCGGATGCGATTGCGCTGCAACCGGGCGAGACGCGAAGCTTCCGCTTCGGCGTTCGTTTCGAGACGGCGCGCTGATTAAGGCTCGATGATCGCTCAGATATGTGTCGTCGGCAGCGAAGACGACAGCTTCACCGTCTCCATGGAGATATAGGCGGACATGTCGTAAAGCTCGACGCGGCGCAGGATCTGTTTGTAGATCGTGTCGTAATATTCGACATTCGGTAGCACGAGTTTCAGAATATAGTCGAAATTGCCGGTCAGCCGGTGAACCTCGACAATTTCCGGTATGGTGCTGACGGCGGCATGGAACCGGTCCAGCCAGTCCTCTGCATGCAGGCCGGTTCTCACCAGCAGGAAAACCGTGGTCGGCAGGTTGATCTTGCGCCGGTCGAGCAGCGCCATCGTGCCCGTCACATAACCTTCCGCCCGCAGCCGCGTGATGCGGCGCGAACAGGCGGATAGCGACAGCGACACTTCCTCCGCAATGTCGGCGAGCGGCGTTTCTGCATTTTCCTGGAGAATCGCAAGGATTCGGCGGTCACGGTCATCAATCATCGGCAAAGAATGCACAGGTTAACGCAATGGCGCAAGAAATTTGCGACCTCTAGAGAAAGAACGCCCTAATTTTGCATCTACGCCGTGAAATCGCTGCAAAAACGCATGCCGTTTTCGTCCCGACGATGGCATCCTTATTTTCAATCAAACTTGATAAGGGAACTCTTATGAAACGGATCGGCCTGATCGGCGGCATGAGCTGGGAATCCACCGCAACCTATTACCGCATGATCAACGAGGCCGTGCGCGACAGCCGCGGCGGCCTGGTCTCTGCCGATATCGTCATGCATTCGCTCGATTTTTCCGAGGTCGTCGCCCTTCAGAAGGCCGATCGCTGGGATGAGGCCGGTGCGCTTCTGGGCGCTGCCGGCGCGCGTCTTGCCAATGCGGGCGCCGATTGCGTGCTGATCTGCACCAACACCATGCATCTGGTCGCTGACACCGTGGAGAAGATGTCCGGCGTGGCGCTGATCGATATCATCGATGAAACCGCCGCAGCCCTGAAGGCGGACGGACGCCGCAAGCCGCTGCTGCTCGCCACCCGCTACACGATGGAACATGGTTTCTACACCGACCGCATGCGCCGCCACGATGTCGAGGTGGTCGTTCCCGATGCGGAAGACCGGGTTGCGATCCACGACATTATTTTCGGCGAACTCTGCCAGGGCGAAATCAAGTCCTGCTCGCGCGAGCGCTATCTCGCGGTCATCGAGAAGGCCCGTGCACTTGGCGTCGATTCCGTCATTCTCGGCTGCACCGAGATTTCGCTGCTGATCGACCCCGATGCCCTGCCGCTGCCGGGTTACGATTCGACCGCCATTCACGCGAAGGCCGCCGTCGGCTTCGCGCTCGGAAACAAGGCCCTGAACAGAGCCGCATGAATGTGCCGCCTCTTTGCCTATTCCGGTAAACCGGTCTGGCTCGACAGTCTTCTGATCGAGCCGGAAGCATCGCTGGTCAGCCAGTCCATGGCCGCAAGGGAAGCGAAAACCGTCGTCAATGGCGATGGCTGCGGCCTTGGCTGGTATGGCGAACGCGGAACGCCCGGCGTTTTTCGCGATACAAGGCCCGCCTGGTCCGATGCCAATCTGGCGGCGCTTTGCCACCAGCTCCGCTCGGGCATGTTCATGGCCCATGTCCGCTCCGCCACGTCAGGCGAAGTGTCCCGAGCCAACTGCCATCCCTTTGCGCATGGGCGATACCTGTTCATGCATAACGGCCAGATCGGCGGTTACGAGCAGATCAGGCGCGACATCGATTCCCTCATCCCCGACGATATCTATGCGTCCCGGCGCGGCACCGGCGATAGCGAAGCCATTTTCCTGATCGCCGTCGGGCATGGCCTCGACACCGAGCCGGTTCGCGCCATTTCCACCGCGCTGCAGCTCTGCCAGGAAAAGATGATGGCGGCAGGCGTGTCTTCCGCGCTGCGATTCAGTGCCGTTCTTATGGATGGCGATTGCCTGCATGCCTTCCGCTGGTCGAGCGACGACAAGCCGCCGACACTCTACTGGCGAGGGCTCGATGACGGCATCGCATTGAGTTCCGAACCCTTTTCCTTCGATTGCGCGCCCTGGTGCACCGTTCCCCCCAATACCAGGGTGACGATCCGCGCCGGCGAGATGGCGATGGAACCTTTTCTCCTGCCGTAAACAGCGCCATTGGCGATGATCGCAGCCGGTTTTTACACCCGCGCCATCACAGGTCGGCGCGGCGGCAGCGCTGCCCTGTTTATTTTCATTGAATTTTCACAACCGCGAAGGCTAGTGTGTGATCCGATAGTTCGAAACAGATTTCAGGACCGGTGAACCATTTCAGAAGTATTGCAGCCTCTTCCCCTTTTCCGAGCGATGCCCGGCATCGCAAGGATCAAGAAAATCCGCTGAAGAACGGCGCAGACAGGGCGATCAATGCCTTCGGCGATCCTTTGGGCGCCGAGAAAAACACTTATTTTTCATTGCGCTAAGCTGTTCAATTTTCCGAAAAAATTGCTGTTGCCACGCCTCCATATCGATGCATAAACTGGCATCAGCAAAGGCAAGCCGGATCAACCTCTCAGACCCTCTCCTCCCACCAAGGTGCTGACCGACCAATGATCAATAATCTTAACGCCGCCGATCTTCCCCGTCCCGCCCCGCGCAGTTCCAACCCGGAAATCATGGCGTCGGAAATCATCGAACGCCTCACCTACCGTATCGGCAAGGATGTCAAGGTTGCCAAGCCCCATGACTGGCTGACCGCAACCATCCTCGTCGTGCGCGACCGCATCATCGACAAGTGGATGGAATCCACCCGCAAGGCCTATGCCAATAATTCCAAGCGCGTCTATTATCTGTCGCTCGAATTCCTGATCGGCCGCCTGATGCGTGACGCCATCTCCAATATCGGCCTGATGCACGAAATCCGCGATGCCCTGTCCTCGCTCGGCGTCGATCTGGATGTCATCGCCGGGCTGGAGCCGGATGCGGCGCTCGGCAATGGCGGTCTCGGCCGGCTTGCGGCCTGTTTCATGGAATCCATGGCGACCGTCGACATTCCCGCCTATGGCTACGGCATCCGTTACGTGCACGGCCTCTTCCGCCAGCAGATGGCGGATGGCTGGCAGGTGGAACTGCCGGAAACCTGGCTGGCGCACGGCAACCCCTGGGAATTCGAGCGCCGCGAAAGCTCCTATGAAATCGGCTTCGGCGGATCGGTGGAAACCATCGGCGGTTATGAAGATCCGCAGCGTTTCGTCTGGAAACCGGCCGAACGCGTGATCGCCATGGCTTACGACACGCCGGTCGTCGGCTGGCGTGGCACCCGCGTCAATACGCTGCGCCTGTGGTCGGCGCAGCCTATCGACCCCATTCTGCTGGCCGCCTTCAACGCCGGCGACCATATCGGCGCCTTGCGCGAAAGCAACAAGGCGGAAAGCCTGACGCGGGTTCTCTACCCTGCGGACGCAACGCCGGCCGGTCAGGAACTGCGCCTGCGGCAGGAGTTCTTCTTCTCCTCCGCCTCGCTGCAGGACATTCTGCGCCGCCATTTGCAGCAATATCCCGATTTCACCTCGCTGCCTGAGAAGGTCTCGATCCAGCTCAACGATACGCATCCGGCCATTTCCATCGCTGAAATGATGCGTCTTCTGTGCGATGTGCACGGGCTGGAATTCGAGGAAGCGTGGAAGATCACGCAGGGCACATTCTCCTATACCAACCACACGCTTCTGCCGGAGGCGCTGGAAAGCTGGCCGGTGCCGCTGCTCGAGCGTCTTCTGCCAAGACATATGCAGATCGTCTATGCGATCAACGCCAACACGCTGGTCTACGCCCGCAAGGAAAAGAAGATGGCGGATCAGCAGATCCGTTCGATCTCGCTGATCGATGAAGGCGGCGAACGCCGCGTGCGTATGGGCAACCTCGCTTTCATCGGCTCGCATTCCATCAACGGCGTTTCCGCCCTTCATACCGACCTGATGAAGGAAACGGTCTTTGCCGACCTGCACAGCCTTTACCCTGACCGTATCAACAACAAGACCAATGGCATCACACCGCGCCGCTGGCTGATGCAGTGCAATCCGGGCCTCACCAGCCTGCTGCGCGAGGCGATTGGCGACGATTTCCTCGACGACGCGGAAAAGCTCACCGCGCTCGACCGTTTCGCCGACGATGCCGGTTTCCGCGAAAAATTCGCCGAGGTGAAGCGTCTGAACAAGGTGCGGCTTGCCAATACGGTGGCGCAGCGCATGGGCATCCGCGTCGATCCCTCGGCCATGTTCGACATCCAGATCAAGCGTATCCATGAATATAAGCGCCAGCTTCTGAACCTCGTGGAGACGGTCGCGCTTTATGACCAGATCCGGTCTCACCCGGAACTGGATTGGGTGCCGCGCGTTAAGTTCTTCGCAGGCAAGGCGGCGCCGAGTTATCACAACGCGAAGCTGATCATAAAGCTTGCCAACGATATTGCCCGGGTCATCAACAACGATCCGGCCGTGCGCGGGCTTCTGAAAGTGGTGTTTGTTCCGAACTATAACGTCTCGCTTGCGGAAATCATGGTTCCCGCCGCCGATCTTTCCGAACAGATCTCGACGGCCGGCATGGAAGCTTCCGGCACCGGCAACATGAAATTCGCACTCAACGGCGCGCTCACCATCGGCACGCTCGATGGCGCCAATGTCGAAATGCGCGATCATGTCGGCGCGGAGAATATCGTCATCTTCGGAATGACAGCGGATGAAGTGGCCAAGGCGCGCGCCGAAGGCCACAATCCCCGCGCGATCATCGAAGGATCGGCCGAGCTGTCGCAGGCGCTGTCTTCCATCGCCTCCGGCGTCTTCTCGCCGGATGACCGCTCCCGTTTCGCCGGCCTGATCGACGGTATCTACAACAGCGACTGGTTCATGGTCGCCGCCGACTTCGACGCCTATGCCAATGCGCAGCGCGAGGTGGACGCGATCTGGAGCGATCCGGATAGCTGGTATGCCAAGACAGTGCGCAACACGGCGCGCATGGGCTGGTTCTCGTCCGACCGGACAATCCGCCAATATGCCACCGAGATCTGGAGAGCCTGATGAAAAAACCGCTCAATTCGGCCGAAGAGAAAAAGACTGGCGACATCACGAAGGCTGAAATCGAGGCGATCAAGAGCGGTTTGCATTCCAATCCCTTTGCCCTTCTCGGCGTTCACGAAACGCCGGAAGGGTTTTCCGCCCGCTGTTTCATTCCCGGCGCCGAGGAGGTTTCCGTCCTGACGCTCGACGGAAATTTCGTGGGCGAATTGAAGCGGCTCGATCCGGATGGCTTTTTCGAAGGCCGGATCGATCTTTCGAAGCGACAGCCGGTGCGGTATCGCGCCAGCCGCGACGATGCCGAATGGGCGGTGACCGACCCTTACAGCTTCGGCCCGGTTCTCGGCCCCATGGACGATTATTTCGTCCGCGAAGGATCGCATCTCAGACTCTTCGACAGGATGGGCGCGCATCCGCTGAAGCTCGAGGGCGTCGAGGGCTTCCACTTCGCCGTATGGGCGCCCAATGCGCGGCGTGTTTCCGTCGTCGGCGATTTCAACAATTGGGATGGTCGCCGGCATGTTATGCGGTTCCGCAAGGATACAGGCATCTGGGAAATCTTCGCGCCTGACGTCTATGCCGGCTGTGCCTACAAGTTCGAAATCCTCGGCGCAAACGGCGAGCTTCTGCCCCTCAAAGCCGACCCCTATGCCCGCCGCGCCGAGTTGCGACCGAAGAACGCCTCCGTTACAGCACCGGAACTCACCCAGAAATGGGAAGACCAGGCTCACCGGGAACATTGGGCGCAGGTGGACCAGCGCCGCCAGCCGATCAGCATTTATGAGGTGCATGCCGGCTCCTGGCGGCGGCGCGAGGACGGCACGTTCCTGAGCTGGGACGAACTGGCCGCCCAGCTCATTCCCTATTGCACGGATATGGGCTTCACCCATATCGAGTTCCTGCCCATCACCGAACATCCCTATGACCCTTCCTGGGGTTACCAGACGACCGGGCTTTATGCGCCGTCCGCCCGTTTCGGCGATCCGGAGGGCTTTGCGCGTTTCGTCAATGGCGCCCACAAGGTCGGCATCGGCATCCTGCTCGACTGGGTTCCGGCGCATTTTCCGACAGACGAGCACGGGCTGCGCTGGTTCGACGGCACCGCACTTTACGAACATGCCGATCCGCGGCAGGGTTTTCACCCCGACTGGAACACGGCCATCTATAATTTCGGCCGTATCGAGGTGATGTCCTACCTCATCAACAATGCGCTTTATTGGGCCGAAAAATTCCATCTCGACGGCCTGCGCGTCGATGCGGTCGCCTCGATGCTCTATCTCGATTATTCCCGCAAGGAAGGCGAGTGGATCCCCAATGAATATGGCGGGCGGGAAAATCTCGAATCCGTCCGCTTCCTGCAGAAGATGAATTCCCTCGTCTACGGCACCCATCCGGGCGTCATGACCATTGCCGAGGAATCCACCTCCTGGCCGAAAGTGTCGCAGCCGGTCCACGAAGGCGGCCTCGGCTTCGGTTTCAAATGGAATATGGGCTTCATGCACGATACGCTGAGTTATTTCTCGCGCGAGCCGGTGCATCGCAAGTTCCACCATCAGGAGCTGACCTTCGGCCTGCTTTACGCCTTCAGCGAAAATTTTGTGCTGCCGCTTTCCCATGACGAGGTGGTGCACGGCAAGGGATCGCTGATCGCCAAGATGTCCGGCGACGACTGGCAGAAATTCGCCAATCTGCGGTCCTATTACGCCTTCATGTGGGGTTATCCCGGCAAGAAGCTGCTGTTCATGGGGCAGGAATTCGCCCAATGGAGCGAATGGAGCGAAAAGGGCTCGCTCGACTGGAACCTGCGCCAATATCCGATGCATGAGGGCATGCGCCGCCTCGTGCGCGATCTAAACCTCACCTACCGTTCAAAACCCGCTTTGCACGCCCGCGACTGCGAACCGGAAGGTTTCCGCTGGCTTGTGGTGGATGACCACGACAATTCCGTCTTCGCCTGGCTGCGCATGGCGCCGGGTGAAAAGCCGGTGGCGGTCATCTGCAATCTCACGCCGGTCTATCGGGAAAACTATTATGTGCCGCTTCCGCTTGCGGGGCGGTGGAGGGAGATTCTCAACACCGACGCCGAAATTTATGGCGGCAGCGGCAAGGGAAATGGCGGACGCGTTCAGGCGGTCGATGCCGGGGGAGACATCGGGACAATGCTCGTGCTGCCGCCGCTCGCAACGATCATGCTCGAGCCGGAAAACTGACAGACAGAGAGGGAGGACACCATGTCGGAAAAAAGAGTTCAGCCTTTGGCACGCGATGCAATGGCCTATGTCCTCGCAGGCGGCAGAGGAAGCCGCCTGAAGGAATTGACGGACCGCCGGGCAAAACCCGCCGTCTATTTCGGCGGCAAGGCGCGCATCATCGATTTCGCGCTCTCCAACGCGCTCAATTCCGGCATTCGCCGCATCGGCGTCGCCACGCAATACAAGGCGCACTCGCTCATCCGCCACCTGCAGCGCGGCTGGGACTTCTTCCGTCCCGAACGTAACGAAAGCTTCGATATTCTGCCGGCCTCCCAGCGCGTTTCCGAAACGCAATGGTATGAAGGCACGGCCGACGCCGTCTACCAGAACATCGACATCATCGAGCCCTATGCGCCGGAATATATGGTCATCCTCGCCGGCGACCATATCTACAAAATGGACTACGAATACATGCTGCAGCAGCATGTCGATTCCGGCGCCGACGTGACGATCGGTTGCCTTGAAGTGCCGCGCATGGAAGCGACCGGCTTCGGCGTGATGCATGTGAATGAAAAAGACGAGATCATCGATTTCATCGAAAAGCCGGCCGATCCGCCGGGCATTCCCGGCAATGAAGGCTTCGCTCTCGCCTCGATGGGCATCTACGTCTTCCACACGAAATTCCTGATGGAAGCCCTGCGCCGCGACGCCGCAGACCCGACTTCCAGCCGCGACTTCGGCAAGGACATCATTCCCTATATCGTCGAGCACGGCAAAGCCGTCGCCCATCGCTTCGCCGATTCCTGTGTGCGTTCGGATTTCGAGCATGGCCCTTACTGGCGCGATGTCGGCACCATCGACGCCTATTGGCAGGCCAATATCGACCTGACGGATGTGGTGCCGGACCTCGATATCTATGACAAGTCCTGGCCGATCTGGACCTATGCGGAAATCACGCCGCCGGCGAAATTCGTGCACGATGACGAGAACCGCCGCGGCTCGGCCGTGTCTTCGGTCGTCTCCGGCGATTGCATCATTTCCGGGGCCTCCCTGCAGCGCAGCCTGCTGTTTACCGGGGTGCGCGCTAATTCATACTCCCGCCTTGAGAATGCCGTAGTACTGCCGAGTGTGAAGATCGGGCGTCATGCCCAGCTCAGCAATGTCGTCATCGACCATGGCGTGGTCATTCCGGAAGGACTGATTGTAGGAGAAGACCCAGAACTGGATGCCAAACGTTTCCGCCGCACCGAAAACGGCATTTGCCTTATCACCCAATCGATGATCGACAAGCTGGACCTGTAGAGCCCATGAATGTCCTTTCGG
This sequence comes from Agrobacterium sp. 22-223-1, assembly GCF_053522385.1. Taxonomy (NCBI): domain Bacteria; kingdom Pseudomonadati; phylum Pseudomonadota; class Alphaproteobacteria; order Hyphomicrobiales; family Rhizobiaceae; genus Agrobacterium; species Agrobacterium sp. 22-223-1. The sequence goes on from NZ_JBNWCN010000007.1 coordinate 114,170, forward strand.
TTTCATCCGAAATCTATCCCCTGATCAAGACCGGAGGGCTCGCCGACGTTGCCGGCGCGCTCCCCATCGCGCTGGAAGCCCATGGCGTCACGACGCGCACATTGATACCCGGATATCCGGCGGTGAAAGCCGCCGTGACGGACCCCGTCAAATGTTTCGAATTTACCGATCTGCTCGGCGAAAAAGCCGATGTGCTCGAAGTGCGGCATGAGGGGCTCGACCTCCTCATTCTCGATGCGCCCGCCTATTACGAGCGCTCCGGCGGCCCCTATCTCGACCAGACCGGCAAGGATTATCCTGACAACTGGAAGCGTTTCGCGGCGCTTTCGCTGGCTGCGGCCCGCATTGCCGCCGGTGCGCTTCCCGGCTGGCGGCCGGATATGGTGCATGCCCATGACTGGCAGGCCGCGATGGCGCCGGTCTATATGCGTTATGCCGAAACGCCCGAGATTCCGAGCCTTCTCACCATCCACAACATCGCCTTTCAGGGCCAGTTCGGTGCGAATATTTTCAGCAAGCTTGCATTGCCCGCCCATGCCTTCGGCATGGAAGGCATCGAATATTACAACGATGTGAGCTTCCTGAAGGGCGGCCTGCAGACGGCAACGGCGCTCAGCACCGTCAGCCCGTCCTATGCCGAGGAAATCCTCACCCCGCAATTCGGCATGGGCCTGCACGGCGTCATCGGCAGCCGCGCCCATGTGCTGCACGGCATCGTCAACGGCATCGATGCCGATGTCTGGAACCCGGCGACGGACCATCTGATCCACGACAATTATTCGGCCGCCAATCTCAAGAACCGCGCGCTGAACAAGAAGGCGGTCGCCGAACATTTCCGCATCGACGATGATGACAGCCCGCTTTTCTGCATCATCTCCCGCCTCACCTGGCAGAAGGGCATCGACCTCATGGCGGAAGCCGTGGACGAGATCGTTTCCCTCGGCGGCCGTCTGGTGGTGCTGGGCGCCGGCGATGTGGCGCTGGAAGGCGCGCTTCTGGCGGCGGCATCCCGCCACCATGGCCGCGTCGGCGTTGCCGTCGGTTATAACGAGCCGTTGTCGCATCTGATGCAGGCGGGCTGCGATGCGATCATCATTCCCTCGCGTTTCGAACCCTGCGGCCTCACCCAGCTTTATGCGCTGCGTTATGGCTGCATTCCGGTCGTCGCCCGCACCGGCGGCCTTGCCGACACGGTGATCGACGCCAACCATGCCGCCATCGCCAATAAATCGGCGACCGGTGTGCAATTTTCACCCGTCACGCTCGATGGTCTGAAACAGGCGATCCGCCGGACCGTCCGTTATTACCACGACCCGAAACTATGGACACAAATGCAGAAACTCGGAATGAAATCCGATGTTTCCTGGGAAAAGAGCGCCGGTCTTTACGCCGCGCTTTACAGCCAGCTTATTTCGAAAGGCCATTGAAACAATGATCAAGACCGTTCAGACGAAGCCCTATCAGGACCAGAAGCCGGGCACATCCGGCCTGCGCAAGAAGGTGCCAGTCTTCGCCCAGGAAAATTACGCCGAGAACTTCCTCCAGTCGATCTTCGACGCGCTTGAGGGCTTTCAGGGCCAGACGCTGGTGATCGGCGGCGACGGCCGTTATTACAATCGCGAAGTCATCCAGAAGGCGATCAAGATGGCCGCCGCCGCCGGTTTCGGCAAGGTATTGGTCGGTCAGGGCGGCATTCTCTCGACGCCTGCCGCCTCCAACGTCATCCGCAAATACAAGGCCTTCGGCGGCATCGTGCTTTCCGCCAGCCATAATCCCGGCGGCCCGAACGAAGATTTCGGCATCAAATACAATATCGGCAATGGCGGTCCCGCACCGGAAAAGATTACCGATGCGATCTATGCCCGCTCGAAGGTCATCGACAGCTATAAAATCTCCGACGCCGCCGATATCGATCTCGACAAGGTGGGCAGCTTCAAGGTGGACGAGCTGACGGTCGAGGTGATCGATCCGGTTGCCGACTACGCCGCCCTGATGGAAGAACTGTTCGATTTCGCCGCCATCCGTGCGCTGATCGCCGGCGGTTTCAAGGTCGTGGTCGACTCCATGAGCGCCGTCACCGGTCCCTATGCCGTGGAAATCATCGAAAAGCGTCTCGGCGCGCCGAAGGGCTCCGTCCGCAACGCAACGCCGCTGCCGGATTTCGGCGGCCATCACCCTGACCCGAACCTTGTCCATGCCAAGGAGCTTTATGACGACGTCATGAGCCCGGAAGGCCCTGATTTCGGCGCCGCTTCCGATGGCGATGGCGACCGCAACATGGTGGTCGGCAAGGGCATGTTCGTCACCCCGTCCGACAGCCTCGCCATCATCGCCGCCAATGCCAAACTGGCCCCCGGTTATGCCGCCGGCATTTCCGGCATCGCCCGCTCGATGCCGACCAGTGCGGCAGCCGACCGTGTGGCCGAAAAGCTCGGCCTTGGCATGTATGAAACGCCGACCGGCTGGAAATTCTTCGGCAATCTCATGGATGCCGGCAAGGTGACGATCTGCGGCGAAGAAAGCTTCGGCACCGGCTCCAACCATGTGCGCGAAAAGGACGGCCTGTGGGCCGTGCTCTACTGGCTGAACATCGTCGCCGCGCGCAAGGAAAGCGTGAAGGACATCGTCACAAAGCACTGGGCCGAATATGGCCGCAACTATTATTCCCGCCATGACTACGAGGAAGTGGATTCGGACGCCGCCAACACGCTGGTCGCAACCCTGCGCGAAAAACTCGCCACGCTTCCCGGCACCAGCTATGGCAATCTGAAGGTCGCGGCGGCGGATGATTTTGCCTATCACGATCCGGTCGATCAGTCGGTGAGCAAAAATCAGGGCATCCGCATCCTGTTCGAAGGCGGTTCGCGCATCGTGCTGCGCCTCTCCGGCACGGGTACTGCGGGCGCCACGCTTCGCCTCTATGTCGAGCGTTATGAGCCGGATGCGGCCCGTCACGGCATCGAAACGCAGGAGGCGCTTGCCGACCTGATTTCCGTTGCCGATACGATCGCCGGCATCAAGGCCCATACCGGCCGCAACGCACCGAGCGTTATTACGTAAGGGCTTGCCGCCCGCTCATGAGGGACGCACTGAAAGCGTCCCTCACTCGGCCTTGCCTCCCTTTTCCATTCTGGAAGAGAAACACCGTTCCCCGGAGAGACAGACCATGCAGACACCTTCCGTTTTCCCCAAAGGTGCAATCCAGACGGAAAACGGAACGGAATTCACGGTCTATTCCCGGCACGCCTCGCAGATCGATCTCTGCCTTTTCGATACCAAGGGCGAAAAAGAAACGGCCCGTTTGCCGATGACGCGCGGTGAAGATGACGTTCACCGGTTGATCATCTCCGACGCCGGCCCTAGCACAAGATACGGCTTCCGCGCTCACGGCATTTACGCTCCTGAACACGGCCTCTGGTTCGATCCTGCGAAACTGCTGCTCGACCCCTATGCCACGGAGATCGACCGCCCCTTCCGGCACGATCCCGCGCTTTACGCCTTTGGTGCGGAAACCGGCGGGATCATGCCGAAGGCGATCCTTTCGCAGCATGAGCCGGTCCGGCGTCAACCGCCGTTTTTTGCCGAAGGCGGACTGATTTACGAACTCGCCGCCAAATCCTTCACCCGGCTGCATCCTGAAGTGCCGGAAGAGATCAGGGGCACCGTTGCCGCCCTTGCCCATCCCGCCATTGTCGCGCACTTGAAAAAAATCGGCGTCGATGCGGTGGAGTTGATGCCGATCACAGCATGGATCGACGAGCGCCACCTGCCGCCGCTCGGCCTTTCCAATGCCTGGGGTTATAATCCCGTCGGTTTCATGGCGCTCGATCCGCGCCTCTGCCCCGGCGGCGTGCGGGAATTGCGGGATACGGTTGCGGCACTGCATGCGCAAGGCATCGGCGTCATTCTCGATCTGGTCTTCAACCATACCGGCGAAAGCGATATCGAAGGTTCTATCCTGTCGTTGCGCGGGCTCGATAACCTCACCGCCTTCCGCCACCCGCCGGGAAAGCCGGGCGTGCTGATCAACGATACCGGCACCGGCAACACGGTCGCCTGCGATCATCCCTATATTCGCCAGCTCATCGTCGATTCCCTCCGGCATTTCGTTCTGAATGCCGGCGTGGATGGCTTCCGTTTCGACCTCGCGCCCGTGCTCGGGCGAACGGCCAATGGCTTCAACATGGCGAGCGAAACGCTCGCGGCCATGCATTCGGACGCCTTGCTTTACGACCGCCTGCTGATCGCCGAACCATGGGATATCGGCCCCGGCGGATATCAGCTCGGCAATTTCCCCGAGAGCTTTCTGGAATGGAACGACCGCGCCCGCGACGATATGCGCCGCTTCTGGCGCGGCGACGCCGGCACCACCGGGGCGCTGGCCGATGCGCTTTCCGGGTCTTCGCCGATCTTTTCCCGCCATGGCCGCTCGAACAGCCGCAGCGTCAACTTTCTCGCCGCCCATGACGGCTTCACCCTGTTCGACCTCGTCAGCCACGAACACAAGCACAATGAGAAAAACGGCGAGAACAATCGCGACGGCCACAATGAAAACCACTCCTGGAACAATGGTTTCGAAGGCCTGACGGATGACCCTGCCATTGTCGCCGCCCGCATTGCGGATGTGAAGGCGCTGCTTTCCACCCTGTTCGTCAGCCGCGGCGTCTTGATGCTGACCGCCGGCGATGAGGGCGGCCGCAGCCAGCATGGCAACAACAACGCCTATTGTCAGGACAATGACATCACCTGGGTCGACTGGTCTTCGCTTGTCCCCGAACTGATCGACCACACCGCATTTCTCGCAGCGCTTCGCAAACGCTTCGACGTCTTTTCCCAGACCAGCTTCTTTTCCGGCAGCGGCGATGTAACATGGCTTGCTCCGGGCGGGGAGCCCATGACGATTACGGACTGGGAAAGCCCGGATGGACCGGCCTTCGCCATGGTGCTTTCAACATCGGACCGGGAAACGGGCGACGAGGTCGAGCTTGCGGTTCTCATCAATCGCGGTCGCGAGGTCGTTCCTTTCACGCTGCCCGGCGATGGCTGGTGCGCCATCGGCACGGATTTCGGCAATCCCGCCTTCCTGCCCGCCCGTTCCGTGGTGTTTTATCTGCGCAGTTGATCCCTTCGCGTCGCCAGCCGTATAAGTCCCTGGAAACAATGCGGACGAGGTAACATGACAAAAGAAATTGCGCTGGCGGAGATGAAAAATCTGGTCGGCACGGAAATGGGCGTCTCCGACTGGATCACCGTCGATCAGACGATGATTGACGCCTTCGGAAAGGCGACTCTGGACGAACAGTTCATCCACACCGACCCGGAGCGCGCCAAAGCGGAAAGCCCCTTTGGCGGCACCATCGCACATGGATTCCTGACGCTGTCTCTGCTTTCGGCGCTGAATTACGATGCCCTGCCCCGCATCCGCGAACAGACCATGGGCATCAATTACGGCTTCGATGCCGTTCGTTTCGTTACGCCGGTCAAAAGCGGTGCGCGGGTGCGCGGCCGCTTCACGCTGGCGGAGGCGCGTTTTCGCGGCGCGGCCATGTTGATGACGACCTATGACGTGACGGTGGAAATCGAAAACGAGAAAAAGCCGGCGCTTACCGCCCGCTGGACCACCATCAGCCAGTTCAACCCGGAGGACAGGCCGGAAGACGCCTGAAACCGCCGCAAGGGAGAGACCGCATGCATGACGAAGCCGTAAGGAATGCGTTTCTCGTGCAGGCAAGAGCCTGCGACAGCCTCGGCTCGCCCTTTACCGCACGGCTCTGCCGCGCCATGGCAGCAAGGCTCGACCGCCATACCGAGGTGGGCGAGCGGATTTTATCCTGGCCCGGCGATGCCGGCCCCGCGGGCGATTCCGTTCCCCTGCGGCTGGCGGGCGCCCTGCATGCGCTCGCCATCGAGGAAAAGATCGCGCCGCTTGCCGAAATCCCGCCGGAAGACGAAGAAGCGCTCTGGCAGGCCTGCGCCAGCGCCCTGCGTTTTCATTCCCCCTTCATCCTCGAAAGGTTGAAATCACCGCCGCAGACCAACGAGGTTCGCCGTTCCGCCGTTCTGCTGCCGGGCTTTCTTTCGATTGCGGCACTGACCGGCAAGCCGCTGGTGCTTTCCGAAGTCGGAGCCAGCGCTGGCCTCAACCTGCAATTCGACCGTTACCGATATCGCCTCGGCGATCTCACCTGGGGTGAGCAATCCGATGTTTTCCTGTCGCCGGAATGGCGCGGCGACACCCCGGCCCATGAGCAGATCGAGGTTATCGAGCGCGCCGGCTGCGATCTCAACCCGCTCGACCCGTCATCCGCCGAAGATCGCCTGCGGCTGATGTCCTATGTCTGGGCCGATCAGACAGACCGGCTGGAGCGAACCGCCGCCGCCCTGCGGATAGCGGTGGAGCATGGCCTGCATGTCGAGAAGGCGGACGCGGTCGACTGGCTGAAACGCCGCCTTGCCACGCAATATGCGGGTGCTGTCCACGTCGTCTATCACTCAGTCGCCTGGCAATATCTGCCCGATGGACTGAAACAGGCAGGCGAGGCTGCGATTGCCGAAGCTGGAACCCGCGCCATGCCGGATGCCCCGCTTGCCCGGCTGCAAATGGAGGCGGATGCGACGCCGGGCGGTGCCGCCATTACCCTGCAGATCTGGCCGACCGGCGAGAAACAGGAAATCGGCCGGGCCGATTTCCATGGGCGATGGGTGGAATGGCGGGGCTGGATGGCAGGTTAAACCGCCACGTCCTCAGCCGCCTCCTGCAGCAGCCCGCCGACATATTCCGCAAAGGAACGCCAGCATTCCACCCGGAACGTATCGTCCGCCGTGCGCAGCAGCACCACTTCCGCCTTGCCGAAAACGGTGCGCGAGCAAGCGCCAACGGGGAACTTTGCGAGAGAAAGATCCTGCGGGCAGCCGGCATTGAGTGCCGCTTCCGCACCGGCGCCGGAGACGATGACGGCCGTGTTGCGGTGGGAAATATCGGTTGCAGAAAACAGGCCGGAAACGCCGGCGAGAGCCGCCATCAAGTCGCTCTCGCCCTGATCGATCACCAGCCATTCATCCGGGCCGAGCCACAAAGCGGACCGCAGGCCCGAGGTGACGGAGCTTTTCGGGCTGGCAGGCAGGGCAAGACCGAGCGCTTCCGAAAGTGCCGGCAGGGCGCTTTCCCGGGCGCGCAGCGACAGCCGCGATGCGGAAGCAGCGGGTTTCAGCGAAACGAAGGGAGAGCCGCCGTGAAAATCCTCGAGCACGGATTTGCGTTTTGCGTGAAGTTTGTCAGCCATTGAGACGGGCTCCTTCCTTGTCGAGGAAGACCATGTCGGTCACTTCGACGGCAATGGTTTTATCGGCGAGCGGAATATAGAGCGTTTCGCCCATGCGCGCCCTGCCATCCGCCACCAGCGCGAAAGCGATGGAATGGCCGAGATTTTCCGACCAGTAGGCGGAGGTGACATGGCCGAGCATGGTCATGGGTTTCGGCTGGTTTGGATCGACAACGATCTGGCCGCCCTCGTCCGGAACGATCAGCCGGTCTTTCGTCTTCAGGCCGACAAGCTGTTTGCGGCCGGAGCGCGTGAGATCGGGGCGTTTCAGCCCGCGAATGCCGACGAAATCCGTCTTCTTCTTGGAAACGGCCCAGGCAAGCCCGGCATCGTCAGGCGTCACAGTGCCGTCCGTATCCTGGCCGACGATGATATAGCCCTTTTCCGCACGCAGGATATGCATGGTCTCGGTGCCATAAAGGCAGCCGCCGACGGCTTCCGCTCTTTCGCGGATCGCGGTCCAGACAGCTGCGCCATAGTCCGCAGGAACATTGATTTCGAAACCGAGTTCGCCGGTAAAGGACACGCGGAAAAGCCGCGTCGGCACGCCGCAGAATGTGCCTTCGGCCACCGCCATATGCGGGAAGGCCTCCGGCGAGAGATCGATGCCCTCGACGAAGGGCGCGATAACCTCGCGCGCCTTTGGCCCCTGCACGGCAATCACGGCCCATTGTTCGGTGGCCGAGGTGAGCCAGACATTGAGATCGGGGAATTCGGTCTGGAGATAATCTTCCATGTGCTGGAGAACGCGCGGCGCACCGCCCGTGGTCGTCGTCACATGGAAACGGTCTTCGGCAAGACGCCCGACGACGCCGTCGTCGTAAACGAAACCGTCTTCGCGGGTCATGATGCCGTAACGGCAGCGGCCGGGTTTCAGCGTGTCCCAGGCATTGGTGTAAATGAGGTTCAGGAACTTCGCCGCATCCGGGCCGACCACCTCGATCTTGCCGAGTGTGGAGGCATCGAACACGCCAACGCTTGTCCGAACCGTCTTGCATTCACGGTTGATCGCCTCATGCATATCCTCGCCCGCCCGCGGGAAGAACCAGGCGCGTTTCCAGTTGCCGACATCCTCGAACACCGCACCGGCAGCCAGCTCTTCCTCGTGCATCGGCGTCTTGCGGGCCGGATCGAACAGCGCGCCGCGCGAATGGTTGATGAGCGTGCCGAAGGTGACCGGCGTATAGGGCTGGCGGAAGGTGGTGAGACCGACCTTGGGCAAATCCCGGCCAAGCGCCTCCGATGCGATGGCAAGGCCGTGCATATTGGACATCTTGCCCTGATCGGACGCCATGCCATTGGTGGTGAAGCGCTTGATATGCTCGACGGAATGCATGCCCTCGCGCACGGCGAGGCGGATATCCTTGGCGCAGACATCGTGCTGGAAATCGATGAAAGCCTTGACGCCGGTGCCTTCGCCCGCGCCTTCGGCCGCGCCGATCATGCCGCCTGTCCAGGTCCGCGCATTCTCGCCGGAAAACTCCACGCCGCCGCCACCGGCAGCCGCAGCCTCGGCAATCAGCGCGGAAAGATCGTCCGTGCCGTTGCAGGCGCCGATGGAGACACCGTTCTGCACATGGATATCCGGCAGGAAACGCTGGTTAGCCGCGTCAAACTTCAGCTTGCCGCGCGATTGCGAGAAGAGATGCACCGAAGGCGTCCAGCCGGCCGAAACCACAAGCGCATCAATGGCGATCTTGCGCTTGTTGGAGCCGCCATTGCGGCCAACGGTCATCGAGGAGACGCGCAGGCGGCCGGCGGTGTTGTAAACGCCATGGCCCGCCAGCACTTCGATGCCGAGCGCCCGCGCCTCATCCAGCAGGCGCTGATCCGGGTTCTCGCGGCAATCGACGATGGCGGCGATTTTCACCCCGGCCTTCTTCAGATCGAAGGCCGTCTCATAGGCCGAATCATGGGCGGTGTAGACCCCGACATTTTGGCCCACGGCGACGCCGTAATGGTTGAGATAGGTGCGTGCGGCCGAGGCCAGCATGATGCCGGGGCGGTCATTATTGGCAAAGACCATGTGGCGTTCAATCGCACCCGCCGCCAGCACGACCTTTTTGGCGCGCACCTGCCACAGCCGCTCACGCGGCTGGTGTCTGGCGGGCGTGGCGAGATGATCGGTCACCCGCTCGGCCAGCGCCACGAAATTGTGGTTGTAATAACCAAAAGCGGTGGTGCGGGTCAGAACCCGCACATTGGGCAGGGACTTCAGTTCGGCAAGAACCTTCTGCGCCCATTCGTAACCGGGCAGGCCGTCGATGACAGTACCGGTGTCGAAACGCAGCGCGCCGCCGACTTCGGCATTTTCATCGACCAGAATGACGCTGGCGCCGGTTTTCGCGGCAGCAAGCGCCGCGGTCAGACCAGCGACGCCGGCGCCGGCCACCAGCACGTCGCAATGGGCATAACGGCCGGAATAATGATCCGCATCCGGCTCGCTCGGCGCCTTGCCGAGACCGGCGGCGCGGCGGATCAACGGTTCGTAAATCCTGTGCCAGGCGGCCTTCGGCCACATGAAGGTCTTATAATAAAACCCGGCCGCGAACATCGGCGAAAGGAGGTCGTTGATTGCACTCAGATCGAAGGATAGCGACGGAAAGCGGTTCTGCGAGGCGATGATCGCGCCGTCGAACACTTCCTGCACCGTGGCGCGAACATTGGGCTGCTTGCGCAGGCTGTCCCGCGACACATCGATCAGCGCATTCGGCTCTTCCGGCCCGGCGGAAAGGAAGCCGCGCGGCCGGTGATATTTGAACGAGCGGCCGATCAGATGCACGCCATTGGCCAGAAGCGCGGAGGCGACCGTGTCCCCCTCCAGCGCCGGATAAATCTTGCCATCGAAGGTGAAGCGCGCGGTTCTGGCCGGGGTGAGACGACCGGCCCCCTTGATACGATAATCGCCGCTCATTGCCCGGCTCCCTTTTCTGCGGAAAGGACCGTCTCAGTATCGGGTTTCGGCTCACCCGCCTTGTAGGTCATCAGGAATTTGTCGCTGACCGAATCACGGGCGGCGTTGAAGAAGCGGCCGCAGCCGTGAATGTGACGCCATCGCTCGAAAACGAGGCCCTTGTCATTGTCGCGAATGAAGAAATATTCGGCGAAGGCCTCGTCGGAAATATCGGCGATGTTTTCCGGCCGGGCGATATGGGCTTCGCCCGCCCAGCGGAATTCCAGTTCGGAACGGTCTTCCCCGCAATAGGGGCAATGGATCAGAAGCATCGTCGCTCCACCTAGAGAGAATTTTCCGGAAGCGCTGTTCCGGCGGGTTGGTCACACAGCCGCTTTCCCATGGCTACGAAAGGGGAAAGCCGCTTTAAAAGCTGCTCGAAATTATCGAAAGGGCGTAGCGCCGAAGCCCGGCCCATATTGACGATGGCAACCGCCATCATGTCGGTGTCGATCGCAAAGGGGTAATCCTGCTCGCCATCCTCCTTCTCGCCGACAAAATAAACCATCTTGTTCGCGAGACTCGGAGCACAGAGAAGCAGGCCTTTTTCCGCCACGAAGGGCCAGTCTTTCTCACCGTGCATCTTCGCAATCTTCTGGCTGCGAAAATCCTTGGCCTCGGGAATGACGCTGCCGACGGGCACGGCGGCGGCCGCACCTGATATGTTGATCGCAAGCATGGCCGCCGCCAGCATCAATGCGCCACCGCGGCAGCGGCAGCCTCATCGATAAGACGGCCGGTGCGGAACCGGTCGAGCGTCAGCCCCGCCGCCAGACGATGCGGTTCGCCCCGCGCGATGAGATGCGCGAAAAGATTGGCCGAACCCGGCGTCGCCTTGAAGCCGCCCGTGCCCCAGCCGCAATTGACGAAGAGGTTCGGCACCGGCGTCACGCTCTGGATCGCCGAGCGGTCAGGCGTGTTGTCGGTAATGCCGCCCCATTGCCGCATCATCTTGACGCGGCGGAAGATCGGGAACAGCTCGCAGATGGCGTCGAGCGTGTGGGTGATGATCTGCAGGCCGCCGGTCTGGGAATAGGAGTTATATTGATCGGTGCCCGCGCCGATGACCAACTCGCCCTTGTCGGATTGCGAAATATAGGCGTGGACCGTGTTGGACATCACCACGCAGGGGAAGATCGGCTTCAGCGGCTCCGACACCAGGGCCTGCAGCGGGTTGGAATGCAGCGGAACGCGCACATCCGCCATTTTCATGATGACGGAGGAATGACCGGCGGCGGAAACGCCGATTTTCTTCGCACCGATGAAACCGCGATTGGTCTCCACACCCGTCACCGCCCCGTCCGGCCCACGGCGAATGCCCGTGACCTCGCAGTTCTGGATGATGTGCACGCCGCGGTCGGAGGCCGCGCGGGCATAACCCCAGGCCACCGCATCGTGGCGCGCCGTGCCGCCGCGGCGCTGGAGCGCTGCGCCATTGATCGGATACCGCGCATTGCCGGAAATATCGAGCGGCGGGCAATAGGCTTTCGCCTGCTCCGGCGTCAGCCACTCATTGTCGATGCCGTAAAGACGGTTGGCATTGATATGGCGGCTGAAGGACTGCCGGTCATGGATATTGTGCGACAGCATCATCACGCCGCGCGCCGAATACATGACGTTGTAATTGAGATCCTGGCTCAGGCCTTCCCACAGTTTCAGGGAATGCTCGTAAATATCCATGCTCTCTTCATAGAGATAGTTGGAGCGGATGATGGTGGTGTTGCGGCCAGTATTGCCGCCGCCAAGCCAGCCTTTTTCCAGAACTGCGACATTGGTAATGCCGTGTTCCTTGGCAAGATAATAGGCAGCCCCGAGCCCGTGGCCGCCGCCGCCGATGATGATGACATCGTAATCCTTGCGCGGTTCGGGCGAGGCCCATTGCGCATCCCACCCCTTATGACCCCTGAGCGCCTCACGCGCCACGGCAAAAACGGAATATTTGCGCATTCGCAATCTGCTCCTCAAGAACCGGCCAGAGGCCGGAAACATGGCTTCGGCCCTTATCATACACATGGCAAATCGGGATGGGAGGCAATATCCATTTTGCGACGCCGCAATGATTTTGTTTCGACATCGCAGGCAGAAATCCGGGCAAGCCGCATTTTGCTGGGTGATTATGCGCTACCGGCTGGACTTGCTGCAAATGATCTGTTATTGCACGTCACCAATCGCCCGGCTCGACAGCCGAACGAACGATTTTTTATTTGCGTGCGAATGCCTTATTCACATAGCAAATTAACCAAACCAAAGGAACGGGATTCACGTGCAGGTACTAGTCCGCGACAATAACGTTGATCAGGCGCTCCGCGCCCTGAAGAAAAAGATGCAGCGCGAAGGCATTTTCCGTGAAATGAAAATGCGCGATTACTACGAAAAGCCCTCCCAGAAGCGCGCTCGCGAAAAGGCTGAAGCCGTTCGCCGCGTTCGCAAGCTGGCACGCAAGCGTGCACAGCGCGAAGGTCTGGTTGCAGGCCCCCGCGCAGGCCGTTAATAGGCCGTCTTTTGGACGTTTTTGAATGCTTGTTGGGCGGGGGCGATCAATTCGCCGCCGCTCTTTGTGTTTGTGGCCGGAGAACGCTCTTGAAAACGACCGTGAGACCGGCCTGCGAGGGAACCCACACCGAATGATCGCTGTCGACGCCTGTGTTGTGAAAAACTCCGATGCCTCCACGCGCCGGGTGCCATTGAAAAACAACAGAGGGTTCCGCGCTTCTCTGGTCGTCTGTACCGTCCTTGCCGGTCTTTCCGGCTGCGCGACATCCAACCAGACGGAAGATGTATTCAGGATCGACCGTGCCCAGGGTTCGCAGGAAAACATCGCCTCGCTCACCTCGGTCATCAACGCCAATCCGCAGGATCCCGAAGGCTATAACGTCCGTGGCTCGGCTTACGGCCGCGCCGGCGATTCGCGCCGCGCCATCGAGGATTTCAACAAGGCGCTGCAGCTCAACCCGCGCTTTTATCAGGCCTATGCCAACCGCGCGCTGGTCTATCGCAACTCCGGGCAGCAGCAGCAGGCCCTGCAGGACTACAACGCCGCCCTGCAGATCAATCCGAGCTACGATGTGGCACTGATCGGCCGCGGTAATCTTTACCGCCAGTCCGGGCGTGTGAACGAAGCCTTCAACGATTTCTCCCGCGCCATCGAGCTTGAAACCACCGACGGACGCGCCTGGCACAATCGCGGGCTGATCTACCAGCTGCGCAACCAGCATGCCCAGGCCATCGAGGACTTCTCCAAGGCAATCTCGCTGTCGTCGACCTCGCCGGAGCCCTATAACGGCCGCGGCCTTTCCTATGTCGCCTTGAACGACGATGAAAACGCCTTCGCCGATTTCAACCACGCCATTTCGCTGGATGGCAATGTGGCGGAATCCTGGGCCAACCAGGCGCTTGTTTATGAGCGTCGCGGCGAGATGGCCAAGGCCGCCAAGTCCTATGGCCATGCGGCCCGGCTCGATCCGAAATACAAGCCCGCACTCGACGGCGTTGCCCGCACACGCGGCGCCGGCGCTTCCTGATCAAACGGGTATGAACAAAAAAGCCGGCAGGTTTGACACCTGCCGGCTTTTTTTATGGAAAACGCTGAGGCCTCAATGGCTGTCGCGGCGTGCCTCTGGCGTGGCATCGCCCGCCCACAATTCAGCCTGCACGGCGTTTTGAAATTCCATGACCTCGCGCCGCATGGCGGCGTCCTCATAACCAAGCGCCATCAGACGGGCGGCCAGCTCACGGCACTCCCTGCGCCAGAAATCATTCGCCTCCACACCATGCAGCCGGTCGAGCATGGTTGCACATCTTTTTACGTCGGCAATACGGTTCTTTGCCGGAAAGGCGATTACTTCTGAACTCGTTGTCACGCGGGCACCTTGCTCTTGCTGAGGAATCAATACCGACTTTTTAAAGGCGAGATGGTTAACGAAGTCTGCAGAGGGCGTAAGACAGCCGACAATGGCCGCAAGAGAACGATTTTACGCCTCTCAAAAGCAGGAAATCGCCTGGTAAGGCAGCCCCGATTGGGGGAAGTCATCGATTACCAAGGAATTTACCAATCAAGATTACCGAAATTTCATGCCGCAACCGTTAGAAGAAGTATATGTGTGTTGAAACAGCACCGGTCTCATCGTATATTTCTTGCAAAGAAGAAAAATGCCGCAGCGCAGTCAAAAATGGAGAAATCGTTCTCGGGAGGAGAGCACCATGTATGCACCTCGTGTTTTTTTCAGCATGATCGGTGCATTGCTTACCTTTGCGGTTGCGACATATTTCATCCACGGCTCGTTCTATACGGCATTCATCCAGACCCTCATCTGCGCGGTCATTCTGCAAGTCGGTTATTTTGTTGGGATTCTCGTTCTGGTCGCCCGGGAAAAGCGGCGCATGCGCGAAACCTTCGCGCGGGACCGTGGCGCCGAGGCAATGCAGGCGGACGCCGTAAAAAGCCCGCCGCCGCACGGTGCGAAACTGACCGATATGTGAGCTTTCACGCAGCTTCATTTATTGCGTCGCAAAAAAATCGCTTGCATCCATACCCGTGACACTTTCTGCTGGCCAAATCCTGACGGTTGGTCAAAGCAGAAGGACAATACATGGTGAGCGGTTCACAGCCCATTTGCGTCATCATCGCTGCGAAAAATGCATTCGAAACAATCGATATCGCCATACGTTCCGCCCTTGTGGAGCCGGAGGTCGGCGAAGTCGTGGTAATCGACGATGGTTCCACCGACACGACGAGCGATGTGGCGCATGCGGCGGATGACGGCACGGGCCGTCTGCGGGTCGTGCGATTCGAGGTCAATCGAGGCCCTTCGGCTGCACGCAACCACGCCATCTCGATTTCATCGGCGCCGCTCATCAGCATTCTCGATGCGGACGACTTCTTTTTCCGGGGTCGTTTCGCCGCCATGCTGGCCGATGACGACTGGGATCTGGTGGCCGACAATATCGCCTTCATCCAGCAATCGGTCCCCGGCGCATCATCCATGCAGCCGGCCCGCTTCGAACCGCAGGCACGATTTCTGTCGCTGACGGAATTCGTGGAAGGCAATATTTCCAGGCCCGGCGTCGAACGCGGGGAAACCGGGTTTCTGAAGCCAGTCATACGCCGCGCTTTTCTCGACAAACATGCTCTGCGTTACGATGACGGCCTGCGGCTCGGTGAAGATTACGAGCTTTACGTGCGGGCGCTGGCCGCCGGTGCGCGCTACAAGGTCATCCGTCATTGCGGTTACGGCGCGATCGTGCGCGGCAACTCGCTGAGCGGCCGCCATCGTACCGAAGATCTTCGCCGCTTATATGAGGCGGACAAGGCCATTCTCGCCGGTTGCCGGCTTTCGGCAGAGGAAACGTCGATCCTGCGCGAACATGAAAAACACATTCGCGCCAAATTCGAGCTTCGCCATTTTCTCGATGCGAAAAAGCAGAAGGGCATGGGCGGCGCGCTGAGCCATGCCTTTGCGCGGCTCCCCGCCCTGCCCGCCATCACACGCGGCATCTGGAGCGACAAGACCGCCCGATTCCGTAAATCGCCGCCGGTGCGGGATGTGCGTTATCTGCTGGACGGTACGCCGGTTTCGTAGGGGAAAAGACGACCTGCGACAATTCCTCTCCGTCATCCTCGGGCTTGTCCCGAGGATTTACTCACGTATCGTATGATCGGTCGGTTGCAGATGCTCGGGACAGGCCCGAGCATGACGATAGAGACCCTAGAGATGGCATCCTCAAGCGAAGGCGGCAGAAAATTCTCTGCCGCATTCACTCTTCGCCATCAGAGATAATCCCGCTTCACCGTTTCCAGAACGGCGGCAAAACGCTCCTTGCGCTCCTCCAGCCGGCCATCCGGGCTGAGACGCGGCTCCGCGCGGCTTGCCTGCCAGAGCGCCAGCGTGGAAGGCGCGGCCAGCACCTGCTTGGCCAATTTGCGCAATGACCGGGACTGCGTTTCCTGCGGCCGCACCAGCACGTCACCCTCATGCGCCGGGCCTTCATGCGCCGGAACAGAACCGGTCTCGGCAATGACGGGGCCGGGCGGTGGCGGGAAGCTCATGCCCCAGAAGCGCGAGCCCTTTTTCGCCGCCTCGGCGCGGGTCGAAACCGGCACATAGCGCGGCTGATATTCGACACCCACGCTGCCGGCCCAGTCGCTCCATTTGAAGCTGTTGATCGACGGCGAGGTGCTGACCGCGACCCATGGCACGCGGAAGGCATCGGCAAGGATTGCGCCATGCATGGATTCGGCAACGATGAATTCCGACTGGGCGATGGCGCGGATCACCGCTTTCGCCTCGCCGCGCGGGTCGAGATAGGTCAGTCCCGCCGGTTCGCAGACGGTTTCCCACATGCCGAATTCCGCCGATTCCCAGTGCGGAACGAAGGTCTTCTTGTAGAGCTTCGGCAGGCCTTTGAAATCGGGCATCTCGGTGACCATGACGGCCGGGTCGACAATGCCCTTTTCGGGCGCGAGCCCCAGCTTGGCGGCGGTTTTTTCGCCGCGCACGCAACGAATATCCCAGAACTCGGTGCTGGTATCCGGCACCGCGCCATAACCATAACCGCTGCCGATCACCAGCTTGCGCTGCTTTGCGGGCAAAAGAACGTCGTTCAGCACGGTGCCGACGCCGACGAGCATGACATCGTCATGCACATCGCGAAGGCCCGGAAGCAGAAAATCCCACAGCCACAGGTTGAGATCGTCACCGAAATTTCCGTGATGAGATTCCCAGTGGTAAGGTTTCATGAGGTCACTCCTGGGTGAAAAAACATATAAATTCTTGCGGGCGAGAATTCGCTCATCTGGAGCGGACGATTTTTCCAGCACCAAGCTCGAAAGCGGCGCGCAGCAGTGCCGGATCGCGCATCGCCCATTTCAGGAGCAGCCCGAATTCGGGCGCCTTGCGCCGTTTCAGATTGCCCGCCTGGCTCCACAGCGCCTGTTTACGCGCCGTGTTTTTATAGGAAGCGATGGAGGCGACATCGTCCGGCCGGCGTGAAAAACGCCCCTCCAGCGTATCGAGCGCCACCCAGGTATTGAACTGCTGGCGCAGGAATTCCGGCGAGGTGTTGTCGATGCTGTGGAAGATATTGACCCCCATGCCGCGCATCGCGCCGGCGTCGTCACAGAGAAGCGTGCGCTTCGATGCGAGGATGGAATCGCAGAAAAACAGCACGTCTTCCGCCGCCAGACGAAGCGCCGGGTCAAAGCGGATTTTCTCAAAAAGAGGACGGCCGATCACCATGCAGGAGAGATGCAGGAAGCTCCAGTTGCGCAGCATCACACTTGCCAGATCCGGCAGCTCGATCACCAGCGGCCTCTCGGAAAGCCTTGCCGCACCCTCATTCTTCTCGAGTTCGGAAATGGCAAAATGATAATAAAATTCGTCACTTGCCTGCATGGATGCCCAGTAGCACTCGCCGCCATAGGTCTGAAGCGCAAAGGCCGCATTCTGCAGATGATCGGGTGTCCAGATATCGTCGGAATCAAGAAAGGCGACATAGTCGGTGCCGTCAGGCACATTGTCCAGACCGGTGTTGCGGGCGCCGCCCGGGCCGGCATTGGCCTGTTTAATGACGAGAATCCGGTCTTTCTCACCCTGCGAAAGTTCCGCAAGTTCCTGATCGATCGGGTATGGCGATTCGTCATCGACGATGACAAGATCGAAATCCTGGTAAGTCTGCGCAAAAACCGATGCGAGTGCACGTCCCAAGACACCGTGCTGCTTTTGGTAGTAGGGAATGACGACAGTAAATCTTGCCATTGTTTCGCCCCTTGCGTTGATCAAGAAGTGTCGGGCCCGATCCTAAAAGCGGCCCCGATGGTATCGGCAACTCCCAACCGGCTTTCCTCCCGCCGGCCTCCAGAAACAGGATGCTTGTATGCCCCCAGCGCCAAATGTAAAGACCATCACCACGAATGTCGGCTGGAGCGTTTTATCAAAAACAGGGACATTCGGGCTTAAATTTGTCACGGTCCCAATTCTCGCAAGACTGCTTTCCCCGGAGGAATTCGGGGTGGTTGCGGTAGGACTAACGGTTGTACAGTTTCTGACCATGATCGCCGGCGCGGGGCTGACCTCTGCCCTGATCGTCGAAAAGGAAGAGGATATGGAAACGATCCATACCGTCTTCTGGGCCAATCTCGCCATCTCCTGCACCATGGCCGCCGTCCTCTACATCTGGGCGGAATTTTTCGGCGGGCTGCTGGGTGCGGTGGAGAGTGCCTATCTGCTGCGCATCATGGCCTTCCTCATTCCGCTGCAGCTCGCAGGCGATGTCGCCTATTCGCTGCTCGCCCGGCGCATGAACTTCAGCCAGGACGCGGTGTGGAGCATGGCGTCGGAAAGCATCGCGGCGGTCGTCGCCGTCGCTCTCGCCCTTCTCGGCTTCGGCGTCTGGGCGCTGATCATCCAGCTTTTTGCCGCGGCCCTCATCCGGCTTGTCGGGCTTTATGCCGTTTCCCGCTATTGCCCGCGCTTCGTCATGAAACCGCGCCGGCTGGTGCCGCTTCTCGGCTTCAGCTCGGGGCTGATGGGCTCGGAAATCGCCAATTTCGTTACCTTCCAGTCGCCGATGGTGGTCATTGCCCGGCATCTTGGGCTGGCGGATGCCGGCGCCTATTCCGCCTCCAACCGCTTTGCCAGCATTCCCAATCAGGTGGTTCTGTCGGCCGTCATGGGTGTCCTGTTTCCCGCCTTCAGCCGCATGATGGACGACCCGCAACGCCGGCGCGATGCGCTGATGTTCAGTACGCAGGTACTGACCGTGCTCCTGGCACCGATGATGTTCGGCCTCTGGGCCGTGGCGGAGCCGGCCATGCTAGTCATCTTCGGACAGAACTGGGCCTATGCCTGGCCAGTCCTCGGTCTGCTCGCCCTCTCCAAAGCCATTTTGACGCCGTGCAGCACCTTCATCCCGTATTTGAAGGGAGCAGGTTACGGCCGCGTGCTGTTCTGGTCGGCAACGATCCGCGCCATCGTCACCACCGTCGCGGTCTGGCTTGCCGCGCTTTATGGCACCCTTATCGACGCGATGGTGTGGCTCTGCATCGTCAATGCGGTAACGCTGGTCGCCTATTCCTGGGCGGTGTTCAAGGCGAGCGATACGCCCTTCTTCCGCGGCCTTTATGTCAGCAGCCGGCCGATGATCGCAGCGCTGGTGATGGCCGTTGCGGTGCGTTATCTGCTTCACCTTCTGGCTGAGCGCGTTCCCAATGCCACGCTTCAGGTTCTCATCGGCGCTGCCGTCGGCGGCGTCATCTATGCGGTGCTTATCCTGCTGACCGAACGGGCGCTGCTCGGGAAAATTCTCGGAATGGTCAAATCGCGGCGCATGCGGGATACTGCAACCCAAGGTTAGTTCAACCGAAGAAAAACGCGCCTCATTTCCGCCGTTAACCGGCCTTTTCCGCGGTGATTTTCCTCGCTGCGGCAGGGCCGGATGGCGGTTCTTTTTGCAGCGCAATATCACGACAAATGACAATTTCACACGCTTCGGCGATTTTTAACGACGACCAGATTTACAAAAATGTCAGTAATTTCAGATATTTGAATTTTCACAGCAACAGGAATGGCCGGAACGCCAGACATTCACCCGCAAAATCTAAGCTTGTGTTTTTCCCGCGTCGCCACATTTTATCCCAAAGTCGAAACCAGACTTTCCAGTGCGGGCTTAAGTTCGCTCTGGTTGCAACGCGGCGTGGGTGGACGCCGCCCAATAGGGGTGACTGATGTGACTGTCGATCAGAACCTATCCTCCCGTATCAATTTGATGCGCATATTGCTGATCTCCGGGATCGTGTTCGTCCATGTGCCGCACGATGCCGAAACCAGCCCTTTTCTTGGCCTTTACGGTTTCTTCGACTGGCTGCGGGTTTTCCTGGGCGATGCGCTGTTTCGCATCGGCGTGCCCTGTCTCAGCGCCATTTCCGGCTATCTGCTGTTTCGCCGCGGCATGAGCGGTTTCGATTATCCGGCGACGATCCGCTCCAAGTCGAAAACCGTGCTGCTGCCCTTCCTTCTGTGGAACGGCGCGCTGTTTGCCGCCGTATTGCTGATCCAGCTCTTCGATGTCGGCGTGGGGTATTTCCCCGATCTGTGGAATGCGAGCCCGCGTGAAATCATCAGCCACGGAACGGCGCTTGAGGAACTGCCGGTGAATGTGCCGCTTTATTTCCTGCGAGACCTCTTCGTCTGCATCCTGCTGTCGCCGGTGCTCGCCTTTCTGATGCGCCGTTTCGCCCTGCCGACGCTCGCCATCCTGCTCTTCATCACCGCCATGCCAGACCTGACGATTTTCATCGTCCAGAAGAAATCCATTCTTTTCAGCTTCTCGCTCGGCATCGCGCTCGCGCTTCATCGTATCGACGTCAAGGCGCTGGACCCCTATGCCGTGCCGATCATGGCGCTGACCTTTGCCGCCTCGGCCATATTGGCGACGGGACTTTATTTCACCGGCCCGGAATTCACCTTCTGGCTCAACATGTCGCGCAATCTGCTTGCCGTCTTCGGCGCGCTCGGTTTCTGGGCGTCTTCTGCGCTGTTGATCCGCAGCCGGCTTGGTCAGCGGCTTGCCGAAACCGGCAGCCTGAGCTTCTGGATTTTCTGCGCCCATTATCCGCTGCTCGTCATAATGTGGATGGTGTGGAACAAGGGCGGGCCGGATTTCTACCCCGCTTTTTATATCAGCGCGACGCTTTCCGCCTTCGTCATTCTGGTGGTCAGCAATGCCCAGACCCGCAAATACCTGCCGGCCGTCTATGCCGTGCTGACCGGAAGCCGCAGCGGCAAAGGCAAGACGAAGGCCGATTTTGCGGCAAAACGGGCCGCCATGATCGGTCCGCCGACATCCGAAACGCTTTATTCGCAACGACAGAGGTGAACCAATGACAACATTTGTCACCCGCGTTCAGACACGCATTCTTCTCGCCGCGGCCCTTCTGGCCGCACCTTTTGCGACGCCGGGCCAGGCACAGGAAGGCAATGGCGCATCCTTCATCGAGAACTTCGATTCCATGGACAGAAGCTTCTGGTACGTTTCCGACGGCTGGAACAATGGCGCGCATCAGAACTGCACCTGGTCGAAGAAACTGGCGACGGTGGAAAACGGCCAGCTGACACTCGGTTTCGAAGAAACCAAGGCTGGAGACCGCAAATTCGCCTGCGGCGAAATCCAGACCAAGGGCCGTTATCGCTACGGCACCTATGAAGCACGCATGAAGGCCGCCACCGGCTCGGGCCTGAACTCCGCCTTCTTCACCTATATCGGCCCGACCGACAAGAAGCCGCACGATGAAATCGACTTCGAGGTTCTGGGCAAGAACACGGGCAAGGTGCAGCTCAACCAGTATATTTCCGCCAAGGGCGGCAATGAGAAGCTGGTGCCGGTGGAAGGCGGCGCCGATGCCGGCTTCAACGATTATGCCTTCGTCTGGGAGCCCCAGCGCCTGCGTTATTACGTCAACGGCAAGCTCGTCCATGAAGTGACGGATGAGTCGAAAATTCCCCAGAATGCCCAGAAGATTTTCTTCAGTCTGTGGGGCACCGATACGCTGAAGGACTGGATGGGCGCCTTCTCCTATTCCGGCGCAACGCAAATGATCGTCGACCGGTTTGCCTTCACGGCGCTCGGCGACAAATGCCAGTATCCGGAATCCATTGCCTGCGCCCTCAACTGATTTTTTTGAACCAAACCGTCATCCGCGGCGTCTCTGACGCATGAACCAACCGGACCCTTGCATGACCCATGTTCTATATCTCGCGCATGATCTGTCGGACCCCGCCATTCGTCGGCGGGTGCTGACCTTGCTTGCGGGCGGGGCACGGGTCACGCTGGCCGGTTTCCGGCGTGGGCAGAACCGGCTGGCGGAGATTGAAGGCGTCGTGCCCGTTGTGCTCGGGGAAACCGCCGACGGGCAGTTTTTACAGCGCATGGCGGCGGTGGCGAAAGCCAGCCTCTCGCTGAGCAAGACCCTGAACGACATCCCCGCGCCCGATGTCATTCTTGCCAGAAACCTGGAAATGCTGGCTTTGGCAAAGCGGGCCATGTCGATCTATGCCGGGCAGCCGGCACTGGTTTATGAATGTCTCGACATTCACCGCCTGCTTCTCAACAAGGGCAAGCCCGGGCAGATGCTGAACGCCGCCCAGCGTTATTTCGCCCGCGACGCGAAACTGCTGATCACCAGTTCTCCGGCCTTTGTGGAGCATTATTTCAAGCCCGTGTCCGGCCTCGACCTTCCCGTCCTGCTGCAGGAAAACAAGGTGCTGGCGCTCGACACCGCCGTTGCCGCCGCACCGCAACCGCGCCCGCCCGCCCCCGGCGAGCCGTGGAAAATCGGCTGGTTCGGCGCGCTTCGCTGCCGCAAATCACTTGAAATCCTTGCCGAATTTGCCGGACGCATGGAAGGCAGGGTCGAAATCATCCTTCGCGGCCGGCCGGCCTATTCGGAGTTTTCAGATTTCGACGGTTTCGTAGCCGCCGCCCCGCATGTGCATTTCCACGGGCCTTACAAGAACCCCGAAGACCTCGCCGCCATCTATAACGAGGTGCAGTTCACCTGGGCGATCGACTTTTTCGAGGAAGGCCAGAATTCGAGCTGGCTTCTGCCCAACCGGCTTTATGAGGGTTGCCTTTATGGCACCCTGCCGATTGCACTTGCCGGCACGGAAACTGCGCGTTTCATCGAAAAGCGTGGTATCGGCTTTGTCCTGCAGAATGCCGACGCTGACGATCTTGCCGCCCTGTTTGCGGAGATGACCCCGCAAATCTATGCGGACGCCTTCAACACCCTCTCGACAACAGACAGGAAACAATGGCTGACCGACCGCGACGATTGCCGTCAGCTGGTCCAGCACTTGTCCTCTCTCGCCAAATCCGCCTCCGGCCACGCCCGCGAAGCGCAGTTTTCACCCGTGTAGTGCGTAGGGGGCAAATCATGGAAGGTCTTGGTCATTCCGGCATCAGAACGCTGATCGTCATACCCTGCCTCAATGAGGCGAAGACGATCGAGGGGCTGCTTGTCAAATTTACCGATGCGATGCAGGGGCGTCTCTTCCGCATCGTGGTCGCAGATGGCGGCAGCACGGATGGAACCCGCGATATCGTTTCCGCCTTTGCCGCAAAGGACGATCGCGTCACGCTTCTCGCCAATCCGAAGCGCATCCAGAGCGCCGGCATCAATCTTGCCGTCGCCACCTTCGGCGAGGATTTTGATTACCTCATCCGCATCGACGCCCATGGCGATTATCCCGATGATTATTGCCAGAGGCTGATCGAGGACGCCGAGCGCACCGGCGCGGATTCCGTCGTCGTCGCCATGGATACGGTCGGCCACGGCCTTTTCCAGAAGGCGACGGCCATCGCCCAGAATTCCAAGCTCGGCAATGGCGGCTCCAAGCACCGCGAAGGCGCCAAAGGCCACTGGATAGACCACGGCCACCACGCGCTGATGCGGATCGCCGCTTTCGATGCGGTGGGCGGTTATGACGAGAGCTTCAGCCATAACGAGGATGCCGAACTGGATTTCCGGCTACGCAAATCCGGTTTCCGCCTCTGGATGACCGACAAGACCCGCATGACCTATTATCCGCGCGCAAGCGTCATGCCGCTGTTCAGGCAATATCTCGCCTATGGCCGTGGCCGGGCAAAGAACCTCCTGAAACATCGCTCGATCCCGAAAATCCGCCAGATGATTCCGCTCGCCGTCCTGCCGGTTTTCATCCTCGCGCTGCTGTCACTCGTGCATTGGGCCGCACTTATTCCGCTCGGCCTCTGGATCGCCGCATGTGTGGGTTATGGCTTGTGGATGGCAATAGGTCAGCAAAACCCATACGGCCCGCTCGCTGCCTTTTCGGCGATGGTGATGCATCTGGCCTGGTCCACCGGCTTCTGGCTGGAACTCCTGAAATTCCGGGGAAGAAAGGCTGTCTCATGACCGACAACACCGTCACCGGCACGCAAAATCTCAAGACCGTCGATATCGGCATCTGCACCTACAGACGCCCGGCGCTCGTCGCCACACTTCTGTCACTCTTCGAGCTGGATGTGCCGGAAGGCGTGAAAGTTCGCCTGATTGTGGCGGATAATGATGAAGAGCCGAGCGCCAAGGCAAGCGTCGATCGCCTGCGTGAAACCGCACCCTTCGAGATCACCTATGTTCATTGCCCGAAATCGAATATTTCGATTGCCCGCAATGCCTGCCTGTCGGAATGCAGCGCGGATTATCTGGCCTTTATCGATGATGACGAGACCGCCCCGCCGCATTGGCTGGCCGCCCTTCTGGAAAAAGCCGACGAGACCGGTGCGGAAACCGTCCTCGGCCCCGTGACGGCGGTTTACCGGGACAATGCGCCGGGCTGGATGAAACGCGGCGATTTCCACTCGACAGTTCCGGTGTGGGTGAATGGCGAGATCATCACCGGCTATACCTGCAACACGCTGCTCAAGATGGATGCGCCCTCGGTGAAGGGCCGGCGCTTCGCGCTGGCGCTCGGCCAGAGCGGCGGCGAGGACACCCATTTCTTCTCGCATCTTCACGCCGCAGGCGGCCGTATTGTCTTTGCTGAAGACGCCGTCTTGTCGGAGCCGGTTCCGGAAAATCGGGCAAGCTTCATGTGGCTTGCCAAACGCCGCTTCCGCTCCGGCCAAACCCACGGCCGCGTGCTGGCTGAAAAGAAACCCGGCGCACGCCGTGTGGTTCAGGTGCTGAAGGCAGGTTCGAAAGTCCTGTATTGTGGCGTATTCGCCGCCTTGAGCGGCTTCAACGCCGTGCGCCGCAACCGTTATGCGCTGCGCGGCGCGCTGCATATGGGCTCGATGAGCGGCGCTTTCGGCGTGCGCGAAATCCGCCAGTATGGCGCGGTGGAGGCAACCTGATGGAAAATCTCACCTCCCCGCCCGATGTCAGCTTCGTCATTGCCGCCTATAACGCCGCCGATACGATCGAAGCCGCCGTTCAAAGCGCTCTCGACCAGCAGGGTGTGACGCTGGAAGTGATCGTCGTCGACGACCGTTCCGCCGATGACACCATCCCGTTCGTTGAGGCGATTGCCGCCATCGATCCCCGCATCCGCCTGCTTGCGCTCGAAGAAAACCGCGGTCCGGGTGGTGCACGCAATGCCGGCATCGAGGCCGCGACGGGACGCTGGATCGCCGTGCTCGATTCCGACGACGTCATCCGCCCGGAGCGTTCTGCCTGCATGATGTGCCGGGCGGAGGCCGCGAATGCTGACATCGCTGTCGATAATCTCGATGTGGTCTATACCGACGGCAGGCCGATGGAGACGATGTTTCCGGAAGAGTTTCTGGAGGAACGATCCACCCTCACGCTTGAGGACTTCATTTCCTCCAACATCCTGTTCCGTTCCACCTTCAATTTCGGCTACATGAAACCGATGTTCCGGCGCGATTTCCTCAATAGCGAGGCACTGCGCTTCCGCGAGGATATCCGCATCGGCGAGGATTATATCCTGCTCGCCTCGGCGCTCGCCGCCGGCGGCCTCTGCGTCATCGAACCGAAGCCGGGTTACATTTACAATATCCGCGAAGGCTCGATTTCGCGCGTGCTCGAACTTCATCACGTCGAAGCGATGATGCGGGCGGATCAGGAATTCCTGAGCCATTACACTCTGCTGCCCGCCGCCATGGATGCGCAGCAGGCGAGAGCCCGCAGCCTGCGGCTGGCGCATAATTTTTTGACATTGGTGGAAAACATCAAGCGCCGCTCGGTACTGGGCGCCTTGAAGACCACAATCCGAGATCCTGCCGTGCTGGGGCACTTAAGAATGCCGATTGCAGTGCGGCTGAGGAGGCTGCGGGACGCCATGTTTGCGCCCGGAGCGAATACAGGGGTGAAAAGACAGATTTCGTGAAATTTACGCGTAGACGAAATCTGCGCGGGGACTGGGGACAGATCAAACCTTGATGAAGGAGAACGCGATGGACCTGAACAAAACTGTCAGAAAAGCCGTCATTCCGGTAGCCGGCAACGGCACGCGGTTTTTGCCCGCCACCAAGGCGATGCCAAAGGAAATGCTGACGATCGTCGACCGTCCGGTCGTGCAATATGCCGTCGACGAGGCCATGCAGGCCGGTATCGAACACATCATTTTCGTCACGAGCCGCAACAAGACCGCCATCGAAGACTATTTCGACAGCGCGCCTGAACTCATCAATACCCTCACCCGTTCCGGCAAGACCGTGCAGGTGTTGCAGCTTGAAAAGATGCTGCCGGTTGCCGGCACCGTCAGCTATACGCGCCAGCAGGTGCCGCTTGGTCTCGGCCACGCCGTCTGGTGCGCGCGCGAACTGGTGGGCAAGGAGCCTTTCGCGCTGCTTCTGCCTGACATGGTGTCCTATGGCGCACGCGGCTGCATTGCCGGGCTGATGGAGCTTTATGACGAAGTCGGCGGTAATATTCTCGGCGTCGAGGAATGCCTGCCGGAGGAAGTGTCGTCCTATGGCGTCGTCGGCGTCGGCCAGAAGGTCAATCACGGCTTTGCGGTCACCGAAATGGTCGAAAAGCCGGAACCATCCAAGGCGCCTTCGAATTATTACCTGAATGGCCGTTACATCCTGCAGCCGGAAATCTTCGATATTCTCGCCAAGCAGGAGCGCGGCGCGGGCAATGAAATCCAGTTGACCGACGGCATGAGGCGGCTTGCGGAAAAGCAGTCTTTCCATGCGCAGAAATATAGCGGTCGCACCTTCGACTGCGGCAGCAAGCAGGGCTTCATTGCCGCAAACGTCGCCTTCTCGCTGCTGCGCGCGGACATGGAAGCCCAGGTTCTCGCTTCGGTGAAGGAACTGGTGGCGAACCACGAAAGCCGCGTCCAGGCGGCCTGACTTTAATCGCGCCGCCGGGGGAGGCGGCCGGCGCACCAATAACGGGGGGCGGGAAGGCGAGTTTATTCGGCTTCCCGCGTACCATTTTTAATTCACAAGGTAGGTCCATGCACCACAAGACCTTTAAATCCAATATCGGTTTTCCGGAGTCCGGCAAGGATTCCGACACGTTCATCGACCTCGACCGCCTGTGGGCCGCCGTGGTGCGTCGTGCCAATGTCATTGCCGCTTCGGTCATCGCCGCCGTGGTTCTGGCCGGCCTTTATCTGGTGCTTGCGACCCCCGTTTACACCGCGATGACGCAGGTGCTCCTGGATGAAAGCCTTTCCCGTTATGCGGAAGAGGAATCGCCGGTGCCCGCCGCGCAGATCGTCGACAACCGCATCGCCAGCGCCGTGGAAATTTTAAAATCCAAGGAAATGGCCCTGACCGTGGTCGACAAGGCAAGGCTTTACGAGAACGACACCATCGTCAATCCGCCGATGTCGCCGGTCGAACTCGTCAAATCCTCCGTGCGCGGCATTCTCGATCTCGTCCTGCCGGGCGATCCGCCGGTCTCCGAAGCCGCAATCCGCGCCGGACGCAGAGAAAAGGCCGCCGCCGTTCTGCAGCAGTCGCTGACGGTGGAACGTGTCGGCCGCAGCTCGGTCATCGCCATCTCCACCCGCTCGACCGACCGTCAGCTGGCCGCGCAGATCGCCAAGACCTATGCGCAGGCCTATCTCACCGAACAGCTGAACGCCAATTTCGACGCCAGCGAGCGCGCTTCGGTATGGCTGCAGGAACGCATGACGGACCTGAACCAGCGCGCCCAGGCAGCTGAACTGGCGGTGCAGAAATTCAAGTCGGACAACAACATCGTCTCTTCGCGCGGCGAGCTGATGTCCGAAGGCCAGCTTGCCGACCTGAACGGCCAGCTGATCGCCGCTCAGGCCGATGCCGCGACCGCCTCTGCCCGCTATAGCCAATATAAATCGATCATCGACCGGGGACCGGACGCGGCTGTCGACAATGCCGTGGTTTCGGCCCGCGACACCGATAATTCGGTCATTCAGGATCTGCGCAAACGCTACATCACCATTTCCGACCGACAGCAGGGCATCGTCCAGCAATTCGGCGCTGATCACCCGCAGGCGATCGCGCTGGATGCCGAGAAGAAAGAGGTTTCGCGGCAGATCTATCAGGAACTACAACAGCTGACCGGCAGTCTGAAGAACGAATACGACGTCGCCAATTCCCGCGTGCAGTCCCTGCGCGACAATATCGAAGGTGTTGCCGGCCGCAATTCGCAGGCCAACATCACCATGGTGCAGCTGCGCGAACTCGAGCAGCGGGCAACGGCGCTGCGCACCCTCTACCAGTCCTATCTCGGACGCTTCGAGGAGGCTTCGCAGAAACAGTCGCTGCCCATCGCCAAAGCACGCATCATTTCCGAAGCGGGCCTGCCGACATCGCCTTCCAGCCCGAAAAAGACCATGACCATGGCGCTTTCGGTCGTTCTCGGCCTGATGCTCGGTGGCGGTATCGCAGCGCTTCTCGAATTCCGGGATCGCTTCTTCCATACCGGCAACGATGTGCGTGACAATCTGCGCATGCGTTTTCTCGGTTACCTGCCCTTCATCGGTGAAAGGGGCGTGGAAAACGCCAAGGCGGGCAACAGCGCCGCCACCCCCGGCGGCGAGAACGCCACGCTTGACGAGAGCGGACAGGTCTCGTTCCAGAAAATGCTGCGCCTGGCCGTGGACAGCCCGCGTTCCAGCTTTGCGGAAACGCTGCGTAACGTGAAGCTGACGGCGGATGTCGTCATTCAGGAACGCCAGTGCCGGGTCATCGGCGTGATTTCCTGCCTGCCGAACGAAGGCAAGTCGGTCGTGGCGCTCAATCTCGCCGGGCTGATCGCCTCCACCGGCAAGCGCACGCTGGTGGTGGATGCGGATATCCGCAACCCCGGCCTCAGCCGCATGCTGACGACACGCCAATCCGCCGGCCTCGTCGAAGTGGTGCTCGATGAAGTTCCGTGGACGCAGGCGGTGAAGGTGGATACGCGCACGAAAATGGGCATCCTGCCGGTTTCCACTAGCAACCAGTTCGCCCATTCGAGCGAGCTGCTCTCCTCCTCCGGCATGCGCAAATTCATCGACTCCGCCCGCGAGGCCTGCGATTACATCATCGTCGACTTGGCGCCCGTGGTTCCCGTCATCGACGCCAAGGCCTTTGCGCCGCAGGTGGACGGTTTCGTCTTCGTCACCGAATGGGGCAAGACGCCGATCCAGATGGTGCAGAACCTGATGGCCAACGAACCGCAGATCGCCAACAAGACGCTCGGCATCGTGCTGAACAAGACCGACATGACGGAATTGCAGCGTTATGCCGGCCCCGGCGGTTCGGAGCATTATCACGAGAAATTCTCGGCCTATTACGGCGATGCGAAGCCGCCGGTAAAGGAAGATGCGTAATGGTGGAGATTTAACAGGCCGGTTGCATCCACACTCCGTCACCCCGGCCCCCGAGCCGGGGTCCAGCCAGCCCAAGTCCTTGGGCTGAAAAGAAGTCTTGGCGCCGCGCAGACGCGCGGCGGCTGGATGCCGGATCTAGTCCGGCATGACGGAAGAATCACAAATTCCCCCATTCCACCCATGGTATTGCCCGCCGAAATTGCGCATTGATGGCGCGACGCTAAAATCGCAAGCAGGATCAGTCCCATGCCATCACCCATCGCCTTTGTTTCACGGATGAATGCGGAAACGGAAGCCGTCTGGAAACAGGCGCTACGCGCCGCAATGCCCCAGGAGGAAATCCTTTCCTTCGCCGAATTGACGGGCGAGCAGCGACGGGCAGTGGATTTCGCCATCGTCGCCAATCCCGATCCGGCCGATATCGCGGCACTTCCGGGCCTCAAATGGATCCACAGCCTGTGGGCGGGTGTCGAGCGGCTGGTGCTGGAACTGGGCGATAAGGCTCCCCCCATCGTTCGCCTGAAGGACCCGGAGCTTTCCCGCGTCATGGCCGAAGCCGTGCTGGCATGGACCTATTACCTGCAGCGCGACATGCCCGCCTATCGCGAAAACCAAAAAAAGGCGCTCTGGCAGGAGCTGAACTATCGCCACCCCGGCGAGATGACCGTCGGTCTCCTCGGCCTCGGAGCGCTCGGCACGGCTGCGGCGGAACGCCTTATCCATGCCGGTTTCAACGTTGCAGGCTGGAGCCGCTCGGCCAAGGCGATAAAGGGCGTGGAAACACTGACCGGCGATGACGGACTGCAGGCATTGCTGGAAAAGAGCGACATTCTCGTCTGCCTCGTGCCGCTTACCGATGCGACGCGCGGTCTTCTCGATGCCGGCCGTCTCGCTGCAATGAAACAGGGCGCGGCACTCATCAACTTCGCCCGCGGTGCCGTCATCGTCGCCGATGAACTGATTGCGGCACTTGATTCCGGCAGGCTTTCGCACGCCGTTCTCGATGTCTTCGAGCAGGAGCCGCTGCCCGCCGCTTCCGCCTTCTGGCAACACCCCAAAGTTACGGTCCTGCCGCATATTTCCGCGCCGACAAGCCGGGAAAGTTCGGCCCGGATCGTCGCCGGCAATGTCCGCACATGGCGGGAAACGGGCGGGCTGCCGGAGACGGTCGACATGGCCCGCGGCTATTGAACAGGCGGCAAGGCGGCCTATTCGGCCGCCACCGACTTGCCCGTATGGGCCTGTTCAACGGCGGAGACGATCTGCTGTTCGTCATAGGGCTTGGTCAAGAGAACCGCGCTTGCCGGCGCTCCTTCCGGCAAATGGCTGTCTCCCGTCGCAAACACAATGGCAAGCCCCGGCTTGCGGCGCAGGGCCTCCACCGCCAGCTCGCCGCCCATCATATCGGGCAGGCCGATGTCGGTGACAAGAACGTCGATCTGATCCGCTTCGATAGCCTTCAGCGCCTGCGCCGCATTTCCAGCCTCGACGACGGCAAAGCCGCTCTCCGAGAGCATCTCCGTCGAATTCATCCGGATCAACTCATCATCCTCGACGAGAAGAACGCGTATGGACCGGTTTTGATTTTCGACCGCCCTGACCGGTTCGGAAAGTTTCGAAGGACCCGGCGCCGATGTCGGCCGCGCTCTCGACAGCGAAACCTGTTTGCGGTTGGCGATGACGTGGCGGATACGCCGCGCCAGCGCTTCGCGCGTATAGGGTTTGGAAAGCAGCTCCACCCCGGCATCCAGCTTGCCGCCATGCACGATGGAGTTTTCGGTGTAACCCGAGGTGAAGAGAACGGCGAGGTTGGGCAGCCGTTCCTGCGCGCGGCGCGCCATTTCCCGGCTTTTCAACGGTCCGGGCATCACCACGTCGGTAAAGATGACATCGATCGGAATGCCGCTTTCCACCACCGTCAAACCGGCCTGCGCATCGCGGGCGGTGAGCACGCGGTAACCGAGATCGCTCAAGGTCTCGACGACGGTGTTGCGCACTTCCTCGTCATCTTCCACCACAAGAATGGTTTCCGTGCCGCCCTCCACGGGGCCGGTCGGCATCACCACTTCCCTGTCCTCATCGGCGGCGGAGCGCGGCAGATACATCTTCACCGTCGTGCCCTGCCCCACCTCGCTATAGATGTTGACGTGGCCGCTAGACTGTTTCGCAAAACCATAGACCATCGAAAGCCCGAGGCCGGTGCCCTTGCCTTCCGGCTTTGTCGAGAAGAACGGCTCGAAGACCTTTTCGAGAATTTCCGGCGACATGCCCGAACCCGTATCGGTGACGGCGAGCATCACATATTGCCCCGCTGAAACTTCCGAGTGCTTGCGAGCATAATCGCGGTCAAGAACCGCATTTCCGACCTCGATGGTCAGCTTGCCCTGCCCTTCCATGGCGTCGCGCGCATTGATGGCCAGATTGAGAAGAGCGTTCTCCACCTGGTTGGGGTCGGCATAGGTGTTCCAGAGACCACCCGAGGTGATGACCTCCACCTCGATCGCCTCGCCGAGCGAGCGGCGAAGCAGATCGTCCATGCCGGTTACGAAACGGGCGATATTGATGACGCGCGGCTCCAGCGCCTGGCGGCGGCCGAAGGCCAGAAGCTGGCTGGCCAGCTTTGCGCCGCGATGAACGCCGGCAAGCGCGTTTTCCAGCCGCCGCTCCGCACGTTCATTGCCGATCACATCCTTCGACAGCAATTGCAGATTGCCGGCGATAACTTGCAGCAGATTGTTGAAATCATGCGCCACGCCGCCGGTGAGCTGGCCGATGGATTCCATTTTCTGCGCCTGCTGTAGCGCCTTTTCGGTCTGGCGACGCTCGGCCATTTCCGCCTCGACACGCGCCTCGAGGCTCTCGTTCAATTGCCGAAGCTGCTCTTCCGCCCGGATGCGGTGGCGAATTTCGCGCTCAAGATTGCTCGCATGTTCCTTGAGGGTGTTTTCGGCCCGCCGCTGTTCGGTGACATCCGTATGGACGCCGACCCATTCGGCAATGGCGCCGGCCTTGTCGAAAATCGGCACGCCACGGATCGCAAAAGTGCGGTAGACGCCGTCATGGCGGCGCACCCGATGTTCCCAGATATAGGTCGACTTTTCCGCGACCGCTTTGTTCCAGCTGTCGACAGACCCCTGCCTGTCCTCGGGATGGACCGCGTCCGCCCAGCCAAAACCCTGATAGTCTTCCGGAGTCTGGCCCGTCAAAGCGCTCCAGGCGGGTTGTTCGCCCAGCATCATTCCTTCGGCGCTGTTGGTCCACAGCACGCCGTGCACGGCATCCACCGCAGCACGGAAACGATTGTTGCTGATGAGGATTTCCCGCTCCGAGCGCTTGCGCTCCTCGATATCGATGATCAGCACATAGATGCCGTCGATGGAGCCATCGGCAATGTAACGCGGAACATAGCGGATTTCGGCGGCGCGCGTGCTGCCGTCCGGTCTGCTGATCACGGTATCCGAAACGATCTTCTCGCCGCTGAGTGCGCGGTCGAGATAGGCCCTGCGGGCCTCGAAAAACGCCTCGCCGACGATTTCGGGAACGCTGCGGCCGATCACCTCCTCGGCGCGGCGACCGAACCATTCCAGATAGCCGTCATTGGCGAATTTATAAACGTAGTCACGGTCGACATATCCGACCAGAATGGGCAGGGCATTGGTAAGCCGGCTCAGTTCCTTGCGGCTCTGTTCCAGCGCCTCCACGGCTTTCACCTTGTCGGTATTTTCAAGCACGGTGCATAAAACGCCGTCTACCGTGCCGCCTTCATTATAGATCGGCGTGTAGAACAGATCGAAGATCACCTCTTCCGGCAGGCCATGTCGCATCAGCGTCATCGGCTGGTCGCGATAGGCCATGACCTCACCGCGAAAACCGGCTTCGAGAATGCGGCTGTTCCAGTCCCATATTTCCGGCCAGATGCCGGGCACGGTTCCGCCCAGCGCCTGCGGGTGATAATTGCCGGCGATCTCCGCATAGCCGTCATTATAGATCATCACATGATCCCTGCCCCACATCAGCACCTGCGGAATGGGCGAGTTGACGACGGAATTGGCTTTTTGCCTCAGATTTTGCGGCCAGTCGCAAATAGGACCGAGCGATGTCTTCGACCAGTCGAAGCGGCGCACAAGCTCACCCGTTTCACCGCCACCGATCGGCCATACCGGCGCAGCACCAAGATTGGTCATTCAACATCACCACAAAAACCGAGAGAAAATCTCCCGTAATACAGAACAGGATAAAAGTCCAAGAAAACAGAAACTTCCGCTTATTGTTCCCAAGCTTTTCAGAAAATTGAAAAAGTTCCATCGCGGCGTAAATGTCGCAAGGCGAGTGCTAAACCATCAGACATTTCAGGACCTTCGTGCGAGAAATTTCTCCAATATATCCTTACGACCCCGCCTTCGTTTGACAATTGGCATCCTCAATACGCCAGAAATTGCCGCAAACGGGATGGCGACAAAGGAATTATTAAGCCTCAATAAGGGTGCTGGCGGTCGCGGTGCCGTCAGCGCCCGGGTCTTCGCCACACCGCGACCAGAGGGAACAACAATGAAAATACTTTTGGGTGCCACAATTCTTTCCGCCGGCTTCGCCTTTTCAGGCGGCGCGGCCTATGCCGCCGACTGTGGAAACGTGACGATCGCCAGCATGAACTGGCAATCCGCCGAAGTCGCCGCCAATCTGGACAAGCTCATTCTCGAAAAGGGCTACGGATGCTCCGCCGAAATCGTCACCGGCGATACCGTGCCGACTTTGACCTCCATGGCCGAAAAAGGCCAGCCGGATATCGCGCCTGAGGCATGGGTCAGCCTGCAGCCGGAAATCGTCAAGCAGGGGCTGGAAGGCGGCAAGGTCGTTGCAGCCGCCAAGATCCTCTCGGACGGCGCGGTCCAGGGCTGGTGGATTCCGAAATATGTCGCCGACGCCAATCCCGATCTCAAGACCATTCCGGACCTCTTCAAACATCCCGAACTCTTCCCCTCGCCCGAAGACAAGTCCAAGGGCGCCGTGTTCAACGGCCCGCAGGGCTGGGGCGGCACTGTCGTCACCGCGCAGCTTTTCAAGGCTTTCGGCGGTGAAAAGGCCGGCTTCACCCTCGTCGACACCGGCTCCGCCGCGGGTCTCGACGGCTCCATCGCCAAGGCTTACGAAGCCAAGCAGCCTTGGGTCGGTTATTACTGGGCGCCCACCTCGCTGCTCGGCAAATATGAGATGGTGAAGCTCGGCTTCGGCGCCGACTACGATGCGGCTGAATGGAAGCGCTGCACATCCGTCGCCGACTGCGCGGACCCGAAGCCGAACGCATGGCAGGTGGATGACGTGCAGACGCTGGTGAGCAAGACCTTCGCCGATCGTGCCGGCCCGGCCATGGACTATCTGAACAAGCGCGCCTGGACCAATGACACCGTCAACAAGCTGATTGCCTGGATGACGGACAACCAGGCGACCGGTGAAGACGGCGCCAAGCACTTCCTGAAGGAAAACGAAGCGCTGTGGACGGGCTGGGTATCTCCTGACGTCGCGGAAAAGGTCAAGGCCGCCCTTTAAAAGCCGGTCCCTGCATATCTGCCCGGCAAACGGCGTCCGCCAGCGGCGACGCCGCGCCCGCATCGGCCCTGGAATGCCTCCCGGCTTTCCGGTGACGATGCGCCGGTTCAACAGAGCGTTCCGCCCTGCGTCCTGACGGATGCGCGGCGCTCTGACGATTTTACTCCCGGAGTGCGGAGGATATCGATCCCCGCCTCCGGTTCGTCATGGAGAACAGGATATGGAATGGCTTTTCAAATTTCCGACCATGAATGACGATGCTCTGCGCGCGCTGAAAAAAGTCATCGACGAGGGGTTCCGGGCTTTCACCCGAACCTATGGCGGCGCAATCGAGGGGTTGTTTACTCCCCTTCAGAGCTTCCTCATCTGGGCGGAAAGGCTTTTGATCGGCGCACCCTGGCCGGTCGTTATTCTTATTGTCGGCGCGCTTGCCTGGTTCGGCAGCCGCAGCGCCACCATTGTTTCGCTCTGTTGCGGCATTCTCTTCGCCATCGGCTGGTTCGGCATGTGGGAAGACACGATGAAGACGGTCTCGATGATCTTCGTCTGCGCCGTGTTGTCCATCGTCGTCGGCCTGCCCATCGGCATCGCCATGGCGCGCTCCAACCGCCTGCAGAGCGTGGTCAATCCCGTTCTCGACGTGATGCAGACGATGCCGAGTTTCGTCTATCTCATTCCCGTCGTCATGCTGCTCGGCATCGGCCGCGTGCCCGGCGTCATCGCCGTCGTCATCTATGCCATTCCGCCGATGATCCGGCTTACCAATCTCGGTATCCGCATGGTCGACCGCGACGTGCTGGAGGCGGCCGATGCCTTCGGCTCTTCCAAGCGCCAGAAGCTTTTCAAGGTGCAGCTGCCGCTCGCACTGCCCACCATCATGGCCGGCATCAACCAGACCATCATGATGGCGCTCGCCATGGTCGTCATCGCTTCCATGATTGGCGTGCAGGGCCTCGGTCAGCCGGTGCTGAAGGCCATCGCCAACCAGTATTTCACGCTCGGCGTGTTCAACGGGCTTGCCATCGTCGGCATCGCCATCATCTTCGACCGCATCAGCCAGGCCTATGGCCTTCGCCTGCAAAAACACCGGGAAGTGGCGCATGGCTAGTCAATCGATCGAAATTCGCAGCCTCTACAAGATTTTCGGCCCCAGGGCGGCCGACTATGTCGAACCCGTCAAGGCCGGCATGTCCAAGGCGGATCTCAACGCCAAACATGGTCATGTGCTCGGCCTGCGGGATATCAACATCACCATGCCGGGCGGGCAGATCACCGTCATCATGGGCCTTTCCGGCTCAGGCAAATCGACACTGATCCGCCACGTCAACCGGCTGATCGACCCGACCGCCGGCGAAATCCTCTATGGCGGCACGGACGTGTGCCGCCTCAACGAAGCGGATCTGCTGGAGTTTCGCCGCCACAAGACGGCGATGGTGTTCCAGAAGTTCGGTCTGCTGCCCCACCGCAACGTGCTGCAGAATGTCGTCTACGGTCTCGAAGTGCAGGGCGTCGACAAGCGCGAGCGGGAAGAAAGGGCGGAAGTCTGGATCAGGCGCGTAGGGCTGGAAGGCTTCTCCAGCCATTATCCGAACCAGCTTTCGGGCGGCATGCAGCAGCGTGTGGGTCTGGCGCGGGCGCTCACCAACAATGCCGAAATCCTGTTGATGGACGAAGCCTATTCGGCGCTCGATCCGCTCATTCGCGTCGATATGCAGACGGTGCTGCTGGAACTGCAGAAAGAACTGAAAAAAACCGTGGTCTTCATCACCCATGATCTCGATGAGGCGCTGCGGCTGGGCGACAAGATCGCCATTCTGCGCGACGGCGAAATCATCCAGCAGGGCACGGCGGCCGAAATCGTCATGTCGCCGGCTGACAGCTATATCGAAGCCTTCGTGGAGGAGGTCAACCGCGGCCGGGTCATTCGCCTCGGCGCCATCGTCCAGCCGGAATTTTCCGGCCAGTCACGGCTTCAGCTCGATGCGGATATGACGGTCGAAGAGGGCCTGCGTGCGCTCGTCCGGGAAAATGTCAGCAGCGCCACAGTCGTCGGTGAAAACGGCAAATCGCTCGGCGCCGTCACCACCGATGCCATCATGCGCTGCCTCGTCAGAACCGCACATGGTGAGGAAGCAGGCACGGCTGAACGCTTGTCAGGCTGAGCCTTCAAGCCACGCGGCCATGCCCTTTGCGGCGGCCATGCCTGTGGCGAAACAGGCGGTCAAGAGATAGCCGCCGGTCGGCGCTTCCCAATCCAGCATTTCCCCGGCAGCAAATATGCCGGGGAGCTTTTCCAGCATGTAGTTCTCATCGAGACCGCTCCACGCGATACCGCCGGCCGATGAAATCGCCTCGGCAATCGGTCTCGTCCGCATAAGCGGTATCTCGGCATGTTTTATTCTCGCGGCGACGAAATCGTCCGGCATGGCCGCGATGTCGGGAAAGATTTCCCGCAGAAGCCCGACCTTCACAGCCGACAAGCCGGCCGCCTTGCGCATGCGGTTTGCAAAACTCTCCTTCCGTCCGAGTTTCGCCAGATCGCGGCTGAGGCGTTCGACCGTACGTCCCGGCGCAAGATCGATTGCGAGCGACACTTTGCCCGCCTCTTCCAGCCGGTCGCGCAGTGCGGCGGAATGGGCATAGATCACGCTACCCTCAATACCATGCTTCGTGATGACGAATTCGCCCTGAAAGGCTCCGGCCGGCGAAATGGTGATGGTGGATTTCACCGCTTCCCCCGCAAAACGCGCGCGGAAGACATCGCTCCAGTCAACGTCGAAACCGCAATTGGCGGGGCGGAACGGGGAAAGCACCACGCCTTTCTCCGCCAGCGCCGGAACCCATGCGGCGTCCGAACCGAGACGCGGCCAGCTTGCGCCGCCAAGCGCCAGAAGAACGGCATCGGCCTTGATGGCGACCTCGCCCTCCGGTGTCGCGAAAACCGGCTGCCCGCCGGAAAAACCTGTCCAGCGATGCCGCGTCCTGATGGTCACCCCCTGCACCTCCAGCCGGGCAAGCCATGCCCGCAGCAACGGCGACGCCTTCATGACGGAGGGAAACACCCGGCCCGAAGTGCCGACGAAAGTTTCCTGCCCCAGCCCCTGCGCCCAGTCGCGCAGCATATCCGGCGTAAAATCATCGAGAGCGGCGCGCAGTCTCGGTTCCGCATCGCCGAACCGGTGACGGAAGCTGTCGTAATCTTCGGCATGGGTGATGTTGAGGCCGGATTTTCCGGCCATCAGCAACTTACGCGCCACGGTCGGCATCGCCTCGAACACCGTCACGGCATGGCCTGCGGCCGAGAGCATCTCGGCCGCCATCAACCCCGCCGGTCCGCCGCCGATAATCGCGACCTGCCTCGCCTTTGCCAAAACCCTCTCCATCGCCATCTTCGCCATTCCGAGCCTTATACCGATTTCCGCACGCGAATATATGCGATATTGAAACGCCCATGTTCACGCTCGACCGACCCGTCACCTTTTCGCAGGATATCAAGAAAAGCCGCTTCATAGCCTTTGCCGCGCCGGTGACGGGCGAGGAGGATGCGAAAAACTTTCTTGCGGCGCATTCCGATCCCGACGCCAACCATAATTGTTGGGCATGGCGAAGCGGCCAGACCTATCGTTTCAGCGATGACGGCGAGCCTTCGGGCACGGCCGGGAAACCGATCCTTCAGGCGATAGACGGTCAGGCGCTGGACAATGTCGCCGTTCTCGTCATCCGCTGGTTCGGCGGCATTCTGCTCGGCAGCGGCGGGCTAATGCGCGCCTATGGCGGCACGGCGGCGGCCTGCCTGCGGCTTGGCGAAACCTCGCCGGTCATCGCCTATGTCAGCGCGACTTTGAGCTGCCCCTTCTCCGATCTCGCGCTGGTGAAATCGCGCCTTTCCGCCACACAGAACCTGCGGGTGGAAAAGGAAGATTTCAACGGAACCGGCGCGGATATGCTGCTTTCGGTTCCGGCAGAGGAAGCCGAACGGCTCAGCCGGCTTTTAAGCGACCTGACCAGCGGTCGCGTCAATCTCCACATTCCCGACTAGAGTTTTTTCGCTCTTCTTCGAATCGCGAAAACACTCTAACTCTTTGTTTTGGCGCATTTCCGGACGGAAAACCGGGCTCCACTTTTCCTGGAAATGCTCTAGCGCCTGTCCGAATGCGCAATTCGTGCTAAGGAAGCGACATGTCATCCGAGCTTTCCAACCCCGTCTATCATCCGCCACTCGACCCCTGGCTCACCATCGTGCACCGCGACGACGATCTGCTAGTGCTGGATAAGCCAAGCGGGCTTTTATCGGTGCCGGGACGCGATCCGGCGCTTTCGGACAGCCTGATGACGCGGGTGCAGAAACAGTTCCCGAAAGCGCTGATGATCAACCGGCTGGACAAGGACACCTCCGGCATCGTGCTGATGTCCCTGAACCGCAAGGCGCATGCGGCGATTGCGTCGCAGTTTGAAAACCGCCAGACGCGCAAATCCTATGTCGCCATTGTCTGGGGAGAGGTTGCGGGAGAAGCGGGAGAAGTGGACCTGCCGCTCGCCATCGATCCCGAAAACAAGCCCCGCCACCGGGTCGACCACGAGAGCGGCAAGCCGGCACAGAGCCTTTGGCGGGTGCTGGAGCGATTGCCGCTTCCGGCAACGCGGCTGGCGCTGACCCCGCTTACCGGCCGCACCCACCAATTGCGGGTGCATATGAAGGCGCTTGGCCACCCCATTCTCGGCGATGAATTTTATGCCGAAGGCGAAGCGCTCGCCGCTGCGCCGCGGCTGATGCTGCATGCGCAGGAGGTCGGGTTCCGCCATCCCGATGGCCGCGACGTCACCTATACCGTGCCCTGCCCCTTCTGAGGCCTGCGATGAAACAAAAAGCCGAAAGCTTCGTAGTAGATTTTGTCGGCGGTGCAGTTGGCCACCGTTTCCGCTCCGGCGAGGGGCGCGGACAGGCCCTGCCGAAAGCCGCGGGTTTCACAAAGGGCCGCACGCCAAAGATCGTGGATGCGACCGCAGGCCTCGGGCGCGACGCTTTTCTGCTGGCTTCACTGGGAGCGGAAGTGACCCTCATCGAACGCTCGCCGGGAATGCATGCCCATCTTGCGGACGGCATTCGCCGCGCATTGGAGGCTGGGGGCGCCTATGCCGAGGCGGCAGCACGCATGACGCTTCTTCACGGAGATTCACGCCAGTTACTGAAAGAGCTTTCACCGGAGGTGGTGATTGTCGACCCCATGCATCCGCCGCGCCACAACACGGCGCTGGTGAAAAAAGAGATGCGGGTGCTGAGGGAACTGGTTGGCTCCGACCCGGATCAGGTGGAGCTGATGGAGGCTGCGCTGGAGAATGCGACGAAACGGGTGGTTCTGAAATGGCCCCTGCGCGCCGAGCCGATGCCGGGCATTCGCAAGCCTTCGCATCAGATAATGGGCAAGAACACCCGTTATGATGTCTTCATGATCTTCGGAAAATCTCTCGACCCGGAGGAGTGATCAGCGGAAGCTCGGCTTGCGCTGCGCATTCATCAGAAG
Source organism: Agrobacterium sp. 22-223-1 (assembly GCF_053522385.1). Taxonomy (NCBI): domain Bacteria; kingdom Pseudomonadati; phylum Pseudomonadota; class Alphaproteobacteria; order Hyphomicrobiales; family Rhizobiaceae; genus Agrobacterium; species Agrobacterium sp. 22-223-1. Next base: position 154,806 of record NZ_JBNWCN010000007.1, read on the forward strand.
CTCGTGCCGCGAGGCGAACTCGCCGAACAGCTTTCGGAGCCGGGTTTCCTCGGCCTTGTCCAGCCGGTAACGCCTGCAGAATTCCGCGACGTTGAGGATCGGCTTGGTTCTGTTCCCGTCTATGGTCTTGTTGTCGATGATCTGCATGGCGCCCTCCGTGTAACAAAGGGGAAAACGTGACCGCAGGTCGGCGGTTCCTTATGAATTCGCATGGATGAGAAAAGAGCGTGCCGCCTGCACACGGCGTGATCAAGTTTTCTTGAAACTATCGCAGGAAACGAAATCCTCCCCAAATGGTTCTCTGCCTGACATAAACGACGGAAGGGAGACCCATGTTCCATAACAACCGATTTCTGAGTTCGACGATCCTGTGTGCGTTGCTCGCCGTGCCGCTCGCCGGCGTTGCACAGGCCCAGGCCCCGGCCGCCGAAACGAAACGGCCGAATGCGCCGGATCAGAAACCGGCTTTTGAGGGCCAGACCCGCGCGCCGCAGGCCGCCACCCAGCCAAGCATCGAAAAAACCGTGATCGCGGACGGCCTGCCGCATCTGTGGTCGATGGAGTTTCTGCCCGATGGCCGCATGATCGTCGCAGCCAAGGAAGGCGCCATCCATATCGTCGCCGACGGCAAGGCCGGCCCGGCGATCGCGGGCGTGCCTGAGGTGGCATCCGACGGACAGGGCGGCCTTCTCGACATCGCGTTGGCTCCCGATTTCGAAACGTCGCGCACCATCTTCTTCTCCTTCTCCGAACCGCGCGATGGCGGCAACGGCACGTCGGTAGCCTCGGCGAAACTGACAGAGGAGGGCAACGCGGCAAAATTGGAAGATGTCTCGGTGATTTTCCGCCAGATGCCGACCTATGACGGCGACAAGCATTTCGGCTCCCGCCTCGTTTTCGGGCCGAACAACGAGCTTTATGTCACCGTCGGCGAGCGTTCCGACTCAAAGCCGCGCGTGCAGGCGCAGGACCTGTCGAGCGGGCTTGGCAAGGTCTTCCGCATCGATACACAGGGCAAGGCCTTTGAAGGCAATCCTTTCGCCAGCCGACAGAACGCCCTCCCCGAAATCTGGAGCTATGGCCACCGCAACCTGCAGGCGGCAGCGCTGGACGGAGAAGGCCGGCTCTGGACCGTGGAACACGGCCCGCGCGGCGGCGATGAGCTGAACATGCCGAAAGCCGGCCTGAACTACGGCTGGCCGGTCATCACCTATGGCGTCGAATATAGCGGAAGGTCGGTCGGCGAAGGTGTTACCGCAAAGGAAGGCATGGAACAGCCGGTTTATTATTGGGACCCGGTCATCGGCCCCTCCGGCATGGCCTATTATGACGGCGACCAGATTCCCGAATGGAAGGGCGCCTTCATCGTCGGCGGTCTGGTAAGTCAGGGTCTCGTCATCCTGCATATCGATGGCGACAGGGTCGCGACCGAAAGCCGGTTGCCGCTGGAAGCGCGCATTCGCGACGTGAAGGTCGGTCCGGATGGCGCGATCTATGCCGTGACAGAAGAGCGCGGCGGCGGTGAATCGCAGATACTGCGGATCGCCAAGGCCGGCTGATTAAAAAGACCGGCTGAGAAAACTCACGACTGGAACGACAGGCCGCCGGAACGAAGGCGGCCTGTTTTTCGTTTGCCGCAGCGTGAAACCTGCCGGAAAAAACCATGCCACAGCCGCCCACCCGCCTTCTTGCCAAAATCGGACTTGCCTATGTCAACGATCAGGAGCCGGGTATTGCCCGCGAGAAACGCGGACGCGGTTTCTGTTACCGTCTGCCGGGCGGCGAACTTCTCTCCGACAGCGTCGAACTGAAGCGCATCAAAGCGCTCGGCGTGCCGCCCGCCTATAAGGACGTGTGGATCTGCATCGACCCCGCCGGCCATCTGCAGGCTACGGGTTTCGATGCCCGCGGGCGAAAACAGTATCGGTATCATCCCGACTGGCATGCGCTCCGGGGCGAGACGAAATTCTTCCAGCTCAAAAGCTTCGGCAGGGCGCTGCCCGCCATTCGCCGCCGCGCCATAGCCGATATAGAGAAACAGGATCACGGGCAGGAAATGACGCTCGCGGCGCTCACGCTGCTGCTCGATGCCGCCTATCTGCGCGTCGGCAACCGCTCTTATCTCGAAACCAACGGCACCTATGGCGCAACGACATTGCTCAAGCGGCACGTCTCCTTCGGTGAAACCATCGAGCTGCGGTTTGCCGCCAAGGGCGGGCAGAAGGTGAAACGGCAATTGCGCCACCCGCGCCTTCAGAAAATCCTAGAGGAGATCGCCGATCTGCCCGGCAAGGAACTCTTCGTCTGGCAGGACAGCGAAAACCGGGTGCATTCGGTCGATTCCAGCGATCTCAACGCTTACCTCTCCCGCATCGGCGGGCAAGGCATTTCCGCCAAGACCTTCCGCACCTGGGGCGGAACGCTCGCCGCCTTCTGCAACGCGATGGAACATGTGGCGGCGGGTGACAAGCCGAGCATAAAGGGCATGTGCGAGGCAGCGGCGGCGGAGCTTTCCAACACGCCCACCATCTGCCGCAAGAGCTATGTGCACCCGGCCGTCCTCGATATAGCCACGGAAGAGAAAGCGCAGAAAAAGCTTGGCCGTATCTTGAAGGTCGGGGCTAAGCCCGTCTCCGGCCTCAGGGCGGATGAAAGACGGCTGCTTGCCTACCTGCCCTGAGGATCAGCGGCTGCCCGCCCATTCCGCCAGTTCCCGCTCGGCCCTTTCCAGCGCGCTGTAATTCAACAGCTTGCGCAGGAAAGCGACGGTAACAGCGCGGGTGCGAAGATTATATCGGCCTTCCGTCTCGTCATCGCCGGCGGCCTGATGCACGTTCAGTTTCTCATAGAGGCTTTGCAGCCGGTTCTGCACGCTGCGCAGCGACAGGTTACGGCGCCGCGCAATCGCCTTGTCGGTGAGGCCGAGCGCGACGTCGACAAGGATTTCATATTCGGAATCGGTAAAGCCATGGGCCTTGCCGAGGCTCTTTTCCTGCAGGCCGCGCACTTCCCGGTCGATTACGCATTGCGCCTCGATGAAGATGCTGCGCAGCGCCAGCCGCAGGCGGTCATCGGAGGCGGATTTCAGCACGTAGCCATAGGCCGCCCCTTCCGGCACGATGCGGGAGACGCCGCGCACATAGGCCTCGTCGGAATAGTTGGACCAGAACAGGATACGGGTATCGGGCCTTTCCTTCCAGATGGTGCGCGCAGCCTCGATGCCGTTGCGCTCGTTCATCTGCAAATCCATGACGATATGGGCGGCTCGGTTTTCCCGCGCGAGCTTCTCGCCGGTTCTGCCGTTTGCCGCCTCCAGAACCTTGTCGCATTCCGGCAGCGCGGCACGCACCGCCTCGTTCAGATAGGCGCGGTGCAGCGCATCGTCCTCGACGATCAGCACGTCCATGTCACAACTCCTCCCGCCGGTCGAAAGCGCCTGCCGGCAAGGTTACGGTGATGCGGGTTCCCGCTCCCGTGCCATTGCCGCCAATATCGAATCTGGCTGAAATCAGCCGCGCCCGCGTCTTCATATTGCCGATGCCGAGGCCGCCGGACGCCCCGCCTTCGCCACCGCCGCTGCCATCGTCGCTGACCGTCACCCGCAAGCCGCCGTCGATTGCGGTCAGTTTCACGGCAATCGCTTCGGGCTGGGCGTGGCGAATGGCATTGTTCACCGCCTCCTGCACGATGCGGAACAGCGAGATCGCCACCGTCTTGTCTAGCCTTTCCACCAGCCCGTCCGTCTCATCCGTCACCGACCAGTCGATTGCCGATCCGCTATCGCGCACGGAACGGTCCACATAGGTCTCGATGGCCTCAACAACGCCGAACAATTGCAGGATCGAGGGTTTCGCCTCCTCGATGATCTCGCGCAAATCCTGCATGCAGTGCTGCAGGCTGCGCACCACCGGCTCCAGCATCTCGCCTGACAGGTCAGGGGAATGGCTCATGCGCTCGATGCGCCGCGCCAGCCGCGTCAGGTCCGCCAGCGTCTGGTCGTGCAGATCCATGCCGATGCGCTGCCGTTCGGCCTCCAGCGCCTCGGTCAATTGCAACGCGCCTAAACGCAGGCCCTCCTCGCGGGCATTGGCGCGCGCCTCCTCGATGGCAGAGCGTTTGGCCTGCTCGGCGGCGCGGATGGCGTAGAAATAGGGCGCCAGCAAATCCGCGACCGCGCGGGCATTCGCCACATCCTCCATCGTATAGGCGTCCGACTGGTGGGAGGAGCAACTCAGCGCGCCGATAATGTCGCCATGCACCTTCATCGGCACATGAAGCCGGCTATGCAGGTTGAGTTCGATGATCGGGCTTGAAAACGACCCTTCGAAATGAAAGCGCGGATCGACGCAGGCGTCGCCGCTCAAGAGGTATTCCACCTCGCCAGACAACAGCGAACGGATCGGGCTACCCGTCAAAAGGGCGGGCGGCTGCCGGCTCCAGGCGCTGACGAGGCCGCTCTCATAGGCGATGTGATATTTGTCATCCAGCTGCTTGATGCAGACATCCATATGGTCATGCGGGATGATGTGGCTGATCTCGGTGGCGACCGCCTGGATGATGGCATTAAATTCGAGCTGCCCGGCAAGCAGCCGCGAAATGCCCATATAATGATGAAAAAGAGCGCTTTTCGGCGTATCCAGCATGTGCGGACGCCCTCCCAAGCGCCTGCCTTCGACCATTGCGGCGAAGATTCAATCCCTTGGGCGCCGCATCATTCATTCTGCGCCCGGCAGTGGCGTTTCGTCCTGCGGGTTCCCGCATGCTTTCTGCGGAAACCCGCAGGAAGATTGCCGCGATCCGCCTATACAAGCCAAATCTTCTTGGTCATTCTCGCTTCTACTGGGGAAAGGAGCTCCAGTGCAAAGGAATTCCACCTGCCGCCGAGGAGATTTGCGGCGTGCGAGAATTCCGGGCTCGAAAAGGGCAAGCCACGAGGGAGGAAATCAAATGGCTTTCAGGAAGATGCTTCTGGCATCGGCCGCTGTCGCATGCGCAGCTTTGCCGATCACCGCTCATGCCGATACGTCGGCCAAAAAAATCGCGCTTTCAAACAATTATGCCGGTAATTCCTGGCGTCAGGCGATGCTGACGAGTTGGGACAAGATCACCAAGCAGGCGGTTGCCGACAAGCAGGTCGCCGCCGCTGACGCCTTCACCACAGCCGAAAACCAGGCGACCGAACAGGCCGCGCAGATCCAGAACCTCATTCTTCAGGGTTACGACGCCATCGTCATCAATGCCGCTTCGCCGACCGCGCTTAACGGCGCGGTGAAGGAAGCCTGCGATGCCGGCATCACGGTCGTATCTTTCGACGGCATCGTCACCGAGCCCTGCGCATGGCGCATCGCCGTCGATTTCAAGGCGATGGGCGAAAGCCAGATCGACTATCTCGCCAAGGCCATGCCGAAGGGCGGCAACCTGCTTGAAATCCGTGGCCTCGCGGGCGTTTCAGTGGATGATGAAATCCACGCCGGCATCGCCGCCGGTGTCGCCAAGAACCCGCAGTTCAAGATCGTCGGTTCGGTCAATGGCGACTGGGCGCAGGATGTGGCGCAGCGCGCCGTCGCCGGCATTCTGCCGAGCCTTCCAGACGTCGCGGCTGTCGTGACGCAGGGCGGCGACGGTTATGGCGCGGCACAGGCTTTCGCCGCCGCCAAGCGCCCGACACCCACCATCGTCATGGGCAACCGTGAAGACGAGCTGCAATGGTGGAAACAGCAGAAGGACGCAAGCGGTTACGAGACCATGTCCGTCTCCATCGCGCCCGGCGTCTCGACGCTCGCTTTCTGGGTGGCCCAGCAAATCCTCGACGGCAAGGATGTGAAGAAGGACCTGACCGTGCCCTTCCTGCGCATCGACCAGGCCAATCTCGAGGAAAACCTGAAGACGACCCAGAAGGGCGGCGTGGCGAATGTGGAATATTCGCAGGAAGACGCCCAGAAGGCCATCGCATCGGCCAAATAGGCCGGATCGGCCCAGAGCCTGACTATTGCGGCGCTCCCGGAACGGGCGCCGCAATAGTCACACGTTATCCGATTTTCACATCACTTTTTCACATCACTGGCGTAGTTGCTCATGAATGACATCATCGAGGCGGAAGAAGTCGTCGCTGCGCGCGGCGTGAAGGTCGTGTTCGGCGCGGTAAGAGCGCTGGATGGGGCCGATCTCGTCATCCGCACGGGGGAATGCCTCGGGCTCGTCGGCCATAACGGCGCGGGAAAATCCACCATCGTCAACGTCATCAATGGCGGGCTGACGCCGCATGAGGGTTCCGTTTCCTATGGCGGCAACGAAAACCGCCACGGCATTGCCGCCGCGCGCGCGAACGGCGTTCGCTGCGTGTTTCAGGAACTGTCGCTTTGCCCGAACCTGACGATCAGCGAAAATGTCCGCATCATGCATGCCGCCACGGGTGGGCGAAACTGGCGCGGCCGGGCGCTGACGACGATCCGGCAGACGCTCGACGAAATTTTTCCCGGCCACGGCATCGATTGCGAGCTGACCATCGCCGAACTTTCCATCGCCGAACGGCAGATGGTGGAAATCGCCATCAATTTCTGCCGCATACCGCACGCACCGAGACTGGTGATCCTCGATGAGCCTACGTCCTCGCTTGATGCCGGTCTTGCCGAGCAGCTGATGGATTATGTCCGCCGTTTCGTGCGTGAGGGCGGCTCGGTTCTGCTGATCTCGCATATTCTCGGCGAAATTCTTTCGACGGCCACCCGTATCGTGGTAATGAAGGATGGCCGGGTGGTGGCCGACCGGAAGGCCGCCGACTTCACCACCCGCTCGCTGGTCGAAGCCATGGGCAGCGTCGTCAAGGAACAGGACAGGCGACGGGGTGAAAGCCGCAAGGCAGGCGAGAAGGTGCTTTCCATGCCGGCACGCCGGGGCGAAGGCCTTGCCTTCGAGGCCTTTCGCGGCGAGATCGTCGGCCTTGCCGGTCTCGGCGGCCATGGCCAGACCGAAGCGCTTCTCGATCTTTACCTTGCCCGCAACAATAGCTGGCTGCCCGCGCGCAAGACGGATCTCGCCTTCGTGGCGGGCGACCGCAGCCTGAACGGCACTTTTCCGCTGTGGAGCATCCTCAAAAACCTGTCCATCGCCTCGCTCAGGGATATTTCAGCCGCAGGCATGGTGGACAGAGCCAAGGAAACCGAGCTTGGGGCGCAATGGAAAAAGCGCATAGAAATCCGCACGCCCGACATGGGCAACAAGATCCTCTCCCTTTCCGGCGGCAACCAGCAGAAGGTGCTTTTCGCCCGCGCGCTCGCCACCACCGCCAGCACCGTCTTGATGGACGACCCGATGCGCGGCGTCGATATCGGCACCAAACAGGAGGTCTATGACATCTTGAGAACCGAAGCTTCCCACGGCCGCACCTTCATCTGGTACTCCACCGAAATGGATGAAATCCGTCTCTGCGACCGGGTCTATGTGTTCCGCGACGGCGCCATCCAGGCGGAACTCGTCGGCGACGATATTACCGAGCAGAATGTGCTGGCGGCCTCCTTTGCCGGAGAAGACCACGCATGAAACTCTCGGCAAACGCGCTCCGCCTCATCATTCCCGCCGCCTCGCTCGCCTTCCTGCTCGCCGCCGTCTTCTACATGCAGCCGCGCGCCATGAGCTATACCGGCATGAACCTGCTGTTCAATCTGGCGGTGCCGATTGCGCTCGCCACCATTGCGCAGATGCTGATCATGTCGGTCAACGATCTCGATCTGTCGATGGGCACCTTCGTCAGTTTTTGCGCCTGTGTGACCGCCACTTTCCTGCAAACCACGCCGATCCTCGGAATTGCGATCTTTGCCGGTGCGATTGCGGTCTATGCATTGCTGGGCGCCATCATCCATATCCGCGCCCTGCCCTCCATCGTGGTCACGCTCGGCATGAGCTTCGTCTGGGGCGGCCTCGCCGTCCTCATTCTGCCCTCGCCAGGCGGCCAGGCCCCCGCCTTCATCCGGGCGCTGATGACGGCAAAACCGCCTTTCGTGCCGATCGCCATCGTCGCCAGCATCCTGATCGCGGTCGTCGCCCATTACATCGTCATGCGCTCTTCCTTCGGTGTGCTGATGCGCGGCGTCGGCGGCAATTTCCGCTCGGTCGAGCGCTCCGGCTGGTCGGTCGTCGGCATTCGCGCCGCCACCTTTGCGCTGGCCGGTTTCTTCGCGGTGCTGTCCGGTATCGCCCTTGTCGGGCTGACGACATCGGCCGACGCCAACATCGCGCTGCGTTACACGCTGCTCTCGATTGCCGGCGTCATTCTCGGCGGCGGCGAATTCGTCGGCGGAAGGGTATCGCCCATCGGTGCGGTCATCGGCGCGCTGACGCTGACGCTCGCCGGTTCGTTCCTCTCCTTCATGCGCATTTCGCCGGACTGGCAGATCGGCGCGCAGGGGGCGATCCTCATCATCGTGCTGGCGCTGCGCATCCTGCTCAACCGTCTTGAAAAGCGGGAGAAAAACCAATGAACGGGCTCTCTTCCCTCACCAGAAAACCATGGATTTGGTCTTTTGCCGCAACGGCAGTCGTCTGGATCGTCACCGTGCTCTTCACCGGCGGCGCGAGCTCCTTCGGCCTGTCGCACGCCGCACTCACCTTCGCAGCCTTTTCGGTCATCGTCGGCATCGGCCAGATGTTCGTCATCACGCTCGGACCGGGCAATATCGACCTCTGCGTGCCCGCCACGATGACGCTGTCAGGCACGCTGGCCTTGAAATTCATGGATGTGTCCGACGGTCTCATCCTGCCCGGACTGCTGATCGCCATTCTGATCGGCATCGCCATCGGCATCGGCAATTATGCGCTGATCAAGCTCCTGCGTATCCCGCCGATCATCGCGACGCTCTCCATGAGCTTCATCGTGCAATCCATCGCCATCTGGTCGAACCGCGGCCTGCGCATCAAGCCGCCGGAAACATTGGCCACATTCGCGACATCAAGCTCTCTCGGCATTCCGAATGTCGCCCTCGTGGCCCTGCTGCTCTCGGTCATCGCCTGGCTGCTGCTCGACCGCTCGTTTTACGGGCGCTGGATTTCCGCCATCGGCCAGAGCACCTTCGCCGCCCGCATGACCGGCATTCCCGTGGACGGCGCACGTTTCGTCACCTATGTGCTCTGCGCGGTGCTGGCGGCGATTGCCGGTTATCTGCTCGCCAGCTTCTCCGGCGGTGCTGCGCTCAATATGGGCTCGGAATATCTGCTGATGTCCATCGCCGTCGTCGTCATCGGCGGCACGGCGGTGGCGGGCGGCGATTCCAATGTTCCCGGCATCTGGGGCGCTTCGCTCTTCATGTTCCTGGTGGTATCGATGCTGAACACCTATGGTTTCGGCGCCGGCATCCGCCTCATCCTCACCGGCCTCATCATCATCTCCGTCATTCTTCTGGCAAGCGGCCCCAAAGCCACGCGCTGAACCCATAACGACAAGCCCCCAAGCGGATCACGATCATGACCACAGACAAGACCTCCCCTTACGAAATCCACGATGACCGCTTTCGCCATCTGATCGTCGGCAATGCCGAGCTGGAAGAGCTCTATTCCGGCTGCCGCTGGGCCGAAGGCCCGGTGTGGTTTGCCGATCTGAACTGCCTGCTGTTCAGCGATATTCCGAATGAGCGCATGTTACGCTGGGTGCCGGACGGCGGGATCTCGGTATTCCGCCAACCCTCCAATTTCACCAACGGCAACACGCGCGACCGGCAGGGGCGGCTCGTTTCCTGCGAGCATGGCGGCCGCCGCGTCACCCGCACCGAAGTCGACGGGTCGATCACGGTTCTTGCCGACAGCTACGGCGGCAAGCGGCTGAACTCGCCCAATGACGTGGTGGTCAAATCCGATGGCAGCGTCTGGTTCACTGACCCGACCTACGGGATTCTTTCCGATTACGAGGGCTACAAGGCGGAACCCGAACAGAAGACGCGCAATGTCTATCGGCTCGATCCCGCAACAGGAGAGGTAACGGTCGCTATCGACGACTTCATGCAGCCGAACGGCCTTGCGTTTTCGCCTGATGAGACGAAGCTCTACGTCGCGGACAGTTCCTACAGCCACGATGTCTCCCGCCCGCGCCATATCCGCGTCTTCGACGTGGTGGATGGCGTGAAGCTCACCAACGGCCGAGAATTCTGCAACCTCGACAATGGCCTGCCGGACGGTTTCCGCCTGGATACGGCCGGCAACCTGTGGACCAGCGCCGGCGATGGCGTTCACTGCTTTTCACCCGAAGGTACGCTCCTCGGCAAGATCAGGGTGCCGCAGACGGTCGCGAACCTCACCTTCGGCGGCCCGAAAAAGAACCGCCTGTTCATCACCGCGACGAAATCGCTTTATTCGGTCTATGTCGCCGCAACCAGCGCGCAAACGCCCTGAGCTACTGAAAAACCGGAGGAAACGGGCAGGGAAGGAACTGGCAAGACGGATTCACCGCGCTATAAAAGCGGAATGAACGACGATTCCAGCCCCTTCCTGACCGACGACATGGCCGAGGACGGCGACGCGCCGGCGATTGAACCCACCAGCCGGATGCTTTCCTGGGCGCGCAATTCCGCTCTTTACCGGCTGGAACAGCGCATGATGACGGAAAAGCAGCTGCGTGACGCCATCATGCGCAAGGCGCGGGAAAAATTCGAGGATATCAGCCCGGCGCAGATCAGGGCGCTCGGCGAATTTGCCGTAACCTTCGCTTATGGCATCAAGGCGCTCGACGACACGGCTTTCGCGGAAATTACCGTGCGGAGCGGCCAGCGAAGCGGCAAGTCGAAACGCGGGCTCGCGCAGAAACTTCAGATCAAGGGTATCGCCCGGGAAACGGCAGCCGTCGCGCTTCAGGAAACAAACGATCTCGTCGCGGCCGTCATCTTCGCCCGCAAGCGCGCCTTCGGGCCGTTTCGCCGTGCCGAACTGGACGAGAAGCGCAAGGCCAAGGAATTCTCCGCTTTCGCCCGCAACGGCTTCGGCTTCGAGATCGGCTCGAAGGTGATGGAGATGACCTTCGAAGAGGCGGAAGAGATTATCGCTGAAGCGCCGCTCTGACCGCTATTGCGGCATGGGATGCGTTTTCAGATAGGCGATCAGATCCGCAATATCCGTCTCGCTCCACAGCCCGAAAAAGCGCATCGCATTTCCCGGTATCGCCTTCTTCGGGCTGGCGATGAATTTTTGCAGTTCCTCTTCCGACCACACCCGGCCAGCCGCGCCGGCATCTTTCAGCGCCTGCGAATAGTGGCCGTAATCGGTCACGGAAGCCATCGGCCTGCCGACGACACCCATCAGATGCGGCCCCATGCGGGTGCGTGGCGTGTCGATGCTGTGACAGGTGGAACAGCGGCTGAAGACCTTCTCCCCATGGGCCGCATCGCCCTCGGCAAAAGCGGCTGTCGCCAAAAGGAAAGAACAGGCGGTCACTGCCGCGACACGTTTGAATGTGGAAATCATGGCCCGGATAATACAACGCCCTCTCCGTCTGACAACGAAGAGGGCGTGTTTTGAGATGCGACAGAATGCCCGGCCGGGGCCGGGCACTTTGCCGATCAGTTCATGGCCGTGAGCGTCACGGAGGTGCCGGTGGCGGCAAGGTTGAGACCAACCTGACCCGTCACGCTGACCGTCTGCAGCTGGATGGAACCGGACGTGCCGCCAACGAGAACGTTGGTGCCGACGCCGAGACCGACGGTGACTTCAGCCGTTGCGCCCTGATAAAGGCCGCCGAGCGAACCGCGGTGGTAACCGGCGGTCGGGGCGAAAACGGCCCAGACCAGACGGCCCTGCGTGGTGAAGCCGAGGTCGACACCCATCTTGCGGATGGCGCCGGTGTAATGGTCGGTGCGACGGGCGCCCATGGTGGACTGGAAGGTGCAATCCAGTTCCTTGGCCGAGCCGAGAACGTAACCGACGCCGCCGCCGATATCGCAGGTGAGGTAACCGATCTTGACGCCGTTGCGATCGTCCTGCTCCTGCGGAGCCGGCTCATATCTTGCAAGGTCGGCAGCGAGGACGGATGCGGTTCCGCCGAGGCCCATCGTCAATGCGGCAAAAGTTACGGCAACAGCCTTTTTCATCTGATTTTCTCCTGTTTTATTCCTACCCGCAGCAGCCCTTCTTGCCCTCTCCGGATATTGAATTCCGCACTGTTAACGTTTGTTCCCTGAAATCGATCCAAAACAACTTAATTGGAGGCGATGAAAGCGGAACGGTTAACAATGTCTGATGGCGGTAGGACGCCATTAAGACATTGTTAGGGCGGGAAATGCGTGCGGAATCGCCATCGACAGCCAGCGTTGCCGGCCGTTGTTTTGCTGCAACAACCTCAAAGCGGCAGGGCGACGGGAAAGCCGGTGGCGGCATGGGTCATGACATCCATGCGAACGCCATAGATGCGCTGCAGCGTCTCCGGCGTCATGATCTCCTGCGGCGTTCCCCGCGCGATAAGCTGGCCGGAATGAAGCGCGACGATCTCATCGCAGAAGCGCGCCGCCATGTTGACGTCGTGCAGCACGACGATGACGCCGAGACCCTTTTCGCGCGACAGTCTCTGCACCAGCGAAAGCACCTCGATCTGGTGTGCCATGTCGAGTGCGGAGATGGGTTCGTCGAGAAGCAGGCTTTCGGCATTCTGGGCCACCAGCATGGCGAGCCACACGCGCTGGCGCTCACCGCCCGAAAGCGTATCCACCAGCCGGTCGCGGAAGGCGACGGTGTCGGTGAGTTCGATGGCTTCGTCCACTTTCTCCTGATCGGCTTTGGTGAACTGCCCAAGCGCGCCGTGCCAGGGATAACGGCCGAGCGCCACCAGTTCCTTGGCCAGCATGCCGGAAGCGGCCGGCGTATATTGCGGCAGATAGGCAAGCTTTCGCGCAAATTCCCGATTGCCCCAGGCGCCGAGCGCCTTACCCTCGAATGAGACCCTGCCCGCCGTCGGCTCCTGAATCCGCGCGAGAATCTTGAGCAGCGTGGATTTTCCCGAACCGTTATGACCGATCAGACCGATGGTCTTGCCGGTCGCAAAACTGGCCGTCAGCGGCTGCAGCAATGTCCTGCCCGGCACTTCCATCGTCACGCCGTCGAGAGAAAAAAGCGGAATATCGTCATAATCGACGGCAAGTGCTGCCTGACCCATGGTTCTCATCTCCGTACATCGTTCAAAAAATTCATCATCGCCTGCCTGAAAGCCAGATCAGATAGGGCGCGCCTGCGAGCGCCGCAAAAAGCCCGAGCGGCAGCTCATAAGGAAAGGTGACTGTCCGTGCGCCAAGATCGGAAAGCGCCATCAGCACCGCGCCGAACAGGAAGGAGGCGAAGAGATGGTCGCGCGGCGTGGTGAAACCGGCGCGAAGCGCAATATGCGGCGCCATCAATCCGACGAAACTCAATGGACCGACGAGCAGCGAGGCAGCCCCGGTGGCAATGCCCGCCACCGCGATGACGGCGATGCGCGCCGCGCCGAGCGGCAGTCCGAGGGAGAGCGGCACATCGCGTCCGAGCGGCAAGATCGTCAGCCAGCGCGTGACCGATAGCGCGCCCGCCAGCAGCACGGTGGAAAGAATGGCGAGAAAGATCGCCGAAGCCGGCGTCGCCGTCGAACCCGAGCCGCTGAGCCAGGCGAGGATCTGCCATGCCCGCTGGTCGCCAATCGCAAGCAGCGCCGAGAGAACGGCCGAGCAGAGCGAACTGATGGCAATGCCCGCGAGCAGGATTTTTTCCGGCGCGAGGTGCCGGCGCATGGAAAACAGCAGGACGAGGATCATGACGGCCGCAGAGCCGATGCCGGCGCCGCAAAACAGTTCGAAAAGACCGGCGGCCGGAAAAATCGTGATGGCGGCGGCAAAACCGAGACCTGCACCGCCGCTGACGCCGATTACTTCCGGGCTTGCCATGGGATTGCCGGTAAGCCGCTGGAGAAGCGCTCCCGCCATGGCCAGAAGACCGCCTGCGGCCACGGCCGCCACCAGCCGCGGCCAGCGGAACGGCAGCAGGCTTTGCAGATCGTCAGCCTTCAGCACCGTCCAGCCATCGGGCCCCTTGCCGATGGCGAGCACTGCAAAAACCAGCCCCGCCATGACGGCCAGTACCGGCAGCAGGGCCGTAAGCCGGCGTCTTGTCGCCAGCTCGACGCCTTCACCGCGATGCACATCGGTCGGCCGGATTTTCGGCAGCAGCCACAAAAGCAGCGGGCCGCCGATCAGGGCCGTTACCGCGCCGGTCGGGAAAACTTCGGCCGTCGTGCTTGCCAGAAGCTGCACGAGACCGTCGCAGAACCACAGCAGCAGACCGCCCAGAAGCGGGGAAACCAGGAGCACCGAAGACGAACGCCGCACACCGAGCGCCCGGGTGAGCGCAGGTGCTGCAAGGCCGATGAAGCTGACGAGACCGACCGCCGAAGCAACGAAGGCGGCCAGCATGACTGCGACGGCGGCGACCGCCAGCCTGATCGAAAACAGCGAGACGCCGAGCGATCGCGCACCGGCATCGCCGAGACCGAGGACCGTCAGCGGCTTAATCAGCAGGCCGGTCAGAACGAGCCCGGCAACAAGCTGAAACGCGAGAGACAAGGCGTTCGACCAGTCCTGCTGGCTGAGCGAGCCGCCGTTCCAGACGACCAGCGACATCAGATATTCGCCCTGTGCCAGCGTCAGCGCGGCGGAAACGGACGCGGCGGTGATGCCGACCAGCAGCCCCGACACCACCATGGTCACCGGTTCGAAGGAGCGTCGCCAGCCAAGAAGAAACACGATGCCGGCCGCACCGGCCGCGCCAGCGAGCGCCACCAAGGCGCGGTTGCCATCCAGCACCGAGGGAAAGAACAGCGTGGCGATGACAATGGCCAGTTGCGCGCCGGCCGAGATGCCGAGCGTCGAAGGATCCGCAATCGGATTGCGCAGCAATTGCTGGAACAACGCACCCGACAGGCCGAGCATCGCCCCCGCCAGAATGGCGACCGCCACGCGCGGCATCAGGCTGAAGGCGAAAATCACCTGATCCATCGACATGGTGGCGGCATCGAACGGCAGGCCGGGCCATGCACCGAAAGGCAGCCGCAACAGCCCGGCATGCAGGGAAAGCCCGCAGGCCAGAACGAACAGCAGCCCGAAGAAAAGCTGGAGAGGCCGCGCCGTCACAGGGCTTCTCCCTGCGCCGAGAGCGCTTCGCTCAGAAGCCGCGCAAAGCGCATGCCGGCGGTGATGCCGCCATAGGGACCGACATTGCCGAGCGTGACCACCCGGTTTTCCCGCACGGCAGGCAGCGCGCGCCATATGGCGCTGCTGCGCAGGGTTTCCCGCGCCTCGACCGGAATATCGGAGACGATGACGATGCGCGCATCGGGCGACGCGGCGAGGTTTTCAAGCGGCACCGGGGCCGCGAAGGTGAATTGCGAACGATCCACCCAGGCATTGGCGAGCCCCAGTCGGCCAAGAACATCCCCGAACATGCTATCTGCACCGAAAGCGCGAAAATGCCGGGCGTCGCCGATATTGATCACATAGGTCGGCCGCGCCGCAAAACCGGCAAGGCGGCTCCGCATGGCTTGCAGCGCCGCTTCCGTTTCGCCCAGCACCCTGCGCGCCTCGTCTGCCCTGCCGAGCTTTTCGCCAAGGGCGGAGACCGCCGCCAGCGCCTTTGCGAAAGGCGGTTCGCCCTTCACGTAAAAGGGCAGCGAGAAGACCGGAGCAATCGCTTCCAGCCTGCCGGTATAACGGGTGTAGAAGGGCGAAATCAGAATGAGATCGGGCCGGCTCAGTTGCAGAAGCTCGAAATTCGGCGCACCGCGCAGGCCGAGATCGGCGACGGTTGCAGGGATTTCCGGCTCGACCGCATCCACCCGGAACTGGATGAGCTCGGTCGCCGCCACCGGCATGACGCCGAGCGCAACGGCGGTTTCCAGCATGGCCCAGTCGATGGCGGCGAGGCGTGGCGTGACCGCCGCCTGCGCCTTGCCAGCAAGAGCCGAAGCAGCGAGCAGGCCTAAAAATTCCCGCCGCCCCCAAAGGGGGGACATCCATCGATCCTTGCGCGTCATGCCCCTGCTGCTTCACTTTGATATGGCGTCACCAACGGTAGGTCAGCTTGCCCATCACCGTTCTTCCGTCACCGTAATAGCATCCGAAAGTGGAGCAACTAGAAATATATTCTTTATCAGTCAAGTTTTGCACCAGAAGCGAGGCGCGGTAGCCGTTTTTCTCGTAATGCACGCCGAGATCGAGCAGGGCGAGGCCCTTCATCTCGAAGGTATTGGCGGCATCGCCATAGCGTTTTCCGACATAACGCACACCGCCGCCGATGCCGAAACCCTCAAGGGCGGTATCTTCCGGGAAAGTGTAATCCAGCCAGAGGCTTGCGGCGTGCCGGGGCGTGCTGTCTAGCTCCTTGCCGTTATTCACGCGGCCGGAGACCTCGCTGTCCATGTAGGTATAGGCCGCGCGCAGGTCGAGCCCGTCGGCAAGGCTTGCGACGCCTTCAAGCTCGAGGCCTTTCACATGCGCCTCGTCCATCTGCTGCGTCACGCCGCCCACCGTCGTCGTGACGTTTTTCTGTGTCAGATCGTAGATCGCGGCGGAGAAGAAACCGTCGAAACCCTCGGGCTGGTATTTGACGCCCGCTTCCCATTGTTCGCCGGTGGTCGGTTTCGGCGCATCGCCGACAGCCGGCTGCGGCACCGGCTCGAAGGAGGTCGCGTAGCTGACATAGGGCGCGATGCCGCCATCGAACAGATAGCTGACGCCGACGCGGCCGGTCAGCTTGTGATCGTCCTTGTCGAGCGAGCGGTAGGTGGTGCCGTTGAAGGTCGTGCCGCTGGTGCTTGCCCAGTCCTGCCGCAGGCCGGCGGTGACGCGCCAGTTCTCGAAAGCCATCTCGTCCTGCGCATAAAGGCCGATCTGGGAAATATCCGTCTTCACATCGGCATAAAGCGTGCGCGAGGTGAGGCTGATCGGCCCGCCATAGACCGGATTGACGGGATTGAGCGGCGTCGCGGCCCAGAATTCGGTTTTGACGTTATTGTCGAAATAACGGTAGTCCAGCCCGACAAGCAGGGTGTGGTCGATTGGCCCCGTGGAGAACTCCGCCTGCAGGCTGTTGTCGATGTTGAATGTGTTCAGCAGCTCGTCCTGGAACGTCGCATTGCGGCGGATGAGATTGCCGATCATGCCGCCGCTGGTCGAAGACATGCCGAGCGCGCGGTAGGACCAGTCGAAATTGGAATAACGCGCATTCTGCCGGAAGGTGAAGGTCTCGTCGAAACGGTGCTCGAATTCATAACCGATATTGGTGAATTTGCGGCTCGACGTATCGAAGGACGGATCGCCGACATAAAAGCTGCGGTCCAGCATATTGCCGGGTCTGAGATAGGTCAGCGCCGGTGGCAAGCCGGAGGGCGAACTCGGATTGTCGTGCTGATAGGAGGCAAGAACCGTCAGCTTCGTATCCTCGTCCGGCTGCCAGGTCAGCGCCGGTGCGATGAAATAACGGTCGTTCTGCAAGTTGTCCGTCTGGGCATGGGCGTTGCGCGCAAGGCCTGTCAGGCGATAGGCGAAACTGTCGCTATCCGCCACCGGGCCGCCAATATCGAACATCGACTGGTAATAGTCGAAGCTGCCGATCTGCACACCGACTTCGCCGAACCGTTCGAAGGTCGGCCGCTTGCTGATGAGATTGATGAGGCCGCCGGGATTGCCCTGGCCGAAAAGAACGGAAGCAGGCCCGCGAATGACTTCCACGCGCTCCAGACCGTAAACCTCATAGGAGGGCGCACCGGCGGTGCGCATCAGCCGCAGGCCGTTCAGGAACTGCAACTGGTTTCCCTGGAACCCGCGAATGCGCGGCGCATCGAAACGCGGATCCGCCCCAAACGGCTGCGCGACGACACCCGGAACATAATTCAGCGCCTCGCTGAGATTGCGAACGTTCTGAGCATCCATCTGGTCCTTGGTGATGACGGATACGGATTGCGGCGTCTCGATCAGGGATCGCCCCGTCTTGGTAGCGCTGGCGCTGGTTTTCGCCACATAGCCCTTCACGGGCGCCTTGGGATCCTGATTTTTGGCGCCCTCCACGGTGATGGTCTGCAGCACCGTCGTACCGGCCTCCTGCGCAAAGGCGGAAGCCGGGGCCAAAAAGGCCACATAAGCGACGACGGCGCAACCGCCAGCCAGAATGGAAATGTGTTTGGTTTTTCCCTGCACCCCAAGACCCTTCATCACCCGCGCCACCATAAGGCGGCATTTTTCTGGAGAATTTAAGTCATCTTATTACGCAAGGGACGGATTGCGATCCAATAAGCGCAGCCGGTTTTTTTCAGAACTATTGATTATGAAAACTCACAGCGATAATAGCTTGGAATTATTCAAATCTGCCGGAAAGGCCGTGACGATGGGCAGGAAACCGGCAAGCCGGGCAGAAACATTCGAATTGCGCCACCTGCGCTATTTCACCACGCTGGTGGATGAGCGCAATTTCGAGCGCGCCGCCGCCCGCCTCGGCATTGCCCAGCCGGGCTTGAGCCAGCAGATCATGGCGCTCGAACAGATTGTCGGCATGCCGCTTCTCGACCGCACGCGCCGCTCGGTGAAGCTGACCACGCCCGGCCAGCTTCTCTACGAGGATGCCCGGAAAATCCTCGCCAATGCCGAGGCGACGCTTGCGGCGCTCAAACGCGTCGACCGCGGCGAAACCGGGCGCATTTCCATCGGTTATGTCGCCTCGGCCGCCTATTCCGGCCTGATGATCCGGTCCATCGCCAGTTTCCGCGCTTCCCATCCCGATGTGGAGCTGCAATTGATCGAAATGGAGATGCGGCTGCAACTGGCCAAGATTGCCGACGGCAATCTGGACTTCGCCTTCATCCGCCCGCCCGCGCCTGTTCCGGAAGGTGTGACAACCCATGTGGTACTGCGCGAACCGCTGATGGCCGCACTTCCTGAAAACCATCCTCTGGCCTTTGCGCTGCAGGTCGATCTGAAAAACCTTGCCGGTGAGACCTTCATTACCCCGCGACAGCCGCCGGATGTCGGCTTTCACTACAATACGATAGAGGCCTGTAATGAAGCCGGGTTCCAGCCGGCGATCACCCCGGAAGGCAGGGACTACACCACGATTGCCAGCATGGTGGCCATCGGCCTTGGCGTCGCGCTGGTGCCGCGCTCGCTTAATTGCCTGAGGCTGCCCGGCGTGCGCTACGTGCCGCTTGCCGCCAGTTCCACGACCTCGGACCTCGCCATCGCCCACCGGAAAACGGAAGCCTCTCCCGCCGTCAGGGCCTTCATTCTCCATATGCGCAATTGAAGCGGCAGCACCCGCCCGCCTGTCGATCCCGTGGACGAAAAATCCGCCATCACCCGTTTGCGCCGCATCGGTAGCAACAGGCGGGGGCGGCGTAACCGCATGGGATTGCGAAAAGAATGACGCGCTTGCGGGCCGGCCGAAAACAGGAACGAAATCCTGTCCGGATATTTCCTGTCCCGCTTTTCCCCGCAGCCGCAGCGCACCCCATAATCGCGGCAGATTTTAATTTACGGGAGACAGCAATGGCTGAGACTTACGAACACCACGCCGCCGGCCTCGAATCCCCGGCGTCCCACGCTTTCGATGTCGTTCCGGACGATACGAGCCCGCTTCCTTCCCCCACCCGCGCCATCTATGTGGGCAATGGCGGCCATCTCTGCCTGACCCTGCTTTCCGGGGCAACGGTGACCTTCCAGAACCTGCCCGCAGGCAGCCTGCTGCCGGTCAGGGCCACGCGCATATTTGCAACGCGCACCACCGCCACAGGCATCGTAGGCCTCAATTAAGGGCTCTATCGTCTCGACTATCTGAAACACCACCACCGAGCGGCCACGACGGAGTGTGACACTTTCATGACAAGCTTTCAGGTTGATGTCAGCAAAATGACGCATCCGCCATTGATCGGCCCATGCGGCAGCCTGGACGGCGGCGTTTTCGCCCCGTCTCCGTTGCCGCCGGCCTATTGGAAATCTGGTGGATCTGACAGTGGCTCTTTTTACCGCGAAAGCGACGGGAACAGTAACATATCGTCCGGAAATCGGCAGCGTGCCGCTCAGCCTGCTGACGGCGGCCTATCTGCTGTTTTTCACGAACCGGACATTCTGGTCGAAGGTTCACACCTATCTTTCCGCCTATCCGGTCGCCATTGTCGCGCTTTATGCCGCCATGGCCGCCTTTCTCGGCGCCCTCATCATCATTTTTTCCGCCAAATATCTCATCAAGCCGTTTTTGATCTTCCTGGTCTTCGCGGCGGCCGCCGCTTCCTGGTTCATGGATCGCTACGGCATCGTCATCGACAGCGACATGATCCGCAACGCCATGGAGACGACACAGGCGGAAGCCGGCAATCTGATCACGCCCGGCTTTCTCTGGCACATGGCGATTTACGGACTGGTGCCGTCCCTCCTCATCGTTACCGTGCGTGTGCGCCACCGCCCGATCCTCGACAAGCTTTTGTGGAACACGATCAGCATCCTGATCTGTCTTTCCATCGCCGGTATCATCAGCTTCGCCAATTCCAAAACCTTCACCACCGCCGTGCGCCAGCACAAGGATATCGTCAAAAGCGTCAATCCATTGTCGCCGATCATGTCGGCCATTCATTATTTCACGCTGGCGGGCAAGGAAGTCGATATTCAGGTCAGCCCGGTCGGCGGGGATGCAAAGGTCCTGCCTTCATTGGGCGGCGTCCGCAAACCCCGCATCACCGTCATCGTTGCGGGCGAGACGGCGCGGGCCACGAACTTTTCCCTGAACGGCTATGGGCGCGATACCAATCCCGAACTCGCAAAACGCGGCGTGATCTATTTTCCGAACACGACCAGCTGCGGCACCGCGACGGCGATTTCCATTCCCTGCATGTTCTCGAAGTTCCCGCGTTCGCAATATAGCCACAAAAAGGCGCTCGCCAATGAAAACGTCATGGATGTTCTCGTCCATGCCGGGATCAGCGCGACATGGCTGGACAACAATACCGGCAGCAAGAACGTGGCCGACCGCATCCCTTATTTCGACCTGCCCTCCACCAATGACAGCCGCTTCTGCACCGGCGGGGAATGCCGCGACGATATCTTCTTCGACAAGCTCGACTCCTGGCTCAACAACGTCACCAGAGACAGCGTCATCGTGCTGCACCAGATGGGCAGCCACGGGCCGACCTATTATCTGCGCTATACCGACGAATTCCGCAAATTCACCCCGGATTGCCGCACGGCCGAGCTTGGCAACTGCTCCGACGCGGAGATCGTCAACTCCTACGACAACACGCTTCTTTATACCGACCATTTCCTCTCCACCGTGATCGACAAGCTGAAGGCCCGTTCCGACAGGCTGGCGACGGGCATGATCTATGCGTCGGACCACGGTGAGTCGCTTGGCGAGAACGGCGTCTACCTGCATGGCGCGCCCTATCTTTTGGCGCCCGACCAGCAGACCCATGTGCCGTTTCTCGTCTGGTTCGACGACGACTTTGCGAAATCCATGGGGCTCAACAAAGCCTGCCTCGCAAAAACCGCGGCGGAGGGCGGGCGCTCGCACGACAATTATTTCCACAGCATCCTTGGCATGATGAATGTCTCCACTTCGGTCTACGATCCCTCGCTCGATGTATTCGGCGGCTGCACCCAGCGCCAGAACAGCTGAAACACCGTGCTTGACGCTTATCCGGAGAAAGAGATACGCAGGACGAAGCGATAGAGGGAGCTGTCTTGCGGGTTCTGCTTGTTGAAGACGATCATGTGCTGGGCGAAGCGCTGCGGGACCATGTCGCGGCGGCGGGTCATGCTGTCGACTGGTTCAAGACGCTGGGCGACGCCATGGCGGCGACGCTGACGATGGGTTACGGCCTCATCCTGCTCGACATGCGCCTGCCGGATGGCGAGGGCATCACCCTTCTGCAAAGCCTGCGCCAGCGCGATGACGCAACGCCGGTGATCATTCTGACGGCCCATGACCAGGTCTCCGACCGGATTGCCGGGCTGAACGCCGGTGCGGACGATTATCTGGTCAAACCTTTCGATCTCAACGAGCTTTCGGCCCGCATGCTGGCGGTCTCGCGCCGTTACGAAGGGCGTTCCGCTCCCGTCATCCGCCTGCCCGGCATCGAGATCAACCAGGTGGCGCGCAATATCACGGTCGATGGAACGGCGCAGACGCTGAGCGCCCGGGAATGGGCGGTGCTGGAAAAACTCGTCGAACATCCCGGCGCGGTCGTCTCGAAAGCGCAATTGCACGACACGCTTTACGAATTCGGTGCGGAAATAGAAAGCAACACGGTCGAGGTCTATATCAGCCGGCTGCGCAAGAAAATCGGCCATGACCGCGTCGAAACCGTGCGCGGCGTCGGCTACACCATCCGATAGTCAGAATTAAAAGCAGGCAGAAATGGCCAGACCGACCAGCATGACCCGCAAGCTCGTGACGGCGCTGACCAGCGTTGTCGCCATATCCTGGCTTCTCGCCTGCGGGCTGGGCGTCATGGTGATGCAGGACGAATTCGCCGAGATTTTCGACGCCGGCGTTGAGGAAACCGCCGAAAGACTGCTGCCGCTGCTGGTGGACGACCTCAGGGAAAACAATACCGCGCCTGCCGCGCAAAAGCTCAACCAGACGTCGGAACGGGCGGAATATCTGACCTATCAGGTCCGCGACCGGGAAGGACAGGTGGTGCTGCATTCGCATGACAGCTCGACGGAGCCTTTCGAGGTTTCGCTCGAACCCGGTTTTTCCGAAACCGCGACCCAGCGCATCTTTACGGTTGCGACACCGGACGGCAATTATTTCCTGCAGGTCGCCGATGCCTTCGCCAATCGCCGCGAGGCGATCGAAGAGGCGGGCACCGCGCTGCTGCTTCCCGTTCTCATCCTCATTCCCGCCAGCATTTTCGCCGTCATTGTCGTGGTGCGCAGAACGCTGCGACCGATACAGACCCTGCGCGACGACATCGGCAAAAAGGACGGCGGCAATCTCGCGCCGCTGCCGACGCAGCCCTTTCCGGGCGAACTCCATCCCATTGCCCGTTCGGTCAATCTGCTGCTCGGACGATTGAGATCGGCAATCGAGGCGGAACGGGAATTCACCGCCAACAGCGCCCATGAATTGCGCACGCCGATTGCCGGCGCGCTGGCGCAGGCGCAGCGGCTGCATGCCGACATTCCGCCGGAACTTGCGCCGCGTGTGGAAAACATCGAAAAATCCCTGCAGCATCTCGCCCATCTGGCCGAAAAACTGCTTCAGATGTCGCGCGCGGAAGCGAGGATCGGGGTCACCGACACGGCAAACGATCTCATTCCCGTTCTCGAACTGGTTATCGACGACATGATGAGAACGGCCATCGGTTCATCCCGCATCCGCTTCAGCAATCGCTGTGAAGGCGGCCTGTCCTGCAGGATCGGCGCGGATGCCTTTGGTATCATCGTCCGTAACCTCCTCGAAAATGCGCTGATCCACAGCCCGGCGGAAAGCCCGGTGCAGGTCGTCGCCGAAGCGGACGGCACGATCCGCATCGTCAATTCCGGGGCGACAATCGATGCGGCACTCCTACCCAAGCTGACGACGCGTTTTACCAGGGGCCAGACCACGGCGGACGGAACCGGGCTTGGCCTTGCCATCGTCAAGAGCCTGGTGGAGCAGGCCGGCGGAGAGCTGGTGCTTTCCTCTCCGGCGCCGGGCCGGCAGGACGGTTTTGAGGCCCGCATCGTCCTTCCCGCCGAAACCGCCTGAATGCCGAAAACAAAAAGCCCCGCCGGAAGGACGGGGCTTTTTCCGGTCTGGATGGCGGCCGCTCAATCCTCGTGGATATGGCTGTGATCGCGCGTGTCGCGCATCTTCACATAAACCACCAGCGACAGGGCGATCATGATCGTCACATACCAGAAGAACCAGTTTTCGTGGCCGATCTGCTTGAACTTCAGGGCCACGAATTCCGCCGTTCCGCCGAATATGGTATTCGCCAGCGCATAGGGCAGAGCCACGCCAAGCGCGCGGATATGGGCAGGGAACATTTCCGCCTTCACCACCGCATTGATGGAAGTATAGCCGGTGACGATCAACAGGCCGACCAGCACGAGAGCGAAAGCCATGATGGGATCGGTCGTCGTCGCAAGCGTGCTGAAGATCGCATAGGTGAACAGCGTTCCGAGAATACCGAAGCCGACCATCAGCGGCTTGCGGCCGATCTTGTCGGACAGCGCACCCGCAATCGGCTGGCACAGCATGAAGACGAAGAGCGCCGCCGTGGTGATTTCCGTGGCGCTTTCCTTGCTGAAGCCGGAGGTGTTGACGAGGAATTTCTGCAGATAGGTCGTATAGGCATAAAAGGCGAGCGTGCCGCCGGAGGTGAGCGCCATAACCATCAGCGCTTCCCTTGGATAGTGCTTGAACAGTGCCCATCCGCTGGACTTCGGCTTGTCGGCAGCGCCGGTCTTGGCATTTTCGAAGGACTGCGTCTCGACAAGGCCGCGGCGGATATAAAACACCGCAATCGCCAGAAGGCCGCCAATGAAGAAGGGAATGCGCCAGCCCCAGGAGCCGAGCTGTTCCGGCGTCAGAACCCGCTGCAGCACCAGAAGCACCGCCAACGCCAGAAGCTGACCGGAAATAAGCGTCACATACTGGAAGCTAGAGAAGAAACCGCGGCGGTTCTTGCCGGCCATTTCGCTGAGATAGGTTGCGCTCGCGCCATATTCACCGCCGACGCTGATGCCCTGCAGAAGCCTTGCGAAAACCAGAATGGCCGGCGCGGCAATGCCGATCGCCTCATGACCGGGCGTAATCGCGATCAGCAGCGAACCGAGACACATCAGCGTGACGGACAAGGTGAGACCGGCCTTGCGGCCCTTGCGGTCGGCATAGGTGCCCATGAACCAGGCCCCGATGGGCCGCATCAGAAATCCGACGGCGAAAACGGCGGCTGCACTCAGGAGTTCGGCGGTCTGGTTTCCGGAAGGGAAAAACACCGGCGCGAAATAAAGGGTGAAGGCCGAATAGACATACCAGTCGTACCATTCGACGAGGTTGCCCGCCGATCCGCCGATAATGGATTTCAAACGGGTTTTCTGGTCCGGCGCGGTGGCGGGACCATTTGCCATAATATTCACGGGTAAACTCCAATTCATCTTCGTCTGGAGATGGAAGGGCGAACGGAAGGTGTGATAATTTGTCGCTCTCGGTGGGGGTATATACCCGTCATGTTGCAGTGCGCAAGTTTATACCGCATCGCGATATTGCCGAAAAACCAGCCATGGCGGCTGAAACCCTGCCGATTCCCGGCCTTCCGCCACCCTTTTTTCATCAGATTTTCGGGTGGAAACCTCAAAAGTAAAACCGCCCGACTGTGATCCGCCTTGTAAGCCGCCCGCGCTCAAACTAAAAAATATCAATGATTTACGATATATCGGACGTCCAGATCGAAAAGCTCCTCATTGCCGCCGCCCGTGCCGGCGAGGCGCTGGCGCGGCTGGACGAGCGGATCGACCAGTCGCCGATGAAACACGGCTTCATCGAAAGACAGGATTTCACCGATGCGATTTCCTCCATGTGGGTGGATGGCGAGCTCGTCCACATGGAAGATCTGGTGCTGCATGACGCGCATATGGATGTGCGCGCACCAACCCATGAAATGACGGCGGCGCACCGGATTCTCCGCTCGAGACGGCTGATCTTTTCCAATGCCCCCGGCTGGGCCTTTACCGCGCCGGGCCTTTC
Source organism: Agrobacterium sp. 22-223-1 (assembly GCF_053522385.1). Classification (NCBI taxonomy): domain Bacteria; kingdom Pseudomonadati; phylum Pseudomonadota; class Alphaproteobacteria; order Hyphomicrobiales; family Rhizobiaceae; genus Agrobacterium; species Agrobacterium sp. 22-223-1. Next base: position 180,510 of record NZ_JBNWCN010000007.1, read on the forward strand.
AAGGCTACGCGGCAGGGCGGCACTTGCCGAAGAGCCTACGCCTCCCAGACAAACGCTCGACCACTCCCGCGATGAAGACACCGACGCGGAGGAGGAAACATCGCTGGATGGCGCTTTTTCCGAGCTGGATGCGCTTCTGGCGCGAAGCGCCGCAACGCTCGATGCGATCACCACCGGCAGCGCGCTTCCGCCAATGCACAGGGAGGAAAGCCATGCGATCATCAACGAACCCGACTGGGACGAGGATGAGCGGCTGAAAGAATGGTGGGACGTCCATGCGCGGACGGAGGAACTGCCGGCGATTCTTCGCACCGCCATCCTGCTCGACGCCTGGAACATGATCGAGGTGCTGCAACGCAGCCCCTGGCTCGGTCGGCTTCTGGCCTCCGCCTTTCTGCGCGACGGCGCCGTCACGCCCGATCACCTGCCGGCCCTCAGCGCCGGTCTCCGCGCGGTCCCACGGGAGCGCCGGCACGCCCGAAACCAGACGCAGCGCGTTCTCGCACTTCTCGACAGCTTTTACGAAGCGGCGCAGGCCGGCATGAAGGAACATGACCGGCTGGCCCATGCGCGAGAACGCATGATGCGCAAGCTCGCCGGCCGGCGTTCCTCCTCGCGCCTGCCGGAACTCGTGGAGCTTGTCGTCTCCCGACCGGTGGTTTCGGCGGCGATGATCGTCAAGGAACTTGGCACCACGCCGCAGGGCGCGATCGGGCTCGCCAACCAGCTGGAATTGCGGGAAGTGACGGGTCGCGGCCGGTTTCGCGCCTGGGGCATGCTGTAGCGAAAGCCGCCCTAACCCCCGCGGAAACCCCGAAAAACGGCATTTTTTCGGCCTTTTCCCGGCAAGACGCGCCGCAAGAATGCAGCGATCACGAATCTTAACAAAATTTAACTATTGCGTAGGTGGATGAAGCCGCTATGTTCCTCGCTGCGTTGCAACACCGATTTCTTCTCCGGCAACGCGGTCGCATTCGGCCCGGCAACTTTTCTTTGCCGCCCGCATTTAAGTGTCCACCATCAGGGAGATGCAAATGACAATTTCAGTCTCACAACCCGATTCCGATCACGAAACCGATGCTCCTTTCGCCAAAAAAGTCCTCACCGCTCGCAATCTCGCCGGATATACGGTCGAACAGCTTGCCGTGACCTGCGGTCTGACCACCAGCGAAATACGCGCCCTGGAAGACGGCACGGACAGCGATCCGCTGCGCATCAGGCGCGTTGCCGCCGCACTGCATATTCCCGTCGAAACCGTTATCTGATCCCTCTAGCGATCACCAAAAATCTCAGCGCCGCCGGTGGACAATGTTCCCGGGAACATCCGGGCGGCGCACTTGGCCTGATGCCGCCAATCCCCTCCGGAACATTTTCCGCGCCCCTCTTAACATTTTCGTTATCCGGCACCACATGGGGTTCACGAGCGACCATGTTCGGCCGAGTTCGACATGTGCCCTGCCCGTGCGAGAGCAGCAACAACCTCCGGAATCCTGCCATGACACTAAGTCTCGACACCGAAGAACGCGTTTCTTCAGCACTGGATGAATTGTGGCCAGCGGAAAAGACGGAAATTCTCGACTGGCTGATCACCGGCACCAAGGACGAACGCTTTATCGACGAGATATTCGTCGAGCTCTGCAACAGGCTGCGGGCGAGTGGAATTTCCGTGGCCCGGGGCGTGCTCGCTTTCCGCATTCGCCATCCGCAATGGCTTGGCGCGCGCATTCTGTGGAAAGCCGGCCTGTCCTCCGCCGAGATCGCCACCTATGGCTATGGGTCTGAAAATACGCCCGAATATCTGAACAGCCCGATCAACGACATTCATCAGGGCGCTACCGAAGTCCGCCACCGGCTGAACGGAGAGGACATCGATGAGCCCGGCTATACGATCTACGAAGACCTGCGGGCCGAGGGGCTGACGGATTATTGCGCCTGGCCGATCGAGCACACCTTCGGCAAGCGCCATGTCGCCACCTTCTCCAGCGACCGGCCCGGCGGTTTTTCCGACAGCGAAATCCTCGCCTTGAAAAACCTGCTTCCGGCGCTTGCGCTGGTCAGCGAAATACGACTGAAAAACCGCATGACTCGCACCCTGCTGGAAACCTATGTGGGGCCGCATGCGGGCGAAAAGATTCTCAATGGCGCAACGACACGCGGCAGCGGCATGACGGTCGGCGCGGCGATCCTGATCTGCGACCTGCGCAACTTCACCCATATTTCCGACCTCTGGCCGCGCGACGATGTCATCGAGCTTCTGAACGGTTATTTCGACGCCATGTGCGATCCCATCGAGGAATTCGGCGGCGAGATCCTGAAATTCATGGGCGACGGGCTGCTGGCGATTTTCCCGCTCAGCGATCCCAAGGCCTGCGAAAACCTGCTGAAAGCCATCGCCAGCGCCCAGAAAAGCCTCGTTGCGCTGAATGAAATCAATCGCCGGAAGGGCCACGATCCCCTGGGTTACGGCATCGGCGTGCATGTCGGTGATGTCATGTATGGCAATATCGGTTCGAAAACCCGCCTCGATTTCACCGTCATCGGCCCCGCCGTCAATATTGCCTCGCGGCTGGAAACACTGACCAAGGAGACCGGGCGCAACGTGCTTTTCTCCGAAGAATTCGTCCGCATGGCAGGACATCAGGAAAAGCTCGAAAATCTCGGCCCATGGCTGCTGCGCGGACTGGAAACCCCGGTCGAGGTTTACGCGCTTCCGCCAGAGACGAACATAATCTCCGACTGAACGGGTCGCCTTCACCCACCTTGCTCCACCCCGCACGGCTCCTTCTGACGGAGGTGACGCTTTGTTGCGGGCGCCTTTTCGGCGATGCCGTTTCCGCTGTTCCGTCCCCTCTCAAAACGCTTGACACATCTGCGATGTCGATCTAGCAAAATAGAACATATATTCCATATCGAAACATTGCTTGCATTCATATTCTGTCTTTCCGGGAGTGAGGGACGGGTGTGAGAAACCGGAGGAAAGATGGTTACGAAATTGGCACTGCTCGGCGCTGGACGGATCGGCAAGGTCCACGCCAAGGCGATCACCACCGACAGCCGTGCGCAGCTGGTGGCCGTTGTGGACGCCATGGCCGGTGCTGCGGAAGCAATCGCCCGCGAAGCGCAGTGCAAGGTCAGCACGATCGATGAGGTTCTGGCCGACAAGACGATCGATGCCGTCATCATCTGCACGCCGACCAACACCCATGCCGACCTGATCGAGCGTTTCGCCCGGGCCGGCAAGGCGATCTTCTGCGAAAAGCCCGTCGATCTCGATGTTGCCCGCGCGGAAGCCTGCGCGAAGGTGGTTGAGGAAACCGGTGCAAAGGTGATGCTCGGTTTCAACCGCCGTTTCGACCCGCATTTCCAGGCCGTTCACAAGGCCATTGAAGATGGCCGCATCGGCAAGGTGGAAATGGTGACCATCACCAGCCGCGACCCCGGCCCGCCGCCGGCCGAATATATCAAGGTCTCCGGCGGCATCTTCCGCGACATGACCATTCATGATTTCGATATGGCCCGCTTCCTGCTCGGCGAGGAAGTGGAAAGCGTGTTTGCAACCGGTTCGGTTCTCGTCAATCCGGAGATCGGTGCGCTGGGTGATTTTGACAGCGCCAGCATCATCCTGACGACGAAAAGCGGCAGGCAGGCGGTCATTTCGAACTCTCGCCGCGCGACCTATGGTTACGACCAGCGCATCGAAGTGCACGGCTCGCTCGGTTCGGCAGCAGCCGAAAACCAGCGCCCGGTTTCCATCGAAATCGCCAATGCGGAAGGTTACACCCGACCGCCGCTGCATGACTTCTTCATGACGCGTTATACGGCGGCCTATGCTGCGGAAATCACCGCCTTCATCGACAGCATCGAAAACAATGTCGCGCCCTCGCCTTCCATCAAGGACGGGCTGGTTGCGCTGAAGCTGGCCGACGCTGCGCTGAAATCCACCGCCTCGAAGGCGGCCGTAAAGATCGGCTGAAGCCACAATCGGGACGCTCTGCGCCTTGCCGAACCCTCTGTCCGCCGCGCACTTGTTGACGGCGGACAGCCGTGCCTGTGCCAAGCCCCTCGGCAGCAGGCCACATCATCCAGGCTCCACGTCGATCTGCATCGCGCCGCACCTCTCAGATCTGACAACAGGCCGGCGCACCCACCGTCCTCCTGTGCTCGTCACGGGAATCCAGCCGATGCGCGTCGACGCCGCGGGACGCATCCCTTTCGGTCAATGACTTGGGCTGGCTGAAATCCCTGTGGCAAGCGCGCCGATGAGGGGAGAGCACCGCAAAGCACGTTCCGGCAATCAACCTTGGAGAAGGCAGCTTCCGGACTTGCATGGCAGCTATTCGGAAAATAAGGTTGTCTGACAAGGTACGGCCGTAACATATGGCTGTTACCCACCTCATTCACCCCGAATACTCTTTTGCCGGCGGCAGTCGGATAGCGGTTTTTTCATGCCATCACCCAGGACCGGCTTTCTTTATGCGCTTGTCGCTTTCACGATCTTTGCGGCGCAGGATGGCATATCGAAACATCTGGGCAGCGCTTATCCGCCGGTTTTTATCGCCATGCTGCGATACTGGGCCTTTGCCGTCTTCGTTCTTTTGATGGCCGCAAGGTCGGCGGGCGGCATTCGGGGTGCCGTCATGGCCAATCGTCCCTGGCTGCAGATCGGCCGCGGCGTGCTTCTCGCCGTGCAGATCGTTATTTCGATCTTCTCCTTCGCCGTCGTCGGGCTGGCGCACAGCCATTCCATCCTTGCCTCCGCACCGCTGATCGTTGCAGCGCTGTCCATGCCTTTGCTGGGAGAACATGTGGGCTGGCGGCGCTGGAGCGCCATTTTTGTCGGCTTCATCGGCGTTCTCGTCATCCTCAAGCCGGAGGGCGACGGTTTCGACAACCGGCTGATGATCACCTTCGTGGCCACCTTCATGCTGGCTCTCTACAGCGTCCTGACCCGCCTCGGCAGCAAAAGCGATTCGGCGATGACAAGCTTCTTCTATACCGGCGTAGCCGGTGCGGCGGCCCTGACGCTGGTCGGTCCGTTTTATTGGGTCAGCATCGAGCCGCAGGATTGGGGCTGGATACTGGCGCTGTGCATCACCGGCATGAGCGGCCATTATTGCCTGATAAAGGCGTTCGAACTGGCGGATGCAGCCTCCGTACAGCCCTTTTCCTATTATCAGCTGGTGCTCGTCTCCATCATTGGCGTCACCGTCTATGGTGAAGTGGTGACGTCCAATATGGTCATCGGTGCGGCGATCGTCATTGCCGCCGGCCTCTTCACGATCTGGCGCGAGCATGTGGTTGCCCGCAAGAGCCGCCGGGAGACGAAATAGGCAGAAAACCCTAGACGAGCGCCGCCTCACACCGCAGCAGCATCCCGAACAAGTCACGCGGCTCATCCGGGTCGGCCAGCAGATCAAGCTCCGTATAAAGCCCGGTGGATGGCAGCTTCGAGCGCACGTAACGCAACGCCGAAAAATCTTCCGTCGCGAAGCCGACGCTGTCGAACAGCGTGATCTGTCGATCACTTGCCCGCCCCTGCTTTTCACCGGTTATAACCTGCCAAAGCTCGATGACGGGATAATCCGCCGGCAATTGCTGGATTTCACCTTCAATGCGCGTCTGCGGCGGATATTCGACGAAAATATCCGACCGCAACAGGATGTCCCGGTGCAACTCCGTCTTGCCGGGGCAATCGCCGCCAACGGCGTTGATGTGAATGCCAGGCCCGACCATGTTGTCGGTCAGGATCGTCGCATATTGCTTGTCGGCGGTGACGGTGGTGATGATATCCGCCCCTTCGACCGCTTCCTGTGCGCTCTCACAGATCTTGATGGCAAAACCCTGCCCGGCGAGATTGCGGGCGCATTTTTCGCTGGCGGACGGGTCGATATCGAATAGCCGCAGCGTGTCTATGCCAAGAATCGCCTTGAAGGCGCGCGCCTGGAATTCGCTCTGGGCGCCATTGCCGATGATGGCCATGGAGCGGGAATTCTTGCGGGCGAGATATTTTGCGGCGACGGCGGAGGTGGCGGCGGTGCGCAGCGCCGTCAGGATGGTCATCTCGGTCAGAAGCAGCGGATAACCATTGCCGACATCGGAAAGCACGCCGAAAGCCGTCACCGTCTGGCGACCTTCCTTCATGTTCTTCGGATGGCCGTTGACATATTTGAAGCCGTAAAGCGTGCCATCGCTGGTCGGCATCAGTTCAATGACGCCTTCCTTCGAATGCGAGGCGATGCGCGGCGTCTTGTCGAAGCTTTCCCAGCGGCGGAAATCCTCTTCCACCGCATCGGCAAGCTCACGCAGGAACGTATCGATGCCCACGCGCAGCACGAGTTTCATCATGTGATCGACGCTGACGAAGGGCACGATATTGAGGTTCGGTATCACGGTCATCGCATCACCCCTTTCAGCCGGCCCGTGTCGGGCGGTCCATAACCCGCTTGCCCATCAGGCTGGCGGCGAGATCCACCATCAGCGTCGCGGTTCTGCCGCGCTCGTCGAGAAACGGGTTGAGCTCCACCAGATCGAGACTGCAGACCAGCCCGCTATCATGCAACATTTCCATGACCAGATGCGCCTCGCGGAACGTCGCGCCGCCCGGAACCGTGGTGCCGACGGCCGGCGCGATGGACGGTTCGAGAAAATCGACATCGAGGCTGACATGCAAAAGCCCGTTTGCCGCCTGAACCCGCGCCAGAAACGCCCGCAGCAGAACGGCGACGCCATGCTCGTCGATCGAGCGCATGTCGTGCACGGTGATGCCGCTCTTTTCCAGTGCGGCCCTCTCCGCCGGATCCACACTGCGGATGCCGATCATGCCGATATTGTCTTCCGGAACCGCATGGGAAAGCGGCGGGAAATAACCGGCAAATCCCTCACGACCACTGAAATAGGCGACCGGCGTGCCGTGCAGATTGCCGCTGCGCGTCGTCTCAAGCGTATGATAATCGGTATGGGCATCGAGCCAGAGCACGAAAAACGGCCGGCCGGTCTCGGCCACCCGGCGCGCCATGCCGGCGACCGTCCCAGCGGAAATCGCATGGTCGCCGCCGAGAAAGATCGGCACGGCATCCGCGCTTTCACGATAGGCAGCCTCCGTCAGCGCCTCGGTCCAGGCCACGGTTTCAGACAGATGGTGCACGGCGGGATTGGGATGGTTAAATTCGCGGAAGGTCGCCGGCGTCACATTGCCGGTATCGACAACGCGATGCCCCAGTTCTTCAAGGGCATGAGCAAGCCCCGCGACGCGATAGGCGCTCGGCCCCATTTCGCATCCCAATTGCCCGGCCCCGATCTGCAGCGGCGCACCGATCAACCTGATTTCCATTCCCGTCCTCGCTTTCCTGCCAACAAGCCCAGTTCACCACAGTGATCTGGCGAAATGAACATCAAATATTGGCAATATTATCGAAATAAGCTATCGATCTGGTAAAATTGATTTATCGAATTGGTCATCATGGATAATCTCGACGAACGGCTCATCACCCTTTTGCGACACAATGGCAGGCGCAGCATTTCCGATCTCGCAATCGAGACGGAAACCTCGCGCGCCACGGTGCGCTCACGCATCGAAAGAATGGAGAATGACGGCACCATCATCGGTTACACCGTCATTTTGCGCGCTGATGCGGTGGAGGCCGCGATCCGCGGCATCATGATGATCGAGATTGAAGGCCATGTGACGGACCGCGTCATCCGCACCCTTGGCGGTTTTCCGGAAATCTCCGAAATCCACAGCACCAACGGCCGCTGGGATCTCATTGTGGAACTCAACGCCGCCACGCTCAGCGATTTCGACGCGGTATTGCGCCGCATCCGCCTGGTGCCCGGCATCACCGGCAGCGAGACCAGCCTTTTGCTCTCCACCCCGCGCTCCACCCGGGCACGGCTCTGAACCGGGGAGCAAAACGCAAAACAGGGATAAAACGCATTTTTCGATTTTTTCGACTTGCGCCCCGGAATAAATCATCTATATGACGACCCACCAAAGCGAACGCGCCACGCGCTTTAAAGCTTTTGGGGAATAGTTCAATGGTAGAACAGCGGACTCTGACTCCGTCGATCTTGGTTCGAATCCAGGTTCCCCAGCCAAATTTCTCCAAATGAAATCAGCTTCTTGAGTTTTGAATATTGTACGGCATCGGGACGTCCCGTGCCCGGCATCGTTCACCCACGATAAACGATCGCTCCACCCGTCATACCAGCGCCGGCGGCCGTCAAAAGCAGGGTTTCGCCTTCCGCGAGAGGCCTTTCGGCATTGGTGACGGAGAGCGAAAGCGGAATGGTGGCGGCGGAGGAATTGCCGAAGCTTTCTATGGTGCGCACTGTCTTTTGCCTGTCAATGCCGAGATTGCCGCAGACGGCGTCGAACATGCGGGCATTGGCCTGATGGGGCACGAAACGGTCGATATCGGCTGCCGTCATTCCGGCTTGATGCAGCACCCTTTGCGAGGTCTCGGTCATCAGCGTCACGGCACGGGAGAAGACTTCGCGGCCGTCACGCATCGTCATCAGCGCCTCCTCGGCGGATGTCTCGGCTGAGAAGGGCTGGCTGCTGCCTCCTGCCGCTATCTGGATCAGATCGTAACCGCCGCCATCCGCAACGAGATCGGCCGACAAAAGCCCGCGCTGCGCCTCGCGGCAGGGCTTGAGTACGACGGCGCCGGCGGCATCGGCGAACAGGACCGCGCTTCCCCTTTCCGCCGGATTGATACGACGGCTCAATATATTGGCGGCAACGATGAGGACGGCGCGGCCGTGGGTGCGGACAAAGCCATCCGCAAGGGTGAGCGCATAAAGAAAGCCGGAACAGGCCCCGGCGAGATCGATCGCACCGGATCGGGCGAGGCCCAGCCTGTGGGCGAGCAGCGGCGCCGAGGGCGGCAGAAGGTGATCCGGCGTGGAAGTCGCAAGCAGCGTCAGCGCGATCTCGTCGGAGTCGATTTCCGCATCTTCCAGCGCCATGCGGCCGGCTCTCACCGCAAGGCCACTCAGAGTGTCACCCTCTTGCGCCCAATAGCGCGTGCGGATGCCGGTGCGCCGCTCGATCCAGCCGGCTTCCAGCCCGAGGCTGTTCTCTATCTCGGCATTGTCGACGCATCGTGACGGAACGGCATGACCAAAACCGGCCATGCGGGAAGAACGGGTCTGCATTGTCAGGACTTTCGGAGACGGTTCTGGAACAGGCTGAACATGACCGCACCCCGTTTTCACGCGATGCCGAGCGCGCGCGATTTTAGCGAAGCGGTTTCGGTGACGATCCCGGCCACTTCATCGATGGTGTCAAACGCGCTGGCCAGATCTTCCGCCGTCGAACAATAGGGCGGCATCAGGTAAAGCACATTGCCGAGCGGGCGGATGACGAACCCGCGCTCGCGGAACAATTGCCGCATGCGCGGCCCCGCCTCGGCGAGATAACCGCCGGCGGGCACCACGAGATCGAGCGCCGCGATGGTTCCCATTTGCCGGATGCCGGTGAAACGCCGGTCCTCCGCAAATCGCCGGAGATTGTCGCACAGCACCTGTTGCAATTGCCCGATGCGTTGAAGCACGGGCTCATCCCGCCAGACCTGAAGATTGGCGACAGCGGCAGCACAGGCAATCGGATTGGCCGTGTAGGAACTGGAATGGAAAAAGGTCTTGCGGCGATCCGTCGAAAAATGGGCATCAAAGATTTCCGCGCTGCACAGCGTTGCCGCCAGCGGCAGGGAGCCGCCGGTCAGGCCCTTGGAGGTGCAGAGAATATCCGGTGAAATGCCGGCCTGTTCGCAGGCGAATATGGTTCCGGTTCTGCCCCAGCCCGTCATCACCTCGTCTGCAATGACGAGGCAGCCATGGCGTTCGGCGATCTGTTTCATCCCGGCTAGAACATCCGCGCGGTAAGTTCTCATGCCGCCCGCCCCGAGCACCAGCGGCTCGACCAGCAGGGCGGCGATACGGCCTGAACGGCAGAAATTTTCGAACATGTCCAGCGTGTGCTGTTCGCTGCCCGCTTCCGGAAAAGCCAGCCGGTCGACGCCGAAGAGCAGCGGTTCGTAAGCGGCATTGAAGACACCGCGCTCACCGGTCGACATGGTGCCGATAGTGTCGCCGTGATAGCCATGCTCCATCACCACGATACGGTCGCGCTTTTCTCCGCGATTGTGGAAATATCCCAGCGCCATTTTCAGCGCCACCTCAACCGCCGTCGAGCCGCTATCGGAATAAAACACATGGCTTAGCCCGGCGGGCGCAAGCTCGATCAGCCCGCGCGCCAGCGTTTCGGCGGGTTCATGGGAGAACTCGGCGAAAATGATCTGATCGAAGGCCTCTGTCGCGGCGCGGATGGCCGCCATGATCGCCGGATGCCGGTGCCCGTGGGTGATGACCCACCAGGAGGAAATGGCGTCAAACAGGCGATTGCCGTCCTCATCGACGAGAAATGCGCCTTCCGCAGAAACGACGCGTTTCATCGGCAGTTCCAGCCCATGCTGGGTGAAGGGATGCCAGACAGGGGAACGGCTCATGCCGGCGCCTCCAGAAAATCAGCGAGATTGAAGTGTCGGGCAAATGCCCGATGCAGCGCCTCTGATGTCATCTCCGGCAGGCGCGGCAGGCGGCCGAGCGGGCGAACGGCGCCGATATTGGCGATGACGCGCTCATTTTCCCGGTTCTCGTCGCCGATGAAGACCACGCCCTGCACGGGAACGGCGCGGTGCCGCAACGCCTCAAGCGAGAGCAGCGTGTGGTTGATGGTGCCAAGCGATGTCCTTGCGCACAGCACAAGCGGAATTTGCCAGATGGCGAAGATATCGGCGAAGAGCACCGTGTCCGTCAGCAGCACCAGAAGTCCGCCCGCCCCCTCGATCACCAGCGGTCCATCCGTTTGCGGCGGCAGCAGCAGCGTGGGATCGATCGTTACATTCTCGAGGCGGGCCGACAGATGCGGCGAAGCCGGCATTTTCAGGCGATAGGCCTCCGGCAGAATGCGCCCGCGCGGCACGCCACCCAGCCGTTCCACCGTCTCGCTGTCTGTTTCTTCCTCCAGCCCGGATTGCACGGGTTTCCAGTAACAAGCCTGCAGGGCATGGGTCAGCGCTGCGGAAAAAACCGTCTTGCCGATGCCCGTATCGGTGCCGGAGATGACGAAACGAGGGCTCATCTCCGCTCCTCCGCCAGCGAAAGGGCAAGCAGCCCGATCATATCGGCGATCTGGCTCTCATCCACATTGAGCGTGATGGCGATGCGCAGCCGCGCCGTGCCCTCCGGCACCGTCGGCGGGCGGATCGCGCGCACATCGAAACCGCCCTCCCGCAGATGCGCGGCGATACGAAGCGAACGGGCATTGTCGCCGATCATCACCGGCAGGATCTGCGAACCGCTGGGCGCAACGCCGAGCCGGGAGCGAAGCTCCTCGCCGGCAAAGTTTACCAGTTCCGCCAGCCGCAGGCGTCGCCATGGTTCATCGGCAACGATGCGCAGGGCTTCCCGCACAGCGGCCGCCATCAGCGGCGAAGGCGCGGTCGAATAGATGAAACCGCGGGCGCGGTTGACGAGGTAATCGGCAAGCACCGCCGGCAGGCACAAAAGCGCGCCTGAAAGACCGAGCGCCTTGCCGCAGGTGTGCAATGCCACCACATTGCCCCGGCCTTCCAGCTCCGCGGCAAGGCCACGCCCGCCGGGCCCGAAAACACCGGTGGCATGGGCCTCATCGACGACAAGGAAACCTCCGTGTTTCCCGGCAAGATCAGCCAGGGCCGAAAGCGGCGCACGGTCGCCATCCATGGAATAAAGGCTTTCGACGGCGATCCACGGACGGCCCCGGCCACCCTCCTGCCGCCAGCGGATTATTTCCCGTTCGAATGCCTCGACCTGATTATGCGGCACGGCGATCGCCTTCGCCTTGCCGGCTGCAATGCCGTCATGGACGCTGGCATGGATCAGGGCGTCGTAAAGGACAAGGTCTTCCCGCAGCGGCAATGTGGAGAACAGCGCGACATTGGCGGCAAAACCGCTGCCGAAATAGATCGCTTTTTCCGCCCCGAAAAGCGCCGCCGCTTCCGCTTCCAGCGCCTCATGTTCGCGGTGGTTGCCACGCAGCAGCCGCGAGCCGCCGGCCCCCACCGGCACGCCCCTTCCGATGGCGTCGGCAATTGCCGCCTTCAGCCGGGGCGAATCGGCAAGGCCAAGATAGTCATTGGAGGTGAAATCGATCCCCTGTTGAGGAGCGAGCGCGCGCAGCCGCGATTTACGTTGCAGGCCGGCAAGCTTCGCCTCATAGGGGGAGAACGCCGCGAGGTTCACCGGCACCCTCCCGCCTCCCCAGACTGCAATTCCGTGGACTGCAGTTCCATCGGCTTCAGCCCCAGACGGCGGAAAAGCGCCGTGTCGTGGTCCTCACCCGGATTATCCGCCGTCAGCAGCGTCTCGCCGATGAAGATGGAGTTGGCGCCGGCCAGGAAACAGAGCGCCTGTGTCTCATCGCTCATCTCCGTGCGTCCGGCCGAAAGCCGCACATGCGAACGCGGCATGAGGATGCGCGCCAGTGCGATGGTGCGGATGAAATCGATCGGATCGACGGGATCGGCCTTGGCCAGCTTCGAGCCGGGGATCGGGATCAGCATGTTGATCGGCACGCTTTCCGGCGGTACCGGCAGATTGGCGAGCGTCACCAGCATCGAGATCCGGTCTTCCACCGTTTCCCCCATGCCGAGAATGCCGCCGGCGCAGACCTTGATGCCGGCATCGCGGACATTGGCAAGCGTTTCCAGCCGGTCCTCGAAGGTGCGGGTGGTGATGATCTGCGAATAGAACCGCTCGGAAGTGTCGACGTTGTGGTTGTAGTAGTCGAGGCCGGCATCGGCCAGCCGTTCGGATTGCTCCGGCGTCAACATGCCGAGCGTCATGCAGGTTTCCATGCCGAGCGCCTTCACGCCCTCGACCATGGCCACCACGGCCTCCATGTCGCGCTCCTTGGGATTGCGCCATGCAGCACCCATGCAATAACGCGTCGCGCCGCCCTCCTTCGCCTTGCGCGCTTCAGCCAGCACCCGCTCCACTTCCATGAGTTTGGAGGCCTTGAGGCCGGTGGGGTTGCGGGCGGACTGGCTGCAATAGCCGCAATCCTCCGGGCAGCCGCCGGTCTTGATGGATAAAAGCCGGCTCATCTGGATGGCATTGGGATCGAAATGACAGCGATGCACCTGCTGGGCGCGGAACAGGAGATCGTTAAAAGATAAATTATAGATAATTTTGGCTTCTTCGAGCGACAAGCCGTTGCCGAAACCCGCAATCGGAGCTGGATTTCTGTCTATTTGCGTGACGATCTGGTCCATCTGTCGATCTTTCCCTCAAAATAAATAGATAGAAGTTCTTTTTATCTATTTTTCGAACTGCTTTTTGCAAGCGTTTTTTTCGAGAAAAATTTTCTGACAGGGGAGATGGCGGCATATGCGGGGATCGGAATCGCCGGCTTTAAACGCTGAAATTCATTGAATACGCACGTGCTCACGGAAAAGATCGGGCCGGCCCATGGCGTGAAAAGTCCGCACTTGCTAAGGGTGAGGCATGATCACACTTCGTCCCTCCGAGAGCCGCGACGCTTCCCGCATCCTCGACATATGGAGCAGAGCAGTCGACGCCACCCACGGGTTCCTTCTGCCGGCGGATCGCGTCGCGATCGGGGAGGAAGTCGAAGCTTTTCTGCCGCAGGCGTCGCTCACGCTGGCGGTCGATGTTTCTGACCGCCCCCTCGGTTTCATGTTTCTGCATGAAGGGCATATGGAGGCGCTTTTCATCGATCCGGACCATCATGGCCAGGGCATCGGCAAGGTTCTGGTCCGGCGGGCGCTTGCGCTCCACCCCGCATTGACCACGGACGTCAACGAACAGAACGCCGGGGCCATGGGTTTTTATCGCCGGCTGGGATTCGAACCGACGGGACGCTCCGACCTCGACGGACAGGGGCGACCCTATCCGCTCGTCCATCTTCGATTTCGCGCAACGGAAAAATAGGCCGCCGGGATCGTCGGGGAGGATCAAGCCACGAACACCATAGTCCGCTTCGCAACCGACGATTTTCTGCCCAAACACCGCTTCGACCAATGGCGCGAAGTGCGTGGCAAAAGCCTGTTTGGTGTGACGATCGAGCTTGCGCGGGACCTTCGCCACAGCTTCCGGGGTTCGTTTCAGGCGCGCGCCGTCGCCGGCGCCGTGGTGACCGAGATGCGCGCTTCCTCTTACCGGGTGAACCGCACCGAAGCAGATATTGCCCGCATTGCCGGCGACAGCCTCTGCATCGGCCTGCAGGTCAGGGGCTCCGGCTTTCTGCATGCCGGCAAAAATCAGGTTCACGCGGTCGGCGGCGGCGATATCACCATCAACTATTCCGACTTGCCCTATGATGCGATACCGGGAAACGAGGCGGATTTTCACTACAGGATGCTGAAGATTCCCGTGGATTACGAGGTCATGCTCGGTCAGGCCACCGATGACCTGTTTGCGACGCGTTATGCGGAAAACAACAGTTTCTCCCTGCCCTTCCGGGCCCTTTTCAACGCGCTGAACGCCGACCCCGGCAGACTCATCGATCCCGCCCGCGATGTCACCCATATCGCCCGGCTTGCCATGACGGCGCGCGGGCGGCTTTCGTCCGCCATGCCGGAGGTGCGCGCCGCGCTGAGGACCGGGCTCTGTTATGCGGCACAGGACATCATGATACGGAAAAAATCCCGGCAGAACCTCACCCCTGCCGCCGTCGCAAGGGAACTGGGCATTTCGCTTCGGCAATTGCATGTGGTTTTCGAGGGTGCGGAACTGTCGTTTTCCCGCACGCTCTCCTCCATGCGGATCGAGGAGGCGAGACGGTTGCTGCTGGCATTCCCCGCCCTGCCGGTCACGCAGATCGCCTATGGCTGCGGCTTCGACAGCCTCGCTACTTTCTACAGGATCTTTGCCGGCACCTATGGCATGACGCCCGGCGACGCCCGCGCTGCGGATATGCCGCCGGCTTAAAATTTCACCTCTGCGCGCAATGAGAAGACGCGCCATTTCAGCTCCTGTAAGGCCGATTGGATCATCCCATCCCGGAGCGCGGCCCATGACCAATTTTTTCGACTTTGCGATTTCCCGGTTGCCGACCGCGACAGCCGATTGCCGCAGGCCAGCGCCCGGCGAAATAGAGGCGATGCTGCAAAAAGAACCCTTCGCGGCGGCGCTGCGTCTGCTGGCGGGAAGTTTCATCGCCCTCTACGAAGGCTCGCCCGAGATGACCGCGCTTTTTGCGACGCGCCAGAGCCGGCTTCTGTGTCACGCGCTTCTGGCGCTCTATTTTCAGAAATGCGGCGCCTGTGAAACAGGAGAGGGAGAAGCCGTGCTGACGCGGGAAGATTTCGGCCATCTGGCGCTTCGGCATGGCCTCGCCAGCCATAGTGTCGCTCATGCCTTCTTCAGAGAGGCGCTGAAACGCGGAATGACACGCCCGGCAGACCGGTCCAGCGACGGGCCGGACAATGGGCCTGGCAATGGGCCCGGCAAAGGGATCGTGCCGTCAGCCCCGGCGCTGGCGATGCTCGCCCAATGGTACGACGTGCATTTTCAGGCGCTGGATCTGCTGGATGAGGGCTTCAGGGCATCACGTTTCATCAAGCGGTCAGAGGCCATGCTTCCCCATATCCACCCCCGCGTATCGCAGGCGTTTCTGTCGCATCCGGAGGTGCGCTGTCCCGGCCCGCTTTCCATCATCTTCAACTGGTTCGATGCCGGCGGACTGTTGATGGACCGCCTTATCGCCGGCATCGACTGGGAAAGGCCGGCCGAACAGGGCAGGCGCCTGACCGATGTGGAAACCGTGACGCAACTGGCGACATCCCTCTCCCTGTCGCGTATCCACATCGGCCGCAAGCTTGCGGCGGCCGAACTGATCGGCGGCATCGGCTGGAGCGGACGACGCGGCCGTTCCGCACTCTGGATTTCGCAGGGTTTTTACGAGGAATATGCCCGCATGCAGGCCCGCAAGCTCCTTATTCTCGATGAAGCCTTCATCGACTTCGTGTGAGGTGCGGGCAGGCTGCAGGCCCTGCCGTTACGCGTGCCGGCGTCGCTACGCATGAATGCGACATAACGGCTTTCGTCGATGGTTATGAGGGATATCCATTGACAAATCACAGGACTACAGCTTTTCTACGCAACATGCGTGAGATGTTGCGAACATCGAAATTGCTGGCCCTGTTGTTTAGACTGGTGATGATACTGTCACTGGCTGGCTATAGTGTTTCCACTGTCAATGCCGCAATGCATCCTGCCGAAGCCGGTGGAATGCAGCACGATCAGTCCGCCATGATGGATCACGGCGCGACGATGGACCATGGCGCCTCAGCCATGATGTCTGACAGTCACGATCACAACGATATGGCCGAACAGGACGGCGGCGTCAAAAAGCCCGTCAAGCCGCAATGCTGCGGCGATTTCTGTCTCGGCATGGCGGTTCTGATCAGCCACGACACCATTGGCAGACCCGTCGTCAACAGCATCCGTTCCTTCCTCGACGACAGCAAGGCGCTGGGCCAGACCCCGCTCCTTCACCGCCCCCCGAATATCTGAACAGGCAAAGCCCGCCTTTGGGCAATGACCGTGCGTGAGCGGCTTTAGCGCCGTCGCGCCGTTGCATCTCCTGTTCGGAAAATACCCATGAACCCAATTTACATTGTGGTTGCGGCGCCCCTGCTTCTGGGCGGCTGCACAGCCACATCCATGATGAACGACGCCGCCTCCTATGACGACGCGGCAAACCCTTCGCTCGGCGCGGACCCCATCCGCTATCAGACCCCGGTCGCGGGTTACACGCACCGCGCGCCGGTGGACCCGAAGCCCTGGCGTAACCAGAACGATGCGCAGGCTCCGAAAGGAGACGCATCATGACGATACTTACCTTCAAACTCGGAGCGAAACTCGCGACCACCCTTTGCCTGCCGTTTCTTCTCGGCGGCTGTGTCACGGCCGCCCAATATGCGTCGCGTGACGCCGGTTTCGCCAATGTTTCGGCCAGGACATCCGAGGCGACAGGCAAACAGGCGGTCTGGGTGCAGAACCGGACCGAGGCGCAGGCGACGCAGGCCCGCGTCAAATCGCTGATGGCCGCCGGCAAAAGTCTCGATGTCGAGACGGCGGTGCAGGTTGCGCTCCTGAACAACAAGGGCCTTCAGGCAGCCTATGCCGATCTCGGCGAATCCGCCGCCACCGCATGGCAATCGACCATGCTGGTCAATCCGCGGGTCGGCATCGGGCTGACGGGGATCGGCACCCCGGGGCTCAGGGCTTATCAGGCGATCGAGGGTGTCGTCGTCACCAATATTCTGGCGCTGGCTACCCTCAAGAAAAATGTCGAGATCGCCGATACCGGCTTCCGCAAGGCGCAGCTTGGCGCCGCGCTGAAGACGCTGCAACTGGCGGCCGATACCCGCCGCGCCTGGATTACCGCCGTGGCGGCATGGGAAAATGTCGGCCAGCTGGCGCAGGCACAGACCGCGGCGGATGCCGCCTCGGAACTTGCCGTGAAGCTTGGCGAGGCGGGTTCGCTCAACAAGGAGGGCCAGGCCCGCGAGCAGGTCTTTTACGCCGAGTTGACGGGCCAGATCGCCAGGGCGCGGCTTGAGGCCCGTCTTGCCAAGGAGGAACTGACCCGGCTGATGGGACTGTGGGGAGCGGATATCGAATATACCATTCCCAACCGCCTGCCCCCGCTTCCGAAGGCGCTTACCAAACGGGACATGATCGAGGCCGAAGCGCTGCAGCGCCGCGTGGATCTGCAGATGGCAAAGCTCGATCTGGAGGCGACCGCCCGGTCGTTCAAGCTCACGGAGGCCACCCGATACGTGACCGATCTCGAAATCCGTTCCGGCTTCGAGACCGAGCGCGAGCTGGAAGACGGCGAAATTCACAAGCAGACCACCGGCAATGCCGAGCTGGAATTCGTCATTCCGATCTTCGATTCCGGTCAGGCGCGCATGCGGGAATCCGAACTCGCCTATATGCGCGCAGCGAACCTGCTGGCGGAAAAGGCGGTCAATGTCCGCTCGGAAGCCCGCTCCGCCTATCAGGCCTATCGCTCGAACTATGACATCGCCCGGCACTACCGCAACAGCGTGGTGCCGCTGCGCACCAAAATCGAGGAGCAGTCGCTGCTGACCTATAACGGCATGATCACCAACACATTCGAGCTTCTGGCCGACAGCCGGGAAAAGGTCAATTCAAGCCTGCTCGCCATCAATGCGAAACGTGACTTCTGGCTCGCCGAGGCCAGCCTCGCTCCCGCCATTTACGGTGGCGGCACGGGTGCTGCGGCGGGCGCGGAGACCGAGGTTGCCGCCGCTGGCGGCGGCGGTGGCGGTGGCGGTGGCGGACACTGAGAAAGGAAACGACCATGTTTAACAGAAGAAACTTTCTGGGTGTCGGCGCCGCAATGGTCTCCTCGGCGGCCTGGGCGAAAACATCCAACACCAGCCTGCCGGAAGCGGCAGTGATGGAAACGGCTGCGACCCAGGCCCCGGTCAAGCCCACCACCGGCCCGGATTACAACCCCGTCGTCACCCTCAACGGCTGGACCCTGCCCTTCCGGATGAACAACGGCGTCAAGGAATTCCACCTTGTCGCCGAGCCGGTGGAGCGCGAAATGGCGGAGGGCATGACCGCTCGCCTCTGGGGTTATAACGGCCAGTCGCCCGGTCCGACCATCGAGGCCGTCGAAGGCGACCGGGTGCGTATTTTCGTCACCAACAAGCTGCCGGAACATACGACGATCCACTGGCACGGCATGATCCTGCCGTCCGGCATGGACGGCGTCGGCGGGTTGTCGCAACCGCATATCCCGGTTGGCAAAACCTTCGTCTACGAGTTCGATCTCGTGAAATCCGGCACCTTCATGTACCACCCGCATTCGGACGAGATGGTGCAGATGGCGATGGGCATGATGGGCTTCTTCGTGATCCATCCGAAGGACCCGGCCTTCATGCCGGTGGACCGCGACTTCGTGTTCCTCATCAATGCCTTCGACATCGACCCCGGCTCCTATGTGCCGAAGATCATGACCATGACCGACTTCAATCTGTGGTCATGGAACAGCCGGGTGTTTCCGGGCATCGATCCGCTGGTGGTTTCCAAGGACGACCGAGTGCGCGTGCGCGTCGGCAACCTCACCATGACCAACCACCCGATCCACATGCACGGTTACGATTTCGAGGTGACCTGCACGGACGGCGGCTGGGTGCGGCCCGAGGCGCGCTGGCCGGAGGTCAGTATCGATATTCCCGTGGGTGCGATGCGGGCCTATGAATTCGACGCCAAATATGTCGGCGACTGGGCGATCCATTGCCACAAGTCACACCATACGATGAATGCGATGGGACATGACGTCCCGACCTTCATCGGCGTCGACAAGAAGACCGTCGCAGAGAAAATCCGCAAGGTGCGGCCGGAATATATGCCGATGGGCACCGCCGGCATGGCCGATATGGGCGCGATGGAAATGGAAATCCCCGAGAATACCGTACCCATGATGACGGGTTGGGGTCCGCACGGCCCCATCGAGATGGGCGGCATGTTCTCCGTGGTGAAGGTCCGCGAAGGCATCTCCGCGGGCGATTACTCAGATCCCGGCTGGTACGAAAACCCGCCCGGAACCCAGGCCTGGGAATGGACCGGCGAGTTGCCGGATACGACCAAGACCAATGACCCCAAAACGCAGATCACGCCGAAACCGATGAAACACGGCTGATCGCGCAGACCCAACCCCACAAGAACCCCTACCAAAATCAAGGAAATATGGAATGACCAAACTGAAAATTGCACTGCTTCTCACCGCTCTCGCCACGCCCGCCCTTGCATCGGGCACCCACGGCGGCGGCCATGAGGCGATGGCGATCGGCGAACCGGGCGACAAGGCCAAGGTGACCCAGACCATTCAGGTGACGATGAAGGAAACGCCTGACGGCAAGATGGTGTTCACGCCCGCCAAGTTCGACTTCAAGAAAGGCAAGACGGTTCGCTTTGTCGTGAAGAATGTCGGCGAACTGGACCATGAATTCATTCTCGACGAGCAGAAGGCCAATCTGGAGCACAAGGCCGCCATGGAGAAGGCTCCGGAGATGGAGCACGACAATCCGAACGCGATCAGCCTCGCGCCCGGCGAAAGCGGCGAAATCATCTGGAAATTCACCAATGACGGCATGTTCGAATTCGCCTGCCTGAAACCCGGACATTACGAGGCCGGCATGCGCGGCGATCTCAAAGTTTCTGCAAAGTAACCCGGCAACAAAGGAATCTGACCATGAAGACCATCGTTAAAATCACCGTTGCAGCAGCACTCCTGCTCACCGCTCCCCTCAGCGCATTCGCAGAGGAATTCACCAAGGGAACGGTAAAGAAGGTCGATGCCGCAGCCAAGAAGGTCACCATCATCCATGAAGAACTGAAGAACCTCGACATGCCGGCCATGACGATGGTGTTCCGCGTCAAGGACGATGCGATCCTCGCCAAGCTCAAGGAAGGCGCCAATATCGAGTTCGTCGCCGAACGCGCCGACGGCAAGCTGGTCGTCGCCCAGGTGAAATAAGGCCTCCGGTCGCTCGGCAAGAAACAGCAAGGGCAGCGGTTTTCCGCTGCCCTTTTTGATATTGGGCGGAGGGGATTCCCCTTAGCCTTATTGTTCCGCAAATGGCCTTGTTTCCGCGACAGGCCGCGTCCCGTCGACCTTGCGCGAGAAGGCGGCGTCTATCGCCTGCCGGTTGTTCATGAACGGCCGCTGGAGCAGAAGGAACACCGCGAGCATCAAAGGCCATGCAATCAGGACATCGGAGAGGAAGTGAGCGCCCATTGCCACCCTGTTCAGGGAGACAATCACGATAAATGGCGCCAGTATCGCAATACCGATCAGGCGAAATTTCTCTGGCAGAAGAATGGTGAAGGCCAGAAGAGCGGCTGCGGAAGCGCTTTCACCGGAAGGAAAAGAGCAATTTCGGGCGCAGCCACCGTCAAGGGAAAGAACCGGTGTAAACAACAGGTCTCCCCCGAACTCGCCAAGATGGCGCGGTCTTGCCCTGCCAAACGCGTTTTTCAGTATATGAACCGAGGCGCCCGGTCCGAGAGCAAAAAAGACACCAATAAGCAGCAGCTTGTGCGGTGGAAAAAGCCGGTGCAGGCCGCCCGAAAATGGCATGAGGACAAGCATGCATACCAGCCCCGACAATAGAACCGGCGGAAGCATGCGGTTCAGATCTCGGACGGAAACGAGGAACTCGTCCTCGCCAAGGTGAAAACGGTCCGTCCAGAATTGCCGGCTCACCTCAAGATCGATATCCGACCTGACCGTGAAGACGATCATCATCGCAAGAGCGACCAGAAGGGCCAGCAGGGAGGAACTGCCGGAGGCACGTAAAAAAGCCTGACGGGCGACATGGATGGCGCCTGCGCGAAATTTCGACCTCTGGGTCCAATTCCGCTTTTTCCGGTCGGTTTTACTGGCGAGAGGCTGGTGCATGGCCAGTTCTCTTCCGCAGAAATGTCAAGGCTTTGCGGAGAAAGAGACAAGACTGCAAGGAAAGCGGCACCGATAGTGTTTATTCGGGGATGGAGGCTCTTGCCCGATGTTTCGCATCCGCTTAGCGTCCCGGCGTTACCACGGCTTACAGAAGCAGATTTGCGGATCGAGTATGGACAAAGGGCTTATTCTGATCGTCGAAGACGACCCCGATATTATTCAGATTCTGGACGCCTATCTCATTCGCGAAGGATACAGAACCGTCAGGGCGAGCGACGGAGAAATAGCGCTGACGCATTTCTCCATGTTGAGACCGGATCTGGTTCTGCTCGACATTCGCCTGCCGAAGTTCGATGGCATCGAGGTGTTGAACCGCATCCGGCGGGAACGGGATACGCCTGTCATCATGGTCACCTCTCTTGCGGAGGATATGGACAAGCTGACCGGCCTTCGCCTCGGCGCTGACGATTACATCGTCAAACCTTTCAATCCCCACGAATTGATCGCGCGGGTGAATGCCGTGCTGAAACGCACGCGACAGCCGGCCGCCGGCGGGGTCTTGCGCTTCGGGGCCATCGAAGTGGACACCGAAGCCTATGTCGCGGCCGTTTGCGGCGATGGGGGACGGACCGTTCTGCCCCTGACGCTGAGCGAGTTCAGGATACTCGCCCATATGACGCGCCGCCCCACCCACGCCTTTCAGCGCGCCGATATTCTGGATGCCTGCCTGCCGGAAAGCGATGCGCTGGCGCGCACCATCGACACGCACATCGCCAATCTGCGCAAGAAACTGGCGGATCATGGCGCCTGCGGTTATCTGGTCTCGGTGCGCAGCGTCGGTTATCGGCTGGCCGGGGAGCAGAAACCATGAAACTCTGGCGACTGCGCCTGCGCACGATGACGGCGATCACGATCACCACGATGCTCATCTTTGCCGTCGCGTTGGTCTATTTCGGCGTTTCCTGGTATGCGGACAATATTGAAGAGCGCATCATCGCCCAGCTTTCGCCCGATGCCTCCAAGGCCTTCTCGGATATCGACCGGGGCGTGATGCCGGACCAGCGCCAGCTTCAGGCCCTTATCGAGGTTTTGCCGGGCCTGGAGGACGAGGCGGATAACGAGCTTATCAAATCGGTGTTCGTCTTCGGATTGCTCGGCGTCCTTCTGTGCAGCTTGCTCGGTTACTTCATCTCGCGGCGCATTGCAGCACCTCTCGGCGAACTTGCAGACGCTGCACGGCGCATGGCGACCGGCGATTTCAGCGGAGGCGCAAAGATCAAGGCGAGCCCCATCGCCGAAGTCGCATTTCTGGTCGACAGTTTCGAGAGTCTGACGCGGGAACTTCAGATGATGGAGCGCCGGCTGAAGTTCAACACGATGGCGGTGGCCCACGAATTGCGCACCCCGCTGACGATCCTGCAGGGCCGTTTGCACGGCATCGCGGATGACGTCTTTCCCCTCGACAAGCAAGCCATTCGCCACCTCATCGTCCATGTGGAAGGGCTGGCGCGTCTTGTCGATGATTTGCGCACACTTTCCCTGGCGGAAACCAACAGCCTCGTCAAAGACACGCAGCCGCTTGATCTTGCCGCCGAATGCGCGGCCGTGGCTGAAGCGGCGCGGCCGCTGATGGATGAGGCCGGCATCGATATTGATATGTCGCTGGAGCCCGCTCCCATTTGCGGCGACCGCCAACGCCTTCGGCAGTTGCTGCTGATCCTGATGGACAATGTGCGCCGCTACGCGGCGAGTGGCAAGTTTCTGCGCTGTTCGACCGGGCTTCAGGATGGGCGTCCCTTCGTCACGATCGAGGATAAGGGACCGGGCTTTCCCCCCGGCGTCGAGGCGCACGGCATCGAACTCTTCTGGCGGATGGAACCGTCACGCGCGCGCAAAACCGGTGGCACGGGGCTCGGCCTGTCGATTGCCCGCGCAATCGCACGGGCGCATGACAGCGATCTGCAGATAAAGACACGACCGGACGGCGGAACCATCGTGACGGTTCTCTTCGCGCAAACGCCCTGAAAGATTTCCGCGGGCAATCCGTTGCGGCAACGAACCGGTCTTCATGGAAGACAGGCTGTTTCCCGACAGAATCTCGACAATTCCGGCGCATGCCCCGGCTGAACGCTCATGTTCTGCCGGAAGCCCATGTATGTCGCGCATTCAAGATGCTGCCGTTCTGGCAGAGAAACGCCCGGTCACCGATGAGGTGGTCCAGACGGTTTCGGAAACACCTCATTTTTTGTTGATCCGGAGAATTATGACCTTTGCCGGACGTGCCCACTGGAAGCGGACCGTCCTTTTCTGGCTGCGTTTTGCAGCCGATCCATTGGTCACCTTTCGATGGTGGTGGTTTCTGGCCGGGTTTTCAGCGGAGCGAGAATTACAGCTCCCGCATGACGACCTTCTCCAAAAACCGCTGTCGAAATTCCTGATCAATAAAGTTTCCCGGAAGAGACGGCTGGCTTTTCTCATGGACAATTTCGCAATTGCGGACCGGCATTTTCCCAGGAGCACCACGGCCGGGCTGTGGACGGGAAAAACCATGGACATGGGCACCCTTCGCGGCCGGAACGATGAATATCGATGCATTCTGGCGTTGGCGGATCGTTGCGGCGGCCGGCACGAGGGCGCTTTTGCTGTCAGGCTCGTGCGCGACCATGACAACACCGTTTTGTGGACGGCGACTTTTACTTTTCTGGAAGGATGCGAAACGCAGCACCACACGATTGTCGTTGGAGGCATGCAGGGTCCGCGCGCCGCAAAAGAGCAAATGGTGTCGGTGACGCGCGATCTCTCGGGACTTCGCCCCAAGGAAGCAACGCTGATGGTTCTGCAAGGTCTCGCCTGCGAGGGTGCGCTCAGCTACTTCGCTGTCGCCCATTCCAGACACCCCATCCGCTACCGTCGCGCCCGGCGGCAAAAAATGATGGTTTCAGACATCGATGCCTTCTGGCGGGAACGCTCCGGCGAACCGGACAAGACATTCGGTTTCGAAGTGCCATTCTCCAGCCTCGAGGGGAGAGACAAGCGCAGCCACATGAAATTGTCTTTTTTCAACCTCGGCAAACGCTTCCGCGAGAGCAAGGCAAACGAAAGCGCCTAGGGACATCGTGGAGAAAGTCTTGCGGGGAAGGGTCGGGAGGCTCCACCCGTGCCCATATTTTCGCACCGCATCGTGGTGCGAAAGTTACAGCTAATAAATATGATAAAAAAAATCATCTTTATCGGCTCGGCCGTCTTGCTGCGCGCGGATGGCCGGTGTTATCCAGAGACCATGCAGCAAATTGACAGCCCGGATCTTCTGGACGCGTTTTTGAATGTGAAGAGCAAGCTTGCCGCGGCGATCTATCACCGCGTGCGTTGCCACGCGACCACCTTCGATCTCGTGCAGGACACGTTCCTGCGATTGTGGGAGCGGCGGAAACTGCTGGGCCTCACGGGCGATCTTTGCGGTTATGTCATCATCACCGGCAGAAACCTTGCCATAGACCATGAGCGGCGCAAGCGTATCGCCCCGGTCTTTACCGGCATCGAACATCTTGCTTTCGTCGCCGATCCCTCGCCTACGCAGGAAACCTGCATGATCGGGCGGCAGGAGCTGGAACGCCTGCAAATGCTCGTCGATGCCCTGCCGCCGCGATGCCGGGACGTGTTCCTGCTTTCGCGCATCGAAGGCCTGACCTTCGTGGAAATCGGCCAGCGGCTGCATATTTCGCCGAAAACCGCTTTCGGCCATATGGTCACCGCTCTTGAAAAGCTGAAGACCGGCATGACGCCGCCGGGCGAGAGATGAAGGTGGCCGCGGGCAAGGATGCGAGCGCGGAGACGCCGGCCGGCCGCGAAACCGCAGCCCAAGGTGACGAAGCCGCAATAGCGCATGCGGCGGCAAGCTGGTTTGTGCATTTTCTGGAACCCGGCGCCACCGCAGCCGACGAAAGCGAATTCCGGCGCTGGATCGAGGCGGATGAGCGGCATGCACGCGCCTATGCCGATATCGAGCGCATATGGCTCGGTGCCGGCATGGCGCCGCAGCTTGGACAGGCGCAGCCGCTTGGCCGCCGTCGGTTGCTGAAAAACGGCGCGGCGGGACTTCTGCTGATCGGTGGCGTCGGAGCCGCAGCCTGGCAGGCGACGCGCCCGGCGGGTGACTATGAAACCGCGATTGGCGAGACCCGCAGCATCGCACTTTCCGACGGTTCGACCGTCGAGCTTTCCACATCGAGCGCCATTTCCGTGAATTTCACCCCGCAGCGGCGGCAGATCACGCTGCTGTCGGGTGAGGCGTTCTTCCGTGTCGCGCCGGATCGGAACCGGCCATTTTCCGTCATTACGGAAGACCTGGTGACCACGGCGCTCGGCACCGCCTTCTCCGTCTGTCGCGCGGGTTCCTCCGTCTCGGTTTCGGTGGCCGAACATGCCGTCGAGGTCGCCGCCAGACAGTCGCGGCAGGCGGTGGAGGCCGGTTACAGCATCTCCTACCGGGACGGTGTTCTCTCGCGACCCGAAGCAACCGATATCGAAACGCGGCTTGCGTGGCGGCAGGGCAAGCTGGTCTTCATCTCGACGCCCCTCAAAGAGGTCGTCGCGCGACTGGAGCAATGGCGTCGCGGCCGCATGATCGTTCTGGGCGATGCGCTCGGCAGACAGCCGGTGACGATGATCGTCGATGTCAGACGCCGGGAAAAAATCGGGCAAATCCTCGAAGAGGGCCTGCCCGTCACGGTCACCGATTATTCCCCCTGGCTGTCGGTCATCCGCCAGCGCTAGAGCATTTCAAGGAAAAGCGGCGCGCGGTTCTCCGTCCGGAAATGCGAAAACACTTCAGGGGCGTCGCCTGCACACGCGCTAAAAAAAAATTGTCCGGGGACCGAGGTTTTGCGCAAACGGAATCGTACTCGTGTTTTGAGGCCGTCATTGCGGCAACAGGAGCAGGGGAAGGTATATTACCGTGTCTAAGCGTAAAAATCATTTCAGCCACCGTCATTCAGCAACCGGATCATTTCGTATCCTGCTTCTCGCCACCGTCGCCGGCCTTGCCCTGACTGGCCCTCTGCCGGCGGCCGCGCAGACGGCGACGCAGGCAAGCGCGCTGCAATTTTCAATCGCGCCGCAGCCGCTCTCGACCGCGCTGGTGCGTTATTCCTCCATCACCGGCGTCGATGTCGTGTTTAACGGCGAAATTCCGGCCACGGTGAGGACGGCGGGTGTCACGGGCGCATTCAGCCGCAAGGATGCCCTCACGCGCCTGCTTGCCGGAACCGGCCTTTCCTACACCTTCACCAGCGCCAACACCGTGCGGCTCAGCAACCCTGGCGCCGCCGCAGCGCCGGTTGCGGGCTCCACCCTGCTCCAGCCCATCGAACTGACAGGCAACAGGGGCGGCGGTGACAACGCCACCGTGGCGGCCAAGAACAGCTCCGGCGCCACCAAGCTCGATACGCCGCTCATCGAGACGCCCCGCTCGGTTGCGGTCGTCACCAAAAAGGAAATGCAGCAGCGCGGCGTGCAGGACATCATCGAGGCCGTGCGTTATTCCGCCGGCGTCACCACCGGCACCGCCGCCGGCTTCGACCCGCGCTTCGACCAGATCTATATTCGCGGTTACGACGCCACCACCATGGGCGACTACAAGGACGGGCTGCGTCAGCCCTATTTGAACTACGGCATGTTCCGCACCGATCCCTATTCGCTGGAGCGTGTAGAAATCGTCCGTGGCCCGATCTCCGTGCTTTATGGCGCAGGCACGCCCGCCGGCATCGTCAACAAGACGTCGAAGCTCGCAAACGGCACGCGCATCCGCGAGGTTGAGGCGCTTTACGGCACGGAAACCCGCAAGCAGGCCGCCTTCGATGTCGGCGACACGATAGACGCTGACGGCACATTGTCATACCGCGTGGTCGGACTGGCGCGCGCCGGCGACACCAATTTCGATATTGCCGACGACCGTTATTTCCTTCAGCCGTCCTTTACCTGGAAGCCGTCCGACCAGACCAGCCTCACCGTTTACGGGCTCATCCAGTCCACCGAAACCGACGCTTCGGTCGCGGCACTGACCGATCCGGCCGGCAATGTCCTGCGGCTGCGTGGAAGCGATCCCGACTACGACTACCAGAAGATCCGCCAGCAGCAGGTGGGCTATAATTTCGAGCACGAATTCAACGATACCCTGACCTTCAGGCAGAATCTGCGTTATTCGCATATGGATCTGCGCAGCCGTTATCTCAGCGTATCGAGCTGGACCGGCACCGTCGCCCATCGCGATCCCTGGGCGATCCGCGACGACATGAAGGCCTTCCAGGCCGACAACCAGCTTGAATGGAGCTTCGATACCGGCCCCGTTTCCCATACGTTGCTGACCGGCCTAGACTACAGCAATGTGAAGTCTTCATTCGCCTATGGTTATGCATCCGGCGGCTCCGCCTTCGACTTCGATATCGCCAATCCGCGCTACGGTTTCTCCGGGCCAACACCCGCCTACAGCGCCTATCAGTCGGAAGCCGATCTGCGGCAGATCGGGCTTTACGCCCTCGACCAGATGGAACTGGACAAATGGCGTTTCACCCTCGGCGGCCGGCAGACCTGGGTGGACCAGACCCGGCAGGGGCCTGTGACCGAAGACGTGCAGAAGGACGCCTTCACCGTTCAGGCAGGCGCACTCTATGCCTTTGACAACGGCGTTTCGCCCTTCTTCAGCTATGCCACCTCCTTCGATCCGGTTACCAAACTTTCCGCCACCGGCGAAACGCTCAAGCCCACCGAAGGCGAGCAGTTCGAACTGGGCGTGAAGTATCAGCCGCCCGGAACAGACATCATGCTTTCGGCGGTCGCCTATCATCTGGCGGAAAAGAACAAGCCCGTGGCGATCGATCCCGCCGGCCTGATATTCCGCTCGCTCGGCGAAGTGACCAACAAGGGCTTCGAACTGGAGGCGAAGGCCAATATCGCCGCCGGCTGGGATGTGATCGCCGCCTATAGCTACACCCACTCCAGGATCACGGCGGGCGACGACGCCGGCAATACACCTTCCTCGGTGCCGACCCATGTGGCCTCTCTCTGGGCGAACTACACGTTCCAGGAAGATACGCCTCTCCATGGCCTCTCGGCCGGAGCGGGCCTGCGCTATGTCGGTGAAAGCTATACCAGCACCAAAAACATCGCGAAGAACGATGCCGCCATCTATCTCGACGCCGCTCTTTCCTATGATTTCGGGGCGCTCGACAAGGATTATGACGGCCTCGTCGCGTCCTTCAACGTCCGCAACATCGCCGACGACCGCAACGTCGCCTGCACGGACGGTTATTGCTATCTCGGGCAGGGCAGGAACATCACGGCGTCCCTGAAATATCGCTGGTAACCGTGGCGACCGCAGGCTGCAACCCGGTGGCGGGGCGCGTGGCGAAGACCATGGCGCCCTGCCTGCAATCGGCGCATGAAGGGCTGCCGGACTTCGCGTCCGTCGGCTCTTTCGGCTATTGCACGGACAAGTTCCTGCTTGCACCGCCCTGCGGTGCGGAGGTTCTGCCCTGCCGGCAGCTTGCCTGCGAAGATGTTTTTTGCGGCTTGATGACCCGCCACAACGCTGCCCATCCGGACGCCGACCCGAGGGCCGCGGCATCGCTCTGGACACTTTATTATTTCAGCCTGCTGACCATCACGCCCACCGTCTGCCGCCTCGTGCACGGCCGGCGCCTGCCCCTGGATCTCGGCGATCTGAGCGTGATCATCGATCCGGAAAACGCCCTTCCCGTCGCATTCCTGCTCCCCCATGCCGGCGATCAGGTCGGCGAAGCATCCGCGCCCGAAGATCTGCATGGGCTTCTGCGCGATCACCTCGCGGCACTCATCCCCTCCATCGCCAGGGCTGCGAAACTTGCTCCCAAATTGCTGTGGAACAATGCCGCCGTCTATCTGTCGTGGATCATCGGGGAAATCGAGGCGCAGGCCGATCCGGCGCTCGCACGCGCCTGCCGGGCGGTTATCGACGATGCCCTGTGGCCGGATGGCAGCCGTAATCCCATGTCCGGCATGGTGGTTAAGGGCAACAGGCGCGTTTGCTGCCTGCGATACATGATCCCCACCATTGGCGGATGCGGCGCAAGCTGTCCTCTGCCCTGCGGACAAACCCGGGACACGCACGATGCCTGACCATTCGCCCACTCGCCGCCTGCTGATGGCCGCAGCGCTTACCCTGCCATGGCAGAGCGTGGCGAAAACGGCGATGCCGAAGGGTGGCATCGTCTCGCTCGATTACGGGCTTGCCTCCACCCTGCTCGCGCTCGGCACCGCGCCGGCGGCCATCGCCGCACGCGCCGACTGGGACACATGGATGGTGGAGCCTGCCATGCCGGAAGGCGTGGCCGACCTCGGCTTGACCGCCGAAATCAATTTCGAAGTGCTGGCGAGGCTGAAGCCCGACGTCATTCTGTCAACGCCTTTCCTTGCCTCGCTTACCCCGAAACTACAGTCGATCGCTCCGGTGATGGAATTTTCCATCTATACACCGGAGAGCGACGCCCTGACGGCCTCCTACGCCGCGACCCGCAAGCTTGCCGCAGCCCTCAACAGGGAACAGCGGGGAGAGGATTTCCTCTCACGGGCCGAAGCCTGCTTTGCCGATTGCCGCCGCAGGCTTGAAAAATTGCGGCCGCCGCCGGTCGCCGTCATCAATTTCATGGATGAGCGCCATGCGCGGGTCTATGGCGGCCCCGGTCTTTATCAGGGCGCCATGGAAAAGATCGGTCTTGCCAATGCCTGGCCGGGAAAGACCAATTATTGGGGGTTCGAAACCATCGCGCTGGAGGCGCTGGCCGTCCTTTCGGCGGATGCCCGGCTCATCGCCTTCGAACCGCTGACGCCGCCCGACATTCTCTCGCGGCTCGATCAAAGCCCGCTCTGGAGCAATCTACCGTTCGTCCGGGCGGGCCGGGTCTCCACCCTTCCCGGCGTGCTGATGTTCGGCATGGTGCAGGAAGCCATGCGGTTTGCCCGTCTGGTGACCGAGCATCTGGAAAGCCACGCCTGATGCCGCCGGTCCTCCTGCGCCTCCTCACCCCCGCTGGTGTTGCCGCCAGCCTCTTCCTCCTCGGCGCCATCTTTGCCGTCAGCGATATCTGGCCGGATCTGCATCGATTGAGCGGCGACGGTGCGCAATATGATGTTGAGCGGCTCATGCTGCTCTATTCCACCCTGCCGCGCATGGCGACGGCGCTTCTGGCGGGCGCTGCACTGGCTCTGGCCGGCGCATTGTTGCAGCAGGCCTTGCGCAACCCCCTCGCCTCGCCCTCGACGCTCGGCATTTCAGCGGGCGCCAATCTTGCCGTTGCCGCAACCATGTTCGCCTTTCCCACCCTGGAAGGCATCAGCCGCGATGTGGTGGCGATGGCAGGCAGCGCATTGGCCGCCCTTGCGGTGTTTTCCATCGGCGCAAGACGCGGATTCTCACCGCTGTCGCTCGTCCTCGCCGGCCTGATGATCGGCATCTGGTGTGCCGCCGCCTCGGCCATTCTCGTCCTTCTCAACGAACGGTATCTGAGCGGCCTGTTCATCTGGGGTGCGGGGTCGCTGTCTTTGCAAAGCTGGGCCGTTCCCGTCACCCTCTTTCCGAAAATTGTGGTCCTGGCCGCGCTTGCCGGGCTGATCATGCGGCCTTTATCGCTGATGGAACTGGGGGATGTCAGCGCCGGAGCGCTCGGCCTTTCCGTCGTGCGGCTGCGGGTTCTTGCGGTATCGATCGCGGTCTCCTTGGCCGCGCTTGTCACCAGCGCCGTCGGCGTCATCGGTTTCGTCGGCCTTGTCGCACCCGCCATAGCGCGGCTTGCGGGCGCCCGGCGCATCGCCCAGCAAATCCTCTGGTCTCCGCTCATCGGCGCAGGGCTGCTGCTTCTGACGGACGAAATCGTCAAACGCCTTTCGGATATCACCGGCGGGCTGATACCGACCGGCGCCATGACGGCCCTGTTCGGCGCGCCGCTGGTGCTGTTTCTGCTGCCCCGCCTGAGAGCCATGCAGAGGGAATTGCCCGCTCCGCCGCCGGGCATCGTTAAACAGCGTCGCCTTTCCCCCATCATGGTCCTGTCTTTCGTTAGCCTGCTGGCTGCGGGCGTAACGGCCGCCATTCTTTTCGGCCGCGCGCCGGATGGAAGCTGGGGTTTGCTGCCCGTCGGTGAATGGAGCGAAATCCTACCCTATCGCTGGCCGCGGGTCGTCGCGGCCTTCGCAGCCGGGAGCCTGCTTGGTGCAGCCGGCGCCATTCTCCAGCGCCTGACCGGCAACGAGATAGCAAGCCCGGAAGTGCTTGGCGTTTCAGCCGGTGCAACGCTGGGCATGGCCGTCGCGCTTTTCGCCTTCACCGCCTCCGGGCCGATGCTGCAACTGGGTTTTGCGAGCGCCGGCGCCGCCGCGGTTCTTTTCGCCATCCTGTCGCTCGGCCTCAGGTCCGGCTTCACGCCCGAGCGGGTTCTTCTGACCGGCGTGGTGCTGACGGCCATGCTTGACGCGGTGATCGGCGTGCTGGCGGCCGGCGGCGACCCGCGCGCCATGATGATCATTCGCTCGATGGGAGGCTCGACCTATCTCGTCGATGGTTTCACCGCCCGGATCGCGGCCGTCTGCGCGGTGGTTTTCGCAACCATGGCCATTCTGGCGCATCGGTGGCTTACTCTGCTGCCGCTCGGCGCGGGCGCGGCGCGGGAGCTCGGCGTCCATGTTCCTTCGGCACGGGCCGCGCTGTTCATTCTCGCGGCCGCCATGACGGCGGCGGCGACGCTCATCATCGGCCCCTTGAGTTTTGCCGGGCTGATGGGGCCGCACCTTGCCCGCGAAATCGGATTTCGCCGCGCCGGCCCGCATCTCATCGCCGCAGCACTCGCCGCCGGCTGCCTGATGGTGCTTGCCGACTGGGTGGGGCGAATGGCAGCCTTTCCCTACCAATTGCCCGCCGGCCTGGTTTCCGCTCTCGTCGGCGCGCCGCTGCTCATGATCCTGCTGGGGCGAAGGAAATA
Source organism: Agrobacterium sp. 22-223-1 (assembly GCF_053522385.1). NCBI lineage: Bacteria > Pseudomonadati > Pseudomonadota > Alphaproteobacteria > Hyphomicrobiales > Rhizobiaceae > Agrobacterium > Agrobacterium sp. 22-223-1. The sequence continues at coordinate 213,027 of NZ_JBNWCN010000007.1, forward strand.
GCCTTCCCTTTGCAGCCATCGCCCTAACCTTGGGCAGGCTTTCGCGCCGGGCCGAAGATCATGAAGCTGATGGCGGCGAGCAGCCAGACACTGATGCCGGCATAGAGCATGACGAGGCCGAACCCATCCGCAAGCGCCCGATGGACGAGTTCTTCCGAAACGCCCTGCGCCGAGGCGCCGGCAGTTCCCGCCGCGATCTTTTCCGCCAGCGACTGCAATTCATGCACATCCGCACCGGACTGCAGGTTCGCCCGAAGCGAAGCCCGGACGCCCTCGACCAGAATAAAGCCCATGATCGGGATGTTGATGGCGAGCGAAATCATCCGTGCGCTCATGTCGATGCCCGAAGCCATGCCGGAACGGGCGGCGGAAACCGCTCCCGTGGTGGTGTTGGTAACAGGCGTATTGGTCAGCCCGAGCCCGATACCGGCGAGGATGCAGCCGGGCAGCATGGTGAGCCAGCTCGCATTTTCGATGCCGCTTCCCAATTTCATCAGCATGAAACCGAGGCCGATGGTGAACAGCCCGGCCGGAATGACGAGGCGCGGCTGGTAGCGCAGCGACAGGCGCTCCGCCAGCGGCGGCATCACCAGCGCCGGCAGCGTATAGGCAAGCAGGCCGAGGCCGGCGGTGACGCTGTCATAACCGAGGCCCGCCTGAAACCAGATCGGCAGATAGATCATGAACGGCCAGAAGCTGATATTCATCGCCGCCGAACCGATGATCGCCCCGGAAAAAGGCCTGATGCGGAACACGGAGAAGTCGAACATCGGTCTTGAACTAAGCTTTTCAGCAATCACGAAGGCGATGAAGCTCGCAGCCGCGACGCCGAGGATCAGAAGCGCCGCCGGGCTCACAAAACCGAGCGCAGGTCCCTGCGTGATGAAAAAGGCAAGGCAAAAAACGGCGGCCGAAAGGGTCACCATGCCGGCAAGATCGAGACGCGCCGCTTCCGGATCGCGCGATTCTCCGACGCCACCCACGGCAAGCAGCCATGTTCCCGCGCCAAGCACGACGTGAACGAGGAACACCCATTCCCAGCTCCACAGCGCAACGATGGCGCCGCCGATGATCGGGCCGAAACCAAGCCCAACGCCCGAGACGATGCCCCACCAGCCGAACGCCATGCCGCGTTCGCGGGCCGTGCGGAACTGATGCGACAGGATGGAGATCTGGCACACCAGCATCGCCCCGCCGCTCAGCCCCTGAAGGAAACGGGCGCCGATCAGCACCGAGACGTTTTCCGTCATTCCGCAGGCCAGAGAGGAAAGCGCGAAAGCGACGATGCTGGCGATAAAGACACGTTTGCGGCCGAAGCGATCTGCCAGCGCCCCCGTCGCCATGAGCACCATCGTCACGCCGATGGTATAGGCGTTCATGATCCACTGAAGCTGGCGGAAATCCGCATGCAGCACCTGTTCGAGTGTTGGCAGGATCGCCGGAACGCTGGAAATTTCCAGTCCGAACATCAGGGCGGAGAGACAAACGGCAGCAAGCGCCATGGCGCTTCTGCTGCTTGCTGGTGCGGTAACGACAACGGTCATTCTTCAGCCTTTCATGGGTCGGCCCGCAACTGCGAAAACCGATCTGTGGAGGAGGCACGCTAGACAAAGCTTGACCATAACTGAATTGGATGATTGGCTATTTCAGAGACAACAAATTGGAATAATCGATATGAGCACGCTGGATGTGGAGGCCGTCGAAGCCTTCGTTACCATCGCCGATATGCAGAGCTTCACCCGTGCTGCCGAAGCGCTCGGCACCACCCAGGGCGCTATCAGCGTCAAGCTCAAACGACTGGAAGACAGGCTCGGCCAGCGGTTGCTCGAACGCACGCCGCGCTCAGTACGGCTTTCAGCGCAGGGCGCGGTATTTCTGGCGCCTGCCCGCGAGTTTCTCGCCGCGCATGACCGGGCGCTGGCGGGTCTTTCCTCCCCGCGCCGCCGCTTCGGCCTTGGCATTGCCGCCCATGTGGCGGGACCGGAGGTTCCGACCCTTCTTGCACGTCTCAACGACCACGACCCCGGGCTTACGATCGAAGTGCGCATGGATCATTCCCGATCCCTGCTGGACGCCTTCGACCGTGGGGAGATCGATGCGGCAATCATCCGGCGCGAGGACGACCGGCGCGACGGCGAGGTGCTCGGGCCGGAACATTTCGGCTGGTATGCAACCCCGCAATTCGAACACCGCCAGGGTGAACCGCTGCGGCTGGCGGCGCTCTCGCCCGCCTGTGGCGTGCGTGACATCGCCACCCGTGCCCTCGACGCGGCTGCGATTGCGTGGACGGAGGTGTTTCTTGGCGGCACATCGTCGATGGTGACCGCCGCCGTCTCGGCCGGGCTTGCGGTTTCCGCCTTCTCTTCCCGCCTTGCACCGCCCGGCACCGTGGAGGTCAGCCAGCGTTTTGGCCTGCCGCCCCTGCCCTCCACGGAAATCATCATGTTCTCCACCCTGACGGACAGCAGATCCCGGGAAGCCTTGCGCACGCTCGCCGCCGCCTTTCGCGAACATCGGCCGGGATCGTGACGCAATCCGTCTGACACCGGCTAAACGCCGAACGCTTCCGGCGTCAGTTTTCCGCCCCTCAGCAGATGTTGCAGCGTATAGGAAACCGAAAGCGCATCGTCGAGCGCATCGTGCCCCTGCAATGGCGGATGCTCGACGCCGTAATAGTCGGCCAGTCTGTTGCTCGGCGTTTTTGCCAGATCCTCCACCGGCATTCCCGCTGCAAGCAGAAGTTTGACGGCATTGTCGAAACACCCGGCAGGGATGGGCGGCTGGATGCCGGCGACATAACAGCTGATCGCCACCATATTCAACTCGTCCTTGCCCCATGACCAGCATTGGGCACCTTCCGTGAAGCTGTCGAAGCTTGAAAGGGCCTCCTGCAAGGGAACGCCTTCCGCTTCGATGATCTCCCCGGTGATCCCCGTCAGCCCGGTGAAGAACGGATCGATCGCATATCTTTCGCCATGACGGTCGACCGGACATATGTAGGTCTTATAGGTCCCCAGAAGCGGAAAATCGCCCTCCAGCCCAAGCCTGACGGCACCAATCTGCGCAATAACCGGATCGGGATCATGAGCCGCACACCAGAACCTGCGCTGGGAACCTTCCAGGCAGAGGAACTCGCAGTCGAATAGGATTGCTTTTTTCATGAACCAGCCTTTCATTTCGCATGGGCCGCATCTTGAAAGCACAAATGAAGTGCTTTATATATTTCGTATGAGCACGAAACTTTTGTCCAACGTTGTCCTGGCACTGAATCTCTCGGAGGGAAACCGCTCTTCTCTCGAAGAGACGCTCCTTGCCTATCGGCGGGCGATGGCGATCCTTGACCGGACTGAAGGCGCCAATCTCGTCGCCTTGCATGCGGCAGCTTATGAAGAGATCAGGGTCAAGACCAGCCTTCCTTCCCGCATGGTGACGCTGGCTCTGCGCGACCATAGCCAGCGCGATCCACAGGAACCGGTGCGGGACATTCCGCTCGACAGCAAGCTCTTTTCGGTCAAGGGGCCGGATACGGTGAGCATCGCCACCCTCTCGGGCCGCGTCGTGGTGCCCTATACAGTTCGTGGCTATCACGACGGCTGGAATGACTTTTCAGAAGCGCGCCTCGTGTTCGAGGGCGAAACCATCAGCATCCATGCCGGAATAAAAACCGGCTTTCAACCAAACAGGGAGGCTTCGATGAACAATGAAGGTATTCTTGGGCGACTCGGGCGTGTCATCGCCGGTGTCATGAACAACGCTGTCGATGCGGCGGAGGCGTCCAATCCGGTTGCGGTAGCGCAGCAGGCGGTGCGGGAAATCGCTCAGATCGCCGATGAGGCCCGATCCGCGCTTGGCGTGGCGGTCGCAGCCGGCCATCGCCTGAAAGCCAAGGCCGCCGATCTAGACGAAGAAATTCGCGACCTCGACGACAAGATCAGGATCGGACTTGAAAACGGCCGCGAGGATTTGGCCCGCGCGGCAACCGGGCTGCAGATCGATCTGGAAGCGCAACGGGAAGCGCTGAACAAGGCGATTCTCGAGAACGCTGCCGAAATTGCCGAGGCGGAAACTACATTGCGCAGCATCGCTTCCGCAAAGGCGGATGCGCAAAAGCGGCTTGAGGACGCCAAGCGCGCCGAACGCATCGCACCGGCAACCGATACGACCCCGTCCCAGCGCAACGACCGCCGTCTGGCTGACGCGCTCGACGCCATCGAAAGAGTAACCGGCACCCCCGCCAAGCCCAATAACGGAACGGCGGAGGTTGAAGAACTCGGCCGGATGCAGCGCCAGAGCGCCATCGAAGCACGACTCAAGGCATTTCGTGAGGGGCAGCGCTGATGGAGAGCATTGTCCAGCCAGGCACTGCTCCCTTCTGGATCGCCTTGCTGACGGTCTTCGGCCTCGGCATCGTCGAACTCCTCTCGGTCCTTCTTGGTGTATCGGCTTCGGGACTGCTTGACGACAACTTCAGTTACCACGCGCCCGGCGATGCCGAGGCGGGGTTACTCGGCAGCTGGATGTCCTGGCTTAATGCGGGCGGCGTGCCGCTTCTTGTTCTGGCGGTCATCCTGCTCTCGGCTTTTTCCGTCGCCGGGTTCTTCATTCAGGGGATCGCTTCCGCAACGCCGCTCGGGCCCTTGCCGCCCTATCTGGCCATGACCGGTGCCTTTGCCGCCGCCCTGCCGGCCACGCGGTCACTCAGCCGCACCGTTGCGAAGGTCATTCCACGCGATGAGACAAACGCGCTCGAGCAGACCGATTTTCTGGGACTTGTGGGCACTGTCACCATCGGGCCTCTCGATCAGGGCAAGCCCGGCACCGTGCGGGTCAAGGACCGGCACGAGAATATTCACTTCCTGCGCACCCAGGCTGCATCCGGTCACACGATCGATACGGGTGCGCAGGTATTGATCGTCGACGGTGCGGATGGGCTTTTTCAGGCCATTCCCGTACCGCCGGACCTGGAAACTCACCATAGCGGGCATCATAGGGGCTAACTCACCATGGATTTCTTTTCTTTGAGCCTGATTGCGGGGGCCATCGTCACGGCCATCGTCGTCATCGGCATCATCATGACATCGCTCTACACGCGGTCGACACGCGACAAAGCCTATGTAAGGACCGGCCTCGGCGGTAAGAAAGTCGTTCTCGATGGCGGCGCCATCATCCTGCCGATCTTCCATTCCTATTCCTGGGTCTCTCTCAGCACATTGCGACTGGAAGTGAAAAGATCCGAACATGAATCCCTGATCACTAAAGATCGCATGCGGGCCGACATCACCGCCGAATTTTACGTGCGGGTTAAACCCGATGCAGAAAACATCGCACTTGCCGCCCAGACACTCGGCGACCGGACAAATGATGCCGATGCGCTGAAGTCACTGGTCGAAGCGAAATTTGTCGATGGTTTGCGCTCGGTTGCAGCCACCATGTCGCTGCGCGATCTTCAGGAGCAGCGTGCCGAATTCGTCAAATCCGTGCAGGCGGCCGTCGCGCACGATCTGCAGTCCAACGGTCTGGAACTGGAATCGGTCTCGCTGACACGCCTCGATCAAACCGATATCAAGCACTTCAACCCCAACAACTCGTTCGACGCGGAGGGCCTGACGGCGCTCACCCGGATCACCGAAGAGCGTAAACGCGAACGCAACCAGATCGTCCGCGACAACGAAGTCGAAATTGCCACGAAGGACCGCGAAGCGGTGCTGCGACGCTTGACCATCGAACGCGAACAGCGCGATGCGGAACTGACGCAGGAGCGCGATATCGCCAACAAGACGGCGGAAACGCGGGCGGAAGCGGCAAGGGCCGAGCAGGCGGCCCGCCTCAACGAGGAAACGGCAAAGCTCGATACGGAACGCGGCATCGCCGAACGGGATGCCCAAGCCCGTCAGGCGCGTGAAACTGCCCGCATCGAAGCCGAGCGCGGTATTGCCGAACGCGAGGCGGAAGCGCGCAAAATCACCGAAACGGCGCGAATCGAAGCCGCTATCGCCGTGGCGCAGAAGGTGGAGCAGGAACAGGCTGCCCGCGCCAAGGCGGACGAAGCCAAGGCTTCCGCCATCACTGCGGAAGAACAGGTGGCAACAGCCCGCGAAGTGGAAATCGCCGAACGCGCCAAGCGCATCGCCGTGATCGACGCCCGCAAGGCGGCAGAGCAGGAAGCGACGGCCATCACGGTAAAGGCGGAAGCCGAACGGCAAGCCGCCGAAAACCTGGCTGCCGCCACCAAGATCGGCGCCGAAGCCGAGGCACAGGCCGCGAAAATCCGTGCCGAAGGCGTCATCGCTCTCGGCGATGCAGAGGCGCAGGCGGAACGCGCAAAGAACGATGCACGCAATGCGCTATCGGGCGACATCATCGCATTCGAACTCGCCCGTGCAAGGATCGCCATCATTCCCGAAGCACTTTCCGAGGCGATGAAACCCATCGAAAAGATCTCCGATATCCGCATCTTCAGCGCCGGTAATCTGGCCGGCGCCCTCGGTGGCGGCGGCGACGTCAAAAACGGCAATGGCCTCGGCGATCTTTCAAGCCAGCTTCTCAGCTTCACTGCGCAAAAGCCGGTTCTAGACGAAATCCTTGCACAGGCCGGCTTCAAGGGTACGGACCCGACACAGGCTCTGTTGGCTGCATCAATCGCGAACGCCACGGATCAGCCGACACCGGGAAAGCAGCAGACTAAAGAGACGTAAAAGTCCTATTCTCTTCTACGACAACAAGCGCGGTCAGCCTGAAGGCGGCCGCGCTTTTCATTTACTCCGCAGCATTCAGTAATCAGAAGCACCGATGGCTCCGATCAGGCCTCTGCGTGAAAACGCACCGGCATACGCCTAGGCAGACTGTAGCAGGCTGCTCTCCAGCGTTTCGAACGATGTCAGGTTCTGACGGGCCAGCGAAACAACCCACGCGCCCTGCAGCCCGATCACTAGTCTTTCGGCATCGGTCTGCGGATCGTGACTGCTCAGGCGCCTTGCCTGAGCTGCGATCCTTGTGGTCCAGTCATTGAGCACATCCGCACCGATCTGGCGCAAATCGGGCTTTTCATCGCCGGCCTGAATGATGCTGAGCACCGGACAACCCATGATGCGGCCATTTTCCTGCGAGAGGCGGGCTATCGCACGGCACAGCGCCACCGAGCCCGAAGCGAAGCTCTCCGCGTCCTCGAAACTCGCGTCGATCAGCTCAGCCACCTTCCGGCCCGCCCAGCGCGTCGCCTCGGCGGCAAGCTGCTCCTTGCCACCGGGAAAATGATAATAGAGAGAGCCTTTCGGCAGGCCCGTCTCCGCTAGAATTTCAGCCAGCCCCACACCCGCATAACCGCGCCGCCGAAACAGCGCGGAGGTGGCCCGTATCAGAGCGTGGCGGTTCTTGCTTTCGTCCATTCGCCTGTTTTAAGCGCTGTAGACCGTTTGGTCCAGAGATGTTATTAGACCAAACGGTCCAGGAGGAGGAAGGGATGGATGACTGATATTGCAGAGAGCCGGGAGATCGACATTGTTTCGGAAGGGCACAGGCTCGCCGGCCGGTTCTTTCCGCCCAGGGGGCCAGCCCGCGCGCATCTTGTCCTTCACGGCGCAACAGGTGTTCCGGCGCGTTATTATCGCGCCTTCGCCACATGGGCGGCCGCTCAAGGCATCGGTGTCCTGACCTATGATTATCGCGATTTCGGCGCATCCCGACAACGCCCCGTCCGCGAAAGCCGGGCCACGATGGCCGACTGGGGAGTTGCCGACCAGACGGCAGCCGAGGCCGCACTTTGCGAGATAGCACCGGAAGGCCCCCTCTGGCTGCTCGGCCATTCCCTCGGCGGACTGACATTTCCTTTTCGACGCCATGACGAACGGGTTGAGCGTGTCATCACCATCGGTTCGGGCTTTGCCCATGTCAGCGATCATCCATGGACCTATCGGCCCACGGTCATCGCCTTCTGGTATCTGCTCGGGCCTGTCAGCACGACACTCGCGGGCTATCTTCCCGGCCGAAGGCTGCTGCTGGGTGCGGATCTGCCCGCCGGAATCTACTGGCAATGGCGGCGCTGGTGCACGAGCAGGGATTTCTTCCGGCGCGATATCGGCAAATCGCTGCCAGAACCGGATTTTTCCGCCACCCGCTTCGATCTGCGCATGATGACGATGGCGGACGATGTGGTGGTGCCGCCCGCCGCCGTCTGGCGTTATGCCGATGTTTTCCCGCAGGGAAGCGTCAACCGCAGAACCCTGCACCCGGAAGAATTCGGTCTCACCTCGCTGCGCCATATCGAGGTCATGTCAGAGCGTGCAGCACCGGCATGGCCGGCGATACTGGGACTGGAAGAAACGCACACCGGGAAGGATGCGCATTGATTTTACGGCGCCTGATTGGCCGTGTTCCGGTCCATGACCGTATCGATCAGCCGGCATTCAACGGGTCCCGGCTCCGCCTCGACCGCAAATTTACCCCTCTGCTTGTCGACAATTCCGGACGGAAAAATTAGCATCACGCGAAACGCCGTAGTGGAGCAATCATGTCACTTCCCCAGAAAATCGGTTTTATCGGAACAGGAGCCATCACCGATGCGATGGTCAGGGGCCTGCTCGCCAGACCTGCCGCCGTGCCGCATGTCATGGTGTCCCAGCGCAGTGCCGATATTTCCGCGAGGCTTGCCGCCGATTTCCCGCAGGTGATCGTCTCCGGCGACAATCAGGCAATCGTCGATGGCTGCGATACCGTCATGCTGGCTATCCGGCCGCAGATCGCTGAAGAAGTCATCCGGCCCCTGCGGTTTCGGGACGGGCAGAAGATCGTCAGCGTCGTTGCCGCAACCGGCCGCGAGGCGCTTCTGGAGTGGATCGGCGCGGATTTGCGTCTCAGCCAGGCGATCCCGCTGCCCTTCGTTGCCCGGCGCAAGGGCGTCACAGCCATTTATCCTGCCGATACGGATACGGCTGCCATCTTCAACGTGCTCGGCAATGCGGTGGAATGCGAAACCAAGGCGGAATACGATCTTCTGGCCGCCGCCAGCGCTTTGATGGCCACCTATTTCGGCATCATGCAAACGACGACGGAATGGCTTGCCGAGAAAGGTCTGCCGGAAGAAAAGGGGCGCGCTTATCTCGCGCCCCTCTTTGCCGGCCTGTCCGAGGTGGCCCTGCTTGCCGGCAGCAGGACGGATTTCATCGATCTCAGCCGTGAATTCGCCACCAAGGGCGGCCTCAACGAGCAGGTGCTGCTGGATTTCGACGGCAAGGGCGGCTCAGGGGCGCTGAAAGATGCACTGAGCCGTGTGCTGGAGCGGATCACGCAATAATCGGACAATCGCATGGCAACAACGAAAAAGGGGCCTTTTCGGCCCCTTTCCGTTTTACGCCTTCCCCGGCCGGTTGATTGTGAGGAAGTGCCGCACCACCGGCTTTTCCAGCCCAGAATGATAAGCCAGCACCTTGCCCTGCAAATCCGCATCCGCGTGGGAAACCCGCTTGTGCTGGCGCAGGTGCTCGGCCCAGGATTCCACCATGAACCATTCGACGATCTTCTGCGGATCGGCGGAGTCCTCCGTCACGCCCCAGCCATAGGCGCCGTCGCGGCGACGCTCCTGGGAAAGCTCATCCAGTGCATGCAGGAAAGCGGAGCGGTGATGTTTTTCGACATTATATTCGATGAGGATCAGAACCGGGCCGCGATCATGGGCTACCGGCTCGGCCACGAGCGGTTCGGGCCAATGGTTGGACGGCACCATATCCGCATCGCCGGCAGGCAGTTTCAGGCGGTGCATGATGAGACCGGCAATGAAAAGGCCTGCCGCACCGATGAGCAGCGTGCCGGGCACGCCCGCCGCTTCACCCACCGCACCCCAGCCGATGCTGCCCGCTGTCATCGCGCCGTTGAAGACGGTGAGATAGACGGCGAGACCGCGGCCCCGCACCCAGTTCGGCAAGATCGCCTGGGCCGCGCCATTCAGCGTCGTCAGCGCCGTGATCCAGGCACCGCCGAGAAACAGCAGGATGACGATTGCAAGCCACTTTGGCGGCGCGAAGGACAGCCCGGCCATGACGAGAGCGGTGGTGAGAGCCGCACCCAGCAGCAGGGCATCGGCATCGAACCGTTCGCGCAGCTTCGGCATGACCAGCGCACCGCCGATGGCGCCGGCCCCGACAGCACCGAGCAGGATACCGTAGAAGCTTGCATCTCCGCCGAGCAATTGCCGGGCGATCAGAGGCAACAGCGCCCAGACGGCACTGGCGAATGCAAAGAAGATCGCAGCCCGCAACAGGACGACATGCAGCGGCCGGCTGGCGCGGGTATAACGAAGGCCCGCCCGGAATGCGCCGAAGAAACCTTCCGCCAAAGCATCGTTGGCGTTCTTTGCCCGCGGCCACCATAAAAGGGCGGCAATGACCACGAAATAGCTTGCGACATCGGCGCCATAGGTGAAGGCCGCCCCGAAGGCCGCAAGCAGAATGCCGCCGGCGGCGGGACCGATGGAGCGGGCGATATTGATGCCCAGCGAGTTCAGCGCCACGGCGCTCTTGATATCCTCACGCTTCACCAGTTCCGGCACAATGGCCTGCCAGGTCGGCCCCATCAGCGCAGCGCCGATGCCGCCGAGGAAAGTAAGCCCGATCAGCGCGCTGACGGACAACAGGCCGGTATGGGAAAGAACCATGAGGGTAACGCTGACCGAGGCCAGCAGAAGCTGCACGGCGATCAGGAACTTGCGGCGGTCGAGAATATCGGTCAGCACGCCGGCCGGGATTGCCAGAAGAAAGATCGGCAGGGTTCCGGCCGCCTGGACCATGGCGACGGCCGCCGGCGAGGCCGAAAGATCGGTCATCAGCCATGAACTGGCGACATCGCGCATGAAGCTGCCGGTATTGCCAAGCACCGTCGCCGCCCAGAGGACCGCGAAAACCGGTTGTGCAAGGGGAGCAAAGCTGCTCGCGGAGGATTTTGCAGCACTCATTTGCCTGTTCCTTTCGTGAGATCGATTGCAGCGACGATGATGAAGGCACCGGCAAGGCCAAGATGCTCGAAGAAGGCGTTGGTGGCCATCATGCGGTCCATGCCGGGCGCCATTTCCCAGAAGCGGAGAGCGATGAAGGTGGCGAGAAGCGTGAAGCCTGCAAGCGCCAGAGCACCGGCCCAGCGCAGGAAGCCCGACACCACCAGAGCGGAGGCGGTGAGTTCGAACAGGATGACGACGACAGCGAATGCGACCGCCGGCTGGAGGCCAAAATGGTTCATCTCGGCAATCGCGCCGGAAAAGTCGAAAATCTTGGTCAGCGGCCCCTGAATATAGGCCGAGCAGAGCGCCAGAAGCGCAAGGGTTTTTGTGACGGGTGCGGCAACGATATCCGCGAGAAGCCCGCGAAGGCGAAGGGTTGAAGATGGCTCGGTCATTTTCTGCTCCTGCGATCTGGCCGGTCGGTTCGAGCGGCGCTGCGTTCATCTGATGGAGCGATATTGGCGCAAAGGATTGCCGCCAACAATTGCATCAATAGTTTCGATATAATTGCGTAATTTGCAACATAATCCCGTTCCCGGGAGGCCGGGCAGCGGCGATCCGCTGCCCGGTGGATCTTCTGCTGGCCGCAGCTCAGACTGCCCAGCAGGAGCAGCCCAGCGCTCCGAAAAAGCCCTTCAGATCGGCAATCGGCAATTTCGACGTCCATGCGCCGGCATGGTCGTGACCGTGAACGCCGCAATCATTGGCGCAGCCGCAGGAGGTGATGGCTGCGCGTCTGAGCGAGTTCTTTCCAGCGCCCTGCGGCTCACCCCAGGCGGCATAACCGCCGAAGGTTCGCACAGGCGACCAGTCGGGCATCGCCGGCGGAATATTGCTTTCATCCAACGTTCTGAAGTCACCGGCGCCATAAACGACCTTGCCGCCCACCATGGTCAGTTCCGAGGTGAGGAAGGAGATTTCATCTTCCGCGCAGGAGAAATAATCCTTGTCCGGCACCACGAGATCGGCGAACTGGCCTTTTTCGATGCGGCCCTTCTTGCCTTCCTCATTCGAGAACCAGGTGACTTTTTCGGTCCACATGCGCAGCGCCGTCTCGCGGTCGAGGCAATTGGCGCGCGGATAAAGCTGCATGCCGCCGACCGTCTTGCCCGTCACCATCCAGAACAGCGACACCCATGGATTATAGGAGGCGACGCGCGTTGCATCCGTGCCGGCCGAAACGTTCACGCCCTTTTCCAGCATCCGCGCAATCGGCGGTGTGGCTTCCGCCACGCCCTGACCGTAACGCTCGACGAAATATTCGCCCTGATAGGCCATGCGGTGCTGGGTGGCGATGCCGCCACCGAGGGCGGCAATGCGGTCGATGGAGCGGTCGGAGATGGTTTCGGCATGATCGAAGAACCAGTTCAAGCCTTCGAGCGGGATATCCCGGTTGACCTTTTCGAAGACATCCAGCGCCCGCGAAATCGTCTCGTCATAGGTGGCGTGCAGACGCCACGGCCAGCGGTTTTCCGCCAGAATCCGGACGACGTCTTCGAGCTCACCTTCCATTTCCGGCGGCATGTCCGGCCGCGACTGGCGGAAATCCTCAAAATCGGCAGCGGAAAAGACCAGCATTTCGCCTGCGCCATTGTGCCGGAAATAGTCGTTGCCCTGCTTGTATTTGACCGATGACGTCCAGTTGAGGAAATCTTCCTTCTCCTGTTTCGGCTTCTGCGTGAAGAGATTGTAGGCCAGCCGAACCGTCATCTGGTTCTCATCCGACAGTTTCTGGATCACCTCGTAGTCATCAGGATAATTCTGGAAGCCGCCGCCCGCATCGATCACGCCGGTCACACCCAGCCGGTTCAGCTCACGCATGAAGTGGCGGGTGGAATTGACCTGATAATCGAGCGGCAGCTTCGGCCCCTTGGCAAGCGTCGAATAAAGAATGCCGGCATTCGGCTTGGCGAGCAGCAGGCCGGTCGGATTGCCGTTCGCGTCGCGAGTGATCTCGCCGCCGGGCGGGTTCGGCGTGTCCTTCGTGTAGCCGACGGCGCGAAGGGCTGCGCCATTCAGTAGGGCCCGGTCATAAAGATGCAGCAGGAAGACCGGCGTATCCGGCGCTACCGCATTGATCTCCTCGATGGTCGGCAGGCGCTTTTCGACGAATTGATGTTCGGTGAAGCCGCCGACGACCCGCACCCACTGCGGCGCCGGGGTGATCGCCACCTGACGCTTCAGCATGTCCATGGCATCGGCAAGCGAGCGCACACCGTCCCAGCGCAGTTCCATGTTGAAGTTCAGGCCGCCGCGCACGACGTGGGTGTGGTTGTCGATCAGGCCGGGCAGAACCCGCTTGCCCTTCAGGTCGATGATCTTCGTGTCCGGCCCGGCAAGGGCCATGACTTCGGCATCGCTTCCCACCTCCAGAAACAGGCCGTCCTTGATGGCGACTGCCGTTGCATTCGGATTGCCGCGGTCGAGCGTCGTGAAGCGGCCATTGTGCAGGATCGTATCTGGATGCATGGAAGAACCTCCGGTCTTGATGGGATCAGCGGCCTTAGCCGGTGAAAACAGATTCGGAAAGGCAAGGCTCGAAGCCGCGCCAAGGAAGGTGCGTCGTGTCGGCATCAGCTTCTCTCCCGCTCGGTCGGCTGTTTGACTTCGGCGAGACCCGTGGTTTCAGCGCCACCCTTCGGCATATGGCCGAACATGTGCGGCTTGATCTGGTTGATCCACGAAACGACGGCCGGTTCCTTGCCGGCGATCGTCTTCGCGAAAGGAATGATCTGCTCCCCAACCAGGATGCCGAGCAGGCCGACGAGAGCGATGACGGGCGGTGCGGGAGAACGCACATTGAGCAGGCTGTAAACGATGCCGACCAGCAGGCCGGCGCCGAGGGACAGAAGATAGACTTTCATGGGAACCTCCTCGATGGGTGAAAGCCGCACCGGGCTGGATGGCGATCCTGCCGGTGCGGCGCGGTTGAAAGCTTATTTCTTGGCCGGGTTGGGGCCGATGCGCTTGCCGTGCTTGACGCGCTCTTCGCCGCCATGGACATGGGTGACGGCATAGTCGATGCCCATGCCGTAGGCGCCGGAATGTTCCTTCACCAGCGAGGTGACGGCGTCATAGGTTTCCTTGCGTGCCCAGTCGCGCTGCCATTCCAGCAGCACCTGCTGCCAGGTGACGGGAATGATGCCGGCCTGCACCATGCGGTCCATGGCATATTTATGCGCATCGACAGAGGTGCCGCCGGAGGCGTCCGCCACCATGTAGATCTCGTAGTCTGCGACATCGTGGAGCGCGGAGAGCGCGAAGGTGGTGTTGCACACTTCCGTCCAGAGGCCGGAGACGACGATCTTCTTGCGGCCGGCCGCCGCATTCTTCGCCAGCGCATCGCGGACATTTTGGTCATCCCAGGAATTCATCGAGGTGCGCTCGAGAATGTCGTTTTCCGGGAAGACCGCGAGCAGTTCCGGAAAGGTGTTGCCGGAGAAGCTTTCCGTTTCGACCGTGGTGATGGTCGTCGGGATACTGAAAATCTTTGCCGCCTTGGCGAGGCCGACGACATTGTTCTTCAGGGTTTGCCGGTCGATAGACTGCACACCGAAAGCCATCTGCGGCTGCTGGTCGATGAAGATGAGCTGGCTGTTGGCGGGGGTAAGGACTTCGAGCTTGGACATTTTCAGTTCTCCGTTCAGGTGGTGGTTGCCGATCTGCGGCGGTGGAAATTGAGAAGGCTTCGCCGGCCGGCTGCCCGGCAGGGGCAGCCGTCTTGAAAAGCGAGAATCTATCTTGGTCAGTGAATGCGGATCAGAGACCCGCTTTATGCCGCAAGCGGCGCGAGGTTCGCCTCGATCTGATTGCGGAAAGGCTCGTAGCGGTTCGGCAGCTTGAGCGCTTCGCCCAGATGCGCGGTATCCTCGTCACGGTCGAAACCGGGTTCATTGGTGGCGATCTCGAACAGGATGCCGCCCGGCGTGCGGAAATAGATTGCCCAGAAATAATCGCGGTCGATGACGGGGGTGACCTGATAACCCGTATCCATCAGCGCCTTGCGCACTTCCAGCTGCTTCTCGCGGTTTTCGACTGCGAAGGCGATATGGTGGACCGAGCCTGCTCCCGAACGGGCAAAGGGTGTCTTGGGCAGGGCCGCAAGATCGATCGTATCTGCCCCGTTGCCGCCGGGAATGACGAAGCGTGTCACATTGCCTTCAACGTCAGTCCGCTCATAACCCATGAAACGCAGGAGTTCTTCGGTTGCGGCAGTGTCATGCAAATTGAACCGTGCGCCGGTGAAACCGCGTATGGCGTTGTCTTCGGAAATTCCCTCGACCAGCCAGGCAGCACGGGCGTCATCGCCTGTTTCGATCAGCGCAAGGCCATCGCCATCGGGACCGGTGAAGCGCAGGCGATTGGCGCCGAAGACCGTGTCGGCCTGAATGCCGGTGGCGCCTTTGGCAAGGAGACGCTCTTTCCAGAAACCCAGCGAACCCTTCGGGATGGAAAACTGCGTCTCGCCCACTTCGCCGACGCCGGGACGACCGGCCATCATGTTGGCGAAGGGAAAATAGGTCATGACCGTGCCGGGCGTTCCCTTTTCGTCGCCGTAATAAAGGTGATAGACGCTGGGTTCGTCGAAGTTGACGGTTTTCTTCACCCGACGCAGGCCGAGCGTATCGGTGAAGAAACTGTTGTTCTGCCGCGCATCCGACGCCATGGAGGTGACGTGGTGCAGGCCCTTGATATCCTTGATCATCGTCGGCGCCTTTCGTCTTTGGTGTGTCCGTTTCGATGGACAAAGATGTAACCCGCTTGAATGCATCGCGGAATTGCAATATTTTTCTCGAATGAATTGCGATTTTTGAAATAATGGCGATGAACGATCATAAAGCTCTCAAAACCTTTCTGATGGCGGCCGAAAAGCGCAACTTCGCGCAGGTCGCCCGCGAACTGGGCATGACGGCGGCTGCCGTCACCCGTGCGATTGCCGCGCTTGAAGATGATCTCGGTGTGCAATTGTTTGTCCGCACCACCCGCCAAGTGTCGTTGACGACCGACGGCGCCGTCTTCGCCGCACAGATCCAGCCGGCGGTCGAGGCGCTGGAGAATGCCCGGCGCGATGTCCGCAACGCCCATAAGGCCGATGAAGGGCGTCTGAGGATCAGCGCGCCGACATGGCTCGGCAAGACGGTGCTGCCGCCGATCCTGTCCGGCTTCCGGGAACTCTATCCGAAAATGTGCTTCGAGATTTCGCTCTCGGACGGCCTGATCAATATCGTGGATGACGACTACGATCTGGCGATCCGCATTTCGTCGGCCCCATCGGACAAATTCACCATCTGGCGCAAGATCAGGGCCGTGCCGCGAATATTGGTGGCGGCACCGGGCAGCCGGTTTACGCAGATGGAACATCCAAGCGAACTGACCCCTGACGATTGCCTTGCCTATAGCGGTGAAAGCCGGCGGGAGAACTGGGTGCTGTCGGACGGCGGATCGAGCATCGCCATCTCGGCCGGCCGCGCATTCAGCGCCAATAGCGGTGAGGTTCTGGCCGATATGGCGGCGGAAGGCGCCGGCGTGGCCATGCTGCCGGGATTTCACATCGCCGAACATATTCGCAGCGGCCGGCTCGTTCATGTGCTGCCCGGCTGGGCGCCGCCCGAACTCTGGCTGACACTCTATTATCCGCCCTATCAGGCGCTGCCGCCCCGCATCGCGACGTTCTCGAAATTCTTCGAAGAGCAGTTGCCGGCACATATGGTGATGCTGGACTA
The DNA here is from genome assembly GCF_053522385.1 of Agrobacterium sp. 22-223-1. Taxonomy (NCBI): domain Bacteria; kingdom Pseudomonadati; phylum Pseudomonadota; class Alphaproteobacteria; order Hyphomicrobiales; family Rhizobiaceae; genus Agrobacterium; species Agrobacterium sp. 22-223-1. The sequence continues at coordinate 229,734 of NZ_JBNWCN010000007.1, forward strand.
GAGCCGGCAGCACTGACAGTGCCGACGCGCACGAGCGCGCCGGCCTGAGACGTAAAATAATATGACGGCAGCCACGGCTGCCGTGACATCTTTATGGTCGTCTTCTACGCCAGATGCTGATTGAAGAAAGCGGCGATCCGGTCGAACGGGATCTTGTCGGCGCGGTCATAAAGGTCCGTGTGGTTGGCGTCCGGAATGATCACCAGCTCCTTCGGTTCGGCAGCCGCAGCGAAGGCGGTCTCGCTGAAATAGCGGGAATGCGCTTTTTCCCCATGGATGAACATCACCGGCCGCGGCGATATTTCGGCGATATAGGTCAGGATTGGCATGTTCATGAACGACAGCGGTGTCGTCTGCGTCCAGGCATTGCCGGAGTTGACGGCGCGCGCATGGTAACCGCGCGGTGTCCGGTAATAGTCGTGATAATCGATCAGGAACTGCGCTTCGCCACCCTTGAGATCGTTATAAGGGGGTTGATAGGCGGGGCTTCCCTTTTCCGCATCCTGCCAGCGCTGCCGGCTCATTTGCTCCAGCGCCTGCGTGCGCTGTTCGAGGGTAATGCTGTCGTTGTAGCCTTTGGACATCACCCGCGTCATGTCATACATGGTGCTGGCCACGACTGCCTTCACGCGCTTGTCCACCGCGACGGCATTCAGCGCCATGCCACCCCAGCCGCAGATGCCGATGACACCGATGCGCTCGCGATCCACATAGGGTTGCAACCCGATATAGTCGACCGCGGCACTGAAATCCTCGGTATTGATATCCGGCGACGCGACGTTCCGGGGCTCACCGCCGCTTTCTCCGGTATAGGACGGATCGAACGCCAGCGCGGCAAATCCGCGCTCTGCCATGGTCTGTGCATAAAGGCCGGACGACTGTTCCTTCACGGCACCAAAGGGACCGCTGATGACAAGAGCAGCCAAAGGCGCAGCTCCGCGGCTCTTTGGCAGGTAGAGGTCGCCTACGAGAGTGATGCCGTATCGGTTCCTGAACGAGACCTTCTGGTGGTCGATATTATCGCTCATCGGGAAGACCTTGTCCCAGCTGGAGGTTTGGGCAAAGGCCTGTGTCGCGCTCGCCACCTGCACCATGCCGATTGCGGCGACGGCGATGCCCGTTGCCTTCATCAGGTTGCGCCTGCCGGTATTGCAGGTTTCACTCGTTTCGATTGGCTTGCTCATGCTGGAAACTCCTGTGGTTCGGTTCATTGGACGCGTTCGATGCGCAGCGGAAATTCCCCGGGGATATGGAGCGCTTCATAGCCTTTATCGAAGCGTCCCAGCCGGATGAGGCCGGGATGCCTGTAGTCGGCATAGAACATCGCGAGATTGCCCCAGGGCATGTAATAACAGAGGTCGTAAGGCCGCTCGTTGTCGAACGGGCCATGGCCTTCGACTGTCAACTTTCGAGGGAGATAGGCGATCTTCTCGTTGGAGCCGAAGTCGGCGATCTTGAGATCGAGCGGAAGCATGGATGCAAAATCGCGCGCCGACGGATTGTCGTAGAGCGTCGCCATCATCGTGTATTTTCCGAAAGTCAGTTTGATCTTCAAATCGGTCTTCTCCTGATTGTCGGCACCGCTTTTGCTGAGGGCTCGCCCGGGCAAGATGAACGCAGTGGCCATCGCCAGCAGGGTGCGTCGGGCAGGAACCAGCGGGCGAACATTCATGATGGCCTCCGCGCCAGCCGCCAGGCGATAAAAGACGCAAGCGAGGAGCCGCAGAGCAGCAATGCGCTCAACGTGAAGGCGGACCACCAGCCGAAACTGTCGAATAAAATTCCACCGATCGAGGCCCCCGCTGTGATCGCCAGTTGAATGACCGCAACCTGCAGGCCGCCGCCGGCCTCGGCATCATCGGGCAGAATGCGGCTCAGCCAGGTGCCCCAGCCAACCGGTGCGGCGGTTCCAAGAAAACCCCAGCCGACAAGGGCGGCGACGACTGGACGTTCCGCTTCGCCAAAGACGACCATGGAGAGCGCGATACCGGCCATCATCATCGGAATGACCACAAGAATGCTGAAGAGACGGCGTTGCAGCAGTCGACCGATGACCCATGTTCCAACCGCCCCGGCCAATCCCATAATCAGCAGCAGCAGTGACAGCACCGTGATTTCGACCCGCGTGACCTGTTCGAGAAAGGGCCGCAGATAGGTGAAAAGTGCGAACTGGCCCATGAATAACAGCAGGATCGCGATCATGCCCGCTGCGACGGCTGGACGTCCAAGCAGCCTGAAGACATTCGTGGATGCGCGGTTGCGCCGCGGCGGGAGTTCCGGCAGGACGATCCATTGCCATAGGAGTGCAAGCAGGCCGATCGGCACGACAAGAAAGAAGGCGCCGCGCCAGCCGATATAGATGCCCAGCAGGCTGCCGAGCGGGGCGGAAACCGTTGCCGCAACCGCATTGCCGGCATTCAGCAGGGCAAGCGCCTTCGGCACCTGGGCATGGGAGACAAGACGCATCACGATGGCGGTAGACATCGACCAGAAGCCGCCAATCGAAATGCCGAGCAAGGCGCGGCCAAGCATCAAAACCGGGAAAGACGGTGCAAGGGTGACCACGATTCCGGACAACATCAGCAGCGCCGTCAGGCCGAGCACGACAAGGCGCCGGTCGAGCCGCCGGGTCAGGCCGGCAATGAACAGGCTGGTGATGACCGCAAAGATGCCGGAGACGGAGATCGCCTGCCCCGTATTGCCTTCCGAAACACCGAGATCGGCGGCGATCGGCGTCAGCAGGCTGACGGGCATGAATTCCGAAGCGATCAATACGAAGGCGCAGAGCGTCATGCAAAGCACGGCGCTCCATGCCGCGCGCCTGCTGCCCATCTCTTCGTCATAGGTGAGTGCCATTCGCCCAGATCCCACTAAAATCCCGGTTTATTTCAATGGCGGCAAGATATTGCCGGGCGACTTTGCGGACAATCCGTGCTAATCCGCATGAACTTATCGAAATTCAATATTAATCAGGGAGGTTTGATGCAGCGAGAGGACATGAAGGATCTCCTCTGGTTCATGGAGGTTGCTAAAGAGCGGAGCTTCACAAAGGCTGCGGCAACGCTTGGAACATCGCAGTCGACATTGAGCTACACAATCAAGCAGCTGGAAGCCCGGCTGGGCGTGCGGCTCCTGACGCGGACGACACGCAGCGTGGCCACCACGGAAGCCGGCGAGCGCCTGTTTTTGTCCATCGCTCCGCGATTTCAGGGGATCGAGGCGGATCTGGCGGACCTCGTCGCCTTTCGTGAAAAACCCTCAGGCACCGTGCGCCTCACATTGTCCGATCACGCCCTGCAAACGACCGTCTGGCCGAAGCTGAGCCGCGTGCTCACCAACTATCCTGACATCCATATCGAACTCTATAGCGACAATGGCATGCGCAATATTGTCGAGGAACGCTTCGATGCCGGCGTGCGACTGGGCGAGAGCGTCGACAGGGACATGATTGCCGTTAGGATCGGTCCGGACTGGCGTCTCCGGGCCGTGGCTTCGCCGGACTACTTCGCCAGACACGGCATCCCTGCCACACCCCAGGATCTGGTCGGCCATGTCTGCATCAATACGCGTCAGGCCACCTGGGGTGGATTTTACACCTGGGAGTTTGAAAAGGACGGGCGAGAACTGCGGGTCAGAGTTGACGGGCAACTCAGCTTCAACTCATCGATCTCCCAGATCGACGCGGCGATGAAAGGCTACGGGATCGCATATATTCCTGAAGACCTTGTCGAGGAGCACATCGCCGAAGGAAGATTGCAGGCGGTTCTGGACAATTGGAGCGCACCCTTCACCGGCTATCACCTCTATTACGCCAGCAGGCGCCAGATGTCTCCGGCGATGAAGGTAATAATCGACGCCCTGCGCCATCATGCCTGATACCGGGGATTGGAGTCTTACCAGGGCAACTGGGTCAAACCAAACCAGCCCGTCATTGGTGGCGGGTCATTGCGCCTTGGACACCAGTTTTCCCCATCGGCACATCGCCGAATCATCGCGCGACCCGTGCCCGTCCGCCCAAAGCATTGCCATGGCCCGGAAACCGGAAATAACAGCTTCCACTTCAAAAAACCAACTACACGGCACGCGAAATAAAAGCGACAAAGCAAAGCATTGTCCGATTCTGGCAGCCGTTACATAGGTGGGTCAGCTCCCGGCAAGAATCGCAGGACAGTTTTAGACGAAAATAACGGTCAAACCCTTGCGCTCTCTCCCCTCCAAACGGATACTACTTATCCGGGAGCGGTCACGTATGATTGCCCGCAGTGGAAGCTGATCGAATCGATAGTTAGCTTCGTAATTTTATACTCTATAAGACTCTAAGATACGCAAACATCAAGAATAAAATGCACCGCCTCCAAATATTAACTAGGCTTTAAATGTTGGCCTGATATGACACGCACGTCGCGAAAATCTTAAGCGGCAGAAATTATTAAGCGGCATTCGCACAAGCTAGCGTGGAAAATCCGGGCCCCCTTCTCCGGCTCGAATTGCATGATGCGTTTCCAGCGCAGGTTCACATGAGCCATGTTCTCCACAATTTCGCTTTATTTGCGGATGTCGGACCGCTGTCATCACGGGCAGTGTCTGGCAGCAGATAGGCGTGACCAGTCGCCATCCGGTAAAGGACACGTTCATGACTTCGATTCTTTCCTCACTGTCTGCTGTGCAGATTTCCAAGCTTTCCACCTCCACGATCGCCAGCCTAACCTCGGAAGACGTGAATGCGCTGGACAGCACCAAGATCAAGGCCCTCTCGTCGTCTCAGATCGCTTCTTTGAGCACAGATAACCTTGCTCTTTTCAGCTCTGAAGATCTCCGGGCCATTTCGGTAAGCGCCTTCAAGGGCTTGACGCTGACCCAGATCGCAAAGCTGAGCTCGGCTCAGATCAGCGGCCTGTCGGCGTCTCAGGTTACGGCGCTTTATACCAGCCAGATCGACGCCCTCTCGACCGACCAGATCAAGGCTCTCAACTCGGCTCAGGTCGCCGGTCTCAGCTCCGCACAGGTTGCGACCCTGAACAGCAGCGAACTGGCACTCTTCTCCTCCGACGAGATCAAGGCCATCAGCGCCAATGCAGTCGCCGGCCTTTCCGCAGCAGCGCTCGCTGCTCTCAGCACCGAAAACGCCGCCGCCCTGACAAAGTCTCAGATCGCCGCCCTGTCTTCGACGCAGCTTAACGCCCTGTCTTCCGATAGCCTTGCCACTTTCTCCGCCGACGAGATCAAGGCCATCAGCACCAAGCTCCTCGCCGGCCTCGACGTCACCAAGCTGAGCACCGGCAACGTCGCCGCCCTGAGCAGAACGCAGATTTCGGCGCTTTCTTCCGCACAGTTCGCAGCCCTGTCGACGGACCAGATCAAGGCCCTCAACTCCGATCAGGTCGCCGGTCTCAGCTCCGCTCAGGTCGCAACCCTGAGCAGCAGCGAGCTGGCATTGTTCTCGACCGATGAAATTAAGGCCATCAGCGCCAACGCCATCGCCGGTCTTACCCTGGCCGGTCTCGGCACTGAAAACGCCGCCGCCCTGACCAAGACGCAGATCGCCGGCCTGTCTTCGACACAGCTGAACGCCCTGTCTTCCGAGAGCCTTGCCACTTTCTCGACCGATGAAATCAAGGCGATCAGCACCAAGGCCCTCGCCGGCCTCGATGTCACCAAGCTGAGCACCGGAAACATTGCCGCCCTGAGCAGAACACAGGCCGCAGCACTGTCCTCCGCACAGTTTGCAGCCCTGTCGACCGACCAGATCAAGGCCCTCAACTCCGATCAGGTTGCAGGCCTCAGCTCCGCGCAGATTGCGACCCTCAGCAGCAACGAGTTGGCACTCTTCTCGACCGACGAGATCAAGGCCATCAGCGCTAACGGCGTTGCCGGTCTTTCCGCAGCAGCGCTGGCTGCTCTCAGCACCGAAAACGCCGCGGCCCTGACAAAAACGCAGATCGCCGGCCTGTCTTCGACGCAGCTCAACGCCCTGACTTCCGATAGCCTTGCCACTTTCTCCACCGACGAGATCAAGGCAATCAGCGCCAGAGCCCTTGCCGGCCTCGACGCCAGCAAGCTGAGCACCGGCAACGTCGCCGCCCTCAGCAGAACGCAGGCCGCAGCACTGTCTTCGGCACAGTTCGCAGCACTGTCGACGGACCAGATCAAGGCCCTCAATTCCGATCAGGTCGCCGGCCTCAGCTCCGCTCAGGTCGCAACCCTGAACAGCAGCGAACTGGCGCTGTTCTCGACCGATGAAATCAAGGCGATCAGCGCCAACGCCGTTGCCGGCCTTTCCGCAGCAGCGCTTGCTGCTCTCAGCACCGAAAATGCCGCTGCACTGACCAAGACGCAGATCGCTGGCCTGTCTTCGGCACAGCTCAACGCCCTGACTTCCGATAGCCTTGCCACCTTCTCGACCGATGAAATCAAGGCGATCAGCACCAAGGCCCTCGCCGGCCTCGATGTCACCAAGCTGAGCACCGGTAACGTCGCCGCCCTCAGCAAAACACAGATCACGGCACTGTCCTCGGCACAGTTCGCGGCCCTCTCGACCGACCAGATCAAGGCCCTCGGCTCGGAGCAGGTTTCCGGTCTCAGCTCCGCTCAGGTCGCAACCCTGAGCAGCGCCGAACTGGCACTGTTCTCGACCGATGAAATCAAGGCCATCAGCGCCAATGCTGTCGCCGGCCTTACCCTGGCTGGTCTCGGCACTGAAAACGCCGCCGCTCTGACCAAGACGCAGATCGCTGGCCTGTCTTCGGCACAGCTTAACGCCCTGTCTTCCGAGAGCCTTGCCACTTTCTCGACCGATGAGATCAAGGCGATCAGCACCAAGGCCCTTGCCGGCCTTGACGTCACCAAGCTGAGCACCGGCAATGTCGCCGCCCTCAGCAAAGCACAGGCGACAGCGCTCTCTTCGGCACAGTTCGCGGCCCTGTCGACGGACCAGATCAAGGCCCTCGGTTCGGAGCAGGTTTCCGGCCTCAGCTCCGCTCAGATTGCGACCCTGAGCAGCGCCGAACTGGCTCTGTTCTCGACCGATGAGATCAAGGCCATCAGCGCCAACGCCATCTCCGGTCTTACCCTGGCTGGTCTCGGCACTGAAAACGCCGCCGCTCTGACCAAGACGCAGATCGCCGGCCTGTCTTCGACGCAGCTTAACGCTCTGTCCTCCGACAGCCTTGCCACCTTCTCGACCGACGAGATCAAGGCGATCAGCACCAAGGCTCTCGCCGGCATCGACGCCAGCAAGCTGAGCACCGGCAACGTCGCCGCCCTCAGCAAAGCACAGGCGGCAGCGCTCTCCTCGACGCAGTTCGCAGCCCTGTCGACCGACCAGATCGCAGCCCTCAACTCCGATCAGGTCTCCGGCCTCAGCTCCGCTCAGATCGCGACCCTGAACAGCACTGAACTGGGCCTCTTCTCGACCGATGAGATCAAGGCCATCAGCGCCAATGCCATCGCAGGCCTCTCCACCGCTGCCATCGCTGGTCTCAGCAGCAGCCAGGCCGGTGCGCTCTCGGCCCAGCAGCTGAAGGTCATGAACGATGCACAGGTCGAGGCGGTCATCAAAGCCTACAAGGCAGTATAAGCCTTAAACGACCCGACAAAACCTACGACGCGGCTCAGGCCGCGTCGTAACATTTTAATTGCAGAATGCCCCAGAAGGACATTCAGTATCTGTCATGGCAAAAATATCCGTCATCATCCCGGCCTACAACATGGCCAGTCTTATCGGCGAGACACTCGACAGTGTTCTGCGCAATGAAACCGAGATGGATATCGTCGTCGTCGACGATGCCTCCACCGACAATACCTGCGACATCGTCGAGCAATACATCGCGCGGCACGCCAATATAAGGCTGATGCGCAGCGAGACGAACACCGGGCCGGGCGTTGCCCGCAACAGGGCCCTGGCGACCATCGACAGCCAATATTGCCTGTTTCACGATGCTGACGACCTCCTGCATGAGGGAGCCATCGATACCGTTCTGCCCTTGATGGATGAGACGAATATCGATGTCGCCGCATTCAGATATAGCGTGCTGAGAACGGCCGATGGCCCTGCCGGCGAAATGGCGCCTATCGACAAGAATATCTGGGATAGCGTCCTCGGCAGCCGCGACAGCGCAATGATCGACCTCGACTCGACCGCGCAATTCCTGGTGACGATCAATTACCCATGGAACAAGATACTGCGGACATCTTTCATTCGCCGGACGAACTGGTGCTTCTCCACGGCGCGGATCAACGAAGATATCCTGCCGCACTGGGCGGCCTATATGAATGCCGGACGGTTTCTGGCCATTAACACCAGCCTGACAACACACCGCCTCGTCCCGGGGCGGGAGCAGCATACGAGCACGTTCGACGAGCGCCGGCTTGAGATGTTCGCGGCGCTGAAAGACATCGAGAAGCTTTTCCTGAACAATCCGATCTTCAGGGCAAAATATTACCCGATCTTCATCGTCTTCAAGGCGGGTTTGCTGGAATGGGCGGCCAAGCAGATGCGGCAGGACCTGCACGGTCTTTTCCGCGAATATGTCGCACATTCATATCAATACTTCACGGATGAAGACTTCGACAGTGTCTATCGGATCAACCCGTCGATCGCTCTGGCGAGCTACAGGATGAAATACTCTCATCGTTAGACATGAGAGCGAGCCTTACTGCGGCATGACAGCATCAATCTCCCGGAAGCCGACGCCTGATCGGGAGGAAACTTCGTCCGGCCACACTACCGGCTGATCCGGGCAAGCAACCCCGCTTCAAACACATCCAGCCACAGGCAAGTTACCTGCGATAGCTAAGGACGGCCCATCAACAGGCTGTTCTTATCTTCGACCCTTTGTCGCTTGCCGCAGGATGTCATGACCGCCAATCCCGTCTCACCTTCAAACGACGCCGCCGCTCCCAGCGCCCTTGATCTTGCGCGGAACCAGCGGATGAGTCTCATGGATCTGCTGAGCGTAACCGAGGCGCTCAGTGCTGCCGGTCAGCGAACCGCGGCTGCGGAACTCTACAAGACCTGGGTTGCGTTCAACGACAACAATCCCGTCATCCATCTCGCCTATTTCAACTATGCCGTTGCGCTCAGCCAGCTTGGCGACCGCGCGGGCGCCGTGCAGGCGTTCCGCGCCTGTTTGAAGGCCAATCCGCAATTCGCTCCCGGTTACATCAATCTCGGTCGTGTCCTCGAAGATAGCGGGTTGATCGGCCAGGCCGTGGAACAGTGGTCGCATTATGCCGAAACGACGAAGCACCTCGACGCCGAAGCGATCGGCCATCGGCACATGGCCCTGCAGAACATCGGCCGGGTTCTCGAAGGCGCCGGAAAGCTCGAGGACGCTGAAACCGCTCTGCTGCAGGCGTTCGAGCTGCGGCCGGAATTGCCGGAGGCAGGCCAGCACTGGGTGTCGTTGCGGCAGCGCCAGTGCAAGTGGCCGGTGCTTGCTCCTTCAAACCATGTCCCTGCGCGCAAAATGCTCGATGCGATGTCCTCGCTGACGCTGAGCTGTTATGCCGACGATCCGATGTTCCAGCTGGCCAAGGCATATCGCTACAGCAAAACGGTGGTCGGCACGCGGCCGGACCTCAGCCGTTTTCCGCGCAGGTCGCCGAAGCTGAAGTCCGGAACCGGTGAGCGGCTGCGCGTCGGTTACCTCTCGTCGGATCTTCGCGATCATGCCGTGGGCTTCGCTCTCTGCGAGGTTCTGGAGTTGCATGATAAGGACAGCCTTGAGGTCTTCGCCTATTATTGCGGTAACGTCCGCAACACGGACAGCACGCAGGAGCGGATCAAGGCAGCAGTCCATTGCTGGCGGGATATCCACGGCCTGGACGATGCCGCTGCGGCATCGCAGATCATCTCCGACGAAATCGATATTCTGATCGACGTGAACGGCTACACCAAAGACGCGCGCACGAAGATTTTCGCCTATCGCCCCGCGCCGGTCATCGTCAGTTTCTGCGGTTACCCCGGATCGATGGGAAGCCCGTTCCATCAGTACCTGATTTCGGACGGTTACATGATCCCGCCGGAGAACGACATCTATTACTCCGAAAAGGTCCTGCGCATCGCCTGCGACCAGCCGCTCGACCGCAAGCGGCCCATCGCCGCCCGGCCAAGCCGGGCCGAGGTCGGATTGCCGGAGGATGCGTTCGTCTATGCCAGCTTCAACGGCATGCAGAAGATTACCGAAAGCTGCTTTGCGCGATGGATGACGATCCTGTCGCAGACGCCGGGCAGCCTGTTATGGCTGCTGGCGGGCGATGAAGACGTCAATCAGCACCTGCAGGCCATCGCCGAAAGAAGCGGTGTCTCACCTGATCGGCTCGTCTTTGCGCCGAAGGTTCCGAACCCGCAACACATCGCCCGTATCGGCGTTGCCGATCTGTTTCTGGACACGTTCCCCTATGGCGCGCACTCCACGGCCGCGGACGCCATAACATCCGGCCTGCCCGTCCTCACCATGTCCGGCAAGACATTTGCGGCGCGCTTCTGCGGCAGCATCGTCACCGCAGCGGGTGTTCCGGAAATGATTTGTTCTTCGCCGGAAGACTATGTCGCCCGCGCCATCGGTTTCGAACGCGACAGGAAGAAGCTTCTGGAGGTCAGAGAATCAATCGCCCGGCAGCGGGATACCAGCGTATTGCGGGATATTCCCGCTCTGGCGCGCCGTCTGGAAGAGCTGTTCTGGCAAATGCAGGGCGAATGCGAACGCGGCGAGACGCCGGTGCCGGATCTTAGCAATCTCGATCTTTATTACGAGCTGGGCGCGGAAGCCGTGTTCGAGAACGTGGAGTTTGAAGACGAGCAGAGCTATCGCAATCGCTATCTCAAGAAGCTCTCTCAATGGCACGACTATTCGCCAATTCCCTATGACAATCGCCTCTGGCGGAAACCGGATAACTGAGCACGGGATAGTCTCGGCCGGCCGGGGCATGCGCTGCGCGGCACCTCTTCGATGCAAATCTCGACCGCCCACCGGGCGACATATGAACGGGACTGATTACCAATGTTCGCGGACGAAAGAATTGTCATTGTGGGCGCCGGGCTTTCCGGCGCGGTCATCGGCCGGGAGTTGGCGCTGGCAGGCCACAGGGTCGATATCGTCGATGCCCGCGATCACATTGCCGGCAATTGCCACACCGAACGCGACGGTGAGACCGGCGTTATGGTGCATGTTTACGGTCCGCATATTTTCCACACCGACGACAAGGAAGTCTGGGACTATGTGAACGGCTTTCAGACCTTCATGCCTTACAAGAACCGGGTCAAAACGACGAGCGGCGAGCGCGTCTATTCGCTGCCGGTCAATCTACACACGATCAACCAGTTCTTCGGCAAGAATTTCCGGCCCGATGAAGCCAGAGCCTTCATCGAGGAAAAGGCCGACAAGTCGATTGCCGATCCACAGACCTTCGAGGAGCAGGCGTTGCGTTTCGTCGGCCGCGATCTCTATGAAGCCTTCTTCAAGGGATACACCGAGAAACAATGGGGCTGCTCGCCGACGGAACTGCCAGCCTCCATCCTGAAACGTCTGCCCGTGCGCTTCAACTATGACGACAACTACTTCTTCCACAAATATCAGGGCATGCCGGAAACCGGTTATACGGACATGATCGAACGCATCCTCGATCATCCGAACATCAGCGTCAAACTTGGCACACATTTCCAGCGCGCCGAAGCGCCGGCCTCTGCGCACGTCTTCTATTCCGGTCCGCTCGACGGCTATTTCGACTTCGAATTCGGCCGTCTGGCGTATCGGACACTCAACTTCGAACGCTTCACCTATGACGGCGACTATCAGGGTTGCGCGGTGATGAATTATGGCGACGCTTCGGTGCCCTTTACCCGCATCACCGAACACAAGCACTTTTCTCCGTGGGAAGACCATGCCGGCTCCGTCTGCTACAGGGAGTTCTCCCACGAATGCGGCCCGCAGGACATTCCCTATTATCCCATCCGGCTGGTCGAGGACAAAGAACAACTCGCCGAATATGTGGCGCGCGCCGAACGGGAAGCATCGGTAACCTTTGTCGGGCGGCTCGGGACCTATCGTTATCTCGACATGGATGCGACCATTCGCGAGGCACTCGACACCGCCCGGCTCTATCTCGCCCGGCGAGCGGAGGGCGCTCCCATGCCGGCATTTCTGCATTCGCCCGTCTGAGACGGGCCCGTCCGTTCTCTTCCATAAATGCAGGCACTTAACGTGACGGCGGGCGAAGCGTAGCAACTTCAGGTTCAGGCAAGCCCGATTGCGTACTCAACATCTGAAAAATGGTGGACCTGCGTAACCGATGCCCCTCCGGGGGCTCGGGCGGAAAATCCACCTGTTGGGCCTGGACTTTAGGATTTTTCAGACATGACGTCGATCATTTCTTCCCTGAACGTCAATCAGATCAGATATCTTTCGACAGAGGCGGTCGCAGCCTGGACAACCGACGACGTGGCGTCGCTTTCCACAACGCAGATCAAAGCGCTTTCGTCGGCCCAGATCGCGGCACTGGATGTGGAGGATGTCAAAGTCCTCAACTCACAACAGTTGAGCGCCATTTCGCAGGGCGCCATCGTTGGCCTGACGCTGGATCAGCTCAACATTCTCGATCAGTACGCCATCAAAAGCCTGAATTCGAGCCAGATTTCTGCGCTTACCACCACCCAGCTCCATGCCCTGACGACGGAACAGGCGGAGGCTTTGACCTCATCTCAGGTGCGCGCCCTCAATGCGACGCAAATTGCCGCCCTGAGCGCGGAAGATATAGCGACGTTCTCAACCGCCGACATCGCCGCAATCACGAGCAAAGCCATGCCGGGCTTGAGCACAGAGGTGATCGCAGGGCTGACCCCGGATCAGATCGCGGCCCTGAGCACGAGCGCCGTTGCGAGCCTGACAACCGACCAGATCGCGGTCCTGAACCCGGATCAGGCCGAAGCCCTGTCGCCGGCGCAGGTCAAAGTGCTGAGCTCGATGCAACTCGCTGCGCTCGGCACGGACGATATAGCGACATTCTCGACCGCCGACATCGCGGCGATTACCGTCAAGGCGATGCCGGGTCTCAGCACCGAGGCAATCGCGGCGTTTAGCCCGGATCGGATCGCCGCCCTCAGCGCAAGCACGATTGCCGGCCTGACGATCGACCAGATCGAAACCCTGAGCACCGCCCAGATCGCCGCATTGACCACGGCGCAGATTGCCGCACTCAAGACGACGCACATTGCCGCCCTGAGCACCAGCCAGGTCGAAGCCCTGTCGCCGGAACAGGTGAGGTCGCTGAGCGCGGCGCAATTCGTGGCCCTCAGCGCGGAGGACATCGCGACATTCTCAACCGCCGATATAGCGGAGATCACCGGCAAAGCCATGCCCCGTCTGGGCACAGAGACGATCAGCACGCTTACCAAAGAGCAGATCGCCGCATTGACCACAGCCCAGATGAACGCCCTCGGCGTAGCGCAGTTCCAGGCCTTGAGCGCTGCTCAGATCGAGGCCCTGTCAACCGCTCAGATTGCCGCCCTCAGCACCGGCGTGGTCGCAAACCTGATAGCCGACCAGATCGAAGCCTTCAGCACCCAGCAGGTCGAGGCTCTGTCCTCGGCACAGGTGAAGTTGCTGAGCTCGATCCAGCTTGCGGCCCTGAGCGCCGAGGATATAGCAACATTCTCGACCGCCGATATCGCGGCGATCCCCGGCAAAGCCATGTCCGGCCTGAGTGCGGACGCAATCGCGGCGCTGTCCACCGCTCAGATCGCCGCCCTGACCACCAGCGCCATTGCCGGCCTGACGGCCGATCAGATCGAAGTTCTGAGCACCGAGCAGGTCGAGGCCCTGTCTCCGACGCAGGTGAAGTCCCTGAGTTCAGCGCAGCTTGCAGCCCTGAGCATCGAGGACCTGGCGACATTCTCGACCGCCGATATCGCAGCGATCACGAATAAAGCCATGTCGGGCTTGAACACCGATGTTATCGCGGCCTTCACCACGGCTCAGATCGGCGCCCTCACCACCAGCGCCATTGCCGGCCTTACCTCCGATCAGATCGAAGCCCTGAGCGGCAATCAGGTCAGCCTTCTATCCACCGCGCAGATCAAGGCGTTGAGCTCGGTTCAGGTCGCCGCCCTGGGCAACGATGTGGCCGCCCTGTCCACCAGCCAAACGGCCATGTTGAGCACGTCGGGCATCAAGGGCCTGACCAGCGATCAGGTTGCGGCCCTCAGCATCGATCAGTTCGCGGCCCTGACCACAGCCCAGATCGCGGCTTTCGGCTCGGGGCAGATTGCGGCATTGAGCACGGACAATATAGCATCGCTTTCCGTGGCCCAGCTTGCGGCAATGAGCACCTCCGGCGTCCTGGGACTTTCGACCGGCCAGATCGCCGCCCTCAGCACCGATCAGGTTTCCAGGCTGTCGACCAAGCAGATGGCGCGGTTGAGCGCGGCACAAATTGCCACCCTCGGCACAGACGACATAGCCGCTCTTTCGACAGCCCAGATCGCCTCCCTGAGCGCTGCGGGCATTACGGGACTAAGCGCGCAGCAGCTGGCGACCCTCACCACCAGCCAGGCCGAAGCCTTAACGAGCGCGCAGATCGTCAATCTCGGCTCCACACAGATTTCGCAGCTGGGGACGGACGATCTGGCGAAATTCACAACCAAGGACATCGCCGCGATCACTTCCAGCGCAATCGCAGGACTGTCGGCAGAAACCCTCGCTTCCCTGACGACATCCCAGATTGCCGCCCTGAATGTACAAAGCATCGGTGCGTTGAGCACCGCACAGATCGCCGCCTTGAGTATCGCCCAGGTCGAAGCCTTGACCACCGCCCAGGTCGGCGCTCTCAGCTCGAAACAGATCGCCGCCTTGAGCGCGGATAACATTGCGACATTCTCGACCAAGGATATCGCCGCGATCAGTTCCAGTGCGATCGCTGGATTGTCGGCAGAGACCGTCGCCTCCCTGACGACAGCGCAGATTGCCGCCCTGAACGTGCAAAGCATCGGTGCGTTGAACACCGCGCAGATCGCCGCCCTCAGCACCGCGCAGGTCGAGGCCTTGACCAGCGCCCAGGTAAGCGCTCTCAGCTCGACACAGATAGCGGTCCTGAGCGCGGAGGATATGGCGACGTTCTCGACCAAGGACATTGCCGCCCTCAGTTCGAATGCCATCCCGGGCTTGTCCGCGCAAACCATAGCGTCGCTGACGACAGCGCAGATCGCAGCGCTGAGTACGGCTGGCATTGGTGGGCTGAGCACCGGACAGGTCGCAGCACTGACAGGCGATCAGGTGGACGCCCTGACCAGTACCCAAATCGCGGCACTCACCTCAAAACAGGTTGCGGCCTTGAGCGTGGCTGACATCGCCTCGCTTTCAGCAGCCCAGATAGCCGCCCTCAGCACGGCGGGCATAACGGGCCTGACCACTGACCAGATCGCAGCGCTCGACACCGCGCAGGTCGAGGCTTTGACCGATACACAGGTCGGTGCTCTCAGCTCGAAACAGATTGCGGTCTTGGGCACGGACGACATGGCAACGTTCTCGACCAAGGACATTGCCGCGATCAGTTCAAATGCCATCCCGGGCTTGTCAACGGAGACCATAGCGTCGCTGACCACGGCCCAGGTCGCAGCCTTGAGTGCGGCTGGCGTTGGAGGGCTGAACACCGGGCAGGTCGCAGTCCTGACAAGCGATCAAGTCGACGCCCTGATCAGTATCCAGGTCGGCGCCCTCACCTCCAGACAGGTTGCCGCCCTCAGCGTGGCCAGCATCGCCTCGCTTTCGGCAACCCAGATAGCCGCTCTCAGCACGGCGGGCATAGCGGGCCTGACCACCGATCAGATCGCCGCTCTCAACACCGCTCAGGTCGAGGCCTTCACCAGTGCTCAGATCGGCGTCCTCAGCGCAAAACAGATTGCGGCCCTCAGCGCCGGTGGCCTTGATACATTCACTGCCGCCGAGCTGGCTGTCATCAGCTCGAGTGCGATCTCGGGCCTGTCGACAGCGGCGATCGCTTCGCTGACGACGGCGCAGATCGCAGCCCTCGGCGCGGCGGCGGTACCCGGCCTGACCACCGCCCAGATCGCGGCCCTCGGCACCGGTCAGGTAGATGCCCTCACCAGCGCCCAGATCGCCGCCCTCACCTCCAAGCAGGTTGCGGCTCTGAGCGTCGCCAGTATCGCCTCGCTCTCGGCAGCCCAGATAGCCGCCCTCAGCACGGCGGGTACGGCGGGCCTGACCACCGATCAGATCACGGCCCTCGACACCCTTCAGGTCGAGGCCCTGACCAGCAGTCAGATCGGCACTCTCAGTTCGAAACAGATCGCGGCCCTCAGCGCCGGCGATCTCGATACATTCACTGCCGCCGAGCTGGCCGCCATCAGTTCGAATGCGATCTCGGGCCTGTCGACAGCGACCATCGCCTCGTTGACGACCGCTCAGATCGCCGCGCTCGGCGCGGCGGCAATACCGGGCCTGACCACGGATCAGATCGCGGCTCTCGGCACCGATCAGGTAAGCGCGCTGACCAATGCCCAGATCGGCGCCCTCACCTCCAAACAGGTTGCGGCCCTGAATACGGCCGACATCGCCTCCCTTTCCGTCAGCCAGATAGCGGCTCTGGACGCCAAGGCGATTGCAGGCCTTGGCAGCGCACAGACCGGCGCGCTGAACATTGAACAGGTCCAGACATTATCCACCCGGCAGATAGCATCGCTGAATTCGGATGCACTCAAGGGCCTGTCCGCGGAGATGCTGGAGACCTTCTCGACGGAGGAACTCGCGGCTATCGGCTCAAGCGCGATAAAGGGACTGTCCACGGACTTTATCGCCGCTCTTTCCACCGCCGAGGTTGCGGCCCTGAGCACGGCTGGCGTCGCCGGATTGACCGGCGATCAGATCAATGCCCTCGGCAAGGACCAGATCGAAGCACTCTCCACCAGCCAGATCGCTGCATTGAGTTCGGCTGGACTTGCGGGATTGACGGCGGATGATCTGGATACATTCTCGACCGGGGAACTCGCCGCCATCAGTTCGACGGCGATAAAGGGACTGTCCGCCACGGTCGTGGCCTCCCTGTCTTCTCAGGAGATCGCCGCTTTGACGACAGGCCAGGTGGCTTCGCTGAGCTACGGTCAGGTCGCGGCCATGGGGTCCGCGCAAATCGGAGCGCTGTCACTGTCACAGGTCAGCGTCCTCAACGCGCTGCAGGCAGCCGCGCTTGGCGGCGACGACCTGACGGCATTTTCCACCGAACAGATCATCAGCCTGAGTTCGAGCGCGATCTCGGGATTGGGCACCGGTACGCTCGCTGCCCTGACGGCATCCCAGGCGGCAGCCTTCACGCCAGGTCAGGTCGCCGCCATGACATCGGCGCAGGTTACGGCCTTGAACAGCGCCAAGACCACCAACAGCTCTGTCCAGGATATCGCCTCCCTGATCTCAACCACCGATGAGACGACTTCGACCCAGGACAGCGCGACCAGCACCTCAGTGGAGGCTTCGAGTGAAACGCAGGAGGCGTCCGACGTCGCTGCAACCATTTTGTCCTATCTGGACGTCTGACTTTAGCCTGCGAATAGAGGGAAATAACCGGGCCGGGATAGCTGCCATCGCCTGATGGCAGCTGCCATTTCGCCGGCTCATCAACGCCGCGTCAGTGTGCGTTCAGACCGGGGCCGGGCTGCTCGTCACTGGCGCAAGGCTCCGTGCGATTTCTCCGGCAACGAAGATCGCGTGCTCGGTAACCTGGGGCAGGCCCATCAGCTCACCGAAGGTTCCGCGCGCCAGCGGACCGCCGATCAGCAGCGTTTCAATGGTCTGGCCGCGGCTGTCGATGGCGCGCGATCGCTCGTCGCAGTGGATGCCAAGCCCTGTCGGGCAAAAGGTCAGAAGACCCGCCTGCTCCAGACCGGAAAGAAAAGCCTGCGATTTCAGAATTCCACCATGGGCGGGACCGGTCGTCACGATAATCGCATCGACGTCGAGCCGCGCGATGTCCCTTTTGCCACGAAACCGCAGATCGACATGCAACGAACCGTCTTCGCCAGCCTTTGCGGACACAAGCGATCCGGCGACGATCTGTAGCTGGCCCGAAATTATGGCCTCATCCAGAAGTTTCTCCACCTGCGGCGCGATCCTGAACCGGTGCGCGTCCCAGAAGGGCCGCAGCCACCGCACCACCCTTCGCTTTTCGATCAGCGGAAGGTTCCGCCATATGTCGCGTCCCTGCAGGCGAACGGCGTCCAGAACGCCATGCCAGCTCGCACCGCCCGCTTGCGACACTCGCACAGCCTCTCGAATCCGCCGTAGCAGTTCCGACGCGCTTTTGGACGGCGGATCGACAAAATCGCCGTAGGGTTCCTGCGGCAAGGCCGGATGGCCACGCGACCGCAAGCCGCGGCGCGACAGCGAAACGACCCGCGCATGATGGCCGCGCCGGTGGAGCGCGGCAAAGGCATCAGCCGCGGTCAAGCCATTGCCGACGATCAGAATGCGGTCACCCGCGACGATATTTTCCAGCGCAGCGTCCGCATTCAAGTCCGCCACCAGTTTCGGATGACCGGCAAGCGGTTTCAACACCTGCGGAAGCGCCGGCGGCGGATGGCTTGTCGCAACCACCACGATGTCCGCGAAGTGGCTATCGCCGTCTGCGGTTTGCAACTCCCAGCCATCCGCATGGCGGGCCACATGTTCCACCGTGCTGCGCCTGTGCTCAACGATGCCAGCATCCAGCAAAGGCGCGATTTCGGCCGCGACATAGGCGCCGAAGACCCTGCGTTGCGGATAGGCCTGCCCATCAGGCAAAACCGCTGCTGCATCGCCCGCAAGCGCGTTCGACCTGTCGAGATAATGGAGGAAATTATCCGGATCATCAGGATAAAGCGTCATGCGCCCGGCCGGTACGTTGATCCGGTTGGCCGGCTCCGGCGTGGAATAGGCAAGCCCCGCACCCAACACCGCTCTCGGCTCGAACACGACGATCCGCACATTTTCGAACGCCCCAGCGGCTCGATGGAGATGAAGGGCAATCGCTGCCCCGCTAAATCCACCGCCTATGATGGCGACAATGGCATTCTTCCGGCTCACTGACATTTCAACTCACGCGATCTCGGCGGCACGCCCCGAATAACGTCCAATTTTAGCAGCCGGGATGAAAAATTGACAGCGATGCGTGTCAGGCCGCGCAGGTTCGAACGCATGCGTCCAGTCCGGTTCGGCTGCGGCACTTTCGGCGGATCAGCGGCAAAGGCCGCCGCTCCACCTTTTCTGCCTGCGTTATTCGGCTGCAATCGCCGCGCTTTCTTCGGCCTCTTCAAGTGCGCGCACCAGCGGAATGACGTGCTTGCCGAAATACTCGACCTCCTCCTGGAAATGCAGGAAACCGAGCAGGATGAGATCGGCGCCGGCGCGCTTCAGGCGCACGATGCGTTCCGCCACCTGTTGGGGGGTGCCGATGAGGTTTGAGCGGAAACCGTCATTGTACTGAACGAGATCTTCGAAGCTGGATTTCGCCCAGTTGCCCTCTCCTTCCGGGGAGGCCTTACCGGCATTCTTCACCTCATGGCCAAAAGCGTTGACCGCTTCCGGATTGGCCTTCTCGATGATTTCGGCAAGCACGGCCTTTGCCTCTTCCTCCGTCTCACGCACGATGGCGAAAGCATTTACGCCGACCTTGACCGAATGATTGTTCTCAGCCGCCTTGGCACGGATGTCATCGACCTGCCTTGCGATCTCTTCCGCGGTGTTACCGTTGGTGAAGTACCAGTCGGAAACGCGGGCCGCCATATCGCGGGCTGCGCGCGAAGAACCGCCCTGAAAGATTTCAGGCTGCGGATCGATCGGCTTCGGCTTCAGGGAATAATTGTTGAAGCGATAGAAATCGCCGCGGAAGGTGAAGCTGTCTTCCGTCCAGATGCCGCGCAGTGCCCGGATGAACTCCTCCGAGCGGCGATAGCGCTCGTCGTGGTCGAGCCACGGTTCGCCAATGGCATGGAACTCGCCGCGAAACCAGCCGCTGACAATGTTGACCGCAACGCGACCATTGGTGAGGTGGTTAATCGTGGCGATCTGTTTTGCAGCGAGCGCCGGGTTCCACGGCCCCGGCAGAATGGCGGCGATGACCTTCAGCGTCTTTGTCGACTCCAGCAGGGAATGGCTGAAAGACACGGATTCATGCTGGAACTCGGCGCCGTAACCAGCCGTGAAGCGAATCTGGCTCAGCGCATAGTCAAAACCGCTCGCCTCAGCGATCTGCGCGAGCTTGCGGTTATAGTCGATGGTCCAGCTGGTGCGTTGCTCGATATTCGAGATGACGAGGCCACCGGAAACATTCGGTACCCAATAGGCGAATTTAACGGGCTCGGCTGTGCGTGCGGTCATGATAAATTCCTCTCTTGCAATCTCAGTTGGCAGCCGCTTCGCGTGAAACGACGGAAAGGGTCGGATGGTGATCGCCGCCACCAAGCGCTTTGGCGGGCAGAAGCTCGAACAGATCGGCGACGGCGCGCTCAATGCGCGCTTCGACGGCCGGGTTTGAAAGCGTGTATCCGGTAAAATCCGCCTCGACGGCATAAACCGTGGTCGGCACGGTGACAGCACCGAAGAAGCCAAACAGCGGACGGAACTGGTGTTCCAGCATCAGGCCATGCAGCGGCGAGCCGCCGGTCGCGGCAAGGATCACGCGTCGACCCTGCAGGGCACGGAAATCGACGAGATCGAATAAATGCTTGAGCGCGCCCGTATAGGAGGCGCGATAGACCGGCGAACCGACGACGAGCACATCGGCAGCCTCGACGGCATCGACAATCGCACGCCCGGCTTGGTCGAGCTCATCTGCGCGCAATGCCCGAAATAGAACCGGCGCGGCATCGGCAAGATCGATGAGGTCGGTTTCAACCTTCGCCGTCCGCCCGATCGCGGCAACAATTCGTTCAACGACATGCGCCGTGCGGGATGGCCGCTTCACGCTACCGGAAATGCCAAGGATCTTCATATCCGTTCGCCCTTCTTTTGTGTGTATTTTCTATGTTTTTAATAGGCTATCAAAGACGCTCATTCCAAAAGCCGCATATTTTGAGAAATGCTTTCGCGTATTTGGGCCAAAGCGCCGACTGTTTCACACGGGGCAAGGCGGTCGCTGCAAGTGCCGAAGGGGAAAGCACTCATGCCCTCAACGGGCGGATATTGCCAAAAAGCAAGACACCGGGGATCGGAGTCCAAAACCTCCGATCCCCGGTGCCAATATTTAGAGCGATGCTTTCAGCGCCTCAATTGAAGGCGACGTAAAGGCAGGGCAAGGATCAAAACTCCTCCCAGTTGTCGGGGGCGGTATTCAACGCGGCATTCCCTGAAAACGCCGCCCTTATCCTGCCGCCAAGCGCACGCGCGGGAGATGCTGCGGGCCTGTCGGCAACCGATGCCGTGCGCACGGGGACAGAAGCCTCGCCATAACCGCCTTCGGACAGTTTGAACTGTGCGATCAGCCCGTTCAGCGAAGACGCCTCGCGTGCAAGCCCGTGGCTGGCGGCCGTGCTTTCCTCCACCATGGCGGCGTTCTTCTGGGTGTCCTGATCCATCTGGTTCACGGCCGTATTGATCTGCTGAAGACCGGAGGATTGCTCCTGTGCCGATTCCGCGATGGCGGCGACGTGCCGGTTGATTTCCTGCACTTCCGTCACGATCAGTTCCAGCGCCTTGCCGGTTTCACCAACCAGCTGCACGCCCTGCTGAACCTGACCGTTGGATGTCGTGATCAGGTTCTTGATCTCCTTGGCCGCACCGGCGGAGCGTTGCGCCAGTTCGCGAACCTCCTGCGCAACGACGGCAAAGCCCTTGCCCGCCTCACCCGCACGGGCAGCTTCAACGCCGGCATTCAGCGCCAGAAGGTTCGTCTGGAACGCGATCTCGTCGATCACGCCGATGATGTTGGAAATCTCATTGGCGGATGTCGCGATCTGCTCCATTGCCGCGACGGCCTGCTGCACCACTTCTCCGGATTTTTCAGCGCCGACTTTAGCACGGCCGACGAGGTGACCCGCTTCCTGCGCCCGTTTCGTGGCGTCCTTCACCGTCGTGGTGATCTCTTCCAGCGCAGCCGCAGTCTCTTCAACGGCGGCAGCCTGCTGCTCCGTGCGCCTCGCCAGATCGTCCGCCGCAGACCTTATCTCGTTGGCGCCGGCGTCGATGCCGCGCGCGTTCTGCGCCACCTGGCTCAAGGTCGACTGCAACTGTTCCGCAGCCCGGTTGAAATCGCCGCGGATACCGTCAAGACCGGAAACGAACGGCTGAACGATCCGGTAAGTAACGTCGCCCTGGGCGATCTTCGAAAGGGCCGTGGCAAGATTGTCGACGGCAAACTGCACGTCGGCAGCTTCCCTGGCCTTCTGTTTCTCGCGCTCGATCCGGTCCTTTTCGGAAGTCGACCGGTTGGCCTCCGTTTCATTCTCAAGCCGGAGGCGTTCGATTGCGCTTTCGCGAAACGCCTGAACCGCAGCAGCCATCTGGCCGACTTCATCCCTGCGATCCATCCCGGAAATTTCGCTTGCCGTATCACCGGCCGCGAGCGACTCCATGCGCGCGCGAAGCCGCGCAATCGGGGTGGTGATGCCCCGGGAGGAAATGAGCAGGCCAAGTGCGATCACGGCCAGCGAAACGAGCGCGAGCGTAATCAGGCCCGTCCAGATCGTCGTATTGGTGCTGGCTGTAAGGCGTTCTCTCCCCTCATTCATCACCTGGATGAGCTGCTCATTGCCGGCGCTGATCTTTGGCGAGACTTCGGCAATTTTCCGAAGCACGTTGAGCGCCATCTGTTGCGCTTCAGCGCGTTGCCCTGCCTGCATGAGGGCGATGACCTGATTGCCGATCTCCTCGACTTCGACAACACCCTTGAGGATATCGCGGGCGGCATCCGTGCGCGCCGGCACCAGCTCCATGATCTTGTTCTGGCGTTCCTCGAGCTGCTTACGGTCGGCTCTGAAGGTCTTGACGGCAGCTTCGAAATCAGCGCTGGCCGGATCGTTAAGGCTGGCGCGAAGCATCTGCATGCCGAGTGCATTGAGGTTCCCGCTGGTTCTGGCGTTCAGAACCGCAGCAAGGGCCTCATGGCCGATGAAATCGCTATAGACGCTGTCGGTGCCTTTATATTGCAGGCTGACGTAGCTTATTCCGGAAAGCGACATCAGGCTCATCAGAGAGATGACAAAAACGACCTTCGTTTTTATCTTGGTATTGTTCAGGAAAGACATGAATGGCATCAAGGCAAGCACTCCTCCAGCCGCCCTCTCGGGAGGCCGGGGAATATATAATGAAACATCGCGGGTAGCTGTTGCCCCTCCTCATAGGGCGGCAAGCGGATGCCTTTTTCGAGCCGCCGCCGGGCGGGTCGTCATGGGTCCGCTTGTTCTACCGGCTCCGCCGATGAAACCTTGGAACCTGCGTATTTTAGATTTCACAAAATCACTAAATGAAGTGTTACCCGGGATAGGCAAGTGCTGACAATTCGCCGCGCCGCAGACCGGTTCGAGCATCGTTTTCAAGCCTGGCAGCAGCCGGTGCCGTTATGCAAACCTGTAACCTACGCGACAACGGCCGTGCCCGCTCGGGCAATCAGGCTATCATGCCTGCAATGGGCCGGGACTGGATCGTTCGGCCCGATAAAACGAAGCTGCAGATGAAGATGCAGCCGCGCCTGCAAACGCTCAAACAGCCGCTTGCAGGCGGAAGCGTTCCTGTCCTCCTCGCCGGTCAATTTGCCGACGAGGCGCATGAACCAGCCGTCATAGGCCTGCACATAAAGGAACCATCGTGTCGGGTCCGGCGCACCGGGCGGCGTGTCGCGGCAGAGCCAGATGGCATGCGCATGCTGAAACAGCGGATGAAGGGTGCCTTGCAGCAGGGTGAGTTCGGATGCTTCCAACCCGTGAGGATGGAGACCGGTATGGTTAGCGGCGGATCGGACGGCATCTTCGCTTGTCCACAGGCGGTCGGCGATCTGCCGATGCTGTTCTGCCGCCGGCCTGTCTCCCACTCGCAGGCAGAGTTCGCAGAGGTGGCGATGGAGCCGATACCTGGAGAAAGAGGGATTCCGGCCGATACGGTGCCACAAGGACATTGCTCCGTGTATGTCTCCGGCTTTCTCCATATCCTCTGCCCGTAGCTGTAGAAGCGTCGCCTCTTCAGGCGAATACCGCAATCCTTCCGCGATCGCCTCGGCGCGCAGCATGCCTGACGGATCGAATTTCTCTGAAAGCAGCGCCAGTTGCAGCCAGTCCTGCTCGTCGAACATCTGTTGTTCGCGACGCTGCAGGAGCCTTGAGAAGTCGCTGTGCTGACGGATATGCCAGTCTTTTGCGTCCTGCCAGCCTCGTGCGGCATTGTCGCGCCAGTCTGCATCAAGCCGTGCAGCGATGCCGGGGGCTTCTTCCCCCAACCATTCGGCGGCGGCGGAAGTCTCTTCGAGACGCCAGGGCAGATGATCGGGAAGCGGGCCTGCCGGATCAAACCCCGTCGCGGCAATGCGCTCCGACAAAACGGGATGGGTGCTATGACTATCCGGTTTCTGGCAGAGGTCTTCATGCAGCCAGACGGCCGCCTGCGCGCTATCTCGCGGGCGGCTGTTCTCCGGTTCCGCCAACATCAGGGCAAAGGGTCGCGCCTGGGCGATGTCATCCTTGTCTGCCCCGGCAAACATATCCGGCCAGAATTGGCTGGACAGGGCTCTTTGCCGCAATGTGAGAGCGATTTCCGTCTCAAATGCGATGTCGGCGCCGCAAACCGTGATCGCCCGAGCATCGGCAACCGCCTCGCAGCGACGGGAAAACTCCAGCGTCTCGCGCATCATGCTCGGCACATACCAGGCAAGAAACAATCTGAGCGGCGCGGTGACCAGCCGATGATTGCGCTCATGCAATTTACCGAGTGCCGCCCAGCGTTGGCGAGCCACATAGGCCCAGCGCGCGAAATGACCGTGCAACCGGGAAATATGGGCGTATTCATGCACGATGACGGCCGCGGCCTGCCGTCCCGTCAACAGGGCGAGAAGCGGCAGGCCGAGCACCAGAACATGCCTCGGCTGGCCGCCACGGGAGCCCGTCTGATAGATCGACGCGTTAAGCTCTGCATTGATATAGACGGCCGTGAAGGCTGGCGCATCGCAAGCGAGGCGCAGTCGTTCAAGCTCTTCGGCAAGGGCGGGAACCTTGTCGGCCTCCAGCAATATTCCATCCGAAACCGGTGGGGGCGGCACCGCCGCATAGGCTCGCAGGACCATCAGCCCGTAAAAGACCCATGACAGCGCCGGCAAGGCAAGAAGCACCAGCAGAAGCCGCGAAGGCACCAGCAACACAAACAAAAGAGGCGACAGGATCAGCGCAAGGCTGCAGGCGAGTAAGAACATGTCGCCAAAGGCGAGCCAGGCCAGGGCTCGCCATCTGCCTTCGCGCGGTGACTGGAGGGGGCTCGCCATGCCGACGCTTATTTCGGTGGGAGATGGTCGCTTGAAAGTTTCTTGCCGAGGAAGAAGGCCTTCAACGCCCGCCCGGCCATCTGCAATCCGCTCGATCCATAAACTTGCGTTTCCATCCACTCCAGTGACGAATGATCGGGGAAGAGTTCCTTGTAACGGTCGAACCATTGCATGGCGATAAACTCGCTTTTGGGAACGCCATCGCCATATTTATAGGCGAGAACGACCTGGCCATAAGCCTCTCCGGCAATGTGGTCGTCATGATAGTCGATGAGGGATTTCATATTGGCGACGGCCTGCTGTTTTTCCTCCGCAGTGCCATGCCGGCGATCAACGCTCGCCAGTCGAATGAGGGATATATCCACGCCGCCTTCCATCGCGCCACGGTAATATTCCTGAACCCGTTCGAAATTTTCCCGCAGCGACAGATCGAGATTGTCGACATTTTCCAGCCGCCAGGCATAGTTATAAAGTGCGACCGGTTCACCCTCTTCGACGGCCTGCTGAAGCCAGCGCCCCGCTTCGTCGCCGTCGAGCAGTTGCGGGTCTGTATCGGGCCGGAAGCCCGTTGCGATGTCATACATGCTTGCCGCGGCCGAATAGACGCGCCGTTCAGCGAATGCGCGGGTCAACCAGGCCGACTCCTGCTGGAATCCTCCATCCCAGATCATCCGGCAGGCATGCATCGGCGTGAACTCATCGGGCTCGTAGAGCGGTTCGAGTTGCGCGACCCGGTCGACCAGCTGCGTGGCGATGGCCGGGTTCGCCTCTATTCCCCACATGCCGAACTGCCAGGCAAATGCCGCCATGGTCAGCATGGTCGGCTCATCAAAACGACGGACGGCGGTTTGCAGCACGTCTGCATAGGCGCCGTCGTGATCCTCGAAATGCTGGATCAGCATCAGATTGGTGAAGTCCCGGAACGGGCCGTCAATGGCCGGATAGGTTCCAGGCGCCTTACAGTAACGGATGGATTCGACATGGCGCTGGTGCGCCAGTTTTTCGTCCTGGAGAGAATAATGGGTGAAATTGGCGTATTTTCCGAGGGAAACGAAACGCAGGCGATCGGTGAGATCCCGCGCCAGCCAATTCTTGAAAATCCTCTCCCGGGCGGCAATTTCGCGGGTATCGCCGGGTTCGGGATAATCGGGTATGGTCAATGCATCCTGCACCCCCGGCCAGCGCACGGAATTGCGCTCCTGTTCGCTCAGCGCGGAACATAAGGGACCTTTGGCGAATTTTTCGACCTCGCCATCATCGCCACCCCATCGCGGGCTCAAATATTGCGCGTAAGAAACCAGAATTTCCGGCCACCGGGGCCGAAGCGAAAGGCAGTAGCGCAACCAGTAATAGCCGGGATTTTGGGCGTCCCCGTGCTGCAGGGGTGGAAGCGAGGCAGGAAGCGTCGCCGTTACGATACCGGGCGGCATCAATCCGTGTCTGGCAAGCCGGGCGCATGCGGCTTCGTAAAGCTCCGGTTCGAACTCATCGCGCGCTACCGTCTTTTCAACGGGCGTACCCAGAAACAGCGCATCGACGAAATCCGGCTGCCCGAGATACTGGCTCATCTCCATCATGGTTTCTGCGGCAAGAGCAGGCCGCGCGGAAAGGGCCATCGCCTTCAGCAAATGCTCTGCCGCAATTATGCAGGCCATGTGGGCGGCGGCCCACTGGTCTTCCCCAACATCCGATGCCCAGGTCGCCGTTCGGATGTCGCAGGCCCGGCGGAAGTAATAGTGACCCGCGACCTGCCTTGCATGATATGAAGCCGGGTATGCCTGCCTCCAGGCATCAAGAAGTTCCAGTCTGAGAGCCGCGTCGACGCTGGCGCTGTCGAACAGGCCCGTGTCGGTCGAAAGATGGATATAGCGATCGTCCGCCAGATCGTTGGACTGCCACCATGCCGCCTCAAGCGCCGCGAGTATACGCTCCACCTCGTCGAAGCGCCGTTCAAGCATCGCCTTTCGCAATTCATCCCGCTGACGGAATCTGCCCCATTGCGGGCCATCCAGTGGCAGGGGCGACGAACTTGTGACTGTTTTCATGAATGGCTCCTCAGCGGATACGTCCTTCCTTGGAGCACCAAAGAACCCCCTGTGTCGAGATATCTCAGGAGACTTTTCCCGGCACTTTTACAAATCTCACCGCCAGAAACACAACAATGCACCAACGCTCAATCAGCAAAAGCCACGAGCCCCACGCCTCGCTTCGCAGCCCGTTCCAGGAGATCACGCATCGAATTGAACGCGGCCAGCGCGTGTTCGTTACCTTCAAGAACATGTTCGTTTGCCATGAGAATGTTCAGCAATATCGCGACCTGCTTCGTTTCAAGCAGCGTATCTTCGAAATATCTGAGATCGACGCCGGCCTGCCGGGCCTTGTCGAACAGGGCCGCAAGTAAACGGTGCGCATCAAGATCGACGGAGCCGGCGAGTTCCAGGCAGCCCGGGTCCGAGGGTATGACGGTGGTGTTGAAATCAGCGTAGTAGATGTCCAGCATGTGCAATTTGTCCGACGAATGAAGGATTTGGACGTCCCCATTTCGCTTGCAAGGCTCAGCCATTTAAAAAGGGGCGATCACGGACCGCCCCAACGGAAATAGTCTCTTGTTGCAGTCCGCTTACGCGGGACGCTCCTCGCCTGCATTGGGTCGCCAGGTAATCAACCTCTTCTCCGCAAAATCCAGAATGAGGTCAATAACAAGAACGAAGACCGCCAGAATGATGATGCCCGCGAAGACGCCGACCGCATCGAAGTTGCCTTCCGAGCGGGCGATCAGATAACCGAGGCCGGCGGAAGCTCCCAGATATTCGCCGATGATTGCGCCGACCACTGCAAATCCGACGGAGGTGCGCAGCGACGACAGAATCCAGCTCGCCGCCGCCGGGAAATAGACGTGACGCAGCAGATCCGAACGCTTGGCGCCAAGAATGCGGGTATTGGAAAGCACGACCGGGTTCACTTCGCGCACGCCCTGCATGGCGTTGAAGAAGGTGACGAAGAAGACGAGCGTAACCGCAAGCGCAACCTTCGACCACAGGCCAAGACCGAGCCAGAGCACGAAGATCGGAGCCAGAACGACACGCGGAATGGCGTTCACGGCCTTGATGAACGGATCGAGCACCCGCGCGACGAAGGGGCTGAGGCCCAGCCAGACGCCGGCGCCGACGCCGAGACCTGTACCGATGAGATAGCCCAGCACCGTTTCGCTCAGCGTGATGCCGACATGCTTGTAAAAACCGGCATCGGCAACCCAGTCAATCACCTGTTTGACGATGTCATAGGGTGCCGGAAAGAAGAAGCGGTCGATGGCGCCCGAGGTCACACCGAGCTGCCACCCGCCCAAAAGCACGACCAGAAGAGCGATCTGGATGATACGAACATTAACGGCTTGCATAGCTTTTCTCCACTTCGCCACGCAGGGACGCCCATATATCGCGATAGAGCGTCATGAATTTTGGATCGAGTTTGATTTCCGCGACGTTGCGGGGCCGCTCGAGATCGACAGGGAAGCTCTCGATGACGCGGCTCTTCGGGCCGGCGGCGAGAACGATAACCCGGTCTCCGAGTGCAATCGCCTCTTCCAGATCATGGGTGATCATGACCACCGCACGGCGGTCCTCCTGCCACAGGCGCAGCAACTCGTTCTGCATGAGATGGCGGGTGTGGATATCCAATGCCGAGAAGGGCTCGTCCATCAGGATGACCTTCGGCTCGGTGATGAGCGCCTGCGCCATCTGCACGCGTTTGCGCTGTCCGCCGGAGAGCTGGTGCGGAAAGCGGTCTCCGAAGCCCTTGAGGCCAACCTTTTCAAGCCAGGCCTGAACCTTGGCGCGCCGCTCATTTTCGGGAACGCCGCGGAACATCAAGCCAAGCTCGACATTCTGAAACGCTGTCTTCCAGGGAAGAAGCGCATCCTGCTGGAACAGATATCCGATGTTGTTCTGTACGCCCTTGACGAGCGAACCGTCGATGGAAACCCTGCCCTGCGCTGGCTTCAACAGGCCCGCAATCGCGTTGAGAATGGTGGACTTTCCGCATCCCGTCGGCCCGACGATGGAGAGAAACTCACCATTGCCGACCTTGAGATTTACGTTTTGCACGGCAACGAACGAACCGAACGCCATGGTCACGTCGTCGATTGCCACCATCGGCTGGGGTTCGAGTTCCGTCACGGGTTCTAGCTTTCTGGCTGGCGAAGACATGGCGGCCTCTCAGTTTGCGGCCTTCGAGGCCGCAGCCTCGATGAACTTGTTGGTGTAGGTGGTGTTGAGATCGATCGTCGCCTTGGCGACCGCGTCATTGAAGCTTTTCAGAACGGCCAGCGGCGTTTCGAGATCGGCAGGCTCAAACTTGCCATCTTCGGAGAAGATCGCCTTGGCCGCTTCAACGGCCTTGATGTAGGTCTGCTTGTCGCCGGACACGAAATCATCGGGAAGCTTTGCGACGATTTCCTCCGCAGAATGCTGCTTCATCCAGTGCAGCGCCCGAACCGTCGCATTGGTGACCTTCTGGATCACTTCGGGATTGGCGTTGATATAGTCCTGCGTGGCGTAAAGGACCGAGGTGGGATAGATGCCGCCATAGACATCCCTGGCGCCCTGGTCGCTACGGGCATCGATGAGGATCTTGCCCAGCCCGCGCTCCACGACGATGGTTGCGGCAGGATCGTAATTGACGAGCAGATCGATCTTGCCCTGCTGCAGGGCGGCAACTGCCGCAGCGCCCGAACCGACACCGATGATGGAGATGTCGTTGTCGCTGAGATTATGCTGCTTCATGTAATAGCGAATGAAGAAGTCCGAAGAGGAGCCAGGCGACGTGATGCCGACCTTCTTGCCCTTGATCGTCTCGGGCTTGGCCGGGTCGAAGTCCGTGTCGTTCTTGCCGGCGAGAACCAGGCCCGAGTTGCGGGCAAGCTGCACGAAGCCGACCACGTGCTTGTTCTGCGACTGCATCTGGATCGTATGATCGTAGAAGCCCACGGCAACGTCCGTGGAACCGGCAACAAGCGCCTGCAGAACCTTCGATCCGCCCTGGGCAAAGTTCTCGGTCGTTACATCAAGGCCCTCCTCCTTGTAGAAGCCAAGGCTCGCCGCCACGGGGAAAGGCAGGTTGTTGAGGTTGTACGAGCCAACGCTCATCCTGACGGATTCGGCATTGGCAGATGCCGCCAGCGCACAGAGCGCCGCGGTTGCAAGCAGATATTTACGCATAAGGGTCTCCTCCCGGTTTGACTATATTTTGCGCCACTATGGCCGCGTCTAGGCTGCGTCTTCAATCGCAGCGGTTGGTTTGGCGAAGGCGAAGCCTTCGAAAAGCCTGCGCGCCGTTCTTACGAGTCCGGCCGTTATTGCGCCGTTTCGCATCTCCAGCTGAACATCGAGGCAGCCTGCGGGATGTTCGATGCGGATCTGGGTCGGCACCGAAAGGCCTCCGGCGGCATCATAAGCGATGGAGCC
Source organism: Agrobacterium sp. 22-223-1 (assembly GCF_053522385.1). NCBI lineage: Bacteria > Pseudomonadati > Pseudomonadota > Alphaproteobacteria > Hyphomicrobiales > Rhizobiaceae > Agrobacterium > Agrobacterium sp. 22-223-1. The sequence goes on from NZ_JBNWCN010000007.1 coordinate 260,639, forward strand.
TGTGGTGACAGCCGCGGTTGCGATGCCAACGGCACCGGTCGTCGCCAGTGCAGGATGACACTCGTTGGGCATGAAATACCGTACAGAGAGAGTGCCGCCTCTGCGGGCCGGTGCAATGAGCACCGGTTTCGGAATGACCATGTCTTTCACATCACCCATTCCCATCAACTTTCCGGCCTCGATGCGGATGCGGGTCATCCGTGCGATGAGATCCTTGTGAGCGCTCAGGGTTTGCGGATCCTCGTACCCCGTCACGCCGAGATCGGCTGCGCGGATGAGAACCATCGGAATGGCGCAGTCTATGGCCGTCACATTGACGCCATCGATCAGATCGACCGGCTTTCCGGTGGGCAGCAGCTTGCCGGTTTTCGCACCCGCCGCATCCATGAATGTCAATGCGATGGGCGCCGCCAGACCCGGAACACCGTCGATCGAGGCGTCGCCGAGATAAATAACCTCGCGGCCGCGTGTCGGAACCTTCGCCTCGATCAGCTTGCCGGTATTCACGTTATGGATTCGCACAAGAGTATCGTTGCCCTGCGCTTCGACAAGCCCCGCTTCGATGGCAAAGGGCCCGACGGCGGCCAGCATGTTTCCGCAGTTTGGCGAATAGTCGACATACTGCCTGTCGGTGCGAACCTGTGCGAACAGATAGTCGATGTCGGCGCCCCTGACCGTGGAAGGGCCGATAATCGCAACTTTGGACGTGACCGGATTGCCCCCGCCAATGCCGTCGATCTGCAATGGATGGCCAGACCCCATGATGGAAAGAAGGGCCGCGTCCCGGTCTGCCCGATCACGGGGAAGATCGGATGCGAGAAAGAACGGTCCACGCGACGTTCCACCGCGCATCAGCACACAGGGTATCTTCAGCAGATCGTTCATGGGTTGCCTCAATATTGCATTTGGCGGATCAATGCGCCGTGTTGTTGCAATATGAGCAAAAGAGTCTAATCTGTTAAATGCAATGTTTTGGAGTTTTATTGCGGTATGAGCATCAATTGTGAAATTCTGGATCTGCGGGCGTTTCAAGCGGTGGTTGAACTGGCCAGTTTCCACAGGGCCGCCGAGGCGCTGCATATCTCGCAACCGGCGCTTACCCGCCGTATCCAGAAACTGGAACAGGCCATCGGCGCGCCACTTCTTGAAAGAACGACGCGCCACGTCGCACCCACCGCCATGGGGCAGGAAGTCATGCCGCTCGTTCGGCGTATGCTCGAGGAATTTGACGGATCGCTTTTTGCCATGAAGGACGGCGCGCAACGGCGCGGGCTTATCACCATGGCCTGCGTTCCCACCGCCGCCTTTTACTTTCTTCCCACCGTCATCAAGACCTTCAGCCAGCAATATCCCCATATAAGGCTGCGGATCAGGGATTTGACAGCCAATGAGGGTCTGCAGGCGGTCGCCAGAGGCGAGGTGGAATTCGGCATCAACCTGATGGGCAATTCCGATCCCGAGCTTTCATTCGAGCCCCTCATCGATGACCCCTTCGTGCTGGCAATGAGGAAAGACCACCCTCTGGCAGCTTTCGAAACGATCGAGTGGGACCAGCTGGAGGCCTATCCGCTGGTCGTCGTGGACCGCTCGAGCGGCAACAGGACGCTTCTCGACAGCGCGCTTGCACGGCACAATCTAAAATTGAACTGGTTTTATGAGGTGACGCATCTCAACACGTCGCTCGGTCTGGTCGAAGCCGGACTTGGCATTTCCGTCCTGCCGCGGCTGGCAACGCCGCAGGACGATCACCCATTCCTTATCACCCGGCCGATCGTCAACCCGGTGGTCTCCCGTACGATAGGCATCGTGCAAAGGCGAAGCAGCGCTCTTTCCCCAGCCGCCGAAAAATTTGTGCGGATGCTGCTCGAGACCTGGAAAACACAGTGATCGCTTGAGAGAGATGCTGCTACGGCCGCCGCCGGCGCAAGCCGCAGATGCCCGGTAAACAGTTCAGACCTGCAGGTTCGCTCGAATGAAAAAACCTGCACCGGAGCCTACGCACGGGCCTCGATCTCCAGCACCAGCTTTTTCAGCAGCGCCGCGAGGGTATCGCGCTCCTCCGGAGTGAGGCCCTGCAGGAAACTCAGTTCGCTTTTCATGTCCTGGCGAAACGCCTTTTCCGCCAGCTCTATGCCGGCCGGCATGAGGCACACAACGACGCTGCGCCCATCGAGCTTCGATTTTCTGCGCTCGATGAGGCCGGCCTTTTCCAATCGATCAAGCCGGTGCGTCAGGCCGCCTGAGGAGAGCATCAGCGTCGTATACATTTCCGTCGGCGTCAGCTGGTAGGGCGGCCCGGACCGGCGCAATGTCGCGATAACATCGAACTCGCCACGGTCGAGACCGAAGCCGGCAAATGTCTCTTCGATTGATGGCGCGAGAAGGTTGCTGAGCCGTTTGGCGCGCCCGAAGACAGCCATCGGTTCCGTATCGATATCAGGCAGTTCCCGCGCCCACTGGCCACGGAGACGGTCGACATGATCTTCCCTGTCAGCTTCCATCGTCCGATCCGTCGTCGTGTCCGGCATCAACTGCTTCATCTCATCACCCCATCAGCACTTCGAAAACCATATACGGCTTTGCCCGCTCCGTGAATATATCTTTGCGAGAAGATAGATATCTTGACAGGAAGATAAATTGCACATATATCTTCTCGCGAAGATAGTTTTGTCTCAGGGAGGAGACCAGATGTTTTCCATCCGCCGTCATCAGGAACCGAACCCCGGCCAGAGCCGGACGGTGCGTTATGAAGGATGCGAATACGGAAGCGCCGTATCCATCTTTCTCGTCAATGCCGATCCGGGTCGCGGCCCTGATCTGCATGTTCATCCCTATGCCGAAACCTGGGTGGTGCGCAAAGGCGAGGCCGAGTTCACAATCGGCGATCAGCGGGCGCGCGGCTCGTCGGGAGACATCGTCGTTGGGCCTGCCAATATCCCCCATCGCTTCGAAAATATCGGCACTGACCGGCTGGAGATCATCTGCATCCATCCGAGCGAGACCTTTCAGCAGACCTTCCTGTAACCCCGTTCCACCATGAGGAGAAAGACAATGGCCAAGATGATTTTTCTGAACCTGCCGGTGAAAGACCTGGCCGTTTCGACCGCCTTCTATGAGGCGATCGGCTGCGTGAAGAACGAAGAGTTTTCCAACGAAGACGCAAGCTCGATGGTGTGGTCGGAGACCATCACCTTCCAGCTTCTGCGGCACGATTATTACAAGACCTTCACCGCCAAACCGATCGCCGATGCCCATACGACAAACGGCATGCTGATCGCCCTTTCGCGCGACAGCCGCGAAGAGGTCGACGCCATGGTTGGCGCCGCGGCAAAAGCGGGCGGGCAAGCGGATGTCCGGGAACCGCAGGATCTGGGTTTCATGTATCTCCGCACCTTCGCAGATCCCGATGGCCACGAATTTGAACCCGCTTACATGGATTTGAGCAATGCGGGCTGACGTCATCATTCACGCGCGCGACGAGGCGAACTTGTTGATGGGCTGGAGCGGAACTGCCCAAAAGCGGCGGGGAACCACTCAACCTAGTCGCCGGTGCCGGATACGGCTGCGGCCAGGGCTCTGATCGCCGATGCATGTGCGGGCGTTCTTGCGCGGGAAAGAAGAACGATATCGGAAGGCGGCAACGAAGGCAGCCCCAGTTCCACACCCCTGTCAGGCAGGCCACGGGCGCTAATATCGCCCATCGGCGCTACACCCGCGCCTGCAAGAATTCCTTCATGGAGCACCGAACAGCTTCCGGCGGTGAAAGCATCGCGCCACTCCACGCCGGCTCTTCTAAGCTCCGACACCGCAATTTCCCGGACACCGCACCCGGACCCCAGCGACATCAGCGGAATGGCGCTGTTGGAGCGTGGCCGCCAGCCCGGGGCGGCCCGCCATCCCAGCCTGTCGGTACGCAGGATTTCGCCGTCTGAGCCACCGCCGTTACGCCGGATAATGGCGGCGTCGGCCTGTCCGGACGCGAAACTTTCCTTCACGTACCGGGAAAATCCGATATTCACGTCAATCACCGCATTGGCGGGGAGTGCCGCGCGCATCGCCCGTATGGCCATCGAAAGGCGGCCCCCGATCGCATGGTCACTAGCGGCCAGGCTAAAGTGCAGCGGCGATTCATGACCGAAGGTCAGTGCTTCCTCGTGTTTGGCGAGCAGCTCGCGAGCCTTCGGCAGGAACACCTGGCCATCCTCCGTGAGCCGCAGATGCCGCGGCGAACGGTCGATCAGCCGCCTGCCGACACGCTGCTCCAGCATCTTCAATTTTTGGCTGACGACCGGTTGCACGGTTCCTGCCGCCTCCGCCGCCTTTGTCAGGCTGCCGAGTTCGACAGAGAAAATGAACAGGCGAACGCTTTCGAGGTCAATCATATAAAATCGCTATGTATGGAATATCCAATACCATATTCTCATTATGAATAAATTTGCGCAAGGTGTCTCTGCAACAAGGAGACAAGACCATGCCCATGATCAAAGCGCGCTACACCAAACCCCGGAACGGACGCGACCCAAAGCTGGAAGTCGCGGCTCTGCTTTCTCGCCTCACGGCGGAAATCCTGCACAAAGACCCGGCTGTCACCGCGGTTCTCGTCGAGAGCGCCGATCCCGATGACTGGATCATCGCCGGATCGAGCGTCGCCGACCAGAAGGTCGGAAGCTTCTATGTCGAGGTTTCGATTACGGAACACACCAATATAAAGGACGAGACGACCGAATGGGTCCGGCGGATCTATAACGAGATGAACGCCCTGCTGAGCCCCGTGCACGAGGCGAGCTATGTGCTGGTTCACGCCGTTGATGGCGATGCCTATGGTTATGGCGGGCAAACCCAGAATCTACGGTGGGCGGGCAAACACGGCTAGTATCGGCAGGCGTCAGGCGAAACTGCCCGACGCCGCTCGTCCAGGGATATTTGCTATGGCTGGATCAAATCCGCGCACCGCCCGTCGCATCGATCATCTGTCCAGTCGTCCAGCGGGCATCGTTCGAGGCAAGGAATGTGATGACGTCCGCAATATCGTCGGCGCGACCGATACGTGAAAAGACGGACAGGGCTTCGGCGCCTGCGCGGGCCTCCGGCGCTGCCAGCCATCCGGCGTTCATGTCGGTTTCAGTAACACCCGGCAGAACCGAATTGACCGTAATTCCGCGTCGCCCGAATTCCGGGGCGAGCGCCAGCGTCAATGTCTCAAGCGCACCCTTGGACGCCGCATAGGCGGGATGCGTCGGCGCCGCGATGCGCGTGAAACCGGTCGAGACGTTGATGATGCGGCCATTGTCGCGGAGATGATCGGCAACCGCCTGAATGAGAAAGAACGGCGCCTTGAAGTTGATCGTCATCAACTCGTCGAAAGCGGCTTCCGTTGTTTCTTTCAACGGTGTCGCCGGGGCAATGCCCGCATTATTGACGAGAATATCAAGCGATGGCGAGCCGGTGAAAGCGACCGCGGCTTCCCTGAACTGCTCCCACAAGCTGTCCGTCGCCGCTTTCCCGGCCCGCAGATCGGCGTTGAGAGCGACCGCCTTCGAACCGAGAGCCTCGATCTCGCGGATCGTTGCCTGTGCCGCCTCGGGGTTCGCGCCATAATGGACGCCGATAAGACCTGCACCCTCTTTCGCAAACGCCAGAGCCACGGCACGGCCGATGCCGCGTGAACTGCCCGTTATGAGGGCGACTTTGTTCGATAGTTTCTGAGGCATGGATCACTCCGTTGCGATTTAACTAGCGATCGTTATAATAAAACCTGGCCATGACCTGTCAATATTTTTATAGTGATCGATATAAAAATGTCTGAAATGACGCGAAAACAACGCGGTAGACCGCGCCTGCTTGATCGGAATGCCGGGCTCGACGTCGCAGCCCGGCTGTTCTGGGAACACGGCTATGAGGGAACCTCGATAGCGGACCTCACCCATGCGATGGGCATCACCCCGCCGTCCCTCTACGCGACCTTCGGTTCAAAGGAAGAATTGTTCCAGCTGGCGCTTGATCATAGCATTGCGCAGCAAAGCGAACGCCGCGCCGAAGTGCTGCAGGCGCAAATACCCGCCTATGAGGCGCTCGCCTCTTACCTTTACGATATTGCTGAAGGACATACCCAGCCCGACAAGCCGCGCGGATGCATCGTTTCCACCGCCGTTCTCCAGCATTCGGAAGCAAACGCCTCTGTCGCCCGCACAACGGCGGGATTGCGCGAGGCGGCAATACAGATTCTCAAGACGCGGTTCGACCGCGCCGTCAGCGAGGGCGAACTACCCACGCAAACCGACACGGATACGCTCGCGCGCTTTTACGGCGCCATCATTCAGGGCATGTCTGCGCAGGCTTGCGACGGTGCGTGCAGGGCTAGGTTAAAGGCTTTGGTCGATGTCGCGCTGACAGCCTGGCCCGGAAAGCGTGGGGCCGCTGGTCCTTAATGTCGAATCGGAACCTCTTGAACAGATCGTCCGAGGACCGGAGACGAGCAAAACGGCATTCGATCATGGGGACTTAGGCGTATATTTACACATCATGCGGTGTTGACCCAGCCGTCCAAAAGTTCTCGACATGCCTGAATGCGCGTGTCACCGCATCTCTCGGCGGCGCTGCGGCCGGGTCCTGTTCGGCTTCCACCACCAGCCATCCCTGATAACAGCTGTCCCGCACGAATGCAGCAACGGGCTGGAAATCGATCACGCCGTCGCCCGGAACGGTAAACATCCCGCTTCGCACCGCGGCATTGAAACTGAGATCGTGGTTCCGGACATTTTCCATGACAGCGCCGCGGACATCCTTGAGATGTATGTGAGCGACACGGTCACCGAAACGCTCGATGAGACGTTGATAGTCAAAGCCCGCAGCAACAGAATGGCCGGTGTCCAGAAGGAGCCCGGTCTCGCGACCAACCCTGTCGAACAGAAGAGAAATCTCATCGAAAGTTTCAGCAACCATCATGAGATGATGGTGATAGGCGAGCTGCAGGCCGAAATCCCCCGCCAGGCGTTTGGAAAATTCCGTGAGGCGCAGGGCATATGCCGGAAAATCCTCTCTGGGCATGACCAAGCGCTGTGACATTGGCGTGTCCAGCGGTGAGCCTGGAGACATCATCGCCACCTCTCCGTAAACCATCACCTTGCAACCCATCAGGCGCAATAATTCCGCATGGGAGAAAACGTCCAGCATCTCCTCTCCGGCGCTTTGCTCGGCAAGCTTGCCCGAGTACCAGCCAGACGCCAGAGCCAATCCGTGATGCTGAAGCAAAGGTCGCAGAACAGCCCCATCACGCGGAAATTTCCGCCCGAGTTCGATGCCCTGATACCCCGCATCCGCAGTGTCCGTCAGGCAGCTCTCCAGTGAGATGTCCGCTCCAAGATCCTCAAGAACGTCATTCGACCAGGAAAGTGGGCTGACGGCGAGCCGAACCCCCGCCGGCAAAATCTCGGTAATATTCATTTTTCTTCTCCACCGCGCAAAACCCGCGACGTTCACTTTCACAGGGCAAAATCTATAGAAAATTCTTTATGTTACGCCCCTTTCCTTCCGACAGTACGTGCGTGCGAAAAATCCGCCTGAATTGGCTGAACCTATCAAAGCCCAGCGAGTTGGCGACACGGACGACGGTGGATGGAGACACGGCGCATTCGCTGGCGAGGGAACCGATCGTTCCAAAGGCGACGATATGCGGACGAGCCAGAATGGTTCGCGCGACATGGTCCTGCTGCTGCGACAATCGCAAGCTCCCCGTTACGATCAGACCTTTCATGTCCTGAATGCTGGTCGGCGTTTTAAAGGTCTGCCGCGTACGCATGGAGCCTGCTCCTCGTCGATCGAAAAGCACGCCGGCAAGCCAGCGCGCATGGGGTTCAGTTCAGGGCAACCGGCTGTTTCCGGGATACCGATTGAATAGCGGCAAGGGCGACCGCCAGTGCGTTGCGTGCATCCTGGCCCGTCGGCCCTTCACTCATTGCCCCCTGACGGACGGCGGTTATGAAAGAGGCGAGTTGCGCCGTGTAACCATGGACAAAGTGATCGGTATCGCGACGCCAGGTCTCATTCGAGACGCCGCAGCCATCGAACAGCGTCATGCTTGAACGACGCACATCGCCCATCGTCACCATGCCGGCCGATCCAAAAACCTCACCGCGAATGTCATAGCCGTAGAGCGCCGAAAAATTGGCTTCCGCAACGGCTATGGAGCCGTTGTCGAAACGGATATTGACCACCGCCGTATCCAGAAAGCCTTCACCTTTTGCGTCAGGGCGGACAAGCGCATCCGCCATGGCGAAGACTTCGACGGGTCTGGCGCCGGGGTTCAGCCATAACAGCGTGTCGAAATCGTGGATGAGGGTCTCGTAGAAAATCGTCCAGAGCGGAATACGGCCAGGGTCTGCGGCGAATGGGCCGGGATCACGCGTCAGCGAGCGGATGAGCTGCGGCGCGCCGACCTTGCCGGCGTCGATCGCGGCCCGGCCTTCCGCAAAGGCCTGATCCCACCGGCGGTTAAAGCCCACCTGGAGGGAAACACCGACCGAGCGTGCCGCGGCAATCGCCCGATCGGCATCCTCCAGCGTTAGCGCCATCGGCTTTTCGCAGAAAATCGCTTTTCCCGCCTCGGCAGTCTGAACAAGAACATTGGTATGGAAACGGGCCGGCGTTGCGATGATGACGGCGTCGAGACCGGGATGTGCAAGCAATGCAGCAATGTCGGTATAGGCGGCGTCGACGCCGAGTTTTTCCGCAAGACCTGCTGCCGCACCCGGTGCGGGATCGGCAATGGCGACGAGTTCGGCATCGACCAGTCGCCGGGCGACGGTTTCACCGTGGAAAGAGCCGATGCGGCCGGCGCCGATGAGACCGACATTGACGGGTTTTATCTTGGGCATGGGGATCGTCCTATGGGTTTATGTTGTCAGATTGTGAATGCAGCGCGGAAAGCCGAGAGCGCTGCGTCGGCATCGCTGGATGCCCAGGCCTCCATGCCGACCGGCCCGGCATAGCCCATCGCTTTCAGCGCCCGGGCAATGCCGTTCCAGTTGACTTCGCCCGTACCGGGCTCGCAGCGGCCGGGCACGTCGGCAACCTGAATCTCCCCGATCCACGGCAGGGCCCTGCGGCAGAGTTCGATGAGGTTTCCTTCGCCGATCTGGGCGTGGTAAAGATCGAGATTGAGGCGCAGACGCGGGTGGTTGATGCTGGAAACCAGCGCCAGCGTATCTTCCGCGCGCGCAAACGGAACGCCGGGATGATCGACGGGAAGGTTGAGGTTCTCCAGGGTGAAAACCACATCCTCTTCTTCCGCCAGGTCAACGATACGGCAAAGCGTGTCACGCGCCTTGAGCCACATGGCGCCCGTAACCACCTCGACAGGCTGCACCGGCAGCCCGCGATCTCCAAGGCCCGTGCCATGCAGGTTCAGCCGCTGAACGCCAAGGCGTTTGCCCACCCGGGCGGTCTGGCGGGCCGTGCTGAGCAGTTCCTCCGCGCCTTCGTCATCCGTAAGCCGGCCGGTGAGATAGCCGTTCATGATGGTGAAGGTCGCACCGGTCGCTTCAAGTCTGCTGATATCATGTTCCGGCCAGTTCCACAGGCCGACACCGAAGCCCAGATCCTTGAGCCGGGAAGCGCGCCATTCGATGGGCTTGTCACGCCACAACATCTCGGCGCACGCCGCCAGTGGGAAGGAGTTCGCAGAAGCGCTCATGGGTAATACCTTGCTGATGAGTATGAGGGGTCGTGGCGCGGCGCGATCGCGCCGAACCGGATATTCGTTCGGGAATGTCTAGTCAGATGGTTCCGCCCAGCTCCTCGGAGATAGACTGCAACTCCTTGCCGCCTGCCATCAGGTTCTGCAGATCGTCGATGCCAATTTCACTCTTCGAATAGGTTCCGAGGGTCTTGCCGCGATTCAGCGCCGTGAAGCGGTTACCGACGGCATAGGCGTGGCGGACATTATGCGTGATGAAAATGACACCGAGCCCGTTATTGCGGACCTGGTTGATATATTTGAGAACCATCGAGGTCTGCGCGACGCCGAGCGCCGACGTCGGCTCATCGAGGATGAGCACCTTCGCCCCGAAATAGACAGCGCGCGCGATGGCGACGCATTGCCGTTCACCGCCCGACAGGGTGCCCACCGCCTGATCCGGCTCACGCACATCGATGCCGATCTTGCGCATCTCCTCACGCGTGACCCTGTCGGCAAAATCCATGTCCATGCTTTTGAAGGGGCCGAAACCCTTCAGAGGTTCGCGGCCCATGAAAAAGTTCCGCGTCACCGACATCAGGGGGATCATCGCAAGATCCTGATAGACAGTCGCGATGCCAGCATCGAGCGCATTCCGCGGACCGTCGAATATGCGTGGCTGACCTTCGACGAGGAATTCTCCCGATGTCGGCTTGAACACACCGGACAGGGTGTTGATGAGGGTGGATTTGCCGGCGCCATTGTCTCCGAGAAGGCAGAGAACCTCGCCGGCATTGACACTCAGCGATACACCGTTGAGCGCGATGATGGAGCCGAAATATTTGACGAGGTTCCTTACCTCGACGATTGGCGTCTGAGATGTGCTCATCAGCGTTCTCCCGTGACGCGTTTGCGGATCACATTATTGAAAATGACGGCCGTCAGCAGCATGCCGCCGAGGAACACGAGATACCAATCCTGATCTATCGACGTGTAGGTAAGACCGATCAGCACCATGCCAAAGACAATCGAGCCGAAGAACGCGCCGATCGCCGAACCGTAACCGCCTGTCAGAAGGCAGCCGCCGATGACGGCCGCGATAATGGCCTCGAATTCCTTCTGAAACCCACGGCGGGCATCCGTGGAGCCGGCATCCAGCACGGTGAGGATCGCTACGAGCGTGGCGCACATGGCCGTTATAATAAAAAGGGTGGTTTTCACGCGCGCCACTGGCACGCCCGACTTGCGCGCCGCACGCGGGTCACCGCCGGCGGCAAATATCCAGTTGCCGAAACGCGTCCGCAGAAGCATCCAGGTAGCAAGCAGGGCGATCAGGACGAACCACAGGATCTCCACCGGAATGCCGGGGACCTTCGGTGTTCCATTTGGAAATGTCTCGATGATGCCCCGGCTGCCGAGCCAGGAGAACAGGCCGGTAAAGGCGTCGCCGGAAAAAATCGGGGCAAGCGGGCTGTCGGCGGCGGCTTCCTTCATGCCGCGAAGCTGTGTCGCTCCGCCGCTTGCCCATTTGAGGCCAACCAGCGTGAGGCCACGCAGAATGAAGAGGAATGCAAGCGTGACGATGAATGAGGGAAGACCCGTTCGCATCGTGAGCTGGGCATTCGTGACGCCGATGACCACGGCAAATCCAAGCGCAATCAGGATCGCCACGCTGAGCGGAAGATTGAGAACCACCAGCGCCGTGCCAAATACGAGACCGGCAAAGGCGACCATCGATCCGATCGACAGATCAAATTCACCGCCGATCATCAATAAAGCGGCGCCGATGGCAAGAATGCCGAGCTGGGCAGCCGGGGCCATGAAATTGACCACGCCGGCCAGCGTGAACATAGCCGGATTGGCGGTGAAGAAAAAGAAGATGGTGACGAGCACCAGCCCGGCAACAGCGCCGAGTTCCGGACGACGCAGGAGAGCGGTCATCATCGAAACCTTTTTTAGCCGCTCGTCGGATCGGGTCTGGGACCCGTTCTGTTCGTTGGCCAGCGTCATGGGTTCGTTCCTCAGATTGGGTGTCAGCTTTGCGCGCAACGGCGTTCGGCCGAAAAGATCGCGCATCGAGGCAAAAGTTGCGTTCGGAGTGGTTCCCGCTTTGGCGGGAGCCACGCTTCCATCCGGCCTAGCGGATGCCCTGGGAGGATTTTTCGATGACTGCGGCGGCCGTGTCCTTCTCGACGAAGCTTGGGCCGGAGGCAACGTTGCCCGCCGGAATGGTGCCGTAACGTGCGTTCAGCGCAAGAAATGTCACAGGTAGATAACCTTGCAGGAAAGGTTGCTGATCAACCGCAAAGAGTGCCTTCCCGTCCGCGACCGCCTTCAGAAAACCCGCCGACAGATCGTAGGATGCAACCTTGACCTTGTCGCCGACACCCAGCTTTTCGACGACTGCAACCGCGCGTTCGCCGACCAGCGGCGCAGAAAGGCCGAGAACAACGTCCACCGAGGGATCTGAGGTGAGCGCCGCCTGAATCTTGGCTTCGATTTCCGCCGGGTCGGCTGTCGTCGGCAACACCGTTACCTTGCCGCCTGCAAAACCCTTTTCCGTTCCAGCGCAGCGCTGGTCCAGAGCCGCATTGCCCACCTCCTGGTTGACGCAAAGAACATGCTTCAAACCGAGAGACTTCAGCTTCTCCCCAACCTTGACACCGGCAGGCAATTCATCCTGACCGACATGCAGCCTGATGCCGAGCTTTTCCGTGGCCGAAATGCCGGAGTTCATCGAAATGACCGGAATACCCGCGGCAACTGCTTTTTCAATCGCTGGACCAAGGGCATCTGGGTCCGGATTGGAAATCACTATCCCTGCCGGGGTCTGGTTTGCAGCCGCATCGATGAGTTGACCCATCGCGACCATGTCGAAGGTCTCGGGCGCGCGATAATCGACCCGGACATTGCTGTCCTTGCCCGCCTGCATCATGCCATTTTTGACGATAGACCAGAAAGGATCGGACGCCTGACCGTGGGTGACCGCGATGATGGTCAACTGATCCTGCGCCCTGGCCGTTGCAGAGCATGACACGGCTATTCCGGCGACGAGCGCGCCATGGGCGAGTTTCCTGAGAATAGATTTCATGTGGTTCCTCCTCCTTGCACCGGCCCACTCCTCAAGCCGGCAAAATGTGAATGCTACCGGGTGCAAATATCTTGCTACCGGGTGCAAGCAGGTGCATCATAGCCGCGAATGGGTTAAAAGCAAGCGTTCATTTCATCGGAATCCAAAATGGAATGTTCGTTCCATTTCGGTTGGAGGCACTATGCGCAAGCGGGAAACTACCAGGAGAGCGACGGCGAAAGAGGTGGCGACCGCAGCAGGCGTATCGAAATGGACCGTTATCCGGGCTTTCACACCCGGTGCGTCGATCACCGAGGAAAGCAAACGGCGCGTGCTGGAATCGGCCGCTGCCCTGAATTACTCGCCAAATCTTCTTGCCCGGAGCCTTGCCACCAATCTGACTCATCAGGTCGCCGTCTTCGTCGATGATTTCGCCAATCCCCAGAAACTACCGTTTCTTGAAACACTGACGGAGCGTCTGCAGGCCGCCGGCCTCGTTGCCATGCTCATCAACATCAATAACCACTTCGATCACGTGCACGCCCTGCTGCATGCCGACCAGCGTCAGGTTGACGCCATCATTCTTTTTGGCACCGCATTTCGCGATGAAACGCTGACGGACCGCCAGCTTGGCCACGGACTGCCGCCCATGTTCGTTCTGGCACGAGATAGCCAGATCGACGGCGTGCCCGCCGTCGTATGTGACGCCGAACTGGCGCTGAGAGACATCGTCAACCATTTATACGAACGGGGATATCGAAGGCCCGGCTTCATGAGCGGCGCGACGGCGCTTTCGACGGCGCTCAGACGCCGGCAGCACTTTACAGATTCCTGGGCGGAAAAAGGCGTCGGCGAGATCGAGCTCCTGTCTGCCGAAAAATACAGCGCCGCAGCGGGAGCAGCCTCCGTCCGCGAATATCTCTCGCAAACTGCACCTTCCGAACGCGTCGACGTCCTTATGTGTGAGAACGATATCCTGGCTTTCGGCGCCATGGATGAAATTCGCGGTAACTTCGGCCTGAGAGTGCCTGAAGACATGGCTATCGTCGGCTTCGACAATTATGAACTCGGAGGTTCACCCGCATACGGTCTCACCACGTATGAACAACCTCGCCACGAAATGATCGAGGCCATCATCGGAATGATCACCGGAGCCATTGAAGCCGAAACAGTCACCTTGCCCGGTAAAATGATCGTCCGGAATTCCACGTGACAACAAAAAAACTCCCGGCGCGTTTGCTCCGGGAGTTTTGGATGTTTGGTTGCAGGCGCCTGAGTCCACAGAGACTTGTGAATTCGCAGCGAGGGCTCAGATATACAGTCGCTCTAATGAATTGCGGTCGGAAACGGCAAACTAACCATGCAAAAAATAATCCCATCGGAGGCAGAACTCAGCAAATCGGCTTATTGATCTGCGTGTTTTCGGGATTGCCTGATCAGCCAATCCCTGAACAACACGACATTGGGGTTGTTCGCTTTTCTTTCCGGGTAAACGACATAATAGGAATCGTCGGAATGCGTGGCATCACCGAAAGGCATGTGCAATAAGCCATTTTCAAGTTCGTGCTCGATGTAAAATGTTGGTACGACAGCGACGCCAAGTCCGTTTACGGCTGCATTGATGATCGTCTCATAGTGAGAAAATCTTATTCCCTGAATGCGTCCGCTATAGGATAGTCCGGCAAAACGCAGCCAATTCAGCCAGAGGCTGGGCCGGCCGGCATTTTGGATCATCGGGAAATTCGAAAATTCGAGTGGTTCAAGTTTCTCACCCAATGGGATAAGGCTCGGTGCGGCCACAACAGCAAGTTTCTCAGGGAAGAGTTCAATTGCACGGGCATGGAGCCACGTACCAGCCCCCCGCAATACCGCAATGTCCAAACGTGTCGTTTCGAAGTCGGTCGCGGGCGTTGCTAACGTGAACTCCAAGGGTATGTCCGGAAATGCCGAAATGAAAGTATAAAGCCGTTGAGGCAACCAACGAGATGCAAAAGTTGGATGCGTTCCCACCATCAAGGAGGAATCAACACTACGGCCACGGACCGCATCGATAGAGATTTCTTCAAGCCGGTCCAGCGTGAAAGCAAGATCGCGATAGTAGTTGGCTCCAACTTCTGTCAGCACCAAACGTGGGCCTGAACGGTGAAAAAGGGTAGTCCCCAGAAAATCCTCCAGATTACGAATCTGCCGACTGATCCCGCTCTGCGTGAGACCGAGATCATCAGCGGCGCGCGTGAAGTTCATATATCGGGCCGCAGCTTCGAAGGCATGCAGCGCCGAAAGTGATGGAAGATACCGCCTCATTGCCCAAACCCCTCATCATGACTAAAACTCATGCAAGGCGGATTATTCGATGTTTTGTTTTAAATGCAAGATCGTCAAGACTGACTCATCCGGCGAACGTGCCTGTAACCCGAAGGGAAAAGGCAATTGCCGAGACTGCGACGCGGATAACTGGGAACCCGCAGAAGCAAGAGTACCGTCAAATAATGTAAAAAAGGGGATGACATGAACAGACGTAATTTTGGAAGCCTCCTTGGACTCGCCGGCGCGGGCGCGGTTGCAACCGCTCTTGCTACACCTGCAGTCGCTCAGGCACCCGCTGCTGGTTCGACATTTGAACGCATACGCAGCAGCAAGAAACTGCGTGTCGCCGGGATCGTTGGAACCGAACCATATTATCATAAGGATATCGCGACTGGTGAGTGGTCTGGCTTTTGTATGAGCATGGCCCGCGATCTCGCGAAGTCGCTCGAGGCTGAAGTCGAAATCAGCGAAACCACCTGGGGCAATGCGGTTCTCGATCTTCAAGCCAACAAGATCGACATCATGTTTGGCCTTAGCCCCACACCGTCACGTGCACTGGTGGTCGAATTCACCCGTCCGATCATGCAGAATACCTTCACCATCATCGCCAAGCCGGGCCTTGAACCGAAGACCTGGGAAGAGCTGAACAAGCCGGAGGTCCGCATTGCGGTCGATATCGGATCGACACACGATCTTTTCGCCCGTCGCGTTCTGCCAAAGGCAACACTCGTCGCGCTGAAGACTCCCGACGAGGCAACGCTCTCGGTTCAGACCGGTCGCGCTGACGCTGTCATCCAGGTCGCAATGCTGTCACTGGTAACTGTCAAGAAGAACGCGAATGTCGGCAAAATCGTTGTCCCCGGACCAATCGTGCGTCAACCGACCTGTGCTGGCGTTCGTGCAGAGGACAGCTCACGATTCCGGACTTTTGTAGACAACTGGCTTGAATTCAATCGCTCTTCCGGCGTGGTGACGAGCTGGATTACCTCAAGTCTCGATCTGGTCGGCGTCCAGAAAGAGGATATTCCGGCCGATATTCAGTTCTGATGATCGGGTGTGGACAGGGTCACCCGTGATCCTGTCCCTGTTTCCAACAGGAGCTACCGTTGCGTGACGCACGGCGGCCATTGTATTTTTCGGTGAAACCATGGCCAGCTCGCTTGGTATCATGATGCTTGACACGACGTTTGAGCGTCCTTTGGGTGACGTGGGTAACGCTGGCAGCTGGCCGTTCCCCGTCGTCTACAAAACTGTCAATGGCGCAAGCGCCAGAACGATCGTCAATGGCGAAGACGATGCGGTTTTGCTCGATGCCTTTGTGGCTGCCGGTGAAGAGCTGGCGAGAGAAGGCGCCTGTGCATTGACGACATCATGCGGTTTTCTGGTGCTGCGGCAAAGCGCACTCGCAAGCCGCCTCACGCTTCCTGTTGCAACGTCCAGCCTGCTGCAAATTCCGCAGATCACCGCCTTTCTTCCCGCTGGAAAGAAAGTCGGAGTGATTACATATGATTTCAACTCTCTGACGGACCGTCATTTCCGGGAAGCGGGCGTCATGGATGTCCCTCCGGTTGCCGGACTGCCCAAAGGCGGAGCGCTTCACCAGTTGATCGAGGGCGACAAGCCCTATGACCGCGAGGCCCTCAGCAACGAGTTATTGCAGACCGTTCAGGATCTCGTCGACAAGCAGCCTTCCATCGGCGCGCTCGTATTTGAATGCACGAACTTGCCGCCTTTTTCAGCGGAGATATCGAAGCGTTTTGGCCTTCCGGTGTTCGATATCCTCACACTTGGCCGGTGGCTTCATGCAGGAGCCTCGATTGGTGAAGCGCGATAAATAAAAAAGTGGGAACGATATGCAATATCAATGGGATTTCAGTTTTCTCATACAGTACCAGAGCCTGATCTGGACGGGTGTACTTTATACAATCGGGTTTACGATTGGCACTGCGGTTTCAGGCTTGATTGTCGGTTGTCTGGTCGCCCTTGCTCGCCTCTCAAACGTAAAAATCCTCGGCGCGCTTATCACGGGCTTCATCGAGATATTCCGTTGTACGCCGGTCCTGGTCCAGCTTGTGTGGTGCTATTATGCGTTGCCGATCCTGACCGGAATAGAATTGTCTCCGGGTTCGGCAGCCTTCATCACGTTGACGCTTTACGGCGCATCATTTTTCGGCGAAATCATCCGCGGAGGCATCATTTCGGTTGATCTTGGCCAATGGGACGCGGGACGCGCACTCGGCATGAGGCGACATCAGCTCATGGCGCGCGTGGTTTTACCCCAGGCATTTCGCCGCATGATCCCGCCCTTGATGAACCAGACAGTTCTACAGCTGAAAAACACTTCGCTTCTGTCGGTTCTGGCCGTTCCGGATCTGCTTTACCAGGGCCAGTTGATCACGTCCGCAAGTTATCGGCCGCTGGAAACCTACACGATGATCGCAGTCATCTATTTCATCCTCCTTTTCCCGCTGACACGCTTCGCTCACAGGCTTGAAGCGCGTGCAGGCCGCTGATCACGAAAGGCTTATCATCATGTCAGAACACAATATGATCGAGCTTTCCGGCGTGAAAAAATCCTTCGGCGACTTCGAGGTCCTGAAGGACATCACGCTGAACGTGAAGAAAGGAAACGTCGTTGCACTCATTGGCCCCAGCGGCTCAGGAAAATCGACGTTGCTGCGAAGCGTCAATCTGCTGACGGTTCCGGAGCAGGGCTTCATTCGCGTGGGTGATCAGGCAATTGACTTTTCCAGCACGCGGAAGCTGCCCGGGGACAAGGCGCTTGCCGCCTTCCGCGCAAGGACAGGGATGGTTTTCCAGAGCTTCAATCTTTTCCCGCACATGAACGTCGAGCAAAATGTGATGGAAGGGCCGATCACGGTTCTGCGAAAATCCAAAGCCGAGGCGCGGGAGATCGCCCGCGGACTGCTGGAAAAGGTAGGGCTCGCCGATAAGTCAACGGCTCCCCCCGACAGTTTGTCCGGTGGACAGAAGCAACGCGTCGCAATCGCTCGGGCATTGGCGATGAAGCCTGAAGTCATGCTGTTCGATGAAGCGACCTCGGCGCTCGACCCCGAGTTGGTGGGAGAGGTTCTATCCGTCATCCGCTCTCTTGCCGCCGAAGGCATGACGATGCTGCTGGTCACGCATGAAATGGCATTTGCCCGCGACGTGGCGGACCGTGTCGTCTTCATGCGTGATGGATGTGTCGTTGAGGAAGGCGAGGCGCGCCAGGTGATCGACAATCCCGTTCAACCGGCGACGCGATCCTTCCTGAGCCATTTCCATAATGGTCTTGGTCCGAACTGATTGTGCCGACCGCCCCTCCTGCCGGGTCCTGGTTGGTACGTAAACTGAAAAACAGGTCATCCCGGTTCTGCCCCGGGGTCCATTAAAGTGATCGACAAGCGATGAACCCAACTCCCGCGTCACAGCAGGAGACGAATTTTTGCGCCCATCGATCAGCAATCGTCTAACCGTTGTAATGCTCGGGAATGATAGACATGCACGTAATCGTAATTGGCGCAGGCATAGTGGGTGCAAGTACGGCGCTGGAATTAATCCGTGACGGCCATCAAGTTACAATTCTGGAAGCCGGCGAGCCGGGCGGGCGTCAGAGCGCCAGCTATGGACACGGCTGCTGGATCAGCCCTGCGTCGGTCGTACCCATGTCGATGCCGGGTCTGTGGAGACAGATTCCGAGCTATTTGTTGAATCCCAAAGGCCCACTCGTCATCCGTTGGCGGCATATTCTCAAGCTCCTGCCATGGCTGGTGAGATTTCTCATCGCAGGCTCGACGGTCGCGCGGGTCGAAAAAACCGCGCATGCGCTGGCAACCCTCCTTGGAGACAGCCCGCAACGACACCTCAAACTGGCTGAAGAACTGGGCCTCAGCCATCTCATTCGTCAGGAAGGCCTGCTGTATGCTTATCCGGGCAGACAGGATTTC
This sequence comes from Agrobacterium sp. 22-223-1, assembly GCF_053522385.1. NCBI lineage: Bacteria > Pseudomonadati > Pseudomonadota > Alphaproteobacteria > Hyphomicrobiales > Rhizobiaceae > Agrobacterium > Agrobacterium sp. 22-223-1. The sequence continues at coordinate 279,639 of NZ_JBNWCN010000007.1, forward strand.
GAGGCGGAGAAATTATCATGGCATCTGCGCTCCATGACAGGCTTGCGCTGGAAAGAACTGGATGCTGGGCAACTGCACGCACGGGAACCACAGCTTTCCCATCGCTACAACTTCGGGGTTCTGGCGGAAGATGGCGCCCATTGCGTCGATCCCGGCGCTTACGTTGCAGCGATCGTTTCGACCGCAATCGCCCGTGGGGCCACTCTTATGAAAGCGCAAGCCAACGGTTTCGTTTTTGACGATAACAGTCTGATTGCAGTCGAGACGGATAACGGCCGCCTCAACTGCGACAGGGCCGTGATCGCATCCGGTGTCTGGTCCAAAGCCCTCGCACGCGAGGCTGGCGACCGTATCCCGCTCGAAGCCGAGAGGGGCTATCATGGCGTTGTTGTTTCCGAGGAGAACGGGCCTTCGCATCCAGTCATGCCAAGCGACGGCAAGATGGCGAATACGCCGACCTCGAAAGGTCTGCGCCTCTCCGGACAAGTCGAACTGGCATCGGTGGAGACTCCCCCCAACTGGAAGCGCGTCGACATTCTGATCGAGCACGCCATTGCCACATACGATCACTTGACTCCACGCACGGAGATGAAGCTGGACCGCTGGATGGGCCATCGCCCGTCCACACCGGACGGTTTGCCGGTCATTGGCACGTCCTCCCGCTCGAATAACGTTTTCTACGCCTTTGGACACGGACATGTCGGCTTTGCATCCGGTCCGATCACTGGCCGGATCGTCGCAGACATGGTTAGCGGCAAAACACCCACCTCTGGTATCGAGGCGTTTTCGCCAAGGCGTTTCGCCTGAGTGAGGCCGGCTCATGAAAGTTGGGAGAACATCCCATCATGCTTCCCGCAGCATGGGCCGGTCACAGTGATCATCCTCAAAACCACTGTCAGGTTGTGATTGAATTTTAAAGTAACGAAAGGAGACCGTCGTGCGCGGCGCAGATATTCTGGTGGACATGCTGATCGGATATGGGGTCGAAGTGATATTCGGCGTACCGGGGGACACCAACGTTCCTTTTTATGAGGCCTTGCAGGAGCGAGAAGACAGGATTCGCCACGTTATGGCACGCGACGAACGCTCTGCCGGTTACATGGCGGATGCCTATGGGCGCTTTACCAGCAAGCCCGGCGTCTTCGAGTGCCCATCGGGCGCAGGCGCCATGTATTCACTGCCTCCGGTAGCTGAATCGAACTCCTCCTCGGTTCCGGTCATTCTGCTGACGATCGACATTCCCCTCCCCGGTGAAGGCCGTGGCGTCTTGACCGAGCTGGATTGCGCTCGCCTGTTCGATCCGATCACCAAAATGTCAGTGCAAGTGAAATCGGCGGAAAAATTGCCGGAAATCATTCGTCGTGCATTCCGCGTTGCGTGCTCTGGCAAGCCAGGTGCGGTCCATCTCCAGATTCCAGAGGACATGCTTATCGCTGAGGTGGATCCGGCACGTGTATCGCTTCACGTCGAGGCCGAATGCAGGCAGTTCCCTGCATATCCTACGCTTCCGCCTCAGGACAAGTTGGATGCCGTGATGTCGATGCTGACGAGCAGCAAGAAGCCGTTGATCGTTTCGGGTGGTGGCGTCAACCGCTCTTGCGCCGGACCGGAGGTGACGGAGCTGGCTGAACGGCTGAATATTCCGGTCTGCACCACGATGACGGGCCAAGGTACAATGCCTGACGATCATCGGCTGGCGGTCGGCGTTATTGGCGACAACGGATTTCATCCACATGCCAACTGGTCTCTGGAACATGCCGATTTCGTCCTTTTTGTAGGATCAAGGATGGGCTCGGTCGTTACCATTGGCTGGACCTTCCCGAAAATTACGCTCAACAAGCGTGTGGCCCAGATCGATATCGATCACGAGATTATGGCCAACAACTACGAGAATGTGCTGTCGGTTCAGGGCGACGCCCGCCTGGTCCTTCAACGCCTCATTGAAATGGCACCTGCTGATAATGATGCGGCCCGGACACAGGAATGGGTCGATGAATTGAACGACTTGCGCGCTAACTTCTGGGAAAATGCCGAGAAGCTTTTAAGCTCTGAAGCCGCCCCGTTGCGACCCGAACGCGCAGTTCGATGCTTCAACGAAGCGCTCGAAGCTTACGGCAAACCGGCTCATATTTATTCTGACGCCGGAACGCCAACGCCGCATATGACACGTTTTCTGAAGTTGAAAGATCGCAGAATCCGCTTCGCGATACCACGCGCTTTCGGCGGATTGGGTTCTGCGCTGCCCGCTACGGTTGGTGCGTGGTTTGCCAACAAGGATCGCCGACCTATCGGCATGTTCGGCGATGGGTCATTCGGGATGACGGTCGGCGAACTGGAAACACTCGTTCGCCTTCAGGTTCCGGCCATTCTCCTGCTGTTCAACAACGGCACCTTCGGCTGGATCAAGGGGCTGCACCGGCTGAAGGGACATAACCAGTGCTTCGGCGTGGATTTCATGCCACCGCGTGGGCAGGCAATTGCGGAAGCATTTGACGTCAAGGCCTGGACCGCCACCAATTCGAAAGAGCTCGACAGGGCGCTCGCTGAAGCCTTTGCCTACACATCCGGCCCATGCCTGATCGACATTCACGTTGAATCAATTGCCGATCGCGTACCGCCGGTCTATTCGTGGCTGACCAAGCGCGGTAAAGACCCGCTGAGCATCGAGGCCGAGGAAGTTCGTTACTTTTGAGCGAATAACAATAATGGAGCGTCAGCTTTTCGCTAGCGCTCTATCAAGGTGATGTATTCACGGTCAAAGAATGGTCGAGGACAAGCTCGCGCCTTACGCCCTTCCCACATCAATCTGTGCACAACACCTCAAGAAAAACCGAAACGCCCGGATGAGCGCATCCGGGCGTTTCGCGTTACAGTTCGTCAGCCCAACTTTATTGGTCGGTCAGACGGTCTATGACTTCAAGCGGGTGTGGCAGGAATTTCCCGTCTATTGCCTTCGCCTGCGAACGACAGGAATAGCCAGTGGCCATAACCACGTTATCCCCGTTTGCCTTCGCTACGGGCGCGGCCCAACTCATGTCATAGAGTTTTTCCGAGGTGGCGCGGTTGCGAGCCTCATGACCAAACGTTCCCGCCATGCCGCAGCAACCGGCATTGACGATATCCAGCCTCACGCCTAGCCGTTCGAACACCTGTTTCCAATGACCAGCCGATGCCGGAACGTTGCTGCGCTCCGTACAGTGGAGCAGCAGCCCAAAGCTGGCATGTTTTATTGGCGATATGCTGGCGGAAAGCCGCTCCGACTGCGTGGCCAGCCACTCCTGTGGCAGCAGGACGGTCGCTTTCAATGGCGCATCAGACAGAGATTTGTATTCGCTGCGAAATGTCAGGGTCATCGAGGGATCAAGCCCCACAAGGGGCACGCCAAAATCGGCAATGGACTGGAGACTATGGGCCGTGCGCGCTGCCGCCGCCTCGAAACGCCGCAGATACCCATGCACATGCAGCGCCTTGCCATTGACATGCGGCTCGGCCAGAAGAGGCACCAGCCCTATTTTGCGGGCCAGCCTGATAGCGGCAAGTGCTACAGCCGGTTCGAATGAGGCGGTAAACGCATCGGTTACGAAGACCACCGCCCTTTCACGCTCGGATTGCGTCATCTTTCGGATGTTTTCAATGGTTGCTATGGTGGCACCAAGCTTGCGCGCATGGTCGGCAAGAGAAACAGCAGGCAGCAATGGCAATGCCGTCAACCCGGCAACACGCATCAGCCTGCGACCCGGTCCTGTTCCTGCAAGGAGATTATAGAGTGGCCTTGCCCGCCTCATGAGCGGCAATGTGGTCTCGATAGCGGCAACCAGCGGGTCTTTCAGCGGGCGCAGATAACGACCGTAATACATCTCCAGAAATCTAGCGCGGAAAGCAGGAACACTCACTTTGACAGGACATTGACCTGCACAGGCTTTGCAAGCCAGGCAATTGTCCATCGCCTCTCGAACTTCATGGGAAAAGTCGTACCTGTTTGCCGGATCGAGCGAGTTCAGCACCCGACGACACAGCGCCAACAGACGTTTGCGCCCGATACGCAGCGCCTCCGCCTCGTTGCGTGCGTCCCTTCCATTTTCTGCAAGCAGCCGCAACCATTCACGCATCAGCATCGCCCGGCCTTTGGGCGAATAGCGTCTGTCGCGTGTAGCCTTGTAGGAAGGACACATCGGACTGGTTTCATCGAAATCAAAACAGGCACCATTCCCGTTGCAATAGGCGGCATTGTCGAAGGCGGAACGAATGTCGTTACCGATGATCCTGTCAACTCCCCCTCTCAGTGGCACCTCGTCAATTTTCAGCAGGGACTTTGAAGCCGGAGCCGCGATCTTGCCCGGATTTAGACGATAATCGGGGTCAAAGACCTGTTTTATACGCTGCAAATCCGGGTAAAGATCCTGAAAAAACTCCGGCACATATTCCGAGCGCACGCCCTTGCCGTGCTCTCCCCATAATACGCCACCATATTTGCGGGTCAGCGCCACCACCGCATCACTGATATGACGGACCATAGGTGTGTGGTCATCACGGCTGAGGTCGAGTGCCGGGCGTACATGCAGAACGCCCGCATCCACATGACCGAACATGCCATAGGACACACCTGCATCATCAAGCAAAGCGCGAAACTCACGAATGTATTCCGCAAGGTTCTGCGGGGGTACAGCGGTATCTTCCACAAAGGCCACTGGCCTCACCGGCCCTTCGACATTGCCCAAAAGGCCAACAGCACGCTTACGCATGGCCCATATTGCTTCCGCATCGTGATGTCCACGGGCAATGGTGTATCCACGGTGACTGCTATCTGCGTCTAGCGCTGCGATCACCTGCGCCAGATGACGCTTCAACTCATCCTCGTCGTCGGCAAGCAGTTCGACAATATTGATACCGTTGGCTGAACCGGCTGTATCGTCCGGAAAGAAACGGGCGATGCCGTTCCAGACAATATCGCCCTTCGCCAGACCCAAAACCTTCTCATCAACTGTCTCGACGGAGGCGACTTTAAGTGCCGTCAACGCACGTGCGTGTTCCAGCGCGGTGTTGAAATCGCCATAGCGGATATTTACCAGCGCCACATGGCCAGGAATGGGAAGCAGGTTGAGTTCCGCCTCGCCGATCATCGCCAACGTACCTTCCGAGCCGCACAAAATAGCGTTGAGGTCGAAATCACCGTTATCACGCCGCACATGAGCGAGGTCGTAGCCGGTCATATAGCGATTGAGATCGGGAAAAATCTCGCGGATACGATCTGCCTTTTCACGGGTAATCTTCTCGACCGTGCGGTAAATTTCTCCTGTAAGGTCACTCCGGGCCATGGCCTCATTCAACGCCGCGCTGTCCAGCGGGCGTGACCACAGGTCCGAGCCATCCATCAGCAAAACGCGTAGGCCAAATACGTGGCCGGAAGTCTTGCCATAAAGGCATGAACCCTGACCGCAGGCGTCGGTGGAAATCATGCCACCGATCGTTGCGCGGTTCGATGTTGAAAGCTCAGGCGCAAAAAACAGGCCATAAGACTTGAGTGCGCGGTTCAACTGATCCTTGACCACGCCCGCCTCGACACGGGCCATCCGGCGGACCGGATCGATTTCGAGGATACGGCACATGTGCCGGGAGCAATCGACAACTATGCCGGTTGTCAGCGACTGGCCGTTGGTGCCGGTGCCTCCGCCACGCGGAACAATGACGACTTTCCGAAATGCAGGCTCCGATAAAACCCTTGTAATTGTCTTCAGATCATCGGTATCTTGTGGAAAAAGCACCCCGGCAGGTTCCATCTGATAGATGGAATTGTCGGTAGCGAGAACGATGCGCGAGGCCGCGCGTGTCTCGATGTCGCCCCTGAACCCAGCCTCGATGAGACGCTCAAAAAAACCGGGTGACAGGCATGGTTCTCCGCAAGATGACTTCAGACGGGGGATCATCGGCTTTTAAATCCCATGCCTGATCAATCTTGCAGGGCAGCACATGCCCGCGCGATGCGGTCAAGCGCCTCTGTCAGTTCCGCCTCTGAGGTCGCGTAGGAAATCCGGAAGAACGGCGAAAGACCGAATGCCGAGCCGGGAACCACCGCCACATGGACCTCTTCCAACAGATAATCCGTGAAGTCGTGATCGGCCTCTATCCGTTTGCCCTTCGGTGTTACCTTGCCGATGACACCCGCACAGCCAGAAAACGCGTAAAAAGCTCCCTCCGGCGTGCGGCACTCCAACCCCTCGATAGTGTTTAGACGTGACACGACGAGATCGCGGCGGCGGCGGAAACTTGCCTGCCTTTCCTTCAAGAATTCCTGAGGGCCGTTAAGCGCTTCGACAGACGCCGCCTGTCCAATGGACGAAGGGCATGATGTCGCCTGACTTTGGATAACGGCCATGGCCTTTATCAGCGCCTTCGGGCCACCGGCATAACCGATCCGCCAGCCGGTCATGGCATAGGCTTTCGATACGCCATTTATCGTCAACGTCCGTTCCTTCAGGCGCGGCTCCATCGCCACCGGCGTCACGAAGCGGAAATCGTCGTAAACGATGTGCTCATACATGTCATCGACCATCAGCCAGACATGCGGGTGGCGCAAAAGCACATCGAGCAATGGCCGGTAATCGGCTTCGCTATAGGCTGCACCCGAGGGATTGGAAGGCGAGTTGAGAAGTACCCAGCGGGTTTTAGGCGTAATCACCCTCTCAAGCTGCTCTGCCTGCAAACGGAACCCAGCGCTTGCATCGCAGGGGATCAGGACGGAGGTGCCGCCGCAAATTTCGACGATATCGGAATAAGATGTCCAATAGGGCGTAGGGATAATCACCTCGTCGCCCTTATCGAGCGTCGCCATGAAGGCATTGAAGAGTATCTGTTTGGCCCCCGTCCCTACCGTCACCTCGTCAACAGCGTAGTCAACGTGGTTTTCACGGCTGAATTTCGCAACGATCGCCTTTTTTAGAGCCGGCGTTCCGTCAAGTGCCGTGTATTTCGTCTCGCCCGCATCGATGGCTGCCTTGGCGGCATCCTTGATACTCTGCGGCGTATCGAAATCCGGCTCGCCGGCACCGAGCACGATGACCGGGTGCCCATCGCGCTTCATCGCCGCAGCCCTTGCACCGATCTGAAGAATTTTCGAAACGCCGACCGAGGCGATCCGCGAGGCGGGTCTGAAGCCCGCCTCCACTATGGCGGTGGAAATTGTCATGAGCACACCTCAGTCGATATCGAACGAAACGCCCTGCGCGAGCGGCAGTGATTTCGAATAGTTGATGGTGTTGGTGGCGCGGCGCATGTAAGCCTTCCACGAGTCCGAGCCGGATTCACGTCCGCCCCCGGTTTCCTTTTCGCCGCCGAAGGCTCCGCCGATCTCCGCCCCCGATGTGCCAATATTGACGTTGGCGATACCACAATCTGAACCATCGGCCGCAAGGAAGCGTTCCGCTTCGCGCATGTCGAGCGTGAAGATCGATGACGAAAGACCGGCGCCAACGGCATTATGGTCTTCGATCACCGCATCGAGATCGCTATATTTCATGACATAGAGGATCGGTGCGAAAGTTTCTTCCAATACCGGGCCTTCGTGTTGCGGCATTTCGACCAGCGCAGGCTTGACATAAAATGCCTCCGCGGAATCGCAATCGACGCGCTCGCCACCATGAACCACGCCGCCATGCTGGCGGGCCTCGGCCAATGCCTTCCGCATTCCATCAAACGCCAGCCGGTCGATCAGCGGACCGACAAGGGCAGAACCATTCAGCGGATTACCGACAGAAACACTGCCATAAGCCCTTTTCAGACGCGGAACGAGCTGGTCGTAGACGCTTTCATGTACGAACAGGCGGCGAAGCGTGGTGCAACGCTGACCGGCCGTGCCCATGGCACCAAAAGCGATGGCCCGTAGCGCCATGTCGAGGTCGGCGGAGGGGCAGACGATACCGCCATTGTTGCCGCCAAGCTCCAGAATGGCGCGGGCAAAGCGCGCCGCCAGACGCGGACCGACAGCCCGCCCCATACGCGTGGAGCCGGTGGCGGAAACCAGTGGCACCCTGGGGTGATCCACGAGGATTTCACCGATTTCGCGATCACCAATCAGCACTTGGGAAAGACCCTCCGGCGCGTCGCCGAAACGGCTGATCGCCCGCTCCAGCACCGCATGCGCCGCAAGCGCGGTCAGCGGAGTTTTTTCCGAGGGCTTCCATACGACGCTGTTACCGCAGACGATGGCCAGCGCCGCGTTCCACGCCCAGACGGCGACCGGGAAATTGAAAGCCGAAATAATGCCGATAACACCAAGCGGATGCCAGGTTTCCATCATACGGTGACCGGGGCGCTCGGTGGCAATCGTCAGGCCATAAAGCTGACGGGACAGCCCGACGGCGAAATCGCAGATATCGATCATTTCCTGCACTTCGCCAAGGCCCTCAGAGGGGATTTTCCCGGCTTCGATGGAAACGAGGCGACCGAGATCGGCCTTGGCGGCACGTAGTTCCTCGCCCAGCAGACGGATCAGTTCGCCGCGCCGTGGGGCCGGGACCAACCGCCATTGGCGGAATGCTTCATCAGCCGTGTCGATTGCCGTCGCCGCTTTGGCCGGCGTTACGGTTTTCAGCTGACCTGTTTTCTCGCCGGTTACCGGCGAAAACGAATCCATGTCGCCTGCGGTGTACAGCGACTTTTCGACACCAAGGCGTTCGAGAATGGCGGCGGCTTCTGCTGCAACGGATGTGGATTTCACGGTGATGTTCATGGTTCAAAACTCCGGTTCGGAAATCTGGAAACTGCGGGCGCGGCTGGTCAACCGGCCATGGCACGTCCCGCCAATGCGGTAAGGCAGGCATCGACAGACGCCCTTTCGATGCCTGCGTAATGGTCAAACTCGTTGAGCACGCTTGCCCCGAGGTCGGCCTCAAACCGTGTCTGGTTGGGGCTTGCGACAAATTCCTGCTGCGCACCATCGCCGAGATTGGACTGGAATATACCCGCCGCGCTCACCGGCAGAAAGTCTTCATAGACAATCGGGTCGAAGCGAACGAGCCCGTCTGCGATGAGCGTCTCAAGATCAGGCGCGGAGGCAGACACGGCATCTGTTGCCCTGGGGGCCAGAGAGTAGCTGAAATATCCCAGACCGTCCTTGCGGATTTGTGCCCAATTATCGGGGAACGCCTCAAACGTCTTTGCCAGGGCAGCCTCGTATTCGCGCGCGTTGGAGCCATCGGCAGCCGGGCGAACCACTTTTCGCGTTTCATCGAGCAACCGGTCGTAGAGCCCTCGTCCCTTCGGGGTCAGCGCAATACCACGCTGCTCTATCTCGCCGAAGCGTGCGGTATGCGAACCGGTTTTCCACGCGCCCTTGCCATCGGGGAACGAAACGGCCTCTTCGAGCGCCTTGAAAGACGTCTGGCGCAGCAGAATGGGGCATTCGCGGGTCGGCGGCCCCTCGACAACGGCCTTGGGGGCGATATCGTAGGCCGGCATCAGCGCCTGCACCGCATCAATATCCAGCGTGCGTGGCGTGAGATGGTTGATGTGCGGTCCCCGGAAGGAAACCACGTCTGCAATCAGGCGATGCGCATCGTGCAGTCGATGGTACATGTCCACATCGACATTGGCCTTGTCATGCCAGCGAAATGTTTCCAGCACTTCCGATACGAAACGGTCTGCATCCTCTTTCGACAGGCCGCCGTCACGCTCCGCCTTCTCCGTAAGTGCGATAGCTCCGACAGTAAATATCCGGCGTTGCTCCAGAATACGGGCGGCTTCAGTGCGTAACACCTCATCGGGTATCAGGTCGAGCCGCAGCAGCGAGGTGAATACACGAAACGGGTTACGCTTCAGCGCCTCGTTACCGACCGGCCGAAAAGCGGTGGAATGAACCGGCACACCCGCCGTCGAAAGGTCATAATAGCCGACCGGATACATGCCCATGACAGCGAAGACGCGGCGCATGGTCGCCAGTTCCTCTGCGCTGCCAAGGCGAATTGCCCCATGGCGCTCCTCGGAAATGCGCTCGAGACTATCGGTTGCAGCAAGGCGCTCCTTAAGCTCCGGCTTCTTCGCCAGCGCCTCATTATTGACCCGGGCAACCAGTTCCATCAGCGTGCCGTAGGCCGGAACCTCATCACGGTACATTTCCGACATGGCGCCCGAGAAGATTGCGCGGATTTCGTTGGTAGAGACATAACTGGACATGCTGGCACGATCCTCTGAAATTGTGCGACATCATTCTTGAAATGCACTATAACCGGTTAATTCTTGCCGCAGTTGTGAGAGATTTCGCTAAGTTGATGCTAAATTGGAATAGATATGCGTAGAAGCTTGATACCGGACATCGTCAATCTCCAAGCGTTCGAATGTGCCGCACGCCATCAGAATTTCTCCAGGGCTGCGCAAGAGCTGAACCTTACGCAAAGCGCTGTGAGCCGCCAGATTGCCGAACTCGAACAGCAGACCGGCTTACAGCTCTTCGAGCGCATTCGCCGCCGGGTGATCCTTTCGGAGGCGGGGCAGCGTTTTTTACCGGAAGTGAAGGAATTACTGCTTAGATCGGAACGGCTGATGATCGGCGCAGTCGCTGCGGGACAGATGAAATCCTCGCTGCGGATAGCCACATTGCCGACATTCGGCACCAAGTGGCTGGTGCCCCGCCTCGGCCGCTTCCTGCACAAGTACGCTGACGTGGCAGTTACCATAGAATCCCGTTCAAAACCTTTCAGCTTTGCGGAGGACAATTTTGATTTGGCTATTCACTACGGCCAGCCAGCCTGGGCGGGTGGAGTTTCTACATTTCTCTGTCACGAAACGGTGATGCCGATGACAAGTCCCGAACTTGCACGCGCGATCAGCGCCGATAGCCGCCCGCCGCCGGGCAATGCCCGGCTTCTACATCTGACGACCAGGCCGAAACTATGGGCGGAGTGGTGCCGGTTCCATGATGTTGCGGTGGACAACGCCTATCCCGGACCGCGCTTCGACCAGTTCTCGATGCTCACAGCCGCTGCCGTCGCCGGGCTTGGCGTCGCCCTGTTGCCGACATATCTGGTGGAACACGAAGTCCGTTCCGGAGCGCTGGCTCCGATCACAGATGCGCCCATGTCGACAGAGAACGCCTACTACATCGTGCGCCCCGAGCAAAAGCAGACCCACCCGAACGCCGATCTTTTCCAACAGTGGCTTGAATCCGAAGTGGGAACCGCTGCACCATCATCGGAACTCCTGACATAAAAACGAGCTTCCTCTCAAGTACAGAGCCTATGGTGCCGAATGCCCTGGAAAGAGATGCGCCGCCGGCCGGAGCCGGATCATCGAATTTAGGAGCTATGAAAGTGGATCAGATCCTTCTTTGGAGTTTCAATCTATCTGACAGATCAATGCACTGGCAAATGCCGAATAGGGGCATCGAGGGAATTGACCTGCTGGATTATCTTGGAGTTACCGAACCCGAGCCCGTAATAGAGACAGGTGATGGATTCGGGGCGATCAAAATCGGGGCCTTATTATCATCGGCATACACTCGAAGGCATTTTTCCGGAAAGATATTAACATGGTCCGGTCAGCATATATTCGATGGAGCTGTGATCATAGGCTGCCTGGACGGGAACATGGCGAGCGGTGCCGTGCACTACAAAGCGCCGGCTGGAACTCACTTGAATGATCCAATCGCCTCTCACCCAATTTACGCCGGCGATCCGGACAAGCCCGAACCCAGTGGGGACCAGATAGCAACGCTCGAAAAAGCGCAACAAACGGATCCGAATTTTACCCGCGTCCTCATCGAGGCAATTGAAGCATTGCCGGAGGCTTTCGTACTTTATGGCCCAGATGACCGGATGGTCGTCTGTAATGAACAATATAGAAGACTTTATCCGACGGTGGCCGATATGATGGCTCCGGGTTTGAGTTTTCACGACGTCATGCGCGAAAGCCTGCGACGCGGCGTTTTCCAGTTGAACGAGGATGCCGAACAATGGTCTCGAAAACGCCTGTCATTTCATCACGCGAATATCGGTTTCTTCGAGCAGCACCTTTCCGATGGGCGGTGGATACAGGTCAGTGAGCGAAAAACACCGTCGGGCGCGATCAGCAGTATTCGCGCCGACATCACCATATTGAAGGAGAGGGAAGCCGATCTTCGTGCGGCCCTGGATGAGGCAAAGAACGAACTCGCCGCGCGTACCCGCTTCGTCGCCAAAGTTGGCCACGAGCTGCGCAATCCTCTAAATATCGTCTATAACATTGCACAGCTGTTGAAGGACGAGAGAGGCTCGGCATCGCAGCAGCAAACATTCGACACACTGTTTGGCGCAGCCAGTGCAATGCGCGATGTGCTGGGCGATTTTCTGGACGTTACCAGTTTGCGTTCGGGACAGTTCAACATTGACACAAGGCCAACGGACACCCGCGCCCTCCTGCGGGAAATAGTGGATTTCGCTCGTCTGATGGGACGACAAAGCATGGTCTCGTTTCGGTCGCACACGGCGCGAGACATTCCCCGCCAGGTGCTGACGGATCCGCGTCGGATTCGGCAGATCATGTTCAATCTTCTAGGTAATGCCTTCAAGTATGCACCGGGCGGTTCGGTCGTGCTGGATACCTTCACACTGGAGGTCGATGACCTGCCAGTCCTGCGCGTGAGCGTGACCGATACTGGCAAGGGAATCGGTGGTGAGCTGGGTGCACAGTTATTTACCCCCTACACACGAAATCGCGAGCATCGTTTGTCAGGAATAGAAGGGCTTGGTCTCGGCCTTGCCATAAGCGAGGAGCTGGCGGCGGCCCTTGGCGTCTCACTCGGCGTGGCGCCTGTTGTGGAAGGTGGCACCCAGGCATGGATCGATATTCCGATCGTCAGCGCTGACCGGCTCGTGCAATCGGCGCCGCGCGGTTCGGAGCCACCAGTTTCGACAGGTATCGGGCCGACGATGGACGTCCTCGTGATCGATGACGAACCGGCGAACCTGATCGTCGCCGAATCGGTGCTCAAGCGTCTGGGACACAAGGTAATGACGGCTCAAACCGGGCAACATGCACTGTTCCTGTTGACGGAGCATAACTTCGATGCGGCCTTGCTGGACATATCGATGCCAGAAATGTCCGGGGTGGAACTCGCTCATGCGATCATTGCCGGAGGCTTTGCCTCGAACGGCATGGGGATAATTGCAATGACCGGCAATGTGATGCCGAATGACATACGGCACTACTTTGATGCCGGCATTACCGGATTTGTAGAGAAGCCCGTGGATATCCAGTCGCTCGCGGAAGCCTTGTCCGCGGTGCGCAAGGGGGGCGGAGGCCAATCCTCGCTCGAGCCGCAGGAGCGCGTTCGGTTTTCGCGGCGAGAAAAGACCAGCACGTTCGATCGAGGTGGGCTCGACCGCATGCTCGAGGACATCGGTCATGAGAATGTCATGGCGATCGTTTCGTCGAGCGTCGTGACCATGCAGGCGGCCCTTGCCATTGTGAAGCGCGGCAGTTTCAGCACCGACGAACTCTATCGGGCGCTTCATAAAGTCGAATCTGTTGCGGGCCTGCTCGGCTTTGAACAGTTGGCACGGTCGACTCATACCGAGACGCCGACAGCTTCCCCCGGAAGCTTGCAACTGGCGGAATTGCGAGAGGAACTGGCATCTGCGATCATGCAACTCAAAAGTTATACCGGAGAGCTTGGTTCCGAACCCATAAGCCGTTAATTCAACAAGGCGGCGGGGCCTCTCAGGACGCAAGCTTGTAGCCGCTCCCATGAACGGTCCGCAAATCCTCCGGCTTCAGGCCGATCATCGCGAACCTCTTGCGCAGCCGTGAAATGCGAATATCTATGGCCCGCTCGGAATCGGGAGGCTCCGATCCGGCGATCGCGTCGATAATCTGTGCGCGGGTTATGACGCGATTTGGGTTTGAGGCTAGAAGACGGACAAGTCTGTAGTCCTTGGCTGCCAGCTCTAGCATTTGGCCCGACGGCGATACCAGTGTGTGGCCGGCAATATCCAGTACACCGCCAGCGATGGGAAGATGTGTTCTATCCGTACCATCCTGGCGACCGCTGCGGCGCGCGAGATTATTCAATCGCAACACGAGTTCCTGAGGCTCGAAAGGTTTGAGAATGAAATCGTCAGCTCCGATCTCGAGAGCGGCCAGCCGATCTTCGCGGGCGTGGCGACCGGTCACCACAATGATCGGTACCATCGTTCTGGCTCGCAACATACGTATCAGTACCAATCCGTCTTCATCCGGAAGAGTAAGATCAACGATGATGGCCACCCAGCCCGAGGTGGACAAATATTGCAGCCCATCGCGCGCGGAGGCAACGCGGACCGTCACATAGCCTGCCGTGCGAAAATAGGCGGTGAGCAACACTGAAAAGGTCTCGTCGTCTTCTATCAGAAGAATCTTTTTCATACCACCGCTCCAAACACCGGCATATAATCGCATGAAATATAGATGAAACATTTTTGAAACAACACGGAAAAACATTGCTCATATAGAAGGCAGTGCCCTCGAAAGGGCAAAATAAACAGAAGTGCGGCCATCGACTCCTGGCTGCTAGAAAACAAAGAGGTGGACATTGAGCGAGCATAATAAATTCGGCTTTCAGCCGACCCGCCGTCAATTCATGGCCAGCACTGCGGCATTAGGGGCCGCGGCGCTGATGCCATCCCTGGCTGTTGCAGCGCCGTCCGGAGATTTGGTGGTCTCCAACTGGGGCGGCGACTGGAACAATAATATCGTGACGGGTTTCGAAGCGCCAGCCTTCGGCACGTCTGGCCTGAACATCATTCACGATCTGGCACCCGCGTCAGAGCGCAAGACCAAGCTTCTGGCCGAGCGTCGCCTGCCACGCAGCAGCGTCGATGTCACCTGGCTTACGGATGCCGATGCCTTCGAGATGAACAGCCAGGGCGTTCTCGAGGAGATTGACGCCTCCCTGATCCCGAACAGCCCCCACGTGCTCGACAAGCTCAGGACCCCATACATGGTGCCTGCGATCTACGGTGGCCTTGTCATCCTCTACAATCCGGCGAAAATTCCTGAGCCGCCGAAGAGCTTCGCGGAACTCTGGAACCCGGCCTATGCCGGCCGCGTCGGCGTTATCGATGCTCTCCACTTCAACTATATCTACGCGGCCTCCCTTTCACATGGCGGCTCGATGAGCGATGTCAGCAAAGCTTTCCCTGCCCTGCTGGAGATGAAGAAAACCGTGCAACCGCGCCTATATCCATCGCATCAGGCACTGGCAGCAGGCTTCCAGTCCGGCGAAATCTGGATTTCCGCCAACTACAGCGCGCGTGCGATCCAGTGGGGCAAGGATGGTCTGCCGATCAAATGGTCCTACCCCGACGAAGGTGCGGTATTCATCGCTTTCGGTGCAGCGATCACCAAGCGTGCCCGCAACCGCGAAGCGGCCTATGCCTATCTGAACGCCATGCTGGAACCCGCGCATATGGGGGCGATCGCCGAATCCACGTCCTATACCGTCTCCACGGATAACGCCGCTCTCTCGCCCGAGAGCAAGCGGTTGCTGGAATTCACGCCTGAACAGATCGATAAGCTACATATGGTCGACTATCCCTATGCCGCGAAGAGCGACCCTCAATGGCTCGACTGGTGGAACAAGGAGTTCAAGGGGTGATCGGGCTGGCCACGACATCGAAAGGAGAGCACCGGAATTCCGGTGCCTCCCCGCTCCTCCGGTCAGCCGAACTGCTGCTCCCCTCGATGCTGCTCATTCTCTTCGGCCTGGGGCTCCCGCTCGTTCTGATGGCGCGCTACAGTCTGGCGATCTTCGAGCCCGGCGCCTACGACATTTCCGGCTACAGTCTTATAAACTATACTTCCTTCTTCTCGGACCCGTTTTATCTGCAGATACTTGGGCGCACATTGCTCGTGGCCTTTTGTTGCACCGTGCTCTGTCTGGTTTTCGGCGTTCCGGCAGCCTATCTGATTTCGCGCATCGGAAGTCGGTTCCTGCGCACGATACTGCTTCTGGCCATGATCATCCCGCTGTTGCTTGGCAACGGCGTCCGTTCCGCCGGCTGGATGATGCTTCTATCCGACGGCGGTATGATCAACTCGCTGCTGCGAGGGATCGGACTGGTCGATGAACCTATCCGCATGCTTTACACGGGTTACGCCGTCGTCATAAGCCTTCTTGCCCTGACATTGCCTTTCATGATCATCAGCCTGCAAAGCGTCTTCGAATCGCTCGGACGGGCCTATGAGGAGGCGGCGCTGACAATGGGTGCCGGACCCTGGCGCACGTTTTTCCGCGTGACCCTGCCGCTGGCCATGCCCGGCATTTTCTCCGGCTGTCTGCTGTGTTTCGTGCAGGGCATGAACGCCTATGCCAGCCCGGTTCTCCTTGGCGGCCCGCAGTTTCAGATGATGGCGCCGAAAGTCTATGAGCAGGCCATCAAGATCAACAACTGGCCGCTTTCGGCGACGCTCGCTTTCGTCCTGATGGGTGTAACGCTGATCCTCACCGTCATCTCCAGCCTGCGCCTGCAAAAACGCTACGGAGCCCTGTGACATGAACGGGAATTCCTATTTCTCCGCCCGGATATTCTGGCCGATCATGATTGTAGTGGCAGTGGTAGCCGTCGTGCTTGTTCTGTTGCCACTCGTGACGATCATATGGGTGAGCTTCTTCGACAACGCAATCATCAGCTTCCCGCCACAGGGCTATACGTTGCGGTGGTACGAGGCCGCCTGGACTATGACGCGTTTCAGGGAAGGCCTGATCGCCAGTCTCGAACTCGCGATCTCAGCCACCGCTATCAGTCTGCTGGTCGGCATTCCGGCATCCTTCGTTCTGGCGCGCGGGCCTTTTCGCGGACGCGAGATGATCCAGTCGATACTGATCGCTCCGCTGATTGTACCGGGCATCGTCGCCGGTGCTGCTCTCTACATGTTTCTGATCGAGGTCGAGATCACAACTGAATGGCCGCTCTCGGGTTCGTTCCTTGGCTTGTTGATCGCGCACAGCCTGATCGCCGTGCCGTGGACCGTCCGCCTGGTGACCGCATCTCTCATCGGCATGGATCGACAGCTGGGGGAAGCCGCATCCACCATGGGCGCACGTCCTTGGACGACCTTCCGCCGCGTGACATGGCCGATCATTCGTCCCGGAGTGATGGCAGGCGCGCTGTTCTCGTTCATCATATCCTTCATCGACCTGGAAAAATCGCTCTTTCTGGTGGCACCCGGCGAGACGACACTGCCCATTGAGATCGTAAACTATCTCGAATGGAGCGTGGACCCGACCATCGCAGCAGTTGCCGCGGCGCAGATCGCGTTGATTACCGCGGCACTGCTCGTCACCAATCATTATTTCAAGCTTACTCGCGCGTTCTGACGCGTTCGGAGTCAAACATGTCTGCAATCACTCTTGAAAACATCGTCAAGCGGCACGGGGCGCTGACCACCGTAAGCGACGTATCGCTCGACATTCGCCAAGGCGAATTCATCGCTTTCCTCGGCCCGTCCGGTTGCGGGAAAACGACGACGCTGCGGATGATCGCCGGCCTTACGGATGTCAGCGAAGGCCGCATCTTGTTCGGCAATCGCGACGTAACGGCCATGCCACCTTACCTGCGCAATGCGGGGCTGGTGTTCCAGGGCTACGCGCTCTTTCCGCACATGACCGTCGCGCAAAATGTCGCCTTCGGCCTCGAAATGCGCAAGGTCGACAAGGCCGATACCGAAAAGCGGGTGATGGATGCGCTGAAGCTCGTCAAGCTCGACCATCTCGCCACCCGCATGCCCTCGCAGCTTTCTGGCGGCCAGCAGCAGCGCGTCGCCCTGGCACGCGCTATCGCCTACGAGCCGGATGTCCTCCTGCTCGATGAACCGTTGTCGGCGCTTGATGCCAAGCTGCGCTACGAAGTCCGCACCGATCTGCGTCGTCTGCAGTCCGAACTCGGCCTGACGACGATCTTCGTAACCCACGACCAGGACGAAGCACTCAGTATCGCCGACCGTATCGTGGTGATGTCTTCAGGTCGTATCGAACAGGTGGGCACGCCGGAAGAAATCTACGACCGTCCCGCAACCCTTTTCGTGGCGGAATTCATAGGCGCGACCAATATCTTTACCGGCAGCCTCGAAAGCACGGATCTGTTCCGCACCGGAGACGGCATGACCTTTGCCGTGCCGGCAGGCACTCGCACCCACGCCTCGGTTGCCAACATGGCGGTGCGCCCCGAGCATGTGCGCCTGGTACCGGTCAGCGATACCGCGCCGGACGCACCGTCGATCGAGGTTTTGGTGGAGGACATCGTCTATCGCGGCGCGCTGACGGAATATGTCCTGCGTAGTGCCTCAGGCGCCTCGGTTCTTGCCCATTGCCAGAATGTCGAGGGCGGTCGATCTGACTTCAAGCGGGGAGATAAGGCCCTCGCCAGCTGGCCGGCCTCGGTCACCATGCTTTTCTGAAATTGGTGGCTCCTGGCGGAGCTGCGGATAGCGACAATGGAACGACATCCAGGTTACTGTACCCTATGCCGCTCGCGGTGTGGATCATACACGCTCGTCGAAAATGGCCGGATGGTCGGTGTGGAACCCCGCCCCGACCACCCGACCGGTGGAGCACTTTGCGCCAAGGGACGCGCCGCACCGGAAATGGTGCATAGTCCGCGCCGCCTGACCGTGCCGTTGAGACGGACAAATGGCAGGACGGAGCCTGTTGCAGAATGGAAGGAAATCGGCTGGGACGAGGCGCTTGACGAGATCGTAGAAAAACTCCTGGGCATCCGTGGCCAGTCGGGTGCGGAGGCCGTCGCCTTTGCCCTCACCACACCCAGCGGTACCCCGATCATTGACAGTTACGAATGGGTCGAACGGTTCATCCGCGTTTTCGGCAGCCCGAACCTGCTTTATGCGATTGAGGTCTGTGGCTGGCACAAGGATTATGCCCATGCCCTGACATTCGGTCGGGGACTCGGTGTTCCCGAATACGACAAGGCCGATGTCATCGTCCTGTGGGGGCACAACCCGGCGCGCACATGGCTGGTGCAGGCCGGACGTGTGGCTGATGCGAAGGCCCGCGGCGCCAAGGTGGTCGTTATCGACCCAAAACCCGATGGCTCGGGGCAGCAATCCGACCTGTGGATGCGCATCCTGCCCGGCACCGACGCGGCATTGGCCATGGGTGCCATCCGCCATCTTCTCGAAACCGGCCGGTTCAACGACGCCTTCGTGCGCCATTGGACGAATGCCGCTTTCCTCATCGACAGAGCGACCGGGCGTTTCCTGACCGCAGCCCAGCTGGCTCCGTCTCAAATCGATGGCGACTTCCAGCCCTCCGACTGGCTGGTTGCCGGCGAAGACGGACGAGTCATAGCCTGGGATACGCGGCGCGCCATGCCCTCCCCGGAACGGATTGGCTTACAGGCCGAGCTTGCCCTTGAAGACAGCGACGGAAAACCGCGCCAGGCGGCAAGCGCGCTTGCCCTTCTGCACCAGCGGGCGGCAAGCTTCACGCCGGAACGTGTGCGGGACATAACCGGCGTGGCGGAGCCCGAGCAGGCGGCATTCTATGCCCTGCTCGAGAACGCTCCAAAACTTGCCTATTACAGCTGGACGGGGGTAGGCCAGCAGACCAATGCGACCATGACCGAGCGCGCAATCGGCAGCCTGATGGCCCTGATCGGCTCATGTGACAGCGAGGGCGGCAATATCTGGACTGTCGCACCACCCTGGCGTTCGTTGGGCGACTATTCACTCCTGTCAGATACCCAAAAGTTCAAGGCGCTCGGCTTGCGCGATCTTCCGCTCGGCCCACCGGCATATGGCTGGATCAATGGCCGCGACTTCGCGCGCGCGGTCTTGCAAAAGGAGCCCTATCAGGTGCGCGCCCTGATGAGCTTCGGTACCAATTTTGCCGTGTCGCAGATCGACACGCCGCGCAATCTGGCGGCACTGCGAGCGCTCGAATTTCATGTCCATGCGGACATGTATATGAACCCCACGGCCGAATGCGCCGACATCGTTCTCCCGGTCAACATGCCCTGGGAACGCGATGCATTACGGCCAGGCTTCGAAATCACTCAGGAAGCGGCGGAAACCGTTCAGCTGCGACGCCAGATGGTGAAACCGGCCGGAGAGAGCCGCGCCGACTACGACATCGTCATGGCCCTTGCCCGGCGGATGGGCATGGAGGACGCATTCTTCGGCGGCAACGTGGAAGCCGGCTGGAACTGGCAGCTTGAACCGCTCGGCATCACCGTCGATAATCTTCGTGATCTGCCGGATGGCATGCGTTTTCCCCAGGCCTTCTCCTACCACAAGTTTGCGGCAGAAAATGCCGATGGTGACATCAGCGGCTTCAACACCCCGACACGCCGGGTGGAACTTTATTCACAACAATTGCTCGATCATGGTTACGATCCGCTTGCCGATTTCATCGCGACGGCGGATGCGCCGGGTGGCATGAATGCACTGCCGCTGGTGCTGACGACGGCCAAAAGCGGCTGGTTCGTGCACACGTCCCACCGTCATATCGCCTCGTTACGCAAGAAGTCACCGGAACCTTCGGTGGAAATCTGTGGCGAGCTGGCCCGCGCGCGCGGGTTGGCGGAAGGTGAATGGGCGGACGTACGCACCCATCAGGGTGTCGCTCGGCTCCGCGTCCACATCAACGACCGGCTCGATCCGCGCACCGTGATCGCCGAATTCGGCTGGTGGGAGGCTTGCGAGCCGCTCGGCCGCGACGGCAAGCCTGCCGAGGGTAACGGAACCGCCAATATCAATGCGATCCTGAGCGACGAGGCGCGCGATCCGATCAGCGGTTCGGTCCCCCTGCGAGCAGTCACCTGTGACATTGCCCGTGCTGTGTCCGTCAATAACGGTCTCTGGAATGGCAAGAGGCGCTTTCGCGTGGCCGAGATACGCGGAGAAGGGCTCGATACCTCGGCATTATCCCTTTCACCCTGCGATGGCGGTCATGTGCCAGATTTCCTGGCCGGCCAACATGTCTTGTTCGAAATACCGGGAGTGGCAGTTAGCCGGGCCTATTCCCTGACGGCGTCGCCGATCTCTGCATCCATGCTTTCGGTTGCCGTCCGCTGGGACAGCTCGCGCGGCAATCCGCCAGTCTCCCTGTCGCGTGAAATCCAGCAGCTGAAGGTCGGTGATGAGGTGACGCTTGCGCCTCCGGGCGGTAATTTCACCATTCCACTCAAAAGCAGCCGGCCCATTCTGCTGCTTGCCAACGGCATCGGCATCACGCCTTTCATCAGTTATCTCGAAGGGCTCGCCAAGCTCAAGGGAGAAGCGATACATCCGGTATGGCTCATGCATGGGTGCCGCAATGGCCACGAACATCCGTTTGCCGGCCGTCTCGCAGAACTGGCGTTGCACATCCCCTCCCTTAACTGGATCACCGCCTATTCCGCGCCCACCGAGGTGGATCACCGAAACGCAAACTTTCAGCAGACCGGGCGCCTCAATCTATCGCCTCTCGAAGTGGCTGTCGCCCAACGTCCCCTCGCCTATCTCTGCGGCTCACCGTCCTTCAACAGCACGATGATCGCCCGGCTGATCGCAATGGGGATACCGCGCTTCGACATTTTCGCAGAGTCCTTTTCCGCAGCCGCATCCGTACCGCAAAAACTGGAAGCACAGACAGTGACCGTCGCCGGCAGCGGCCAGAGCTTCCGTTGGGATGCATCGCAGGGTTCCCTTCTCGATGCCGCATTGGCCGCTGGCGTGGCACTGCCCAGTGGCTGCCGTGTTGGCCAATGTGAAAGCTGTGTCGTGCGCGTGGTTGAAGGACATATCGTCCATCTGGTGGAAACCGAACTTGAGGACGGGCATTGCCTGACCTGCCAAGCCGTACCACTATCCACCCTGAAGATTACCGTTTAGGGAAACGAAGTTGCCCGCGGCATCTTCACCGCTGGAAAATAAGGTGTTGGTTTTCACGCGACATCGCCCAGCTTTTGAACAAGGAGGGCGTCCGGGCTCGCGCGGCCGTAAGTGGCGTGACATCGCCATCCGCGGCCACGTCAGCCGTGGCACCGGAATTCTCAACAACGAGAGCTACATCGGCCGCATGGTCTGGAACAAGCGTAACTACCGCAAGAACCCGGAGACCGAACGCCGCACCACGCGCGTCAACGATGCAAGCGAATGGGTGCTGATTGATGTGCCCGAGATGCGCATCGTCTCCGACGACCTATGGCAGCGGGTGAAGGAGTGTCAAAGGAGATCGGTGAGCTTTGCGATTTCGGGCAGAGTAACCGGCTGAACGCAACGCACCGCCCAGGATACCTGCTCAGTCGCCTGCTTGAATGCGCGGAATGTGGCGGCCCCTACGCCATCAGCGACAAGGATCGCTATAGCTGCACCAACCGCAAGAAGCGCCTCCCGATTGACGAGCTTGGTGGCTCCTACTGCGGCAACAGCAAGACGATCACCCGCCAGGAACTGGAGAGCCGCGTTCTCGATTGTCTGCCGGTTTCCGTAACTCGCACGATGCCACTACGTCTGGTCGGCGAGATAGCCGCGTACTTCAGAGACCTCCGTGCGCGAATCCATGATCACGCCGACCCGCTGGTGAATCCCGGTCGGATCGATGGCCAGGATGCGCTTACCTCCATCGAACGCTAATCCTCCAGCGGCCTCTAGGATCATGCTCATGGGGTTGGCTTCGTAGAGCAGCCGAAGTTTCCCTGGCTTCGCATCCGAGGTGCTTGGGTACATAAGCAAACCGCCACGGAGTAGAATTCGGTGAACCGACCATGGAGCCGACCCAACGCATGTTGTATCGTCTTCCAAGCGGCCCGGCTTCACCAAGCTCGCAATCGCGGACAAAGTCCTGGATGGCTTGTGGCCACTCTGATCTACGGCTGCCATTGATCGAATATTCGCCGTTGCTTTCCGGCATGATGTGCTTTCGGCTGTGCTCGTCCCCCCGCGGGTGATCAGCCCGCTCCTTAGCCCCAGCCGGCCGCCGACCTGAGCGCCGTAAAGGTCTACTCCAGCACGGCCGATGGTGATGACGTCGAGCGCTTTCTGCATGTTCGCGTCTCTGATACGTGTTGAACCGCGCCCGCCTAGGCGCAGACGACCTTCTGACGGAAGCGTGCCGCCGGCAGCGAATTGATCTTGAGCAGGGGCCCGATTGGCGGCTACTAGATCGCCTGCGGTTTGAAGTCGCTCTTGGCGACTGGCATGACGGCTTGGAGCAGCGCCACAGACTTCTCCAGACCCTCGAGGCTGTTCAGAAGCACGTCCTCATGCTCGATCGACAACCAGCCGTCGTCGTAGCCCGCCATCTTCAGCCGGTAGCAGAACTGCCGCCACCATTCCTCGCCGTGGCCGAAACCGAGAGTGATATAGGACCAGCTCCTGGCGGGAATGTCCATCAGGCTCCCGTTCTCTAGGAGGCTGCCTACGGCCTGTTTCGGGGAGTTCAGGAATGTGTCCTTGGCATGGACGTGATAGACGGCCTCGCCTAGCGCTTCCGCCGCCACAAGAGGATCGGCGCCCATCCAGAAAAGATGGGAGGGGTCCAGGTTTGCACCGATGACCGGGCCCACCGCCTCCCGCAGTCTGAGCAGGGACGGAACGTTGTAGACACACTGGTTGCCATGAAGTTCCAGCGCGATGCGTTCGACCCCGTGTTCCTTTGCCAGCGCAGCGATCCTCGTCCAGTACGGGATAAGTTTCTCCTCCCATTGATACCGGAGTATGGCCTGCGTTTCGGGAGGCCAGGAGGAAACCACCCAGTTCGGCATGGTGTCCGTTGCGTTTCCGGCGGGGAGCCCCGACATGGAGCAGACAGTACTAATCCCGAGCTCGCCGGCCGCTCGGATCGTATCCTCAAGGCCCTGCCCTTGCGCGGGGTCAGTCGGATGCAACGGGTTTCCGTTGGCGTTGAGGCTGATGACCTCCAGTCCACGGTCGGTGAAGGACGCGAGGAAGTCCTTCCGCACGTTGCCGTCCTTCAATATCCTCGGCAGGTCAAAGTGCGGAGCGGTGGACCAGCCGCAGGTGTTGACTTCCACTCCGGAAACCCCGAGCCGGCGGGCATGGTCGAGCATCTCGTCGAACGGCAGACCACCCAAACTGTCTGAAACAAAACCCAGCTTCATGCGTAGAACTCCGGTTTCATGATCATCTCCACGGGCATCTTGTGTCCCTTGTTCAGCGCTTGCACTCCCGCCTCGGCGACGACTGCGGCGCAGTACCCGTCCCAGCTGCTGGACGCCGTCTCTGGGAACAAGCCGCTCTCCGCGAAGCGCAGGAATGCCCTGTTCTGACGCCGGTAGGCCTCATGGTAGCGGCCACGCCAGTCGGCCTCGTAACTCGTGCTCTGTCCCAGATCGCGGTCCACCCGCGTGTAGTTCACCGGGTTCATCGCTATGGTCGCCTTTTCGCCCACCAGTTCGGCACGAACATCGTAGCCATAGGCTGCGTTGTTGTTGATCTCGATGTTGACAAGCTGGCCATCCGCCGTCTCAAGCACCATATGAACGGGCGCGACGAGGGAGTCGGAGCGCTTCGGCTGGAACGCAGAAATCGAAATGTATTCGGTGCCAAGGACATGGCGCACCACGTCGAATTCATGGGGTGCCGAATTGGTAATAGCCATCGCACCGGTAAAGTCGGCAGCCGGGGTCGCCACGTTGCGGTGGAAGTTGTGCATAATGAGGGCTCGGCCGATCGCGCCATCCTGCACGGCTCGCTTCATCTCGACATACGACTGATCGAAGCGGCGCATGAAGCCAAGCATGATGAAACGTTCGCCAGCCTGCTCCTCCGCCTTGAGGATATCGAGGCACTCCGATGACGATTGTGAAAGAGGTTTCTCACAAAGGACCCGCTTGCCCGCCTTGATGCAGGACAACGAAAGGGTCGCGTGGGTAAAGTCCGGGCTCGCGATGATGATCGCATCGACGTCCGGTCGTGCCGCGATACGATCCGGGTTTACGTCCACATCCTGAGCGCCGTAGCGGTCAGCGACTTTCCTCGCCCGATCAGCGTCCATGTCGCACACGACCTGGAGCGTTGCGCCCGGCAGATCTTCCGCCACGATCTTTGCATGGTCTGCCCCCATCAGTCCCGCCCCGATGATTGCGATCCTGGTACCCATTTTCTATGATCTTCCTGTAACTGATGAAAGGGATGGCCTGCGCCAGCAGAGCACCGGCCTGTGTCGTTGCGTGCCGGGCCTCGTTTCCCGACACGCTTCCCTTGGGAGGGTTATTTCTTTGCGTACTGATCGACGTTTTCCTTTGTGATCGAGGCAAACGGAACCAGCTTTTCCGCCGGCGCCTGTTCGCCCTTCTTCAGACCCTCAACAACCTCAAAGGCAGCCTTGGCCTGCCCTGCTGCGTCCTGGAAGATCGTCTGGGACATCGTGCCGGCCTTGATGGCGTTGAGCGCGTCGGCCGTGCCGTCGACGCCCGAGATCAGTACGCCCTTAAGGCGATTGGCTCCCTGGAGTGCTTCGAGAGCACCAAGCGCCATCTGATCGTTGGCAGCAACGATGGCATCGAAGTTCGGGAAGCTCTGAATCCAGTCTTCCGTGACCTTCATGCCCTCGGCGCGATCATAGTTGCCCGAGAGGCTTGCGAGCGTCGTAACATCCGATCGGCCGAGCGCATCCTCAAACCCCTTCTTCCGCTCCTGCGTGTGGGAGAGACCCGGCGTGCCTTCGAGATAAAGAATCTTCGCATCTTTCGGCAGATTCGCCTTCATGTATTCGCCCTGAAGACGGCCAGCATCGATGTTCTTTGAGCCCACAAATGTATATTTGCCGCCAGCAGACTGGATCCCGAGAGCGATCACGGGAATGCCCGCCTCATTGGCCTTTTCAACTCCAGGCACAATGCCCTGATAGTCGACCGGCACGACAACGATGGCATTGACCTTCTGCGCGATGAAATTATCGATCTGGTCGAGCTGCTTGCTGACATCGTTATTCGCGTCAGAGAAATTGACCATCACTGCCGGGTCAGATTTGGCAGCCTCGATGAAAGCGTTCTTACGTGCCATGACGAACACGTCGGTGTCGGCCATGTTGGCATAACCAACGACGAACTTGTCGGCTGCTGTTGCGGCGGTTGCGGCGGTTGCGGCGGTTGCGGCGGTTGCGGCGGTTGCGGCGGTTGCGGAAAGCGCGGCCAGAGAGACTGCGCAGGCGAAAGCAAATTTTGCGATAACTTTCATGGTTTCCTCCCAATGGGTGTGTGTTGGTGCAGGGGCGGAAATCCCGCCGACACAGAGTTATTTCCGGGACCGGAGGTCCCTGGAACGGGTTTATGCCTTCTTCTTGCCGCGGGCTGATTTCGTCCAAACATCAAGGATCACCGCGATCGCAATGATCAGGCCCTTGATGATCTGCTGCCAGTAGGAGCTGACATTCATGAGATTGAGGATGTTGTTAATAACGCCGATGATCATGGAGCCAATGATCGTACCGGTGATGGTTCCGGTCCCCCCCATCAGACTGGTGCCACCGACAACCACGGCCGTGATCGCGTCAAACTCGTAGCCAACGCCGCCTGCGGGCTGGCCAGAATTGATGCGCGACATCAGAACGATGCCGGCAACGGCACAGAGGACGCCATTGAAAATGAACGCCTTGATGACGATGCTGTCGGGGTTGATTCCGGAGGCAAGTGCGGCGCGCTGATTCCCGCCGACGGCATAGACGTATCGACCAAACTTGGTTTTGTTGAGCAGAAGCCACGACAGGACGACCACTACCGCCAGAATGAGCACGGAGATGGGGACTGGGCCTAATGTACCCTGTCCTATGACCTTGAAATCACCGAGGCCAGTTACGGGCGACCCGCCCGTATAGAGCAGAACGGTTCCGCGTGCGACCGTCGTCATGGCAAGCGTCATAATGAACGAGGGGATTCGGAAGAACGTGATTACGAAGCCGTTGATCGTGCCGGTTATGACACCCACGACAAGACCGGCTGCCACCGCAAGTACGATGCTGCCGGTCATCGACATCACACTTGCCGCGATTACCCCGCAAAGAGCAAGAACCGAGCCGAGGGAAACGTCGATATGCCCCAGGATGATGACGAAGGTGATGCCACACGCCAAAAGACTGACAACGACCACCTGTCTCAGGACGTTAGTGAGATTTGCTTCCGTCAAAAACGTCGGGCTCAACATCGAGGCCAGGATGCAGATGCCGACGAAGATCAGGACGGTGCCGTACTTGCGGTAGATCTGGGAGAAGCTCATCTCCCGCACACCCCGCAACACCCGTCCCTCCCGCTTTTCTGCTCCTGCTACTGGATCTATACTCATCAATGTCCTCCCGTGGCGAGGCGCATGATGCTTTCCTGCGTCGCCTCGCTCCTTGTAAGTTCACCGGTCAGCCGGCCTCCGCTCATCACCACCACGCGGTCGCTCATCCCAAGAATTTCAGGCAGCTCGGATGAGATCATGATGATCGCCAGCCCTTGGCGGGCGAATTCGGTCATGAGCCTGTGAATTTCCGATTTGGATCCCACGTCGATCCCGCGCGTAGGCTCATCGAGAATGAGAAGCTTCAGATCGCCCAGCAGCCATTTCGCAAGAACGATCTTTTGCTGGTTGCCGCCGCTCAAGTTCTCCACAGTCATCGCTGTGTTGGGCGTCTTGATCTGCAGCATCTTGATCATGCGCTGCGCAGCGCTTTCCTCCTGCCGTTCGCTGATGAACAGCCGCGAGGTGAACTTCTTGAGGTTTGCCAGAGAGATATTTTCGCCCACAGACCGGCACAGAACCAGGCCCTCCGACTTGCGATCCTCCGACACCATGGCAATGCCGCTGGCGATCGCGTCCCTCGGCGAGCCAAGCTTCAAAGCAGCGCCGTTCAGTCGGACCACTCCGGCGTCGGCGCCATCAAGTCCAAAAATCACGCGCGCGACCTCGGTTCGGCCGGCACCTATGAGACCCGATAAGCCGACAATCTCGCCAGCACGAACATTGAAGCTCACGTTTTCGAAGACGCCGTGGCGAGTCAGGTTTTCGACCGACAGGACGACCTCGCCGATCGTCACTTCTTCTTTGGGAAATACCTCGGAAATCGTCCGCCCGACCATCTGAGAGATAAGCGTGCCTGTATTGTATTCGCTAGCCGGTCCCGCAGCGATATATTGACCATCGCGCATGACGGTAATGTCGTCGGCTATCTGGAAGATCTCATCCATCTTGTGCGTGATATAGATGATGGCAACACCAGCGGCTTTCAGCTCGGCGATCTGCCGGAAGAGCATCGCGACTTCGGTGTCGCTGATTGCTGATGTCGGCTCGTCCATGATGACGAGAGAGGCTTCGCGCGAGATTGCCTTGACGATCTCGACGAGCTGCATGGTCGCGATCGACAGTTCGCGCATTTTCGTTTCGGGGCTGTAACGCAGGCCTACACGGGCGAGCAGGACCTTTGTTTCGTTGTTCATCCTGTCGAAGTCGACGAACTTGGAAAGGAGCCCGGTTTCGGCGCGGACAGGTTCGCGACCGAGAAAGATGTTTTCGGCGATCGTCATATCGAGCACCGGGCTGAGCTCCTGATGAATCATGGAAATACCGCGATCGAGTGCCGCTGCGGCATTCTGATGATCGAGCTTTTCACCCCGAAAATAGATCTCGCCGCCATCGATCGCGTACATACCGCTCAGAATCTTCATAAGGGTCGATTTGCCCGCGCCGTTCTCGCCAACGAGCACGTGCACGGTGCCGGCACGGACTTGAAGGTTCATCTCGTCAAGCGCGAGCACACCGGGGAAGGCCTTGGTGATCGACCGCATCTCAAGGACAAAGTCGTTTTCGTCATTTATAGGCGCGCGAGCGCCGTCGCCGCCCGATAGCGGCGCCACCTTCAAGGTTGCGGACATGAAAGGTTTTCCTCCAAATGAAAGGACTCTCCCAAGTCCTCTCTGCCTTAACGGCCGTATTTCATGAGGAACAAATCACTAAAACTGGCCTAGTTGTCAACTTAGGGATGGATTTTACTCTCAAATACTCTCATAATTAATTTCATTTTATGAGAGGCTTCGATGTCCCGACCGACTATCCCAGATCTTGCGAAAGCTGCCCGCGTGAGTATTTCAACGGTCGATCGCGTTTTGAATGGCCGCGACCCAGTCCGCTCGCAGACCGCCGAACGGGTTCTCAATGCCGCCCGGGAGATAGGCTATCACGGAGTCACGGCGATTGAGCGGCGGTTGGAACACGACAAGCCAGTTATCAAGTTCGGTTTCCTTCTCAAGCAGTCGCATCGAAAGCTTTACCAGATGTGGGGGGAGCTGCTGACGGCGGCCGTAGAAGCTTTTCCGGATGCGCATGGGCGACCGATCGTGAGGTTTATTAACGATCTCGCACCAGACAAAGCTGCAGAGGCAATTTACTCCCTCAGCCGGGAGGCAGACGTGATTGGGATAATTACGTCAGATCATCCGCAGGTGAACCACGCCGTAGACGGTCTTGCCGCCGAAGGCATTCCCGTCGTGACGATGATCTCTGACCTCTCAACTGCCGCGCGCGCGGCCTATGTCGGCAACGACTGCGTCAAGAAGGGCCGGACCGCCGCTTGGTTCATAGCGGGACTCAATGCCAACGGCGGCAAGGTCGCTGTCTTCGTTGGCAGCCATCGGTATCTGGCCCAGGAGCTCAACGAAATGGGATTCCGGTCGTATTTTCGAGAAAGCGCGCCCGGCTTTCAAATGCTGGAAACGGTCGCCACTCTTGAGGAACCCGAGATCGCATATGAAGCCACTTGCCGTCTTCTCCAAACCGAACAGGATTTGGTCGGACTTTATGTCGCCGGCGGCGGCATCACCGGCGTGATGCAAGCCCTTCGCGAGAACGGCGGGCCTGTGGCAAAACGCCTTGTCGTCATTGCTCACGAGTTGACGAACGAGACGAGGGCAGGTCTTGCGGAGGGGTTGATCAAGGTGGTCCTATCCCATCCTGCAAGGTTACTTGCGGAGACTCTGGTCCGAGCCATGGCAGAAGCGCTTGACGCTGATAGACCAACTACTCTTTCTCAGCACATTCTTCCCTTTGAGTTTTATTCAGCGACAAACATCTAGTGCAACATTCATTGCTGGCGCCGGCGATGATCCGTCCGCGTTGCAATCCGCGGGATGCATGGGAGACTTTTTTTATGCAAGCGCGTGACCATCGACGCCAAAGCGGTAAACCGGGCCCTTTGGGCCGATCGCCTCGACGTTTCAGGGTCCGATCGGTGTCTTGCCCTTCAGGCGCACAGTCATCGACTCTCCGCCCTCGGAGCTAAAGGTAAGCAAATGTGTCCGAGACAAGCCGTGAAGTTTCCGAATACCGTACGCACTACTTTCTGTTTGTGGCGCGCAAGCTCCGCGAATGCTTACAGCCTGGAGAGCCCAAACGTCTTCCTGATGCCGCTATCCAATGCCTTGGCTGGAACAAACCGCTTCAGGCGACTGAGAAGCGTAGCCTGTTTTCCAACCGGCCTGCGCATTTTGTGAGGGCCTGTGATTGCTGCCATGATTTCGGCAGCGACAGTCTGAGGACTGCTTGCTGTCTTAATGGCGGAAAGAACGGCCTGATTGGATTTGGCTAATTGATGAGCGTAGTCGTCAATGCGCGTCTCCGTCTGCTTCGCATTGACATCGAGACTTGTCCTCGTGAACGTTGGCTCGACCAGGACAGAGCGAATATTGAATTGCCGAACTTCATGGTCAAGCGTTTCAGATAGTCCCTCCAAGGCATGCTTGCTGCTGGCATAAAGGCCCATATAAGGTGCGGGGAGGAAGCCGAGGACCGAGCTGACATTGACGATCAGACCGGACTTTTGCTGCCGCATCGCGGGCAATACCGCTCGTATCATGCGCAGTGGGCCAAAGAGATTGGTTTCAAAAAGGGCCTTCGCCTCATCGTCCGACGTGCTTTCGACCGGCCCGACAAGAGAGACGCCTGCATTGTTCACCACGACATCAATCCGGCCTGAACGGGACAGAACCCAATCGACGAATTGCCTCACCGACTCGTCATTGTCCACATCGAGACGTCCGTACTCGACACCAGGTACCGGTCCACTTTTGTCCGGATTGCGCGATCCTGCAAATACCTTGAACCCATTCTGTGACAGCAACCTCACGGTCGCCTGCCCTATACCGGAGGATGCTCCGGTCACCACAACAATCTTGTCTGTGGACATCTACGCTCTCCAAAATTAGCGTTGGATTAGAAATCAATTTAGATTTCGTTTGTAATCTATAAATCCGTTAGATTGCAAGCGAAATAAAACGTATTTGCAGAAATTGAGGAGGCGGATGGTCAGTCCCCACGACACGTGGGTTAGTCGCCTCGACGCGGGAAACATCGGTTGAGTTAATGCGGCGGTTCTTGCCTGAGGAGTGACAGGTGTGACGGATGCTTATGCCGTCAAGTCACGCCGTTCGCCTGTCCGCTGGTGGATTGCCGAGCGCGCGCTGGAATGCGGATCGTTGCTCGCCTCTTTCGACGTAATCCTGCAAGCCTGGGCTATCCAGCAGGATATCCGAGTGCTTGAGCGGCCGCAGTACGCTCACCATCATAAGATCACCGGCGCCGAATTGAGCCCCCTCAAGCCACTCTTTCCCTCCAAGCGCATAGCTCAGTTGCTGGAGCCGCTGACTGAGATGACCCACGCTGCCAGAGGCGATACAGGGTTCGATCGTATTGACCGCTGCAAACATCCACATGATGGAACGCGAGCGCGCATTCGCTTCATCGGGAAGGAGGCCGGCGAAACGCTGTGCTATGTGAAGCACGATCGCACCGGATTCGAAAAGAATGAGATCGCCCTCCTGGTAGATCGGCATCTGGCCGAATGGCTGCATTTCCAGATATTCGGGGCGGCGCATCTCGGAAAAAGTCAGGTGCCGTAGAGTGTAAGGCTGGCCGACTTCCTCGAGAGCCCACCTGACGCGCATATCCCGGTGATATCCTCTACCCCCGTCCGGAGGATGTTTGAAAATGGATACGACAGGGTTCATGTCAAGGCCTCCTCATTGGCAGGATTGAAGCGGGACGAAGGCATGGCTTCCGGAAGGGTCCAGTAGACACGCAAAACACACGCCACCGCTCGCCAAGCAGTATGATCCCTCCGCAGCATCATCTGCTGCGGAGGGACGAGTTGGCTATTCCGCAGCAAGCGAATGCTGAGCTGTTTCCGCGTTTCCGTGCTCCGTCGAATCCATGTCTGTCTTGGGTGGCTTGATGCGGAACCATGCAACATAGAGTGCCGGCAGGAAGAGCAGGATGATGAGCGTGCCCACCGCGGTTCCGCCAATAAGTGTGTAGGCCATCGAACCCCAGAAAACCGAATGCGTCAGAGGAATGAAGGCGAGGACCGCGGCAAGCGCCGTCAGGATGACGGGCCTTGTTCGCTGCACCGTAGCCTCAATCACGGCATGATAGTCGTCCAGACCCGCGGCCTTGTTCTCCTTGATCTGCTCGGTGAGGATCAACGTGTTGCGCATGAGGATGCCCGCCAGGCCGATAAGACCCAGGATCGCGTTAAACCCGAAAGGCTGGTTGAACAGGATCAGGGTGGGCACGACGCCTGCAAGACCGAGCGGTGCTGTCAGCATCACCATCGTCATCGTCGACAGACTGCGTACCTGAAGGATGATGACGATCAGGGTCGCTGCGATCATCAGTGGGAACACCTTCACCAAGGCAGTATTCGCCTTGAGGGACTCCTCGATATTGCCGCCCATCTCGATTGTGTAGCCAGCAGGCAGAGATGCAACGAGTGGCTGAAGAGCGGTCATCACCTGTTGCGAAACCTCCGGCGGTTGGGTCGCCTCGTTAATGTCGGATCGGACCGTCACCACAGGCGTTCTGTCACGACGCTTGAGGATCGGCTCTTCGAAGCGCACCTCCGTGTGGCCGATCTGATCGAGCGGGATCGCACGGCCGTCTCTTGTCACGAGCGAGAAGTCGGCGAGTCTTGCAGGATCGAGGCGGATTTCACCGGCACTTCTCGCCACGACAGGAACGTTTCGGATGTTCTCACGAACTTGCGTGACGGGAAC
This sequence comes from Agrobacterium sp. 22-223-1, assembly GCF_053522385.1. Classification (NCBI taxonomy): domain Bacteria; kingdom Pseudomonadati; phylum Pseudomonadota; class Alphaproteobacteria; order Hyphomicrobiales; family Rhizobiaceae; genus Agrobacterium; species Agrobacterium sp. 22-223-1. Next base: position 312,626 of record NZ_JBNWCN010000007.1, read on the forward strand.
ACCACTTAGCAGGAGCTGTATCTGCTGGGCAGCCTCGGCGGACGACATGCCGATGAGGTTCAGGCGATCTTGATCAGGAACGAACCGGACAACGGGTGTGCGGTTACCCCAGTCACGGTTAGCATTTCTGACGTCAGGTACCGAGCTCATGAGAGCAAGTGCCTGTTCGGAGATTTTGTACAGCTCTTCGGCGTCCGGTCCTTTGATCCGAAACTCGACGGGGAATGGAGTGTAGGGGCCAAAGACGAGTTGCGTCACACGGACGAATGCCTCGGGCGCCAGCCCTTGCGCAACGGCTTCCCGCAGACGAAGTTTCAGCACCTCACGCTCATGTGCGTCAGATGTCAGCACAACGATCTTCGCAAAGGCAGGATCGGGTAGTTCTGGCGCCATGGCGAAGAAGAAGCGGGGCGCACCCTGGCCGATGTAGCTGGTCGCGATCTTCGTTTCAGGCTGCTGCTTCAACCACGCCTCGAGCTTCTTGACCGTGGCTGTCGTCGTTTCGATGCTCGTGCCTTCTGGCATGCGGACTTCGACAAGAACCTCAGGACGGTCCGATGTCGGGAAGAACTGCTGCTTCACCGCGCCCATTCCGACAACGGAGAGAGCCATGACAACGCCGACAATGGCGCAGGTCAGGAACTTATGCTTGACGGTGAATTCGATCGCACCGCGCAGGCGTCTGTAATTCGGCGTATCGTAAATCGCATGATGGCCGCCTGCCACCGGCTTGATATCGGGCAACAGCTTTACGCCGAGATAGGGCGTAAAGATCACCGCCACGAACCAGGAAACAATCAGTGCGAAACCGACGATCCAGAAGATATTGCCCGCATATTCACCCGCTGCAGAGGCGGCAAAACCGACCGGCATAAGGCCGATAATGGTCACGAGCGTCCCCGACAGCATCGGTGCCGCAGTGTGGCTCCAGGCATAGGCAGCCGCCTTGATGCGGTCCATACCCTCTTCCATCTTCACGACCATCACCTCGATGGCGATGATTGCGTCGTCGACAAGCAGGCCAAGTGCCAGGATCAATGCACCGAGCGTGATGCGGTCGAAGAAGCGCCCTGTCTCGAGCATGATGATGAAGACGACAGCCAGCGTCAGCGGAACGGCCAGAGCCACAACGATGCCCACCCGCCAGCCGAGCGCAATGAGGCTCACAAAGAGCACCACGCCGAGGGCCATGGCGAACTTCACCATGAATTCACCCACCGCCGCGTCAATGTTGACAGCCTGATCACTGACCTTCGTCAGCGTTATGCCAAGGGGTAACGACTGTGCGATCCGGCTGGAGCGCTCCTCGAGAGCCTTGCCAAGCTCCAGACCATTCCAGCCCTGTTGCATAACCACACCGAGCATAATGGCAGGCTCGCCGTCATGACGGATGACATAGCTTGCCGGCTCCTGATAACCCCGGCGTACCTCAGCAATGTCGGAAAGCTTCAACGCACGACCGGAAGCGACGATGGGCGTATCAGCGATAGACTGAACACTGTCATAGGCACCATCGAGACGAATAAAGACCTGCGGACCCTGCGTATCTATCGAGCCAGCGGGCGTAACGGTATTGCGCCGTTGAAGGGCTGCGGCAATGTCCTGAGGAGATATGCCGAGCGTGGCGAGCTTCTCATAGGAGAACTCTACGAATATCTGTTCCGGCTGCTCACCCAGAATATTGATTTTCTTTACGCCGGGAACATGAAGCATGTCCTGCCTGATCTTTTCGGCTTCCCGGACGAGATCGCGCATCGGCATGCCCTGCGCCTTGAGAGCGTAAAGGCCGAAGCTGACGTCGGAATATTCATCGTTCACGAATGGTCCCAGAACACCCTGCGGCAGGTTTCTGGCTTCATCGCCGAGCTTCTTGCGCGCCTGATAAAATTCTTCGGCGACGGCGCTTGGCGGCGTATTGTCCTTGAGCGTGACGGTAAGATAGGCGAAGCCCGGGCGCGTCGTTGTCTCGACACGGTCGTACCAGGCCAATTCCTGAATGCGCTTCTCCAGCGGCTCGGCAACGAGATCCTGCATCTCGCGTGCGGTTGCGCCCGGCCAGACAGTCGTGACAGTCAATGTCTTGATGGTAAAGGAGGGGTCTTCAGCGCGTCCCAGCTTGACGAAGGCATAGACGCCGGCGAGAGACAGAAGGACGATAAAGAACAGCGTGACGGCGCGTTCGCGAACCGCAAGGGCGGACAGATTGAGGTTCATCAGTTTGCCGCCTCTCTTGTCCCAACACTGGTGCGAACTTGCGCTCCATCCTTCAGAAGATGTGCGCCAAGCGCAACGACCTCCTCTCCCGGCTTGACGTTAGTGACGACCACTTTCTCTTCGCTTACCCGCTCTACTTTCACATCACGAAACTTCACGACGGACGATTGCTGATCGATCACCCAGACGCCAGTGCGCGCCCCGTCATCCAACAGAGCACCTATCGGCAGTTCGGCATGATTCTGCACATCCCTGTTCTCGATTTCGATGGTGACGGTCGCCCCCAGGGGCGCATTTGCAGCCCCCCCTTCAAGCACCCAGCGCGTTTCATAGGTGCGGGTCTGCTGATCGGCAGAATCGGAGATCTGGCGCAGCTTGGCCTTTTCCGCATTGTTTCTGCCATAAACCGATGCGGAAGCCTGAACTCCAATGTCAGGACGCATGGTTTCGGGAAGCCAGACAATGGCTTCGCGCGGACCAGACTTCGCGAGCCGGACAACCGGCTGCCCAGCGGTTACCACCTGGCCCGGTTCACCGAGCGTCTCGACAATGGTTCCATCTGCATCGGCAACAAGAACCGTATATCGGGCCTCGTTTTCGGCAACATTCGCCTCAGCCTGAGCGGCGGCCAACTGTGCCGTCGCCGTATCCAGCAGGGCTTTCGATCGTTCATATTGCTGCGTCGAGGCAGCAGAGGTCTTCACCAGAATGGCAAAGCGTTTCTCATCGGCTTTCGCTTGGACAAATGTCGCCTGTGCTGCAATGACAGCGTTTCGCTTGGCGGTCAGAGCAAGACGAAGGTCAGTCTCGTCAAGCCTCATCAATGGCTGTCCAGCGCTTACCTGCTCCCCGACGTCGACAAAACGTTCAACGATCTTACCGGGCACGCGAAACCCGAGATTGCTCTGGACCCGGGCACCAACGGTTCCCGTAAAGCTGCTGCTCGAATTGCCAGGAAGCCTGGCCGTCGCGAGGTTGACCAGTGGCGCCAGGGTCCGGGGATCGGCAGCCTTTGCCTCAGGCGCCTGCGCCGGAAGCAGCAGTGCTGCGGCTCCGCCTGCGGCCAGCGCCAGCACTGCTGCTGCAGTGACAACAAGTTTCCGTTTCATTTCATCGTCCCTTCTTGACGGCCTATCCAAAAATATTAGATTGCATCTTAACTCTAAAAGACATATAGATGTCAAATGAAATCTAATTGGAGGTCCACATGAGAGTGAGCCGCGTGCAGGCAGAGGAAAACCGGGAAAGGGTGATCAACGTCGCCAGCCGGTTGTTTCGAGAGCATGGTTTCGACGGAATCGGCCTGAAAGACCTGATGAAGGGTGCGGGCCTCACCCAGGGTGGGTTCTACAAGCAGTTCGCATCCAAGGACGATCTTGCGGCGCTCGCATCACGGCGTGCTCTCGAGAGCGCCACCAGGAGGTGGTCTGATGCCGCAGCAGACACGTCAGATCCGCTGGAATCGATCATCAGCTTCTACCTCTCCAAAGATCATAGCGGCGAGAAGGCAGAAGGATGCCCGCTTGTTGCTCTCGGCTCCGACGCTGCGCGTCAAACTGCCGAAGTTCGGCGCCCGTTTGAGGATGGTACCCGGGCGCATTTCCAGGTGCTCGAAGAACTCATCGGAGATGGTGACGATAGAGCTCGAAGCGAAAAGGCCATGGCAATATTGTCCATGATGGTCGGTGCGGTGACGCTGTCCCGGATCATCGAGGATGAACTGCTGTCGACGAGTGTACTCGATGCGGCAGCGAGCGAGGTCCGGCGCATTGCTGGCCGCGATGGCAGCGACTAACAGGCAGTTTTGGATATTCGTCGCCGATAGCTGGCAAAGCTCAGCGCCGCACGCGTATCAGAAGAGAATAGCGCGAACCGCATGTCCAAAGTTCACGACCAGTCATTCGGTCGGACGCCGAAGGCATGCCAAATTTTTGATCCTAAACAGGTGGAAATGCAAATGCGTCGTGTCGTTGTCACGGGAATGGGAGCCGTCAGCCCCCTTGGTGCGAATGTCGATATCTCCTGGTCCCGGCTCCTTGCTGGCAAAAGCGGGATCCGGCGACTGGGTGACGACATCGTCGGGGATTTGCCTTCAAAAATCGGAGGCGTGGTCCCGTCACTGGCAGAAGATCCTGAAGGAGGATTTGATCCGGACAAGACCCTGCCCTCGAAGGATCAACGTAAGGTTGACCGCTTCATCATCTTTGCGCTGGCAGCGGCGGAAGAGGCTCTCGCGCAGGCGAACTGGAAGCCAGCTTCCGAAGAAGAAAAACTGAGAACGGCGACAATCATCGCATCGGGCATTGGTGGCTTTCCCGCGATAACGGAGGCGGTGCGTACCGTCGACCAACGCGGCGTCCGCCGCCTCTCGCCCTTCACCATTCCATCCTTTCTCGTGAATCTCGCTGCCGGACAAGTCTCTATCCGGCATGGCTTTAGAGGCCCGCTGGGAGCGCCGGTGACGGCATGTGCTGCCGGCGTTCAGGCGATTGGCGATGCAGCGCGACTGATCAGGTCCAATGAAGCCGACATTGCGGTTTGTGGTGGCACTGAGGCCTGTATGAACATTGTCAGCCTTGGTGGTTTCGCAGCGGCAAGATCACTATCGACAGGCTTTAACGAGACCCCGGCCAAAGCGTCACGTCCTTTCGACACCGCCCGCGACGGCTTCGTTATGGGTGAAGGCGCAGGCATCCTCGTCATTGAAGCGTTAAGCCACGCCCTTGCTCGTGGTGCGACGCCGATAGCAGAACTCGTTGGATACGGAACGACGGCCGACGCCCATCATATTACCTCCGGCCCGGAGGACGGAAGCGGCGCCCGCAGGGCAATGCAAATAGCCATCACCCAGGCGGGTATCGCGCCCCACGAAATCGGCCATCTGAACGCGCATGCGACATCGACCCCGGTTGGAGATCTCGGAGAGCTCAGAGCGATCAAGAGCCTCTTCGGCCAAAGGAAGTCGATCGCGGTCAGCGGGACGAAGTCGGCGACGGGGCACCTGCTGGGGGCCGCCGGCGGCCTTGAGGCTATTTTTACGATCCTGGCGCTCCAGCACCAGATCGCTCCCCCGACCTTGAATCTCAGTTCACCGGACCTTGAGGCCAATGGCATCGACTTTGTCGCAAACGATGCCCGACCCCTCGATGTTGAATATGCGATATCCAATGGCTTCGGCTTCGGTGGCGTCAATGCCAGCGCAGTGTTTCGACGCTGGCCGAGGAGAGGCAGTCGTACGCCACTAGCTGATTAACCCCCGCGCGTGGTCCCCTTTGAACAAAGTCTCCACCAGGACGCTCCCACTATGCAACCAACGACTGTCGTTTCACCGCCCAGCATAACACTTCTCAAGCCAAGGATTGCCGTCATCGGCGTCGGCGGTGGCGGCGGCAATGCTGTCAACAACATGATCATGCACGATCTCGAGGGCGCGGAGTTTATCGTTGCGAACACCGATGCCCAGGCTTTGTCCATGTCAAAAGCGCCACGGCTTATCCAGCTTGGCCCGACCGTCACGGAGGGACTTGGTGCCGGATCATTAGCCGATATTGGACAGGCGGCAGCCGAAGAGTCGATTGACGAGATCATGGATCACCTCCACGGAACCCATATGTGTTTCGTGACGGCGGGCATGGGGGGCGGAACGGGAACAGGTGCCGCACCCGTTATCGCCCATGCTGCGCGCAAGGCAAGCATACTGACGGTCGGCGTCGTCACCATGCCCTTCACATTCGAAGGTACCCAGCGAATGCGAACAGCTCGGCAGGGGATCGAGCGTCTTAGCGAATGCGCAGACACGGTGATCGTCATCCCCAATCAGAACCTGTTCCGGGTTGCCGATGCGAAGACGACCTTCGCGGATGCATTCGAAATGGCAGATCATGTGCTGCATGCCGGGGTCAGTTCCGTCATAGATCTGATCGTCAAGGAAGGATTGATCAATCTCGACTTCGCCGATGTAAGGTCAGTCATGCGTGACATGGGCCGAGCGGTCATGGGCACGGGCGAGGCAACGGGAGACGCCCGCGCCCGACATGCCGCCGAGGCAGCGATTGCCAATCCGCTGTTCGATGAAGCGTCCGTCAGGGGAGCGAAAGGCCTTCTCGTCTCGATCTCCGGCGGACCGGACATGACCCTTTTTGATGTCGACGAAGCTGCAACACGTGTTCGCGAGGAAGTCGATGACGACGCCAATATCGTCGTCGGCGCGACATTCAATGACGCGCTTGAGGGGCGGCTGAGAGTCTCTGTTGTCGCCACCGGATTGAGACAACCGGCAGAGGTGATCCACCTTTCGGAGCGAATGGCGTGATGCTCGCTCATACTGTGGGGCCTGCAAGCGCCGATTTGTAAAATTGATGGCCATGGAGATTTGAAATGTTGAAGCGTTTTCGAGAAAAATGGCGATCGTGGGAAGATGCCGTCCTGGGTATCGACGATCCGCAGGGAGACTACCTCATCGCGCTGGAAAAACGGCTGGATCGGCTGGAGACGGAAGTGGCTGGATTAAAGGCACAGCCCCGCGAAGAGGTAGTGTGGGAAGAAAGCTCCGAAAACAAGGGGTGATGGCTGTATCCTTGCAGTCGGCCGCGCGGCCTACGTCAAGCGCACGCTGTTGATAACTCGCTAAGCGTCCGGCACAGGCTAAGAGTATTCTGCGTCCCGCCAACCTTTTTCATCAGCGCGTCTCCAAGTTCCTGAAGACGCTCAAATGCCATTCCAAGCCGCGCGCTCCCGTTGTCGGTGAGCAGAAGTCTTCGTGCCCTGCGATCATAGATATCCACGGACATCGTCACCCAGTTCTTCCTCACAAGGGGTTTAATATTTGAAACGACGGTTGAGTGGTCGAGGCCAAGAAGTAGCGAAACCTCCGATATTCTAGGGGAACCTGCCTCACCAATCGCTGAAAGAAGAAATATCTGCTCCGCGGTTAGTCCTATCGAACGCAATGCATCGTTGATCTGGCGGGAAATGATGCGGTTTGTCCGCTGCACAGCAAAGCATAGATTCCCGGCAAGCGGGTTTTCCACCATTTCAGCTTTTATCGATCCTTGATCGGAAACATGGGTTTTGAACACCTGCACGGGCTCCGGTCTCACGCTCGGAAATGATATTTTAGATTGCGTATGAACTCTATATAATTTAGATTTTAAAAACAATCTATTTTCAAATTCTGAGAACCGGTTGCGAGCCCATGGCCTTGGGAACGGAGCAGAGCCTCGGAGAACTTTTTAGGATCAGCCATGGCCGATATGCCTGACAGCAAAAATTCTCATGTCTCAACAATTTCACAGAAGACACCACATGGAATTCTTTATGGACCAATTACAGCCACGCTGTTCCGGCTGGCATTGCCCACAGTCGTCGTTCTCGTCGTCCAGACCTTTGTTGGGGTCGCCGAAACCTACTTCGTCAGTTTCCTTGGGACTGAGGCTTTAGCAGGTGTGACCCTCGTCTTTCCCGTCCTCATGCTGATGCAAATGATGTCGAATGGCGGGATTGGAGGCGGAGTTTCCTCGGCTGTGGCCCGAGCGATGGGAGCCAACCGCCACGCTGATGCCGATGGGCTTGTCTGGCATTCGATTGTTCTGGCTACGGCATTCGGAGCCATTTTCTCAGTCGCTGCAATCCTCTTTGGACCCCTGCTCTACCGCTCAATGGGAGGGACTGGAGAAACCCTTAGGGCCGCCCTCATCTATTCAGGAATTGTGTTCGCAGGCTCTATTCCCATCTGGATCACGGCTTTGCTTTCGGCAGCCCTGCGGGGCGCTGGCAACGTGAACGTGCCTGCTCTCGTCATCATCTCCGGCGCGTTCCTTCTCCTCGTCTTGTCGCCGCTGTTGATTTTCGGCTGGGGCCCCTTCCCGGAGCTCGGCGTGGCAGGCGGAGGCGCTGCGGTCTTCATTTATTATCTCATCGCGGCACTGGTGCTTGCCCTATACCTGCGCTCGTCAAGCAGCCCGCTAAAGTTCAAAATTGTTCCGCTGCAAGGTCGACTGTTCAAGGACATTCTGGGTGTCGGCCTGCCTTCCGCAGTCGGCACGATCCAGGTCAATCTGACGGTTACGTTCGTAACGGCAGCCGTCGGCCATTTCGGCGCAGACGCGATTGCGGGGTTCGGCATTGCATCGCGGCTTGATTATCTGCAAATTCCCATCATCTTCGGTCTTGGAACCGCTATCGTCACCATGGTTGGGATTAATATCGGAGCGGGCCAGATCGAACGCGCCCGCCGGGTCGCCTGGGTTGGCGCAGGTATCGCATTCGGCATCACGCAGACAATCGGCATTCTCGCCACTCTGTTCCCCATGACCTGGATGAGATTATTCACGGCGGACCCGGATGTGCAGCAGCTAGGCTCCCAGTATCTGCAAATTGTCGCACCGGCTTATGGCGCAGTTGGATTGGGACTGGCGCTTTATTTTGCAAGCCAGGGACTGAAGCGCGTTTTACTCCCGGTTCTTGCCGGAACAGTCAGGATGATCCTGGCAGCTTTTGTCGGATGGGCTTCGGTGATCTGGTTTCAGGCAAGTCTCAATTCCCTTTTCCAGATCGTGGCGGTGGCGGCCATCGCATACGGGGCACTAACGGCCCTTGCCGTGCTGCCACGCCGGATATTCCATCGTGGCAGGCAACAGAATGCTCAAACTGACGGGTAGAGACTTCGACTGTCCAAAAAATCGCCGTCGCACAGGCATCAACCGCCTGATATCCCCGAGGATGTCGAAAATCGTATCGAGATAAACGGAATTTCACCGCTGATGAACTGTCGACAACACGTGCCACCCCAGTCAACGAGCTTGCCTGTACTGCTCCGCCTGCGCCAGGCAAACCGCTACGTAGTTGTCGTTCGGAAAGACGAACGCACGATAAGCTCGAAACCGTTCTGGAACGAGTTGCAAGCGCTTTTGACATTGGGAATATCCAACGAATTTTGGCCATACGTCCGAACGGAGGTGCTCTCAATGATCCACCACAACGACCTACCGCCTGGAACGGTTCTCTTTGCCAGAAAAAACAGGCGCGGCGATGTCCTTAGCGCCGTCGCCTGGCTCGCTGAAGGCATCGATACTGAGATTTACACTTCAATTGAAGAGGCTTTGGCTGCCGTGAATGTTAAAGATGCCGCGAAGAGGCCATACGCCAAGACTTTGGCCAACGATATTGTCCGGTGAGAATGTGTGCTTCTATACGAGCGGCGAGACACGGGCCAAAAAATTTGGCAATAGCAGCTTCCCCTCGCGGTAGGTGCGCGGCGAGAATCAAGAATTGATACCCTATCTGTGGGTTGCGTTGACTTTCACGTGCTGCCAGAAAACGCGTCTGAACTCGCGATAACTCTCAAACCCAAGAGAGATTGCCAACCGAACCACCGTCGACTGGGTGACGGAACAACGAACAGCAAGGGAATTGGCTGTATCGAAGGCGACGACTTCCGGGCAGGCGACAGCAGTTTGAACTGATCGGGTGGATGCCCTCCCCCTCCCCCAAGCTCGCACAATCATTAAGGAAGTAGCTACCTCCACAGCGTCAAACCACAAAGGCGCCCGGTACGCGTCCAGTTGAGATCAACCGTATGGCCAGTACATTCGAGCACGATGATTTGCAGCGAGCGCGAGCCTTGTGACGAAAACCTTCCTCGACAGTTTCGATTACCAGCTCCGCCCCGGCATCCAGAACTTGATGGCGCATGTGAAGCGCGACCGCATTGATGTCGTGCTCTGCGTGACCGTCGATCGACTGTCGCGCGACATCGAGCACAGCCACAAGATTCTCAAGGATTTGCGCTATCGCGATGTCGACCTCTGGACGGTCCACGCTGGCTCGCCGGTAACGGACATGGAGATGTCGTTCCGCGCAATGCTCAGTCACGAGCTTGTCGGGCAGATCCGCTACCGGACCCGGGAGGGAATGAAGACCGCCGTGCGCAAGGGCAAGGCATCCACTTGCCTGGCCTATGGCTACATGATCTCGCAGCAGCGCGATGTGAATAGTGATCGCATCAAAGGCCTGCGCGAGATCGATCCTGCGAAGGCCGATATCGTTCGCCGCATCTTCACGCTTTATGCCGACGGCATGTCACCACGCGACATCGCCCAGCTTTTGAACAAGGAGGGCATCCCGGGCTCGCGCGGCCGCAAGTGGCGCGACACAGCCATCCGCGGTCACGTCAGCCGTGGCACGGGCATTCTCAATAACGAGAGCTACATCGGCCGCATAGTCTGGAACAAGCGCAACTATCGAAAGAACCCGGAGGCCGCCGGGTTTGAGGACGCGGTACATCTCGGCAAAGGCGGGTTTCAGCCAGTCGCCGTTATCATCGTTGGCGACGGTTCGCCCCCGGCGATCCTGATAGCGGACAACATACGGCGGGTCGGTCAGGATGAAGTCCACGGCCCCGCCCGGAAGGCGCTGCATCAGGGAGACGCAGTCGCCGTAGAGGACGGTGTTGCGAACGGGACGCATTACGCGTCATCCCGTTCGGTTTTCGGCTTACGAATGGTCAAGCGCCCGTTGAGCGGCACGGCTGCAAGCGTGATGTTAAAGCCCTCGCCATCGCTGTGTGACCAGCCCGCGCCTATTTTCGTCCAGTGGGCTTTGTCGCCCTCGCCTTCCACGACGTAAACGGCGTAATCGGGTTTGCTCTTTTGGGTCGGTTTCATGATCGGTTCTCCCGTTGGTTATCCGGCTGCGCCTGTCGCGGCCGGTCGGGGGATTTTTGCGAACGTGTTTGCGAGCCGAAGGCGACCGCAGGCAACGGCAACACGGGAGCGCAGCGAAGGAGCGGGCAGCCGATTGCCGGCGGCGAAAACCGGGCGCATACCCCGACCGTTCCGGCCGTGTAGCGCAGCCGGTAACGGGGACCGACACGAACACGCTCAAGGCAAACGCGCGTGTCTTTAGGCTGGGAAGAGCACCAACGACAGTTACCCATCTGGCCGGAATACCGCCGGATTTGTCAAAAGCACGGACTGATGTACAGCCCTTCTGTCAAAGACACTAATGAATGGCGTCTTCTGCCGTGACGGCTGAGAGAGCATGCGCGGCAACATCAATGTTCAACGCCATCGACAGAACCCTAAACGCGGTCTTCGAGCAGGCTTTGGGCATCACGCCCGCCATAAAAGACACCGAGGATGTGAACCACATCCTTTTGCACCACAAAAGCGATGCTTACGCGCCGACGGTATCCGATGATACGAAGGTCCGGTACTTTGCCTTGGCGGAGACTGCCACGCTCGGGAAACATGCGAAGCCCGTCAATCAGATCGTAAATGCCGCCGACGTAGGTTCCGGCAATGGCGGGACCAGCCTTGTCACGGAGCAGCTCATAAAGTTCATCGATCTCGGCTTCGGCTCGCGCGTGGAATGCAATGCGATGAACCATGTCCTACTTGGCTTTCGCCAAGTCTGATTTGTGCTTCGCCTCGAACCGGGCACGAGACGTCTCAAAGGGGATGCCCTTGGAAGGGTCACGCTTCAATTCCTCGTACCGGCTCGGAATCTCCTCGTTCAGCCACTTCTCGCGGGCATCTTCGTAGTCTTCCAGCATTCGCAGTCCAGCACGGACAACCTCGCTGGCATTGTTATAGCGGCCGGATTCGAGCTGCTTTTGAATGAACTTCTCATAGTGTTCGTTGAGCGCATAACTTGGCATGGCATGGGACCTCCTGTTACTAGGATTATAAGTCTCGCCATCAAAATTAACAACTGTTATCAATTATTGATACTTTTCTTGTTACTAAAACCGGCCGACCACGCCGGAGGCGTGGCCGGTCTTGAGAAGGCTAAACCTTCTATGAGCGCCCCGCCAAGCGGGCGCTTCGAACCGCCAAGCGGTTCGTTTGGACACCCGCTCGGGTGTCTTTACGAGGCTGTGGTGCCTCGTGTCCGTGGAGGGGCGGCGGTGCCGCCGCCCTTGGGCATCTTCCGTGCACGGCCCGCCCGCTGCTTGGGCTTGCGGGCGTTGATCACGGAAGCGTCCAATGTGGTCTTGATATGCGCCGCATAGAATTTCTCGATCATCTCGACGCTCGTGCGGCAGTTTTTGGCAATGGCGTAAACATCTGCCCCTTCCATGAGCCGAAAGCAGATATAGGTGTGACGTAGGCTGCATGCTGTTCGGGGCTTGCCGTCCCGGTCCAGCTTGAGATGTTGTGCTTCAAGAAGATTGTTGAACATCTTGAGATAACTGCCGGGGAACAACAGATCGGTCGGAACAGGAAGCGTCGCGGCCACCTCACCATCCCCTTTCCCCCGCACAGGCTTCGCCCGCTCACACAGACGCTCATAGGGTTTCACCGCGCCGGGCATGGATTTGCACCAGCCGATGCCGCGCTTACCACGCACTTCGATCTCAAGGATGCGCTGACGCGACTCCGGGTCTTCCACGATCGTCACGTCACGATGCTGGAGCTGCTTGGCCTCATCCGGCCGCAGGCCGGTATTGCCCATGAACAGCACAAAATCGTGAAGTTGCTCGGCCTCCCACCGGAAGTAAGGGTTCTTCGGCTCCTTGGCGTTCTGGCGGGTAGCCTCGTAAAGCTGCTTGTACTCGGCCGGGCTGAACCACGGCCGACGGGTAATCTTGCCTTGCGTCTTGTAGGGCGGCGACAAATCAGGAAGGTGGCCCAGCCACTTGTGGCGGATGGCGGTTTTGAGAACCTGCCGGAGCGTGCCAACCTCATCATGAAGCGTGCTGCGCGCGGGAGCTCTACCCGTCGTGGACGTGCTAATGCGGTGAACGCGGTAATCCTGCACGGTCCCGGCCGTAATCTCGGAGAGCCCCATCTTGCCGAAGAACGGGATTAAGTGGAGCCGTAGGCGGATACTGTGGCCCTCAACCCATTTGGGACTGCGCTCACCTTCAGTGATAACGGCGTACTCCTGCTCGAACTTCTTGGCGGCCTCGGCAAGGGTCTTTTCGGTTTTCAACAGCCCGGCGGCCAGCTTGCCGCGAAGCCCGAGATACCAGTCTTCCGCAAATGCCTTGGCCTGCGCCAATCCAGTTTCCTTGGTGCTGGTGCGGTACTGCTGGCCATTTACCGATGCCGAGCAATGCCATGTGAGACCCCCGCGCCGGTAGACATTGACCTTTCCTCCGAGGATTTCATGGCTCACCATACCGGCCCCCTGTTTGTTTCCCATTTCGATATGGGAACAGGGAATCACGACCTCAAGGGATCAGTCAAATCGGCCCCAGGTTTTGTGCTAGCGTTGTGCTAGGGGTAAAAACGACTTCGGCCTCCACTTGGGAGGCCGATAAAGTCTTGATAATCTTGAAAGATATTGGTTGCGGGGGCAGGATTTGAACCTGCGGCCTTCAGGTTATGAGCCTGACGAGCTACCGGGCTGCTCCACCCCGCGTTGATTGGTTTTATTATAGC
>NZ_JBNWCN010000008.1:0-170369 GCF_053522385.1 Agrobacterium sp. 22-223-1
ATGCTATAATAAAACCAATCAACGCGGGGTGGAGCAGCCCGGTAGCTCGTCAGGCTCATAACCTGAAGGCCGCAGGTTCAAATCCTGCCCCCGCAACCACTGAAACTTGTAAATTCTCCCATTCGGGATATTTGCAACGGAGCTCCTCCGCGTAAGCGTCGAGGAGCTTTTTTTGTTTCTGCTCCGTGTCGATCTCGCCGGATGCGATCCGGGCCATCAGATCATTCTGGGCGGCGGTGATGAACTGCTGCTCCATCAGGTCCAGCACCTCCATCGAGGCCATGATGTTGGCGATCGAGCCGTGTACCTGCAAACTGGCCGGTTGATGGCCCGGGGTCTTGCCGATCACGACGGTCTGGATGAGATCACGCACGATCGGCATCAGCCGCTGCTTGGCATGTTCGTCGGCGTTGTTGCGTGCGAGGAAGATCAGCTTGCGGATGCTGATCTCGGTATTGGCGGGATTGAACTGCGCCTTCAGCTTCGCAATCTTCTCCTGGAAATCCTCGGCCGGCTCCTGCGAGTGGGCGAGTTCCAGAACCAGCGCCTCGCGCGTGACTTCCAGTTCGTCCAGTTGATCATCCAGGATGGCAAGCCGCGGCCGGCCGTCGGCATGGCGGTCCTGAATCTGCTGCATGAGACCTGACTGTTTCGACTTGATCGCCGCGAGTTCTGTGGTCAACTGGTCCTTGCGCGAAGGCAGGCTCTTCAGCTTGCTTACCTCATGCGCGACCATCTTCTCTGAAATCCGATCGAAGATATCCATCGAGAAGAAGGCCACGGGCAAGCAGTTGAGGACGCGTTCCTCCAGTTCATGGCGCGTGATGGTCTTGCTGTTACCACAGCAGGCGCCGTCGAGGTCGTCGATCGGCAGGCGCTTCTTGCGGTTGGTGCAGCTATAGCGGTCCTTGCCGCTAATGGCGTAAGGGCCGCCACATTCCGCGCATTCGAGCAGGTGACTGAGCAGGTATCCCGGGCGGTGCGTTGCATTCAGCCGGTTACTCTGCCCGAAATCGAACAGCTCACCGATCTCTTTCTGACGCTCCTTCACCCGCTGCCATAGGCCGTCGGAGACGATGCGCATCTCGGGCACTTCCGTCAGCACCCATTCGCTTGCGTCGTTGGCGCGCGCGGTGCGTCGTTCAGTCTCCGGGTTCTTGCGGTAGTTACGCTTGTTCCAGACCATGCGGCCGATGTAGCTCTCGTTGTTGAGGATGCCGGTGCCACGGCTGACGTGGCCGCGGATGGCGGTGTCGCGCCACTTGCGGCCGCGCGAGCCCGGGATGCCCTCTTTGTTCAAAAGCTGGGCGATGTCGCGAGGCGACACGCCGTCGGCATAGAGGGAAAAAATCCGGCGAACCACCTCAGCCTTTGCAGGATCGATCTCGCGCAAACCCTTGATGCGATCGCCGTTCGCATCGCGCTGCTGCGAGAGCATGTAGCCGTAGGCGAGGCAGGTGGATGCCTTGCCTTTCCGGACGGCCATCTTCATGCCTTCGCGCGTGCGATACCGGATCTGTTCGACCAGTTCATGGCTGAGCGCGGCGCGCAATGCCATCTCGAGGTCGGTCACCGGGGTGCCGGCGTGGACCGTCCAGATGTCCGCGTCGCAATAGCGAAGCTGCTTGAGGATCTTCGCGCTATGCTCGATGTCGCGCGACAGGCGATCGACGGTGACGCAGAGGACGACATCGATGCGCTCGCGCTTCACATGCGCCATGAGGCTCTGGATGCCGGCGCGGAGCTGGTAGCTGGTGCCGCTGATGGCGGCGTCGGAGTAGATCTCGACCAGCTTCCAGCCCTGACGTGCGACAAAGGCCTTGCCGAGTTCGATCTGCGTTTCGATCGAGACCTCATGCTGGCGGTCGGTGGAGTAGCGGGCATAAAACAGAACATTCTTTGTCATTTGCGGAATTCCATATTCATCAATGTCTTCGTGAACACTGGCCGGCATTGCCGGCCAGTTCGTTTGCAGCGTGCTCAGCTCTGCTACTTGCGGCGCCCTGCCAATCCTGCAGCACGCTCGGCTGCGGCATCCTGGCGATCCTTCACGCGGTCCCAGAGTTCATCGCTGACGATGCGCAGTGCCGATACGTAATCGTAGTCATCGCCGTCAGGTTGTTTACAGGCGCCGATGTAAGCCGGATTGTTGAGGATCCCGGTTCCGCGAGCGCGGTTGCCGCGGATCGCAGCGTCGCGCCAGATACTGCCACGGGGACCGGCCACGCCTTCCACATTAAGAAGAGCAGCGATCTTTGTCGGTGCCATCCCCTCGGCATACATACCGAAAATACGCCTGATGACATCGGCGGCGACCGGATCGACGACCTTGAAAGCGAAGATGCGCTGGCCGTCCGCATTGCAGGCGCCGGCATAGCGATAGCCGAATGGAAGGGGCGCGAAGTGTTTCTCCTCGCGCAGGTCGTCGGGCACCTGGGCAATGTGGCTGCCCATGGCAAACATCTTGCTGCGGTCATCAATATAGTAATCGGACAGGTTCCGGGCGGTGATCCGCTCGCCGGGATCGGCGGCCCAGAGTTCGATGCCCTTGCGAGCGAGTTCGCTCAACAGCCGGCTGGCGATATCAAATCGTGAGCACAACCGGTCCAGCGTATGGCAGAGGACGATATCGACTTTCTCGCGCTCGATATGGGCGAAAAGCTTGCTCACGCCGGGCTGCGCCATGAAGACGACTTCGCCGATGTCCTCGTCAGCATAGGACTTTACGAAGGTCCAGCCATTCTCCTTGATGAAGCGGTGCCCGTAGTAGAGCTGCGTTTCGAGGCAGGCATGGTCATGGTATCCGGCAGAATGGCGTGCGTAGAACAGAACGTTCTTGGTCATGGAGTGATCTCCGTTTGAATGTGCGAAGTCGGGGGACATGGTAACCGGCGGCGGGGGATTTGAGAGCCCCGCGGCGATGCCAGATCATCATGGTCTGGCGGTTGGCAGGTACAGGCGGCAATAATTGCCGTGATAAGAAGCCGCTCCGGAGCGCTGGTCAGTAACCCATCATGGCGCGATAGGCCGTGGCTTCATCGGTGTTCCCGCGAATCCAGCCATGCTGCTGAAGCTTGAGAAGGCTGTCGACGACGCCATCGCGCGCGCCGCACCACGTCCAGCCGGAATCGGCGGGGCGGATAATGAAGACTTCGGTGGAGGTCACCTTGATCCGCGTTGCACCGGTCTCCGCCTTGACGGCTTCGCGAAACAGGCGGTCCAGTTCCTTGATCCGGCGTTTCTGTTCGGCCGTCAGGTGCGCCGGCTCGACGCGGGACGGGGTCTTCGACGGGATATGCGTCGCGGGGATACAGTGGGTGAGGACGAACACACGGTGCACCTGCTTGCGACGCCAGGGTGCCCGGTCGATATCGACCATAAGGCCGTTATTGGTCACATCGCAAAACAGCTCGCCACTGATCGCGACGCGGTGGTTTCTCATAAACACGACGCAAGGGTGGCTTTGCTGGATGCCCGTGCGGGCTTTGAGGTATGCCGCAAGGGTCGGACGACCTTTGATGTCGTGCCATTCGCCCGCATAGCCCAGCAATCGCAAGGTGCTCTCGATCTCGTCGTCGTGCGTCTTCGTGATCGCGGGAGCGCGACGACGGTCTACCCAGCCAGCGCCATGACGGTTGAGGCGCACGGCATCCCGGACGCGGGACATCGGCTCACCCGTGATGGAGGCCATGGCTACTGTGCCGGAATGTAGCCGGCATTTGGTGTCGTTGTCGACATCGTGGAGGTGATGGGTTTTAACCGCAACGATGGCAGACGGATGCTGGATGATATTCGACATGGAATCTCCTTATAGTCGTGGATCGTCGTCGCTTGCGACGGCGATCCACGCGGAGAACTTCCTCGCGCATGCGGCCGGTGCAGATTCCGAGACCGGAATCGTCCTTGCACTCGATGTCCCGGGACGGCTGGATCGTGGCGCCGTCGACATGGAAAACGTGAACCATGGGCGCCTCCTTTCCGTTGCGGGCTGGCCTGTTGAACACTTGTCGGCGCCAATAGCACACAAAGTTCGGAACTTCTCAAGTGTCCTTGTCTGTATGGGTTTCGATGCCAGTTTGCCGAAAATTACCGGAATTCCCGAAATGGCACGGCCGGAATCATTGATCTGCGGGGAAACGCCATCAGCGACCCAAACGGCGGTAAGTCATTGTTAGGCATAGAGTTGTGAAAACTGTGGCTGATGTGCAACACGCGTGTTGCCGTGACCTATCCGCCAGTCGTGGATCACGTGTCGGCCCACGTCCCCCCGTGAAAATGCTCGAAACATTCGATTCAGAATCAAACGGCGATTAACTGAGTAATGGGGGGAGGTGTCGTAGAGATTGCAAACGCCGTTGGGCGTTCCCATGGCGGGGTTGGGATGACAAGGGGCTGGAACCGTAGTTGGCAGGTCGAACGAAACCGGTCAGTCACCCTCGTCGGCACCATCAGGATAGAGCAGGTGGGGCTTGCGGCGGAAGGGCCAGTCGCCATCCCGGTACTTCTCGACAAGCTCATCGAAGACGGCGTGGGATGCATGTTCGTCGAACCCTTGCCGAACCAGCATCGAGACGACGACATGCTGGAAGTGTTCCAGCTCTTCGGTCTTCTCGCGCGTCGTCATGCCAGAGATTGTCATGAACAGCGCCGTGCGGGCCACATCGTCGCGTCCGGGGCGTTTGGCCTTTCTGTCGGCATCACGCAGCTTCTGCTGTCGCTCGCGCTGTTTACTGTTGCGGATCTCCTCGGACTTCGCTGGCATGCACTCTTCCCCATCAGGTCTCTGGCTAGCGATGCCAGACCGTTGTCACTACTGCAACGCCGTTTGCATGGAATCGGAGATCCCGGTTTATGAATCGTTTTGTTGGGGTTCTGAATCAAATGAACGCAATTTGAGATCAATTGCGGACACGTTGAGACAGGTCGAGATAAGTTGGCGAGGGACAAACGGCGGCCGTGAATCAAATGACCAGCGTTTGGAATCAAAAATATCGGACCTTGAATCAAATGAGCGCAATTTGTCTCGACGTGCGGACACGTTGAAACGAACTGTGGGCAAGCTGACAAAAATCGCCGACGGCTTCCTGTCGCGCTTGCGCCTGCAGACCCATCTCCATTCCGGAATATGAGGCGGCGAACCGAAATCTTCCCGGTCGGTTCATCCGCGAAGTCGCATGTCATATGTCCCAGCCGTTCGCGCGGAATGTGCCATCTTCGGATGGAAATCGAGCGCCGCTCTTAGACGGCGAGACGCTGGCTTCGTGTTTACTTCGTCGCGTGTTTCCGTGACGACAAAACTACTTCGTGAAGGCCTTAAATGTGGGAGGTCGGCTATCCGGCTTCGGATTCTGGATTTTTTGGTGAAATAATATCTATCAAATCTGAAGTGTAAATTATTTACGAATACCGTATATATCGATATCAATTGATTAATATAGCGTTATATCTTAAATAAAGCCGCCGAAAAATGCACAGATATAAAGATTATAATCGAATGTATACTATAAAGATATTTTACTTGAATTTGCATTACATCCGTATTGGCGCGATCATATAGTCATCCGATGCGTTGTTCATCGGATACATTGTAAACGCGACACACGGAGACTTCCATGCGCACCAGAAATACCAAGACCACTGCGACCGCCGCCTTCTCCTATAACTATGAAGAAGAGGGGATCGGGCACACAACGCGCGATCTGCTCGAAAGCAGCGCGGCCCATATCTTCGACCTCGGGCGCCGCACCACCGAGCAGACTTTTGAGCTCGGCGATCATCTGGCGAAAGCCGCGGACCTGCTGGCTGATGGCCGATTCGACAAATGGGTAAAGATGCGCTGCGGCCTCGCACCGCGCAGCGGTCGCAACTATATGGCGGTGTTCCGCAACCTCGGCCATGTTCGTGATGAACTGGTCGATCTGTCGGTCGGGGCAACAGCGCTGTTCCACCTGAGTTCGGCCACCGACGATCAGGTCAAGGCGGCCATTGCCTTTGCCGAGGAGAACGGGCGCCTTCAGGTTGCCGATGTGAGGGCCATCTTGGCCGGTGGCGAGGAGGGCGGTGACAAGGCTGAGAAGGACGATCAGTTCTCTACCGGCGGTGTTGGCGGGCTGAAAGTGTTGATTGTGGCCAAGATCCGCGATGGAGTGAAGGCGTTCATCGAGCACCTCGTCACGATCTGCAAGGCGGTCGAGGCTTCGTTGACCAGAAGCCGCGTGATCAAGGAAGCGCTGGCGAAGGAAATCCAGGACATCGCCCGCGTCGCGCGTCAGGAACTCGAAAGCCTGGCCTTGTTCCTCGAGCCGGAACTCGATTATGGCCGCAACACTAAGGCCACGAAGTTCCCGCAAGGAAGCGGCTGGGCCGAGGTAAACGACACGCTCCACACATTGGGGGGTGTCGATGGCTGGCCGAAGTCGAAAGACATGCGTGACTGGCTTGCGCTGCATGTCCTTCCGGTGCTCGGTTGGGCGGTGTCAAAGGAGCGGAAGCCGGAATGGCCGCTTGCGGCGCCAACTGCTCCGGCTTCCGAACCGGCGGTTCCGGCAGAAGCGGACAGCGTCGGCGATCATCACGATGCCGAGCCGGTAATGTCGGACGAGGTCTCTGATGATGCCGATGTCCCGGATGAGGTGATCGATCGGTTCGGCGCGGCGCTGGAGGAGGCGACCGGCGGCTTCATGACGGTCAGCCGTGAAGCGCCGCGAAACCGCAGGCAGTTTGCCAAGGTGCCGGCGCTTGGCGATGACAGCGTCGCCGAGGCTGAACTCGTACCCGCCGTCACGTCGTAAGATGCAGTTGCAGGAAGGCCGGTGAACCGGCCTTCCCGCCAAACTCGAAAGGGCCGCATGTCGGCCCTTTTCCTTTTGCCTGATGATGGCGAGCGGAAACGCGCAGGCCGACCGTTGCGATCACCGGACGCGTTCGTTGGTCCGGACTTCGTGAGCCCACCGTTAACTATGTACCGGCTTTGTTCTTTTTTGTTGTTCCGGGTCCTTGAGCCCGGCTCCCGGTCCTGCCAGGTTGGGGTCGTTCGGAAGACCGGACATAAAGCGGCCCAAGCCGATGCTGGTAACATCGACAAGGGCCTGACCCTCAAGCCTTCTGACAAAGGAATCGGGCTATGACCACGCATACTCTCTCTACCCCTGCCGGGGAAGTTATTCGTTCGACTGTCGCTGCGGCATCGATGTTC
This sequence comes from Agrobacterium sp. 22-223-1, assembly GCF_053522385.1. NCBI lineage: Bacteria > Pseudomonadati > Pseudomonadota > Alphaproteobacteria > Hyphomicrobiales > Rhizobiaceae > Agrobacterium > Agrobacterium sp. 22-223-1. The sequence continues at coordinate 7,196 of NZ_JBNWCN010000008.1, forward strand.
TCCGATCGCTCATTCGGCATCGGTGCCTACAGCATCGGCGAACCGGCCGCGCTGCGCCGCCATCCGCACATCGTTCGCTTCCGTGACGTCGAGGCCGATCTCGATCTGCTGATCGACCGCGCCATTGCGGCAATCGCTGAAGGCGAACCCGTCGAGGACGAGATCCTCGGCCACTACGTTCATATCGCCTCGCTCGTTCGCGCAGTGTCCTTCCGGGAAGGCAAATTGTTGGAACAAGCGGTCGAGCGTCTGGCGAAGGCCAATCCCAACATCGTTGTCTTGACCCAGTCGTTGAAGCTTCCTTTGGTCAAGGCGGCACTCGAAGCCGTGTCCGGAAACGACTGGCAGAGTCTTGATGGCATCAAGCTCGATTGCGAGGCACCCGCCAAGGGCAGCTATACGCCGGACCTGATCCTTGTGAATCGGGCGCGACACACCGCTTACATCCTCGATCTGAAGCGGTCGCTGGCCTCCTACGGCGACACCAGCCGTCTCGAAGAACTGAAGCTGAAGATGATGGCCTCGGCGATGGTGTTGCCGGACTGGCTCTATAAAAACCACAAGCGTCTGATGGTCGACACGGTCGAGGTTGCCATCGTCGATGGCGCCAGCCGCCCGAGCGATCATGCCACCGGTATCTGGGCCTTGTCCGAGATCGATGACCTGCTGGAGATCGACGGTGTCGCGGCCTGCATGGCCGAGCTGCGTCTGCGCTTCGGCCGCCGCGTGCAGCAACTTCTCGAAGCGGAAGCCAGCAAGGCGCTCGGTGTGATGATGGTCGCTTCGGCCGCGGCCGCTACCTCGGCCGTTTCCGGCAAGCCGCTGATTGCCTTGAACGGTCCTGCGCGAAGCTACGAGGAAGAGCAGGCGATGACCGCGCCGGACGAGGATGATGGCCATTACGATCTCGGCTGCTACGACGATCAGGACGACGAACCGGAGCCCGCCCGCATCCGGGTCGGTTTTGCCCGCCGTCCGCGCCGGCACTGACGAGCCGCTAGCCCCATGGCACTGATCGCGGTCGCGCCGGGTGCGTGGCCGGCTTCCCTCATCTTCCATTCCATAAACGCCGGATGCGATGCGCTCCGGCGAGGAGACACTCATGTCCATCGATACCCACAGCCCGTCTGTGGCCGGCTTCCGGTGCGAAGCGGTCACGACCGATACCATCGCGTTGCCTTGCCTTCACAGCAGGCTCGCGAATATCCCCCCGGTACAATCCGATGACGTGGATCGCGGTTCGAGCTATCGCGACGACCCCGCCGTCCTGATCGGCCTGGCACTCGCCTTCGTCCGGCAAGGTCCTCTGCTGGATGGCCTTGTGCCGGAACCTCTGATGCTGCGGTTGCGTGCACGTGCCGATGGTGACAACGCGGCATGCCGCCTGCTGCTCGACTGGCTGGGAGGCCGCAACCGGGATCTCGATCGGTCCCGGAACGAACACCTGAGCCAGTCTGTCTCGACCGGCTCGTCGGATGACGCGCATCCGCCGCGTCGTTCGCCGCGCGAGCGTGTGTTGGTGCGGATCCCGAGGCCCGGTGCCATTGACGGGCGGCGGCGTGGTCGGACGCGTCCGCGCGATCCGGTGCAGAACGCCCAAACGGCAATTATTGCCGCGGAGACGGGAGGTCGGATTGATGGATAAGCTGGCCCGACTGTTTATCCGCCGCCTTCGTCATCTTGCCCGCCGCGAGGCGCGCCGAATGGCACTCCGCAACGGTCTGCTGGAAAGCAAGATCGTCGATGTCGATGGTCATCTCACCTGCCGCTACAGCCCGACGTTCGACACGACACGCCTGAGCGGCGATCCGATCCGTGATGATACCTGGTTCCGGCGGAATTTTGGTGACTGGCTTGTCGCACCGAAGGAGACCGGCAATCCGACGGCCGGCTCTGCTGGCGATGGTGTTGTGACCGCCGGGCTCATTCATCCGCCGTTCGCCTCGCAACTCGTAAACATCCCTCGGGCGCGGCGCGGCACAGGCGCGCATGACGGAGTGCTGGGAGACGGCATCGATCGGCGTACCTACGCGGTCGGCCTGGTGGATCGGGTGGCGGCCGCGCCGCTGGTCAGTCACATCGTTGCAACCCTGGTTTTGGCGCGTGCGATGCAAAGGAGCGAACGGTCGCTTCGGGAGATCGTTTATACGCTGACCCGTGTTACACCGGTCGTCACTCTGCATGCGCCACTCGATGGCTTCGAGCGGGAAGTGCTGCGGCTCCTTGAAAAATCCCGGCTGGTGCCCGGCGGCCCGTTTGCAGTCATCGAGTCGGATCACATGTTCAACGATGATCACTTCGATGTCGTCGAAAATGAGACACGCAGGCGTCTGATGACCTTCTCGGGCGCGGGCGTGCATCGCGTCACGGGTAATGCCCTGCGTCGGCGGATGCTCAGCGCGCTGTCGCGCGACTTGTCGATCCTCGCCATCGCGGAGAAGCGATCGGACATTCCCTCGCTGCTACAGATTGCAGCCGACCTGTCGCTGGAAACGGGAAAGCTCGATCGCAGGTTCGTCGCCGATCTGGTCGAGGTGCTTTATCCGGACGAGGCAATCGAAACTCTCGGTCTGCCTTCGGATTCCGATGCGCGCTGGCTGTCGCTGGAGGATCTGGTTCTTGCGTTTCGACCGGGGCGTCATGTTCGCGACGTGCTGCATATCCTTGCAGTGCTCATTGAGCGCAATCGCAGCGACTTCGAGGAAGAGGAGGACGGTGGTGGCGGGAGCGACGACAAGGCATCCGGATTGGCCTCGTCGGGCACATCCACCGAGAAGCCCCAAGGCTCGCACGAAAAGCCGAAAGCGACCGACACTGATAGCAACGGTCGTTGGAAAAAGGAAAAGCCGTCCGGCGCCGAAGTGATCCGGCCGGAACCTTCGCCGACGGTGGGCGAGATCGGTCATAAGCCGCCAATGACCGTCGAGACCCTCTCCGGATATGGCCCGGCGAAGGACTGGGCGCTCGATCTCAAGGCAGATATGGACGATTACCGGGCAAGCACCCTCGCTTGGTCGGAGATGAGCACCAAGCTTTTGCTGTCCGGCCCGCCAGGGACCGGCAAGACCACCTTCGCCCGGGCGCTGTGCAACAGCCTGCAAATCCCGTTGATCGTCACATCCGTCTCGACCTGGCTGCAGGGCGGGCATCTGAACGACGTGATCGACAGGATGAGCAAGACGTTTGTCGAAGCGCGGGCCATGGCTCCGGCGATTCTGTTCATTGACGAGATCGACGGTATCGGCAAAAGGCAGCCGGCCGAGCGGGAATATGCCGACTACTGGAATACCATCGTCAACAAGGCGCTGGAAGTGCTCGACGGCGCGATCAAAAACGAAGGGCTGATCATCGTCGGCGCCACAAACCGGCCCGACCATATCGACGAGGCCATCAAGCGATCCGGACGATTGGAGACCCATATCGAAATCCCCAGGCCCGATGTCCCGACACTCACGGATATTCTGGCCCATCATCTCGGCGACGATGTCATGTCGCTGATCTCTGAGCCGGCAGCGGACGCCGATGCTGAAGCCGATGAAGGATTCTCGCTGAAGAGGATCGTTGCCGACTATCTGGAGGAAGACGCAGAAAGTGAACGGAAGGGAGCCAGCCGATGACTGAGCCACAGAACACCAATGCGTCGGAAATGTTGGCAGCCGTGCAACACGCCAATTCCGCCGACGCGATCCTCAGGCGTCTCGCCACGCGGGCGATGGGGCTGACGGGCGCTGATATCGAACGCATCGTCCGCGAGGCGCGATTGAAGGCGCGGCGTGCCAAGCGGGCGATCCGCTATGAGGACATCGAAGACGGCATCCGCGGCAATCGTCCGCCCGTGCCGCACAATCTGCGCTGGCGCTACGCCTTCCACGAGGCAGGACATGCCGTCGTCCATCATGCGCTTGATCTCGGGCCTGTTCGCGGTCTCAATATCGATACCGGGCAAGGCGGCTACAATCTCGTCGGCTTCCACGCCTGGGCATCCGATACCCGCGACTGGTACGAAAACATGCTGACCATGCTGATGGCCGGGCGGGCTGCTGAGCAACTGATGTTCAGGCGTGTCTCGAGCGGCTCCGGAGGTGCCGACGACAGCGACCTGGCGCGGGCCACGCGCCTTGCCTTTGACATGGAGCGCACCCTCGGCTTCGGGACGGAACATCCGCTGCTCTATCGACCCCATCGCGATCCGGGTGCGGTGTTTGACCGCGATACCGAACTGGCGGATCGCGTTCATGCCAGGCTGGAAGCGGCGCTCGACCATGCGGCAACGATTCTTAGAAGGCACAGACCAATCTTCAATGCCTTGGCAAAGGCGCTGTTCGAGGAACAGGCAATGGATGAAAAGGCCGTACTGCGAATCCTTGCTGATGGTGAGCTACGGCGCTGAAGCGATGAGAAAATTCGAAGTGCAGGATGATTGTACAAGTTGTCGCAGAGCATCGGCTAAAGGATTGATAGAGACCGCCGTGGCTGGATCGATGATGTTCATTGAGATACGTGCTAGTCCGTCACCGTAACCATTGCAGATAACTGTCTTCCTCTTTCAATCTCAGCAGGTCCTTTCCATCTGGAAGCCTACAACGCCATCGCCGCAGGCTCGCGCTTCAATGGGTTTTGCTGGTCAATACGATGAGGCCCGCGGTCAGCAATGCACTTGCAGCACCAAGCCAGAGCGCGCTCGGCACGCCGAAATTGTCGACCGCGAGGCCGCCGACCAGTGCGCCAAGCCCGATCGCCAGTTGCGCGATTGACACGAAGAGCGCGGCGATGCTTTCCAGCCGGTCGGGCGCGGAGGTGAACAGGAAGGTTTGCATGGCGATCGGCAGCATGCCGAAACCGAAACCCCAGGTGACAACCCAAGCGACTGCGGCAAGCGTATTGCTGCCGGCCAGCAACAATCCCGCAACAGACAAGGCGATCAGAAAAGCGGTGCCGGCAAGGGCAGACACGAAGTTCCGGCCAGCAGCCCAGCCCCCGAACAGGTTTCCGGCGAACCCCGCCGCGCCATAGCCGAGCAGCACCATGCTGAGTGTGCCCGTATCAATCCCGGTTGCGCCGATGAGGAAGGGAGTAATGTAGGTATAGGCCGCGAACTGCCCGACGAAGATGAGCACGGCTGCCGTCAGACCGATCTGGACTCGTTGCAATCGCAACACGTCTGGAACCTGTTTCAATCCCGAACCATTCTGCGCCCGGATGGCCGGCAACAAAAACTGGAGCGCCGCCACGACAAGCAGTGCGACACCCGACACAAGCAGGAATGCGGTGCGCCAGCCGAACAGGTCACCGATCAGGGCGCCTGCGGGAACCCCGGCGACAGTACCCAGCGAAACACCGGAGAAGATCAGTGCCGTTGCACGCGGTCCTTCCGCGCCGGGGCGCAGACGCGGGCCGAGCGAGCCGCCGATTGTCCAGAAACCACCGACCGCAATTCCGAGCAGCACCCGGCCGAACATCAACGCCGCAAAGCCGTGAGCGGTTGCCACTATGGCGTTGGAGATGACGAGCAGCATCAGCAGTGCGACGAGCACACGCTTGCGATCGAAACGTGCGGCAAATCCGAGGGTCATCGGCGCGGCAAGCGCTGCGAGAAACCCGGGTACGGTTACCATCAGTCCGGCCGTCCCCTCGCTGATGCCAAGGTCAGCCGCGATCAGCGGCAGAAGCCCGACGGGCAGGAATTCGGTGGTGACAAGAGCGAAAGCGCCGACGCCGATGCTGGCGACTGCGGCCCATGAAGCGAGCGGTTTGCTGTCCGCGTGGCCTACTGAAATACTGCGGGAGACTGGCATGTCCATAGGAGGTTTCCTTTGGTGAAAAGCAGGGCGAACCGGAGAGGAAGGGTCGCTCTCCGGTTTATCTGAGATCGTTCAGCCGAACTTGACGAGGTTGAGGGCGGGTAGTGGACCGCCAGGGAACTGCACCAGTTTGCCGCCAATCGAGACCGGGCCGAGATCGATGCCGGTGAAGCCGAGTCTGGAGATCAGCGCACCGACTTCCGCCTTCGCGCGTGCGTCGTCACCGGAATAGAACAGGACGCGTGAGCCACCCTCGGCTTTGGGATCGCCGGATAGCAGGTGCGGTTGCAGATGATTGAAGGCTTTGACGACGCGGGCGCCGGGAACGAGATCGGCGAAGATCTCGGTGGAAAGACGACCGTTTAGTTCGGCCGGCTTGAACAGCGGCGCTTCGATGGGATTGTTGGCGTCGATGACGATACGGCCGCCGTAGTCCGGCAGACCGGCGAGCGCCTTTGGCAGCTTCGACCAATTGACCGCCACAAGGACGATGTCGGCGCTCGCCGCCTCTTCAAGTGTGCCCGCCTTGATGAAAGGCTTCAGTTCCGTTTCGAGTACGGCAAGCGAGGCCGGGCCGCGGCTGTTGGCGATGGTTGCGGACATGCTGTTGCGAGCAAGGGCGCGGGCGAAGGCCGAGCCGATATTGCCGGCTCCAATGATACCGATAGACATGCTGGTTCTCCTTTGAGTGAGGGGGAACCGGCGCTCCGGCATTGGAGCGCCGGGGGCAGATCAGGCGGTGAAGCCACCGTCTGCAACGATATCCGCGCCGGTCACGAACGCCGCTTCCGGGCTTGCGAGATAGGCGACGACGCTGGCGACCTCGTAGTCCTTGCCGTAGCGGCCGATCGCCATGCCGGGGCCGACGATCTTCGAGACCGGGCCGCCATCGGGGTTCATGTCGGTGTCAGTCGGGCCGGGATGGACGGTGTTGACGGTGATGCCCTTCGGCCCGAGGTCACGCACCAGGCTGCGGTTGAAGCCCGCAACAGCGCCCTTGGTCAGTGTATAGAGCGAGGCCGTCGGGAAAGCGGCATAGCGGGTCATGGACGAGCCGATGTGGACGATGCGCCCACCCGACTTCATGCGACGCGCTGCTTCCTGCGTGGCAACGAAGACGCCGGTGACGTTGACGGCGATCATCCGCTCGTAGTCCTCGAACTTGATCTCGTCGATCGGCCCGCCAAGCGCGATGCCGGCATTGTTGACGAGGATGTCGAGGGAACCGAAGGTTTCTTCGGTTTTTGCGACTGCGCCACGGACGGCGGCCGGATCGCCGGCATCGGCCTGAATGGCGATGGCGCGGCCACCGGCTGCTTCGATTTCCGCGACCACAGCGGCCGCCTTGTCCGGCGAGGCGCTATAGGTGATGGCGACAGCCGCGCCATCGGCGGCGAGACGCTTTGCAATTGCCGCGCCGATGGAGCGCGAACCGCCGGTTACGAGGGCAGTCTTGCCGGTCAGGGAGAGAGTGTTCGACATGGTTTAATCCTTTCAAATGTCGTGAGGGTTGGATGACCGCCGGAAATCCCTGCGGTCGGTTGAAAAAGTTCAGTCCTGTTGCTTGATTTGCGCCATCAGCCCGGCGCCATCGGCGACGGTCCAGTGGTCGGTGATCTGGCCATTTCGGACCCGCATCACGTCCATGACGTTGAAACGGGTGGCGCGTCCGGTCGCGGCGATCCCCATGAAGGGACCCAGATGCCTGCCGTGATAGGTCTTGTAATTGCTGACGAGATCGCCTTCGGCAATCTGGAAATGCACCTCGGCATTCCAGTCCGGGAAAGCGGCGCGGAACGTCCGGTAGATTTGGCGGGTGCCATTGCGGTCCGGCGGAAAGCCACCGAAGGGCGTGTGATCCACATAGTTTTGTGCGAACAACCGTTCGAACAGATCGAAGTCGCCATCGCGCTGCACGCCTTCAAGTAACTGACGGATGACGGTCTTGTTGGCGCCAGGATCGTCCTGCACGGCAGCCACTGCGGGAACCGGAAGTGCTGTAGCGATCAGGCCGGCGATCAGGGTGCGGCGGCCGATGTCCACATTGTCGATGGCTTGCGCTTTGTTAGTCGAGAGCGTCATGGCCGTTCACTCCGGTTCGGTTTCGATGGTGTGAATATCGCTTGCAATTTCCCTTTCGATTAGCGGTAATCTACTATCATTGGTTTCAATGAATGCTTGAAGGTTGATATGGAAACACTGGCCAACCTGGAATCCTTCGTTCGCAGCGCCGAGCTTGGCGGTTTTTCCGCAGCGGCGCGGCGCTTGGGACTGACGCCCGCGGCGGTCAGCCGCAACGTCGCGGCGCTGGAGGGAAATCTCGGCGTTCGCCTGTTCCAGCGCTCGACGCGCTCCCTGACATTGACGGAGCCAGGCGAGCGGTTCCTCATATCGATCCGCGACAGTCTGGAGAGTTTGCAGGGCGCGATTGCCGAAGCGTCGGCGGATCAGGAGGAACCGGCAGGCACGCTAAAGGTCAGCATGAGCCCGACCTTCGGAATCGGTTACATTTTGCCCCTCCTGCCCGAATTCTCGCGACGCTTTCCGAAGGTGCGCCCCGAATGGATGTTCGAGAACCGGCAGATTGACCTGATCGCCGAGAGTTATGATGTGGCAATCGGGGGAGGTTTCGAACTGACGGCGGGTGTGATTTCACGCGCGCTCGCTCCGGCGCATATCATCGCGGTCGCCTCGCCCTCCTATATGGCGGGCAAGGTGCCGCCGCACGATCCTTCGGCGCTGCTGGAGCTTGATGGCATCGTCATGCGCTCGTTGCGCACGGGCCGCATCCGCCAATGGCAGATGCGCGATGCAGCAGGAGCGGAAGAGCCTGCACGGCTTCGGCAAACGGTGGTGGTCAATGACCCTGCCGCAATGCGCATGGCGGCGCTGGTCGGCATGGGGGTGACGATGATCGCCAAGCCCGACGCGTTGCCCTGTCTGGAAAGCGGGGAACTGATCCGGGTTCTGCCCCACTGGTATGCCGATGCTGGGCCGATCTCGATCTACTACGCCAACCGGACGCTTCTGCCGCTCAAGACCCGTGTGTTCGTCGATTTCGTCGTGGAAGCCTTCCAGCGGGAAAAATGGCCGGAACGCTTTGCCGGAAGCCTTGGATAGCCAAGGGAAGTTTGGGCTTTAGAAGAAGCCTGGGCTTGTCGCAAACTATCAAGTAGGCTGAGGTGATCCTGTGAGCCGTTGCATTTTCATGCTTCGTTAACCCTTTGCAGGCCGAAGAGACGCGCGAGCAGATCGCTCTGATCGTTGATGGTCCAATCGCCGGTAAAGCCAAAGCCTTTCCTGAGCCAGAGTATCGCTTCGAATCCGGCAATGGTTCGACGTGTCGTGTTGAAGGATTGGAAGCCGCCGATCTTGGGCATGTTTTTCTCCACCTGAAAATGGTCGCTCTCAATACCTTGCTGCAAATGCTTGGTGACATAATGGACCGGGTTGGGATGCAAAAGCCCATCATCGACGACAGTCTTGATCGTTGACGGAAACGTGTTTGCGCCATTGGTACCGATCTTCCGTGGCGATAACAGAGGCTCGTCCCTGAGCATCTTTCGAAAGAACCGCTTCGCGGCATCAAGATCGCGCGTTGCGGTGAGCAGGAAGTCGATCGGGTTTCCATGCTTGTCGATGGCGCGGTACAGGTAACGCCAATTGCCCCTAATCTTGACGTAAGTCTCGTCAACTCGAATTGAACCACAATGCGGTTTGCGGAACCGGCCCAGCCGCTTCCCGATGACAGGTGCATAGGCGAGGAACCAGCGATTAATGGTGCTGTGGTCGACCTCGAAGCCGCGCTCGCGGAACATTTCTTCCAGATCGCGGTAGCTCAACGGATAGCGCAGATACCAGGTCACCGCCTGAACGATCAGCCAGGCTTCGAAGTGGCGTCCTTTAAAATCGTTCTTCGACTGGTGCTTCAACTTCTCTGCTATGGAATTCGGAATCATGGCCACGCTCCGCTACACGGGGAGCGAAATTTCTCCAGGGTTGGTCAACATGCTGTTAACTACAAAAATTTGCGACAGGCCCCTCATGGGTCTACCATCTGGTTCTCTTTCACCTTCGCGTGAAGTTACATCGGTCCATCATTCCTCACGAAATGCTTTCATTACCTGATCTGTAAATGGCTTCGTTAGGTAAGACCACGCTGAGCGCTCAGCCGTGTGGACGAAAACCTCAATTGGCATGCCCGGCATAAGCTTGAGATCTCTAATGACTTCCTGTTGGTCAATCATATCAACTGTCGCCAAATAATAGGGTTGACCGTTCGTCTTATCTATCACGGTTGCTGCTGCGACGAATTCGACAATTCCGAAAACCTCTGGAGTCGTTGCGCTGTTAAATGCGGTCAGTCTCATTCTGGCGGCCTGTCCTGGTGCTACTCGATCGATATCTGCCGGTGCGATCCGGAATTCGACCTTCATGTCATCAGTCTTGGGAACGACCGACATTATAGTTGCGCCTGCGCCTATAACGCCGTTGATCGTATGTATCTGCAGATCATAGACAAACCCATCGACGGGCGCACGAACTTCCATGCGTGAAAGACGGTCATATGCGGCGATTTCGCGCTCCCCCAGTTCGGCGAGCTTGGATTCGATTGAGACAATCTCTTTTTGAGTTTCGGATCGTGTTGTCTGGTCAATGGAGAGAAGCTTGATGCGCAACTCGCTGATCTCTCCTTCAGCCTCGGCCACACGGGCTGCCACTTCGCCGCTGGTCCCATCGATGCGGGCTACCTGCTTCTGGAGCTCGCGAAATTCCGATAACTTGATTAATCCGCCTTTGGCGAGCCTCTCGCTGACGCCGATCTCTTCGGTAATTATCTTCTTTTCAACGTCGTTTGCTTTCCGCTGCGAAATCAGTCCATCAATCTGGTCTTCGAGTTGGGATATTTGCATTTCCAGTTGCTGTTTCTGGTTCAGGATCATGCGGCGGTTTTCCTGAAACAGCTTCGTTTCGTTACGCGCAAGCTCGGGGACGATAGAGCCGTCGGAAAATGAAATGGTGTCCTTACCGTCACGTTCCGCCTCCAGCCGGATTTTCATCGCTCGCAACTGCGATAGCTGGCTTCGGATGATGGTCAATTCTACTCGAGTCTGAGTTTCATCAAAGCGCAGAAGCACGTCACCAGCCTTAACTGTGTCTCCATTGGCCACGGGAATGTCAGCGACAATCCCGCCGTCACGGTGCTGAATGGTTTTGACCTGATCTGGCACGACAAGCTGGCCCTGTGCGACAACCGCACCGGCAAGTTTGGCCTGAACCGCCCATCCGCCGACTCCGAACACGAGGAGAGCCGCCAGAATGCCTGACACGACGATGCGTGGCGCGATGCCGAAGGATTGTGCTTCTGGCGTGAATTGTTTTCTTGTATTTTTTTGTTCGCGCGTCATGTCCCTAAGCTCCCCTTATGTGGCTTTTCGCCTTACTCCAGTTAGGTCCTTGCCAGGCCTGCGTCGTCATCACGAGCCGCGAGAATGAAATCATCTTCAGTCAACGCCTGGTGGCTGTAGATCAGCAACTCGAGATCGTCCTGTTCTCCCGCAAGATCAATGACGGCGCGAACGACGGCAGTCTCGCCGTCCGCAAACTCGCTGTAGAGTCGGATGCGCCGGACATCCTGCTGGTCATTGATCTCACCCATGATTCGGTCGAACATCAGCCCACCGATTTCATCTGCGAGATCAGACAAATCAATCCGATCGCCGATCTGGAAGTCGAGAATTTTGTCCCTTCCTTGGCCATCGTTTAAGACGGCCTCCACCGAGCGGAAAATGAAGACGTCGTTGCCTGCGCCGCCGGTCAGGAAATTAATGTCCGAATTGGCTACCAGCACGTCGTTGCCGAGCCCTGCAATGGCGGCTTCGAAGCCCTCCAGTTGATCAGTCCCGATTTCGACGCCTGTAGCCGTTCCTTCTTCGAGATCGATAATAACTGCTGTGATTGTCGCAGAAACGTCGTAGGTATCTATGCCATCACCACCGGAATACTGATCATTGCCATCGTCTGATCCACTGCTTGTGAAGAGAACGACCACAGTGTCATCGCCAGCGTCACCACTGACGGTATCGTTGCCTTTGCCGGCAGTAACGTGATCGTCGCCAGCTCCTCCAACCAAGAGATTATCCTCGTCATTGCCGTTCAACGTGTCGTTTCCACTGCCGCCAATAGCTGCTTCAAATCCGTCGATGTAGTCTGTCCCAATCTGCGAACCCGATGCAGTTTTGGCTGCAAGGTCAATTTCGACAGCCTTTGAAGCAGAGGACGCATCGTAAGTGTCGAAACCGTCACCGCCTGAATATGTGTCGTCACCGTCGTTGACGGCGGGAAGCTGCGCTGCTGCTCGCGCCTCCTCGGCTCCGGGACCGATGACGATGATGTCGTTGCCGGCGCCTGCAATTACCGCGTCGTGCCCAAGACCACTCGAAAACATGTCATTGCCATTACCTCCGTCGAGCAAGTCATCGCCCGCATCGCCGGAAAGGGTATCGTCGCCTTCGTCTCCGAACAGATGATCGTTGCCGGCTCCGCCACTGGCCATGTCATCACCATCACCGCCCGCCACGACGTCGTCACCTTCCTCGCCATACATTTCGTCATTGCCCACACCACCAAAGATGACGTCGTCACCCCCGCCACCGGAAATCCGGTCGTGGCCGCCCTCGCCATAGATCGTGTCGTTTCCACTGCCCCCCATCAGGGTGTCGTCGCCGTTGCCACCGTAAATAACGTCGTTGCTCTCGCGACCGTAGACGAAGTCATTTCCGTCAAGTGCCGCTATCACGTCATCTCCGGGCGTACCCAACAAGATGTCATCCTTATCGGTACCTTCGACTGGATGCGGCGCTGCTTTAACGAGGTCCAGCATTGCCGTCGCCGACACAGAACCAATTCCGTCGCTGACGCTATAGGAGAAGGTGACTTCGCCGATGTACCCGCGGTCGGGCGTGTAGAGCCAGATACCCTCGCCATAGGTCTGTATGATGCCGGAAGAAACCTGAAGGTTTCGAACTGACAAAGTGTCGTCATCTGCGTCGGTTGCGGCCGACGCCAGGTTGTCGAGAAGGATGAGCGCTGAAAGGTTCATCAGGCCGCTTCCAAGAAACACCCGTCCAGCCACAACCGGCAATCGATTTGGACGTGCGTTGCCTGCCGGAGGAGTGCTTTCCCCGGCGGCCGGTCCGTCATGGTCTCTCGGATTTTCATCTGGATCTGCACGAGGCGCTTCGGGCTCACTGGCGTTTTCGCTCCGCTGGTCTTTCGCGTGCCAGATGATCGGAGTCTCGTTGCCAAGCACGCCGAGTGGTGTCAGGGGTGCGAAATATCCGTTGATCCGATGGTTGTCGTTTGCGGACAGTGACTGCAGTAGCGACCGAAAGGAGTGATTATCAAGGTTCAGGTCGGCCCTTGCATGGAAGGAGGAGGGAAACGTAGTGGTTTCAGCCAAAAACCTTACCTTGCGTTCGGCATTGCCGGCTTCCTCGGCGACCTGGCGGAGATACGCGGCGACCTCTTCAATAATGTCGATGTTCGTAGAAGCCTCGTTCGAACGCGTTTCCGTTTCGGCCACTGGACCTTGAACAAGAGGGGCACGCGGGGCATTTGGTCCGTCTACTTGCGTTTCGGAACGGAGCTTTCCAAAAAAAGCGCCGATCGCGGCAAGAGCGACGGCCGGGTTCACTATGCTCCAGTAGCGCGGGACCGGTTTGTCGTGAAGTTCAAAGCGGTTTTTTGGCGCTATGGAGGCTGCCACGTCAGGCAGTCCCAGAACAAGTTTATCTTCCATTGTCTGTTCTCCTCCTGTTGCTTCTGAGCGTTGCAAAGGAACAAGTCTTATTCTGCTGCCAGAGTATTGCCGGACGATGCCTGCATGCGTGTGTGTTCCGAACGAAGCAGTTGCGGTTGTGGCCCTTTCACAATTTCGTCCTTCGGACCGAACGCCACGAGTTTTCCGCTCTGGACAACGCCAACCATGTCAACGGATTGCAGGGCGCTTGGGCGGTGGGCGACAACCACCACGATCCCGCCGCGACAGCGAACTGCGGCAATCGCTTTCATCAGTGCCTCTTCACCTTCGGCGTCAAGGTTGGAGTTGGGCTCGTCCAGTACCACCAGGAACGGGCTGCCATACAATGCCCGCGCAAGGCCAATGCGCTGGCGTTGACCAGCCGAAAGTGACATGCCATTTGGACCCAGGTCTGTTTGGTAGCCGTTCGGCAGACGAACGATCATATCGTGGATGCCTGCCGCCCTTGCAGCCTGCAGAATCGTATGTGCCTCCGGTGTTTCGGCAAAACGTGAAATATTCTCGGCGATTGTTCCGTCCATCAAGCAGACATCCTGCGGCAGGTAGCCGACATGTTCGCAGAAGAAGCTTGAAGGCCATTGCTTGAGATCCGCGCCGTCGATACGCACTGAACCGCGTAGTGTCGGCCAGATGCCGAGAATGGATCGGGCAAGGGTCGTCTTCCCGCCGCCGCTCGGACCGATCAGGGCGAGCGCCTGGCCAGCCTTCAGCTCGAAGCTTACGTCACTCAACAGGACTGCGCCGCTGTGTGGCGCGACCGTCGTAATACCTTCAATCGTGAGAGTTTCCTTCGGCGCAGGAAGATTCAAAAGTCCGGTCTTGTCGTCCAGAACGGCCAGTGTTTCCTTAAGACGAGCATGACTGCGCCGGGCCGAAACCATTCCCTTCCATTGCGCGATCGCTTGATCCACCGGTGCGAGGGCGCGTGCGGTCACGATCGAAGAGGCAATAATGGAGCCGGCCGACAATTCCCCCTTGATTGTAAGGTAGGCGCCAAGACCGAGAATCGCTGACTGCAACATCATCCGCAGAACCTTGGACAGGCCTGAGAACGTTCCGGAGATATCGGAGGTCCTGGTTTGCGTATCCAGGTGACGTCGGTTGGCACGCTCGAAACGGCTCACAGCACGATCGGCAATGCCCATTGAGTGCATGATATCGCTGTTTCGAGCGTTGGAATCGATGACTGCATTTCGCAGTACAGTTGATTTCAGCATCTCTTTGGCGTGACGCCGTGTCAGAAGTTCCGTGCAAAGCGTCAAAAGGCCAAGCACAACGGCCCCGCCAACGGTCAACATGCCAAGCATTGGGTGCAAGAGCCAAACGAACACCAGGTAGATGGGCATCCAGGGCAAATCGAAAAGCGCAATCAGGCCGGGACTTGCCAGGAATCCGCGGATCGTATCGACATCGCGGCCACGCTCCGTCGCTTCAGACGTGGAATAACCATAGCGCGGCATATCGATGACGACTTTGTGGGCCAGCGGGGCCAGTTGTGTATCGAGTCTCGCGCCAAGCCGAACCAGAATCTGTGAGCGCAGAATATCGAACAGCCCTTGGAAAAGATAAAGGCCGATTGCAAGGCCTGACAACGCGACAAGCGTCGACACGCTTCCGCTGGTCAGCGCACGATCATAGATCTGGAGCATGTAGAAGGCGCCGGTCAGGGCCAGAATATTGATGATGCCGGACAGACCAAAGACGAACATCATCAAGCCACCCATGCCATTTATCTGGCTTTCTTTTTTGTTGCAGGTGCCACTCATCTGAAAGTCCCCCTGGAAACTTTGCCGAGATTCGGCGTTAAGTCCGCGGCATGTCCGGAGTGATCGCGTTGACCCAAGACATCCCATTTCACTTGCAACGCCGGTGCCAGTACTCACCGGCGTTGGGATTTTGAAGCTAACGGGAGGCGCTGCCTCCGTTCGTTCGCGGTTGCTCAGGAAACCCCGGAGAAGTCACTGTTGGTCAGGTGGTGCTTTCCGGAAACGGCCAGTTCGAAGTCAGCATTCCCGTCTGCATCGGTATGACCACGAATGACCGTGAAGTCCTCTCCGTCACGAACTTCGTGCGTAATTGCAATTCCCCCCGTCGCAGTCAGCGATGCTGGACTGTTGATCGTAAAGGTCTGCTTGCCCGAAGCACCCGTGTTGGCGTCGATTGCCGCGAAGTCGATCTTGTCGCCAGGCTGGAAACCGTAGATTGAGTCGCCATTGGCTGCACTTGTCGTTGTGAACTGGAAGGTGTCGTTGCCAAGACCGCCATCCATCACGTTCGCCGCATTCGAAGCAGTGATCACATCATGGCCGGAGCCGCCCACGAAGTTCTCGAAGCTGTAGAACGCGTCGTTTCCTGTCGTTGCGCTAATGACGGTGCCGTGTCCCATAAGGCCCGTGCCTAGATTTACGGTCAGATTTGACGTGGAGACGGAGTAATCGAGCGTATCCTTGCCGCCATCGCCCCAATACCGGTCATTGCCGTCGCCGGCTGTTGCAAGAACGATATCGTCCCCGTCGCCACCCCAGGCCTGGTCGTCACCCGCACCACCTTCGATGGTGTCGTTGCCGGAATCTCCGAAGAGAAGATCCGCCCCGCTATTTCCGAAGAGCACATCGTGGCCGGCGCCGCCATGCAGTTCGTCGTCGCCGCTGCCACCGCTCGCAACATCGTTGTCCGCAGCTGCAACTATGACGTCGTCACCGTCTTCGCCCCTCAGAATGTCGGACCCTGCTTCCCCGGAAAGGATGTCAGAACCGCCGCCCGCGAGGATCGTATCGTCGCCGCCCTGGCCGGCGAGCACTTCACCAGACGCTGTACCGATCAGTGCAACGGCTGCGATCGGGATCGAGACAATCGGTCCGTCGTCATCGTCGTCTTCGTGCGAGCAGCTGTCATCATCGCCCTCCTCGCCGTTGCCATCATCACCGTCCTCTTCGTCGTCGCCGTTGCCGTCGTCATCATCGTCATCATCGTCGTCGTTGTTTTCCTCCTCGTTGTCTTCGACGCGTGGCGAGAAGATATCTTCTTCAAGATTGGTCAGGCCGGTGTTCCGGGCGATGATGTCGGCAAACTCCTGACCGTCGATGAAGTTTTCATAGAAATCGAAATCGTCGAAACGCTCTGTGTAGTAGAAGCGGTCAGCTTCCTGCAGGCGATCGAACTGCTCCTGCAATACGACCCAGAATGTTTGTCCGACCATGCCGCCATTGATGTGTTTCTCGGCAAGTCCTCCGACCCAAAGATCGACACGGTCGATCCCCTTGACCACACCAGTCCCATTGGATTGCATTACAATCTCGATATCAGGATTGATTTCGCGAAAAGCTGCGATTTCGCCGGCTTCCAGAACGAGGTCCGGATAAGCCTGCCGGAACTGGGTGATTACGGTATCGGAAAGGCCGTTGCGGCTCTGGAAGTCGTCCCAGGATGTGTAGGCCGTCATTGCTCCTGCATAACCCAGCGCTTCTGCAACATAAGGGTCGGTGGATGCTGCGAGGTCCATGCGAACCTGATTGAGCGTTCCAAGTCCGACGTCCCAGCCTCGGGCAACATTGAAGGCAAACAGGTCCGCGTTGATACGGACGAGGTCGTTTCGCACGGCATCGACAATGTTGAAATCGACTGCTTCAGCGGGTTGTGTCGCGATACCTCCAAGGATCGCACTCACACCAAGTTGCTCGTAGCCTTCCTGCGGCACGTATCCGAACTGCGCAAGTGTGCTGAGCGGCAGCTTGAAGGCAGATGGATCATTGGTGGGGTTCAGGAAGGCATCGAACAATGCTACCTGGGTGGGGTTTCCATCTGCGTCAAGCACCGTCATGGTCTGGCCGATCAGCGAGTGGCCGACCCGGTAGACAGCCGCGGCGAATTCATGACTGATCGCAGCCGTGGCATTCGGATTGTATTCCGAAAAACCATGATCCCCATCTCCCCTGATCCCGCCGATCAGCTTGTCCGCAAACTCAGTGAAGACAACACGCTGATATTCGGCTTCATTGATCATCTTGGCGGCCTGGAACAGTTCCTCGGCTGTTCCATCAAAACCGGCCGCCTCAAGGCCTGCCACATGAAAATTGTGGTTTCGGGCCCAGATGGTGTGCATTGAAGTAAGGGCAAAGTTCTCGTTTGCCCGGCCATCGCCTGCCACGTAGTGATCGAGCAGGCTGATATAAGGGTTGGTGTCGAGAAGCAGTGCGTGCGTGCTACCCATGAAGTCCGAAGCAAGCCCGGAAACCATGGCTTCGTTGACGACGCCTGCCGCTACGAGACCCGGAAAGTAGGAGCGAAAGCTCACCTGACCGCCTGCGAGAGTGGGCGAGTGGAAAACGGTGTCGTTCTCCCAGTGATGCAGGATGAGATCACGCAGCGTCGGCATCAGCTTGAAGTTGGGGTTGGATGGATCCGCACCGCCCTGAAGCAGACGTGACCCGAGACCGCCCGATCCATCGCCCTCGCGCAGGAACTGGCCAACTAGATCATTGGAGCCGTAAGCCTGGTTCTGATCGACGAAAGGCGATGTCTTGTTTATGTGCTGTGGAACGCCATCGTCATAATAGGCGACGGTTGCGCGCGTCAGGTCAGCCGGATTGCCAGAGCCGGGGGCGCCGTTGCCAGCCGCGCCGATCTGGATCGTGCCATTTCCACCTTTGCCGAGAAAATCAAGGCCGTGGTCGAAGTACTGCCCGAACGCCATGAAGAAGATGTTGGCATCGGCCTTTGGAAGGCTTGCTTCCTGTGCCCCTAGAATATTGCTGATGTTGCGGGGATCGAGTCCGGCAAAAATCGGATTGATCGCGGAATTTCCAAAGTCGTCCGGTTCCCCGTAGTGAGATTGGGTGATGCGGATGAATGGCGTATCCACAGCGCCTGCCTCGGGATCTGCAGCGTTGTTACCATGACCGGACAGGGTGCGGACACCCGTTGGAACAGGGTCGTCGGAACCGTCCGGTGATAGGCCATTTACGAGCGCCTTGATGCCAGCGAGGTCACTCGGAGTGTATTCGAAGTGACCGGAAATATCATCACCGTCCTCGTCCGAAGTGGCTTCCTGGAACTGGGGCACGACGCTACCGGTAAAGGTTATCGAATGAGCCCCATTTGAGAAGGATTTCGTCCCGTTGCCATTATCGACGAGAGTATAGCTGGAAAGCTGCTGGCCTGGTGCCAGTTCGACCACGTCTTGCGGGCGCAGGGTTCCAACGATCGTATCGTCACCGCCATTGCTGCGGAACAGGATACGATGTGCTGACATCAACCCGGAAATGTTGACAGTCTCGTCGTCCGCTCCACCATTGATGGTGATCGTGTTGAAGCTGAGATTGGTCGGAGAAAAGTCGCCGATTGCCAAGACTGTATCGTTTCCCGCCCCGGTGTTGATGACGATTTCCTCGATGTCGGTCAGCTCTGCAATAATCGCGCCGTTGGTGGTGCCATTGCGCGTAATGACGATTTCCGTTGCCGTGGCGATCCCTGTCATTCCTGCGCTGACTGCTGCTGCGCGGGTATAGACACGATAGGTCTCGGCAAGTGCGGAGCCGTTGACAACAAAAGAGTCTCCGTCGAGGCCCTCAGCGCCGCCGTTCACGCTGTCCCGACCATCGGGTAACAGCCCCAGGAGGCTCGCGCTCCAGTTAATAACGTCGTCACCGCCCAAGGCGTTGATCGTGTCATTCCCGCGGTTTCCGGTAATGATATCCGCGCCTGCGGTACCAGTGATGACGGTGCCGACGTTGCTGGCGCTAATGACGTCGCCGACCACTTCGGTAGCCGGAGAAACGACTTGCTCAGCAGAGCCGAACCCATCGGTGAAGCTGACGACCACGCGCACCTGTTGGCCAACCTGAGGCTGCTGGGGAGTAAAGTTTGCCGAGTTAGCCCCAACATTTGCCCAGGTCGTGCCGTTGGTCGATGTCTGCCATTGGAAACTGAATGTTCCAAGGCCGTTTTCATCGGCGATTCCGGAGGTATCCGCAGTCAATGTCTGTGTCTCGGTGGGCGATGTGTCGCTAATAACCGGTGCACCGGTCGCCGCCCTGTTCACAAGGGCGACCTCGACGCCGTCGGAAAATCGCGCGGCTTCAATGTTCCGCAGGGTATCTACACCGTCCGACACGAGATTTCGTTCGGTCAACGGATCCACAACATTGCTGACGGTGTTATGGGTGACCGTGAAACTGCCGTCAACATTTCTGACAATCGTGTAGTTTGCACGAACATCGTTGAACTCTGCGGTATCAGTACCGGCGAGGGGTGTTGTCGATGAGACAATCTCTCGCACGATATGCAATTGGCTTGGCACGATGGTACGGGAGATCATCAACTCAAAGAGCGACTTTCCAGCCCAGGCTGGATTCTCATCTTCGGTAAAGACATGTTTCAGGCTGTCCACCGTTGCAATCTGATTACCGTCCGAGTTTTCGGCGTCGACAGGCGTGATGCGAATACGAACGTTGAGCCATGCGTCGCCATCGAGGAAGTCATCTCCACCATTGCCCCGCAGCGAGTCACTTCCTGCTCCACCGAGGAGAATGTTGCCCCGGTCGAAGGCAGTGATCGTTTCGGGATCAACATCAGCCGGAGCCGCTGCGATGAGGTTGCCAAGAAGCGCGCGCAGGCCCTCAATGCGATCTACGCCTGCCTGCGTCAAACCATCCTTGAAGAAGATGCCCTCTGTCGTGGCAACCGTATCGCCAGGCGCCAAGTCACCAAAGACCCGGTCGTCGCCAAGCAAGGTGTCATTGTAATTCCAGCCGGAAAGTGCTTCTGTTTTGTCGAAACGGTTGCGAAGGATATCTTCCTGTTCTGTGGTGAAAATCGGGATACGCATATCAGCGTAGGCGTTCATCTCCACATCCTTGAAGATTGCCCAGTCGAAGCCGAACATGCCCTCATTGCGCATGACGCTTTCGCCCTGGACCATAATGTCGTCGCCGGATTCCGCGTCGAAATCGTGTTCTTCATTCCCGGCAAACATGACATCGTGACCGACGATAGACGAATTGAAGAAGAGCTCGGAGTTGTCGCCGGCTGTCGTGTCGAAGCCGCCGCCCGCCTCCATCCAGTCGTCGCCTTCATTGCCCATGAGAAGATCGACGCCGTCGCCGCCAAGAATAAAGTCGTCGCCGTCGCCACCGAAAACTTCCGTGTCGTCGACGCCGACAAAGACGACATCCTTACCGGTTCCGCCCATGACGATATCCATGCCGTTCGAATTGGCGATCACGTCATCGCCTTCATCTCCCTTCATAAAGTCGCCGGTATCGCCCGAGTCGGTGATGACATCGTTGCCTGCTCCGCCATTCACGAGATCGACGCCGGCGCCGCTCTCGATCCGATCGTCACCTGCATCGCCCCAGATACCATCATCGCCGAAATCGGTAATGATGGAGTCGTTGCCGACGGTGCCGCCGACGACCACATGTTCGCCGCCCGTGAACCGTAGATAGTGTCCTGTTGTGCCGCTTTGATCCGTGCTGGTATCGGCGATGCTTTCGTCGACGTCGGCAGTGGTCAGATCATCGCGCTGGACTTTACCGAGACCCAGTGCCGCCATGATCGGATCGTCCCCGACAGGATCGTCCCCTACCTGGTTCGCCGTGTTGATCTCGAGGACGAAGTCGTAATCGGCGAAGACGTCGACGCCGAGGTGGCGGGCGATCACGTCGTCCCCGGTGCCTCGAATTCCGTCAGCGCCGGGCTGTGCGATATCGGTGTTCGCCATGATCATCTTGGCGAACGAATTCTGCTCCAGCATATTCAGAAAGTTTTGGCCCTGTGTGCGGGTCAGATAGTAGAACCTGTCACCGTCCTGCAGGTTTTCGAGCTGCATTTCGAAGATGGCATTGAATGTGGAGCCCAGCATGCCGCCGAACGGCATCTTCTTTTCCGCAAGACCACCGATCCAGAGATCGACGAGGTTGAGGCCAGTTTCCACGCCTGCCCATGTCCCGGTACCGGTCAGATAGGCAACGCGGTCGAGGGGGGCGTCGTCGCCACCCATGACAAGGGCTGTTGCGGCAGCCCGTTTACCGGCCAGCGTGGCTTCGCCGGTGATCGTCCCGTGTGTGCCATAGGCCGCGATGAAGTTGATGACGGATGCCGAGTTTTTCAGATTGGCGGCAAAATCAACCCAGTTGTCATAGGGTTTGAGGAAGGTGGAGCCGCTTGCCGCATAAAGTTGTGCACGGGCGTCGTTGAGTGAAGGCACGCCCGTATCGCGACCGCGAGCGATGTTGATCGCACCGAGATCCAGCGGCAGGCCAAGCAGGTTGTTGCGCAGGGAACTGACGATGAATTCGTCGATTTCATTGCCGTGCTCGACGACCATGCCACGTACGATGGCTCCGGCTGCCTGATCGGCACTGATGGTGCTGTTGAGAGCAAATGCCACAGGATTGAGGAAGGCCTCGATGAGGTTCAGCTCAGGCTCGGTCGCTGCCGTTTCCGTACCATCGGCGTTCAGGAAAACGCGTGGCATCCCGTCGGTCAGCATGGAGTGCCCGAAGCGATAGACCGTATGGGCAAACTCGGCAAAGATTGACGAATTGACATCCGTTACCGAATTGAAAACAAAGACGTCAATCGCCGGCTGAATCTTGCGTGCGAACTCTTCGAAGACAAGGTGCTGATACTGCATTTCTGTGGCGAACCGGGCTGCCTGGAACATGCGCTCGCCGTCCCAGTTCAGTCCTTGCGCATAAGCGAGCTGATCAATCGCCGGAAGGTTTTCAAAGCCGGCTGGAAGGCCGCTGATATCCGTTGCCAGCCATTCGTTGATGAAGGCGACATCGCCGCTTTGCAGGATCGTCAGTTTCTGGGAATCGACCTGACGATTGTGCTCGGAGTGGAAAATGTGATGAACAGCAGTCAGTCCGATGTTCTCGTTACCGCGTCCATCACCCGTAATGAAATGACGCTCCAGCAACTCGTTGTCATAGACACCGGATGCAAGAGGCCCACTGTTGACAACATCATCTGCGTCCGCAGTTTTCAACGCACCCGTTTGGCTGTTGAAGGGGTTGGCGTTGTGCGCGATGTCGTCCAGGAAGGCATGGCCGGTGCGCAGCGCCAGCGACGCGAATGTGTTGACAGGTGCCGAGGGTGTACCTGAAACGACCGCATCGTCGGCAGTGTTTGGAATACCGTCTGCACCGATACCCGTTACAACCTGCGCATAGCCCGTCAAAGGATGGGGAATGAAATTGCCGTATTGGTCGGTGCGGATCAGAGGCAGGTTGACGACGTCAGCATCACTTAACTGGATGCCGAGGAATTGCAGGGCGTTGGCCTTGATGTCTGCCCATGTTGGAAGGCCACCATGTGTTCCGGCGGGAGAACCGGCTGGGGGCGGGCCGTCAAGCAAACGACCTGTCGCGACAGTGACGCCTCCGATTGTTGCGTATTCACGCAGGAAAACCTGATGGGATGGATGTGAGGTGTAAGTCTGGTTTTGGTCCACGAACGGAGTTGTGGTGTTGCGGGCTTCGTGATGTGTGTCATCAGCCGTTCCAAGTACACCGTCTGCACCGGGGCCATCAACAGGGTCTGCTCTGGTGATAACCATGAAGCGCAAGCTTGGGGGCAAGTCGTCGGCTGTTCCAGGAAGCCCGTCAGCGCCGAGCACCAATGGATCGTCGCCCTGTAGCGGGATGAATACCGAGCCGTTGTTGCCCTTGCTGATCAGGTCAAGACCATGGTCGAAGAACTGGCCAAAAAATGTCATCCACGCATTGAACGGGGCCGAGAGGCCTTCGTCAGGTGCAATGTTCGGGATTGAAGCAAGGTCGGCATTGGTGAGGTACACACCGTTAGTGCCAAGAGGTTGTCCGGGTGCCACGGGCACCATGCCGGGGTTGGCCTCTTCCCATGCCGCTACCGCCAGAGGATTGTTGAACCAGGCTGATACAGCAGCCGGGTTGTTGATGCTCATGTCGGAAATCAGGTTCGAGATGATGCGCGGGTCTGCGTCCGCGACGTTGCCTGTATGACCGCCATTTGATGGGGAAGGCGTGCCGACGACGCTGTAATCGGTGTTCGTCACCACGGCGGGGCCTCCAAGCGACATCGTGTCGCCATCGGCATCGTTGCGGAAATTCGGATCAAGCGCACGCGGCATGGCCTGATCGGCGGCCCCCCAGAGTTCGCGGCCTGCCACGATGTTGTTGTAGGTGCCATCAACGGTACGAAGACCGACCGGCACATGCGGGTCGGGAATGGCGCGAGGCGTTGCCGGGTTGCCAAGGTAGAGACCTGTAACTGCATCGTATTGTGACCGGTCGGAAATCACCGTTCCATCAGGGTTGAGGCGGATTTCAGTGAGCGGAACGCCTGAGGCGTGGACTTCCGCGACCTTGATCTGGTGAAGCACAAACGCCAGATCAGCCTGGTTGAGTGTAAAAGCAGCCATTTTCCCCTCCGAAGCGCTTAAGCGCTAAAACGCCGTTACATTGGATGGAGGCTTTGAATGTTTCCGATTGGCCACCAGGCACAATCACAATCTCCTCCATTCGCTCGGAGGGAGATTCCCCTAGCCTTCATGATCTCAGGTTGCATGAAACGCTTGCGTAAGAACACTTCACATGGTCCAGTTCTTTCAGGCCCATTGGTCCCAACAGTTCATCGGACCTTGGTCTGGTGGTCCTCAGCCCAAGGGTGACGTGATCTTGCGAAATTCCGAATTTTAAGTTAAATTGCTGAAATAATTATATAATCGTAGCAGAGTATGCCTGCCTGAATCTTGTCGAAGCTTAAATCCGGGACCTTTCGGTCTCTCATGAATGCGAGTTCGACGAGGTTTGTGCATCGAACATCAGCAGGTTGGGACATGAGACATTCGCTGTCTGACGATACTGGTGAAGAAGCAAAATCGCATAGTGGATCTCCTGGAAAATGGAGATCGTCCTTGCGACGTTTGACAGACTGGTTCCGGGATCTGCATCTTTCGACACAATTCATGATCCTGATGTCACCGATCGTGATTGTGTTGATGTCGTGCCTTACGTTCTGGTCTGCCGATCGGGTTGAACGCGCCATGCTCGCTGGAGCTGGCGGGGTTGGAGCTCTTTATCTCGAAACCTTTGTTTCTCCCCTTATCAAGGAGGCTGATCTCCACAAGGACACGATTGACCCTGTCCTGGTCTCGCACCTCGAAAACCTGCTCGGCACAGGGCCTATCGGTCAGCACGTTCGCACGATCAAACTTTGGCGGGCCGATGGCAGTATATTCTATGCGACAAACGATCAAAAAATCGACCATCCAAGAGTGTTCGATGAGTTGAGGTCGGCCTTGTCAGGTGAGATCGTTGTATCCCGTACGGAGGTGGAGAAACATGTTTATACCGGCGAGGAAAAGCAGAACCTTCTGTTAGAGGTCTACGCGCCCCTTCTTCGTGACCGGAATGGCAAGGTCATTCTCGTTGGAGAGTTTTACGAAGAACCGAATTATTTGATCGCTGAGCTTCGCTCTGCGCGGCGCGGAACATTCCTGATTGTGGCCGGCGTGGCTTTGCCAATGCTTGGATTGTTGTATCTCATGGCACTAACAGCAAGCCGGCTGATTGCCCGTCAAAAGCGAGCGATCGAGGCGAACCTCCTGAACGCCCTGGATCTGTGGGAGCAAAACGACAAGCTGAGGAAAGCAGCAGACTATGCCAGACTCGAAGCCGGCAAGCTGAATGAGAAGATACTCGACCAGATTGGCAACGATCTGCATGATGGCCCAGTGCAGGTTCTCACCCTTATAAGTCTTCGCCTGAGCGATATGATTGCAGAGCAGCGCTTAAGCGGAAGGAAGGTCAACCCTGATCTTGAAAAGCTGTTGAATTTCGTCTCAGGCGTTCTTGCGGATCTGCGCAAAATCTCCGCCGGCCTCTCATTGCCTGAACTTGACGAACTCAGCTTAAGTGAAACAATAAAGCTCGCCGTGGCACGCTACAGGGATCTCACAGCGTTTCCCGTTGAGATGGACGGCCTGATACCGCACGAGATGTACCAACCCCACCTGAATGTCTGTGTCTATCGCTTTATTCAGGAAGGGTTGATGAATGCATTCCGACACGCGGCCAATAACAGGCAGAGGGTACGATACCGCATCCACGATAACAAACTCATTATCGTGGTGGCTGATGTGGGGGAGCGTGTTGTGCGTCCAGATCAAAATGCGGCAGCCCGAGTGAAACTTGGTTTGACCAGTCAGAAGCGACGTGTAAGGTCATTTGGCGGGAAAATGCGGATATTCAGGCGCGCGGCGGGAACAATCATTGTCGCAGTTTTGCCCATCAATCAGCTTTCGTCGGACGAGATGATCTAGCGGCCGTCTGGCGCAGAGGCTGTGGAAATTTTGGGCGTCATCCTAGTTGAAGAGATCGCGTGGCCCACCGATTTTTTGTGCGGCGAGAACGGCCTCGACACGATTTCGTACGTCGAGCTTCTGCATCAGGATCGTCATGTAATGTTTGACCGTTTTTTCGCTTATGTCGAGACTTCTGGCTATTTCACGATTTGTCTGCCCTCTCATGAGGTAGGAGACAATCTGTTCTTCGCGAACGCTTAAGCGCTTCTGCTGTATAGCTTTCTGTCTCGCCTCTGCCGCTTTCATCGACATGATGACCCTCGTTGCGAAGCCAGGCGTCATATATGTCTCGCCGTTGTGCGCGGCAATAATTGCGTCGTGAAGGTCTGTTGAACTGCTTCCTTTAAGTACGTAACCGGAAACGCCACAATTGAGAGCTTTGATCGCTGTCTCGATGCTGGAGGTCGCCGTGAAGATTACGACCTTGGTTCCCGGCATTGTCTGAACAATCACCTCAATCGCCGCCATCGAGTCGCCGGGCATGCTGAGATCAACGACGATGACGTCAGGCGAAAGCTGTTCAGTGATTTTGATTGCATCTACAGCGTTGTGGCCCTGACCAACAATTTTGAGATCTTTTTTGTTCGAGTAAAGACTTACAAGCCCTTCAAGAAGAATAGGGTGATCGTCCACAAACGCGACGGATACAGGTACGCTGACAGGTGATGACATTGATGCCGCCTCACACTTATTTTGACTGAGAAGATACCACAATAGAATCGGTGTAAACAACTCGCTATAAGTGAATATATTTACGGAAAAGCGAGGCTAAAGTATTACTGCCGGATTAATCATTTCGTGTTATTTGATGGCAATTCCGTGGAATTGCGTGTCAGCGCGCGCGACATTTCCTGATGGTGCGGTTTGGCGTGTCCTTTGGCGCGCGGCGGTTGAACGTCGGCAACGCGCCCGCTTAACTGTCATAAGGCAAGTCGTTGCCCCTGCCTGGAAGCAGACATCGTCTTGGAAAGGAGCCCTGTCGCCTTCGCGCCAAAGGAAATCATATATGTGGCAGTCGCTCGCGAAAATGACAGCACCTGGCGAGCCAGCAGCCGTCGATTTCACCTACAACAGGTCACCAGCGAGTTTGACAAGGTGGGCGACTGATGTTGCCTTCATCTTTCGCATCATGTGGCCTCTGTGTAGCTTCACCGTTGGCTCTGCAAGCTGCAGCTCTGCTGCAATCTGCTTGTTCAGTTTACCGGCGATCACCAATGTCAAAATCTGTCGCTCGCGTTCAGTCAGCGTCATATACCGTGCTTGGGTGGCAGCTTTCGCTGCTTTTTCATCGCGGCGAGCGGCGTCATTGGCGATTGCGCGGTTGACGGCGTCTAGCAGATCCTGCTCACGGACCGGCTTACTGAGAACGTCAATGGCACCCGCCTTCATCGCCCGCACCGCCATGGGCACATCGACATGGGCGCTGATCAAGACTACGGACCGGGGAAGATCGCTCTTCGCCAAAACCTCCTGAAACTCCAGTCCGCTCTGACCGGGAAGGCGGATGTCGAGGACGATGCAACCGGCCTTTTCGGGATCGTCTGCAGCTATGAAATCCTTAATCGAGCCGTGTACCTCAGCGGCGAGCCCGACGGACTCGAAGAGGCCCTTTAGGGCTTCGCGCACGCTTTGATCGTCATCTATGACGATGACAGTGGGTTGCCTGTTCTTCCTGTCATCGATCAACGGCTGCGTCCTTGGAATTCGAGAGCGTGAAGGTGAATGAGCTTCCGCGAGGATGATTGGTTGTGGCCCAGATCCGCCCGCCGTGAGCTTCAACAATGGAGCGGCAGATAGAAAGACCCATCCCTATCCCGTCAGATTTCGTCGTATAGAATGGCTCAAATACCTGCTCGAGCTGTTCCGGCGGTATGCCACAACCTGTGTCGGAAACACTAACCTCGACTTCGCCCTCTGGACCTTGCCTACAACTGACTGTCATGACCGCTTCGGCGCCACGAGGTGTTGCTTCAGCGCTGTTCATGATCAGATTGAGAAGAACCTGCTGTAACTGGGTGCGGTCGCCCAAGATATCGACGGGTTCTGGCGTGAGGTCCATGACGATCTGCAAACCTCGCGATTGCAATTCTTCCCGAAGAAGAAAAAGCACATCACGTAGCGCCCGCTTGAAGTCGATCCTTTCCATCCGCACCGGCGATCTCCGGGCCATCCCGCGTATGCTGGCGACGATCTCGCCGGCGCGGTGGCCATCATGCACGATGCGTTCCGCGGCCAGACGAGCCTGTTCCAGATCTGTATGTCCGTCCTTAAGCCAGCGGAGGCAGGTTCCGGCATTCGTCACGATCGCCATGAGCGGCTGATTGATCTCGTGCGCAATGGAAACCGCCAGCTCGCCGATGGTCGTCAACCGTGTAACGTGCGCAAGGTGGCTCTGGCTCTGGCGAAGAGACTCTTCCGCCTGTTTGCGATCCTCGATGTCGACAACGACGCCGTACCATCGGACCACATTTCCTTCCGGATCGAGCAGGGGGCTTTGCTGCAGGTTGAACCACCTGTATTGGCCGTCGAACCGTCTGATACGGGCGTCTACTGGCTTAGGTTGTTTCGTCGCGACAACCTCTTCCCAACTCTCACGCATCCGTTCGACGTCATCGGGATGAAACATGCGATAGAAGCCGAAGCCGACAATCTCCTCGAAAGGCAGTCCGACGAAGTTGGTGAGATGCTGGTTCCAGTATTCGAGCTGCCCGTCGGGCGTACATGACCAGGCCATGGCAGGGATCGTGTTGATGATGAGCTTGAGTTTTTGTTCGCTCTCCCTTAGCGCCGCCTCACTCTCTTTTAGAGCGATCTCGGCCCGCTGCAGATTCTCGATGTCGATATTGACACCGAACCAGCGCACGACGCCATTCGCATCCGTCAGCTTTCGGCCTGAGAAATAGAACCAGCGGTACTGCCCATCAGCACCCCGAATGCGTCCTTTCAACCGGGTATGATCTGAACATTCGAGGTCGCGCTTCCAGATTTCCACCATCTCGGGAATATCGTCGGGATGATAGAGATCCAGAAAACCCCATTCGAGGATCTGGTCGGCAGGCCGCCCGGCATAGTCCAACCAACTCTGGTTGACGAAATCGGCGCTCCCGTCCGGGCGCGCTGACCACACGAGCACCGGAAGCGAATTGATGATGAGCCTGAGGTTCTCTTCGCTTGCCGCAAGCGCAGACTTCGTCTCCTTGAGCGCATCTTCAGCTCGTTTGCGATCTTCTATATCGAGAACGACCCCGTACCATTTGGCAACGTTTCCCTCAGAATCCAGCCGAGGTTTTTGCCGGAGGGAGCACCAGCGGTATTCGCCGTCCGCGCGCCTGAGCCGACCCTCGACTTCCCTTCCCGTCTTGGCAGCCATGATGCTCCGCCACTCGAAGGCCAGGCGGGTGGTGTCGGCCGGGTGGAACAGCCGATAGAAATTCTCCCCGGCTATCTCTGCGAGTGGCAAGCCGACATATTCGAGAAAGTGCTGACTGGCGAAGTCGAGCATGCCGTCGGACGTAGCCGACCATGCCATTGCTGGGATCAAATCGATGATCGCATCGGCTTCCTTGTGCTTGTCCAACTTTGTCCCTCACCGGTATGCGCGGCGCAACCGCCCTGCTTCAGGTTACGCGGTTTCGCGACGCCGCGTTAGGCGAGATTGATAGACGAAGGTCTATTTTCGCACTGCCTTGGTCTAGTTCTATGTGACCTAGATCGCAATTGAGAGCAGGCTTGAACCGGTCTATTCACAATAAAACCGAGTGGGTTAGCCCAAGTGGCCGCCCATCCCGGCCCAGGTTGAAGCGCCTGTTCCGACCGCAGCAGCCATACCTACGCATTTGCCAACACTACCAACATCGTCGATCGATCCGGAGGAACTCCCATGCCTCAACTTTCACGTCGCGCCTTCGGCACCCTGCCGATCGGCCTCATCGCGGGGAGCCTTTTCGGCGGCAGCCTGATAAGTTCCTCCTCTGTCCATGCGGCGACGCGGGAGGCGGCAAGCGCACCTGCTACGGTGACCCCGCTCGCACAGATCCGCATCGGACGGTTCACCGTGACGGCGCTGACGGACGGGTATGCAGACATGCCCTATGACTACTTTCCGGGACGCTCGGCGCCCGAGGTCGAAAAGGCGGCAAGCGCACAGTTTACCGCCCGGCCGAGTGGAGTTCGGTTCCTCTTCAATCAGTATCTCGTCGAGGATGGGGAGCGCCGCATCCTGATCGATGCTGGTGCGGCAGGCTCGATCGGACAGACCGGACAATTACCTCAGGCACTCGCTGCGCTCGGTCTGAAGCCCAGCCAGATCGACGCTGTCATCGTGACGCATATGCACCAGGACCACATGGGCGGGCTGGTCCTGGGAGGCAAGAACCAATACCCGGAAGCCGAGCTTTACATCGATCGTCGCGATGTCACCCATTGGACCGATCCGGCCAAACGCAACGGAGCGCCTGACTTTCTACAGACCAGCTTCAGAATGGCAGAGGAGGTCGTGCGGCTATATCCCAGGCTCCAGGCGATCGACGGAGAGCGGGAAATCGCGCCGGGCGTTTCGATCGTCGATCTGACCGGCCATACGCCCGGCCATATCGGCGTGCGGATCGAAGATGGCGGCAAGAGCCTGATCATGGTTTCGGACATGATTTTTCCGGTCGTGCACCCGGCCGCGACAGATGTGTTCTTCCTGTTCGAGCAGGACCGTGCCGCTGCGAAGGCCATGCGCGATCGCTTCCTTCCGCGTGCCGCATCGGAGGGAGCGCTCATCGCCGCCACGCACATGCCGTTCCCTGGGCTCGGCCGTGTCGTCTCCGATCGCGGGCAGATGCGTTGGGAAGTCGCAGACTGGGCCTTGCAGGACTGACTTCCGCACTTGGCGACCTTGAAGGCAGAGATTGCCAAGCCCAGAATTCGGCTTGCCAAATGGGTAGATCCAGGCTCGCACGGGGATGCCCATGAAAGCCTGGCTGAGCAAGGAGATTAGGCATGCCATATCATTTCCTTGAGGTCGCTGTGACGCCTAGCGTCAGGGCCGCCCAGGCTGAGATGGGCGTAGAGCAGATTTGGCTGGGCAGTGACAGCCGCCCTTCAGACACCTTCACCGAAGACGAGATCGCCTTCATTGCCTCATGTGACAGCTTCTACATGGCATCGGTCTCCGAAACGGGTTGGCCATACGTTCAGCATCGTGGAGGGAATGTCGGCTTCCTCAAGGTCATAGATCAGCGAACAATGGCCTTCGCCGACTACCGGGGCAACCGTCAGTACATCAGCGCCGGCAATTTTGCGGCCAACGATCGGGCCTGTCTGTTCCTGATGGATTATGTGCGGCGGGCTCGGCTCAAAATCTATGCCTATGTGGAGCGACTTGCGCTTGACGCTGACCAGGAACTCACGGAACTGGTGTCCGACCCGACGTACAAAGGAAGGGCTGAGCGGATTTTCAAGCTCCGGCTCGAGGCGTTCGATTGGAACTGCCCGCAGCACATCACTCCACGCTACACCGAGCAACAGATTGAACAGGCGGTCGCTCCTCTTCGTGAGCGGCTGCAGCGACTGGAAACCGAGAACGCCACCTTGCGCGCGCGTCTGGAGAGCCCCGAACCATGATCGAAGCTGAACGATCACCTCTTCCCCGTTTTACATTCGAGAGCGCAACCGAGAAAGTCAGGCTTGCCGAGGACGGCTGGAACAGCCGCGACCCTGCCAGGGTCGCTTTGGCTTACAGCGTAGACAGCCAATGGCGAAACCGCGCTGAATTTGTGACCGGACGGGAAGCAATCCTTGCGTTTCTTTCGGCAAAATGGCGGCGAGAGCTGGATTGCCGATTGATCAAGGAACTCTGGGCGTTCGGCAGCAATCGGATCGCCGTCAGATTTGCCTACGAGTGGCATGACGACAGTGGCAACTGGTTCCGATCGTTCGGGAACGAGAACTGGGAGTTCGACGATCGTGGCCTGATGCAAAGGCGCTATGCCAGCATTAACGACCGGCCTATTCCGGCCGCCGACCGCAGCTTCCGCTGGCCGCTTGGCCGCAGGCCAGATGATTACCCCGGTCTCAGCGACCTCGGTTTTTAGTCGAGCACAGCCAGTCTCTCTTTGCCCTCAACGGCAGCGGCTCAGGAGCCTGTCTTGGATCCTCGGTTTTCAGAACGCATTTTCCCAATGCACGAAGACGCCATTGAGGCCGATGCCTTCGTCAGCCTGCACAGGCTTTCACCCGAACATCTCCGGGCTGAGGAGGATTTCGGATGCCTTGTCATCAACGGCGGATGCACGATCTCGTTGCCAAGCGCACCGGCGATCGGCCTAAATCGTGTTCTGGGGCTGGGCTCTGTCGAAGATCTGGACAAAGCATATCATTGGATGCGAGCAAAGGCGGGGAACCGCTTCCTGCAATTGAATGTGGACGCTGTCTCGGACGAGGTGAGAAACTGGATCCAGACCAAGGGGCTGCCCGAGCACAGTCCCGGATGGGCAAAGCTTACCCGCAGCGCGCCTTTTAGCAACCTCGATGCGCCGGTCAGTGAGCGCACCCGAAAAGTTCAAGGCGACGAAGCCCTGCTCTTCGGATCGATGATGTGCAAGGGTTTCAACTTCCCGCCAAGCCTGACCGCCCTCTGGTCCGCCATTGTGGGTAAAGAGGGCTGGTCGTGTTTTTTCGCTCTTGATGATGAAACGCCTATCGGCACCGGCGCCATGTACGTCTCGGGTTCATATGCGTGGCTCGGTGGCGGTACCACAGTCCCCGAGTTTCGGAACCGGGGCGTTCAAAAGGCGCTCATCCAGGCTCGCACCGACTACGGTATCGCACAGGGCGTTTTGACGTTCGTCGTCGAAACAGAAGTACCCTCGGCTGGCAAGCTCAATATCTCCTATGACAACCTCAGAAAAATGGGCTTCCAGCACGCGTACAACCGGAAGAACTTCAAGCTTTAGCACATCTGGCGATCTTCTTTCAGGCCAGCGGGTGATTTTCTGGATCGTCACACAAAAGCCTGTTCCTCAACGGTTTGAGGGCAACTACACCGCGTCCTGATCATCGCAGGTGATGATGCCTGGAGGTCTTCCCCGACGACATAGTGAACCGCCATCTCTCTTATGTTGCGCCTCAAGCCTCTATGCAGCACTCCGCTGGCCTCCCGCTTAGGGCGTAAGAGCGGAATAGTTACCGCTTCGCGCCCCCATGTCGGTCGTCACGTCAAATTCGATCGTTTCCTCGAAGCAGACGTAGATCAGGCACTTGAAATGCGCACTTCTCTGATGCTCCTAGCCGACATTTGCGTCGATCCAAGCGCGCGTCTGCTCAAGAACCTCGTCAGACAAGTCAGGATCGTCAACTGCCCTAGCGAGGATGACGGCTCCGATCATGGCCGCCCAGCTCCCGATCGCCGCGCGGCGGGCACCGGCCGAACCCCCGTCCGGAAGCGCCTGCTCAATACGTGCGACTTGGGAGCGCAGTCCCTCGGCCATGACGGCTTTCGCCGCGGGCGTCTGGTGACGAATGGCAGCCGCCAGGCCTGCCGTCGGGCATCCATTACCGGGATTATCCCGGTGACGCGGCGCCAGATAGGAGCGGACGAAATCGCTGAACCCGCCACCTTCAAAACTGTCTGCGCCGAGGGCGTGCGCAAGGGTCTGCGCCACCAGATCGTCTTTTGAGGTGAAGTGGCCGTAAAAGCCGCCATGGGTCATGCCGGCTGCTTTCATGACCTCCGCGACGCTTACAGCCTCGAACCCCTTGTCCTTAAACAACCGGCTGGCGACATCCAGAATTCGGCGTCGGTTTTCCGCCATCTGTTCTCGGCTGACCTTCATTTCAAAATTCTCCACGACGGCTGTTGACATTTACATGATGGTCATCATATTTAACTCAATCATGATGATCGTCATGAATATAAGGTCAGTTAGAGAAAAGAGCAATCCAATGAGCCAAATTCCTACAGTCCTGATCACCGGCGCCTCCACGGGCATTGGCGCAACCTATGCCGAACGCTTTGCACGTCGCGGACACGATCTGGTGCTGGTCGCCCGAGACGTGGTGCGTATGGAGACGCTTGCGAGCCGTCTGCGCCAGGAAACCGGTGTGACGGTCGTTACCCTCCAGGCGGATCTCACCCAGGCGACGGATCTCGCCAAGGTCGAGACCAGGCTGCATGACGATGCGCGCATCGGCATTCTCGTCAACAATGCCGGAACGGCGATCGGCGGGACCTTCATCGATCAGAGCATCGATGACATGACCAAGCTCGTTGCGCTCAACGCGACCGCACTTGTCCGGCTTGCCAGGGCCATCGCTCCGCGTCTTGCCGAGGCCGGTGAGGGTGCGATCGTCAATATCGGTTCGGTCGTTGGCCTTGCCCCGGAATTCGGCATGACGGTCTACGGCGCGACCAAGGCTTTCGTTCTTTTCCTGTCACAGGGACTTGCGCAAGAACTTGGGCCGAAGGGTGTCTACATCCAGGCCGTTCTTCCTGCCACGACCCGGACCGAAATATGGGACCATGTCGGCGCTGACGTCAGCAAAATGAACAACGTGATGGAAGTGGGCGATCTGGTCGATGCGGCCTTGGTCGGGTTCGACCGCCGTGAGCCGGTTACTATCCCGCCGCTTCCCGACGCCGGCCAGTGGGACGCATTCGACCTCGCCCGCAAGACCATGATGGCCAACTTCGGTAATGCACTGCCTGGCGAACGTTACCGTAACCCTGCCTAAAGCGCGTGCGCCCATCCCGATAGATGGCCGTTTCTGCGGCAACAATATAGGTAAATCATGATCGACAAGACACTTTTCGAACCCTACGCTCTCGGCGGCATCACCCTTGCAAACCGCGTCGTTATGGCGCCCCTCACGCGCAATCGCGCCGCAGCGGGCCTCGTGCCGAGCGATCTCGCCACGGAATATTATGCCCAGCGCGCAAGCGCCGGACTGATTATCACTGAAGCGACGCAGGTTTCCAGGCAGGCCCAAGGCTACCAGGATACGCCCGGCCTCTACACGCCTGAGCAGATTGAGGGCTGGCGCAAGGTTACCGACGCGGTTCATGCCAAGGGCGGACGGATCTTCGTTCAGCTCTGGCATGTCGGTCGCATCAGCCATGTTGATCTTCTTGGCGGTGACGCACCGGCCGCACCCTCGGCGATCCGTGCCGGGACCAAAACGTTCGTGAACAACGGTTTCGCCGACGTATCGGAGCCGCGTGCCCTTGAGCTTGATGAGCTTCCCGGCATCGTCAGCGATTTCCGCAAGGCCGCAGCCAATGCCATCGAGGCGGGCTTCGATGGCGTCGAGGTTCACGGGGCCAATGGCTATCTGCTGGAGCAGTTCGCAAAGGACGGCGCCAATGTCCGCACCGATGCCTATGGCGGTTCCGTCGAAAACCGCGCGCGCCTGATGCTCGAAGTCACCGCTGCGGTGGCGCAGGAAATCGGCGCTGAGCGCACCGGCATCCGGATTTCGCCAGTCTCACCCGCCAACGGTATCTCCTCCAGCGATCCCCAGACGCAATACAACTATATCGTCGATCAGCTCGATGCGCTCGGCATCGCCTACATTCATGTCGTTGAAGGTGCCACCGGTGGGCCGCGCGACGTCGCACCCTTCGATTACGGATCGCTGCGCGGCCGCTTCAGCAAGACGTATATCGCCAACAATGGCTATGATCTCGACCTTGCGACTTTGCATCTGGCCGATGACAAGGCGGATCTCATCGCCTTCGGTCGTCCCTTCATTGCCAATCCGGATCTCGTGGAGCGACTGCAAAGCGGCGCGCCGCTGGCTGAGATCAATCCGACGACGATCTACGGCGGAGGTGCTGCGGGTTATACCGACTATCCGCGCTTTACCGACACTTCGGGCATTTGAGCGATCAGGGGTCTCATTTCGGTGCGGCCCCTGTGATGCCGATCATCATCACCAATCCCTGACAATCAAAAGCAGCGCGGCCGGATGTCGCGCGCCAGATCGAGAAGAACGCTATGGCGACCGTTGCATCAAAAGAACAGAAGACTGCATTCGTGACCGGCGCCTCCAGCGGTATCGGCAAGGCGGCGGCATTGGCGCTTAGCCGCGCGGGCTACCGGGTGATCGGCACAAGCCGCAAGGCGGCACCCGGCGAGATCCGCGATGGCATCAGAATGATCGCTTGCGACGTGACCTCGGACGCTTCCGTTGCCGCCGCCGTGGCTCTGGCACATGTGGAACTCGGCCGCATCGACCTACTCGTCAACAATGCCGGCTACGCCGTATCCGGGGCCGCGGAGGAAAGTTCGATCGAGCAGGTTCGCGCGCTGTTCGACACCAACTTTCTGGGCGTCGTGCGGGTGACGAACGCAGTCCTTCCGATCATGCGTCAGCAGGGTGCTGGACGGATTCTGAACATCGGTTCGGTCGTTGGGCTTATTCCTGGTCCCTTCGGCGCGTATTACACGGCAAGCAAACACGCAATCGAGGGCTATTCCGAATCCCTGGACCATGAGGCGCGACCGTTCGGTATCCGGGTCGCCGTCATCGAGCCATGGGCGACGAAGACCTCCATCGAAGCCAACTCACCGCAGGGCGACCGCCCGGTTGCCTCCTATCGCGAGGTATTCGCCCGCTACCAGGCCGCGTTCAATGCAGCGATGGCGGCTGGCGACACGGCGGAGGATGTCGCAGCGACCATCCTTGCGGCAGCGCAGGCCCGGAAGCCGCGGCTGCGCTACCCCTCTGGCAAGGCTGCCCGACAGACCTCGTTTGCCCGGCGTTTCCTGCCGCGTGCGCTGTTCGATCGCATCCTGCGCAAGCAGTTCAACATCGCCTGAGATTATCCATTCACGTACCGGCCCGCGTGCGGGCAAGGCAGAGCCTTCATGACCTACGCATCGATCAAGACTGCATCGACATATCGCTACCGCGATGCTCCCAACCGCTTCATCATGGCAGGCAACATCCGCTTTGCCTATCGCGAGCTTGGCCCGCGCGGCGGCGTTCCGCTGGTTCTTCTCAATCACTGGGGCGCCGTGCTGGATAATTTCGACCCGCGCATTGTCGATGGGCTTGCTGTCTCTCACCATATCATTGCGCTGGACTATCAGGGGATCGGCCTTTCCAGCGGAACGGC
Organism: Agrobacterium sp. 22-223-1; assembly: GCF_053522385.1. NCBI lineage: Bacteria > Pseudomonadati > Pseudomonadota > Alphaproteobacteria > Hyphomicrobiales > Rhizobiaceae > Agrobacterium > Agrobacterium sp. 22-223-1. The sequence goes on from NZ_JBNWCN010000008.1 coordinate 44,272, forward strand.
GCCAGTCACGATCGATGAAATGGCCCGCGATGTCATCGCCGTCATCAGTGAGCTGGGCTTCGCCACGGTTGACCTCATGGGCTTCTCACTTGGCGGCTTCGTCGCTCAGGATATTGTGCTGAAAGCGCCCGACCTGGTGCGCAAGCTGATCCTCACCGGCACGGGACCTGCCGGCGGAACGGGTATTGCAAGGGTCGGAGCCGTCTCCTGGCCTTTGATCATCAAGGGCATGCTGACCTTGCAGGACCCCAAGACCTACCTGTTCTTCACGTCGTCAACCAATGGCCGCCGGGCAGCGAAGGACTTTCTGGCACGCCTCAAAGAGCGCCAGATCGATCGCGACGAGGAGCCGACACCACGCGCATTCCTGCGCCAGCTTAGCGCCATCAAGACCTGGGGCCGTCAGACACCGCAGGATCTGGGACGCATCCACATTCCCGTTCTCGTGGCCAACGGGGACAATGACATCATGGTGCCAACATCCAACAGCCGCGATATGGCGCGGCGCATCCCCAACGCCAAACTCGTGATATACGAGGATGCCAGCCATGGCGGGATATTCCAATACCATGCCCAGTTCGTACCGAAAGCCCTGGCTTTCCTGGCTGCCTGACCTGACACTCGTTTCACACTGGAGAAAACCCGTGAAAGCCTTCGTCGTCGACAAATACAAGAAGAAGGGCGCGCTTCGTCTGGCCGACATGCCCGAACCTCAGATCGGTGCCAATGATGTGCTGGTTCGCATTGAGGCCACAGCGATCAACCTTCTGGATTCCAAGGTGCGCGATGGCGAGTTCAAGCTGTTCCTGCCCTATCGTCCACCCTTCATTCTCGGTCACGATCTGGCCGGAACGGTCTTGCACGTCGGCGCCAATGTGCGGCAGTTCAAGGCGGGCGACGAGGTCTACGCCCGTCCGCGCGATCTCAGGGCAGGCACCTTTGCAGAGTTGATTGCGGTCGATGCCGCAGACCTCGCGCTGAAACCGACAAGCCTCTCCATGGAGGAAGCCGCCTCGATCCCGCTGGTCGGACTGACCGCCTGGCAGGCGCTGGTCGAAGTGGGCAAGGTCAAGCCAGGCCAGAAGGTCTTCATTCAGGCCGGTTCCGGCGGTGTCGGCACGTTTGCCATCCAGCTTGCAAAACATCTTGGCGCCACCGTGGCAACCACCACCAGTGCCGCCAATGCCGAGCTTGTCAAAAGCCTCGGTGCGGATGTGGTCATCGACTACAAGACGCAGGATTTCGAGCAGTTGCTGTCCGGTTACGATCTGGTGCTGAACAGCCAGGATGCCAAGACGCTGGAAAAGTCGGTGAATGTGCTGAAGCCCGGCGGGAAGCTGATTTCGATCTCTGGACCCCCGGACGTTCCCTTCGCCAAATCCCTGAAACTGAACCTGTTCTTGCGGTTCGTTATGCGGATGCTGAGCCGGGGCATTCTGAAAAAGGCAAAGAGCCGCAGCGTCGACTACTCCTTCCTGTTCATGCGCGCGCAAGGGCAGCAATTGAGCGAGATCGCCAAGCTGATCGACGCCGGCGCCATCCGTCCGGTCGTCGACAAGGTGTTCCCTTTTGCGCAGACGGCTGACGCCTTGGCTTATGTCGAAACCGGGCGCGCCAAGGGGAAGGTTGTTGTTGCCTTTGCACAATGACCGTCTCGCAAGCAGGCAGGTCGTTCTTTTCGAAGGATGATGTCCGCTTCGATGGCTCATGGGACAGGAGTGGACATTCTCCTCGCGGCCCCATACCGGCCATCCTTCTCGTAGACAGTTGACGACGATGATTGCGGTACAGTTTTCTTCGGACTGACGGCATCGAGCGCTTGCCGAAGGAAGCGCAGTCGGGTCGTTTCCGGATAAGCGCGCCGAAACAACCGACCCAAGATGCTCTCGATCTCATCCTCATTCGAATGGCTGCACGCAATCATCTCGCCGATACCGATCAGAACAGCGCCATGCTCTGGCAATTTGCCCGAACGCACACGATACCTGACAAGGCGCGTCAGAACCGAGCCATCGCTCTTCCAGAGCCCTCCGCCTTTTCGCAGCAGTCCTGTAACATAAGCTCGCTGTAGATGGTTGGCGTCTCCCGTGCCTTCGCGTCCCATCAGCCAAGCGACGGCTCTGAGGACACCGGGCGCGAGCTTTGGATCGGCTCTATCGTCCGTCATGGGTTGACCCGGAAATGTCCCGCCCTTTGGTAAGTCCATCGATGTAGAGCGCTGCGTCACGCGCCGCAGCCCCCTCCAGCCTCGATATGCAGAACGGCCATTTGCCTGCCATACGGTTCAGGCTGTTGGAAAGTAGATAGACCTCACGTTCGCCCTCGTGAGGCGTAAGCAGAAGATAACGGTCATGGAATGCCTGTCGCGGTCCATCGACCAGGTTGAGGACCGTTAGTCGACGGGCGGCATTGGGAATGCCGTCGCTTCGAAGGTCTCGCAGCACCGTTTGCAGTTCATTGAGCAGGTCTGGATTTGGTTCGTTTGTTTCCGGGTCGGATGTGAGCAGACTTGTGACGACGGTCAGATTGATGTCCAGACTCTCGAGCCGTAAAATGGCCCGCTTCAGCGTATCGATCCCGAAGTAAGGATCGACGATCGTGCCGGCGCTAACGCGCGCGCCATCCAGCAAACTATTGAAGTGAGCGATGACGCCGACTTCCTCTGAAATGCCTCGTTGAAACCAGCGGTCGCTGCCTGATGGGGGCACTAGCCTATGCGTAAGCGCCCGCATGGTGGTTCGGTGGATCTCGAAGGCCGTATCGTTTTCCGCGCCGATCATCGATCGGTTCGTGGATCGCGTCCGAACTTTAGATGCGCGGTCTTGCAATTCCGATCCGAGTCCCTGCGCCGAGCGAGTCAACGGGTCGTTGATAGCGAGCGTTGGTCCCATCGCAGACATGTTGAGACCGATACGGAGAAGAAGCGAATGCTCCTCGAACTGGATCAGCATGCCTGACGGATCAAAGACAGATATCTTGTAATGATCGAACGGGACCGCTCTCACTGTCTCCGACACCGCAGGCCGTAAGGCAGTCAACTTGGAGAAAACCAGCTCCGCTCCGAGTTCCAGTTCGACATGGACCGAGCAGCCCTCACGATCTGCTGCCCTGGCACATTCGGTTGAAGGCCTCCCTGCCATCATTGATACTGGCAGATGCACGTGTCAGGTTGTAAGTCGCAAGGGGCAAGCTTTTTCCAATCATTTACGAATAAAAAGGTCGTCGATGCCTAATAGGCGGAGTTGCATGGCCACAAGCGTTACTTATTTCAAGGGTTCTCTTGATGCCTGTATTCTCTCGGCGGCGTCTCCAGCAGATGCTTGATGATCTTTCGGCTTATCTCGATCAAGAAAAAGCCCGCGATCTCGTTCAGAGGCTCGAATCGAAGAAAGTCGATCAGGCGCTGCCAGGCGAAATGGAATTGGCGATATTGTGGGCGATTTCGAACACCGGCGACATCGTCATCGAGCCGGAGTGGTGGGGTGACAACCGGCGGCCGGATGCTGTCTCCGAGACCATTGTGTTGGGCACGCAGGTTGCTGTTGAAATCGCGGCGGCCACGGATAATTCGATTTCGCCAGAAGAGGCGATGGATCGCGTTGCTCTTTCCATTGCTGAGTTCTGCAACCGGCTGTCGAAGGGAGCAGGCCATCACTTCTATTTTCGTTTCGGCGAGACCACAAAACGCCTCGAGGGACGAAGCTTTCGACAGGTTCTGGCTCCTTCTGATTTTCAGTTGAGTGAAGAGCTGGGGAAGAGGTTGAGGGAATGGGTACGCGAAGATCGATTTAAGTCAGAGAAAATCACTCTAAGTGAGCCAGGGCTTTGGGTGGAGGTGGAATGGAAAAGCTATCGCCAGATCCGATACCATAACATCTGGACATCCTTGCCGCCCCAGGCTTATTCGCTCGAAGAGAACCCGCTTTTCGCGCTTCTTCGCCGAAAGGCAGATCAACTCCGCGCGGCGACAACAGGAACAGTCCGCGTTATCGTCGTCGCTGATGTTGGATCAACCCTTTTGAACCGCGTGGGTAAGATCGGGGAAAATGATCCGGGAGGACGAAATTTTTCTGCGCGGCAGATCATTCACCGCTTTGTCCAATTACACAGCCGGAAGATTGACGGCGTCGTTGCACTGAGTCCGAGAACGGAGCTGCGAATGGGGAGTAGCGAACGAAAATGGGTGGCTCGGGGCTTCTATACCGAGACCGGCGAAAATGCGTGTGTGGCGCTTGTGAAAATCCTTGAGGCCTTGCCACTTCCACGTTTCGCTGGATATCAGGCTAGGTCGTTATTCCGTCAGGGCTGTTTTTCACCGAAGGCAATGGGATGGTATCTGGGGCTAAGCATGGAGAGTAAACTTCGAGATAGGAATGATCCGAATAGCGGGCGACAGGAAAGCGTGAGAATTCCTGCACGGATGTTCTTGGATCTTATGGCGGGACGCATCACCGAGGCACAGTTTCGGTACTTCCTCGGTGAAAGAAATGGTGAAAAAAATTTCCTCGCCAATTGGCTCGACAAGGGCCTGACAATCTCAGGTGCGGAATTGGCGCCAAGGAATCTGGACGAGGAAAACGATCACATAATCCTTCATTTCAGTGATGATCCAGTTGCTCGCCCGTTAACAGTGAAAGGATAGACTTAGCAAAGGGGAAATCTCGTGCGCGGGTAAACTGGCACCAAATCGGTCAGTTCGTCACTTGAGGTGGATGTCCGAGTTGGGGCACAATGGACCAAGTGGAAATGATTTCCGCAGATGCGCTTATTAACTAGCTGAATTTGCAAGTCTCCATAGAATCAGGCCCCCACAACCAATATCTTCAAGACTGTCAAAGGGCTCCGAAACAACGCGGAGCCCTTTTTGCATTCGATGTGGTTGCTAAACCCTCGACATAAAACACAAAATCCAGAATTAACAGGTGCAAAGCCCCGGGGGTAACTGGTGCGCCAGTGGGGTGCGCTGTGGTGCTTATTTGCCGGGAATGAAAACAGAGATAGCCTATTTTTTAGGCAAAATTACCACGACTTTCCTTACGCCTTGATGCAAAGTAGCCAAGCTCTTCTTTTTTAAGAAATTGCCTCTTCTGTGAAAAAAGCCCTTTTCGACGTTATTGCGCCGTTGTCCTGAACTACAAATAAAACTTCTTCATGAGAGATAATCGACGTGCTTTGACGTCATCTTTCCTGCAACATTTCCGATGCAATCTGAGCAACCGGTGACCAGAAATAGTCGATGATCCTTCGTTTACCGGTCTTGATTTCAACGGAGACGGCCATGCCGGGCGAAAGTGGACGCATCATGCCGCCAACTTTTATCTCAGTGACATCGAGAGTAATCGTTGCTGGGTAAACTAGGTTTTGCAGCCTTTGCACGTTCCCGCCCGGAACGACGCTCCTGAATCGCGGAGCGGCCTGTTCTTCCATGGCTTGAGCATCGGGATTTGGTATGGCGTCCTTGGCTACCGATTTAACTCGTCCTGTCAGGACGCCATAACGGGTGAATGGAAATGTTTCGACCTTGATGACGGCCGTTTGCTCGGGTTGCACGAAGCCGACATCCTGGTTTGCAAAAAACACCTCGATTTCCAGGGGCAAATTTGAGGGGATGATGCGCATGATTTCTGTCTCCGCGGAAACTACCTGCCCCGTCGTGGTGATCGAGGATGCCTGGACCATGCCGTCGGAAGGGGCATATATTGCAGTCGCGGCGAGACGTTTTTCCGCCTTCACCAGTTCCTGCTGCGTTTCATCCATCTGCCGGGCGAGATCACCCATTTTCTGAATGTTGTCGGCAATGAAAGTAGAAAGTACCTTGTTCTTTTCGGTTTCAGCGACATTGAGACTTGCATGGGCTTCAGCAAGCTGCCCGCTATAGGCCGAGAAGGTCGCTTCTTCTTCCTGCAAGGCCTGTGTGGCATCCAGGACATCCGATCTCCTGCCAGCCGCTCGCTCAACGAGGCCTGATTGCATTGAAACACGTTGGGTTAGTGTTGCTATCAGGTTTGTCTGCGCGCGTGCCATTGCGTCCAGGCGACCGATCGATGCCGATTGTACCCGCGCCTGTGCAGCGAGATTGCCCATCGTCTCCTTGAGCTGCAACAGGTTCGCCTTCAGGATCGCCGTTTCACGATCGCGAACATTGGGTGGGGTGTTCTCCGCAAATCTTGGCGCGACATTGGTGACGATGTCAGGTCCTGCATTCCAGTCGTGTGCCTCGACGGTGGCGAGTTCCCCCGTCCGCCGGACGTGTTCCGCTTGCAGGGACTGAAGTGTCATTCGCAAGCGCGCTTCTTCCGCCTTGACTTCCACATCGTCAATCTTCACCAGCAGATCGCCAATCCTCACCTCTGCGCCATTTACAAAGGGAGCCGACACCACGCGTCCGGACAGCGTTGACTGGACGATCTTTACCCGACCTGAAGGCTGCACTTTTCCCTGCGCGGTTGCAACAACGTCGATCCTGCCGACAAAGCTCCAGGCAAGTGCGGAAGTCGCGACGACGCAAATGAACCAGATGAGCACATAGCGGATCGGGGAGGCGGGTTTTTCGATAATTTCAAGGGCAGCGGGAAGAAAGTCGCTGTAATCTGCACTGACCTTTATCCTGACTGTTTTTGCAGTGGCAGGCCGCGCCTTTTCCCTCATTGGTTTGACCCCATCTGCAAGTCCCAAAGATGTTTGTAGAGGCCGCTGTCACGTGCAAGCAAATCATCGTGGCTACCCTCTTCAACAATCCTGCCATCAGCCATGCCGATGATGCGGTTACAGTTTCGAATGGTTGCAAGCCGATGCGCAATGATCAACACCGTGCGGCCCTGCACGATGTGGCGCATGTTGGTAAGGACAAGTCGTTCGCTCTCATAGTCGAGAGCGCTGGTTGCCTCATCCAGAATGAGGATGGGTGGATTAACGGACAACGCACGTGCGATTGCCAGCCTTTGCCGCTGTCCGCCGGAGAGATTTGCGCCCCGCTCCTCAATGACGGTGTCATAACCCTTGGGAAGTTTGGCAACGAACTCATCGGCTCCGGAAAGGCGGGCAAGATTGATGACGGCCGCACGCGACATGGCGGGATTGGCGATACTGATGTTTTCGTGGATGGTGCGATTGAACAGCATATTTTCCTGAAGTACGACGCCAATATTGGAGCGAAGCCAGGCTGGATTGACATGGGAAATATCCTGCCCGTCGACCATGACCTGGCCGCTGGAAGGTAGATAAAAGCGCTGCAGAAGTTTTGTGAGCGTCGACTTTCCCGATCCCGAAGGGCCGACGATGCCGATCACTTCGCCCGGACGCACGGACAGCGAAATGTTCTTGAGGATCTCGGGGCTATCACTGGAGTAGCGGAAATTCACGGCTTTAAACGAGATGGCTCCCTTCGGAGCCGGCAGACTGATGGGGATCGTCGGCTTCGGTTCCTCTGGTGCATTCAAAACATCCGACAGGCGATCAATGGAGACCTGAACCTGCTGAAAGTCCTGCCAAAGCTGCGACAGGCGCAGAACCGGCTGAAACACCTGACCGGCGATCATGTTGAAGGCCACGAGCCCGCCCACGGTCAGTTCATTGTCAATGACGGCCTGTGCGCCGAATAAAAGCAGGGTGGCGGAGGTGATCTTGTTGACATATTGAATGGCCGTCTGGCCCTTGGTTGCCAGCATCGTCGCAGCAAAAGACGATTGCACATAGGCCGCCAGCCGCTCTTCCCATTGTGCGGCCACGACGGGTTCGACTGCCGCTGCTTTCAGGGTCTGCATGCCGATAATGGATTCGACGAGCAATTGCTGGCTGAGAGCACCTCGGTCGAATTTTTCATCGACGCGATGTTTAAGGGAAGGGCGGATGATAAATCCGATCAGGACGAAAAACGGGATCGAGGCGACGACGATCCAGGCGAGTACCGTAGAATAGGCGAACAGCACCGCGATGAAAACGACGGTGAAGATGAGATCCAGGACCGAAAACAGCGCCTGTCCCGTCAGGAAATTCCGGATCGTTTCAAGTTCGCGCACACGGGCGACAGTCTGGCCGGCAGCTCGTGTTTCAAAATAATTCAGTGGTAGATTCAGCAAATGCCGGACAAGCCGGCGTCCGAGCTCAACATCAATCCGGTTGGTCGTGTGTGTGAGTGCGTAAGTACGCAGATATTGCAGCACGACGTCGAACAGGCCGATAGCGACGAGGCCGACGATGAGAACGGTCAATGTCGAGTAGCTTCGGTGCGCCAGCACCTTGTCGACGACGACCTGAAAAAACAGCGGCGAGACGAGGGCGAAGAGTTGCAGGAAAAGCGAAGCGAGAAAGACGTGAGCAAGCGCGCTCCTATAGCGCCAAAGCGACGGGAGGAACCAGGCAAAACCGAAGCGCCGCTGGAATGCGGAAACATCGGAAAATCCCCGCTGAAGAAGGATGAAGTTGCCGGATGTCAGCGACAGCAGTTCCTCAAGAGCAACTGAGCGGCTGATAAAGCTGACGGGATTGACAAGCCGATAGCTATTCTCCTCCGTTTTGCCTGCAAAAACGGCGAAACCTCCATCGGTAAGGATCGCGATGCAGGGTGTCGGGATCACTTTCCCGATAGAAAAGCGCGCTTCGCGAATGGGCTTTGCCTTAAGGCCCACACGTTTGGCGGCTCTCAGAATATCATCGCGAGTCGCGGCCGTGGTGAGAGCCAGTTCCCGCGACAGCTCTGCCGGATTGCAGGATATCCTGAAAAATGCGGCAACCGCAGCCAGAGACGCGAGTCCGGAATCGGGCCCGGATGTGGGAGAGGATGAATTTGGTATGCCTATATCCATGATCGATCGAATTATGGTGGGATTTGCCCGGTCTGCAAAATGCGCAGGAGGCATTCCAGAAAAATGGTGCCGCGGTTTGCGTTCAAATGCGTGAAAAACGAAGAGGTGGGCATTTCCGAAATCCGCTCCGGCCGGAAATGCCCTTATGTCAGTATAGAAAATGATCAGGCAAACGCCGGAGATGGTTGATAGGCCAACCTGACGTCGCCGACGAGCTGCGTTTTACCGTCGACCTTTTCGAGAAAGCTCGTTCCGGTTATGGCCGAACCATCCATAAATTCCCGGGCGCCATCGGGCGTGGGTATCAGGTTGATATATTTGATGCCGAGTTGATCCAACGTCGAAAGTTCGCCGGCCTCGCTGAGCCCATTCTGGTTGATATCCTGCCAGACCCGGAACTCGCTCCAGCGGGCGTCTTCGGCACTCAGCAAACCGTCGTTGTTTGTGTCGAAGACAAACCGGAGGGCTTCCAAGTCGGAGTTAGTCGAACCCTGTTCTTCAGTTGGCCATAACGTGAAAGCGAGTTCTTTGGCTTGATTGATTACACCGTCTGAGCCGGAAGCCCCATTGATACCGAGATTAATCGCAAGGAAACCATCTTGGGGGCCAACCCAAGCAGTTGCGTCCCATGCACCATCACTATTCCAGTCGTACAAAGATTGATTATTTACAGCAATTGCACTGGATGTATCAAGCGGCTTTAGATCAATGTGGCCGTCATCATTTAAATCAATAACAACTGGGCTCATGTCTTGGTCACTTTCGTGAAATCCCCCAGAATTATTATTCTCCCATCCGGTCATGTTCCCGAAGCGATCATAGTAGATCGTTTGGTACTGGTGTACTACTGAGTAGCTGCCATCATCATAGTCATACCGTGCATAGACACCCATCGCTCTCGGCGTCATGCGTTGAGTGTATGAGTAAATATCGCCCATTCGGCCATCTACATCAAATACGGTTTCATCCCACGTCGTATCTTCATTGAACTGTATCTGGAACGATATTGTTCCGGACGATGTATAGCGCTGCTCAATCCGGCTCCATCCATGATTTTCTGCGGCATCATAAATATAGTGAGTCCGGGTGCCATCGTCGTTAAAGGTTACTATTAAGTTTGTTCTGCCTGCTGCGTCCTGCACTCGCTCGTGGCGCCACCAATGCTGGGTATTGTTCACGTCGAAATCTAAAACAAACAAACTTCCATCGTCATTCAGTTGTTGTCCATGATAATGGCGGCCCGAACTGTCAAAAAGATTGGTGTAGTACTGCCATGGTTGGCTATTTGACGGATCGAAAGTGATTTCGGTCCTGTTTCCATTGTCAAGATATTCAACTTGAAGCGTTTGGCGTCCTGCGGTGTCAAATACCTGCTCAACCTTCCACCATGGCTGCACATTTGACGGGTCCAGCGTCATTGCGTTTGCCGTACCGTTGTCATTCAACTGACGAGCATAATAATGACGCCCGGCGCTGTCGAATTTATTGATGTAGCTCTGCCATGGCTGGGTGTTGGATGGATCGTAGGAATATTCGTTGCGATGCCCATCATCGACATACTCGACCGTAAAAGTCTCCCTGTCGGAGGCGTCACGTGTCGTTTCAATCTTCGACCACGGCTTGGCATTCGACGCGTCCAGCATGAGGATGTTCACGGTGCCGTCGTCATTTAAACGATAGGTGTCGTAGTGGCGTCCGGCGCTGTCGAATTTAGCGATATAGCGCTGCCACGGCTGGGTGTTGGATGGATCGTAGGCGTATTCGTTGCGATGCCCATCATCGACATATTCGATTGTAAAAATCTCTCTGTCGGAGGCGTCACGTGTCGTTTCAATCTTCGACCACGGCTGTGTATTCGCCGCATCCAGTGTCGTTGCGTTCGCCGTACCGTCGTCGTTGAGTTGATAGGAGGAAGAATGGCGGCCTGAACTGTCAAATTGGCTACTACGCCTCGACCAACTTTGCGCGTTTGCTGGATCGTAAGCGTATTCGATCCTGACACCGTCGTCCCTAAATTCAATTTGGGTCAACACCTGGCCGCTCGCATTGTAAGAAAGTTGCATTTCGCGCCACGGCTGATTGTTGAGGAAGTCGTATTCGATCGATCCTGTTTTCACACCGGACGCATCGAAATATTCGGACTTCATCTGCGCGCCCGTTTCAGGGACAAAAAAAGTAATGATCGAAGTCCCGTTGTCGAGGAACTGCTTCTCGATAGTTTTCCGCCCCGCACCATCAAATTCATAGACAAAGGAAATCGTAACCGAGGTCCCGTTGTCGAGAAACCGTTTCTCCCTGGTTTTGTGGCCCTTTACATCAAATGTCTGCTCGATCCGGATCCATTCTTTGCTGTTCGCGTAATCGTACAAGGTCGCGGATACTAAAACGCCCGTCGAGGATACGTTGCTGACGTTTGTTAAACCGCCAGACATGGCATCGAAGGTCGTTATTCGAGAGCCGCCATCAAATTCCGTCGTTAATTGTTGAGTTCTGCGCCCAAGATCGTCGAATGTTGTGCGCGAGGTCAATGTTCCAACTAAGTCCACTTCGTCCAAAACCGAAGCCGACGCGGTTCCGTCCTGTCGCAGCGTCTCTCTTCGGAGAAAAATCGAGTCGTCGTCTCTGGTGACGGAGGTCTGCCGCTCGTCGATATCGCCATCGCTATCCATGTCCTTGGTAAGGATGGTCGTACGACCGTCAGCCGCAGCGAATATCGATCCCTTCGCGACAACGGAACCACCTGCGGTCGTTTCCACAATATCGGTATTTACGGAGCCGTCGATGTTTGAGCGAGAGATCATCTCCGTCTCGAACTTGCCGTCCCCATCATAGTCATAACGCGAGGTCCGCATATCACCGTCGACAGAGTTTTCGCTTTCCACGAAATGCGCAATGGCATTTTTCCAGGTGACTTCACCGGGCGGCAGGTATTTGATGTCGCGGGCTGTAACGTTACTGATGATTTTTGATTTTGTCTGGCCCGTTATCGTCGTCTCTACGGTCTCGATCTGGTCAAAAACACCGTCGCCATCGAGATCCTTTGAGATCGTACGAAGTTTTCCATCCGCTCTCGTAGCGTCGGTGGAAACGGATTTTGTTTTCTTTTTGATGAGATCGGTGTCGGTCCGGGTGACGAAGCGGCTGCCGTCGGCATTCAGCTTGTTTATCTCGATTCGTTTCTGGTCGAGGACCCCGTCACCATTCAAGTCCCATGTCATGAATGAGGAAAGGCCATCCGCCGCAGTCACCGAAATGATACGTTGAAGAACGGCGCCCTTGTCTCCAAAATTCGTCGTGTCCGAGATTTTCTCTCCCCACGGCTCCAGTATTTCTCCTCGCTTCTGGTCGATGACGCCGTCGCCATCGGCGTCGATAGATGTTATTTTTCTTCGTTTATCGGCGCGTGTTATAGTTAAGATTTTACTGAGCAGTTGGTTATCGATACTAAATTGCGCAATCTCATCGGTAGTGGAGCCATCGGCCATGAGAGTGGTCGTTGAGCGGGTCTTGCGGGTGGCGAGACCGGCCCGTCGTTCAATTGTTTCCGTTGTTAGACCGTCTGCCGTTGTGGTCGTCGTTAAGTGCGACAATTCGGTTCCGTCAGGTCTGACGTTGAGAACCGTTCGTTGCAGCATTCCGTCAGGAGTATGAACGGTAACATCCGTGGACGTCCGCACAAACTTTCCGGCCCCCGTCATGTCCTTCAATGTGATGGTCGTCAACTCGTTCGCGCTGGTTGCGACAACGCGCCTGCTCTCCAATACATCATTGCGGCGGGCGTCCAGAGTTCGGAACCTTTCGCCATTTTCTTCGAACCGTGTCCAATCGACCGTATGATAGTCCTTGGAGAGATCCCCGCCGGTGTCGAAGTCTTTCAGAGTGTGGAGACCATCCGCGTTTTCAATGGATAACCACCTGTTGGTGAGCTTCCAACCGCTTTTAGTCATGACGTAGTCAAACGACCATATGCCTTTTTCACCCTCGCTTCCGATGATGGTTTCGGATTGGATTTTTTTGTCCAAAACACCATCGCCGTTGAAATCGTATTCAACGATTTCACGCGCGACACCATCCAGGCGGCTGTTTATCGTCTTCGTTGCGATTGTCTTGCCGTCTGCGGCAAAGTCTTTGAATTTTTGTTCGATGCTGCCGTCGATTCGCACCGATCTTGTAATTTCCTGATCGATCTTGCCGTCGCCATCGGTGTCGCGCGAAAGTGTCGAAACAAGCCCATGTTGCGATTCCGTCCGGACCTCACGGCTCGCAAGGGTACCATCGGCTTTCGTTATCGTGGTCGTTTGCGTCGTGCCGCCGTCACTTTCAAGCACTGTCACATCGAGCTGGACCTTTTTTACGGAAGAGCCTTCGTACCATGAGACACGCTTTGTCAAACCGTCCGCGCTGGTGAAAGTGGTTTCCTTAAGCGACTGACCATCGTCGCGGCGGGTCCGGGAAACCGTTGTCGTCCGGCTGCCATCTGCTGAAATCGTATTGATATCAGCGCCGGTGACGTCGAAGGTCCCGTCACCCTCAAGATCGGTGCGCCAGGATGTTGAAAAGCCATTGGCCGACACTTCGGTTACGTGGCGGCTGGAAACTGTTCCGGTGCGGGACAGCGTTTCGATCGTCTGGTTTTCGACGCCGTCCGCACGGACGGACGTTATCATACGACGATCGATGATGCCGTCACCATTCGTATCTGAGTCCGTTCGCCGACTTTTCTGGTCACCGCTGACAGTCGTCATCGTTTTTGAGAGCAGTTTTCCATTGCCGGATTTGACAAGTTCCTGATCTAAGGTCGAGCCGTCCGCGTTGATGACCCGCAGAGTGGTAAGAACCCGGTCCAGATCGCCGTCGCCGTCGAGATCACGCGAAATCACGGTGCCCAGGCCGTTGCCGCTTGTCACGGTCTCTGTCCTGCTGATCAGCGTTTTGCCGCTATAGCTGGACTCAGATTTCGTTATCGACCCATTTGCATCGTAAGTGGTGGATTGCACGACACGACCATTCCCCGCCTTGCCACTCCCGTTCAGGTCCTGTTCGGCGGTGCTGGCGAGCCCGTCGCCGCTGGTTATCTTCGTGGAGCTGGAGAAGGTTCTCAGATTGATGTTGACATTTTTGGTCGTCTCGGTTCGGCTGCCATCGTCATTGACGAGGGTCTCGGTGACGGTTGTGAAATCAATCACGCCGTTGCCGTTGGTGTCGGTGGCGACGGTGGTTTTTAAACCGTTGGCGCTCACAGTTTTCGTGGACGATTTGTAGGCTTGGCCGCTTCGCGTGAAGAGTTTCTCCTCGATGACCGTTTGGCCATCGGCAAGAGTGCTTTCTTTTGTTGTTTGATCGGCAATGCCATCGCCATTGGAATCGACCGTGACGACAGTTGTTCGGCGGTCGGCGGAAATATCGGTCGTCGTGCGCTTAAGAAGCGTGGAATTGCGACTTTTGACCGTGACCGTTTTCTGACGACTGCCGTCGCTATTGAGTACGACGTTATCGACCGTCTGGCGATCGGCAACTCCATCGCCATCGAGATCTTCGGAAAAGCTCCGGCTCGTCGCATCGGGGCTTATCTTCGATATCGTTTGCGAGACAAGCTTATCGTTCCCCGCCAGGGTCTGGATCGTCACGGTGGAACTCTTGTCAGGCGCCGTGGTTCTCGTGGTGACAATTTTACTATCGACCACGCCATCGCCATTGCCGTCATTCGTGACCGTCGTCGAATTACCATTCGATGACGTGACAGTCGATGAACGGGAAACGACCGAGCGATCGGTATTGAAGCGTGTTTCCGTCGTGGTGGTTGCCCCGTCGGGCCCGGTCGTCATAACCACACTTGTATCAACGGCATCATCGCCATTTTTATCGAATGTCTCCGTCATGTTTTTGCGATCGGGCTGTATTCTGACAACCGACTGCGAAAGAAGCACTCCGCCGACGCTTCTTTCCCTCTTGGTATGTACCCATACTCCGGCAGCATCCGCAGCTATAATGTCGGAGGTAGAAATGTCGTTTTTGCCATCGCCGTCGACATCGGTGGAAGTGAATTTGGAGCGTCCGTCGGCCGTGATCCGGAAAATCTCCTTCTTCAGCAATGCTTTGTCGCGGCTGTAAGTCGCACGCTCCGTGACGACTTCACCGACACTATTCGTGAAAGTTTTCTCTTCAACGCCGCGATCGCGCTTGCCGTCGCCATTGAAATCGCTGTCGGTAAGAGTGGTTACGATGCCGGCGGCAGTCGTGGTCGTGGTAGTCTCTTTGGAGAGAGTCGCGCCGTTGCCCGCAAGCTCGGTAACGACCCTTTCCTGCGCCGCCTTGCCTGACGTCTTGATATCCGAAACATAGCGGTCTGCGACGCCGTCGCCCGTCAGATCGGTGGATGTGGTTTTGCTCAGACCATCGGCGGCGGCGTTTATAATAACGGTTTTCGAGGCCGTGCCGTTCAGATGCAATTGCTGCGTGGTCGTACGGGAAGAGCCGTCTGCAAATTTTTCGAAAAGCTGCCGTTCGTCCGCCGAACCGTCGCCATTCTTGTCGAGTGTCGTCGTGATTTTCAGTCCGTCAGAGGTTCTTTCGGTTCTGTCACTGCTGGACAAGGAGCTGTCGGCATTAAAATTTTTGATGGTTTCGATCCGACTTCCAGATTTCTCGATGGAAATCGTCTTGCTCTGGCTGCGGTCGAAGACGCCATCGCCATTATCGTCGAATTTCGTTGTGACGGTCGAATCGTCCAAGCTTCGGGTAACCAGATTACGAAATGCGAGATTCCCGTCTATGGCGTAACCGACGATCAGTTCACTGGATGTACCGTCGGAATTCTTCATGGTTGAACGCGAAATTTTATAGTCTTTTTCCTCGTTTGCGAGGATTGCATCGCCGACCATGCCGGTGCTGCCGTCGGACCTCGTGAAAGTGGTCGTGCCGGCAATCGCTGAACCGTCGGAAAAACTCTGACCGCTACCCGTTGGCGTCAGATTGATGGAGGCGATGCCGAGATCCTTCAACGATTTGAGTTGACCGTTGATAGAGACCTTGAACTCGTTCCAGCGCTTGTCGCCAGCTTCGAGCACACCATTACGGTTGGTATCGAAAACATTCTTGACGGCTTCCAGATCACCCGAGGCTGATGGATCCCATTCGGTAAACATAAATTCTTTGGACCGGGTGATTACACCATCACCATTCGCGTCCAGAACGAGCACGCCGGTGCCATTGCCAGCCCAGGCCGTTCGTCGCAGAAAGCCGTCTCCGTCGAAATCAACGAAACGAGAAGATTCGCCCAGTTTGTCGATGCTCAATCCTTTTCCAACCAAATCCAGCAGGACAGGCTTACCGGACGAGCCTGCCGATGAATTGTCAGGGCGTGGGCTCGGAACGGGTCCAATTTCAGGCAATTCAGGATAGCCCGAAGAAGAGTTTCCCCGGTCGCCATAGGTCGACGAGTTCTGGCTGTTGCGCCGTGTGTGACCCGCGCTGATGACGTCAGTCGGGCGCGGCATCGGAACGGGTCCGATTTCCGGCAATGTCGGAAAACTCTCTGAAGAGGAGTTCATCCATGGGCCATAGGTTGCCGGATTTTGATTGTCGCGGCGCGGAA
The DNA here is from genome assembly GCF_053522385.1 of Agrobacterium sp. 22-223-1. Lineage (NCBI taxonomy): Bacteria > Pseudomonadati > Pseudomonadota > Alphaproteobacteria > Hyphomicrobiales > Rhizobiaceae > Agrobacterium > Agrobacterium sp. 22-223-1. The sequence goes on from NZ_JBNWCN010000008.1 coordinate 60,670, forward strand.
AACCCGTGCTGACCACGTCAGTCGGGCGCGGCATCGGAACGGGTCCGATTTCCGGCAATGTCGGAAAACTCTCTGAAGAGGAGTTCATCCACGGGCCATAGGTTGCCGGATTTTGATTGTCGCGGCGCGGAAAACCCGTGCTGACCACGTCAGTCGGGCGCGGCATCGGGACGGGTCCGATTTCAGGCAATGTGGGAAAATTGCCTGAAGAGGAGCTCATCCACGGGCCATAGGTCGCCGGGTTTTGGTTGTCGCGGCGCGCAGGGCCGATACTACTCACTTGAGCCGCCGCAGCAACTCTTGCTCGCTCATCGCGTGCTTCAAGAGAAAGTGAGGGGCGCCTATCCAAGCTGGCCAGCCGGGCATCTCTCAAGCGTTCACCCGCCAAGCGCTCTGATGGGGTATCAAAACCCTTCCACGCACGAGTAGAATCAACCTGCTCAACACCGGTATAATTGTATGTTCTATTTAAGTAGGTATGTCGTTCAGGCGACCAAACGTTTGTTGGAGATCCGCTCCCGTACAGATAAGGTGTGTTGACAAGATCGGTAGATATGATCTTTAAACTGGCAGAACCAGAAAGCGCAGCCGGTCGAAGATTGCTGCTTCCAACATTACGCTCCGCGCCACCGGTACCACGCAAAGTTAAAAATAGACCGTCCCTATTTACTACTGGCCCGAGGAAAGCTGTACCAAAGCTGTTTCCATATGGTTGGGTTCGGCTAATTCCAATACCCAAACCACTGAACGCGCCTTCATTATCAAAAAACAATAACATACCAATTTTTCCAGCAGTCGCCTGCACCGTTCTTTCACCGTGAGCGTAAGATGTTGTCCATCCAAAACCCGCATAAGAAAAATTGAATGCAGTAGAAGGGCTTACAAATAAAGAAAATCCGTACCTATTATAGCTAACAAATCTTTCGTCGCTCATTTTATATCCTCAAAAAATGAATACAAAAACAAAAAATAACCAAATTATTATACTTGTGGGCTTTGCGTAAATAACTCTCGATTTATTTGAATATTCATTCCTTGAATCGTAGGATTCACCTTTGTATATTTTGATATCTGTTTGACTGTCTTTACTAAAATCCCAATTATTTTTCTTATAAAATACGATCTCCCGAAACTCGGATATCAATAGTTTTAATGAAAAAAATACAGCAATTGAGACAAAAAGTACTCTAAAGACGTACTGTTCCAAGAATATATCTCTCCGTTTGCACCTGCCAAATCTTGTATTTAATGTTGAATTGTTATTTCATTCAAATAAATTAAATTACATACGCTCCACCAACAAAGCTTGCTCCCGCCGCAGTCATAAGCCGATCTGTCGCCACAATGCTTGAACCTGTTATAACATGAATGAAAGAATGGCTGGCGTTCAGCGCTTCCGCCCACCCGCGGATAGCCCCCACCAGCGACAAAAAGACCTTCGCCCGCCTAGTTGGCGCAAGTGTCAGATCAACCGCGATAACATGAACGGTCACAAACAATGGACCGTCACTGAGCATATAGGAATCCGCAATCGCCCATGCTCCACCGACTGGGCTGCCATTCCATATCGCTACCGGAGCAATCATACGCGGAGGCCGTGTGAGAATGAGTCTGAAATATTCATTGAGTTTCCGGTCTGAAAATTCCTGACTACGAAACACCGTCACAGCATGGAGTTGCTTTATAATTTCACGCACCCGGGCCGTATCGCGCTCCTCAAGCAGACGAATGTGTAAACCCGTCGCGACGTTTTCGCTTTCAGAACCTTGCGAACCAGCTTCTTGGCTCAACGTGACCACACAAATTTCCTTTCGATTCTTCTGAAGGAGATTTCAAGTATGTTCTAATTCAAAATTATGATTATCTAATTTTTATTTTAAAGATAAGCCAATTCGCAAATTATTAATCTGATATATATTAAATTATGCGCTTATGTAGTTAAACAAAATTATAATTATGCAATAATATTTTGTTTATCACTACTATTTATCTTGGAGGTGTACAATATGTACAATTTGATATTTGATTTTTTTGACGGTCTCCCTAGTCGAGCACCTTTTGGATTGGGGACGTTTTCAGCACTTTGAGGATCTGGCCGAAAACTTTCGGGCGAGATCGCGGGTCAGTGGGAGGATGCTGATGTTTGGCGGCAAACGGGATAAGTGCGAAGAGGCCACGAGCGGGAGGCAACCGACCATTTCTGGTTCGACATGGCTTTCGGCGGCGGCGGTCTGACTTCGTGCGTTGAAATAACAGATTGTACGAGAGTTGGTGTGTAGCTGTGCTCGCGCGTAATCGCGGCTGAGAGGTCGGAATAATATGCGCCGACCGCCGTGTTGCGCTCTAATCGAGTTGTGGCCGGTTTCTCCCGGCAGAATTAAATATTTGCGATTCTGTTTCGCGGCCTCTTTGAATATCGATTTTAAATGCTACCATAAGTGTTAATTCGTTGCTTTATGGTACATCACATATGCCGCTGTTCCGATATTTGAATGACGACGCGTTTCTGATTTTTTCGCGCAAACATCGGTATCTGTACGAGGCTTCGCTGCTTGGAATTCATGATCGCTTCTTCTCAAGCGGAGCCGTCTTCCCCACACCGCAGGAAGTAGTGCACGTCATTTATGACATCATCGCTCTGCGGCCGCAGTTACTTCTTGATGAGGACGATTTCATCGATGGACTGCCTGAGGTGGTTTCGAAGGGGCGTCGCCGGCTGAAATTCGCCGGAAGTGGAGGTGAGACAGGTGACCGCGCGCTAAAAGCTGCCCAGCAGGTCTATCAGGGCCTTGTGCGAACCGGTTGGCTGGAGGAAGAAGAGTACGGTCTGAAGGTCACGACTGATATGCCGATGGGTGCGCTTCTGGTCGTTCAGCGACTGTCAAGTCTGAAGTCGGACGTCTCGCAAAGATTTGGCGGTCTTGTCGTCCATATCAAGACCAGTCTTGAGCTGGTCGAAAAACTATCCACGGAAAATCCTGAAAGAGCGCGGTCAAGCGCAGTCCATGCTTTAAGAGAGGCGCGTGTTCAGGCGGACCAGTTCGTCAAAACGCTTCGAGCGATTCTGTCGGATCTTCGGCGCATCCGTAAATCGCTGATGGAATCGGAAAATCTGCGCCAAAAGATGGATACATATTTCGAGGAGTTTATCGGCGAACTCGTCCTGAAAGATTTTCAGGCGATATTGACCTTTAACCACCCATACCGCTTCCGCGATCAGATTGTCACGACGGCGCGCCGTATTGCTCACTCCGCAGATTTGCTCGCAATCATAGCGGACGGCTACATCGAAATCGGAGTGGCCTCCAATGTCCACCATGCGCATGTTGAGGCAGTTAGCGACCTTATATCGATCGAAACGACATTCGATACAATCAGCGATATGTTCGAGCGCATCACACAGTTTCGCCGCGCCCTTGAAACGCGATTGCGAAACACAGTGAAATACGCCGAACAAGGAGAGCGGGGACTTTCATCGCGTGCTCGGGGTATCGTCGGGCGGTTGGAAGTTCTTCTGGCTGCAAATCCAGAGCGGTATATGGAGCCAACTGTTCCGGCTTCGGTGGAGCGTGTTTTCCTGCCGTGGTCGGCAGGTCAGCTTGCGCCACAGAGGCAGACAAAGCTACCGATTGAGGCGCGACCGCTTGCCAAACGTCCTTCCGATCCGCTTTACGCGTTTCGCAAGCGGATGCGATCTGAATATCTTGAGCGCATTTCTCCTTCTCCCGAACGCGTGCGCCAGTTTCTTGCCCGCATTCTGGCTTCTCACCACACTGTCGAGGCCCGATTTATCAAGTTGCAGACCGTCGACGACTTTCTGGCATTCAACGCTGCGCGACGTTATGCGCTGACCGGCGAAATACCAGGCCCCGTGGCACGCCAATTCGAACTCGAATATTTGCCAGACAGCGCGCCACATGACTGCGAATGGCTCCGTTGCAGCAACTTTTCTATCCGTCATCTTGGCAATCCGTCACATCGAGAGGCCAGACATGCTGAATGAATTTGAGACTGTCGAAGCGACTTTCGGCGTGGATAAAGCGGCCGATCTGAGAAAAGCGTGCCGCTACCTGTTGCGAAACCAGTTCGTTTATTCAGGAGATCGCGGTGTCGCAACCATTTACAATACTGTGACCGATAATCGTTTCCGACATATCGTTGATCATTTTTTTGATAGTATTGGTTATCGCGTTCAAAGGAACGCGGATGAACAATGGGTCGGTATCCTTTTTGAGGATGATGACCTATCGTCCGTTCCGAAGATGCGGCTTGACGAAACGATCGCAATTCTCGTGCTAGGAAGCCATTGGCAGGAGGAAGCCGATGTCGGCAATCTGATTGAACGAGCTATTGCGGTTACTACGGTCAACGTCTTGCATGAGCGCTACCGTGAAATGCTAAAAAACAGCGCTAAACCGATGATAAGCCCAGCGCGTTTTCTTGAGCTGCTGAAGGATATTGCCGCTCGCAATCTCATCTGGATCGGTGAGTTCGATCGCGACGCTCATGACCGGGAAATCGAAATCCGGCCGATGATCAAATTCATCAGCGGCGCTGACGCTCTCGCCCGCCTCGAAACATATATAAAAAGCGAGGAAGTGCGTTTGTACTCAAACGCAACGCTTGCTACCGACGACATGAATGGTTCCCCTATTGAGGACAGTGCGACATGATGGAATTGCGGCGGCTGACATTGGTCAACTGGCATCTGTTCGAGGTGGAGGATATCGAAGTTCGTGGGAATTTCGGTATTCTCGGCGAAAACCGATCGGGCAAATCCACGATCCTAGACATGGTGCAGGTCGTATTGTCGGGCGCAAGTCGACAGTATCTCCGATTGAATGCGGTGGCAGGGGATAGTGGCAAGGGGCGCTCGTCGTCAAAACGCTCGGTCTTTAGCTATTGCCTTGGAACCTTGGGCGATGGAGATGTCCAGCGCCCGGAAAGCTTAACCTATATCGCGCTCGGTTTTGAGGATACGGAGAATAAGCGACCCCCAGTGACCATCGGTCTGGCGATTGAAGCACGCAGCACGGACACGTCGGAGACGATACTCGGACGGTTCGTCTGCACGGGCAAGTTGATGACGACCGCAGATTTCACGGAAGCTCGGGCCGATGGTATCTATGAAGCTCAATGGGACGACGTCAAAACGCGGATAATTGCGTCTGTCGGGGCGGATAATTTCATCAATCATCGCGATAGGGCCATCGACTTTGTTCGTGAATACATGCGGCGGCTTGTTCCCAGTTTGCCAAATGCTGAGCAAAACGCTTCTGCATTGTTGAAGGCCATCGTCAATGCGATGACGCTCAATCAGGGATATTCCGCGACGGAATTCGTTCGTCGTTTCATTCTCGAAGACAATCCGATCAAGATCGGCGAGTTGCGTAGTTCTATTGAAACCTATCGCGGTGTCAGCGCGACCATTGTCACCCTGCGCGAGAAACTGGAAGCTCTTAAGGAGATCAGGGTTCAGATTGCCGCTTTTGAAGAGAGTCTGCATCAAAAGGCGTTGGCGGAATGGCTCGATCGCCGGGGGCGCTGGCTCGCATCCCGTGCTGAAAATCGAGCCATCAAGGTGCAAATTGCCGAAGCCAAGCGTTTTATCGAGGCGGAACAAGAGGATCGGAGTATTGCCCTTGAGGGAATTGCTGAAGCAAAGAGCGAAATCGAGCGCTTGATCAAATCAATTGCTGCCTACGCGGCCAAATCGGGACGCGATTATTGGCAGGAGGCGCTGAAGACCAGCACAGCTGAAAGCGATCGGCTGGTGAAAGACGTCGATAGACGGCGTAAGGCGGCGGGTGATCTTGCGGAGCTGATGCCTGCGTTTGATGATGGAGGCACTATCGGCGCCTACTGGACGTCAGTTGTGCGGCGCGAGGCAGATCGGAACGGTTTGAGATATGTTGAGCAGGCGCTGAGGGCGAACGCCCCTGGCGTCGTTTCGAAGGTCGAGAAACGCCGTCGTGACCTTGCAGCGCAAATCGTCCAGTTGGAGAAGGACATAACCGATCTTCGGAAGGCGCTGGAGCAATCGGGTGAGCCAGGTTCTGCCACGTATCTCTCAGCGGAAACGAAGTTGCTCATACGCCGGCTCGAAAGCCGTGGCATGGATGCCCGCCCTCTGTGCGATCTGCTCGACGTCAAGGACCCTGGCTGGACCGCCGCCGCTGAAGCTTTGTTGGGTCGTGACCGAGAGGCTGTCTTCGTGGAGCGCGACAGGATTCAGGACGCCACCGCGTTGTTTCGTGAGGGACGGCGAGAATTCCGAGGTGCATCTCTGGTCAGTCTGAACAAGCTTGCAGAGTTTCGCGATAATCCACAGGCAGGAACGTTTCCCGCCCTGTTCAGGACGGATGATGCCGACGCTCGCGCGTTTCTTCAGCGTCGATATGGCAATGTCCGTCTTGCCCTCACACTCGGTGAATTCAACCTGCCTGGTCGGGCATTGATGCAAGATGGCCTTTATGACGATGGCCTTGTCCGCAGCCATAGATCTATCAATGTTCGCGACCATAAAATTGGGAAAGCGGCACAGGCCGATCATCTGCGTAATTTGCAGGATGATTTTATACAGAAAGGCGAAAGCCTCTCGGCATTACAGCAAGAAGACAGGCTTTTGGCGCGTTCGCTTGCCGCGCTTGAACCTTTCTCGCGTCAGGAGACTGACTGGCTTGTGGACATGCTGGACAGGCTCGACGACTACTTGGCAAGAACCAAAGACGCGCAAATGCGTATCGATGCCATTGACGCTGCGGGCGACGATGGGTTGCAGAACCGGCTTCTCGCACAGAAGGGGTTTCTGGAACGCAAGGAGGCTGAATTGAGGGCTATCGATGCGCGCATCAGCAGATATCTTGTTGACGCACAGAGTGGTGAGCGTGCGTTGACAAGTACGTATGGAACAGAAGGGTCTAATACAAGCCTGAAAACTGTACGATCCCAATATCGTGCGCAACGCAAGCTATACAGCTATTCGGAAGGTCGTATTGCCTATCGAGAAAAATTGGCGTCGCTGAGGAAATCTCGATCTGAAGATTCTGTCCCTATCGGTCAAATGGAGCGCGACGAAGCGGCAGCACATCGCAAATTGGGTCAGCAGGCTGAAGACGCGACCAAACGGGCGGCAGAGCGCAATCGTGTCACCGAACTCAAAACCCGCAGCGCGCTGCACTCTTATTTCAACAACCCCAAATTTGGCGTGAGTTCGAAGGTCGGCCCGGAGAGTGCGTTATTAACCGATATCAAACCCTGGATGGATGTTCTGATCGAGGATATCGAAAGCAACGAGTTGCGGCGCTATGAAGACAGGGCTCGCGAAGCATCTGAACGCGCCTCCATCCTGTTCCGCGGGGAGTTTGTCAACGCGCTCAACACCCGGGTCTCGAAGATGGAACGCGACATCGAAGCCCTCAATCGCAGCCTCAAAGGGCATCCGTTTCATCATGAGACCTATTCGTTCCACAGGTCGGCGGAGGCCGAATTTCAGCCGATCCTGAAAATTATAGAGATCAGCAGGATGTCTGACGACGCCCTCGATGCTTTGTTCAAGCCTAATGTATCTGACGACTTTCCCTATAAGGATACCATCAATGCGGTTCAGCAATTGCTGGAGGACCCAGATAAGGACGTGTCGGCGTTTGAAGATTACAGGAATTTTTATACGTTCGAAATCCACATGGAGGATATTCGGACCAAAGCCAAAACCCGCTGGGAAACCCGACGCAACACGGGTTCGGGCGCCGAGCAACAAGTGCCTCTCTATGTCGCCATCGGCGCTTCGCTTGCCTCTATATATGGAAGCTCTAAATCTCATGTTGGTGTAAAAGGCATGTCTCCGGCTCTGTTCGACGAGGCATTCTCGAAGATGGATGGCAAGAACCAGCGTGCCATGATGTCGTTTTATGCCGAACTCGGCTTGCAAGTGGCGATTGCCGCTCCTTTGGAGAAAAAGGTCGCCATTAGCGGTTACATGCATACCTTGGTTGAGATCGACCGCATCGACGACCAATCGTCAGCTGACGTCGTCTACGTTGGTCAACTTGCCCGTGACGAACTCCTCGCCATGAATCCGGAGACGTGGAGTGACGAGGAGGCCGCTCAGCGAATGGCGGCGGAATAGTTCAATGGTTCGCAAGTTCCACAATGCGGAAAACCTGCTCCATGATTTGCTTGATCGTTTTGAAACCGGTACGGCTCATCCCGTTGGTTACCCGGACTATAATGGGTTTGCCAATGTCACGGCAAACGACGCTTTCGTGAAGTCGATCGCCGAGGCTAAGCGCACAGGTGGCATTGAGAGCGTCTACGGCAAAGGGCGAAGATATGCAGAGCTAAAGTATATCAGGCTAGTCGATGCAGGGTTGTTGTATAAATATCTTGGCCGGACGCCAGCGCGTCAGGCCGCGGTTGGCGTCGGCGAGACGATGCTCAATGATCTGGATATTCATCCGAAGCTTCGTGAGGTGGCGCTATCGGCCATTGAGGCGTGGTCGAGAAACCGGACATGGGCTCATCTCGGTATCGATGATGCCGCGTCCATGCGAACAGCCATAATCCTGGCACAGGCCATCGTGGACGGATCCCATCGCGGGCTGGATTACCGTACGTTTTCGCGGCGAACTGTGGCAAACAGCAAGGCACTTGAGAAGCTTGAGGCGGCCGTCTTGCGCCTGATTGCGGAGGTTGTCGATGTGCCGCTCTCAAGCGGCGCGCGTGCCGCCTTTGCGGCCCTCGGTCTCGAACGTTTTGGCCCGCCACTGCTCCTGTCTGGCGAGTTTTTGTTGGATCTACAACCCGTTCAGCCGTCTCTACCCTATCTTGGCATCCCACCAACCGCGATGATGCGAATAAGTTTCGATAAATCACCGGCCTACGTTCTTACGATAGAGAATTTTGCAAGCTTCAACAGGCATGTTCTGGAGGCAGATCCAGATAGATTAGGATTGGTGCTCTACGTGGGCGGATACCCGTCGCTCGCGACACAAAAGGCGCTTGCCGAACTGGCATCCACCCTGCCCGAGAGTGTTCCGTTTTTTCATTGGTCGGATATAGATCCGGACGGTACCTGGATTTTCCGAACAATTGAGCGGGCGCTGGGCCGCCCTTTGCATCCGCATCTTATGTCGCGTGAACTCGCGGAAGAGTTCGGAGAAGTCGTCTCCGGTATTTCCAGGTTGCGGCCAAGTGAAACATCTACTTCATTGATATCCGATCTTGTGAGCTATTTCTCGGAACCGGGTTCAAAAGTCATGGAACAGGAGCAGATCGACCCGCAAATCCCAAGGTGGGGCGAAGGCAATTGATTTTTTAATGATCAATATTTTGATTTTTAATAGTGGTAGTCAAGGTGGGAGGAGGTAGTCTCCGTATGATCACGCCCCGCAACCAGATAAAAGCCCACTTCATGCGGGCTTTTTTTGTTGTCACTAAGTGGGCAAGATTGATGACGGCCGCACGCAACATGGCGGGGCCGCTTATATGATATTCATCCCTAAACTTTACTTATTCGATGCGTTTGATTGGCAATTTGCAAAAGCGTCTCTTTCTGGAATTCTCAATTATCTCGAACCCAGAATCATTTCGAGCGCTGAATCTTGCGGCATGCCCGCAACGGTTCCGATGGTGCCATCGGCTTTTTTGAAGATGATTGCGGGCGTGCCTCCGAAACCAAGCTCGGTCATGAGATTGGCGTTGCGGTCGAGGCTGGCCGTGGTCTGTTCCTTCACGGACTGCAGAGGGGCGATGCCGCCATCCTTGTGCTTCAGCTCGTTTTCCTTCAATGCCTCCGAAGGAGACCTCGCTTCGAGTATGGCGGCCGCCTTTGCAGGTGAATCCTGTCTGATGACGCCGACCATGATGTGTCGTAATTGAACCTTGCCGCTGTTGATCCATGGACGCGCCGCCTGCCAGAATTTGTTGCAATAGGGGCAATTGGGATCGGTGAAAGTGTAGACGATCCGGGGAGCATCGGCCTTTCCATCCTGAACCCAGGTTGACTGGGAAAGCTGGCTCCAGCCATCTTCCAGGATCGGCTTCTCAACCATTTTCTTCATTTGCGCCGCAGCCATGTCCTGTCCCGTGGCGTCGACCAGGGTGCCGACGACAACGTGTTTATTGTCAGGGGTCAAATAGATCGCGATCGGTTGTGCTCCGGCCTTTGCGGCAAATCCTCTCAGCCCTCCCGGAACATCCATTTCTCCGAGGATTCTAATGCCCTGAAGCTCGATAGAACGAAGAATTTCCGGAAGTCCGTCGTTCGATCCATTCTTCGCCGCATCCTGCGCCACGGAAGGGGAGACAAGCAGCAGGCTCGACAGAACGGCAGCGATCGGGAAATTTCGTGTGAGATAATTATAGGGCATCGAAGGGTTCCTTAGGACGATTTCCACTGTCAACTCCCCTGACAGTCACGATGAAGGGGGGCGTTGTTCCGGGGGAGATTTGCGAATTATGACCGGGCCTGTTTAATGGCGGCCCTGAGGCCTTTCTCATCCAGAACACCGGGATAGATTGTCTTGCCGATGACGAAGGACGGCGTGCCGACAAAGTTGAAGGCGAGCGCCTGGCGATAGTTTCGATCGAGCAGCGCGGAGATTTTCCTGTTATTGCTGTTCACCGCTGCGGCGATGTCTTTCATCGCCAATCCGGCGCCGGTCAGGGCCTTTTCGACATCGTTTTCGGAAATACGCGCTTTTGTTTTCATCAGCGCTTCCATGGCGATTTCATATTGACCGATCTGGGCGGCCCCCAGCACCGCCTGTGCCGCGAAGACAGATGCGCCGCCGAAGATCGGCCAGTCCTTCAAAACAAGCCTGATGTCGCCGTCATGTGTGACAACCTTTTTCACCATGGCATGTGAGGTCTTGCAGTAGGGGCATTGATAATCGAAATATTCGACAATCGTGACCTTGCCTTTGGGATTTCCGAGCACGGGTGCGTTCCTGTCGAAGAACACCTCGTCCATCCTGACCTGCTGTGCGAAGCCGTCTCCTGCAGGCACCAGCGCTCCGCTAAAAGCCGCCAGTCCGCCGGCCATGAAATCGCGTCGTGAAAACATCAGAATTTTCCTTGTTGGATTATTGGATACCGGCAATGCGGCAGGATTGATCGCGACGTCGTTCACGGAGGCGATCCCTGCGCCCTGCGAGCCGATGCTGCCAGATCTGCGGCCGAGAATTCGCCGATCAGCCGTGTTGCTTCCGGCTCCTTTCGGTTGCTGTCGAGAAAAACCATCGTGGGCGGACCGACCACCTTCAATGTCGAAAGCAACGCCTGTTTATTCGCGTCCAGTTTTGTCAGGTCCAGGCTGACGAGGTTCACTCCCTTCAACGCTTCAACCACATCGGGTGCGGTTAAAAGTGAGCGTTCGATCGTGCGGCAGGTCACGCACCAGTCCGCTGTCACATAGAGGAGTGTCGGTTCCTGTGGCGGCGAGCTGTCGAGCCGGGCTCCCAGGCTTGCGATGGAGGAAACCTTCTGGAAGTCGCTTTTCTTTATCGATGCGAGCGATCCGGAGCCGCTGGCGGAACTCAGCGGCTTCAGGGGAGAGAGCGGATCCGTTGCGCCGATGCCGAGACCGACAAAGATCAAGATTGCCCAGATAATGGATGCGAGACCCGTCGTGCGGGAAAGCACGCTAACACCGGACTTTTGATCGCCGGCCCCTGCACCGAAAGCAAAAACGCCGAAGGAAAGGGCAAGTATTGCCCATCCGAGCAATGTCAGCCGTTCCGGCATGAGCGGTGTTGCCAGCCAAAGCGCGGTGGCCAGAAACATGAAGCCGAAAATCTGGCGCACTTTTTCCATCCACAGCCCTGCTTTCGGCAGCGCCTTGCCGCTTGCGGTCGCCATGATGACGAGGGGAATTCCCTTGCCCAGTCCAAGGGCAAATAGTGCGGCGGCACCGATGACGACATCGCCGGTGCGGGCAATATAGAGAAGCGCACCTGCCAGGGGAGCCGTGACGCAAGGTCCGATGAGCAATGCCGAGGAGAAGCCGAGCAGCATCGCGCCGGGAATCGTGCTCGCGCCCTGCGGTGATTTCGCAAACCGGGCAGAGATCACGGCGGGAAGCTGAATGTGGAAAAGGCCGAAATTTGCGAGCGCGAGGACGGCGAACAGGATGGATATAGCAGCTACTGCATAGGTCGATTGCAGTGCGACCTGAAGGTTTTGCCCTGACCATGCGGCGGCCATTCCCATCAGCCCGAAGGCGGATGCAAGCGCAAACGCATAAGACACGGACAACAGGAAGCCGCGCCGCGCGGTCAGTTTTTCACCTTCCCGGGCGAGCATGGCCGCAACGATCGGATACACCGGGAAAACGCATGGCGTGAAGGCGAGCAGTAATCCGAAACCGAGAAATCCGGCAAGAAGCAGGATCAATCCGCCATCCGCCAGCAGCAGATCGACCGCCGTCTGCGCGCTATCCTCCGCCAGCGAAAATCCTTCCTGTGTGGCGTCCATGGAGACGCCGGCCGAAGCCTGTGCGGCTTTAGCGAAGCTGTTTTGGGAAAACACACCTTCAGCGCTCACGGTCAGGCTTGCCATGTCGACCGTTTTGGTGGTCGGCGGATAGCAGAGCCCCTTGTCCTGGCAACCCTGATAGGTAAGGCGGAATTTTGCCGGCGCTTCGGCAATCGATGCCGTTGCGGTCTTGTAGTAAATCTCGGTAAAGCCGAAACTGGGGTCCTCTTTCATCTCGCCGGGGAGGGACCGGATTTCCAGTTTGCGGCCGTCCTCGCCTTCTGCGCTCAGATAGTCACGGTAGAGATAATAGCCGTCATTGATCGCCCAGCGAATGATGGCGCGGCCGTCGTTTCCTCGCTCGACCGTTGCCTTGAACGCCTGGTCCATGGCAAGTGGTGTTTCCAGCGCGGCCGCCGGGGAGACGACCCTGAAAAGCGCCAGAATCACAAATGTGAACGCCAATATGCGCATCCGGCATATCCTTTCATGTATTCTTCCATGCCGGGACTGATCTCGCCGGGAGCTTAAGGCAGGCTTAAGCTGGGGCGTGCATGGCAAAATTGGATGGACCGCTTGCGGAGGCATGATTGCGAATTCTCATTGTCGAAGATGATCCGATCCTGCTCGACGGGTTACGGGAAGGTTTGAAGCTGAGCGGCTTTGTCGCGGACGGCGTGACAACGGCCGCCGATGCGTCGGAGGCGCTGGCGACGGATAATTTCGATGCGGTCGTGCTTGATCGAATGCTGCCGGACGGTTCCGGACTGGATGTCCTGAACGGCTTGCGTCGCAGTGGAAACCGGATTCCCGTCCTGCTCCTGACGGCCAAGGATGAGGTTGGAGACCGCATCGACGGTTTGGATGCGGGTGCCGACGATTATCTTGGCAAACCTTTCGATCTGGATGAGGTTGCCGCCCGTCTGCGGGCGATCATGCGCCGCGCCGTTGGGCGGGCGAGTGCGCAGATCAGTCTGCGAGGGCTGACGCTGGATCCCGCTTCGATGCAGGTTCTTCGGGATGGGTCGACCGTAATCCTGTCGCGCCGCGAGTTCTCGATCCTTCATGCGCTCATGGAAAGTCCCCAGGCAATTCACTCCAAACAGGCACTGGAAGAGCGTCTCTACGGCTGGCAGGAGGATGTGGAGAGCAATACGATCGAGGTGCATGTGCATAAGCTGCGCGCCAAACTTGGAAGTGCCGCCATCGAAACGGTGCGCGGGGTTGGCTACAGATTGGGGATGCCCTGATGCGTTCGATCCGGTTGCGGCTTTTTGCGATCCTGCTGGCGACGACGGGAGCCCTCTGGCTGCTTGCCGTCATGTGGACCTATTTCAGCGTGCAGCATCAGGTCGAGCGGGTGCTGGACGCGCGACTGATGGAAGCCGCCCGCATGGTCAGCTCGCTCCTCACCGATCACCATATCAATGTGGCTGCCGCCGTGGATGACACGAAAGCCACCGACACCGCTTCGCCGTTCGATCTTCAGGGGGACTACCGACGGCAGCTCTCCTGCCAGATATGGTCGCTTCAGGGGCAACTTGTCAGCCGGTCGGAAAGTGCGCCGCGTGAATCGCTCACAGACAATCGCGATGGGTTTAGCGAAACCATCGTCGATGGTGTCCGTTGGCGTGTCTTTGCGGTTGTGAATCCGAACCTCAATGCCCGTGTTCTTGTGGGCGACAGTCTGGAGATACGCGACAGGCTGGTTGCCGATGTGGTCAAGGGGCAACTCGTTCCGGCCGTTGCCATTTTGCCGATCCTTGCGGTGCTGATCTGGCTGAGTGTTGGACAGGGGCTGGGACCGCTCAACAGGATCGCCATGTCACTGGGGTTGAGGTCTGCGGATGAACTGCACGCCATCGAAAACAGGGACACGCCCAGCGAAATCAAGCCCTTGCTCAGATCGCTGAACTCCCTCTTCCTGCGGGTGGAGGCAGCCCGCGAGCGTGAGAAGACGTTTATCGCCTATGCCGCCCACGAGTTGAAGACCCCGCTTGCCGGATTGAAGACACAGGCTCAGGTGGCGCTGCGGAGTAAAGAGGATGATGTTCGAGACAAGGCGCTGGCGCATATTTCGACGAGCGTTGACCGGACCGGGCGTCTTGTCCGCCAGCTTATCGACCTGGCGCTCGTCGATTCGGCGGATCGCGGCGACGGGATCGAGACGGTGCGGCTCGCAGGGATAATGGAGGACATTCGTTCCGATCTTGAAGCCCAGAGCAGCAGGCGTGGCATCTCCGTGAAACTTCGCATGCAACCGGATGAAATGGTGACCTTGAGAAACGTGAATCTCCTGCGTCTGGCCCTGCGCAACGTGATCGAGAATGCGATTCAGTATTCGCCGGAAGGCTCATGCGTTGAGATTTGTGCACTGAAGAACGGTCCCAGGGTCGAAATCGAAGTGACGGATCAAGGGCAGGGCATAAATCCGGAAGATCAGGCGACTTTCAGGGAGCGGTTCAAGCGAGGGCATTCGGCCCATGGCGAGGGCAGCGGCCTTGGCCTGGCGATTGTCGACATGGCGATGCGAAAGCTCGGCGGGGAACTTGATTTTCGTCAGGCTGATTCCGGTTTCGTCGTGACGCTCATTCTGCCGCAGGAGTGACCGGACTACCGTTTAAGGCAGCCTTAAGGTTGGAGCTTCAGCCACGTTTTATAGGCTCCAACCAATTCCAGCAGGCTCTCATGATTCGTCTAATTGTTTCTCCTCGCAGGCCGTTGGCCGTCGCGTTGACAATCTTCCTCACCGCTTGCGCAAGCAATGCCGACCGTATTCCTGGCGCTGCGCCGCGCCCTTCCAATGAGCGCGTCGAAGATCGGGAGGCAGCCCCAATCGGAACCGACCCGATGCTTATGTATGGCGAAAAGACCGATGCCGGTTTTCATATTGCCGGCGTTAATACCGGAAAAATGAATCCCGAGTTCGTGCGGCAGGTCGTAAGCTATGCCACGGACGAAAAGCCCGGTACGATCATCGTCGATCAGCGAGCACGTTTCCTTTATCTGATTCAACCCGGCAATAAGGCGATCCGATATGCCGTTGGTGTCGGCCCTGTTGCGCGGGCCTTCGATGGTGGCGACGCGACTATTGCGCGAAAAGCAGCCTGGCCCCGGTGGATCCCAACACCTGAGATGGTCGCAAGGAACCCCGCGCATTACGGCCCGAACAAGGATGGAGTCGATGGCGGCCCGTCGAACCCGATGGGTGCCCGAGCGCTGTATATGCATAAGGATGGCAGAGACACATATTATCGCGTTCACGGCACGAATGATCCAGGCTCAATCGGCAAGGCTGTATCGGCCGGCTGCATTCGCCTTTTGAATCAGGATATCATCGACCTCTACAACCGGGTAAAGCCCGGTGCCCGGATCGTTGTACAAGGATAGCGTGGAGCCGCTTGATAGCCTGGCGAGGTTCCAGACGATTGTATCCTGCGTGATTGAAACGGAAGTCGTGAATATCTCGAGACCCGTGCCGCTGTTAGCCACGGCAGCCCGTCGCTTCGAAGCCCGGATTAACCTAACGCTAGAGGCTGAGACCGGGAAGAACGGTGCGGATGTGATTGCCCAGCGCCCTTGCTGCCGAAGATGTCTGCGTATCGGCAAACTCGATGGCAATGCCGATCGTCGGCAGGGGTGGTAGCCCGCTTTTGACGATATGAAGGTCAGCTGGCACGGCTGTCCTTGTCAGCACGCTGATGGCGTGCCCGGAGCGCGCGATTGCGATGAGGCCGGAAAGGCTGTTGCTGGCAAAGGCGACGCGGTAGCGGCGATTGGCGGCTTCCATGGCGTCGCATGCCGCGCGGTGATCCAGCGTCACGGGCGCGGAGAGTGCGAGCGGCAGCACATCCTTGGCGAGGAGATCCGGCTCCGGCCTGTCCGCCACCCAGACGAAGCTTTCCCTGCGGAGCACGTCGCGGTGATCCGGATCGGATTGCGAAACCAGCGCCATGTCGATCTGGCGGCGCTGCAGCAGCGGACGCAATTCCGTCGTGGGCGCGCAGACCATGCGCAGATCGACTTTCGGGTAGGTGCCGAAGAAGCCTCTCAGCAGTTCCGGCAGGAAGGCGATGGAATAATCTTCAGGGCAACCAAGGCTCACGGTTCCCTGCAGCGTCGCCTCGCCCATATCGGCAAGGATTTCATCATGCCGGGCAAGCAGGGCGCTGGCATGGGCAAGCAGTCTCTCGCCCGCCGCGGTTACGCGCACTCCCGAACCCGTTCGCTGCAGCAGAGTATGGCCGACCAGCTCTTCCAGCCGCTGCATCTGGGTGCTGAGCGCGGATTGGGTGCGCCCGATCTGCGCGGCGGCGACGCTGATGGAGCCAGTGCGAGCGACAATGATAAAGTTCTTCAGCAGGGTAAGGTCGAGCATGGCGATATCAAAATTATCGATATCGGAGTAAAATACTATCAATTGGACTGAAGTGGCAATGGGTTGTTATGTTTCGGCAAGATAAACTCTTGGGGAATGTGCCATGGACAAGCTTGCGAAGAACTTCGCCTCGCTCAATGACGAACCGGCTTTCTGGGAGGCCGCCAATAAACATCTGACCCGCTACGGACCGGCCTTCGAGGAGATCATCGTCGAACGTGCTGAGGGAAGTTTCGTCTATGATGCGGATGGGCGCGCCATTCTCGATTTCACCTCCGGCCAGATGAGCGCTTTGCTCGGGCATACCCATCCGGATATCGTCACCACCGTCAACCGGCAGATGGCATCGGTCGCACATCTCTTTTCCGGCATGTTGTCGCGCCCGGTCGTCGACTTGGCGGCGCGGCTGGCGGCGCTCGCGCCGGGTCTCGATCGCGTGCAACTGTTGACCACCGGGGCCGAATCCAACGAGGCGGCGATCCGCATGGCGAAGCTCGTCACCGGCGGGCATGAGATCGTCGCTTTTGCGCAGAGCTGGCACGGCATGACCGGCGCTGCGGCCTCCGCTACCTATAGCGCCGGCCGCAGGGGTTATGGCCCGGCCACGGCCGGCTCACTCGTTATTCCCGCGCCGAATGCCTATCGTCCGCGCTTCAAGAACCCCGATGGATCGAATGACTGGCAGGCGGAGCTCGACGATGCCTTCGAACTGATCGATCGCCAGTCGACCGGCAATCTTGCCGCCTTCATTGCCGAACCGATCCTGTCGAGCGGCGGTATCCTTGAACTGCCGGCCGGTTATCTCGCTGCGCTAAAGAAAAAGTGCGAGGAGCGCGGCATGCTGCTCATTCTCGATGAAGCCCAGACCGGTGTTGGCCGGACCGGGCATATGTTCGCTTTCCAGCGCGATGGTGTGACGCCCGATATCATGACGTTGTCGAAGACGCTCGGCGCCGGCCTGCCGCTTGCGGCGGTGATGACGAGCGCAGAGGTCGAACAAAAAGCCTTCGAGAGGGGTTTCCTCTTCTATACGACTCATGTTTCCGATCCGCTGCCGGCCGCTGTCGGCGTGACGGTTCTCGATGTGGTGGCGCGAGATGGTCTGGTGGAACAGGCGATTGCCCGCGGGAACCGTTTGAAGGAGGGGCTGCTCTCGCTGCAGCAGCGGTTCGAATGCGTTGGAGACGTGCGCGGGCGCGGGCTTTTGCTCGGACTTGAAGTCGTCGCCGACCGGCATACGAAAGCCCCGGGTTTCGAACTCGGTGCGCGCATCATGCAGGAGGCGATGTTGCGTGGCCTCAGCATGAATATCGTCAAGCTGCCCGGCATGGGCGGCGTCTTCCGCATTGCGCCGGCGCTGACGGTATCGGATTCGGAAATCGACCTTGGGCTGGAGATACTGGCGGATTCGATCGAATCCGCACAGCTCGCCCGCTAGGTGTGACCGGCATTTGCCGGGAATGTCAGTTCCACCCTCGCGCCTTCGCCGGGTCTGGAACTGATATGCGCTTCGCCGCCGCTCTGGCGCACGAAACCGTAGACCATGGCGAGGCCGAGACCTGCACCGCCATGGTCGCCCCGCGTGGTGAAATAGGGCTCGAAGGCCTTGTCCACGGCCTCCGACGTCATGCCGATGCCCTCGTCGGTGACGGCGATCACCAGCGTATCTTTTCCAGAGGCGGCCTCGATCGAAATCAGGCCGCCATCGGGCATGGCGGCTGCGGCATTGAGGCATAGATTGAGAATGGATTGCTCAAAGAGGGCAGGGTCCAGCGGTATCGAGGGAAGATTGTCATCGGTATCAAGCGCGATCCGGCATTTGGGGCCGACGGCGATTTCCAGAATATCGGCCATGCCCCGCAGCAGGCTTGCGACATTGATGACGCTTGGGTGGATCGGCTGCTGGCTGCCGATGGTGAGCATGCTGGTGGCCAGAGACCGGCCGCGGTCTGCCGCCTTGCGGATACGGGCGATGTGCCGCTTCTGGCGATCGTTGAAACCGGCTTCCCGTTCCAGAAGGCCGAGGCTGCCGGTGATGATGCCGATCATGTTGCCCACTTCATGGCTGAGCTGGTGGGTCATGCGCATAATGCCATCAAGCCGTTGGGCCTTCACGGCTTCCGCTTCCTGACGGTCGAGAGCGGTCACATCGCGGGCGAGCAGCACGATGCCGCCATCCGGCTGGCGTGACATCGAGACTTCGATCACCCGCTGATCGTCAGTGCGATGGCGCACGACTGCGCGGTCGAGCAATTCCCCCGGCTCTGTATCGAAGGGCAGTAGAGCCGGGTCGATTTCCGGGATAGGTTCGACAAACCGGCGAAGCGGCAGTTTTCGCGACGAGCCGGAGCGTCCGACGAGTTCGATGATGCGGCGGTTCATGGTGATCGGCCGGCCAGCCGGATCGAACAGCGCTATTCCCTCATTCATGTTGCGGAAGGTCGAGCGGATGGTGCGGGCCGCCGCTTCCGCCGTGCGCCTGAGGCGCGAGACGCGATCGACGCTGTCGTGGAAGGCGCGGAATGCATCGAGCAGCCGGATCAACTCCGTCTCGGGACCCGTATAGGAGGGCGGCCCGACGTCCTTTTCCCCCTTGGCGAGGGCATTCATGCCGTTGGAGAGCGTCACGATCCCGCGCGAGACACGCATCACTGAGCGGATCGAGAAGATTGCCACGATGAGAACCAGAAGGGAGGCCACGGCGACAATGATCAGCAGCCGGTTGAGAGCATCGGAGGTCGAGATCAGGTCTTCGTTCAGGCTTCGCGCAACCGCGTCGCCCTGGGTTTCGGTCACATGGGAAAGATCGCGCGAGACGGTGTGAAGCCGGGAGACAGAGGCGCGGATCGCGAACATTTCCAGAAGGTAACGGCTCTGGGCCTCGAATACCCTCTCATAGGGCCGCAGTTCGGCGACAGGCAGGCGCTCGCCCGGATAACCCTGCTGGCGCGCCGTTGTTTCCGCCACGTAGCGGCGGCGCAGTTCGCCAAGCTGGAAAAGGCTGTCGGATGCGGATGCGGCCTGCACGATGCCGTTCATTCTTCGACGCAGTTCCGGATCGAGGATGCCCTGACCGGTGGCGATTTCGCCGAGCGCTGCTGCCGCTTCCGCCTTGTGCCCCTGCGCCGCGTCGGCATCCTTTGCGAGGTCCAGTGTCTGCGCCCTGATAAGCTGGAGCAGTTCAACGATACGCTCGCTCGCAAAACCGCGTGCGGCCCGTTCGCCGCTGTCTGGACCCGTCATCTGCAACAGCAGGTCGACCTGCTGGACCACGGAGCGGCTTTCGCTGGAAACGCGATAGGGCGAGGCGGCATTCATCAGAAACGGGGCGCTGGAGACGAGATCGGAGACCTGCCGCGAGACCAGTGAGGCCTTGGCGAGACTGGAAAAGGCCTGCAAGCCGTAGGCTGCCATTTCATCGCGGGCGCGCTGCAGGCCGTAAATGGCGATGGCGGAAAGGCTGAAGACGAGGATGCAGGTAAAGACGATCGCAAAGGGCAGGCGAAAGGCGATGGAGGAAAGGAAGGAGCGGCTGATCACGGGGAAAGCTCGCCCTCATCGGTATGCAGGACATAACCCTTGCCGCGTCGCGTCTTGATGTGACGTGGAAGATCCGGGTTACGCTCGATCTTGCGCCTGAGCCGCAGCACCAGCACGTCGACATTTCTGTCGATATAACGGTCGCTTTCCGAACCCAGCCTGTCGAGAATCTGGGAGCGGCTGACGGGCTGGTTGGGTGTTTCTGCGAGAATTTCCAGAAGTGCGAATTCGGCACTGGTGAGCGTGCGGCTGCGGTCGGCGAGGCAGACGGCGCGGCGCGCATCGAGATCGATCGCCCAGTCGCCGAGGCGCAGCGCTGTGCGGCCGTGGTCACGCTCGCTGTCCTTGTCCTGTTTCAGCGACGGGATTGTTCGCCGCAGGACGGCCTTGATCCGCGCCGTGAGTTCAATCGGTTCGAAGGGTTTGACCACATAATCATCGGCGGCCGTTTCCAGACCGAGTACCCGGTCGGCAGCACTGCCGGCGGCGGTGACCATGACGATACCGATGTCGATCTGGCTGCGCAGCCGCTGGGCAAAGGTGCGCCCGGATGTGCCGGGCAGATTGTGGTCGACGAGGACGAGCTCCATCCTGTCCTTTGCCAATATCTCATCCGCCTCCTCGGCGGAGCGCGCGCAGGTGGGCAGCCAGCCCTCCGCCTCGATGAGGTCCGAGATGAGCTCGGCCATATCCGGATCGTCCTCGACGATCAGAATGCGAACCTTCTGATTAAGCACTGCATATTCCTCCCGCCATCATCATAGGCATGGCGGCGGCGATCTTCAAAGGTTCGCTGGTTATCTCCCCTGTCATAATTGTAATAACTGTAATCTTGTTCGGCGGTGCGGTGAAAGATTGGTAACCATTCTTCGATTGCGGTGCGGGCTGGATGTGACATGCTGTTGGTGGAGACTGGAACGGGGAGGTTCCAGGCAGGGAGGCTTAATTGAAAGCATTGACCGCACTTGCGGCGAGCATGGTCCTATGGCTGTGCGGCGCAGGGCATGGCATGGCCGAGCCGAAGTTGAACGTCCTGTGCGGCGTCGACGAGGCCTGGTGTTTGACCATGAAGCGGGCTTTCGAAGCCAAGATCGGTCTCGAGATATCAATGGTGCGGAAGAGCACCGGCGAAATCCTCGATCAGATCCGTGCCGAACGATCCCATCCCACGGTTGATGTCTGGTGGGGTGGTACCGGCGACACCCATTTGCAGGCGGGTTCGGAAGGGTTGCTGGATGAATACCGACCCGTCCATCAGCAAGATTTGTTGCCCTGGGCGCAGAATTTCTCCGTGATGTCTGGGTCTCGGTCTGCCGGAATCTATGCCGGCGCGCTGGGTTTTGCCTATAATTCGGAACTGCTTGCGAAGAACAATCTGCCGGCGCCGACCTGCTGGAAGGACTTGGCGAAGGATGTTTATCGCGGCCATATCCTGACTGGCAATCCGAACTACTCCGGTACGGCTTTCACCATGCTGGCCACTCTCGTCCAGCTGTTTGGCGAGGAGGAGGCTTTTGGTTTCATGGCAAAGCTCAACCAGAACGTCGTGAGCTATACCAAGGTTGGTGCAGCGCCGGTCAAGGCGGCGGCGCGGGGCGAGATCTTGATCGGGATTTCCTTCATGCACGATGCCGTGACCCAGAAGATCGAAGGTTTTCCGCTGGTGATCGTCGCGCCGTGCGAGGGCACCGGTTATGAAATCGGGGCTGTCAGCATCGTCAAGGGCAATCGCAACGCGGCGCTTGCGCAGGATTTCGTGGAATTTGCGCTGAGCCCGGAAGGGCAGGCGACCGGGGCTGCTGCCGGCCAGAACCAGGTGCCTTCCAACGCCCGGGCGACATTGCCGCTGACCGCACCTGATATATCGATGATCAAGATGGTGGACTACGACTTCGCCACCTTCGGACAGCCGGAAGAGCGAAGTCGGTTATTGAGCCGCTTCGACAGCGAAATCCACCCGACCCAGACCCAGTAGGGCCAAAACCAACACCCCAAAAAGACAGCGCGCGTGCCGCAAGGCGCCGCGACCGGCAGCGCCATGTCTGCGCGCGGCCCAAGAATTCAGACGCAAGCTACAGGAGGATAACCATGCGACTGACGATGCTTTCCACCCTGCTTTTTGCCGGCACGGCACTAAGCGCCGTTTCCGCGCAGGCGGCGGGCGAACTCAACCTGATCTGCTCGGCCGATGTCGTCATCTGCGAACAGATGAAGGGCGACTTTGAAAAGTCACACGACATCAAGGTCAACATGGTGCGCCTGTCTTCGGGCGAGACCTATGCCAAGGTGCGCGCGGAAGCCCGCAACCCGAAGACCGACATCTGGTGGGCCGGCACCGGTGATCCGCACATGCAGGCGGCGTCCGAGAACCTGACGCTCGAATACAAGTCGCCGATGCTGGACCAGTTGCAGGACTGGGCCGTGAAGCAGGCGGAAAGCACCGGTTACAGGACGGTCGGCGTTTATGCCGGCGCGTTGGGCTGGGGCTACAACACCGAAATCTTCAAGTCCAAGGGTTACAAGGAGCCGAAGTGCTGGGCCGATCTGCTGGCACCGGAGCTGAAGGGTGAAATTCAGATCGCCAATCCGAATTCGTCCGGCACCGCCTATACGGCGCTCGCGTCGCTGGCGCAGATCATGGGCGAGGATCAGGCGATTGATTATCTAAAGAAGCTCAACGCCAATATTTCGCAATATACCAAGTCCGGCTCGGCACCGGTCAAGGCGGCGGCGCGCGGTGAAACCGCGCTCGGCATCGTCTTCATGCATGATGCGGTGGCGCAGACGGCGGAAGGCTTCCCGGTCAAGTCCATCGCGCCCTGCGAAGGCACGGGTTACGAGATCGGCTCCATGTCGATCATCAAGGGTGCGCGCAACCTCGACAATGCCAAGACCTGGTACGACTGGGCGCTGAAGCCGGAAGTGCAGTCGCGCATGAAGGACGCCAAGTCCTTCCAGCTGCCCTCCAACAAGACAGCGGAAGTGCCGAAGGAAGCGCCGAAGTTCGAAGACATCAAGCTCATCGACTATGACTTCAAGACCTATGGCGACCCGGCCAAGCGCAAGGCGCTGCTGGAACGCTGGGACCGCGAGGTCGGTGCGGTCGCGAACTGATCTGAACCGCTGATCTTAACTCCGGCGACAGGCATCCCGGCTTTTTAAGCCGGGGTGTCCGCCACTCTTTCATCGGCATGAAACAAGCGAGGTCGGCCATGACACGTGGCAATCGCAGGCTGGACATCGTCCTGGCGCTCGGGGCTTTTGCCCTCATTCTTCTTCCCTGGTATCGCATCGAAGGCGGCTTTTTCAGCTTCCGCTGGCTTTCCGGATTTTTCTCTTCCGCCAGCAATGCGCCCGGTGTGCTGCAAATATTGTCCTATGGAAAACCATGGCTGGTCGGCGTTGTCCTCTTCTTCCTCGCTGCATGCCTTGTCCGGTCCATCCGTGATCCGATGCGGCGCGGCGGGCTGCTTGCCGTCATCGGCGCTGCCGGTCTTGTTTTCCTCGCCTTGCAGGGGCTGGCCATCGGCTTTACCGGCTGGAGCTGGACGGTGAGCGAAAACCTCTTCGGTGTGCTTGCCGATGGCCAACCCTCCATGGGTGCCGGTGCCGTCGTCATCTCGTTCGTCTTCGTGCTGCTTTTCGCCTTCGGTCTTGCCGAACGCGGCGTGATGAAAGGCGACGCCTTCGTCGTCGGCGCCATTTCCGTTCTGGTTTTCCTCGTCACGGTGTTTGTCTTCTATCCGATTGGCAGCATGCTGGTCGCCTCCGTTCAGGATTTCGATGGCTCCTTCAATGCCGATGGCTTCATCCGCAATATTCAGGATCCCGGCATCTGGAGCCTTGGCTGCGTGATGGGCGAAGAGCGTTGCGGCGTTGCCTGGCGGACGCTATTTCTGGCGCTGATGACCGCTTTCGGTTCGACCGTGCTCGGTCTTGGCTTTGCGCTGATCGCCACCCGCACGCGCTTTCCCTTCAAGAAGGGCCTGCGGCTTCTCACCGTTCTGCCGATCATCACGCCGCCTTTCGTCATCGGCCTTGCCCTGACGCTGCTTTTCGGCCGCGCCGGTGTTGTCACCGAGTGGCTTTCCTATCTCTTCGGCATCGAGCCGGGCCGCTGGCTTTATGGCATGACCGGCATCTGGATCGCGCAGGTCCTGTCCTTCACGCCCATCTCGTTTCTGGTGCTGATCGGCGTGGTCGAAGGTGTCAGCCCGTCTATGGAAGAGGCTTCGCAGACGCTGCGCGCCGACCGCTGGCGCACCTTCTGGCGGGTGTCGCTGCCGCTGATGAAACCCGGTCTCGCCAATGCCTTCCTCATCGGCTTCATCGAGAGCATGGCGGATTTCGGCAATCCGCTGGTGCTTGGCGGCACCCATGGCGTGCTGTCGACGGAAATCTTCTTTGCCGTCGTCGGTTCGCAGAACGATCCGTCCCGCGCTGCGGTTCTGGCGATTATCCTGCTGTGCTTCACGCTTTCGGCCTTTCTTGCGCAGCGCTTCTGGCTGGCGGGCAAGAATTTTGCGACGGTGACGGGCAAGGGCGACAGCGGCGCGCATATCGCGCTGCCGCGCGGCCTGTCCATCGGCGTTCACGCCGTCGTGGTGCCGTGGATGGTCTTCACCATCGTTGTTTATGGCATGATCCTTGTGGGCGGTTTCGTAAAGACATGGGGTCTCGACAATTCCCTGACCCTAGACCACTACGTCCGCGCTTTTTCCATCAGCTTCTCCAATGGCTCGATTGCCTGGACCGGCGTGGCCTGGAACTCGTTCTGGACGACCATGAAGATCGCACTGGTTTCGGCACCGCTGACCGCCGCCGTCGGTCTTTTGACCGCCTATATCATCGTGCGGCAGAAATTTGCCGGACGAAACCTCTTCGAATTCGCGCTGATGATGAGCTTTGCCATTCCCGGCACGGTCATCGGCGTCAGCTACATCATGGCCTTCAACCTGCCGCCGGTGGAAATGACCGGCTCGGCGCTGATCCTGATCGCCTGCTTCGTGTTCCGCAACATGCCGGTCGGCGTGCGCGGCGGCATTGCGGCGATGAGCCAGCTGGACAAGAGCCTCGACGAGGCCTCGCTGACGCTGCGGGCCAATAGTTTCCGCACCATCCGCAAGGTCATCCTGCCGCTCTTGA
Organism: Agrobacterium sp. 22-223-1; assembly: GCF_053522385.1. Lineage (NCBI taxonomy): Bacteria > Pseudomonadati > Pseudomonadota > Alphaproteobacteria > Hyphomicrobiales > Rhizobiaceae > Agrobacterium > Agrobacterium sp. 22-223-1. Next base: position 86,207 of record NZ_JBNWCN010000008.1, read on the forward strand.
GGCCCGCGATCACGGCCGCACTGGTCTATTCCTTCGTGCGCGCCATCACTTCCATCAGCGCCGTCATCTTCCTCGTCAGCGCCGAATACAACATGGCGACCTCCTATATCGTCGGCCTTGTCGAGAACGGTGAATATGGGGTGGCGATTGCCTATTCCTCCATGCTGATCGTGGTGATGATCACCGTCATCGCAGGCTTCCAGCTCATTGTCGGCGAGCGTCGCCTGCGGCGCGAAAACCGCGTCGCCGGCCTGCCCTCCGCTTCCTCCGTTCCTCTCGCTCAGGAGAAAACCGCATGATTTCCGTAAAGCCCGGCTCCGTCACCTTTCAGAATGTCCGCAAGACCTTCGGTGCCTTTACCGCCATTCCCGACCTGTCGCTCACCATCGAGCCCGGCACGCTGGTCACCCTGCTCGGTCCCTCCGGCTGCGGCAAGACGACGACGCTGCGCATGCTGGCGGGCCTCGAGCATCCGACCTCGGGCCGCATCCTCATCGGCGACAAGGATGTGACCATGCTGCCGGCCAATGAGCGCGACGTCTCGATGGTCTTCCAGTCCTATGCGCTTTTCCCGCATATGACGGCGGTCGACAATGTCGCCTATGGCCTGCAGTCCTCCGGGCTGCGCAAGGCGGAAGCGCGGGAGAAAGCGGAAGAGGGGCTGAAGCTCGTCGGCCTTGCCGGCATGGGCCATCGCCTGCCTGCCGAACTTTCCGGCGGTCAGCAGCAGCGCGTCGCGGTCGCCCGCGCGTTGGTGCTTGAGCCGCAGGTGCTGCTGCTGGACGAGCCGCTTTCCAACCTCGATGCCCGCCTTCGCCGCCGGGTCCGCACCGAAATCCGCGAATTGCAGCAGCGGCTGGGTTTCACGGCGGTTTACGTGACGCATGATCAGGATGAGGCGCTGGCCGTTTCCGACCGGATCATCGTGATGAAGGATGGCGAAATCGCCCAGTCTGGTGCGCCACGCGATCTCTACGAAGCTCCGGCCTCCGCCTTCATCGCCGATTTCATGGGCGAGGCGAATGTCGTCGGTTGCGAGGTCATTGGCGTTGAGGGCGCCGATGCGCTGATCCGCGTCGGGGGGATCGATCATCGGGTCGCGGCCCGCAACGCCCGGCCGGGTCCCGCAGAGCTTGCGGTCCGCCCCGGCTCGATTTCCATCGGACAACCGGGCGGGCAGGGGCTTGCCGGCCGGGTGCTGCACAGCGCCTATCTCGGGGGTCACGTTGAATATGAGGTGGAAACCGATATCGGTACCCTTTTCATTGTCGACCATGCCGTGGAGACCAGCCTGCCGGCGGCGAGCGATGTGACGCTGGGGTTCAAGAACCGGGGCATTGCCTTGATTCAGGCTTGAAGCCGCCGCCGATCCCGCATTCCTGTCGCGACAGAGGCAGTTTTGGTCTGCCTCCGTCTGTCGGGAAGGCGGGTCTCAAATATCCTTTGCCAGACGAAGCGCATCGTAGATCGCCGCATGGGTATTGCGCGCGGCGACCGCATCGCCGATCCGGAAGAGCCGGTAGGCGCCTTCCGGGTTGCGCTCGACCGCTTGGGCGGCTCCCGCAAGCAGGGCTTCGTAGGAGATTTCCCCGAGATTCTTCGAACCGGCTTTGAGTTCGAAATAAAGGTCATCCAGCGGGATGGTGCCGTGGTTGACGACGATCTGGTCGACGGTTCTCGATTTCGTCACGCCGCCATAATCGCTGCCGACATGGGCGACAAGCTGGTTGCCGTTTCTTTCCGCCGCTTCCAGCCGGTAGGTAACGGTGAAGGTGACGTCGCGTTTCTGCAGCGAGCGCATATAGGGAACGAGGTTCATCGCCATGACTTCCGGGGCAAAAGCGCGGTCAGGCGTCATGATCTCCACTTTCGCTCCGGCTTTTGCGAGGAATTCGGCGGCCTGCAGACCTGCATGATCGCCGGCATCGTCGAAAACCAGCACATTCGTTCCCGGCTTGACGTCTCCTGAAATGATATCCCATGCCGAGACGACGAGATCGTTGCCCTTCGAAAGCACATCGGTGTGCGGCAATCCGCCGGTGGCGATGATGACGATGTCAGGGGTTTCCGAAAGAACCGTGTCCGCTTCGGCCCAGTTGTTGAAATGAAAGGTGACGCCCAGCCTCTCGCACTGGCTCATGCGCCAGTCGATGATGCTGATCATCTCCCGGCGGCGTTCGCTTTGCGCCGTTAGCCGGATCTGGCCGCCGGGATTGTTGGCGGCCTCGAACACGACGACCTCATGGCCGCGTTCGGCACAGACGCGCGCGGCCTCGAGCCCGGCCGGTCCAGCGCCGACGATCACCACCTTCCGGCGTTCCGCCGCTTTGGGTATCTCGTGCGGCATGGTTTCTTCACGGCCCGTTGCCGCATTGTGAATGCAGAAGGCGAGACCGCCCTGATAGATGCGGTCTAGACAATAATTGGCGCCCACGCAGGGGCGAATATCGTCCTCGCGTTTTTCCATTATCTTGCGCACGATATGCGGATCGGTCATGTGGGCGCGGGTCATGCCCACCATGTCCACCTTGCCGGCGGCGATGGCGTGGCGGGCGGTAGCGACATCGGGGATCTTGGCGGCGTGGAATGTCGGGAAGCTGGTCGCGGCGCGGATTTCACCGGCGAAATCGAGATGCGGCGCATTGGCCATGCCCTGAATGGGGATGACGTCGGTCAGGCCCGGGTCGGTGTCGATATGGCCCCTGATGACATTGAGATAATCGATCAGGCCGCTGTCCTTCAGGCGTCTGGCGATTTCGATGCCCTCTGCCTTCCCGGTGCCGCCCTCAAGACATTCGTCGGCGGTATAGCGAACGCCGAGGATGAAATCGTCGCCCACGCGTTCGCGCATCGCCCTGAAGACGTCGAGACAGAAGCGCATGCGGTTTTCGAGCGGGCCGCCATAAGGGCCGTCCAGTTCGTTGGTCAGCGGCGAGACGAACTGGTCGATGAGATGGCCATAGGCTTCCAGCTCCACCCCGTCCATTCCGCCTGCCTTCATACGTTCGGCGGCGTCGGCGAAGTCCTTGATGATACGCTCGATATCCCAGTCCTCGATCTTCTTCGGAAAAGCCCGATGCGCCGCTTCGCGGTGATGGGATGGCGCAAGGATCGGCAGCCAGTCGCCCTTGTCCCAGCGGGTGCGGCGGCCGAGATGCGTGAGCTGGATCATGATCGCAGAACCCTGTTCATGCACGGCGTCGGTCATTTCCCGGATCCACGGGACGATTTCATCCTTGTAGGCGAGCAGGTTGTTGAAGACGGGCGGGCTGTCCCTGGAGACAGCGGCGGAGCCGGCCGTCATTGTGAGGGCGACGCCGCCCTTCGCCCGCTCCACCGTGTAGGCGCGATAACGTCCCTTCGGCATGCCATCTTCGGGATAGGCGGGTTCGTGCGAGGTGACGATGATGCGGTTGCGCAGGGTGAGGTGTTTTAGCTGGTAGGGCTGAAGAAGGGGATCGCTCGACATAGCCTGCTCCAAAAGGGTTTCTGTCTCAAGGCTAAGCGGGAATGTACACTTATGTCAATTTACAAAACACAATTGTCTTTCCTTTTGACATGAGTGTACATCGCGCTTGTCGCGAAGAGACCGATTTGCTACGAACGCGTCATGGAAGCGACATTGAACGACACCGGCTGGCGCGGATCGCAGGAAGGGTGGCTTGAGGCCGCCTATCAGGCGTTGCTGGAATCGGGCGTGGATTCCGTCAAAATCCTGCCATTGGCGAAAAAGCTAAACCTGTCGCGCACGAGCTTCTACTGGTTCTTCAAGGACCGGGAAGAATTGCTGGCCGCGCTTGTCGCCCGCTGGCGGGAAAAAAATACCGGAAGCATCGTCCGGCAGTCGGAGGCCTATGCCGAGACGCTGGCCGAAGCCATGCTCAATGTTTTCGACTGCTGGCTGGATCCCGCGCTTTTCGACAGCAGATTTGAATTCGCCGTTCGAAGCTGGGCCCTTCAGTCCGATGAGATTCTTGCGGAGGTTCGCAAGGCCGACGAGATGAGAATGGCGGCGCTTGCACGCATGTTCGTGCGGTTCGGCCACAATGAAAACACGGCGGATGTGCGTGCCCGGACCACCTATCTGGTGCAGATCGGCTACATTTCCATGCAGTCCGAGGAAGATGTGGCGGTGCGGATGCAGAGGATTCCGGACTATATCGCCATCTATACCGGTGAGATGCCGCAGCGGCGTGAGCTTGACCGGTTTTATGCGAGACACGGGTACAGGCCTGCAACAGCGCAACCGTGACATTTCCAGAGTGACGTCAGCGTAAAAACGCACGCAATGCCGTCGGATTATGTGCTGTAAGGTGGTAGAAGACGATTTGTCTGCTCGCCCTCCTGCAATGTAGCTGCAACATTTTTCGACCAGTGGTGGGGATGGCAAGAATCCATCTCTGGGGAACGTCATTGCGAATCTTGCTTCTTGAGGATGAACCCGAAATGGCGCGCGCGCTTCTTGAAGCCCTGCGCCGGCGCGATGTTCTTGCCGATCATGTCAGCACCATCAGCGATGCTGACGCCCTTGCGCGGGACGGGTCCTACGATGTGCTGGTTCTGGATCGCCGTCTTCCCGATGGCGAGGGGCTGAACCTGGTGGCTTCGCTTCGCCGGAGCAGGCATTCCGTGCCTATCCTTGTTCTGACGGCGCTTGGAAGTGTCGATCATCGTGTCGACGGGCTCGATGCCGGAGCGGATGATTATCTTGCCAAGCCCTTTGCGATCGAGGAGCTGCTCGCCCGCCTCAGGGCTCTCCACAGACGCGGCCCTTCTCTTTCCGACAAATATGCGCATTTCGGAAATCTGAGCATCGATCCGCGCAGCAATGAAGTCAGCATTGCCGGCTCCATCATCGAGTTGCGGCGTCGGGAATATCTGGTGCTGGAGGCGCTGATGCGGCGTCCGAACCGCATCGTCACGCGGTCGAACCTGATCGAGGCGGTCTATACGCTCGATGACGAGATCGAATCCAACGCTCTCGATGCGCATATTTCCCGGATCAGGAAGAAGCTGGCGCAGGCTGACGCCACCGTGGAGATAAGGGCCGTGCGGAATATCGGTTATCTCATCCGGTTGAAGACATGAGACAGGAGCGTAATCGATCCCTGCGATGGGAGCTGATGAAGCGCCTTTTCGCATTGCAGGCGTTCCTGCTCGTCCTTTTCGTCATCCTTCTCATCGGCTGGATATGGATCATCGATCCACGGCTCGAAGGTGCGAATGAAGAGGCTGCCCGTATCGTTGCGGAGAGCGTGACGAAGGACGGACAGGGCAGGCCGCAACTTTCGGCGACGCCGGAGCTGGCGGAGCTGAAACGGCGCTATTCTAATCTCTGGTTTGTGGTGCGCGACGCCAATGACATCGTATTGCAATATGGCGCTGTCCCACCGCCCGCCCTGTCGGCCGTATTTCCCCGAAGTTTTGACCGTGCGCGTCTGGAGGCGGCCGGAACGCTCCGCGCCACCGTTGAAAACCGCGATACAGCCGCCGGGCGGCTTCAGTTCATTGCCGGGACGGAGGAAGGAATTCCCAATGACGGGCTGAGTATCTGGATCAATGTTCAGCTGGATCTGGAAAAGGATGCCGAGGGCGCCATCCGCTGGCTGACCGTGCTGCCGGCGCTGGGCTTCATCATTCTCATCGCCGTCGTGCCCATGCTGATCCTGACGGGCATCGCGACATTGCTCGTGACCCCGCGGGCGGTCGGTCGCTCTTTGAGCGGGCTGATGGAAACCGTGAAGCAGGCGCAGTCCATCGATTTCGAGAACCGTTCCGAGCGTATCGATCGTTCGAAAGTTCCCCTTGAAATCATCCCGCTGGTGGATGCCTTCAACGTCGCGCTGTCGAGGCTCGATGACGGGTATAATCGCCGCAACCGCTTTCTCGCCGATGCGGCGCATGAGCTGCGGACGCCGATCGCAATCGTACGCACCAGAGCCGACCTCTTGCCCGATGACGCGCTGAGCCGTCAGATCAGGGCCGATATCGACCGCTTGACCCGCGTTGCGCATCAACTACTGGAGATGCAGGCGGTGGGTGCAGTGAAACTGCCGGCGGAGCCGCGCGATCTCAACAAGCTTGTCGAGCGCATCGCGACCGATCTCGCCCCGATTGCGATGGATGCCGGTTACGAGTTCGATTTCGAGCCCGGCGAGGGCGAAGTCGTCTTCACGGTGCAGACGTCGATTATCGAGATGGCGGTCGTCAATCTCGTGCGCAACGCGATAGACCATGCCGGCGGCAAGGGTGCAATTACGATCCGGGTCGATCCGGCGGGGGCCATCGAGGTCTGCGATGAAGGGCCGGGCATACCTCTCCCGGAGCGCGCGCAGGTATTCGAGCCGTTTCACCGCATCAACACGAACTCGCCCGGAGCTGGCCTTGGGTTAAATCTGGTCCAGAAGGCGGCGGAGCTTCATTGCGGCCGTGTTCTGTTTGTCGATCTCAATCCCGGCTTTTGTGTCCGGCTCGAAATTCGATCGATAGTTTCGAAAGGCGCTGCGATAATGAAATTTCTTACGATTCGGTTAAGGAAATAGATCTAACTTATTTAAATAAATAAATAATTTCTAATAAAATTCGTTCCATGCAATGCAGGCGCAATTCTCGCGGGGAAAATCCCCTTATCTGCTGAACGCATCCGCATGTCATGTCGGCCGGCGCAGCAGACTAACGGGAGCCGGCTTCCGGTTCTTCAACGCGAACTGAAACTTGGCTGCGCCAGAAGATGGCGCATCGGTTTCGTCTGGAGTCATTTATGTCGATCGTCAAGAAATCGCTTGTCGCCGTGGCCATCGCCGTCGCGGTTGCGGGCAACGCCTATTCCGCTGATCTCACCAATTACAATACGCAGCAATCCTTCGATTACGGCAGTCCGCCGGCCTTCTCCTGGGGTGGGGCCTATGTGGGTGTGCATGGTGGCGTCGCCTCCCCGAAATTCAACCCATTGGCCAGCGGCCGCGGCCTGACGGGGGGTGTGCAGGCCGGGTATAACTTCCAGTTCGGTTCGGGCGTGGTCGGTGCGGAACTCGAAGGGTCCTATCTCGGGAACGAGGCGCGTGTGCCGAACGGTCGTTTGCGGGAGCGTTTCCGGGGCGCGGCCAAGATGAAGGCCGGCGTGGCGCTCGACCAGACGCTGGTTTACGGCACCGCCGGCCTGACCACGACAAAGTTCAAGGACGGAAACGGCGTGACAGGTCCCGATGGCTGGAAACAGGGCTATCTGGTCGGCGCAGGCGTCGAACAGAGTTTCGGCGGGGGCCTGTCGGCGAAGTTCGAATATAATTATGTGAGCACCGGAAATGTGGCCACGACGACCGCCAGCGGCAAATCGAAAACCGATGTCAGCGATCATGTCATCAAGGCCGGCCTGAATTATCGCTTCTGATCGGCCCTTCCCATGACAGATTCCAGGGAGAATTCTTAAAAGAACGCCGCCGCTTTCGGTCTGGAAGCGGCGGTGAAAAAGGGCGGGGCGCGGCACATGCGGAACCGGGCTGAAATTTGAAACCCGGAACGGTCATTCGCATTCGAGCGAAGGTTGCCGGAAGCTCGTAACATACCATTCGCTCCCGGAATTGCGGGTGTAGAAGGTATAGAAGCAGTCGATGCGCTCGATATAGGCCGGCGTTTCGGACACTTCGTAACGTTCGCCACGCCGTGTTGTCCGCATCTCGCCACTCGACGATCCGGCGACAGCCTGCGTCTTGTTTTTCCGCCATTGATAGGCCTGCTGGCCGGGACCCAGACTGTAGATATTGTCCGGCGGCCCATAGTCCAGCATCACGCTGGTGATGGGCGCGCCGATATAGCTTTTCATGACAGTCGAGGCGCAGGCCGTGAGCAGTATCGATGCGCCGGCGATAAGGAAGATTGCTGCCGGGACTGCAAGGGACGATCTGTTGGACATGGAAGTTCCTTTCTGCGGTGACCTTCGCAGGGATAGGAACCGGTTATTGCAAGTACATTGCACGGGAAAAGCGGGGCGAAGCGGGTGGCATCCGCTGAAAGCGGCGATGCCCGAATTGCCGGTATCTGAGGCCGGCGATGTTGCGGCCGATATGTGCCGACAGGCCATTCCGCTATCCTGGGACAGCGCAGGTTTCGTCGTCCAGGAAGCCATCTTTCATCTTTTGCAGTTAAGAATCATTTGCAATAAGGATTGACGCTGGGTTTATTTCCCATATTCTGCTGTTGCGAATGAGTTGCAATTTCGGTTTCCCGGGCGAGTTCAGATGATCGATGTCGAATGTGTCGCTGCCAATGGGTCTATCTGCACGGCGGAGGCGGATGATCCGGCCGGGATCGCAGTTTCTTCCCGCAATTTGTCCCTTTCGATCGGATGTCCAGATGCTTTTTGTCCCTGATGAAACCCGCAAACGCTTCCGCACCGAGGAAGCGATGCTGCGAACGCGGGCAGCGCTGAAACGGGTCGGCCTGCGTCCAACCCGTCAGCGAATCGTGCTTGGCGGGCTTATTTTCCGGGAAGAGCACAGACATTTCACGGCCGACGATCTGCATCGTGAGACCATTGCGACAGGAACGCGGCTGTCTCTGGCGACGGTCTATAATACGCTCAACCAGTTTGCCGAGGCGGGTTTCGTTCGCAGGGTCTGCATCGAGGGCGGGCGGACCTATTTCGACACCGATACCGCCAATCACCAGCATTTCTATGTCGAGGCGGAGGATCGGATCATCGATATTCCCGCCGGCCGGATCAGCCTCGGAATGCTGCCCCAACCGCCGGAAGGATATGTCATCGACAAGGTGGATATTCTGCTTCGTCTTGTGCGTGTGGAGCCGGAGAAACAGGCCCATCGAGGGTGCGGTTCCGCCTGTCGCGATGAGCCTGAACGCCGGGGATTGATGGACGGAGACCTGAAATGACGACCTTCTGGAGAGCCGCCCGCGCCTGTGCGCCGGGCGCGCATTCAAACCCGCTCATCGTCCTATAGCGGCGCAGTCGGTGTCCGCTTTGTGAAAGCCGTCACAGATTTTGGAAATTGCGGCCCGCCTTTCCGGATGGAGGCGGAATGAGCTGCCTTGTCTCGTCCGGCAAACGGCAATGAAAGGAAATCCAAATGCTTACCATTGGTGCAAGACTGCCCGCATTCGACCTCCAGGCGGTTGTCTCCACTGATCCGGCCAATGCTTTTACACGCATCAGCGACACGAGCAGCGCCGGCAAGTGGAAGGTCATCTTCTTCTGGCCAAAGGACTTCACATTCGTCTGCCCTACCGAAATCGCGGCTTTCGGCAAGCTCAGCCCGGAATTCGCAGATCGCGACGCGGTCGTCTACGGTGTCTCGACCGACAGTGAATTCGTCCACCTCGCCTGGCGGCAGAACCACGCGGATCTCAAAGAATTGCCGATCCCCATGCTATCGGACATCAAGCGCGAGTTGAGTGCGGCTTTCGGCGTTCTGCATCCCGTGGAAGGCGTTGCGCTGCGCGCCACCTTCATCGTCGATCCTGAAGGCATCATTCGCTTCGTCACGGTCAACGATCTCGGCGTTGGGCGCAATCCGCAGGAAGTGCTCAGGGTGCTCGATGCGCTTCAAACCGACCAATTGTGCCCATGCAACTGGCAGAAGGGCGACGACGTCCTGAAGGCCGCATAAGTGAGGGTCGAGCATGAAACAGGTTTCAATCCCAGGCGGAACGCAGGCCTTTGCCGCATCGCGTTCGCGAGACTTCGTCGTCATCGATGGCGGCGACCGATATTGGAAGAGGCTGACCGAACGGGCCAATATGGCCTATTCGCAAGGGGAAATTTCGCTTGCGCGCGGCATTTACGGCGATGCGCTGGCGGAAGGGGAGCGGTTGTTTGCCGCCGCCCTCGAAAAGCCCTGCCACTATCCAGCGCCGGTCATCTACAACGTCTCGTGCCATAATCTTGCGGAACTGGAGAATGGTGAGGGCAATTACCTGGAGGCGGAGGGGCTTTACCGGAGAGCTTACGAGCGGCTTCTTGAGGCCGCCCGGTCGTCCTCCTCGCCGATGGCGATGCGGGTCGCCTGCGTGCAGCATCTCAAACAGGCTCTCGCAGCCTTTGCACATCATCTCCGGTCGGGGGGGCGTGACGACGGGGTGATCGACCGTGCGGTTCAGGAGGCATATGGCACGGCCTTTGCCGTCTTCCGTGCGGCCCGCCATGCGGAGCAGGCGGGCGACGATTGCCCGCATTGCCCGATCATTCCGTCATGACGATGAAAGCCCACTCTCAAACACATCAGGATAATGCAACGTGAATACGCTAGACGATACGATGAAATCCTTTCTCGCCAAACAGCTGCCGATCCAGTCGACGGTCAGCAAGGACGGCTTGCCGGATATCGGGCCGAAGCGCTCGCTCAGGGTCTATGACGACAGGACGCTGATCTACAATGAGAATACCGGCGGTCAAACGCTGCAGAACATCCGTGACGGCTCGAAGATCGCCGTCGCGGTCATAGACCGGGAAGCGCTCGACGGCTATCGCTTCGTCGGTCGGCCGGAGATTTTCACCGAAGGGGCTCCGTTTCAGAATGCCCTGGGTTTCGCCGGCAAGGCGGGAATGAAAGAGCCGAAATGCGCCGTGCTTATCCACCTGGAGGCGATTTATACGCTGCGGTCCGGCCCTGATGCGGGCAAGAAACTCTCAAATCCCGAATAGGCGGAAACCTCTGCCGATCATAACGGCCCGCATTTTTCGAATGTGGGCCGTTTAGAGGCCGGCAATGTTGCGGCCGATATGGCGCAGGATGCTTTTGAAGAGTTTTACTTCGGCCGGGTCGAGGCCTTCGATCGCGGTTTTTTCGAACATGGCGGCGATGGGCATGAGTTCATCGGCCAGTTCCTCGCCCTTCGGGGTGAGGGTGATGCGCACGATGCGCGCATTGTCGAGCGGCCGTTCGCGGCTGACGAGGTTACGCCGGACCATCAGCCCCACAAGCCGGGACAGCGTGGAAATCTCCACCGATACCATGTCCGAAAGCTCGGTCAGCGTCTTGCTCTCCTGCTGCCGCAGCGTCGCCAGCACGCGATACATCGGCAGGGTGATGTCATAGGAGGCCAGTCTTACGGAAAAGCGCTCGCCAAGCCGAACGCCCACCCAGTTGAGTAGGTAGGGTACCGAATCGGTGAATTGATAGGACACGAGCAAATCCCCGTTTGAGAACCATCTGCGCAGATGCTGATGTGCGCCTATCGGCTGTACCGGCACAATCCATCCGTTTCAATAGCTTCGCCCCATAAGACACGGGAATGCGGCGTTCTGCCTTTCACAAAAAATGACGAAAAACATTTGCGTTGACAAATATTGCAAATGCAAATAAATAAAAATGCAGGATTTGGGAGGATCTCATGACATCAGCATTGTTTGGCCTGAGCAGCCTTGCGCCTGAAGGCGTCGGTCAGAATTTCCGTTCAACGATGCGTCGTTTCCCGGCGACTGTGACGGTTATCACGGCCTGTGCTTCCGGTGATCAGCGCGATCACGGCATGACGGTCACGGCCGTCACTTCAGTCTCGATGGAGCCGCCGTCCCTGCTGGTTTGCCTGAACAATCGCACCCTGCTGCATGAACTGCTGCTGTGCCGGCCCGATTTCATCGTCAATGTGCTGACGCAGGATCAGATTGCCCTGTCGGACGCCTTTAGCGGCAAGGTGTCGCCGGAAGAGCGTTTCCGCGACGGTCAATGGCAGCGCCACGACAATGGCGTTCTCTATCTGCCCACGGCCCATGCCGCCATCGCCTGCCGTCGGGTTGCGGCGATGCCTTACGGGACCCATACCGTCTTCATCGGGCAGGTTGTTTCGGCCGATGTCAGCGAGACGACACGGCCGCTGCTCTACGAAAACGCCCAATATTGCGCCGCAAGCCCCGCGAGCCTGCCCGCCTGATCATTGCCGCCCAGATAATCCCGGCGGGATAACCTCCGGCCAGCAACATCCGGCCAGTAACGTCCGGAAGGAGACAATCATGAACGATATGAGCCATGCGCCGCTGCCGGCGCAAACGAACCCGCGTGCCCGCCTCGCAAGCCGCGTTACCGGCATAGCCGATCTTTTCCGGGCGAGCGCCAGACAGACGGAGGAGGCCCGGCGCGTTCCGGCCAGCCACATCGAGGCGCTGCGCGGCATCGGTTATTTCGATATCGTCAAACCCCGCGCCTTCGGCGGCAAGGGCGGAGATTTCGCCGAGCTGGTCGAGGCCAATATCGAGCTTTCAGCCGCCTGTGCGTCGACCGGCTGGGTCGCCGGCCTGCTGTCGGCCCATCAATGGCTGCTGGCGATGTTTCCGGAAGAGGCGCAGGCCGATGTCTGGGGCGAAAACCCCGATGCACTGCTGTGCGGTTCCTATGCGCCGGTGAATATGGCGGAAACAGCCGATGGCGGTTATCGCCTGAGCGGCAAATGGGCTTTCGCCTCGGGCTGCGAAAACGCGCAATGGTCCCTCTGCGCCGCCATTCTGCCGCCGCAGGGAGAGGGAAAGCCGGTTCCGGCCTTCCTGCTCGTTCCCGCCGGGCAATATGCGATTGAAGACACCTGGCACGTGGTGGGCCTGGCCGGCACGGGGTCCAAGACGCTCGTTCTCGATGATGTCGTCGTTCCCAAACACCGGGTTCTGACCTTTCCGGACGCGACCAGCGGAAAGACGCCCGGCGGGCATTATTATGCGGAGGAAGGCCTGTTCAACATGCCGCTTCTGACCGGCATTCCCTCCTGTCTCGCGGCGGCAGGCGTCGGTGCGGCCAGGGGCGCGCTTGCCGCTTATGTCGATCACGTCGGCGGCCGGGTGACGCGCGGTGCCGTGGCGGGCGGCAATAATCGCATGGCCGAATTTCCGACTATCCAGTTGCGCGTCGCGGAAGCTGCCGCAAGCGTCGATGCGGCTTGCGAAATATTGCTGCGCGATGTTGCCCGCGCACAGGCGCTCTCGCAGGCAAGGATCGAAGGCCGGGCGGAATTTACGGTGGATGACCGTCTTCTCAGCCGTCGCGGCCAGTCCTTTGCGGTGTCTCTCGCCCTGCGCGCCGTGCAGGCGCTCAACGACTCCACCGGCGGCGTCGGGCTCGATCTTTCCAACCCGGTGCAACGGGCGTGGCGCGATGCGAATGCGGTCGGCCGCCATATCAGCATGAATTGGGACGCCGTGGGCACCATGATCGGCCAGAGCATGCTCGGGCTGGAACCCAAGGGTCAATATTGATCGCCTCTCAGGCGGCAAATCAAAGAGTGAATTCGGAGGAAACCACATGCAAGGCAAGGTCGCTCTCGAGGAGCATTTCGCAATCCCGGAAACGCTTCAGGATTCGGCCGGGTTCGTACCTGGCGATTACTGGAAGGAATTACAGCACCGCCTGCTCGACATTCAGGATACGCGCCTGAAGCTGATGGATGCGCATGGCATCGAAACCATGATCCTGTCGCTGAACGCGCCGGCGGTGCAGGCCATTCCCGACAGGAAGAAGGCGATCGAGATCGCGCGGCGGGCAAACGACGTCCTCGCCGAAGAATGCGCCAGGCGGCCGGATCGTTTCCTTGCCTTCGCAGCCCTGCCATTGCAGGACCCTGATGCGGCGACGCAGGAGCTTCAGCGCTGCGTCAACGATCTCGGTTTCGTCGGCGCGCTCGTCAATGGTTTCAGCCAGGAGGGCGATGGCCAGACGCCGCTTTATTACGACCTGCCGCAATATCGCCCATTCTGGGGCGAGATGGAAAAGCTCGACGTGCCCTTCTACCTGCATCCGCGCAACCCGCTGCCGCAGGATTCGCGCATCTATGACGGCCATCCCTGGCTGCTCGGCCCCACATGGGCTTTTGCGCAGGAAACGGCGGTGCACGCATTGCGTCTGATGGCGTCCGGCCTGTTCGACGAGCATCCGCGTCTCAACATCATCCTCGGCCATATGGGCGAGGGCCTGCCTTACATGATGTGGCGCATCGACCACCGCAATGCCTGGGTGAAGCTGCCGCCGCGTTATCCCGCCAAGCGCCGTTTCGTGGATTATTTCAATGAGAATTTCCACATCACCACCTCGGGCAATTTCCGCACCCAGACGCTGATCGACGCCATTCTGGAAATCGGCGCGGATCGCATCCTGTTTTCCACGGACTGGCCCTTTGAGAATATCGACCACGCCTCCGACTGGTTCAACGCGACGACCATCGCAGAGGCCGACCGGGTAAAGATCGGCCGCACCAATGCGCGCCGCCTGTTCAAGCTCGATGGGCGCTGAACCATGCGGCCTTTCGTCTATATGGCCGCTCCCGCCCGCATCGTCTTCGGCGCAGGCAGTTCGGCGGGCGTGGCGGAGGAAATCCGCCGCCTCGGCCTGTCGCGGGTGCTGGTGCTTTCCACGCCGCAGCAGAAGGGTGACGCGGAGGCGCTTGCGGCCCGGCTCGGCCGGCTTGCCGTGGGCGTATTCTGCGATGCGGCCATGCATACGCCGGTCGAGGTGACGAAAAACGCGGTCGAAGCCTATCGCACCGCCGGTGCGGATTGCGTTGTGGCGCTCGGCGGCGGCTCCACCACCGGTCTCGGCAAGGCCATTGCGCTGCGCACCGGTGCGGCGCAGATCGTCATCCCGACCACCTATGCCGGCTCCGAGGTGACGCCCATTCTCGGCCAGACGGAAAACGGGGTGAAGACCACCATGCGCGGGCCGGAAATCCTGCCGGAAGTGGTGATTTACGATGCGGAACTGACGCTTGGATTGCCGGTCGCGATCAGCATGACGAGCGGGCTGAACGCCATGGCGCATGCGGCGGAGGCGCTTTATGCACAGGACCGCAATCCCATCGCGAGCCTGATAGCGGTTGAGGGATTGCGGGCGATGATCGAGGCGCTTCCCGGCGTGAAAGCTGCGCCGCAGGATGTCAAAGCACGCGAGACCGCGCTTTATGGTGCGTGGCTGTGCGGCACGGTGCTTGGCGCCGTCGGCATGTCGCTGCATCACAAGCTTTGCCATACGTTGGGCGGCAGTCTCGATCTGCCGCACGCGGAAACCCATGCGGTGCTTCTGCCGCATACCATCGCCTATGTGGAACAGGCGGTGCTGGATCTTCTCGCGCCGCTCGCCGCTCTTGTCGGCGGCAGGGCAGGGGCGGGGCTCTACGATTTTGCCGCCCGGCTTGGCGCGCCATCGAGCCTTGTCGCTCTCGGGGTCCGGGCGGACGATCTCGACCGCATGGCGGAGCTTGCAACGGCCAATCCTTACTGGTGCCCGCGGCCAATCGAAAAAACTGCGATCCGCGACCTTTTGCAACGCGCCTTCGAAGGCGCGCGGCCGGAGTGATGGGAGGAGGAGACGATGGATATGAAGATGAGCAATGATGACGGCTATTTCGTCGAGGAACGCTCGGCTGAAACCGTGATCGCGCGGATGCGCGACTGTGACGATCCGCGTCTGAAGGAAATCATGGCGGTGGTGACGCGCAAGCTGCATGAGGCGGTGAAGGAAATCGAACCGACCGAGGAGGAGTGGATGAAGGCCATTCATTTTCTCACCGAGGTGGGCCAGATCTGCAATGAATGGCGGCAGGAATGGATCCTGTTTTCCGATATTCTCGGCGTCTCCATGCTGGTCGACGCCATCAACCATCGCAAGCCAAGCGGCGCGTCGGAATCGACCGTTCTCGGCCCCTTCCATGTCGCGGATGCGCCGGAAATGCCGATGGGTGCGAATATCTGCCTCGATGGCAAGGGTGAGGATATGGTGGTCACCGGCCGCATCCTCGACACCGAGGGAGCGCCGGTCGCCGGCGCGCGTATCGATGTCTGGCAGGCCAATGACGAAGGTTTTTATGACGTGCAGCAGAAGGGCATCCAGCCCGATTTCAACCTGCGTGGCGTCTTCATCACTGGCGAGGACGGGCGCTACTGGTTCCGGGCCGCCAAGCCGAAATATTATCCGATCCCGGATGACGGTCCGGTCGGGCAGTTGCTGCGCGCCATGGGGCGGCATCCTTACCGGCCGGCGCATTTGCACTATATCGTTTCGGCCGAAGGCTTCACCACGCTCGTCACCCATATCTTCGATCCCGACGATCCCTATATCCGTTCGGATGCGGTCTTCGGGGTGAAGGAAAGTCTGCTCGCCGATTTCCAGCGGGTGGAAGATGCGCAGAAGGCGCGGGACCTGGGTTTCATCGGCGACTGGTTCTGGTCGGTGAACCACGATTTCGTGCTCGCCCGATGAGAGGCGGGAGCGACCGAACCCGGCTTTACGTGCGTTTCGCCGAAAGCGATCCCGCTGCGGCCGTGCAACGGGCGGCGCAGATAGAGGCTCACAAGGCCCATCTGCGCAATGGCGAGGCGATGGCGGAAGGGTTCAAGATTCTTGTCTCCGGTCCGATGAGTGCGGTTGCCGACGGCCCATCCGCCGCTCTCATTATCGCGCAGGCGCGCTCGATCGAAGACGTCATCGCCTTCAGCGATGCCGATCCATTCGTCATTCACGGTGTTTATAACCGCATTCATATTTTGAGCTGGACGCCGACGCTGTCGACGATTTCCGGGCTGGGGCCCGGCTGAATTTCGTCGGCGCGATGCGCCTGGCATTTGTTAATATTTCATTTGCAATTTTTGCAAATGCAACATTTAATCGAAGGCGGGTGATGCTGGCGATATGTGCTTGACAGGAGCAGGGCACATATCAGTGTGGAGCGCGCCGGGCACTCACGGAGGATATCGCAGGAACGGGAGACGCTTATCCATACCGGATGGCGCGTTCATGCGTGAAAGGGAGGAACATGTCCACGAATTATCTGAGCGCCGCGTCAGCGCGGACGAAGAACCCGGCCGGCGTTATTGCGACATGCGGCCTGATGATCATGTTTGACGGATACGATCTGGTCGTTTACGGCGCCGTCGCACCGGCACTCTTGAAAGAAAGCGCATGGGCGCTCAACCCGGCCATGGTCGGGCGCGCCGCCGCGCTGACGCTGGTGGGCATGCTGCTCGGCGCGCTATTTGCCGGCACCATGGCCGACCGCATCGGCCGCCGCAAGGTGGTTCTTCTCAGCCTCGCCGGCTTTTCGGCGATGATGATCGCATCGGCCATGACGCCGAATTTTCTCGCCTTCGAAATCACGCGCTTCTTCGCCGGTCTCGGGCTTGGCGCGCTGTTGCCGACGGTCACCGCGCTGGTGCTGGAATTTTCGCCGCCGCATCGCAGGGCGCAGGCCAATTCCCTGTCTTTCCTCGGTTATCTTATCGGCGGCATCATTTCCGGCATCATGGGCATCCTTCTTCTGGAGACCTATGGCTGGCGGCCCTTGATGCTGATCGGCGGCCTGCCGCTTATTCTTCTGCCGATCTTCATGCGGTTCCTGCCGGAATCGCCCGAATGGCTGGCAAGCAAGGGGCGGCAGGCGGAGGCTGACGGCATTTGCGACAGCTACGGTCTGCAACGCATCGTGCCGCATGCGAAAATTCAAAAGGGCGGCGTCGGCGCGCTGTTCTCGGAAGGCCGGCTGCTCTCGACGCTGAATGCCTGGGGTATCCACTTCTGCTCGCTGCTTCTCACCTTCGGCATGGTCAACTGGCTGCCCACCATCATGAACAAGATGGGTTATGACATCAGTTCGGCGCTCAGCTTTTCCGTCATGCTCAATGTCGGGGCTGCGATCGGCATCCTCATCGGCGGGCGGTTTGCGGATAAGGGCAACGTCAAGGTGGTCGTGGCGATCCTGTTTGCCATCGGCGCCGCCTCGATCTTCGCCCTGACGGTGAATAAGGGTCCGCTTCTTTATGCCTTCGTCGCCCTTGCGGGTGCGGGCACCATCGGCACCCAGATTCTCGCCAATGTTCTGGTGGGACGGCTCTACCCCGTTCATATTCGCGGCACGGGTCTCGGCTTCTCGCTGGCGGTCGGGCGGCTCGGCGGCATTGCCGGCCCGATGATCGGCGGCCTCGTGCTGCAGCGGGGTCTGGCGCCCGAGTGGAATTTCTACATTTTCGGTTCGGTCGCACTTGTGGGGCTGATGCTGACGGTATTGACCCTGCTTTACCGCACCTCCGGTGACGCGCGGGTTTGATGAATGAAATGGCCGGCCGCGGAGAACTGAAATCCGCGGCCAAAGCATTTCCGGCAAAACTGCCGAGCGGTTTTACGCCCGGAAAATGACTTTAACGCATCACGCCTTGCGGGATACCGGCGCGATTGTCGCCATCTGCTGCAACGTCCGTTCGTTGATGCGTTTGGCCCGCGCCAGCGCATCGTCGCGATCTTCCGGCAGTGTATAGGTCATATAGGACAGCGAGGTTTCGAGGTCGTTGTTGTTATGTCCGAGAATGGCGGCGAAGTAGCTGTTCTTGGTCACATGCGGCGGCGCGAAATTGTGAAAGGCCACCTCGGCATAGAGGTGCCGGAGGCCATAGGGCTTGGGAAGCTCTTCCTTCGGCCAGAGATCCTCGAACAGGTTAAAAACCGTGTCCCGGAGCAGCAGGCGGGTTTCCGACGAAAAATCGTCGATCGACATGCCATGCCACAATTTTCCCTGTCCGCTTTCGCGCAGGCGCCTATAGGCGGCCAGAATGGTTTCCGAGCGGGCAAGCACCGGGATTTCATATGTAATCCCGAATTTCGTTCCTTCGCCCTGTTTCGTCTTGGCCTGGCCGTTGAACAGGAGGCTCCATTTGGAGACGCCCTTGCCATAGGGGGCAGGTGAAAATTCCGCCTGGGTGAAGACCTCGTAGGGGCGGCGTCCCGTCATGCCGATCAGGCCGATGCCGATCATCAGGGGATCGGCGGACAGGAGCTTATCGGCGCAAATCTTGAGGACCTGCCGGTAATTCTCGAAGGTGATCAGCGCGCCGTGCTTTCTGGCGATCTTCTCCATCTTCACCCGGCGTGCATCGTCATACATCGCGGCATCGCCGGTGGCGATCTTCAGCATCGGGTGGTCGTCGCCGAAGGCCTCGCGGATGGCGTTTCGATATTTGGTGATGTAGGAGATGATCGTTGTCTGGGCTCTGCCCTTCATGGTGCTGATTTCAGCATTCCACAGGGTCTGCATCTCTTCTTTCGTTCCCATGCCGTTCATCGCCGAAATGAAATCCGCGATACGCAGCAGAACGGTCGGCTTGCGGCCGGCGGTATTGAACTCCGCCCGCTCGATTTTTTCGACGATGGAGGTCGCCACGCCGGTTTTCGTATAGTCGGCGCGCGCAATATAGGTGTTCAGCCGCTCGCGCAGCTTCTTCATGTTGCAGATGGCAAGCGGTGTGCTCTTGACGCCGAACTCGGCCTTCAGCGCATTGCGATATTTCATGATGTAGAGTTCGAGCGTCTTTTCGGTGCGGCCATTGTCGAAATGGTAGCGGACCTCGGCATCCCACAGATCGCGGATTTTTCTGTTGCGCAGCGTGTCATCGCTCTTCATCGCCTCTTTGACCTGGCCGACGAAATGATCGATGCGTTCCACGAGGACTGGTGTTTTCGTCTTTCGCTTTGAAGCGGGCATGCGGCGGCTCCCTGAACCCGTCCGGAAATATAAAATCCATGGTTGGCGATCAACAGCAGCACGGTTGCGGAAATGTGATGAACATCCACTGCAGGCCGGTTTCTTTTGAATAATAGTTTAAGCGATTCCGCAAGCACGGCCGCGACGCGAAGAAGCATCGGAGATGCATTCGCGGCTGAAGATCATCCTAGAGGCGGGATTTCGGCCGATGGGGATGCAGGCTATTTCGGCAGCCGGGTCTTCAGCGAGGTCACGATACGCTTGGCCAGTCCCTCATAGTCCTCGTCAAAATGGTGACCGCCCTCGATGCCGACCGCTTCCACGCCCTTGGCTTTCAGGCCGGGGCAGGGGTCCTCATCTTCTTCTTCCGTGCCATAGATGCATTGCACCAGCTTCGGATCGATCTTGGCGATGTCATCCACCGTCTTGCCGCCCTTGCCTTCACCGGCAACGCCAAGCCAGCCTTCGACGGAAATCTCGAAATCCACTTCGGTCGAAAGTCCCATCAGGGTCAGTTGCACGACATGCGACTTGTCGCGGTCCGGCAGCAGATTATAGGTGGCGGGAAGAATATCGGCACCGAAGGAATAGCCGATCAACACCACATTGCGGACTTTCCATTCCTTGCGATAGGTGTCGATGATGCGGCCGAGATCTGTGGCGACTTCCTGCGGTTTCTTTTCCTTCCAGAAATAGCGGAGCGAATCGACGCCGATGACGGGTATGCCTTCCTTCTGGAAGGCGCCGCCGACTTCCTCATCGAGATCGCGCCAGCCGCCGTCGCCGGAATAGATCACCGCCATGGTGTCCATCACCGGGCTGGTTTCCAGAACCTTGATCGGCAGGCCGAGCGGGCTGTCGGTGTCGCCTGCGGCGTCGATCTGGTCGGACAGGGTCTGGGTCAGAACCTCGTCCGCCTTGTCATCCACATCCGTCACGTCGATATCGGGATGCAGCTTGACGAGCGCGTTGACGTGGTCGCGGCCCTTCTGATCCGCGGCAGGCGTGAACAGCACGCTGACGGGAGCGGGCAGCGGGCCGTCGGTCAGGCCATAGACCGTTTCGCCATCCGCCTTGTCCTTGGTGGCGGGGGTGCAGAGGATTTTCTCGAGCGGCAGGCCGGCCTTGGGGTCGACGGCGATAGCTTCCCGGACGGTGGAAACGGGGCTCTGCGCAATCATCGCCAGCGCCAGCGTTCCGCCCTTGCCGATGCCGGTGAGGATGGGCTGGCGATAGCTGCTCGTGCCGGCGGTGCGCTGAATCTGCTGCGAGAGCGACTCGATATCCGAGATCATATAGATGCACTCGTCGTCATCGGCCTCGAGCGCCTTCAGATATTCCTTGAAGTCGATGCCGACCACGGCTGCGCCCTTTTCAACCAGCGCCTTGGCGCGGGTCTCATCGGCGGCCGTCCATCCGTCCGCATCGGAAATCAGGAAGACGCTGGCGAGGATATCGCCGTCCGGCACCATGATGTGCCCGGCGGGGATCATGCCGGTCTCGTAAGCGGGCTTGTCCTGCGCAAAAACGGCGCCAGAAGCAAACAAGGGGGAGACGAACAGGGCGGAGGCGGCAAGAACCGCTTTCAGCATGCTGGATTTTCTCATTTTCCGATCACTCCTCTGACGCCGCCGCTGATGAGAACCGTCGCATCCATCAGCGCCAGAGCGGCGTCTGCGCCGTTCTGCACGGCAAGGTAACGCGGTTCCCATTTCGGGTGGAACTTCGCCTTGAAGGCGCGAAGGCCCTTGAAGTTGTAGAACCGTTCGCCGTGTTCGAACAGCGTGCTGCCGATGCGGTCCCAGACGGGGGCGGCGTCGCGTTTCGACATGCCGGACATGGGGGCCATGCCGAGATTGAAGCTCTCATAACCCGCCTCGCGCAGATATTGCATGATGCTGACGAAGAGAAAATCCATCGAGCCGCGCGGCGCATCCGGCGAAAAACGCATGAGGTCGACGGTGGCTTCCTTTTTCGTGTCCGTCACCATCAGATTGGCGAAGGCGGTGATCTTTCCATCCTTGCGCAGCACGGCGACGGGTTGCGACAGAATGTAATCCGGCTCGAAAGCGCCAAGCGAGAAGCGTTTTTCCCGGGTGTTGTGGTGGGCGAGCCAGCCATCGGAGACCTGTTTCAGCTCATCCAGAATATCCGCCACCTGCGCTTGCTCTACCACCTCGAAGGTCAGTCCGTCGCGCGCGCCGCGGCTCAGCGACTGGCGAAGATTGGCGAGCTTGCCGCCCTTCAGTTCGAATGCGGTGAGATCGACCAATGCCAGTTCGCCGAGCTTGAAGGCGCGAAGGCCCGCATCGGCGCAATGGGAGAGGAGGAAAGGCGAAATCTGGTAGAAGGCGGCGCGCGCACCAGCGCCACGGGCGGCTTCCACGAATTGCCAGACCAGATCCGGAAAATCATCCTCATCGCCAACCGGATCGGCAAACGCGATCCATGAGCGGCCCTGAATCCCATACATGATGAAGGCGTTGCCGCTTTCGGAGAACATCACGTGCTTGTCGCCCATGCGCACCAGATTGGCGTCGGCCGCATCCTGTGTCATGACGATGCCGGTCGCACTCGTGACGTCGTCGGCCTTGATGGCGTCCGGCCTGAAGGCCACCGGCCGCATCAGGCTGAAGATGGCGATGGTGGAGGAGGCAAGTACGAGGCCGAGAAGGGCGCGCAATCCGCGCGGCGCTTCCTCGGAAAATTCGAACTGCCACCATAATGTCTGGCTGTAATCCGTATCGCGATAGACGAAGAGCAGGATTGTCGCCGCGCCGGCAATGATGACGGCCATGGCGGCGAGCCAGCTTGGGCCCAGCGCCTGCTTCACCAGCGAGGCATGGCGGTTGAAGCTGCGCATATTGACGGAAAGGGCCGCGATGAAGACGCCGAGAATGGCGGCTTCGAACACGGCAATGGCCTTGAGGAGCGAGAGGACCAGCGCCAGCGAGGCGGCGACCAGCGCAATCCACCAGGCGCCGTCAAGCCGCTGCCCGAGGCCGCGCGAGGCGACGACAAGCACGAGGCCGAGAATGCTTGTGAGAAAATGCGCCGCCTCGACGATGGGAAGCGGTACGAAATTGGAGAGGAAATCCAGATTGCTGTCCGGTGTCGGCGTCACACTCGAGAAGATCAGCATGGTGCCGAGGATCATCGCGAAGGTCGATAGCAGGGGCGGCGCGAGCCTGACGGCAAGCTGGCTGATATCGGAGACAACAGGCTTTGCCGCGAACTGCTTCATCTCCGAGACGAGCATGACCAGAATGGCCACCACCAGCGGCAGGACGTGATAGATCACGCGGTAGAGAACGAGGCTTCCGAGCAGCTGATCGACGCTGATGGCGTTGCCCAGCCCCGCAACCATGACGGTTTCGAAGACGCCAAGGCCGGCGGGCACATGGCTGAGGACGCCG
The DNA here is from genome assembly GCF_053522385.1 of Agrobacterium sp. 22-223-1. NCBI lineage: Bacteria > Pseudomonadati > Pseudomonadota > Alphaproteobacteria > Hyphomicrobiales > Rhizobiaceae > Agrobacterium > Agrobacterium sp. 22-223-1. The sequence continues at coordinate 109,078 of NZ_JBNWCN010000008.1, forward strand.
AGGCCGACGGCGGTGGCGTAGATGGCGAAAAATGTCGGCCAGCCGAGATGTGTGTCGGGCAGCAGGACATAAAGCACCGAAGCGGAAGCGGCGATATCGAAGGCGGAGACGAGGAACTGGCGTGACGATGTCCGGCTGTCCGGGAGACGAAGCCGCCATGCGCCGAGCCGGATGGCGCGCCCGTTGCGCCCGACATAGGCCGCCACCACGAGAACCGCGATTATGGCAAGCGCTGCACCCCTGAGAATAGCGGCATCGACGCCGATGATGGCGGCGATGCGCGGTGCGACGATGAAGGTGGAGATGGCGCTGACCGAAAGCAGCCCAAGCCCGAAGGACAGCGTGACGAAGGCGATGACGCGGGCGATTTCGCCGGGTGACAAACCCAGCCGGGAATAGGCGCGAAAGCGGATGGCGCCGCCGCTCAAGGGGCCGAAACCGGCAGTATTACCAATGGCATAGGCCGCAAACGCAGTTGCCGCCATGGGCGGAAAGGGCAGCTTGCGGCCGATATATTCGATGGCATTGGCGTCGTAGAATATCAGCGCCAGAAAGCTGAGCGCGGTGAAGACGATGGCGAGCAGCACCGCCGAGGCCGAGGTCTGCGTCAGCGCATCGATGACGTCGTCATAACGGACTTCGGAGGTCAGGTGATAGATGGCGAAAGTCATCATCACGAAGACCAGCGTAATGGCGATCGCGGTCAGATAGGGGCGGTTTCTGGCAAAAAAGCTTTCAACCGCGGATTCCGTAACATCGGTTTGTGTAATTTCGCTCTTGTCTGCCATTTACTTTGCCCAGCGCCAGTTCCTGTTGGCGAACCACAGGATTGTGTCGCTAATTCGTTTCGGTTGAGGAAATGTGATTAGCAGAAAAGCATGAAGTGTCGATGTGAAGTTTATGTCCGATCATGCGTGAATTTCACCGGGTTTGGGGTGGAAAATGCAACTATGGAATGCATGATTGACGGGATTGTTCCGAATGACGCCAAATTGACCGTTGCAGTTGCTTGGTGGTGCCGTTTGATGCGACTACACGCTCCTTTCGATTGAAGGAGATGCCAATGAACACGCCCACAAGAATAGTCGTTTCGCTCGTCGTCGCCCTCGTGGCGGGCGGCGGATACATGGCGGTGGATAAGATGCGCGGTGCCGAATGGGTCGTTTCGCCGCAACAGATCGCGGAGGCCAAGGCAAAAGGGCAGATGGGTTATGAATCCCGTCCGGGCACCGTGACCGTATTGCCGATCCGCAGCGAGACAGCGGATGTGCTGCCGATGAAATGGGCGATGATCGGTGTCGTCGCCGGGCTTCTGGCCTTCCGGGCGACCGGCAAGAAAAAAGCGGCAAAGGCTTAAGGGCCTGCCGCTTACATCTCCGGCGCTTTGCGCCGGAGATAAATTGCAATATGCCTCACGCGCCCCAGGTTTTTTCCAGCACACGGATCCAGTTGCCGTGGCAGATTTTGGCAAGCGCCTCGTCGTCATAACCACCCTTGCGCAGGGCTTCGACCAGCAATTGCAGGTCGGCTGCGTCCTTCATGGCCGCGGGAATGGTGGTGCCGTCGAAATCCGAACCGAGCGCGACATGATCGATGCCGATGCGGTTGACGATATAGTCCACGTGGCGGACGAGTTCGTTGAGATCGGTATCCGGGTTCTTCACGCCGTCCTGACGCAGGAACAGAACGCCGAAATTGATGCCTGCAAGGCCGCCCGTGTCGCGGATGGCGTCCAGCTGGCGGTCAGTCAGGTTGCGGCTGTGGTTGCAGATCGCATGGGCGTTGGAATGCGAAGCCACCAGCGGCGCGTCGGAAATCCCGGCAATATCCCAGAAACCCTGCTCGTTCATGTGCGACAGGTCGACCATGATCTTCAGCTCGTTGCAGGTCTTTATCAGCCGCTTGCCGGCATTCGTGAGGCCGGGGCCGATATCCGGCGTCGAGGGGAAACGGAAGGGAACGCCGTAAGCGAAGATGTTCGGGCGGCTCCAGACCGGCCCGAGCGTGCGCAGACCCGCTTCGTAGAGAACGTGGAGAGCATCCAGATCGGCGCCGATCGCCTCCGCACCTTCGATATGGAAGACGGAAGCGAAAGCCCCTTTCGCCATGGCGTCGCGGATATCGGCGGCCGTGCGGCAGACCTTGAGCGCGCCTGCGGATTGTTTCTCTGCCCGGAACAAAAGGCCGGCCATGGCAAGCGTTGCCTTCAGCGCATCCGCCTCGGTCGGTGTCGGGTAGTCGCCGTTGGCGTCCTTGTCCATGCTGGGCGAAGGCACATAAGCGGCGCAGAGGCCACCGGCCAGCCCGCCTTTCTTGGCGCGCGGCAGGTCGATGTGGCCGACGGTATCCCCTTCGATGAGAAGCGTTTCGGGGGAAGCATTGCCCGATCGCCATAACCGCAGAAGCACGTCGTTGTGGCCGTCGAAGACGGATACGGTTTTTTGATCGGTCATGGTCATTCACCTTCGGAAATGGGATTGCGCGGACGCGCGTGCGGACGAGTTTTCAGAATTGGTAGAGGAAAGGTCAAGGCGGGAGCAAATGCAATCCGTGCATAGGCTCTGCCAAATTTGGAATTGGTCGGGCCTCGTTTGCTCGTGGTAATCGCGGGAAAACATAAAAAAAATGACTGGATTGGGGCAAACCCATACCGTTTTCCGAAAAATAAGGTCCGAAAGGGGATTTTCGATGATTTCAAGACGCAACCTTCTGATTGCCGGCGCTGCCGTTCCGTTCCTGTCCTATGCGCGCATTCCGGCCTTTGCCGCGACGCCGAAGGATATTCTGGTTGTCGCCCAGCAACTGGACAATATGACGAGCCTTGACCCGCATGAAGGTTTCGAAGCCGTCGGCGGTGAAATCATCTCCAACATGTATCAGAAGCTGGTGCGCGCCAACCGTGAGGATTCCACCAAGGTCGATCCCGTCATCGCCAAGTCCTGGGAAGCCGATGCGGACAGCAAGGTCTTCACCTTCACGATCGGTGACGAAGCGACCTTCTCCAGCGGTGCGAAAGTGACTGCGGAAGACGTTGCCTTCTCGCTGCAGCGCGCCATCAAGATGAACAAGAGCCCGGCCTTCATCATCAGCCAGTTCGGCTTCACGCCTGACAATGCCGAGACGACCATCGTTGCCACTGATGACAAGACGGTGAAGCTGACGACGGCAAAGCCGACCGCCATCTCCTTCCTGCTTTATTGCCTTTCGGCCAATATCGGCGCGATCGTCGAAAAGAAGGCGGTTCTCGCCAATGCATCGGGCGAAGACCTCGGCAATGGCTGGCTGCAGAAGAACAGCGCCGGCTCCGGCGACTTCGTGCTGCAGGCCTGGAAGCCGAGCGAAAGCGTAGCACTCACCGTCAATCCGAACGGTCCTTACAAGGGCAATATCAAGCGCATCATCCTGCGCCACGTCACCGATCCGTCTTCCCAGCTTCTGATGCTGCAGAAGGGCGATATCGACATTGCCCGCGACCTGACGTCGGAACAGCTGCGCACCGTCAAGGACGATGCGAATATCGAGCTGGAGCGCAAGTCCATTGCCTCGCTGGTGCTGATCTCGCTCAACCAGGGCAATGAGAACCTCGCCAAGCCGCAGGTCTGGCAGGCCATCAAGTGGGCGCTGGACTACAAGGGCATGCAGGAAAACATCGTGCCGCTGACGCACGAAATCCACCAGAGCTTCGAGCCGAAGGGCTTCCCCGGCGCCGTCAACGACATCCCGTACCAGCGCGACGTCGAAAAGGCGAAGGCTTTGATGGCGGAAGCCGGCCTTGCCGATGGTTTCGAGATTAGCATGGATCACTATTCCGCCCAGCCCTATCCGGATCTGGCGCAGGCCATTCAGGCAAATCTTGCCGATATCGGCATCAAGGTGCGTCTGCAGTCGGCGGAAAACCGTCAGGTTCTGACCAAGATGCGCGCCCGCGAACATCAGATGGCGCTTTCCGCATGGGGCACGGATTATTTCGATCCGCATTCCAACGCCGATGTCTTCAACATCAACAAGGACAATGGCGACGACGCCAAGTCGAAGCCCTTCCTGTGGCGTTCGCGCTTCAAGAACGACGACTTCGCCGCCAAGGCGGAAGCTGCCCGTGACGAGAAGGACCCGGCAAAGCGCGTGGAGCTTTATGAAGCTCTGCAGCGCGAGCACATGGAAAACAGCCCCTTCGTGTTCATGTTCCAGACCACGAAGACGGCCGCCTTCCGCAAGGGCGTTTCCGGCTTCGAGCTCGGCGTTCTCTCCGAGGGCAATTCCTACCACGATGCGAAGAAAGCGTGACATTGAACAAGCGCGTTAAAAGCATATCGTCGATACTGGGCAGCGTCATCCTGACGCTGTTCGGTTTGATGGTCATCACCTTCATGATCGGGCGCGTCATGCCCGTCGATCCCGTCATCGCGGCGGTCGGCGACAATGCGCCCGAAGACGTCATCGTGCGCGTGCGGGCCGAAATGGGTCTCGACCAGCCGCTGGTCGTGCAGTTCTTCCATTATGTCTCGCAGGTCCTGCATGGCGATTTCGGCAATTCGATCCTGACCCGCAATCCGGTCTGGATCGATATCAAGCGCGTTTTCCCCGCCACTTTTGAACTTGCCACGGCAGCACTTATCCTCGCAGCGCTTATCGGCATTCCGCTCGGTGTCTGGGCCGCCGTGAAGCAGGGCAAGCTGACCGATCAGGTCATCCGCGTCGTCTGCCTTGCCGGTCACTCCGTGCCGGTCTTCATGCTGGCGCTGATTTCGCTGCTCGTCTTTTACGCCACGCTTGGCGTCGCACCGGGGCCGGGCCGGCAGGACATCATCTATGACGGCATGATCACGCAGGTCACTGGCCTGATGACGGTCGACACGCTGCTTGCCGGCGACTGGGACGCCTTTTACGACGCCATCGCCCATATGGTGCAGCCGGTCTGCATTCTTGCCTATTTCAGCATGGCCTATATCACCCGCATGACGCGCGCCTTCATGATCGACGCGTTGAAGGGCGAATATGTCATCACCGCCCGTGCCAAGGGGCTTTCGGCAATGACCGTGATCTGGGGCCATGCCTTCCCGACGGTCGCCGTGCAGCTCATCACGGTTCTCGCGCTCACCTATGCCGGCCTTCTCGAAGGTGCGGTGGTGACGGAAACCGTGTTCAGCTGGCCGGGCCTTGGCCAATATCTCACCGTCTCGCTCATGAACGCGGACATGAACCCCGTCGTCGGAGCAACCCTGTTGATCGGCTTCATCTATGTCGCCCTCAACCTGCTCGCAGACGTGCTTTACAGAGTTATGGATCCTCGCGTTCGATGATGTTAGCTAATTTCAGAAACTGGGCGCTGGACGAGACGCCGCATTCGCGAACACAGGCTGCCTGGGGCAACCGGTATCGCATCTGGCTCAATCTCAAGTCCAATCCGCTGGCGGTGATCGGGCTTACGATCATCGTTCTCTTCATTACGCTGTCGCTGCTGGCGCCGCTGCTCGCCCCTTACGATCCGGCGATGCAGAACCTCGGCAACCGTCTGGCGTTTCCGAGCGCCGAACACTGGTTCGGCACGGATGAGCTCGGTCGCGATATTCTCTCGCGCATTCTCTATGGCGGCCGCGTTACGCTCGGCATGGTCATTGCCGTTGTCGTTCTCGTCGCACCCATCGGGCTCGCCATCGGCTGCATCGCCGGTTATTTCGGCGGTATCGTCGATACGGTGCTGATGCGGGTGACGGATGTGTTTCTGGCTTTCCCCCGCCTCATCCTCGCGCTGGCCTTTGTTGCGGCACTGAAGCCCGGCGTTGAAAGCGCCATTCTCGCCATCGCGCTCACCGCATGGCCGCCCTATGCGCGTCTGGCCCGCGCCGAAACCATGACGGTGCGCGGCAGTGATTTCGTTGCGGCCTACCGGCTGACCGGCGCTTCCGCCTGGCGCATCATCGCCCGGCATATCGCACCGCTCTGCGTGCCGAGCCTTATCGTGCGCATCACGCTCGACATGAGCTCGATCATCATCACCGCCGCAAGCCTTGGCTTCCTCGGCATGGGTGCGCAGCCGCCTTCGCCGGAATGGGGTGCGATGATCGCCACCGCCAAGCGCTTCATCTTCGAACAATGGTGGGTCGCCACCATTCCCGGCATTGCCATCTTCCTCGTTTCGCTCGCCTTTAACTTCCTTGGCGATGGCCTGCGCGACGTTCTCGACCCGAAGGGACATTGAGCCATGCTGGTCGAAATCGAAAATCTGAAGATCGCATTCCAGACCCGCACCAGCCGTTTCGAGGCGGTGCGTGGTGTTTCCATGAAGCTTGGAACCGAAAAGCTCGGCATCGTCGGTGAATCCGGTTCGGGCAAGAGCCTCACGGCGCGCGCGCTGATGAAGCTTCTGCCTTCCAATGCGGATATCCGCGCCGACAAGCTCTCCTTCGACGGTATCGATGTGCTGTCCGCCAGCGAAAGGCAGATGCGCCAGATCCGTGGCAAGCGGGCGGGTTTCATCCTGCAGGACCCGAAGTATTCGCTGAACCCGGTCAAGACCATGGGTGCGCAGATCGCGGAAGCCTGGCGCGCCCACAAGGGTGGCAGCAAGCGTGCGGCCATGGAAGCGGCAATCGCCCTGCTCGATCAGGTGAAGATCCGCAATCCGCGCCAGGTTGCCTCATCCTATGCGCATGAGGTTTCCGGCGGCATGGGCCAGCGCGTCATGATCGCCATGATGCTCGCGCCCGATCCTGAACTGCTGATTGCCGACGAACCGACCAGCGCGCTCGACGCCACGGTGCAGGCGGAAATCCTGCGGCTGATCGAGGAGCTGGTATCGGAACGCGGCATGGGCCTCATCCTCATCAGCCATGATCTGCCGCTCGTCTCGCATTTCTGTGACCGCGTCGCCGTGATGTATTCGGGCCGGGTGATGGAGGAACTGAAGGCTTCCGAGCTTTTGAAGGCCCAGCATCCTTACACGCAGGGACTTCTGAACTGCATTCCCTCGCTGACGCATCCGCGCGAGCGTCTTCCCGTTCTCAACCGTGATGCAGCGTGGTCCAGCCAATGATCGACGTCGATAATCTCCGTATCAAGTTCGGCGACCGCGAAGTCGTGAAAGGCGTGTCCTTTTCGGTTGAGAAGGGTGGTAGCTTCGGCATCGTCGGCGAAAGCGGCTCGGGCAAGTCCACCATCCTGCGCGCCATGGCCGGCCTCAACGAAAGCTGGGAAGGCCGCATCGCCTTTGCCGGCAAGGATGCACCGCTGCGTCGCACGCCGGAATTTTTCCGGCAGGTGCAGATGGTGTTTCAGGATCCCTATGGCTCGCTGCATCCGCGCCAGACCATCGACCGCATTCTCAGCGAATTGCCGCTGGTGCACGGCATGGACAATATCGAAAAGCGCATCCAACAGGCTTTGTCCGACGTGGCGCTGCCGCAGGCCGTGCGCTTCCGTTTTCCGCACCAGCTTTCTGGCGGCCAGCGCCAGCGCGTGGCGATTGCCCGCGCGCTGATCGCGGACCCGCAGGTGCTGCTGCTGGATGAGCCGACTTCGGCGCTCGACGTGTCGGTGCAGGCGGAAATCCTGAACCTGTTGCAGGACCTGCGTGCGGCACGCAACCTCACCTATATTCTCGTCAGCCACAATCTGGCTGTTATCGCGCATCTGTGCCCGCAGGTTGGCGTGATGCTGAACGGGGAAATGGTGGAGCAGCTGAGTGCGGGTGATCTGCGTGAGGGACGGACCAAACACCCGCATACGGAAGAGCTGCGTAGCCTGAGTATCCGGCTGGAAGAGCCGGCCTGACGGCCGGTTACCTAGCCTACGTTACACATGGATCGAGCGGGTGCCGCCCGCTTCTTCTCCCCGAGGGGGAGAAGTCCGCGGCAGCGGGATGAGGGGGCCAGCTCTCCGTAAATTTCTACCGTCGCCCCCTCATCCGACCCTTCGGGCCACCTTCTCCCCCTCGGGGAGAAGAAACAAGCGGCGATGCCGGTGACAAAACCGTTGTCTTCGCGCGTTGCAATAGAGACACGAGACCGAACCATGCCACAGCAATTCGACTGGAACGCCGCTTCAACCCTTTCAGAGAGCTTCGTCTCGCAATGGGGGGGCAATGAGCCGGGTGGAGCGGCAATCGGTTTCGATCTCAACGGTATCCGTTTCGCCCATGCGGGCGGTGTCGAGAGCCTTTCGACATTCGCACCTTTCACGCCGCAGAGCGTGGTGCGTTATGCCTCCGTCACCAAACATGCTTTCTGCACCATGGTACTTGCCCATTCCGATCTGATCGGGTTGGACGACCCGCTCGGCAAGCATCTGCCGGAGCTGCAATCACCGCTGCGCGAGGTGACGGTGGGGCAGGCGCTGGATATGAGCGGCGGCCTGCCGGATACACGGGAATGCCTCTCGCTGCTTGGCCTTTCCGTTTACACCGAGACGAAGGCCGGCCCGCTTCTCGATTATCTGTCGCGGCTCACCCGGCTGAATTTCCCTGCCGGCAGCGAGGTGTCCTATTCCAATACCGGTTATCGTCTGGTGGAAGCGGCGCTGGAGCGCCGGGGTTTCCGTTTCGATGATTTCGTGCAGACGCAGATTGCCGGCCCCTTCGGCGTGTTCCTGAAGGCGCCGGATGTGTGGAACGATCCGGTCGATGGCCTCGTGCCGGGTTACTGGAAAGCCGAAGACAACTGGCAGCTTTCGGCCGCCGGTCTGCATATTTCCGCTTCGGGTAGCCTTGCCGGCAGCGCCGAAGCGCTGACCCGCTGGCTGCAGGGGCTGATGCGGGGCGAGGGCAGTTTTGCGGGTGTTCTCGACAGACTTTCTGCTGAACGTTCGTTGGCCGATGGGCGAATGAGCGAATATGGCCTCGGCCTGCGCTGGTCGCATCTGGGAGACAGGCGTTTCGTCGGTCATGGCGGTTCGCATCCGGGCTACAAGACCTATTTCCTGCTCGATCCGGAAAACGGAACGGGTTTTGTCGTAGTGTCGAACCGAGAGGACACCAACGGCTTCAAAATCGCGCTGGAAAGCATGGCGGCCCTCACCGGCCTGTCTTTGCCCAAGCCCGCCGCCAGCCTGCCGGAAGGCCTTTACGTGACCGAAAGCGGACCGTGGTGGCTGGAAATCAAGGGCAGCGCATCCACCTTCATCGATGGCGACGACACGCTCTATGAAGATGTCAATGGCTGGGTCTCTTCCCGCTCCGCATCTTCTCCGATGCGTCTCAGGTTAGACGGTGATGCCATTGTCGGTGAGGCCGGTCACGCCGCCCGCCGTTTCCTGCCGGTCGGCCAGCATGCCGTGCCGGATGATCTTTCGGGCTCGTGGCGCTCCGATGAGGGAGCGGAATTTTCGATCAGCGGTTCGTCATTGACGATGGGCATCGGCCCGACGCGTCGCAGCATGCCTCTGAAGGCGCTCGGCAATGGTCGTTTCCTCTTCACGCTGATTGACGGGCCATGGACGAAGCGCGTCTGCCTCAATCGTCTGGGCGATGACCGGATCGAGTTGGTTTCCAGCCGGGCGCGGATGATCGAATATTCCAGAAGCCGCTAACGGTCTGAAACCGATTCCGTTGCGCCCGACAAATTCGACGTCATCCTCGGGCCTGTCCCGAGGATCTGCAAACGTTTGATTTTGTTGACGTGCTTAGATCCTTGGGACAAGCCCAAGGATGACGAGAGCGAGGCTCGGGCTATTTCCTCAACAGTCCGAAGTTTCTAGTGGGTTTCAATCAGGTTCCATTGCTCCTAATAAATATCCATGTTCCCGGCAGGCCGGGACAACATCTTTGTGGGAGAACAGGCCCTTGGAAGTCAAATGGCTCGAGGATTTCCTGGCGCTGGCCGGAACGCTCAATTTCTCGAAGGCGGCGGATGAGCGGCATGTGACGCAATCCGCCTTCAGCCGGCGTATCAAGCAGCTGGAAGCCTGGGTGGGTGCGACGCTGGTTGACCGCGCCTCCTATCCTTCCCGGCTGACCGAAGCGGGTGTGAAATTCGTGCCGGTGGCGCAGGAGACCCTGAAACAGCTTTACCATGCCCGGCGCACACTTCTTCAGGAAGAGGGGGCCGATGCCAGAACGGTGCGGCTGACGGCTCTGCACACCCTGTCCTTCACCTTCTTTCCCGACTGGCTGAAACGGGTGAACGAGACGGCCGGACCGCTGTTTTCTGTGCTGAGGCCCGATTCCGGCAGCATGGAGGAAAACCTCAATTCGCTGGTGGACGGGCAGAGCGATTTTCTGCTGACCTATGCCCATCCCGAAGTGCCGATGCTGCTCGATGCGCAGACCTTCGAGTTTCGGGTGCTTGGTGCGGAAAATATCATTCCCGTTTCCGCGCCGGCGAAAGATGGTTCACCGCTGCATGAACTCGTGGAAAATGCACGGAAACCATTCGCCTATCTCGATTATGAAAAGGCTTCTTTCTTCGGGCCGTTGCTGCGCGATCTCCTGAGCGCGCGCCTGCCGCAATTCGAGCGGGTGCATGAGGGCAGCATGTCGGTGGGGCTGAAAGCCATGGCGATGGCCGGCTGGGGTGTCGCCTGGGTGCCGGAAAGCCTGATGCGGCAGGAGCTGGACAGCGGCGCGCTGGTGCGTGCCGCCGATGACAGTTTCGATATTGCCGTCGATATCCGGCTTTATCGTTCCAAGGAAAACCGCCGGCCCGTTGTCGAGCGTATATGGGCGGTTCTCGAAGGCTGATGCTTGCTTAAATCGCGGTGCGGCGGGCGTTTTCGAGGTAGAGCGCGCGCAAGCGGCTCACCATCGGGCCGGGCTTGCCATTGCCAACCGGCTTGCCGTCGATCTTCGTCACCGAGACAACGAAGTTGGAGGCGCTCGTCAGGCAGGCTTCATCGGCATTCAGCGCCTCTTCCAGCGTGAAGGGCCGCTCTTCCAGCGTGAAACCGGCTTCCCTGGCCAGTTGCAGGGCGGCGAGGCGGGTGCAGCCGGGCAGGGTCTTGTTGCTGTTGCCGCGGGTGATGATCTTCTTGTCGCCGGTAATGATATAGGCGGTGGAGGAGGCGCCTTCGGTCACGAAACCATCCTCGATCATCCAGGCTTCGTCACAGCCCTCGGCCTTGGCGATGCGCTTTGCCATGACCTGCGGCAGCAGGCAGACGGTCTTGATGTCGCGGCGTTCCCAGCGCTGGTCGGGAACCGATTTGACGGCGATGCCGGCTTCCTCGACGGGGGTGCCGATCAGCTTCTTGGCCTGGGTGAACATGACCAGCGTTGGCTTCAGATCGGCGGAGAACAGGAAGTTGCGGTCTTCGGCGCCACGCGTCAGCTGCAGGTAGATCATGCCTTCGACGAGGTTGTTGTCGGCGATCAGGCGGCGCTCGGCCTCGACGATCTCTTTCGTGGTGACCGGCAGCGGCACGTCGATTTCGCGGGCGCTGCGCTTCAGCCGGGCCATATGCAGGTCGCTGTCGATCAGCTTGCCTTCCAGAACGGAGGTGACTTCATAAATGCCGTCGCCGAACAGGAAACCGCGGTCGAAGATGGAAAGGCGGGCGTCCGCTTCGGGCAGGAATTCGCCGTTGACGTAAACGATGCGACCGGATGGGCTAGTCATGAAAACTCCGTCTGGAAAAGTCAGGCTGAAAGAAGGGTTTTAAGGGCGTCGATGGAAATGGCCTCGACCGTGGACACCTTGCCGGTGCCGGCATTAAAGCCCGTGGTCGTGGTTGCTGCGCAGAGCGAATTGAGGATCGCTTCCTCCGTCGCCTCTATCGCTGCTTCGAAGAGCGGCGAAATCGCATCGTTGGAAAGTTCTGGATAGTCTGCGACGGCCTTACGGCGCGCAGGCGTGCGGCGAAGGCGCTCATCGGTGGAAAATGCCAGCGCGTAATCGCCGGAGCCATTGCTGAGTGCTGCGCCCGTGCGCGCCAGCCCGCCGAAGCTTCTGGCCGCCAGACGCTTCAGGTTGCGGGAGGAGAGTGGCGCGTCGGTTGCGACAATGATGACGATGGAGCCGTCCTTGTCCTTATGCTCCGGGCTGACATAGGGCTTGCCGCAGACCAGCAGATGGCCGCCATAATTGGATTGCACCAGCACGCCGAGCGTATAGGTCTCCCCGGCGATGGTGACGATGCGGGATGCGGTGCCGATGCCGCCCTTCATGCCGAAGGCCACCGTGCCGGTTCCGGCTCCAATGCCGCCTTCGGCCACCGGGCCTGTGGCAGCGTTTTGCAGCGCGGTTGAGATTTCCTCGACGGTCGGGCGCCCAGCGCGGATGTCGTTCAGGCGGGAATCATTGGTCTCTCCGACGACAGCATTGATCGAGACGACTTTCTCATTGCCCGGCTGCGCCAGCGTATGGCGGTTGAGCGCCTCGATGGCCCGGCCTGTCGCCAGCGTGTTGGTGAGGATGATGGGTGTTTCGAGTTCGCCGAGTTCCTCGATCTGGGTCGAGCCGGCAAATTTGCCGAAGCCGTTATAGACGGCGAAGGCGGCGGGCACCTTGTCCTGAAACAGATTGCCGCCATGCGGCAGGATCGCGGTTGCGCCGGTGCGGATCGTGTCGCCTTCGATGACGGTCGAATGGCCGATGGTCACGCCTTCGACATCGGTGATGGCGTTGAGCGGGCCGGTCTCGAAATGGTCGGGCCGGAAACCGATATCGCGCAGTCTCGGGCGGGTCGTCTGATGCATCGGGCGATCACTTTTGCGGAATGCAGGCTGAAATTGGAGCGGGCGCGGCTTGCGAAAAGCTTTGCCTGTCCGAACGTTAGCCTAGTTCTCCGCGAAACGGCATCGCAAAAATGGAATAGTTTTATGCGGGCAATGGATGCGCTCAGGAGGCGCGCAGCGTGGGTTCGCCTTCACGCTCCAGCCATTGCCGCATGGCTTCCTCGGTCTCATCGCGCGTGGGTGCGCCGATGCGGCCGCCAAAGATCGTGCATTTCAGCGCGGCGGCAACGGAGGAGAGCCGGATGGCCGCACGGCTTTCCATACCCTCAGCCATCACAAGCGCAAAGGTGCCGTGGAAGATGTCGCCCGCCGCCAGCGTATCCACTGCCTTAACCTGCATCGTCGTCTGGAAATGCACGGTCGGATCGCCGGCCTCCGTCCACCAGCAGCCTTGCGGACCGGCGGTGACGGCGATGAAGATCTGCGGATAGCGCGAATGCAGAACCGGCAGCATTTCCTTCACCGTTTCAAGTCCGGTGAGCCGGGCGGCGGCGGGTTCGGAAAAGACGATATGGGTTGCGGCGGGAGCAAGCTTCTCCAGCGTTTCCACCGGCGCCACATCGCCATCCAGAATGGCCGGTTTGCCAAGCGCGCGCGCCACGGTGAGCACATCAAGCGCCAGTTCCGGCCAGCGCACATCCACCAGAACGGCATCGAACGGGGCAATATCTTCCGGTGTGCAGGAGCGTTTTTTCTCATGCAGGCGATGATCGTAAAAAGGCACGATCAGCCGCTCGCCGCGGTCATCGATGATGATCGTCGAGAGTGCCGAGCGCGCACTGGGAGCGATGGTCATGCCGGCAACATCGATGCCGCTTTCGGCGAGATCGCGCAGGATGCGGGTACCGGTTTCGTCATCGCCCACCGCACCCCACAGGCTGGCGCGGCCGCCCATGCGATGCACGGCATAGGCGGCGCTCGACGCCATGCCTTCGGCGATCTGCAACATTTCGTAGGGCAGAACCTTGCCTTCGCCCTTCGGCATCTCATGCACGCGAAAAAGGGTGTCAAGCACGGCGGCTCCGACGCACAGCACATGTTTGCCGCCCTGTTCCTTCGTCATTCTCTTCGCTCCCGCTGCGCCTCAGATACGCTTGCCGCTGTCCTTGTCGAACAGATGCACGGTTGCAGGATCGATGGCAATGTGGATCGTATCGCCGAATCGGACATTGAGGCGCTCGCGGAACAGGCAGGCGATCTCGTCGCCCTTGCAGTTCAGCTTGGCGTAGATTTCCGAGCCGGTGCCTTCGACCAGTTCGACCCGGCCTTCGATGCCGGTCTCAGCGGCGCGGATATGTTCCGGCCGTACGCCGTAGACGAGATCGCGGCCGCCGAGTGTGCCGATATCGGCATTGGCAGGTAGCGGCAGGCTGAGGCCCTTGGCGGTGCGGAACACACCTTCCTCCACCCGGCCGCGAATGAAATTCATGGCGGGCGAACCGATGAAACCGGCGACGAAGAGATTGGCGGGATTGTCGTAAAGCTCCAGCGGCGCGCCGATCTGCTCGATGACGCCATCATGCAGCACCACGATCTTGTCGGCCATGGTCATGGCTTCCACCTGATCGTGGGTAACATAAATGGTGGTGGTGCCGATGCGCTGGTGCATGGCCTTGATCTCGCCGCGCATCTGCACGCGCAGCTTGGCATCGAGGTTGGAGAGCGGCTCATCGAACAGGAAGACCTGCGGATCGCGCACCAACGCGCGGCCCATGGCGACACGCTGGCGCTGGCCGCCGGAAAGCTGGCGCGGATAACGGTCCAGCAGCTTTTCCAGCCCCAGAATGGCGGCGGCCCTGTCGACCTTGGCCCTGGTTTCCTCGGCGCTCACCTTCTTCAGCTTCAGCGCGAAGCCCATATTATCCTTCACCGTCATGTGCGGATAAAGCGCGTAGTTCTGGAAGACCATGGCGATATCGCGGTCACGGGCGGGCAGGTGGCTCACCTCGCGCGCGCCGATGTGGATTTCGCCGTCGCTCAGCTCTTCCAACCCGGCGATCATGCGCAGCAGGGTGGATTTGCCGCAGCCAGAAGGGCCGACGAGCACGACGAATTCGCCATCCTTGATATCGATATCGATGCCGTGGATGATGTTGACCGCGCCGAAGCGCTTCTGGACGTTCAGGATATTGACCGGTGCCATGTTTTTGGTTCCCGTTACGAGCAATTCCAGTAAAAGTGCGTCGCGGTTTTGCGTCCGGAATTGCGTTAAAAGAGTAAGGGCATGGAATGCCCTTCGTTAGGTTCAGCCGCCCTTGACGGCGCCGGCGGTGAGACCCGCCACGATCTGTTTCTGTGCGAACATGGTCAGCAGCAGCACCGGCAGCGTCACGATCAGCGCTGCGGCGGCAAGCGGACCCCAGCTCACCTGTTCGAAGGACAGCATGTTGTAGACCGCGACCGGCAGGGTGCGGGTTTCACGGCTGGCCAGCACGATGCCGAAGACGAAGTTGTTCCACGAGAAGATGACGGCGAGGATGAACGACACGACGATGCCGGGCTTGGCAATCGGCAGCGCCACCAGCCGGAACACCTGCCAGGAGGATGCGCCGTCGATGCTTGCCGCCTCTTCCAGTTCCTTCGGCGTGGTCTCGAAATAACCGATCATGATCCAGACAACGATCGGCACCGTCACCACCAGATGGATGATGATCTGCGGCCAGAGTGTGCCCAAGAGGTTCAGCCATTGGAACAGCAGGAACAGCGGAATGAGGAAGGAGAGGCCGGGCGTCATGCGGGCGATCATGATGACGACGGCGGATTTTTCCGCCTTCAGTCGCGCAATCCCGTAACCGGCGGGAACGCCGATGACAAGCGCGAGAATGGTGGCGGCACCGGTGACGAGGACCGAATTCCAGAAATAGAGGAAGAAGTTATTCTCCTCGAACACCTTCACATAGTTCGACCAGGCGAAACGTTCGGGAATGAGGATCGGCGGGTAGGCGCCGTTGTCGATCTCGTATTTCAGCGACAGCGAGATCATCCAGATGAAGAACAGGATGACCGGCGAGATCATCACCAGCGCCACGAAGAACAGGCCGATGCGATCAAGCGTCTTGCGTTTCAGAATCTGGCGGCTCATCAGCGATCCTCCATCTCGTTCCATTGCGAGCGCTGGCGCACCATCAAAAGCACGAAGGAAAGCGCCACGATGATGATGAAGAAGACGACGGCCATGGCCGAGCCGTAACCGATGTCGTAATAGGCGAATGCCGTGTTGTAGAGATAGATGTTGATGGTTTCGGACGCCGTGCCGGGTCCGCCTTGAGTCATCGCATAGATGATGTCGAAGCTTTTGACGGCATCGATGGAGCGGATGATGACGGCGATCATCAGGAACGGGGCGATCATCGGCATGGTCAGGTAACGGAATTTCTGCCAGGCATTGGCGCCGTCGATTTCGGCGCTCTCATAGGGCTCGCGCGGCACGGCAGCGAGACCACCAAGCACGATCAGCATGACCAGCGGCGTCCATTGCCAGGTCTCCACCAGCACCAGCGAGGGGATGACGGTGGACTGGTTGTAAATCCATTCCAGCGGGCCGATGCCGATGAAGGAGAGCAGATAGTTCAGGACGCCGAGCTGCGGGTGGAACATCATGGTCCAGACGAGCGCGATGGCGACCGGGGTCGCCATCATCGGCATGACGAAGACGCCGCGCAGGAAACCGCGCAGCGGAAACTGCGCATCGAAAACCAGCGCCGCCAATGTTCCGAGGAACAGCGGAGCGACGACCGACAGCACGGTATAGATGAGCGTGTGCCAGAGCGATTCCCAGAACCGGGCGTCGCTGGCGAGCCGGATGTAGTTCTCGAAACCGATAAAGCTCTGCTCCTGTCCGAGCGTCCAGCGATGTGCGCTCATCCAGAGGGTGAACACCCATGGAAAAACGATTACCGCCGAAATGACGACAAGTGCCGGTATGACAAAGGGCCAGTAGTTGGGAGCAAGCCTTGCCGGCCTGCTCCCTTCTTTACGACTGACGCCTGTTTTGGTGTTTTCGATGCTCACGGAGGCCATTATCCCTCGCTACGCGCCAGAACGGGTGCGAACTGTTCCGTCGCCTTCTTGAGTTCGGCTGCCGGGTCTGCGCCGCCGATCATGTTGGTGAGGCCGACGCCGTAGATATCGCGGAATTCCGTCACCGGAATGATGACGGGAAGCGCAAGCTGCGAGACCTTGCCGGAACCGACGACCGCATCCAGCCAGGCAGCCGGCATCTTCACGCCTTCGCGCACCTTCTGGTCTTCGAGGATGGACTGGCGGAAGGGAACGCCGGCACCCGCCTGCAAGAGACGCGCACCCATTTCATGCGAAATCGCCCATTGGCAGAAGAGATAGGCGGCTTCCTTCTTCGTGCTGGCTTCGACGACGCCGAGACCATCGCCGAAGGTGCCGGCGGCCTGCGCTGCCGGGCCCTTCGGCATGACGCCGTAACCGACCTTGCCGACCACGCGGGATTTTTCCGGGTTCTCGATTGGCGGTGCAAAACCGACGCCATCGAACCACATGCCGATCTTGCCCTGCAGGAAGGCCGACTGCGCTTCGGCCCAGTTGAAGCCGGAGACGCCGGGAGGGGCGGCTTTGGTCATCAGGCGCTGATAAAGCGTTGCCGCTTCCACCGCTTCCTTGGATTCGGTAACGAGTTTGCCGTCCGCACCGATGGGCTTTGCGCCGTAACCCAGCATCAGCGAGGTCCAGACCGGGGTATTGGCGTTCTTCAGGCCGCGCGCCACGAAACCATAGGTGTTGGTTGCGGGATCGGTGATCTTTTCCGCCGCGGTTACCAATTCCTCGAAGGTCTCAGGGTATTTCAGGCCCTTGGCTTCGAAGAGTTCCTTATTCCAGTAGACGATCCAGTAATCCACCGAGAAGGGCAGCGAGCGCAGCACGCCGTCGCTATCCTTGGCAAACAGCATGCCGGCTTCAGCAAAATCCTTTTCAACCAGCGACGGATCGGTCAGCGACGGGTCCTTCAGGAAGCCGCTGATATCGGCAAGCCATTTGCCCTTTTCGAACTGACGCTTCTGAACGTGGTAGCTCAGATGCACGACGTCGAAGCTTGGCTTGCCGGAGGAAAGCTCGATGACGACTTTCTGGCGCTGCTGCTGCTCCGGCGTTGCTTCGGCATTGACCTTGATGCCGGTCAGCTCTTCGAATTCGCCGAGATATTTGATCAGCGTTTCGCTGCGCGGGCTTTTGACGAGATTGACCTCAAGCGTGGTGCCGGCGTGTTTTTTCCAGTTCACCGCTGCCGATGCCGGGCGAATGCCGAGCATCGCGCCGCCGCCAAGCGCCGCCGTGCCTGCCAGAAAGGCGCGACGCGTGGGGTTGAGCAATGAATACGTCATGTCAGTTCTCCTCCAGATTAGCCGGAAATTCTCCTCACCCCGGCTTGTTGCTTATTTTCCTGCAATCCCGGCGCAGGACCCTCTTCAGTCCCTGCCGGAATTGCCCTATACCGCCAGCGCCCTGTCCCTTGCGTTGCGGATATGGGCGGTCAGTCGCTCCACGGCGTCTTCGACGGATCGCCTCTCGATGGCTTCGAGAATGGCGAGATGTTCCTTCATCACCGACTTCACATGGCCGGCGATGCGGAAGCGCTCCTGATTGATGAGGCGCATCTTGATGGAGTTGACCCGGTAGGCATTCGAGATGATCGAATTGCCGAGCGCATCGATGAAGGCATCGTGCATGCCCCAGTCCACCTGCTGCGCATGCTCGTCCAGTTCCGGGGATTCCCCACCGTTTTCAGCAGCTTCGGCAATGTCGCGATGCTGTTTCAGGAGCTTCGCGATGGCCTCGTCGGAGGCCGAGCGGGTAAAGAGCGCGACAGCCTCCTTTTCGAGAAAGATGCGGAACTGGAACGCCTCGCGGATGAGGTTGAGATCGATATGGGCGACCTGCAACCCCCGCTGCGGCACGGTCTTGATCAGACCTTCCGCCTCCAGCCGTGGAATAGCCTCCCGGATCGCCCCCAGCGGCAGACCCGTCAATTCCACGAGGCGGCGCTGCGAGATGAATTGTCCCGGGCGAACGTCGCGCGAGAGAAGGTGATGCGTAAAGCTTTCATACGCCCGTTCCCGCAATGTCTGTTCGCCGGTATCTTCCATGCTCAACCTTTCAACGTCTGTTCAGGCGGCCTGTTTGCGAAACAGCGCGTCGAATGCGCCTTCGATCCGCCGCCGGTCTTCAGCCGAAATGGCGACGAGCGGCGCGCGCACGTCCGCCCAGATATTTTCTCCTGTCGTGTGTGATACCAGCACCTTGACCGCTGGCGTAACCGGGAATTTCAGAAGTTCCACAACAAGATCTTCGACGCGCTTGTCGTCCTTGCCGTCAACGGCCATGGCGCGGACTTCCTGTGTCAGGAAATTGGCGACGCCGGAGATCGCGCCCTGGCCGCCGAGACGAACACCCTTCGCCAGATCGCGCTCATCGCCGATCAGGATGGCGAGATCGCCATGTTCTTTCAGCAAGCGCTCGGTGTGGCTCCAGTTTCCGGAGGAATCCTTGACGCCGGTGACGATGCCGGGGAATGCCTTTTTCAGCCGTCCCACCAGCTCGACCGACAATGTCACCATGGTCACGGAAGGAATGTTGTAGACGAGAATGTCGCGAGCGCCCTTGCCGATCTTTTCGAAAACCGCCGAGAACCAGGCAAACAGGCCGTCATCGCCGACATTCTTGAAATAGGAGGGTGGAGCGAGAAGAATATTGCGGGCGCCGGCCTTCAGGGCCTCGGCCGACTGGTCGGCCGCGTCCTCGATGGAATCCACCAGAACGCCGGTGACCACACGGGAAGGCGCAACGCCCGCTTCGATGAAGCGGGAAAGAATGACCTGCCGTTCACGGCTGCCGACGGAGCATCCTTCGCCCGTGGTGCCGAAGAGTGTCACGCTGTCGCAGCCATTTGCGAGGCAGCGTCGGGCATGGGCGATCATGGCGTCGATATCGACCGTTCCGTCCTTTTTGAAAGGGGTGGTCAGGGCTGCCGAAAGGCCGAATTTCTGGGTCAAGTAAGATGCTCCTCGAAGGTGATTGCGCATTGATAACGCGCTGACATGTTAGTTGTAAAGAGGTAATTGCAGTTTGATTGTTCGGAGGATGGGAATCGAGGAATTCACTTCGTCATGCCTTGAGGGGCAACGCTGCGAGGCGTTGGGATGGAAGGGTTGTACAGGGGCAGGGGATGCCGCTTTACCGTGGTGACAGCGGGCTTATGCTCTTTGCAGGGCGAGCGGATAAATGCGAAAATAAAATTTGACTGTTGGAGTAAAGATTTTTATCAGCAATCTGAATATTAGGGATAAAGGGACCATTATCATGACCATTGCGGAGCCGTCAGCGCCTGTAGCAGACATTGAGCAGAGCCGCGTCAAGCGCCTGAAAGCTGCGACGCGCGGCGCGCATGGCGATCTCGATGCCTTCATCATGGCATCGAAGCCGTTCGAGAGCCGGGAGAACTTCGGCAAATTCGTGGAAACGCAGTATCTTTTCCATCGTGACCTCGATGTCTTCTTTTCCAATGCGACGCTCGATGGTCTACTTCCCGATCTCAAGGGCCGCCGCCGTCTCTCCATGATCGAACAGGACCTCGCCGATCTCGGCCTTTCCATTCCCGAAACCGCCGAGCCGCGCTTCACCGGTGAAACGCCGTTCGATCTGCCGGAGGCCATGGGTTGGCTTTATGTGGTCGAAGGCTCCAATCTGGGCGCTGCTTTCCTGCTGAAGGATGCGGCCAAGCTTGGTCTGAATGAAGACTTCGGGGCACGCCATCTGGCCGGTGCTCCGGAAGGACGCGGCCTGCACTGGCGCACTTTCACCGCTGCGCTCGATGAAATTTCGCTGACGGTCGAAGAGGAAGAGCGGGTCATCGCCGGTGCGGAAGCCGCTTTCCGGGCTGTGCATGCTTATGCGCAGCAGCGCCTCGTGTGAGATTTCGGCATAGCTTTGCGGCAGCTCATCTGAGAGTGCTTGGAATGCTGCGTGTGCATGGATGTTTGGCCGGGTTTTGGCACCCTCACGGCGTCACCCCGGACTTGATCCGGGGTCCAGCGCGATCAAGTCCTTGATCGCAAAAGACTCATTCCTCACGGCGCAGACGCGCCGTGGCTGGATGCCGGATCTAGTCCGGCATGACGGAGAAGAGCTTCCGGATTTTGTACGACGCTCCGCGACCGATGTAAGAGCCACCCATTCCCCGCAGATTGCGTTCGATATTTGCCGAATAAACAGGCAAATAATTTTATCGAATGATAAAATTTTTATCTTTTGGTAAAAATAATTCGCCTCCAAAATTTTATCCATTTGATAAAATTATTTTATTTGGTCTGGCACAGAACCTGCTACTCTTTTGCCAAGTCAGGAGACACCTGATGCAAAAAAGGGAACAGCAAGATGGAAGTTGGTGTTTTTATCCCGATCGGGAACAATGGTTGGCTGCTGTCAGAAAACGCGCCGCAATACAAACCGAGCTTCGACCTGAACAAGGCCATCACATTGAAGGCGGAGCAATATGGTTTCGACTTCGCTCTTTCGATGATCAAGCTGCGCGGCTTTGGCGGCAAGACCGAATTCTGGGACTATAATCTGGAATCCTTCACGCTGATGGCGGGCCTTGCCGCCGTCACCTCCAAGATCAAGCTGTTCGGCACGGCCGCTACGCTGGTCATGCCGCCGGCCATCGTTGCTCGCATGGCGACGACCATCGATTCCATTTCCGGCGGCCGTTTCGGCATCAATCTTATTACCGGCTGGCAGCGTCCGGAATATAGCCAGATGGGCCTTTGGCCGGGCGACGATTATTTCGGCGACCGCTACGAATATCTCGGCGAATATACCTCCATCTTGAAAGAGCTGCTGACGGAGGGCCAGTCGGACTACAAGGGCAAGTTCTTCCAGATGGACGATTGCCGCATGAAGCCGGTGCCGCAGGGCGACGTCAAACTCATCTGCGCCGGCTCTTCCAATTCCGGCATGGCGTTTTCGGCCAAGTTCGCTGATTACAGCTTCTGCTTCGGCGTTGGCGTCAATACGCCCAAGGCCTTCGCGCCCACCAATGAGCGACTGCTGGCGGCAACGGAAAAGACCGGCCGCGAGGTTAAATCCGTCGTGCTGACGATGATCCTTGCCGAGGAAAAATCCGAGGATGCCTGGGCGAAATGGGAGCACTACAAGGCAGGTGCGGATGAGGATGCCATCAAGTGGCTCGGCCTGCAAAGCGCTGTCGATACCAAATCCGGCTCCGACACCAATGTCCGGCACATGTCCAATCCCGTCTCGGCGGTCAATATCAACATGGGAACGCTGATCGGCTCCTATGAGGAGGTGGCGGCCATGCTGGACGAGATGAGCGAAGTGCCGGGAACGGGCGGCGTGATGCTGACCTTCGACGACTTCCTCGAAGGCGTCGAGAAATTCGGCAAATATGTGCAGCCGCTGATGAAGAGCCGCGCGCATGTTCAGGCTGCACTGGAGGCTGCGGAATGAGTGAAGCCGTTGTGGCGGGTTACAAGGGGCCGGAAAGCCGTTCGGAAAGCGTGACGCTTCCCGCCCGGCCGGAGCCGATCACCCTGAAGCCCAGCGAGACCGCCGTTGTCGTGGTCGACATGCAGAACGCCTACTCGACCGAGGGCGGTTATGTCGACCTCGCGGGTTTCGACATTTCCGGGGCCAAGGGCACCATCGCCAACATCAAGAAGACGCTGGATGCGGCACGGGCGGCGGGCGTTCAGGTCATTTATTTCCAGAATGGCTGGGACAAGGACTATGTCGAGGCGGGCGGGCCGGGTTCGCCCAATTGGCACAAGTCCAACGCCCTGAAGACCATGCGCAAGAGGCCTGAACTACAGGGCCAACTGCTGGCCAAGGGGACGTGGGATTATGCCATCGTTGACGAGCTGCAGCCACAGCCCGGCGATATTCTGGTGCCGAAGACGCGTTACAGCGGTTTCTTCAACACCAATATGGACAGCGTTCTGCGCGCCCGCGGCATTCGCAATCTGGTCTTCGTCGGCATCGCCACCAATGTCTGCGTGGAAAGCTCGCTGCGCGACGCCTTCCATCTCGAATATTTCGGGGTGATGCTGGAGGATGCCACACATCATCTCGGGCCGGACTATATCCAGCAGGCGACGGTCTACAATGTCGAGAAATTTTTCGGCTGGGTTGCCACCGTCAATGATTTCTGCGGCGTCATCTCGCAGGCCGCACCCGCCAGCGCTTGATATCCAACCACAAGAGGAGAACGAAATGCCGAAGAAGATCGTCGTGCCCGCCGGCACCAGCAAACCCATCGCTCCCTTTTCGCCGGGAACCCTTGCCGATGGCGTGGTTTACGTTTCCGGCACGCTGCCTTTCGACAAGGACAATAATGTCGTGCATGTGGGCGATGCCAGCGCGCAGACCCGCCATGTTCTGGAAACCATCAAGTCCGTCATCGAAACCGCCGGCGGCACGATGGAGGACGTGACGATGAACCACATCTTCATCACCGACTGGGCGAATTATCAGGCCGTCAACACGGTCTATGCCGAATATTTCCCCGGCGACAAGCCGGCGCGTTATTGCATTCAGTGCGGCCTCGTAAAACCCGACGCGCTGGTGGAAATCGCCACCGTCGCCCATATCGGCAAATAGGGCGAAACGGCAGATGATGCATTTCGAGGTTCATGGCCGGACTGATCCTGAGGCGCCTACAATCCTGCTGTCATCGGGACTGGGCGGATCGGGCGCCTATTGGACGCCGCAGATCGAAGCCCTTTCCGGTCATTTCCGGATCGTCACTTACGATCATCGCGGAACCGGCAGGACCGGCGGCGAGGTGCCGCTGGATGGCGGCATATCGGCGATGGCGGATGATGTGCTGGAAATCGTCTCGGCGCTGAACCTCGAGAAATTCCACTTCATGGGTCATGCGCTTGGCGGTCTGATCGGACTCGATATCGCGCTGCGCCAGCCCGGCCTTATCGACAGGCTCGTTCTTATCAATGCCTGGAGCAAGGCCGATCCGCATTCCGGGCGCTGCTTCGATGTGCGGATCGAGCTTCTGGAGAAATCCGGCGTCGAGGCTTTCGTAAAAGCCCAACCGCTGTTTCTTTATCCGGCCGCCTGGATGTCGGAACATCAGGAGCGGCTGGCGCGGGACGATGCCCATGGCGTCGCGCATTTTCAGGGCAAGGCGAATGTGCTTCGGCGCATCGCGGCGCTGAGGGGCTTCGATGTGGATACCCGCCTCGGCGAGATCGGCAATCCGGTTCTGGTGGTGGGCACGAAAGACGATCTTCTGGTGCCCTACACCCGCTCCCTGCGTCTCGTTGAGGGTTTGCCGCATGGCGAACTCTGCCTTCTCGATTTCGGGGCGCATGCGGTCAATATTACCGAAGCTGACCTTTTCAACGCTCGGCTTTTGCAGTTTCTGCTACCGGCAACACGAACATTCTGACGGGATTTTTAGGACAATGACGACAGCACTTGACGACAAGGCACTTGCAGCACTTTTCACCGCGGCCCGCACCCATAATGGCTGGGCTGACAAGCCGGTCGGCGACGAGACGCTGAGAGAGCTCTACGATCTGACGAAGATGGGTCCGACCTCGGCCAATTGCTCGCCGGGGCGTTTCGTGTTCGTGCGCAGCCAGGAAGCGAAAGAAAAACTGCGGCCAGCGCTTTCGTCGGGCAACCTTGAAAAGACCATGGCAGCACCCGTCACCGTAATCGCCGCCATCGACCGTGAATTTTACGAGAAACTGCCGATGCTGTTTCCGCATGCCGATGCCCGTTCGTGGTTCACCTCCAGCCCGGCCGTGGCCGAGGAGACGGCCTTCCGCAATGCCACGCTGCAGGCGGGTTATCTCATCCTTGCAGCCCGCTCCTTGGGACTGGATACCGGGGCAATGTCCGGTTTCGACAAAGGCAAGGTGGATACGGCGTTTTTCGCAGGCACGACATGGAAGTCCAATTTCCTGATCAATCTCGGCTATGGCGATCCGTCGAAGCTTTTCGGACGGTTGCCCCGCCTTGGCTTTGAAGACGCCTGTGTGCTGGCTTGATGGCCTGTTAAGGAAGGATGGGTTAGATGCAGATGATGTCTCTTGAAAAGGAAGCGGAAATGGAGACGAAGACTGCACAGCAACGCAGCCTCGATTATAGAAACGCCATGGCGCGGCTCGGTGCGGCGGTCAATATCGTCACCACGGACGGGGCGGCAGGCCGTGCAGGCTTTGCAGCGACAGCGGTTTGCAGCGTTTCCGACAATCCGCCCACGCTTCTTATCTGCCTCAACCGCAATTCTTCCGCCTACAGGGTGGTGAAGGCCAATGGCGTCGTCTGCGTTAACACGCTCGCCGCCCATCACGAGGTGCTGAGCACGCTTTTCGGCGGCAAGACGCCGGCGGAAGAGCGTTTCGCCGCCGGGAGCTGGGGTGTGCTTGAAACCGGCGCGCCGGTTCTGGAGGACGCGCTTGTCTCTTTCGACTGCCGCATCCGCGAGGCGCATGACGGCGGCACGCATGATATTCTGATCTGCGAGGTTGTGGATATGAAGATCAATGAAGGCGATGAGGCGCTGATGTATTTCAACCGGCGTTACCGGGTGCTTTGATCCAGCGGGAGTTTTCCCTGTCGGAATGTAGAAAGGGCGTTTCCGGTTTCCCGGAAACGCCCTTTTCATTTACTTGATCAGCGGCAGAAGATCGTTGATCGACTTCTTGGCGTCGCCGTAGAACATGCGGGTATTGTCCTTGTAGAACAGCGGGTTCTCGATGCCGGAGTAACCCGTTCCCTGGCCGCGCTTGGAGACGATGACCAGTTTGGACTTCCACACTTCCAGAACCGGCATGCCGGCAATCGGCGAGTTCGGATCGTCCTGGGCGGCCGGATTGACGATGTCGTTGGAGCCGATGACGATAACGACGTCGGTATTGGGGAAGTCGTCGTTGATCTCGTCCATTTCCAGCACGATGTCGTAGGGCACTTTGGCCTCGGCCAGCAGCACGTTCATGTGGCCGGGAAGGCGGCCTGCGACCGGGTGGATGGCGAAGCGCACGGTCTTGCCGTCGGCGCGCAGCTTGCGGGTCAGTTCGGAGACAGCTGCCTGCGCCTGCGCCACCGCCATGCCGTAGCCGGGAACGATGATGACGCTGTCGGCGTCATTCAGCGCTGCGGCCACGCCTTCGGCGTCGATCGCCACCTGCTCGCCCTCGATTTCCATCGCCGGACCCGTCGTGCCGCCGAAGCCGCCGAGGATGACCGAGATGAAGGAGCGGTTCATCGCCTTGCACATGATGTAGGAGAGGATCGCACCCGAGGAGCCGACCAGCGCACCGGTGACGATCAGCAGATCGTTGCCGAGCGTAAAGCCGATTGCCGCCGCCGCCCAGCCGGAATAGCTGTTCAGCATCGAAACGACGACAGGCATGTCGGCGCCGCCGATGCCCATGATCAGGTGATAGCCGATGAAGAAGGCGGCAAGCGTCATCAGCACCAGCGTCCATGCGCCGGCGCCGTTGCAATACATGATGAGCAGCACGAGCGACAGGATCGCAGCGCCGGCATTGAGCAGATGCCCGCCCGGCAGTTTCTTCGCCTTGCCGTCCACCTTGCCGGCGAGCTTGCCGAAGGCGACGACGGAGCCGGTGAAGGTGACCGCGCCGATGAAGACGCCAAGGAAGACCTCGACCTTCATGATCGCCAGTTCAACCGGCGTCTTGTGGGCGAGAATGGCGGAAAAGCCGGTCAGCAGCGAACGCGCGGTCTCATCGAGCGAGGCGACATGCGCTTCCTCGATATGGGCGTTGAAGCCGATGAAGACGGCGGCGAGGCCGACGAAGGAGTGAAGGGCTGCAACAAGCTGCGGCATTTCGGTCATCTGCACGCGGCTTGCGACGAAATAGCCGAGAACGGAGCCGCCCGCCAGCATCAGCAGCACCACGAGCCACTGCCCGACGCCCTTGCTGATCTCAGGGCCGAAGACGGTGGCGACGATGGCGAGACCCATGCCGACAATGCCGTACCAGACGGCGCGTTTGGCGCTTTCCTGTCCGGAAAGGCCGCCAAGAGAAAGGATGAAAAGAACGGCTGCGGCAACATAGGCCGCGGAAACGATACCAATGGTCATTGAATGTCCCCTACACGGCTCAGGACTTCTGGAACATGGCGAGCATGCGCCGTGTCACGAGGAAACCGCCGACGATGTTGATCGTCGCGATCAGGACGGAAAGCGAGGCCAGGATCACCACCAGCCAGTTGCCGGAACCGATCTGCAGCAATGCGCCGATGATGACGATGCCGGAAATCGCGTTCGTCACCGCCATCAGCGGCGTGTGCAGCGAGTGGCTGACATTCCAGATGACCTGGAAACCGACGAAGCAGGCCAGAACGAAAACGATGAAATGGCTCATGAAGCTTGCCGGCGCGAAAGCGCCCACCAGAAGCAGGATCGCCGTGCCGATGGCAAGCAGGCCGACCTGGCTTTTCGTCTGCGCCTTGAAGTCGGCATGTTCCTTGGCGTGCTTTTCCTCGGGCGTGAGTTCTTTTGCTCTTTCCTTCGGCTTCTGCGCGGCAATCGCCTGAATTTTCGGCGGCGGCGGGGGATAAGTGATTTCACCCTGATAGGTGACCGTCGCACCGCGGATGACGTCGTCTTCCATGTTGTGAACCGGCTTGCCGTCCTTGGCGGGCGTCAGATCGGTCATCATGTGGCGGATGTTGGTGGAATAGAGCGTCGAGGCCTGCGTCGCCATGCGGCTCGGGAAATCCGTATAGCCGATGACGATGACGCCATTCTCTGAGACGATGCGCTGGTCGGGAACCGTGAGGTCGCAATTGCCGCCGCGTTCGGCGGCGAGGTCGATGATGACCGAACCCGGCTTCATCATCGCCACCATGTCGGCGAGCCACAGTTTCGGGGCGTCGCGGCCCGGAATGAGCGCCGTGGTGATGACGATATCGATCTGCGGCGCGAGTTCGCGGAATTTTTCGAGCTGCTTCTCGCGGAATTCCGGCGAGGAGGGGGCAGCATAACCGCCGGTGGCGGCGCCGTCCTGCTGCTGATCGGCGAAATCGAGATAGACGAATTCCGCGCCCATGGATTCGATCTGTTCGGCCACTTCAGGGCGAACGTCGAAGGCATAGGTGATGGCGCCGAGCGATGTGGCCGTGCCGATGGCGGCAAGACCGGCAACGCCTGCGCCGATGACCAGCACCTTGGCGGGCGGCACCTTGCCGGCGGCGGTGACCTGACCGGTGAAGAAGCGGCCGAAATTATTGCCGGCCTCGATCACCGCGCGATAACCGGCGATATTGGCCATGGAGGACAGGGCGTCCATCTTCTGGGCGCGGGAAATGCGCGGCACCATGTCCATGGCGATGACATTTGCGCCCTTTTCCTTCGCCTGCTCCAGAAGATCCTTGTTCTGGGCGGGATAGAAGAACGAGATCAGCGTCTTGTCCGAAGACAGGCGATCAATCTCCGACGTTTCCGGCGGACGAACCTTGGCGATGATGTCGGAACCGGCGTAAAGCGCATCGGCGCTGTCGACGATCGTCACACCGGCTGCGCGATAGGCGTCGTCGGAAAAACCCGCCGCCTTGCCTGCACCGGTTTCAAGAATGCAATCATATCCGAGTTTCTGCAATGCCTGGGCGCTGTCGGGCGTCATGCCGACACGCGCCTCGCCCTCATATAATTCCTTAGGTGTCCCGATTCTCAAAATGGCTCTCCCTCTGCCTGATAATATAGGGGGGTCATAACCTATTCAGGGGGGCTTTGTCTCCATATTGATTTTGTCTTGCCTGCGACGGAATGACAGCCCGCTGCGACAGTCTTGTTCGATATGCGGACGTACCGCGCAATAAAAGAACCCGACGCTTCGGCGCCGGGTTCCGAAAATGTCAAACAGGGTATGGCTCAATCCATGGCGTGGATATCGCGATCCTTGGTTTCCGGCAGGAACAGCAGGCCGACGACCAGCGTGATGCCCGCGAAGATGATCGGGTACCAGAGACCGTAATAGATGTCGCCCTTCGCCGCGCTCATCGCAAAGGCGGTGGCGGGCAGAAGACCGCCGAACCAGCCGTTACCGATGTGGTATGGCAGCGACATGCCGGAGTAGCGGATGCGGGTCGGGAACAGTTCGACCAGCAGGGCCGCGATCGGGCCGTAGACCATCGTCACGTAGATGACGAGGACGGTCAGGACCGCGATGATGACGACCCAGTTCACGGCGGCCGGATCGGCCACCATGGAGAAGGTGCCGCCGCCGGCTACGGTGTAGACGGCCACTTCCGCGGCACCAGCGGCCTCTGCCGGTGTCAGCAGCTTGTCCGCCACCAGCTTGTCGGTCGCGACCATTTTCTTGTCGGCAGCGCGAACGGCCTCCGCATTGAGGTTAAGCTCCGGGTTTGCGGCAATGAAGGCATCCAGTTTCGCGTCCGGCACCTGCGCCGCGCCGCGCACCAGCGGGTAGCCGCCATCGTGAAGCGCCATGTTGACCTGCTTCTGGAAGGCCTTGTCCTTGGCTGCCGCATCCGCGCCGGCGGCGGCCGCGTCGTAGCTGGCGATGGTCGCATCGCCGATCTTGATGCTGGCCGGCTGGCCGGCTGCTCCTGCAACCACGTCATAGGGAACGGAGTTGCGCGTCAGGAACGAGGTGGCGATATCGCAGGATGTGGTGAATTTCGCCGTGCCGGTCGGGTTGAACTGGAACTTGCAGTCGCCGGGGGCTGCGGTCACGGTGGCGCGAACGCTGGACTGGGCTTGCGCAAGCGCCGGGTTGCCGGCCCATGTCAGTGCCTTGAACAGCGGGAAGTAGGTCAGCATGGCAAGGATGAGACCGGCCATGATGATCGGCTTGCGGCCGATCTTGTCGGAAAGCCAGCCGAAGATGACGAAGAAGCTGGTGCCGAGGATGAGGGCCGCCGCCACCATGATGTTGGCGGACTGGCCGTCGACCTTCAGGATGCTCTGCAGGAAGAACAGCGCGTAGAACTGACCCGTATACCAGACAACGGCCTGGCCGATGACGGCACCGACAAGCGCGATGAGCGCGATCTTGGCGTTTTTCCACTGGCCGAAGGCTTCGCTGAGCGGCGCCTTGGATGTCTTGCCTTCTTCCTTCATCTTCTTGAAGGCGGGAGATTCGTTCATTTTCAGACGAATCCAGACCGATACGCCGAGCAGCAGAACGGAAACGAGGAAGGGAATGCGCCAGCCCCAGGCTGCGAAGGCTTCCTTGCCGAGTGCGAACTGCACGCCGAGAATGACCACCAGCGACAGGAACAGGCCGAGCGTCGCCGTCGTCTGGATCCACGAGGTGTAATAGCCCCTGCGGCCGTTCGGCGCATGTTCGGCCACGTAAGTTGCCGCACCGCCATATTCACCGCCGAGCGCCAGGCCCTGCAGCATGCGCAGCGCGATCAGGATGATCGGAGCGGCGATGCCGATCTGCGATGCGCCGGGCAGGACGCCGACGAGGAAGGTCGAAACGCCCATGATGAGGATGGTGATGAGGAAGGTATATTTGCGGCCGACAATGTCGCCCAGACGGCCGAATACCAGCGCGCCGAAGGGGCGCACGAGGAAGCCGGCGGCGAAGGCCAGCAGCGCAAAGATGTTGCGTGTCGTTTCCGGATATTGGCTGAAGAAGTTCGCGCCGATATAGATCGCGAGCGAGCCGTACAGATAAAAATCGTACCATTCGAAGACTGTTCCGAGAGAAGAGGCGAAAATCACCTTCTTCTCTTCACCCGTCATTGGACGGGCGGCGCCGCTCACGGCTGCAATATCTGCCATTGTCTGTCCTCCACAGATGTCCCAATTGGCGCATTGCGGAGCCCATCTCTCTCCTCCGGACTCCCCATAAGGGTGCAATGCGCGGAGTGTCAGAGTGACAGAAAATTAACTGCAATAAGAGCGATGCTTTCGGATTATGACTTTAGTCTAATGCAAGGCGTCCCGAAAATGTCGCGGGGGCCGATTTGACGTCTTGCGCAAGGCGCCTCCAAACGCGCCTTTTTTCTTGACACAACCGAGAAACCTTCTAATAGCTTCTCGCGAAGAAGGAGCATCACCTTGCGCATGCATGTTGCAGACATGTTCGTCATGGAAGGACCGGCACAATTGGCCGGCGATGATCCGCGCCTTTCTTATTCTATCCGAATTACGGCCAAAACGACGATTAAAACCGTCTAACGTCTCTGGCCACCGCTCTCTCCCCGGTTTGGCTGGGGATCGAGGAAACCGCGATATGATGCGGGTTCCCACCTCACCAAAAAGAGGAGAGACAGAAAGAGAGCTTGATCATGGGTTTCAAAGTTGCAATTGCAGGCGCCACCGGCAACGTCGGTCGCGAAATGCTCAATATCCTGGCCGAACGCGGTTTCCCCGCCGATGAAGTCGTGCCGCTCGCTTCCGCCCGCTCGCAGGGCACGGAAGTCTCCTATGGCGACCGCACGCTGAAGGTCTCGAACCTCGAGAACTACGATTTTTCCGACACGGATATTTGCCTGATGTCGGCCGGCGGCGATGTTTCCAAGAAGTGGTCGCCGAAGATCGGCCAGCAGGGCTGCGTCGTCATCGACAACTCTTCCGCATGGCGCTACGACCAGGACGTTCCGCTGATCGTTCCGGAAGTCAATGCCGATGCGGTTGCGGGCTTTACCAAGAAGAACATCATCGCCAACCCGAATTGCTCCACGGCGCAGCTCGTTGTCGCGCTGAAGCCGCTGCATGACTTCGCCAAGATCAAGCGTGTTGTCGTCTCCACCTACCAGTCGGTTTCCGGTGCCGGCAAGGAAGGCATGGACGAGCTGTTCCAGCAGACCCGCGCCGTCTTCGTAGCCGATCCGGTCGAAGCCAAGAAGTTCACCAAGCGCATCGCCTTCAACGTCATTCCGCATATCGACGTCTTCATGGAAGACGGCTACACCAAGGAAGAGTGGAAGGTTCTGGCCGAAACCAAGAAGATGCTTGACCCGAAGATCAAGGTAACCTGCACGGCCGTGCGCGTTCCGGTCTTCATCGGCCATTCGGAATCGGTCAATATCGAGTTCGAAAACGAGATCACCGCCGATCAGGCGCGCGACATCCTGCGCGAAGCGCCGGGTTGCCTCGTCATCGACAAGCGCGAAAACGGCGGCTACATCACTCCGGTCGAATCCGCCGGTGAGGACGCGACCTATATCTCGCGCATCCGCGAAGATGCGACGGTCGAAAACGGCCTCAACCTGTGGGTTGTTTCCGACAATCTGCGCAAGGGTGCGGCTCTCAACGCCGTCCAGATCGCCGAACTGTTGATCAATCGTGGTTTCATCAAGCCCCGCAAGGCGGCTGCCTGATACCATTTTTTAAGGTTCGTTAAGTATAACCCGTCTGTTCTGTGTGGGGCAGGCGGGTTTCATAATTGGCGACGATCACGGCCAGTTTATTTGCAGGCCTTGCTGCCGAAAGGCAATTTAGGCCGCCAAAAAGCAATTTGGCACCTGAATCATACAGTATTGACGGTTTGGTTCTCGGGAAAAATTCCCCAAAGGATATCGAAGGCAGATTTTGATGCGGGCAATGAAGGTAATTCTGGCTGGTGTGGCCATGGTTTCGGTTCTGGCAGCGACGCCGGTTATGGCTGCGCAATGCGGCAACACTTCGGCGGGCTTCGATGCCTGGGTCGGCGCCTTCAAGCAGGAAGCGGCGGGCCGCGGCGTCAGCGCCTCGGTGCTCGACCGTGCTTTCTCCGGCGTCTCCTACAACCAGGCGACGATCCGCGCAGACCGCGGCCAGCACAGCTTCAAGCTCTCCTTCGAACAGTTCATGCAGAAGCGCGGCGGTCAGACGATCATTTCGCGCGGCAAGACCATGAAGAAGAACAACGCTTCTCTCTTTGCTTCCATCGAGCGCGCCTATGGCGTGCCGGCCGGTCCGCTGCTCGCCATCTGGGGCATGGAAACCGGCTTTGGCGGCTTCATGGGCAACCAGCACACGCTTTCCGCCGTGGCGACGCTTTCCTTCGATTGCCGTCGTTCGGATTATTTCACTGAGCAGCTTTATGCGGCCCTCAAGCTCGTCGGCAGCGGTTCGCTGAACGTCAATGCCAAGGGTGCGGCCCATGGTGAAATCGGTCAGACGCAGTTCCTGCCGCTGAACGTCGTGCGTTATGGCGTGGATTTCGACCGCGACGGCCGTATCGATCTGGTCGGTTCGCGCGCCGATGCGCTGGCCTCCACCGCGAACTTCCTTGTCGGTCACGGCTGGCAGCGCGGTGCCGGTTATCAGCAGGGACAGGCGAACTACGCCGCCATCCAGGGCTGGAACGCCGCAAGCGTCTACCAGCAGGCCATCGCCTTCATCGGCAAGGCGATTGACGGCCAATAAGGTCTTAGGTTTGAAAGGCCTTGTGATCACAAGGCCTTATCCGCATTCTCGACGTCATCCTCGGGCTTGTCCCGAGG
The DNA here is from genome assembly GCF_053522385.1 of Agrobacterium sp. 22-223-1. NCBI lineage: Bacteria > Pseudomonadati > Pseudomonadota > Alphaproteobacteria > Hyphomicrobiales > Rhizobiaceae > Agrobacterium > Agrobacterium sp. 22-223-1. Next base: position 142,187 of record NZ_JBNWCN010000008.1, read on the forward strand.
ATCTGCAACGTTCCGATTTTGTGCGAGGTGGTTAGATTCTCGGGACAAGCCCGAGGATGACGGGAGTTACCGGAGCGGGTCCAAAAGGTGCCCAGTAGTACAGCCCGCTTCACTCACAGATCTGGACGGCGGAAATCACCCGTTTTGCTGTCCATCACCCACAACTCGCCGGTCGAAATATCGAACCATGCACCGTGCAACTTCACCTTGCCGGCGGTTTCCTGCGCCTTGACGAAGGGGAAGCCGCGCAGGTTGGCGATGGAGTTGCGGATGGAAACCCGTTCCAGCGCGGTCTGGCGCTCGGAGGCGGTCATGACATCGTTGCTCTGGATCTGCTCGGCGGCCGACTTGACCATGTTCATCCATTTGCCGATGAAATCGCCCGGCGACAGCGGTTCGAGATTGGGATCGAGCGCTGCCTGAATGCCGCCGCAGCGGCCGTGGCCCATGACGACGATATCCTTCACCTTCAGAACCTGAACGGCATATTCGATAGCCGCCGAAGTGGCGTGGTACTGCCCGTCCGGCTCGAAGGGCGGCACCATGTTGGCGACGTTGCGGACGACGAAAAGCTCTCCCGGTCCGCAATCGAAAATGGTTTCCGGCGCGGAGCGGGAGTCACAACAGGCAATGAACAGGGTCTGCGGTTTCTGTCCGGTGTCGGCCAGAACGCGGTATCTTTCGCGCTCGTCGACATAGCGGCCGCTCATGAAGTTCTTGTAGCCGTTGAGAAGGGTTTCCGGAAAATCTTTCATCTATCGCAGTACCGTTGTGGTTGGACCGAGATCAAGAAAAGAACTCGGTGCGTTAAAGACCAATCCTTTGGAGCATTTTCGCTTTTCTTCGAACCGCGAAACCGCTCCAACTCCTTGTTTGTCGCATTTCCGGACGGAAAACCGAGGGCCACTTTTCCTGGAAATGCTCTAGCCGCTATTTGCGCTTGCTGCGCGAAGGATGCAAGAGATGGCGCATCTGCACCATGGCCATGGGTGTGGAGAGACTTGAAGAGTCCGTCTCCAGCGTCAATTCATTCATGTCGCGTTTTTTGGTGCGCGCCAGAATTTCGAAGACGCTGGCGGTTGCGAGCTGCAGCGCCTTTTCGTCATCCATGCCTTCCAGCAGGCGAGCGAGGAACAGCGCCGACATCAGATCGCCGAGGCCGTTCGGCGCATTCTCGATGGCGCGATGTTCGGCAAGCAGCGCGTGGCGGCCGCTGAGATAAAGATTGCCGGTGCCGCCCGTCATCATCGGCACGGCTGAGGTGACCAGCATTTTCGGCGGGCCGAGGGCGAGCGCGGCATCCATGATGGCATTGTTGGTCTCGAGCTCCGCGCCGCTCATCCAGGCGAGTTCATAACGGTTCGGCGTGGCGACCGTGGCAAGCGGGATGAGGTGATCGCGAATGGCTTCGGCGGTCTCGAGCGGAATGTAAAGCCCGCCCAGATCGCCCATGACCGGGTCGCAGGCGTAAATCAGCGACGGGTTCTTTTCCTTCAGATTGCGGATCAGCCTTGCGACAGAGCGCACCTGCGCGGCGCTACCGAAATAACCGGTCAGAACAGCCTTGACCTCGCCGATCCATTTGGCGTTTTCGAGGTCGGTCATCGCCTTGTCGAAATCGTCGTCCTGAAAGCGCATCCGGGTGGAAGGGCCGTGGCCGGGATGCCAGGGCATGACGATGGTGGGCACCGCCCAGACGGGATAACCGAGTGTCTCCAGCGCAAAGACAGCGGCGCGATTGCCGACGGAACCACGCATGACATGGCTGGAAATGACGATGACGGCGCCCTGTGTATTTTCCTGCATCACGGCCTTCTTGCTTTCAAACGAGGCAGAAAGCCCGCAAGTGCACCCCGCCTTGCCACTGCCCAAAGATCAAGATGCGCTCTCATGACATATCGCAAGGCCGGTTTCCACCGTTAATCCCGCAAGGGTCTGTCCCGCAAAAGCATGGCGCGGTCAGGTTCTTTGTCTCCGCCAGCGCTACCTGCCTGTCATTGCGAGATTGCCGAAGTACTCTATAGTTGTACCATGCTCGATCTCGTCATTGCCTATTGGCCGCATATTCTTGCCGTTCTCTCGATTTTGATGGGAACCGTGGCGGCCGTGCATGCCACGATGACGAAGGAGGAGGTCCGCTCCGCGCTCGGTTGGGTCGGCGTCATCGTGCTGTCGCCCATCGTCGGCGCGGTCATCTATGCCATTGCCGGCATCAACCGCATTCGCCGGTCCAATATCACGCAGCAGCGGTCCTTCATGCAGGACGAGATCATGGATCGCGTGGCGCGTCTGGATGCCAGCGGCGAGACGATAGCCGCGCGCTTCGGACGCCGGTTCGAGGCGATGAAGACGCTGGGCGACCGGGTGACGCGTCATGCGCTGACGACAGGCAACGGCATCGAGCCGCTGGTGACGGGGGATGCCGCCTATGCCGCCATGCTGGAGGCCATCGACGAGGCGAAGCGGTCGATCATTCTCGAAACATATATTTTCGACAATGACCGGATCGGCGCCCGTTTTGTCGCGGCGCTCGAAAGGGCGAAGTTTCGCGGCGTGGAGGTGCGGGTGCTGGTGGATGCGGTGGGTGCGCGTTACTCGGTGCCGAGCATCCTGCCGACGCTCAGGGAAAAGGGCATCGTCTGCGATGTCTTCAACGGCAACGTCATCATGGGGCTGCGGCTGCCCTACGCCAATCTGCGCACCCACCGCAAGATCCTCGTGGTGGACGGGCGCATCGCGTTCAGCGGCGGCATGAATATCCGCGAGGGTTTCACCCAGGAATTCGGCGGCGAAAGCCAGTCGCACGACACGCATTTCAAGATCACCGGGCCGGTTGTATCGGATTTTTTCTCCATCGCGGCGGAGGACTGGCGCTTCACGACAAGGGAGCTTCTGGATGCGCCGGTCTGGGATATCGCCATTCCCGATGGCGTGCCGGGCTCGCAGATCGTTGCCCGCGTCTGCTCCTCCGGGCCGGACAAGAGTATCGAGACCAGTCACAAGATGCTGATGGGCGCGTTTTCCGTCGCGCGCTCCTCCATTCTCATCATGTCGCCCTATTTTCTCCCCGATCGGGAGCTTATTTCGGCGCTCATAACCGCAGCAAGGCGGGGAGTCGTGGTGGATATCATCGTGCCGAAAAGCAACAATCTGGTGCTTGTGGACAGGGCGATGACGGCGCAGTTCGACCAGATGCTGAAGAATTACTGCCGCATCTGGCGGGCGACGGGAGCTTTCAATCATTCCAAGCTTCTGGTGATCGACGGGCGCTGGAGCTACATTGGCTCTTCCAATCTCGATCCGCGTTCGCTGCGATTGAACTTTGAGATCGATCTCGAAGTTATGGATGAGGAATTCGCCGCGACAATCGGCGAGCGCATCCGGGATGCACGGGCAACCGCCTTGCCCGTGCGGCTCAGCGAACTGAATGCGCGGCCATTCGTTGTCCGTTTTGTGGAGCGTGTCCTGTGGCTCGCTTCGCCTTATCTTTAGAGTGCGGTGCGTCCGACAGGGCGCTGCGCGAGACCGGAGGCATCGACGCGTGAAAAAGAACGGTTTGCTGGATGATGAAAAAACGGCTTTGACGAAAAACACCAGCCTGTCCGCCTTCGTCATGCAGTCGCTGCGCGACCGTCGCCAGCGCCAGAATACGGCGCCAGCGACGAAAGATCATTCCTTCCCCGTCATCGCCTCCTACAATGTGCATAAATGCGTCGGCCGCGACCGCAAGTTCGATCCCGATCGCACCAGCCGCGTCATTCAGGAAATCGGCGCTGACATCATCGCCCTTCAGGAAGCGGACAGCCGTTTCGGCGAGCGCACCGGCCTGCTCGATCTCGCGCGGCTGGAGCGGGAAAGCGGCCTCATTCCCGTGCCCGTGCAGGCCGGCGTGAAGGCGCATGGCTGGCACGGCAATGTCGTGCTGTTCAAGGAAGGGGCGGTGAGGGATGTGCATACGCTGAAATTGCCGGGGCTGGAGCCGCGCGGCGCGCTCGTCGTGGAGCTGGATCTCAAACGCGGCGGCACGCTGCGGGTCATCGCCGCCCATTTCGGGCTTCTCAGACATTCCCGCGCCCAGCAGGCGAAAGCATTGATCGGCCTTCTGGAAGCACGCAACGAATGCGCGACCATCCTCATGGGAGACCTGAACGAATGGCGTCTCGGCAACGGGTCGTCGCTCAATACGTTCCGGGATGCTTTTGGCGCCTTGCCACCGGCGGTGCCGAGTTTTCCGTCCAACCTGCCGGTGCTGGCGCTCGACAGGATCATCGCCAATCGTGAAGGGTTGATCGAGCAGGTGGAGGCGCATGATAGCGCGCTGGCGCGCATCGCCTCGGATCATCTGCCGTTGAAGGCCGCGGTGCGGACCGACCTGCTTCCGGCCTGATCCCGCTGCGGATGATATGCCGCAAGCAGGAGACAGGACCCGAGCAGTGGGAAGCCGTTACGCTGCCGTTAGATGGCTGCGCGAACGGGCTTCCAGCAACGATGTGCGAATGGCTTCCATCAGCCGCTCACGGTTGTTTCTGGTCTTGCTTCTGTCCAGGTTCTGCGCGGAAAGCGCCAGATCCAGACCTTCATGCATCACGATCGAATAGGCAACGGTCGTTGCCCAGTTTTCGTATTCCTGCTCCATCATGCAGCCCCTGAACTAAATCATTTAGTCCGAATCACCCTGTTCTTGAGAATTTACCACAAAATACAAAGCATAAAATAGCATCGTTTCTTGCCGCTCCGTCGAGTTGGTTTGGATATATTGATTTTTGACAGATTCAATGCGGGACAATATAGGCGATTTTCCCGCTTAAGCATTTGAAACTGATTCTATTTCAGTGGAGTCGCATAGACGTTTCCAGCCAAAAAAACGCCGCGCATCGGGGGATGCGCGGCGGGCTTGCTTCGAAGGTGGCGGTGGATGGGAGTGGGGTCTCAGCCGGCCTTTTCGAGCTTGTAGTCCGAATTGGCCGGTTCTTCCTGCTTGTGCTGGATGAGCGGACGATTGCCCGCCAGCCTGCGCACCAGCACGTAGAAGACCGGTGTCATGAAGATGCCGAAGAACGTTACGCCGATCATGCCGGAGAACACCGCGACACCCATGGCCGCACGCATTTCCGCACCTGCACCGGTGGAGACGACCAGCGGCACCACGCCCATGATGAAGGCGAGCGAGGTCATCAGGATCGGGCGCAGGCGAAGCCGGCTTGCCTCGATGGCCGCCTGAAGCGGCGTTCGTCCTTCGAATTCCAGTTCCCGGGCGAATTCCACGATCAGGATCGCGTTCTTCGCCGAGAGACCCACAAGGACGACAAGGCCGATCTGCGTAAAGATGTTGTTATCCCCTCCCGTCAGCCAGACGCCCGTGAGGGCCGCAAGCACACCGAGCGGGACAATCAGGATGATCGCAATCGGCAAGGTGAGGCTTTCATATTGCGCGGCGAGCACGAGATAGACCAAGAGCAGCGCCAGCGGGAAGACCACGATGCTGGAATTGCCGGCCAGAATCTGCTGGTAGGTCAGGTCCGTCCATTCGTAGTCGACACCGGCGGGCAGGGTTTCGGCAAGGATTTTTTCAATTGCCGCCTGCGCCTGTCCCGAGGAGAAGCCCGGTGCCGGACCGCCGTTGATATCGGCCGCAAGGAAGCCGTTATAACGGTTGGTGCGCTCCGGCCCCGTCGTCGCATTTACCTTCAAGAGCGTCGACAGCGGGATCATCTGACCCGATGCGGAGCGAACCTTCAGGCGACCGATATCTTCGGCATGGGCGCGGAACTGGGAATCCGCCTGAACCCGCACGCTGTATGTCCGTCCGAAAGCATTGAAGTCGTTGACATAGAGCGAGCCGAGATAGATCTGCAGCGTCTGGAAGACGTCGCTGACGGATACACCTAGCTGTTCCGCCTTGGCGCGGTCGAGATCGGCGAAGAGCTGCGGCACGTTGATCTGGTAGCTGGAGAAGATGCCCGCGAGTTCCGGCGTCTGATAGGCCTTGCCGATCACTGCCTTCGTCGCTTCATCCAGCGTCTGGTAGCCGTAGCCGGCGCGGTCTTCGATCTGCAGCTTGAAGCCGCCCGTCTGGCCGAGACCGTTGACCGGCGGCGGCGGGAACATGGCGATGAAGGCATCCTGAATGCCCGCATATTTCTGGTTCAGCTGCATGGCGATGGCGCCGCCGGACAGTTCCGGTGTCTTACGTTTTTCGAAGTCATCGAGAACTGCAAAGACGATGCCGGAATTGGAGCCGATGGTGAAGCCGTTGATCGACAGGCCCGGGAAGGCGATGGCGTGGCTGACGCCGGGTGTTTCGAGCGCGATGTCGCTCATCCGCTTGATGACGCTTTCCGTGCGGTCGAGCGTTGCGCCGTCCGGAAGCTGGGCGAAGCCGATCAGGTACTGCTTGTCCTGCGCCGGCACGAAGCCGCTCGGGACGGTGGTGAACATGCCGTAGGTGGCGGCCACCAGCGCCATATAGACCATCATGACAAGGCTCTTGCGCGTCACCAGCCCGCCCACGGTCTTGCCGTAGCCGTTCGAGGCTGCGCCGAAGGCGCGGTTGAAGCCGCGGAAGAACCAGCCAAGGATTTTGTCCATGAAGCGGGTCAGCCAGTCTTTCGGTGCGCCGTGTTCCTTCAGCAGCAGGGCTGCAAGAGCGGGCGACAGCGTCAGCGAGTTGATGGCCGAAATGACGGTGGAGATGGCGATGGTCAGTGCGAACTGCCGGTAGAACTGGCCGGACAGGCCAGAGATGAAGGCAAGCGGCACGAAGACCGCGACCAGAACCAGCGCAATCGCGATGATCGGGCCTGAGACTTCGCGCATCGCCTTATAGGTGGCGTCACGCGGCGAGAGCCCGTTTTCGATGTTTCGCTCGACGTTTTCGACGACCACGATGGCGTCATCCACCACGATGCCGATGGCGAGCACGAGCCCGAACAGCGTCAACGCGTTGATGGAGAAGCCGAAGGCATACATGACGGCGAAGGTGCCGATGATCGAGACCGGAACGGCGATCAGCGGAATGATCGAGGCGCGCCAGGTCTGCAGGAAGAGGATGACGACAAGCACCACGAGGCCAACGGCCTCGAGGAGTGTATCGACAACCTTTTCGATGGAGGAGCGCACGAATTTCGTCGTGTCGTAGACGATTTCGTATTTCACACCGTCGGGCATTGCCAGCTGCAGATTGTCCATCGTGGCGCGGACATTGTCGGCGATTTCGATGGCGTTGGAGCCGGGGGCCTGAAGCACCGCGACAGCCACGGCGGGTTCGCCGTCCAGCAGCGAGCGCAGCGTGTAATCGGCCGCACCGAGTTCGATGCGGGCGACATCGCGCAGGCGGGTGATTTCACCGTTGGCGCCGCTCTTGACGATGATGTTGCCGAATTCCTCCGGCGTCGTCAGACGGCCCTGGGCATTGACGTTGAGCTGCAGGTCGACACCGTTCGGGCTCGGCGAAGCGCCGATAACGCCGGCTGCGGCCTGCACGTTCTGCTGGCGGATGGCGTCGGAAACGTCGCTGGCGGCCAGATCATGCTCGGCCACCTTCTGCGGGTCGAGCCAGACGCGCATGGAATAGTCGCCTGCGCCGAAGACCTGCACCTGGCCGACACCTTCGATGCGGGCAAGCCGGTCCTTGACGTTCAGCGTCGCATAGTTGCGCAGATAGGTGATGTCATAGGCGTCGGTCTTCGAGACCAGGTTGACGACCATGATGAAGTCGGGCGAGCTCTTGACGGTGGTGATGCCGAGTGCGCGAACTTCCGCCGGCAGGCGCGGTTCGGCCTGCGACACGCGGTTCTGCACCAGCTGCTGCGCCTTGTCGGGGTCGGTGCCGAGCTTGAAGGTGACGGTCAGCGTCAGGACGCCGTCGGACGTCGCCTGGCTGCCCATATAGAGCATGTCCTCGACGCCGTTGATCTGTTCTTCCAGCGGTGTCGCGACGGTTTCGGCAATAACGGTCGGGTTCGCGCCGGGATAGGTGGCGCGGACGACGACGGATGGCGGAACGACTTCGGGATATTCCGAAATCGGCAGGGCGCGCATGCCGAGTAGGCCTGCCACCACAATCAGGATCGACAGAACGCCGGCGAATACCGGCCTGTCGACAAAAAATCTGGAAATATTCATATCCAGTCCCTCTCCGGGTCTTTGGGAATGCGAAGGCCGTTCCGGCGGCAATCCTGCCGCCGGTGAAGGCCGGTTCTGTCTGAAGGGGCGTCTCGCGAAAGCGCGGGACGCTTGCTGATCAAAGAGGCGGGTTACTGCGAAGCAGCAACCTTGTCTTCCGCCTGCGGTGCGATGGTCGCGCCGGGGCGAATGCGCTGAAGGCCGTTGACGACGATCGTATCACCGGCGGCAAGGCCGCTTTCGATGATGCGCTGGCCATCGGCCGGTGCGCCCGGCTTGATCTGGCGATAGCTCACCTTGTTTTCGGCATCGACCACGAAGACGAAGCGCTTGTCCTGATCCGTGCCGATGGCGCGGTCGCTGATGACGATGCGGTTTTCCGGCTTCGGTTCGCCCATGCGCACCCGCACGAACTGGCCCGGAATGAGCCTGCCGTCCGGATTTTCGAAGACGGCGCGGACACCGATGGTGCCGCTTGCCGAATCCACCTGGTTGTCGATCAGGTGCAGCGTGCCCTTGATCGGCGTGCCTTCATCCGAAAGCGTGCCGATTTCCACCGGGATCTGTTCGAGAGCGGGCAGGGCGCCGTCCGTCTGCGGCAGTTCGGCAAGCGCCTTGGCCACGACGCCTTCGCTGGCGTTGAAGCTGGCATAGATCGGGTTGACCGATACCAGTGTCGTGAGCGCCGGCGAGGTCGAGCCGGCGGCGACGAGGTTGCCGGCGGTGATTTCGATGCGGCCGACGCGGCCGGAAACCGGGGCGAGGATTTCGGTATAACCGAGATCGAGCTGAGCCGTGGTCAGGGCTGCGCGGGCGGCGCGAAGCTGGGCTTCGGCATCCGCAAACGAGCTTTGCCGCTGGTCGAGATCGCTCTGGGAGATGGTGCGATTGTCGGAAAGCCTGCGGCCACGGTCGAGTTCGGTCTTCGCAAGGCTGACCTTGGCTTCGGCGGAAGCGACCTGTCCTTCAGCGCCTGCAACGGCAGCCTGATAGGGGGCCGGATCGATGGTGAAGAGGGGATCGCCTTCCTTCACCAGCGCGCCTTCGCGGAAATGCACGGCCTTGATCTGGCCGGCGACGCGGGAGCGGATCTGCACCCGGTCAACGGCTTCGAGACGGCCGGAAAATTCTTCCCAGCGCATCACGTCACGGCTTTCCACCTTGGCGACGGTAACCGGGATCGCTGGTGTTTCAGCCGGGGTGGAAGCGGCCGTTGCATCGCGGCTGGTGGGGAGGTCGAAAAACAATGCTGCGGCTGCAACGGACATAGCCAGCCCGATACCGGCACCCGTCAGGGCCCGGCGCTTGGTGTTCAGCGTCATGGGTTTCTCCTTGGCTCGGATCAGGAGCCGGTCAGTTTCTCAATAAATGCGGTATTCAGTGTTTCAACTGGTCAACGAAGGTCTTGAATTCCGAACAGACGGATGAGACCCATCCGCCGCCCTCTCCTTGATAGAGCCCCGTCCAGCCGACGCCGGCGGGAAAAACATGCTGCCGGACGCTGACGCCTGAGGCGATGAGGCGGTCTGCATAATTGACCGTTTCGTCGCGCAGAGGGTCGTCCTCGGCCGTAAAGATCAGCGCCGGCGCCACCCGGTTCAGCCGCGTGCACTGGCAGGGCGCGGCATAGGGGTGGAAGAACCCGCACGCCTTGGCAAGGTAATGGCTCCAGCCATCGGCCCAACGCTGGCGCATGCCGATCCTGTCCGCGTCGCGGAAGGATTCCGTCGTCATCATCGGGTCGATCATGGGCGACAGAAGAATCTGGCCTGCGAGCTTGCCCGGCATGCGGTCACGGGCCTTCAAGGCAAGCCCCGCCGCCACATTGCCGCCTGCTTCTTCGCCGGCCACAAACAGCAGCGATTTCGCGCCGCCATAGTGCTTGCGATCCCGGCTCAGATGATCGAGCGCCTCATAGGCGCAATCGATGACCATCGGAAACTCGTTGCCGGACGGCTTGCTATAGTCGGCTTCCACGACCACTGCGCCGCTTTCCGCAAGCGCGCGGGCCACCGGAAGCTCCGGGCAATTGCCGCCCGGCTCAAGGCCGGGTTCCAGAAACGATCCGCCGCGCAGATAAAGTACGACAGGCGGATGGCTGCAGAGGCAGGAACCTTCATAACGGCGCACGGAGAGCCTCGACACGGACGTCTCGCTACCCATATTTTCCCAATGCGCGTTCATGACTCCAAATCCTTTGCGCCGCCACTTAAAGCGTGTTGCGATCCTTCGGATACGCTCCTGCGCTTTAAGTTTTTATCTTGCCGCATGTCGCCACCGCAAAACCGCAACGCACTTTTGCAGTGGCGACATGCTTGAAGGCGGATCATATTGCAAAATCTGAAATCCATATTATTGTTCGGATCGAAACGATCAAGCATGCAAATTTGAAAACACTATTCCGAAATCACGGATAATCATATCTCCGAGGCAGTGAATGGATCAGCTCTCCGCCATGCGGGTTTTTACGCGGGTCGTGGAAACCGGCAATTTCAGTCGCGCCGCCACCGCGCTGAACATGCCGAAAACCACTGTTACCAATATGGTGCAGGCGCTGGAGGCGCATTTGCACACCACACTTCTCAACCGCACCACGCGCCGGGTGATGCTGACAACGGACGGCGCTCTCTATTATGAGCGGGCCTCACAGATTTTGTCGGAAATCGAAGAACTTGACGGTAGCATGTCCAGCGCGCAGGTGCAGCCCTCCGGCCGGTTGCGGGTGGAAATGGCCGGTGTCTTCGCGGACCTGGTGGTTATCCCACATCTTTGCGAATTTTACCAGCGTTATCCGCAAATCCGTCTCGACCTCGGTGTCGGCGACCGTCTGGTCGATTATATCGCGGAGAATGTCGACTGTGCGCTGCGGGTCGGCGTGCTGCGCGATCAGTCGCTGATTGCCCGTAAAGTCGGCGAACTGCGGTTCGAGACATTCGCCTCGCCGTCCTACATCGAAAATTTCGGCATGCCGCAAGAACCGGAGGATCTGGAGAAGGAGCATTATTCGGTGGGCTACCTCAATGCCACCACCGGCCAGATCATGCCGGCTTCCTTCGACAATGGCGTGCGCAGCGTCGAGCTGACCCCGAACTATGTCGTCTCGGTCAATGACAGTCGCACCTATCTCAATGCGGCGCTGGCCGGCATGGGCATCGTGCAGCTTCCCGTCTTCATGGTGAAGGATGCGCTTTCGCGGGGCGAGCTGGTGCCGGTGCTTTCCGAATGGCGGCGCGAGGCCATGCCGATCTATGTGGTCTATCCCCAGACCCGGCATGTAACCAACAAGGTCCGCGTTTTTGTCGACTGGCTGGCCAAGCTGGTGCACGGCCTGGTGTGAGGCGGCCAGTCACCGCCCGACCCTTGCCGCGACAAAATCGATGAAGGCGCGAACGCGGGCGGCCAGGTGTTCGTGACCGGCATAAACCGCGTGGATCACTTCCATTTCCTCGGCATTATAGTCTTCCAGCACCGGCACGAGCAGGCCCGCCTCGATATCCGGCTCGATATGAAATTCGCCGACTCTTCCCAGCCCCAAGCCCGTCAGGCAGAGCCTTCGCATGGCCATGCCGCTGTTGACCGAGACGTTGCCGGTTACGGGCAGTCGGTAGACTTCCGCAGAGCCGGGGTTGCGAAACGGCCATTCATTGAGGCTGCGGCTGAAATTGAAGCTGAAGCAATTGTGCCGCGCCAGATCCTGCGGTTTTTCCGGCATGCCGTGTCGTTCGATATAGGCGGGGGAGGCGACGATGACGCGACGGACTTCCTTCAGCTTTCTCGCCTTCAGGGATGAATCTCCCATGGCGCCCGAGCGGATGGCGATATCGGTGCGTTCCTCGATCAGGCTGATGACGCCGTCGGTCAGCGAGATATCCAGCTCGATTTCCGGATAAAGCGACAGGAATTCCGGCGCAAGCGGCAGGAGATAACGTTCGCCGAAGCCAAGTGTGGCGTTGACGCGCAAAAGGCCGCGCGGCACCACCTTGCCGCCGCTCGCCACGATCTGCTCGGTCTCGGCTATGTCGGCGAGAATGCGCCTTGCCCGCGCAAGATAGACTTCGCCCTCCGGTGTGAGCGTGACAAGCCGGGTGGAGCGGGCAAGCAGCCGGGTGCCGAGGCGGTCTTCGATACGGGTGACAAGCTTGCTCACCGCCGAGGGTGAAAGCTTCAGCCTGCGCCCCGCGGCGGAAAAACTGCCGAGTTCCGCCGCCGCCACGAAGACTTCCATTTCTCCGGCCCGATTGTCCATCGCCGCACCACCTGTGAAATCAATTCAAAGGTATTTATCCGACCTTGCCGATTATCATGCAAGTCCCCTTCGCCCATATTGCGTCCATAGATTTGATCCAACCGGACAGCATCGCTGTCCAAACGATGCAAGCCGACAGCATCGCTGTCCAAATGATCCAACCGGACGGCGTTGCTGTCCAGAACGCCCGCGATCCCGCTCCGGGCGAAGAGGTATTCGTCATGCCATTGGCCATATTTGCCTTGACGATCGCGGCCTATGCGATCGGCACCACGGAGTTCGTGATTGTCGGTCTTCTGCCGACCGTCGCGACCGATCTTCACATTACCCTGCCGCTTGCCGGCCTCATCGTCAGCGTTTATGCGCTGGGCGTCACCTTCGGTGCGCCGATCCTGACGGCGCTGACCGGCAGGATCGAAAGAAAGCCGCTGCTGCTCGGCCTGATGGCCCTGTTCGTCATCGGCAACAGCGCGGCGGCCCTGTCGCCCAGCTATGAGATGCTGCTTGTCGCCCGCGTCATCGCCGCCTTCGCCCATGGCGTCTTCTTCTCGGTCGGCTCCACCATCGCCGCCGATCTCGTGCCGGAAAATCGCCGCGCCTCGGCCATTGCCATGATGTTCATGGGGCTGACGGTGGCCATCGTCACCGGCGTTCCGCTCGGCACCTATATCGGGCAGGTCTTCGGCTGGCGTGCGACCTTCTGGGTCGTTGCCGCCCTTGGCGTCATCGCCTTCTTCGGCATTGCCACGCTTCTGCCGAGCACGCTCAAGAAGGCGCCGCCGGCGAGCCTCTTCGATCAGGTCCGTGTTCTCGGCTCCGGTCGCCTGCTCATCGTTTTCGCCATGACCGCGCTCGGCTACGGCGGCACCTTCGTCGCTTTCACCTTCCTTGCGCCGATCCTGCAGGATGTCACCGGCTTTTCGGAAAAGAGCGTCAGCCTGATCCTCGTGCTCTATGGCATCGCCATTGCAGCCGGCAATATCGGCGGCGGCAGGATCGCCAACCATAACCCGGCCAGGGCGCTGATCGGCCTCTTTCTGGCGCAGGCCATCGTGCTGCTCGTCTTTTCCTTCACGGCCTTCTCGCCGGTGCTGACGCTCATCACGCTTGCCGCGCTTGGCTTCCTGTCCTTCGCCAATGTTCCCGGCCTGCAGCTTTATGTGGTGCAGCTTGCCAAGGAACATCGCCCCGGCGCTGTCGATGTCGCCTCGGCGCTCAACATCGCCGCCTTCAACCTCGGCATCGCCATTGGCGCATGGCTTGGCGGTCTGGTGGTGGAATCGCCGATGGGGCTTGCCGCAACCCCGTGGGTCGGCGCCATTCTCGTCGCCGTGGCCCTGCTCCTGACCCTCTGGAGCAGCACGCTCGACCGCCGCGCCGCGCTGACCCTGAAAACCGCCTGAACTTTCATAAAATTCCCGGCCGCTCCCAAGTCGGCCGGGCCACTTCAAAGGAGAAAATATATGTTTGATGTCACCGCAAATGGCGCTTCGATCCCGGCGCTGGGTTTCGGCACGTTTCGTATTCCCGGTGCCGATGTGCTGCGCATCGTTCCCCATGCGCTGAAAGCCGGTTTCCGCCATATCGATACCGCCCAGATCTACGGCAATGAGGCCGAGGTCGGGGAAGCCATCGCTGCTTCGGGCGTGGCGCGGGGCGACGTGTTTCTGACCACCAAGGTCTGGGTCGAGAACTACAGGCACGATGCCTTTCTCGCCTCCGTGGATGAGAGCCTGAAAAAGCTGAAGACCGATTATGTCGACCTGCTGCTGCTGCATTGGCCGAACGAGGCGGTTTCGCTTGCCGAACAGATCGGCGCGCTGAACGCGGTGAAGGAAGCGGGCAAGGTGCGTCATATCGGCGTTTCCAATTTCAGCACGGCGCTGATGGCCGAGGCGGTGAAGCTGTCCAAGGCCCCGATCGTGACCAACCAGATCGAATACCACCCCTATATCGATCAGGACGTGGTTATCGCCGCGGCAAAGGCCGCCGGCATGTCGGTGACGGGTTATTACGGCATGGCCGATGGCAAGGTCTTCACCGATCCGGTGCTGAAGGAAATCGCCGCAGGCCGTGGCAAGTCGGTGGCGCAGGTGGTACTACGCTGGCTCGTGCAGCAGCAGGGTGTCATCGCACTGTCGAAGACGGTCAGCGAAGCCCGCGTCGATGAAAATCTCGCCATCTTCGATTTCGAGCTTTCCGCCGATGAAATGGCGGCGATCTGCGCGCTTGCCAGGCCGGATGGCCGCATCGTTTCGCCGGAAGGGCTTGCACCCGTCTGGGATCAGGCCGCCTGACAATGAGGACCGGGGAGGGAACGCCCTTCCCGGTTTGCCCATGCGTGGGAAATCCTCGCGCATTTCGCGCGGCAATGCGCGTCACAGCCCATGGAAACGACGCGTTTCACATCGGGTGCAGTGAAGATATATCTGCCTGTTCTGGAAATTTGGAGCGGGCGAAGGGATTTGAACCCTCGACCCCAACCTTGGCAAGGTTGTGCTCTACCCCTGAGCTACACCCGCTCAAATCCACCGGTCCGGGGTAGTTCGCTGAACCGTGGGCCGCCGAAGCGGCGACGGGTGCTATATCGCTCAATCGTTTTTGGAATGCAACAGTTTCTTTTGCGGTTTCGGTGGAAATCCGCCTGTCTGCGGATTTATCTGAAATCTGGCGGCCATCACGGGCTGAAGCGCAGGGAATTTCCGCTGAAGATATTGTTTCAGCTGGTTTTTATCTCCCCGTCATAGGAGTGGCGATCGGCGGGAAGGCCAGAAAATAACCTATTTACATTTGGTTAAAATCTGATTCGACAAGTGATTCGTTCGGGTGTACAAATTTCCTGTCCACGAAAAAATCGAAACGATATTGGGAACGATACTTGGCATATCATCATCGGGAGGATGAGCCTTGTCGTACGCAGCTTTTGAAAGAGTTGGCGCACAATTGTCGCCAGAGCAGATCACCGATCTACAGAATATTTTCGATGGCGTATGTTTCGAGTGCCTTCAAGATCGCAGCAGCCATGTTGCCAATGAGTGCGCAGCGGTTTTGATCCGAAGCGCCCAGCGCGGCATTCTCGACCATGAAATGTTGCGCGATATAGGGCTTGCGGTCTTACGCCGGCATTGATTGCGCCATTCCGTTTAAAAAAAAGCGCCCGGGTATCCGGGCGCTTTGCTGTTTGGGGAGGCAAGAGCCGTTTTCCGCTCAGCTCTTTTCCTGCACATGCGCTTCGAGGAACCAGAGCGACTTGTCGAGATCGCGCGAGGCGGCGGTGAAGATGTCCGCCGTCGTCGGGTCGCCCGCCTCGTCGGAATCGTCGATTGCCTTGCGGATCATGTTCGCGACTTCGCCATAACGCTCGATCAGTTCGTCCAGATGGTCGTGGATCCTGTAGATATCGGTCGGATAGGCCTTGAGCTTCGTCGTGGACGAGACCGCTTGCAGGCTGCCGAGCGCCGTGCCGCCAAGCTGGACCACACGCTCGGCGATGGTATCGCCGTGATTGTCGAGCTGGGTGCGGAAGGTGTCGAGAAGTTCATGCACGGCGATGAATTGCGGGCCCTTGAGGTTCCAGTGCGCCTGCTTGGTGATGAGTGCAAGGTCGATCACCGAGGCCAGCGATTCGTTCAGAATGCCGATCACGGTCGACTTGGCGTTGGAAGGCAGGTCGTTCTTCGTCTTGTGCGTCTTCATCGATGTCTCCTGAAGTTGCGGACGGAATGCCGCTTTGGAAAAGTCCGTCGTTTAACGTCCGGGCCAGTGGCCCTGTTCCATGCTAAGCACCGGGACAGCAAAAATCCTGCACAATCATCATGTCATTCGTAAAACAGGCAGATGCGCCGGCCGTCTATCTCATTGACGCGGATCGGCATGTCATAGATGTCCTTGAGGATGTCCGGGCGAATGATCTCTTCCGCCGGCCCCTGATGGCAGATGCGGCCCTCGCGCATGGCGATGATGGTGTCGGAATACCAGGAGGCGAAGTTGATGTCGTGCAGCACCAGAACCACGGTCTTCTTCAGCTCGTCAGCGGCGCGGCGCATTATCTTCATCATGCCGGAGGCGTGTTTCATGTCGAGATTGTTGAGCGGCTCGTCGAGCAGCACGTAATCGGTATCCTGGCACAGCACCATGGCCACGAAGGCGCGCTGGCGCTGGCCGCCGGAAAGCTCGTCCAGAAACCGGCCGGCAAGGGTTTCGAGATGCAGATATTCCAGCGCACGGTCGATATGGACCTTGTCCTCGATGGTGGGGCGGCCCTTGGAATAGGGGTAACGGCCGAAACCGACGAGATCGCGCACTGTCAGGCGTGAGGAGATGTGGTTGTCCTGCCGCAATATGGAGAGCCGCTTTGCCAGCGTGTCGGAAGGGGTTTTCGTGACATCCAGCCCGTCGACGGTCACCGTTCCGGCATCCATCGACATCAGCCTTGCGACGATGGAAAGCAGGGTCGATTTTCCCGCACCATTCGGCCCGATGATGGAGGTGACGCCGCCTGCCGGAATGGAGACGGAGACGCCATCGACGACGAGGCTGTCGCCATAGGATTTGCTGATCTGACTGGCGATGATCATCGCGCACCCCGCTTCAAAATAAGACCGATAAAGACGATGCCGCCGAGAAATTCGATGATGATCGAGAGCGCCGTATCGAAGGCGAAGACCCGCTCCAGCACCACCTGGCCGCCAACGAGGCAGATCACGGCGATGAGGATTGCGGCCGGCAGCACATAGGCGTGTTTGCCGTTGCCGGTGAGATAATGGGCAAGGGCTGCGACCAGCAGGCCGAAGAACATGACCGGGCCGACGAGAGCGGTGGAGACGGCGACCAGCACGGAGACCAGCACGAGGATGATGGTGACCGTGCGCTTATATTCGACGCCGAGGCTGATGGCCGTTGCGCGGCCGAGCGAGAGGACGTCGAGCGTGTGCATGAGCCTGAGCCCGATGATGGTCACCACGCCGATGATGATGGCGGAGACGGCAAGAAGCGTCGGATCGATCGAATTGAAGCTGGCGAACAGCACATCCTGCAGCACTGTATATTCATTGGGGTCCAGCACGCGCTGCATGAAACCCGAGAGGCTGCGGAAGAAGACGCCGAAGACGATGCCCACCAGCACCAGAAGATGCAGGCTGCGTTCCGCGCCGACGAAAAGCCAGCGATAGAGCAGGGCGGAAAAGGCGACGAGCAGGCTGGTTTCGGCGAGAAACTTCAGTTGCGGATCGATCATGACAACGGTTGCCGAGCCGAAGACGAAGATCAGCCCGGTCTGCATCAGCACATAAAGCGAATCGAAACCCATGACCGAGGGGGTGAGGATGCGGTTGTTGGTGACCGTCTGGAACAGCACGGTGGAGACCGCGATGGCATAGGCCACCAGCAGCAGCGACAGAAGCTTGATGCCGCGAAACGGCAGCACGAAGCTCCAGCTGCCCTTGGCGCCCAGTGTCATGAAGGCGGCCATGGAGATGAGTGCGAATGCCGCAAGTACGAGCAGAACGGTTTTTGCACGCCGGTCGGGATGTCTCTCACGCATGGTGGCGTTTCCGCAGCAGGAGATAGAGGAACAGCGCGCTGCCGATGACGCCGACCACGGTTCCGATGGGTATTTCGTAAGGCGCACGCACGGTGCGGCCGATGATGTCGCAGGAAAGCACAAAGACCGCGCCCAGCGTCGCGACCCAGGGTACCGACCGGCGCATATTGTCGCCGATCATCAGGCTGACGACATTCGGCACGATCAGCCCGAGAAAGGGGATCATGCCGACGGTGACGACGACGACCGCGCTGACCAGCGAGACGATGGTGAGGCCGAGCGCCATGACCCGACGATAGTTGAGGCCAAGATTGGTGGTGAAATCGCGGCCCATGCCGGCGACGGTGAAACGGTCGGCGGCGAGATAGGCGGCGATGGCGAAAAGGAAGCCGATCCACAGCAATTCATAACGGCCGCGCAGCACGCCGGAAAAATCCCCCGTCATCCACGCGCCCAGCGATTGCAAGAGATCAAAACGATAAGCGAAGAAGGTGGTGACGGCGGAAATGACGCCGCCGAGCATGATGCCGATCAGCGGCACCAGCAGCACGTCGCGCAGCGGCACCTGCCGCAGGATACGCAGGAACAGCGCGGTGCCGGCGAGCGCGAAGACGGCGGCCACCAGCATCTTGCCGAAGATCGGCGTGTCCGGCGCCAGCAGGGTGACGGTGAGAAGGCCGAGGCCGGCGGATTCGGTGGTGCCCGCTGTCGAAGGTTCCACGAAGCGGTTGCGCACCAGCATCTGCATGATGAGCCCGGCAATCGCCATCGAGCTTCCGGCCAGGATCAGCGCCAGCGTACGCGGAATGCGGCTGACGAGCAGCACGCGCAGCGCGTCCGCGCTGGTATCAGGCGAAAAGAGAGTGGCGAGCGAGACATTGCTGACGCCGACGAACAGGCTGGTGATGGCGAGCACCAGGGCCAGAAGAAGGGCAAGGATGAGAGACAGGGATTTCACTTCGGCGATTTTTCGAAAATGGTGAAAGCTCCCGGCAACCCCGCAGGTTACGGTGAGGCTACAAACCTCTCTCCGTCATCCTCGGGCTTGTCCCGAGGATCTGCAACCTATTGATTCTACGATACCTTGGTAGATCCTCGGGACAAGCCCGAGGATGACGTCGAGTGTGGAGCAGATGGCGCGCGGTTGCTACTACTTCTTCTCGGATACGGCCTTGTAGACCTGATCGAGCAGGGTGGAGAGCGCCGTATAACCGCTGCTGACGATATAGGCCGCCTGTGGGTCGAGATAAACGATCTGCTTTTTCTTCCAGGCATTGGTCTGGTGCACCAGCTCGTTATCCAGCACCTGCGCGGCCGCTTTGCCCGGATCCGTGGCGCGGCCGATGCCGGCATCGCGGTCGATCACGAACAGCCATTCGGGATTGACCTCGGCCAGATATTCGAAGGAGACGACATCGCCGCGGTCGAAACGGTCGTCGATGTCGGCTGCGACCGGCTTGAAGCCGATTTCGGTATGCAGCCAGCCGGTGCGCGAGCTCGGGCCATAAACGCCGACCTTGCCGGCATTGGTGACGAGGATCATCGCCGTGCCGGAGTTGGGTGCGATTTCCTTCAGCTTGGCCACTTTTTCATCGATGGCGGCGTCGAGCTTCCTGGCTTCTTCCTGCTTGCCGAAGATATCGCCGAGCTTGGTGATGTTGGCTTTGACGCTGCCGATGAATTCCTTGGAATCCACCGACATGTCGATGGTGGGCGTGATCTTCGCAACGTCCGGATATTTCGCCCGCGAACGGCCGCCGACGATGACCAGATCGGCCTCTGCCGCATTGATCGCCTCATAATCGGGCTCAAACAGCGTGCCGACCTTCAGATATTTGCCATCGGCATATTTCTGCAGATAGGTGGGCAGGTTGGAGCCGACGACACCGGCGGGCTCGACGCCGAGCGCATCGAGATTGTCGAGCGAGGGAATATCGAGAACCAGAACCTTCTTCGGCGCCGCCTTCAGCACGGTCTCGCCCTGCGCGTGCTTGATCGTCATTTCTTCGGCACTTGCCGTCATCGCGCCGAGGCTGAAGGCCGCTGCCGCCAGCAGCCGAACGGGGAAGGTGAAGTTGATGGCCACTTATATGTCCCTTGCACTATGTTCCGAGCCGGCGGATATGATCCCGCCGGGTTAACTTGATGTTGGTGATCAGCTTTATTGGCAAGGTCGGCGGAAATCAAAATTATGTTTTAGAACGGTTCTGAATTGCCGTGAGCGGGAAATGTCTGGGAGGAATAGCATGGCTTGCAATCTCTCCGGACGTCATCCTCGGCCTTGTGCCGAGGATCTAATCACGTTGAACAAATCGATAGGTCGCAGATCCTCGGCACAAGGCCGAGGATGACGGAAGCACCGTTTTCGCACGCGTCGCTAACCCGGTCTGTGTCCGCACGCCTCAATCCGGCGGCCAGTCGCCGACGATTTCGCGCCTCTCCAGTTTCAGCGACCGATCCGGTTGCACGCGGTAGGTTTCGATGGCCAGCCGCCCGTCGTCCATCACGAATTCGTTGCTGAGCGTGCTGCCGATGGGGGACTTGGTCAATTTGGTGCGCGGCTGTCCACCATAGGTGATGCTGCCGGGAATGGGCTCGACGTCGGGGGCGGTGGTGCAGCCGGCAAGCGCCAGAACCATCATGATCGCAATCGTGCGCATGTCTTTCTCCTGCGGTTGGCGTAATTCTATCATGGGCGTGCGTGCATCACACATCCCGTTGGCGTGAATAAAAAAGGCCCCGCATCCGGAGATACGGGGCCAGTTGCCTTGGGAGGCTCTTGGTTTCTCAGTCCTCGTTGGCGGCAAGCTGCGTCAGCACCTCGCCACGGCCGCGGATACGCATGATGAGCGGGATGATGAAGGCGGCGGCTGCCACGATGAAGAGACCAACGGCAATCGGCGAGGTGAACAGTACCGTCGGATCGCCCTGACCGATGGCGAGCGCGCGGCGCAGCTGCTGTTCCGCAAGCGGGCCGAGGATGAGGCCGACGACCGCAGGCGCAATCGGATAACCGAAGATGCGCATGATATAGCCGAGGATGCCGAAGGCGAGCAGCATGCCGAGTTCGAAGACCGACGGGTTGGCGCCGATGGTGCCGAGCGTCGCAAACAGCAGGATGCCGGCATAAAGCCAGGGCTTCGGAATGGTCAGCAGCTTCACCCACAGGCCGACGAGCGGCAGGTTCAGAACCAGCAGCATCAGGTTGGCGATGAACAGGCTGGCGATCAGGCCCCAGACGAGCTGCGGATTGGTTGCGAACAGCAGCGGGCCGGGCTGGAGGCCATATTGCTGGAAGCCGGCGAGCATGATGGCGGCGGTCGCCGTCGTCGGCAGGCCGAGCGTCAAGAGCGGAACCAGCGTACCGGCGGCGGACGCATTGTTGGCGGCTTCCGGACCGGCCACACCTTCGATGGCGCCATGGCCGAATTCTTCCGGATATTTGGTCAGCTTCTTTTCGGTGGCGTAGGACAGGAAGGTGCCGATTTCAGCGCCGCCCGCCGGCATGGCGCCGATGGGGAAGCCGATCAGCGTGCCGCGCAGCCAGGCTTTCCAGGAGCGTGCCCAGTCCTGCGCGCTCATCCAGACGGAGCCTTTCACGGCTTCGACCTTGTCCGGGCCGGTGCTGCCCTGGGCGACGATGAACAGCGTTTCGCCGATGGCGAACATGGCCACCGCAAGCGTCGTCACTTCCACGCCGTCGAGCAGGTCGGGAATGCCGAAGCTCATGCGGGTCTGGCCGGTCAGCTGGTCGATGCCGACGATGGCAAGCGCAAAGCCGATGAACAGCGAGGTAAGGCCGCGCAGCGCCGAGTCCCCGAAGGCGGAGGAAACGGTGACGAAGGCGAGCACCATCAGCGCGAAATATTCACGCGGGCCGAAGACCAGCGCCAGCTTGACGATATAGGGCGCGATGAAGGCGAGCGCGATGGTGGCGATGAGGCCGGCGACGAAGGAGCCGATGGCGGCGGTGGCCAGCGCCGGACCGCCTCTGCCCTTGCGGGCCATCTTGTTGCCTTCGAGCGCAGTCACGATCGAGGCGCTTTCGCCCGGCGTGTTGAGCAGGATCGAGGTGGTCGAGCCGCCATACATGCCGCCATAATAGATGCCGGCGAACATGATGAGCGAACCGGCGGGATCGAGCCGGTAGGTGACGGGCAGAAGCAGCGCCACGGTCAGCGCAGGGCCGATACCGGGCAGGACGCCGACGGCGGTGCCGAGCGTGACGCCGATCAGCGCATAGAGCAGGTTCATGGGTTGGGCGGCAACCTCAAGACCGTGCAGCAGGAATTCAAAGGTACTCATGGACAGATGTCCCCCAAGTGGACCCGATGGGCGGGCGGAACGACTGGCTTTTGCGTCATCGCGCGCCAATTGTTCCTGTGATCTCGAATTTTGGTCGGAATGGCTGTTAGAAGAGCAGCCGTTCCAGAGGCCCGGCGGGCAGTGAAAGCTGCAGCAGCCGCGCGAAGATGAACCAGATGAAGAAGCTCAGGGCGATGCCGATGGGGATCGAATACCAGAGCTTGCGTTTGCCGAAGGCGCGCGCCGTAAAGGCGAAGAGCAGGCCGGTGGCGATGGAGAAACCGGCAATGTTCAGCAGCAGCATCTGTGCGGCAAGGCCGGCGACGACCCAGATAACCGGGGCGATTTCCTGTTTGTCGCGTTCGGGAAAATCACCGCGCCAGGCCTCGATGGCTGTCCACAGCGCCAGGCCGATAAGACAGAAGCCGATAGCATAAGGCACCGTTGCCGGGCCAACCGGCGAATAGCCGGTGACGCTGGCGAGGCGCGCGCTGTCCCAGAAGATCACCGAGGCGATGATGACGAGGAAGATGGCGATCGCCAGCGCCGCCCAGTCAGGGCGGCGCTTTTGATGCTGCGAAGGGTTGGAACCCTGGCTCATTTTACCAGTCCGATGTCTTTGAGGATGGCGGCGGTGGCGTCGGTATCCTTGGCGAGCTGCGCCTTGAATTCGTCACCGGCGAGATAGGTGTCCATCCAGCTCTTGGTCTTCAGGGTTTCCTGCCACTTGGCGGACTTCACCAGCTTTTCGATGTCGGCATTGACGGCCTTTTCCTGCTCCGGCGTCAGGCCGGGAGGAGCGGCGACCATGCGCCAGTTCTGGACGACGACATCGAGACCGCTTTCCTTCAGCGTCGGCGCATCGACGCCTTCCAGCTTCTCTTCGCTGGAAACGGCGAGCAGGCGCAGCGTGCCGGCCTTTACCTGGCTTTCGAATTCGCCGTAGCTCGAAATACCGGCAGTTACCTGCGAGCCGAGGATCGAGGCAAGCGCTTCGCCGCCGCCGGAGTAAGCGATGTAGTTGATCTTGGTCGGGTCGACGCCGGCCGCCTTGGCAATCAGGCCAACCGCGATGTGGTCGGTGCCGCCGGCGGAGCCGCCGCCCCAGGAAACGCTGCCCGGATCCTTCTTGAGCTGGTCGACGAGGTCGCCGATGGTCTTCAGCGGCGAGGATGCCGGAACGACGATGGCTTCATATTCGCCGGTCAGACGGGCGATCGGCGTAACTTCCTTAAGGGTGACGGGCGCGTTGTTGGTGAGGATCGCGCCGACCATCACGTAACCGCCGACGATGAGGGCGTTCGGGTTGCCCTTCTGCTGGCTGGCGAACTGCGCAAGACCGATGGTGCCGCCGGCGCCCGGTACGTTCTGCACCTGAACGCTCTTGGAAATGCCTTCTTCCTGCAGCACGGTCTGCAGGGAGCGCGCGGTCTGGTCCCAGCCGCCGCCGGGATTGGCCGGGGCGATGATGGTGTAATCCGCTGCAACCGCCGGAAGCGCGATCACGCCCGCCAGAAATGTGCCGATAAGAAAATGCTTCACTTGGAAAACCCTCCTCAGGATGCCCTTTTGGGCGTCGTTTTTCGTTTATGCGGGGGGCTTTTCGGACGCGTCTGCGCCGGCGCTGAATGCTCAGCGTGGGGCCTTGGCAATCCTGGATTTCCTCCCGCATCTTCTTCCGCCTCCACGGAATGAAGAAGAATTGCAGAGCATCACAGAAAGCTGTCATCTAACTGACGCTACGCAAGTCCTTGCGCATTTACTCTCTATTAATTTGTATCGGACGTCTACTGTGGCGTGTGGGATGGCGCTTTCAAAGCTTGCCGCTCCCTCATCCCTGTGCTTGTCACAGGGATCCAGCCGGCGCGCGTCTGCGCGGCGAGAGGAGTCTTTTCAGCCCAAAGACTGGGGCTGGCTGGATTCCTGTGACAAGCACAGGAATGAGGGATGGTGGGCGCTCAAACCTATTGCGACCGCAACGCCTCGTTCCAGCGCTCGATCAGGCGGCTGCGCTTGACCTGATCCAGATAGACCATCAGGCCGGGGCTGACGGGCACGGGGCGCAATTGTGCGCCGTGGATGGCCTGCATGGTGTTGGCGGTGTTTTCTCCCGCCACTTCCGGGCTGACGGCGGGAATCTGCAACTGCCGCGCCATGATCGTCTGGCCCTCCTTCGACATGAAGAATTCCAGATAACGGCGGCCGAGCGCCGGGTTGGCGGCGGCTTCCGGCACCAGACCGATGCGCGACATGACGACGGTATAGTCTTTCGGCAGCACGATGCCGACATCGGGGTGGCGCGAGGCCCAGTCGGCCGCATAGGAGCCAAGAATATTGTAGCCCAGCACGAAGCGCCCGTCGGAGACGCGCTCCAGAATGGCCGAGGAGGTGGAATAGACCTTCACGCCCGCCGCGCCCATGGCCTTGATGACGTTCCATATATCGCCGAACTGCTCCTGATCGCGCGACATGAACAGGAAGCCGACGCCGGAGCGTTCGATGTCGTAGGTGGCGATGCGGCCATGCACTTGCTTGGCGTGGCGTTCGAGATAATCGACGAATTCGGCGCGGCTGGCTGGCGGTTCTTCGGTGGTGAAGCTCGGCTTGTGATAAACGAAAACCGCCGGCTCGAAGGTCAGCGCATAAGCGGTATTGCGCCAGTTCGCCCAGGCGGGCCAGCGGGCGCTCATGGCGAGATCCGAGCGCTGGGCATAACCGTCATTGCTCAGCTTCACCTGCAGATCCATGGCGGAGGAAAAGGCGAAATCGGCGGTCTTTTTGCCGGCGTCGGTTTCCTTCACGATGCGGTCGTAAATCTCGCCGGTCAGCATATCCTCATAATGGACGGCGATATCGGGATTGGCCTTCTGGAAACCCTCGATCATCGGCGTCGCCAGCGGCTCATCCAGCGAGGAATAGACCACCAGCGTCTCGGCATCCGCCTTGCCGGAGGGTGCCGGAAAGATGGCGACTTGCGCAAGGGCGGGCGAGGCCATGCAAAGACAGAGACAGAGGAGAAGGCAGATACGCATGGAAAAGATCATGCAGCAGGCGCTGGCCATTCACAAGCGGTAAGGGTCTGGTTAAACTCGGCAATGCTGTGGGAGGGAAGATTTGCGTATTTTGCTGGTCGAGGACAATCAGGTGCTGTCGGAGGGGCTGTCGGCGCTGCTGCGCGGCAGCGGTTATGCGGTGGATGTGGTGTCCGATGGCGCTTCCGCCGATGCGGCGATTGCGGCGGAAAGCTTTGATCTGGTCATTCTCGATCTCAACCTGCCGGAAATGGACGGTATCGAGGTGCTGCGCTCCATGCGCTCGCGCCAGGACAAGGCGGCGGTGCTCATCCTAACGGCGCGCGGCACGCCGGAGGAAAAGGTCAAGGGGCTCGATCTCGGCGCCGACGACTACATGATCAAGCCTTTCGACATCACCGAATTCGAGGCGAGGGTGCGGGTGCTGCTGCGCCGCAATGCCGGGCTGCGCTCCTCGGCGCTGAGTTTCGGCAAGGTGCTTTTCGATCTCAATTCCCGCACCTTTTCGGCGGATGGACGCCCGCTCGATATTCCGGCACGCGAGGTGGCGCTGCTCGAAGTGCTGTTCATGCGGGCCGGCAAGGTCGTCGCCAAGGAGGCGATCGTTCAGTCGCTGACCGGCTTCGACGACGATATTTCCGCCAATGCCATCGAGCAATATGTCAGCCGCCTGCGCAAGCGGCTCGCGCCCCACGGGCTGACGGTGAAGACGGCGCGCGGTATCGGTTATTACCTCGAAAAGCTGCCGGAGATGGCTGAATGAGACAGGCCGCCTATTCGCTCAGGCGGCGACTTTTAGGCTGGCTTCTCATTTCCACCGCCATTATCGGCTGCGTTGCGCTGACCGATACCTGGCGCGAGGCGGTCAATACCGCCAATGTCGTTTCGGACCGGGTATTATCAGGTTCGGCGCTTGCCATCGCCGAGCGGGTGGTGGTGGCAGAAGACGGTTCGCTGGAAGTCGACATTCCCTATGTCGCGCTGGAAATGCTGACATCGGCCGCACAGGACCGGGTGTTTTACCGTGTCGACGGGCCGAACGGGCAATTCCTGACCGGCTACCAGAACCTGCCGACGGTGGAGAACCCGAAGGGCGATACTCCCGCCTATCGCGATGCCGTGTTCCGCGATGAACCGATCCGCATCGCCGCCATCCGTCGCTTCGCTTCCACCGGCATCAATTCCGTGCCTTTTTCCGTAACGGTCGCCGAAACCACCATTGCCCGCAGCCAGCTGGCGCAGGCGATCATCCTGCGCTCGGCGCTGCGCCTGCTGTTGATGATCGTCGGGGCGGCGATCATCGTCTGGATCGCGGTGACGATTTCGCTCAGACCACTTTACCGGCTCAGCGAAGCGATTGCCGAGCGCAGCCCGAACGACCTGCACCCCATCCGCCAATCCGTGCCGGTGGAGGTGGAAAACCTGGTGGAAACGGTCAATTCCTTCATGGTGCGGCTGCAATCGGCGCTCGATGCGCTCCGGCATTTCACCGGCAATGCCAGCCACCAACTACGCACGCCGCTCGCCATCATCAGCACCCAACTTGCGCTTTCCGCCCGTGCGGGAAGTTTAGAGGAAGCGCAGGCCGCGGCGCTGAAGGGTGGGGCGTCTGTGGCCCATGCCGAACATATCCTCGCCCAGCTGCTGCGCATGGCCAATATCGATGCCGCCGGTTCGAGCGAAAAGCATGATTTTTCCGTGATCGATCTCGTGGCCGTTGCGCAGAATGTCACGGCCGATTTCGTGCCGCGTGCGGCGGAAGCCGGCATCGATCTCGGTTTCGAAGGCGAGGGCGAGGTCGCCATTGCCGCCG
The DNA here is from genome assembly GCF_053522385.1 of Agrobacterium sp. 22-223-1. Classification (NCBI taxonomy): domain Bacteria; kingdom Pseudomonadati; phylum Pseudomonadota; class Alphaproteobacteria; order Hyphomicrobiales; family Rhizobiaceae; genus Agrobacterium; species Agrobacterium sp. 22-223-1. The sequence continues at coordinate 169,249 of NZ_JBNWCN010000008.1, forward strand.
AGCCGCTCCTGATCGGCGAACTGATCGGCAATCTCGTTTCCAATGCCATCAACTATGCCGGCCGCGGCGCGGAAGTCACCGTCCGCGTCGGCAGGCAGGCGGGCGAGGTCTGGCTGGAAGTGGAGGATAACGGCCCCGGCATCCCCCCGGAAAAACGCGCCATGGTGCGCCAGCGCTTCGCCCGCGGCGAAGCCAACGCCGCCCCCGGCGCCGGGCTCGGCCTTGCCATCATCGAAGAGATTGCCGGGCTGTTCGGCGGGCGGCTGACGCTGGAGGATGGCGCGGAGGGGCGTGGGCTGAGGGCGCGGGTGGTGTTCGGTGGCGTGGAAAAGGCGCCGTAGCCCGCCGGGTTTATCAGGCGGCCGTGTCCGCAGGCGATTTCGCTACCAGCGAGAGCCTGTAGCCCAGCGCGTCGGCGACCTTGGCAATCGTCGCCAGTTCCGGATTTCCCTCGCCGCTCAGCGCCTTGTACAAGGTCTGGCGGGGAAGGCCGGTTTGTCTCGAAAGGTCAGTCATACCCTTGGCCCGCGCCACGACGCCCAGCGCATGCGCAAGTTCCTGTGCGTCGCCGCTCTCTGTGGCGTCGGCGATGTAAGCGGCAAGCGCTTCGTCACTATCAAGGTAGCGGGCAGCATCGTAATCGCGTGTCACAAGTGGCATGGTCTCACTCCTTGAGCGCTCTGGCCAGTTTCTTGGCTTTGGCGATGTCGCGGGACTGTGACGCCTTGTCGCCGCCACACAGCAATATGATGACGACATCGCCGTGCCGGACAAAATAGACCCGATATCCGGGTCCAAGGTCGATCCTGAGTTCGCTGACGCCTTCGCCAACCGGTTTCACGTCTCCGGGATTGCCATCCGCCAGCCGGTAAATGCGGCGTGCGATGCGGGCGCGCGCCTGCACATCGCGCAGACCCGCCAGCCAGTCGGCAAACTCGCTTGTTTCCCGGATCGTGAGCATGGCGCAATGTAAACTGTGGTTGTCATTTCGTCAATGACGAAGGTTTCACCCCATCCGCTCGGAAGCATAACTTCCCGGGCTTGGCGGGAAGACGACGGTGCGGTTGCCGTTGATGAAGGTGCGGTGGTGGATATGGGCGTGGATGGCGCGGGCCAGCACC
>NZ_JBNWCN010000009.1:0-58735 GCF_053522385.1 Agrobacterium sp. 22-223-1
GCCTCATACATGTCCTGCGGGATTTGTCTCAGACCCGCGAGGAAGATGATCATCGGCGAACCGAACTGCCAGACGGACAGGATGACCAGCGTGTAGATCGAATAATCCGGATTGGAAATCCAACTCGGCCCTTCATAACCGAAGGCCTGCCACAGGATCATGTTGACGAGACCGTCAGAGGCGAAAAGCTGGCGCCAGAGCACGGCAATCGCGACGCTCGAACCCAGCAGCGACGGCAGGTAGAAGATCGCCCGATAGAGCGTCAGGCCCTTGATGCCGCGGTTGAAGGCGAGCGCGACCAGCAGCGCGAAGATCAACTTCAGCGGCACCGACAGCAGCACATAGGTAAAGGTGACCTGCATGGCTGCGGCGAATTTGGGGTCGGCCGTGGCGATGCGCACATAGTTTGCCGCCCCCACCCAGTCCGGCGACTGCAACAGGTCGTAATTGGTGAAAGACAGGTAAAGCGACGCAAGCGCGGGACCGAGGGTGAGGCCGAAAAAGCCAATCAGCCAGGGCAGCAGAAACAGGTAGGCGTGAATGTTGCGGTCGAAAATCCGCTTAACGCCGCCCCGCTTCGGGAGAGCCGCGCCACGGCTCTCCCCCACAAGAGTTTCAGATCGAAAGGCCATAAACCATCACTTCCGTTTGATAACGGTTTCGGATTCCTTGACGAGGCGGTCACCGCCCTCTTCCGGCGTTATCTTGCCGAAGCCGATTTCCTCCGCCGTGCGTTTGAGGACGAAGGCGAATTCGCCCGCGCCCGGAGGCGGCGCCGGCGGCAGATCGCCGACGCCGGGGGTAATCTCGGCAATATAGTCCACCATCGTCTTGCTGACCTCGTCGAGCTTGCTGCTCAACTGGCTACGCATGGATTCCGAAGCAGGAACGCCGCGCTCGACGCCGAGAATATCGATGCCCTGCGGTTCAGCCACAAGGAAGTTGATGAAACCGACGGCCTGCTCGATGCCGGCGCTGCCATTGGCGACGCTGATGAGCATGGAGGGTTTCAGATAATGGCCGGAAGGGCCATCCTTCGTGCTCTTCGGATAGGAGCTTATGGCAAGCTTGGACTTGTTGAGTTTCTGATAACCGACGAACTGGTTGGAATGGGCAAATGCCGTTGCCGCCTTGCCCGTCGTCAAAGGGTTCGTTTCGATGTTGAGCTGGTCGAGCGCCTGCACATCGGCCGGCACACAGGCGCCGCTCTTGCGCAGATCCGCCCACAAAGTGAACCACTTGGTCGCATCGGCAGGATCGAAGCCGATGCCGCCATCCTGCGTGTAAAGCGACTTGCCGTTCTGGCGCAGCCAGTTTTCGAAGCTCGGCTCCACGCCGCTGGCATCGGCCGTGGCATAATAGCCGGGCTTCGGCTTGTTCTTGCTGAGCTTGGCGGCGTTTTCGGCAAACTCCTCCCAGGTCTGGCCGATCGCCGGCGGCGTCGCACCGGATTTTTCCCAGGCCGCCTTGTCGAAGAAGACGGCGCTTGAATTGACGCCGAGATTGATGCCGTAAAGCTTGCCATCGACCCGGCCGGAATCGATGTTCATCTTGCCGAAATCCTCAATCTTCAGGCCCTTGCCGATATAGTCGTCCAGCGGCGCGAGCGCGCCGCGGCGGCCATATTCGAAGATATAGCGATAATCCATCTGGATCAGGTCGGGCGCATTGCGGCCCGCAACCTGCGTAGCAAGGCGCGGCCAATAATCGCTCCAGCCTGCGAATTCACCGGCAATATCGAGATCCGGCTTGACCTGCTTATAGGCTGCTATCGCCTTGTTGGTGCGGTCGGCGCGCTCCTGCGAACCCCACCACAACATGCGAAGGCGCGCGGCCTGGGCCTGCGCTGAACCACCTCCCAGTGTTGCAAGCGACAGGGCCGCAAGCCCCGCTGAAAGCACACCTCTCCTCTGAAGCATCACGGGCATTGGCAACTCCTCCCTATTGACTGCCAATTGATGATGAACGTAAACGACACTTGCCGTTTTATAACTAATTGGTTACATGGGAACACTGATCGCAAACATTGTCAAGCGGGTGCTGAAATGGAAGAAACGACAAAAAACCAGCCGTCCGATCCGGCCCCCGATGCGGCCATGGAGAAAACGCCGTCACCCAAGCGCAAACGCGCGACGACACAGGTGCGAAACCCGGAAAGAACGCGCGCCGCCATTCTCGAAGCCGCCCGCCGCGAGGTGGCCGCCAAGGGGCTGGCAGGGGCACGAATCGATGTCGTCGCCCGGCGCGCCGGCACCAACAAGCGGATGATCTACCATTATTTCGGCGACAAGGATGCGCTTTATCTCGCCGTTCTGGAAGACGCCTATCGCCATATCCGCCACACCGAAAGACGGCTTGACCTGGCCCGCAAGGCCCCTTCGGAGGGCTTACGCGAGCTTGCGCTTTTCACTTGGCACTACTTCCTCGACCATCCGGAATTCCTCAGCATTCTGGCCACGGAAAACCTCAATAAAGCCCGCTATCTCAGGCAATCCCCGACGATTACGGCGATGCATTCGAACTTCATTTCCGAGCTTGAGGACGTGCTGCGGCGCGGCAGCGACGCCGGCGAATTCCGTGACGGTCTCGATCCGATCGACGTCTATCTGACCATCGCTTCGCTCGGCGCTTTTTATCTTTCGAACCGGTTCACGCTGTCGACGATCTTCCAGCGCGACCTGACCGATCCCGCCGAGCTGGAGCGCTGGGGCCAGCATATCGTCGATACCCTGCTTGCTGCAGTGCGGCCGGTCTGAGCCAGTCAAACCGAATTCCTCTTTAACAACAGCGACGACGCGCCATTCGCATCCGCGAAGCGCGTCGTTTTCTTTTGCGGCGCGGTGGAAACACAAAAACGCAACCGTCGTCAGGTCACGAATTTTTCCTGTCAAAAACACCTTGACAGATCGCATCCTTCACGACCACAAATAACCAAATGGTTACAAATTGCCATGTTTGACGGAAGCGGCTTTCGGGAAGAGGCCGCCTTGGGAGGAAATTCATGAAACGTATCGGCGTCATCATGCACGGCATCACCGGCCGCATGGGTTACAACCAGCATCTCGTGCGCTCCGTTCTCGCCATTCGCGATCAGGGCGGCGTGCTGTTGAAGAACGGCGAAAGGGTCATGCTCGACCCCATTCTGGTCGGACGCAACGGCGCGAAAATCGAGGAAATCGCCAGAAAGCACAATGTCGCGCGCTGGACGACCGATATCGATGCGGCGCTGGCGAACCCCGACGATACGCTGTTCTTCGATGCCGGCACGACGCAGATGCGCGGCAGCCTGCTGGAGAAAGCCATCAAGGCCGGCAAGAACGTTTATTGCGAAAAGCCAATTTCCGACACGATGGAAGAGGCGCTGGCGATTGCGCGGCTGGCCGAAAGCGCCGGCATCAAGCACGGTGTGGTGCAGGACAAGCTGTTCCTGCCGGGCCTTCGCAAGCTCGCCATGCTGCGCGACAGCGGCTTTTTCGGCAAAATCCTCTCGGTGCGCGGCGAGTTCGGTTACTGGGTTTTCGAAGGCGACTGGCAGCCGGCGCAGCGCCCCTCCTGGAACTACCGTCTGAAGGATGGCGGCGGCATCATTCTCGATATGCTGTGCCACTGGCGTTATGTGCTCGACAACCTGTTCGGTCCGGTGAAATCGGTGAGCTGCCTCGGCGCGACCCATATTCCGGAACGTTTCGATGAGCAGGGCAAAGCCTATAAGGCGGATGCCGACGATGCCGCTTATGCCACCTTCGAGCTGGAAGGCGGCGTGATCGCCCACATCAACTCCTCATGGGCAGTGCGGGTGCGCCGCGACGACCTCGTGACCTTTCAGGTGGACGGCACACTTGGTTCGGCGGTGGCGGGCCTGACAAAATGCTTTACCCAGCACCGCACCAACACACCGAAGCCGGTATGGAACCCCGACCAGCCGCAGACCATCGATTTCTACAAGACCTGGCAGGAGGTGCCGGACAATGTCGTCTATGACAACGGCTTCAAGGCTCAATGGGAAATGTTCGTTCGCCACTTGGTGGACAACGATCCGTGGCCCTATGGCCTCATGGAAGGCGTGAAGGGCGTGCAGCTTGCGGAGCTTGGACTGAAATCGTGGAAGGAACGCCGGTGGCTCGACGTTCCCGCTATTTCGTAAGGAGGCGACGGTGAGCGAACTCAAGCTTCCGAAGGATGACCGTAGCATCGAGGTCTACCGGCTTTCAGGCACGCCAGTCGCGGTTGAGAAACGCAGTGCCGCGGATTTCAACCGCGTCGCCTTCGCCGCCGCCCATGTGGTGGCCGACCCCCTTGCCGATAATGACCCATGGCTGACGCCAGCCATCGACTGGGACGCGACGCTGCGTTTCCGTCACCGCCTGTGGGATCTCGGCCTCGGTGTCGCCGAGGCGATGGATACGGCGCAGCGCGGCATGGGGCTGGCGTGGCCGCAGGCGCAGGAACTGATTTCCCGTTCGCTGAAGGAGGCGGCCAGCCGCAAGGATGCGCTGATCGCCTGCGGCGTCGGCACCGACCATCTGAATGGCAGCGGCTACGACCTGAACCAGATTGTCGACTCTTATCTCGAACAGCTTGATTTTGTTCAGGGAGAAGGCGGACGTGTGATCCTGATGGCGAGTCGTGCACTGGCTGCGGCGGCGCGTTCCCCGGATGATTATCTCAAGGCCTATGCGCGGGTTCTCTCCCATGCCGACCAGAAAGTGGTGATCCACTGGCTGGGTGAGATGTTCGATCCCGCGCTTGAGGGTTACTGGGGTTCCGGCGACCACATGCAGGCCATGGAAACCTGCCTAGCCATGATCGAGGAGAATGCAGACAAGATCGACGGCATCAAGATTTCGCTTCTCTCCAAGGAAAAGGAAATCGTCATGCGCCGCCGCCTGCCCGCAGGCGTTCGCATGTATACCGGTGACGATTTCAACTATGCCGAACTGATCGCCGGTGACGAAAAGGGCCATTCGGATGCACTGCTCGGCATTTTTGACGCCATAGCGCCGGCGGCTTCGAAAGCGCTGGCCTGCCTGAAGCGCGGGGCGGACAACGAATTCTTCGATATTCTAGAGCCGACGGTGGCGTTATCGCGCCATATCTTCAAGGCCCCGACCCGCTTTTACAAGACCGGCGTGGTGTTCCTCGCCTATTTGAACGGGTTGCAGGACCATTTCACCATGGTCGGCGGGCAGGAAAGCACCCGCTCCACGCAGCATTTCGCCGAACTTTTCCGACTGGCGGACAGGGCCAATGTGCTGGCCGAGCCTGATCTGGCGACGCATCGCATGAAGGCGTTTCTGGCCGTCCGTGGCATCGGGTGAAGCAAAATAAGGGGAGATACAGAGATGAGCCTTGAAGGCCTTTCCATCAATTTCGCCACCGTGCGTCAGGGCGGAGACTTCGGCGCCATCGTCGATGCCTGCCTTGCCCATGGCATCACCGCCATCTCGCCCTGGCGCGAGCAGGTGCATGGCGTTGGCCTTGCTGAAGCCGCCCGCATTGTCGAGCAGAACGGGCTGCGCCTCAGCGGCCATTGCCGGGGCGGTTTTTTCCCCGCGCCCAATGCCGAAGGCCGCCGCCTCGCCATCGAGGACAATAAACGCGCGGTCGATGAGGCAGCCGCCATGAAGGCCGATTGCCTTGTGCTGGTCGTGGGCGGCCTGCCCGCTGGCTCGCGTGACCTGAAAGGCGCACGGCAGATGGTGGAGGACGGCATGGCCGAGCTTCTTCCCTATGCGCGGGCTGCCGGCGTACCGCTCGCCATCGAGCCGCTGCACCCCTTCTATGCCGCCGACCGCGCCTGCTACAACACGCTGAAACAATCGCTCGATCTCTGCGACAGGCTGGGTGCCGGCACCGGTGTCGCCATCGATGTCTACCATGTCTGGTGGGATCCGGAACTGGAGGAACAGGTGGCGCGTGCAGGCAGAAACGGGCAAATTCTCGCCCACCATATCTGCGACTGGCTGGTGCCGACCACCGATCCGCTCAACGATCGCGGCATGATGGGCGACGGCGTGATTGACCTGAAGGCATTTCGCGCCATGATCGAAGCCGCCGGCTTCCACGGCCCGCAGGAAGTGGAAATCTTTTCGCATCGCTGGCAGGCGCGCCCGATGGACGAGGTCCTCGCCACCGTGGTCGAGCGTTTCAAGACTGTTTGTTGATTATCCGGGAGAGAGACGATGCCTGAAAAGGTGAAACGCAAACGCTATGCGCTGGTCGGCACCGGCAATCGCGGCACCACCATGTGGGGCCGCGAATTGCTGGCCGGCTGGAGCGACTATGTCGAACTGGTCGGCATTTGCGACCTGAACCTGATGCGCGCCGAGCGCGCCCGCGCCATGATGGGATCGAACGCGCCGCTTTACGACGATTTCGACCGGATGATGGAGGAGCAGCGACCCGAACTGGTGATCGTCTGCACACCTGACGACACCCATGACGACATCATCATCCGGGCGCTCGAAGGCGGGGCCGATGTCATCAGCGAAAAGCCCATGACCACCACCCCGGAAAAGATCGACCGCATTCGCGCGGCGGAGGCCAAAAGCGGCCGCCGGGTCGACGTCTCCTTCAATTATCGTTTCTCTCCCACCGCCGCCCGCATCAAGGAGCTGATCGACGAAGGCGCCATCGGCACCGTCACTTCGGTCGATTTCCACTGGTATCTCGATAACCAGCATGGCGCGGATTATTTCCGCCGCTGGCATGCCTTCACCGAGCATTCCGGCAGCCTGTTCGTGCACAAGGCCACACACCATTTCGATCTGCTGAACTGGTATCTCGATTCCGATCCCGTGGAGGTGAAGGGTTTCGGGCAATTGCTGCATTATGGCAAGAACGGTCCGTTCCGGGGAACGCGCTGTCGCACCTGTCCGCACAAGAACGAGTGCGATTATTTCATGGATCTCGGGGCCGATCCTTTTCTCGATGCGCTTTATGAAGACCCTTCGACGGTGGACGGTTATATGCGCGATGCCTGCGTCTTCCGCGAGGAGATCGACATTCCCGACACGATGAGCGCTTCGATCCGTTATGCCAGCGGCGTGCAGGTTTCCTATTCGCTCAACACCTATATGCCGATCGAGGGCCACCACATCGCCTTCAACGGCCATAAGGGCCGCATCGAGATGCGCCAGTATGAAAAGCAGCCCTGGACGGAACCGCCGGCCGATGAAATCCTGCTGGTGAAAAGCTTCGGCGGCGGTGTCGAACATATCTGGGTGCCGCATGAGCCCGGCGGCCATTATGGCGGCGACAACCGCATGCGCGACATGATCTTCAAGCCCGGCTCCAACGACCGGCTGCGGCAGCGGGCGGGTTCGCGCGCCGGCGCCATGTCCGTTCTGACAGGCGTGGCGGCGCTGAAAAGCGCCCGTGAAGGCGGCACGGTGGCGGTGAAATCGCTGCCGGTTTAACCGCCTTCGTCTGCGGCCCATCGGCAGCTGGGCCGCAGACGGCAATTGCCAAAAAAGAACGGACGATATTCCGTAGATTACGCGCTTCTTCCATGCCGGTAAAATGGTCGCCGGGGGAAGAAAGAGTGAGTCATGTCCAGTTTTGAATCCTTCGTTCCGCTCATCATCATCGGCGTCAGCCTCGTCGTATTCTTCAAATGGGTCGGGCGAGATATGAACCGGGAAGAGAAAAAGCCGCGTTCCCGCCGCTGACGGCGGAAAAGCGCGCCCGCGCGGCGTGGAAACGGAACCCGCACCTTTTCCCCTGCGTTTTCCTTTTAAAAGGAGGACGCGACATGACGAAGAAAACGAAGCCGAAAACAGTCGACAAAGGGCCTTCCAGCCCGAACGACATTCCTCCCGCCGGCCCGCACGCCAAACCTTCCCTGACCGACTATGACAAGACGCCGGGCGCAGGCAGCCTGCCGGACGACGGCGCGAAAGACGTGTCTCCCGGCGGAGGTTGATGCGCGCGAGACCAAAGGCCGCGCCAGACCGGGCGCACGTTTGGATCAGCGGTAAATAGCGCCGTGAACCAGATACTTAGCCGATGAGCGGTCGCTCGCCGGTGCTTTTTCCTTCAGGGCCCATTGCAAAATCAAAAATTGCGCCTATATTTTCCTCATCGACCATTGCTTGTGACGTCGTTCTGGAACGCTGTGTTCCCCGTCGGATTTCCTCTCAAATAATCGATCTTATCCCGCAAGGTATCGCGGGAACCACAACGATTCTACGAAAGGAAATCGTTATGAACACTGGTACTGTAAAGTGGTTCAACGCCACCAAGGGCTTCGGCTTCATTCAGCCTGACAATGGCGGCGCGGACGTTTTCGTTCACATTTCCGCTGTTGAGCGCGCTGGCATGCGTTCGCTGAACGACGGCCAGAAGATCAGCTACGAGATCGTCCAGGACCGTCGGTCCGGCAAGAGCTCGGCTGATAACCTTCAGGCAGCTTGATATTCGTCATTTGACCCCGCAGACCACGGATGTACTGGCTGCAGGTTAGAATGATTGTGAGAGGTCGGGTCAAAGCCCGGCCTTTTGTTTTTGGGCCAGGGAAAAAGCGCGTCCGCGAAGGGCTGCTGCCTGCCGCCAAAAAGGTTACCCGCCCCCGCCAGCCGTCCGATACCGCTCTTCCATAAAGGAGAATGCCATGGCCGCGTCAAAGGAAACTTTTTTCAAACCCGGCAAACTATCCGCACAGGACAGGGCGTCATTGACGGATAACGCCGCAAAGCAGATCATAAACGCCGAGGCCGACCAGCGCGCCCGCAAAACGGAACGCCTTCGCCAGCTTCGCGAAGCACAGGAAGCGACGATTATCGCCGACGCGCCGGTTTCCGCAAAAAAACGATCCGGCAAGAACTGACTGGCCGGATCTCCAGCATCGCCCGGTCGAACGGGCCTTGAACGGATTATCTCATAGCCGCTCGAGGCCGTATCAATCCAACAGGAGGAGGACACCATGGCCAAGGGTCAATTGCGCAGCAACAAGGAAATCCGCAAACCGAAGAAGGACAAGACGAAAGCACCTGCCGCGCCGCCCGCCGGTTCGCAGGTCAAATTCGCAAACGCCACGACAGCGGATGCCAAAAAGAAATAAGCGTCGTGCGGGCCGGCATGTCATGGCGAATAAAAGTATCACCATGGATACCGGACTTGTTTTGGCCACATTGCCCATTTAGACAGCTCACATGGCAACTGCTGGTGAGCGCGAATGAAATCGACGTTCGCAGTTGTTTTAGTCGCTTCAGACTTTTGACCACGGATGTACTGGCACGGGTGTTGAGAGCGATATGAGGAAGGTCGGTGCAATATTGCCCCGGCCTTTTTTGTTGCCTGCGGCAGCGGCTGCCGCATCTTCCGCCGTTGTCAACGGAATTAACTTGCCTATTCCCCTTAATCAGCGCAGGCTTTTTCATCGGTAATTAAAGGGCGTTGCCGCCGTCAGGCCTGTTGCACCCCCAGCCCTGTCCCGCCCGTTGCCCGGCGGGAACGATCCGGAATTCACGCGACATGCATGACGGCACGGGCCGGAAACGGTTTCCCTGACGTCGCCCGCGTTTCAAGGCGTTGAAGCGTCCCCGCACCGCCTCTGGACGGTAGCGCGACGCTCCGGCTTTTGTGAACCCCACAGGAAAGGAGGACGTCATGTCTTCCGCATATGAAAATTGCATCATCACATCGCAGGACCTCAAAATGCTCCAGTCAGTGCTGGAAGGTCTCGGTTATGATAGCCACACCATGGACGACGAAGTCATTCTCTACAACAGTGCCGCCCGCAAGGTGATCGAGCTCTTTCAGGATGGCTTGACCGACCCTGCCGACATTTCGGAGGAAATGCTGTTCCTGTTCGGCGTTCACAAACATGAACGCGTCAAACCGTGGAAACCGCTGCCGCGTTACGCCATTCAGGGCCTGCCGCCTCTTTACCGGTGATTGGGCTTGCCGCCCTTTTCATGGCGGCCTTCAAAATCACCGATGAAAATAACGGCTTGGCAAAAGCCGTATATCAGGCAACACTGAAATTGAGCGTCCCGCGCGCGATCAGGCGCGTCCCGGGAAGCTTGGGTATGGAATGTGCATCCGAGGCGTTGCGAGACCATGACCGGTCTTCGCCAGGCTTCGGTTGTTTCCCATGCCGGTAAGTTTTGCGTCTGCGTGGAGGTGAGTATGACGTATGACTGGAGCGGCCGCAAAATGCGCCGCATGCGAGCGGCGAAACTGACGATCATCAGCCTCGTCGCAGCTTTCGTGCTGACTGCCCCGATTTTCGCCCATTATTGAGGTTTTCAGCCGCGAGGCAGGGTCATACCGGCTGGCGGATTTCGCTCCGCTTTCTCAACCGGTCCTTCAGCCATTTCTGAACGGGCTGATCGTAATAGACCGTCAGCCACCATGACAGGCACGTCGTGCCGATGAGGAAAACAATGCCGGCCGGCAAAGCGAGGTTTTCCCGGTGCACCGCGGGGATCAGAAGCTCCGTCCAGGCCAGAAGCGGAATGTGCAGCACATAGACCGCATAGGACGCCGTGCCGAGAAACGCCGAGACCATTCCCACCCCGCGCCCCGGAACGGTCTTGCTGGCGACGAACAGCAGCAGCGGCCAGACGACGAGGACGACCGCAAGATCGAAGAACGGCCGAAGCTCGCGCGACATCGGCACGGCCAGAATGAAACAGACCAGCAGAAGGCAAAGCGCCGCCTGAAAGGGTTTCAACTGCGGTACACGATTGCGGAAACGGTAAATCAGCACGCCGGCAAAAAACGAGAAGAACACCCGCCCCATGCCGGCATACATTTCATGCCAGCGAAAACCGGCATGCAGACGGCCGAACTCGGCTGCAGCCACCATCAGCACAAGGGCGCTGACAATAAGCACAGCGGCGGTCTGTTTCGTCGTGGCCCGGACACCGAAGCGGGCGTAAAACGCATTCACCACCAGCTCATTGAAAAGCGACCATGCCGGACTGACGAGAAACAGCGCACCGTTCAGGGTGAGCGTGAAGGGTGCCGGCAAAAAGAGCAGCCCCGTTACCAAGGCGAAAACAAGCTCGCCGGGATCGATGGGACGATGCAGATCGTCGATCGGAGTCGGCAGACCCAGCACGTAGAGACAGATGAAATAGGCCGCCATCAGGGCCAGCGCCAGCCCATAAAGAGGGTAAAGACGTGCGAAGCGCGCCTTCATGAAAAAGCCTCGCGTAATCGCCCCTTCGGCCAGTTTCCGGCTATAGGCATGCGCGAGCACAAAACCGCTGAGCGCAAAAAACAGATCCACGGCGAGATAACTCGAAGCCGTGCTTTTCCCGAACAGATCCTCGGCGTGGCGGTGGACGATGAAAAGAGCGGCCACGCCCCTTATGCCGTCGAGCAATATGAAGCGTTCCGGGGACGACTGGACCATGGCATGAGGCTCGGTGTGGCTGACGGATTTAAGGTTCACAGGCAACGAGCTTTACCGCGTTGCGGTTCACCGCTGCCAGTCACAAACTGTTTAACGTGGCGAACGTCCCATATTATTATGGAATACTAACGGGTGATCGACACCCTTTCGCCGCTGCGAAAGGCGTGCTACGTCCGGATGTCATCGATCTTCCGAGCCTTTGACTCTGCGGCCTGTCCTTTCGAAACTTCAGCTTGATTTCGCTTGGATATCTTCGGCGCAAATTCAGATGGGGCGGCGTTCGGCGGCAGGCAACTTTCGCGGAGTCTCACCATGTCCACCATTGCAGAACGTATCAGAAAAATCATCGTGGACCAGCTTGGCGCAGACCCTGCCACCATCGTGGACGAGGCCAGTTTTGCTGACGATCTCGGTGCGGATTCGCTCGAGACCGTTCAGATCGTCATGGAAATCGAAGAGGAATTCGGGGTGGAAATTCCAGATTCCGCCGCAAGCACGATCCTGACCGTTGGCGACGCCATTCGCTTCGTCGAAAAAAACAAGGCGTGACCGGCGGGGATTTACCCCGCAGACAGCGCCGCGACCGGATCGAGCTTCGACGCGTTGCGCGCCGGCAGATAACCGAAGATAACGCCGATCAGCGTCGAGCAGACGAAGGCGGCGATGATCGACGCCGTGGAATAGACCATGGCGAAATTGCTGCTGAAGGCGGAAAAAAGCGCGCCGAAGCCGAGGCTGCCCAGCACGCCCAGCGTACCGCCGATGATGCAGACCAGCACCGCTTCGATGAGGAACTGCCGCAGAATATCGGTGCGTCTCGCGCCCACCGCCATGCGCACGCCGATTTCCGATACACGTTCGGACACCGAAACGAGCATGATGTTCATTACCCCGATGCCGCCGACCAGCAGCGAAATCACCGCAATCGCCGCAATCAGAAGGGTCAGCGTCTGCGTGGTGCTGGTGATGGTCTGACGGATATCGTCGGTGTTGAGAATGTAGAAATCCCGTGTGCCGTGCCGCTGGGTCAAAAGCGTCGTCACCGCCTGCTCGGCGATTGAGGCATCGACATCGTCGGCCACCTGCACCGTGATGCTGCGCAGCGACAGGCTGCCGAGAAAGCGCGACTGGACGGCGGTATAAGGCAGGTAGAGCGACAGGTTCTGGCTTGAGCCGAAACCGCCCTGCTGCGCCTGCGTGACACCGACGATGCGGGCCGGCACCTTGCCGATGAGAATGACCTGGCCGACAGGGCTGCCATCGAAATCCGCAAACAGCGATTTGCGGGTATTTTCGTCGATCACCACTTCCTGCGCCTTCTGCGCGACGCTTCCGCCATCGAAAAAGCGGCCCTGCGACAGCTTGGTGCCCTTGGCGACGAAATAGCGCTCGCTGACGCCGTTCACCAGCGCATTCGCTTCCTTCGCGCCGAAACGCACCGTGCTGGAGGTCGAGACCGTCGGCGTCACCGCCGCGACATAGGATTGCTTGGCAAGCGCTTCGGCATCGGAAACGACGAGCGTGGTGATCTTGCCCGACCTTATGTCGCCGAAATCCTTGCCCGCGAAGATTTCCAGCGTGTTGGTGCCAAGACTCGATATGTTCTGCAGCACCCGCTGCTGCGAACCCTGCCCCAGCGCCACGACGCTGATGACCGAGGCGATGCCGATGATGATGCCGAGCATGGTGAGAAAGGTGCGCAGCTTGTGCGCCCGCATCGACAGAAGCGCCATGCGCAACGCCTCGCGCAGGGAAGAAACGAGACCCGCAAGACCGGAAGACCCACCGGAAACGGCAGCGGGTTTGGCATCGTCCTGCGGCACGGGCGTTGCATCCGTCCTGCGGTCGGAAATGATCGTGCCGTCGCTGATTTCGATGATCCGCCCGGCGCGTCTGGCAATCGACATGTCATGGGTGACGATGATGACGGTGCGGCCTTCGGCATGCAGCTCGCCGAGGATGCGCAGCACCTCGTCGCCACTGGCGCTGTCGAGCGCGCCCGTCGGCTCGTCGGCAAGAATGATCTCGGCACCGTTCATCAGGGCGCGGGCGATGGAAACGCGCTGCTGCTGGCCGCCGGAAAGCTGGCCGGGACGGTGATCGAGGCGTTCCGCCATGCCGAGGCGGCCAAGCAGCCTTGCGGCATTGTGCCTGCGGTCGCCCTGCGTCTTGCCGGCATAGATCGCCGGAATTTCGACATTGCCGAGCGCCGTCAGCTCGGCGAGCAGATGGTAGCGCTGGAAGATGAAACCGAGATTTTCACGCCGCAGCGCCGAAAGCGCGTCGGCATCGAGATTGCCCGTTTCCCGGCCCCTGATGCTGTAGCTACCCGATGTCGGGCGGTCGAGGCAGCCGAGAATATTCATCAGCGTCGACTTGCCCGACCCCGACGCGCCGACGATCGCCACCATCTCACCGGCCTCAATGGTGAGGTCGATGTTCTTGAGCACGCTGATCGTGCCTTCACCGGAGGGATAATCCCGCCGCACCGATTTAAGCGAAATCAAAGGTTCAGCCATGGTTCAAAGCCCCATCGGCGGGCCGCCCGGCCCCGGCATGGCGTTTGTGGTGGTGTCGGTGGAACGCTCGCCGGTCACCACGCGCTCGTTTTCGGCAAGGCCGGAACGAACTTCCGCCGTGACCTTGTTGTTGAGCCCGATTTCGACCTTGCGCTCGGAAACCCTGCCATCGGCGCCGGCCACACGCACGGCATAGCTGCCGTCGCTGTCCATGCTGCCAAGGGCCGCCGAGGGGACGGTCAGCACGTCCTTCGCTTCGCCGAGAACGATATGAACCTCCGCCGTCATATAGGTGCGCAGCTTGCCTTCCGGGTTCGGCACTTCGAACACGCCATTATAATAGATCGCCTCGGATGACGACGTGCTGGAAGAGGATGAGCTGGAGGATGAAGAGGTCGAAGAACTGAAGCTGGAATCGCTGCGCACCGATTCCGGCGCCGGCTCTATTGAGGCGAGCGTCGCGTCGTAACGCTGCTGCGGCTCGCCCAGCACCGTGAAATAGACCGGCAGGTCCGGCCTGACCCGCGTTACATCCGCCTCGGAAATTTCCGTGCGCACCGTCATCCGGTCGAGCTGGCCGAGAATGACGATAGTTGGTGCGGATTGGGTGGCGTTGACGGTCTGCCCTTCCTGGCTGACGATCGACAGAACCGTGCCTTCGATGGGCGCGGTGATCTTCGTATAGCCAAGATTGGCCTCGGCCGTTTCCACCGCGACCTGCGCTTCCTCGATCTGGGCGTCGATGGCTTCGATCTGCGCCTCGGTGACGGCAAGGGCTGCGATGGCGCTTTCGAAATCGGCGCGGGAGGCGGCGTTCTTCGACACCATCTCCTGCTGACGGGCGAGGCTCTGGCGGTTGAGAACAAGCGTCGCCTGTTTCTCCACCCGCTGCGCCTTCACGTTCGCAAGGGCCGCCTGCGCCGTGCGCAGGCTGTTCGTCTGGGTAACGGAATCGATTTCGGCGATCAGATCGCCCGCCTTGACCGTATCGCCGAGCGCCACCTTGACGGCGGTGATGCGGCCGGAGGCCTGCGCGCCGACGGCGACAAGGCGAACGGGTTTCAGCGTTCCCGTTGCCAGCACCGTCTGCTCGATATCGCCGCGCGTCACCGGTGCGGTTATGTAGTCGGGTGTGGCCGCCCGCGTATATTGCGAGGACAGCCAGTAGCCGCCCACAGCGAGAGCGACAACCGCCAGCAATGCGCCTGCTTTGCGTGCCGTTTTCATCTTGATGTCCTGTCCAGCCGGTTCATTCGAAGGAAGAAACCGGCGTCATCTCGTGTTTCACGAGGATGAAACCCCTATCCGCCTCGATCCATTCATAGGCAGAGGCGGATTTTCGCGCCGCGGCCTTGCGGCAGGTGCTGCGAAGACGTTTGGAATCCGTCTTTTCGCGCTGATCCTTCGCACAGGCGGGCTGACGCCGCTGTTCATCCTGCCGGGATTTGGCCGCCGGCTGTTGCACGGGCTTGTCCTTTGCCACGGCCATCGACCAGGCAAAGCTCAAACCAAAAGCCGTTGCCAGCACCAGATAGAAATATCTCATCATCGTCTTCCTGCTTGAAAATCACGCGGGGGATCGCAGGCGTGCGATCCCCCGGCTCCAGCCGTTGCCGGCTGATTTCCTCCTTTACTGGGGGGCAGATTAAAGGAGGAAACTTCGAATAGTTGCCTCAGCCCCGTTCCGCCTCGGGAACCGGCGGCCTCATATCGCCATGCGGGGGAGCAAAGCCGCCGCGCGCTGCGGGGCCATGACGCGGGCCGGGAGGCGGAGGTGGCATCAGCGCACGCTCGAGTTCGGCAAGCTTCAGCACCTGCTGCGGCGAAAGCTTCGGTTTCAGCGCCGCAACGGCGTCCTGCAAGGCTTTGGCCTTTTCCGCCTTCTGCGCGATGATGCCTGCCAGCTCCTCTCCCGCAAGACGCGGCTCGGGCTTGGCCTTGCCTTCACCCGCCACCGGCGGACGCGGATTGCGCTCCGGACCGGGGGAAACGAGATCGATCAGCGCCGTGGTATAGGCGCGCCATGGACCGAGCTGCTCCGGCGTGACGCCGAGATAGATTTCGGCCGCCGAAAGCTTCGTCGCCAGCCCGAGAACATCCGGGCCGGGCATTCTGCGCATATGCGGCGGCAGCGGCCTTTCATCCGGACCCCGATCCGGGCCGATGCCCGGGCCGAGATCGAGATTGGCGGGCGGCGGCGCAGCCTGTTCGGTCGCCTGGGGTGCGGGCGCATTCTCTTCCGCTGCCTGCGCGGCGGCGGAAACGCCGATAATTGCTGTCGCGATGACGGCGGTGGCCAGTAGCGAGTTTCTCATCTTACCTTCCTTCCGTTTTCCAACATGAAAGGACGATAGGTGCATCGCGTTTCCGGCTTTGGTCCGAATGTTTCCGGCCTGCTTCCGCAAACCGCCTATTTGTAACCGAATGTTGCCAGAACGGCCCCGGAAAGCTTTCGTTGCAAAAATCCGCCGTTTCTTTTCGGCGCTTATGTATAGTGGCATCAAAAGGTTGGACGATATGACGACAGTTTCGGTGACACATATATTGATCGTCGATGACGATCCGGAAATACGCACATTGCTCGCGAAATATCTCGGCTCGCAGGGGTTTCGCGTGTCGATGGCCGCCGACAGGCGTGAGTTCGAGGAAAAGATCGCGAGCTCCGATCCCGATCTCATCGTACTCGACGTGATGCTGCCCGATGGCTCCGGCCTCGATATCTGCCGCGATCTGCAAGGCCGCCGGCCGCGCACGCCGGTCATTCTCCTGACAGCGCTGAAGGAAGATGTCGACCGCATCGTCGGGCTGGAAATCGGCGCCGACGACTATCTCGGCAAACCCTTCAATCCGCGCGAACTGACCGCGCGCATCAAGGCCGTGCTGCGCCGCGCCACGCCGCAGGAAGCCCCCCGCCCCTCATCCGCCGCCTATGGTTTTGCGGATTTCACCGCCGATCCCGAGCAGCGCTCCGTCATCCGCGCCAGCGGTGAAAAGATCGATTTGACGGGAGCGGAATTCGATCTTCTGAAAGTCTTTCTCGACAGGCCCGGCCGGCTGCTTTCCCGCGATCAGCTTCTCGATCTCACGCAGGGCAAGGATCGCGGCCCGTTCGACCGCTCCATCGACGTGCTGATGAGTCGCTTGCGCAAGAAGCTGGACGCCGACACGCAAACGCCGATCTTTAAGACCGTGCGCAATGGCGGTTACCAGATGACGGTTCAGGTCAAAACCCTGCCGGTGCAGCGATGAGCTCGCTTAAAAACCGCATCACGGCGCTGATGATCGTCTCCATCATCGCGGTCATCGCACTTGCGACTTTTGTGGCGGACCGAACATTGCAGCCGCCGCCGCCCGACGCCACCATCGAGCCGCTGGCCCGCAGCCTCGCCTTTGCCGTGGCCATGGCCGAGCGCGATCCCTCCGTGCAGCAGCCCGGTTATTTCCAGATCGAGCAGAAGCCGCCGGAAGGCGATCTCGACGGCATGCTCTCGGAATTTCTGGAAAAGGCGCTGGCCCGTATCGGAGAGCCGCGCACCGCGATGGTCATCCGCTCGCCGGGAAATCCTGCCCCCGTGGCGGCTATCGCGCTGGAAAAAGGCGGCTGGCTGGTCGCGGAAATCCCGCATATGGGTCCGCCGCCGGGCGGCTGGAAGATTTTCGGCATGTGGATCGGGCTGATCATTCTCGGCAGCGCCGCCGTTTCGATCTTTGCCGCCAGCAAGATCACCCGCCCGCTCGACATGCTGGAAAATGCCGCCGCCAGCATCGGGCCTGACGGTTCGCTGCCGCACCTGCCGGAAACCGGACCAGGCGAAATCCGCGCCACGGCGCGGGCGCTGAACGAACTCGCCACCCGCCTGAAGGCGGCGATGGAAAGCCGCATGCGCCTCGTCGCCGCCGCCGGCCACGATCTCAGAACCCCGATGACCCGCATGCGGCTGAGGGCGGAATTCATCGAAAACGACGAGGAACGGGCCAAATGGCTGGCGGACCTCGAGGAGCTGGACGCCATCGCCGACAGCGCCATTCTTCTGGTGCGGGAAGAGGTCAGCCAGGATAGCGTCAAGACGATCGACATCGGCACGCTTCTCAGCGAAATCGTCAACGATGTATCCGATCTCGGCCATGCGGGCGCACTCGACTTCATCGAGCCGGAGGCCGCCATGACCATCAAGGCGGCCCCGCTGGCGCTGAAGAGAGCCCTGCGCAACCTCATCCTGAACGCCGTTACCCATGGCAAGAAGGCGCATATCGATCTGACCGGAGACGAGAGCGAAATCGTCGTGACCATCAGGGACGAAGGCCCCGGCATTCCGCAGGAACTGATCGGGCGGGTTTTCGAACCCTTCTTCCGGGTGGACCTCGCGCGGCGCAAATCAATCCCCGGCGTGGGTCTTGGTCTTGCCATCGCCAAGGAAATCATCGAGCGCTTCGGCGGCACGATCACCATTGCCAACCACAAGAAACAGGGCCTGATCCAGACCGTGATCTTCGCAAGGGCGGCGTGACGTCACGCCGCTGAAACAGTCTGCGCCTGCGGCTTAGCCAGAAGCAGGCTTTCGGCATAGGCCATCATCAGCGGCCCGACGCCCTTGGCATCGTCGGACACCACCGGCTCGGTCAGATAATATTCCGGCGTTCCATCGCGATAATTGCCCTCAAAGCCGCCAAGGCCCGCGACATGAACGATGCCGATGAGGCGGGTCACGCCCTCTTCATCGGCTTTCAGCCGCGTTTCAAGAAGCGCCTCAAGCGCACGGCGACCCGCCGAGAGGGCGGCATTCACCTCTTCGCCCTGCACGAGCTTCAACCGCACTGCGTGCAGCAAGGCATAGGCAAACATGGCCGAGGCGGATGTTTCCTCGTAATTGCCCGCAAGGCCCGGATTGTCGAGAACCTGCATCCAGAGGCCGGCCTCAGTCTGCCGTGCGATGATGCCGGCCAGAAGCAACTGCGTCTTGTTGCAAAGCGCCGCCGTCGCGCCGTCATCCGGCAGGATGGCCAGCGCGTCCACCAGCGCCATGGCGAGCCAGCCGACCGCACGCGCCCATATGGCGGGAGACTTGCCGCTTTGAGGATCGGCCCAGCGCTGGCTGCGGCTGTCGTCGTAACCATGGGCATAGAGCCCAGCGCTATCCTCGGTCGCCGCGAGCGCCGCTGAAAACTGCCGCACCGCATCGTCGATCAGTTCCGCCCGGCCCGTCGCCTGAGCGTATTCGATCTGGAAAGGAAGTCCCATATAAAGCCCATCCAGCCAGACCTGATGCGGATAACGCTTCTTGTGCCAGTAATTCCCGGATGCGATGCGCGGATGGCTGCGCAGTTGCCCCGCCAGATGTTCCGCCGCAGCGAGGTAACGCGGATCGCCCGTTTCCGCCACAAGGGGAAAGAGGATACGACCAGCGAGGATATGGTCGATATTATATTCCTGCGGATCGTACCCGGCGAGCGTGCCGTCTGGCGCTATCTGCGCATCGGCGAGACGATGCAGATGGTCGTTCCAGCGCGCTTCCCCGGTCGCCTCGAACAGCTGCTGCAGGCCGCGATAGACGCATCCATCCTCGTAACACCAGCTTCCGCCCTTGTAATGTTTATAGCGACTGGAGAATTGATCAAAATATTCAGTGGCTTTCATCGGTTTTCTCAATCGGAATCTGACACAATGGAAACGGACGCGTCGCTCAACAGGGCGGGATTATCGCAGACTATATGCGCCTGCTCGAAAACAATCGCCTCATGACGCATGGGACGCACCCGGTCGGCCATGATCGGCGGCGTTGCGATGGCCGAAGGATCGCGCGAGACGATGGTGAGATTGCGGATGGCGATGTTGCGGATGGGCGCTTCGGCAAGGCCTAAAAAAGCGCCGGCCGCATGGGAGAGATTGCGGATTTCGACGTCCTCCACCGTAATGCCGTCGATAAAGGGCGTGCCGCCATCAACCGGCGCCGGGTTTCGCGACTGCACCCAGTCGTCATGTCCATCGGCATCGCAATGGTAATGGGCATTGGCGGAAAGCGCGGTCTGCACGCCATCCAGCAGCACCCGGCGCATGGCAATGTTGCTGACGGTACCGCCCCGCCCGCGCCGTGTCTTGAGGCGCAGGCCGCGATCCGTGCCGACCATATCGCAATCCTCAACCGCCACGTCACGCACACCGCCGGACATTTCCGAACCGATCACCAGCCCACCATGGCCGCGCTGCATCAGGCAATGGCGCACCCGAACGCCGCGCGTTTCCGCGAGATGATCGTCCTCGCCATCGGGGCCGCGCTTTCCCGCCTTCACCGCGATGCAATCGTCGCCGACGGAAAAGCGCACGCCTGATATCGTGACGTTGCGGCAGCTTTCGGGGTTGAAACCATCGGTGTTCGGGCTGTCATGGGGTGCGACGATGCTGAGGCCGGCGGCAATCAAGTCTTCGCAGCCCTGCGGATGGATCGTCCATGAGGCGGCGTTTCGGATGGTGAAACCGAGCAGGTTTGTCTTCCGGCAGGAAACGAGATGCAGGCCACGCGGCCGGCGCGCGCCGTCGCGGGTTTCTTTCGGCCAGCTCCACCAATCGCCGCTATCGCCGGAGCCATCGAGAACGCCCCTGCCCTCGATGACGAGATTGTCTGCCGCGATGGCGTGAACCGGCGCGGCAAAACAGGCATCCGGCAAGCCTTCCCAGCTTCCGAGCATGCGGCCTGCCTCATCGCGGGCGGGCAGGATCGGCCAGCCCCTGCGGGTGGAGGGCGCGCGCAGCACGGCTCCTTCGGCAAGGTGGAAGGTCATGTTGCTTTTCAGGCGAACGGGAAAGGCTGTCCAGAGACCGGCCGAGAGACGCAATGTGCCGCCGTGCGGCACCGCAGCCACGGCCCTTTCCAGCGCCTGCGCATTGGCGCGCGCGCGTGTCTCATCATCGAGCGCAACATCCGGCATGGGGGAGAATTCCGCAGCCTCGACAAGCCCGGCACAGGGGGCGGTTCTGAACTCCAGCCGCCCGAACCCCTCCGCTTCGAAGACATAGCGGGTATCCGGGGAGAGACCATGCAGCAGCGTCACCACGGACGCTGTTTCGCCGCGCCGTTCGTCGCCATCCGCCGACGTCAGACGCCATGCCGTTTTGTACGGAAGGAAATATCGAGCGCCGGGCACAGCAAGGCAAAGCGCTGCCGTTCGCGCCGAAGACGCGATGATAAGGGGTTCGTTCATGCTCTCTTCTCGTCTTTGGTGCCTGTCCGGCCAAACCGTTAGCGGACATGCCTCACATCATCCGGCAGCCGGATAGGGAGCCCGCCGCCATGGAGGCGGCGGCGGGCCATTGTCGTCAATCAAATTTGGCAAGAACATCGTTGGTCGTATCGATGATCTGCTCGGCCGCCTCTTCCGCCGTCAGCTGGCCATAGGCATATTCCTCAAGCGTATCGATGAAGCCCGAGCGGATTTCCGGGTGTTCGTTGAAGGGTGACACCACCGGTCCCGATGCCGCCATGACGATGGCGTTGGCGGCCCGCACTTCCGGCTCACCCTTATCGCCCAGACGCGCAGCCGCGGCTTTCGACGCGGGCAGGCCGCGCGAGGTACCGAGCGCATCGATGCCTTCCGGTTCGTTCAGCAGGCAGTTCAGGATTTGCGCGGCCGCTTCCGGGTTCCTGGAGTTTTTCGAGATCGAAAACACCATGGAAGGCTTGCGATAGACGCCCTCTGTCACGGCATCGGCAAGCTTCAGCATCGGGAACGGTTTCAGAACCTGCCCTTCCTTGAGCGGATCGGCATATTTCGAATAGGTCGAATCCCATTCATAGGAGCCGGCAATCCGGCCTTCCGACCAGGACGGTTTTTCATAGAGATTGACATTACCGTCGGCCGCTTCCTCTTTCTGGGAGCGGATGGAGCCGGTTTCGACCAGCTTGCCGACGAAAGAGATACCCTCGGCAAGCTCCTCCGGCGTCCAGGCCACGCGGTTGGTCTTGGGATCGACCAGATCCTTGCCGGTCTTCTGTACGACAGCCAGTGTCACCAGAAGCTGGGCAGTCTCCTTCACGGCATTGAAGGTGTAATAGTCCTTGCCGAGCTTTTCCTTGATGGTCTTGGTTGCCGCGAAAAACTCGTCCCAGGTCTTCGGAATTTCCACGCCGGCCTTTTCGAAGGTGGTGGCGTTGAAGAAAAAGACGCGACCGGTGGTGGAAACGGAAAGCCCCTGCAACACACCGTTCATCGAACCGGCATCCAGATCGCTCTCGGCCCATTGCGAAAGATCGAGCGGTTTCAGCTGGCGCAGATCGGCAAAACCTTCGCCGTTCTTGGAAAACAGCGGCAGCCACGGCCAGTTGACCTGAACGATATCGGCCTCCGTCTTGCCGGCCATCTGCGTGGTGAGCTTTTCCAGATAACCGTCGAATCCGGTGAATTCGCCCTTGACGGTGTGGCCGTATTTCTCCCCACAGGCGGCAATCGCCTTCTGGGTGGCGACGTGGCGGCTTTCGCCGCCCCACCACGACATGCGCAGTTCCGCAGCACCCGCCGCCGGAGCCGTCGCCATCGCCACATAAGCGGCACCGGCGAGCATCGCCATCATTCTTGTCATCGTCTTCATTGTTCTTCTCCTCCTCGAAAAATCAGGCACGCCCGTCCGCTCCTCACAGCGAGACGTTGCGACCGTCGGCCTTGTCGAAAATATGCAGCTTCTCAGGGTCCGGCTTCAGCCGCAGGATGCCGTCGCGCCCGAGTGCCTCGAATTCGGCCGCGCCAACGACACTGACGACTTTCTGACCGCCGAGATCGGCGTGCAGATAGACCTCGTGGCCCATGAATTCAGCATTGGTGAGTTTCGCGTGCAGCGCCGGGCCATCGACTTCTCCCGCCAGCGAAAGATGCTGCGGGCGGATTCCGATGACGGCATCTGCGGATCTCGCCGAAAGCCGTTGCTCCAGATGCGCACCGATGGGCAGCCGCTGGCCGGCGATAACGAATTCCGCGCCGTCGATTGCCACATCCACCAGGTTCATTTCCGGTGTGCCGATAAAGCCGGCGACGAAAAGATTGGCGGGATGGTTGTACAGCTCCTTCGGCGTCGCGACCTGCATGATGCGGCCGGCCTGCATGACGCAGATACGGTCTCCCATGGTCATGGCTTCCGTCTGGTCATGGGTGACGTAAATGACCGTCGAGGACAGGCCTTCCGCCTTCAGCTGACGGTGCAGATCGGTGATGCGCACCCGCATCGAGGCGCGCAGCTTGGCATCGAGATTGGACAGCGGTTCATCGAACAGGAACACGCCGGGCTTCTTGATGAGCGCGCGGCCCAGCGCCACACGCTGCGCCTGCCCGCCCGAGAGCTGTTTCGGCAGACGGTCGAGCAGCGGCTCGATTTCGAGAATGCGCGCGACATTGTCGATTGCCTTTTCGATCTCTGGCTTGGCGACACCGGCGATCTTTAGGCCGAAGGCGAGATTGCCGCGCACCTTCATATGCGGATAAAGCGCATAATTCTGGAACACCATGGCGATAGAGCGCTTGCCGGGCGGCAGGTCGTTGACGCGCTGGTCGCCGATCAGGATTTCGCCGCCGGTGATTTCTTCCAGCCCCGCCACCATGCGCAGCGTCGTGGATTTGGCGCAGCCGGAAGGGCCGACGAACACCATGAACTCACCATCCTCGACATCGAGATTGATGCCGTGCACGGCCTTGAAGCTGCCGCCATAGATTTTTTCGAGATTTTTAAGTTGAACGCTTGCCATTTTCAGCCCTTGACCCCGCCAGACGAGATCCCTTCAATGAAATACCGTTGCGCCGCGAAGAACACGATCAGCGCAGGCGCGATCGTCAGCACCGACATCGCCAGAATGCGGTTCCATTCGAAGGCTTCGGTGGTGTCGATGGAGAGTTTGAGCGCGAGGCTCACCGGATATTTGTCGACCGAGGACAGGTAGATCAGCGGCCCGAGGAAATCGTTCATCGTCCACATGAACTGGAACAGGCAGACCGAGATCAGCGCCGGGGCCAGCATCGGCACGACGATGTAAATCAGCGTCTGCAGGCTGTTGGCGCCATCCACCCGGGCGGCCTCTTCCATGTCCGATGGCAGCGAGCGCAGGAACTGCACCAGCATGAAGACGAAGAAGGCATCGCCGGCGAGCGCGGACGGCACCCAGAGCGGCAGGAAACTGTCCAGCCAGCCGAGATCGCGAAACAGGATATATTGCGGAATGCGGGTAACGACATTCGGCAGCAGCAGGATGGCGATGACCGAGCCGAACAGGACTTTCTTCAGCGGAAAATCGAAGCGGGCGAAGGCATAGGCCGCCATGGTGCAGGAAATCGCCGTGCCGATGACTTTCGGCAGGATAATCAGGAACGAATTCCAGAAGAACCGGCCGAATGTATAGGGCGTCGAAGTTTCCCAGCCGCGAATATAACCATCCAGCGTCGGGTTTTCGGGGATGAAGCCGGCGCCGGAGAAGATTTCCGAATTGGTCTTGAAGCTTGCGCCCACCAGCCAGATCAGCGGATAGAGCATGATGAGGCCGACCGCGAAGAGAAGCACGTAGCGGACCGAGGTAGAGACGAGCCTCAGCCGCGCCCGGCGGGCCGCCTGCATGTCGTTTAGGATTGCGATATCGGTCATGGCATCAGTTCCGCTTGTCGCCGGCGTAATAGACCCACTTCTTCGAGGACCAGAAGGCCACGAGGGTCAGCACGGTGATGATGGTGAAGAGCACCCAGGCGATGGCGGAGGCATAGCCCATGTTGAACTTCTTGAAGGCCTCGTCATAGATGTAAAGAGGCAAGAGATAAGTGGACTTCAGCGGCCCGCCCTGGGTGATGATGTAAGGTCCGTTGAACTCCTGGAATGCCTGAACCATCTGCATGATGAGGTTGAAGAAGATCACCGGCGTCAGAAGCGGCAGCGTGATGAAGAAGAATGTTCTCACCTTGCCCGCGCCATCGATGGCGGCGGCCTCATAAAGCGACTTGTCGATGGATTGCAGCGCCGCGAGAAAGATCACCATGGCCGAACCGAACTGCCAGCAGCGCAGCAGCGTGATGGTGAAAAGCGCATTGCCGGGATCGCCGAACCAGTCCACCGGCGACAGGCCGATGGCGGCCAGCGCCATATTGGCAAGTCCCTCGCTTGCGAAGATATAGCGCCACAGAACCGCAATCGCGATGGAGCCGCCGAGAATGGACGGCACGTAAAAGGCGGTGCGGAAGAAGTTGATGAATTGCAACTTATAATTGAGTATGGCCGCAATGAACAGCGCGAAGGCAAGCTTCAGCGGCACCGTCAGAAACACGTAGAACAGGGTAACGTTCAGCGATTTCATGAAGGTGCGGTCGCGGGTGAACAGCCGCTCGTAATTGGCCAGCCCCGCCCAGCTGGGATCGCTCATCAGATCGTAACGGGTGAAGCTGAGATAGAGCGAGCCGAGAAACGGGATGGCCGTGAAGACCAAAAGCCCGACGATATAAGGCGTCAGATATCCCAGCCCGAGGAAGCGCTGAGATTTCATAATGCTCCTCCTCGCGTCCCAGTGGAACGCGAATGACAGAATACAATTTCGTACAAGTGATTCTCCCGGAACGGCCGGCGGCACGCGCGTGATGGCACAATTTCTCGCCGCGACCGATCTCCTCCCTCATTGATACGGCGCGTAAAAGCAATTTATGCGGTGACAAAACCAAATTTCCGCGCCAAGGTGAATTAACAAAGACGAGGAAAAAGATGGACGAAATCGAAGGTGGCATTCTGTCGTCCGTTCCGCCTGCGGCGCTCAACCTCAACCTGACGCGCGCAACGATCAAGATGGAGCATTCGCGCACCTGGCAGATCGACAAATCCAACCAAGTGGACGATCTCATCATCTGTCTGGAAGGGCGTGGGCATTATCTCGTCGATGGCGAGGCGCGGGTGCTGGAGCCGGGTGACGCCATGCTGATTTTCCGGGGCCAGCGCTTTGTCGGCTGGAACGAGCAGGCCGTCACCTATCGCGGGGTGGCGCAGCATTTCACGCTGGATATTTACGGCCGCCACAACCTGATCGCGCAGATGGACCTGAAGCCCAAAGTGAAGCTGAGCCGCTGGCCGCTGCTGGAACCGCTGGTGCGCCACTACCGGCAGAGCGCCCCGCCCTCCTCCGTCACGCTTGGCCAGCACCATCTTTTCATGGTGCTTCTCATCGCCTTCATCGACGACGCTTTCCTCGGATGGGTGGACCGCCCGAGTTTCCAGCCGGAGGGGACGGAAGGCCTCGACCTTGCGGTGATGAAGGCGATCACCATGATTTCGGCCAATCCGCTCGACCCCGACATTGCCGGCCGGGCGACCGAGGCGGCTCCCTATAATCGCGACTATTTTCTGCGCGAATTCCAGAAACGGGTGGGACGGACGCCACGTAAATATCAGGAGTTCAAACGCATGGAACGCGCCATGCATTTTCTCGAGGCGGGGCTTTCGGTCTCGGCGGCGGCGGCCGAAGTGGGGTATGGCGATCCCTATTATTTCTCGCGCATGTTCAAACGGACATTGGGGTTAAGCCCACGCGACCATATGAACCGCATACGCCGCAGCCGGCACGGCAATCTCATGGCCTTTGACGAACACGAACAGCAGCGGCTGCTTGCCACTGAAACGGAAAAGGGCCCGGCATAGCGGGGCCTTGTTACGGTGGATTCCGGTCATCCCGGATTGACCTATGCCGCCGTGACTGGCGGCAGCTTGAACAACGCTTCCGGGTTCTCCACCAGCGCACGGTGGCGCGCCGCTTCATCCGGCAGCCAGCCGAGTATGAGTTCCGCAAGGCGGGCATCGTCGGGATAGGCCGCCGTTTCGCGGATGGAATTATGCGGCCAGTTGGTGCCCCAGACAATGCGTTCCGGCGCATGGGCGGCGATGACGCGCGAAAAGGCGGCGACGTCCTCATAGGGCCAGCTCTCACGCGAACTTTCGTAGACGCCGGCGAACTTGAACCAGAGATTGCCGCGGTCGATGAGTTTCAGAAGCGCCGCCATTTCCGGGCCATCGGTTTTGATGCCCTTGAAGAACTTGCCGTGGTGATCGAACACCCAGCGCGAGCGGATGTTCTGAAGGCGCGGCAGGTGATCGAGCAGCGTATTGCCGTCGAATTGTACCGCCACCATCCAGTCGGCCGCATGCGCGCGCTCGTCCACGGCTTCCAGCTCGGACAGGTTTACCGCACCGCCCGGCAGATCCATGATACGCGCACCGACGGCCCCTGCGGCGGCAAGCTGTTCCATGTCCTTTTCGGTCGTACCGGCATCGATGATGACCACCGCGCGGGCCGCCTCGCCCATTTCCGCGACACAGGCGAGTGTGTTGCCGTTGTCGCGTTGATGGGCGTTGCCCTGGGTGATGATGACCCGGTCGATGCCGAGCCATTGCATGAGGCTGCGATAATCCTCCGGTCCGGGCAGAGCGCCCGGCGGCAGGCCCGGTCCACCCGGCAGGGCGGGATAGTGGCGCAGATAGAGATGCATCTGCGTATCGACGGCGCCTTTCGGGAAAGCGGGCCGGGGCGCTGTGCCGCTCAGTTTTCTGACAAGTTCGCTCACGGGTCTGGCATCCTGAATTCAATCAATGCGTCGCGGTTGATCTCTATTCCGAGGCCGGGGCCGTTCGGGATCGTGACGACGCCGTTTACCGCCTCTATCGGCTTGCTCAGCACGGCCTGCCGGAACGGATTATAGGTGCGGTCGAATTCCATGACCGGCTCGATGGGATTGACCCGCACCGGATCGGGCGTCATCGCCGCCATGAATTGCAGGGCTGCCGCAATCTGTACGCCGGTGCCCCAGACATGCGGCACGATGCGCACGCCGTGCAGCGTGGCGAGCGCCGCGATCTTCTGCGTTTCGGAAAAACCGCCGCAGCCGCAGAGATCGGGCTGGAGAATATCCACGGCGCCGGCGGAAAGCGCCTGCCACATGCCATAACGCCCGTGCCAGGTCTCGCCGCCCGCAACCGGGATCGGCTGGCCCGCCCGCACCCGGGCATAGGCATCGAGCTGTTCGGGAACCACCGGCTCCTCGAACCAGTCGATACCATAGTCGGCGGCGCGGTTGCCGAGCGCGATGGCTTCGGTGACGGTGTAGCCGTGATTGGCGTCGATCATCAGCCGCATATCCGGCCCAATCGCCTCGCGCACGGCGGCGATGACGCGGAGGTCTTCCTCGATACCGAAGCCGATCTTGATCTTGCAGGCATGAAAGCCGTCCGCCCGGCGCTCCGCCATCTCGGAGGCGTTGTCGGAAACGCGGTCGACGCCATCGCGCTTGAAGCTGCCGGTGGCATAGGCCCGCACGCTTTCGCGCCAGCGCCCGCCGAGCAGCATCGAGATGGAAGCACCGTAATGCTTGCCTTTGATGTCCCACAGCGCGATATCGATGCCGGACAGGGCCGTGAGGCTGAGGCCGCGCTGGCCCTGATCGCGCAGGGCGTTATAAAGCACGGCCCAGATCTTCTCGGTCTCACGCGGGTCCTGGCCGATGAGCCAGCCTGAGTAAGCCTTAACCACGGCGGCGTTGGGCCGCGCCGGGCCGAGGCATTCGCCCCACCCGACGGTTCCATCGTCGCATTCGATTTCCACCAGAATATGGGCGCGGCGGTCAAAACGCATGGATGCGCTTTCGAACGGCGTGTCCAGGCAATGTTCGAGCAGATGCGTGCGCACCGCTGTGATCTTCATGGCTCCCCTCCCGCTTGTCTCGATCAGGCCTCCAAATCAGGCTTTGCGCTTGTGCGTGCCGATCAAGGCGTCGAGCATGCCGATTTCCTCATTGGTCAGGTCCTTCAGCGGCGCGCGCACCGGCCCGGCGTTGAAGCCCTGCAGGCGAACGCCGGCCTTGACGGCGGAGACGGCATAACCCTTGGCGCGGTTGCGGATCGCCATGAACGGATAGAAGAATTCCGTCAGGATACGCTCGCAGGTGGCGCGTTCGCCGGCGCGCAGAGCGGCGTAGAATTCATTGGCAAGGCCCGGCACGAAGTTGAAGACAGCCGAGGAATAGGTGGTGAAACCGGCGCCGAGATAGGCTTCGGCAAACAGTTCCGCCGTCGGCATGCCGCCGAGATACATCAGGCGGTCGCCCATCTTGGCGGTGATCTGGCGAACGAGACCGATATCGCCGGTGCCGTCCTTGAAGCCGACGAGGTTCGGGCATTCGTCGCAGAGACGCGCCAGCGTATCCGCCTGCAGCACGGAATTGTCGCGGTTATAAACCATGACGCCGATGCCGACCGACTGACACACCTTCTTGATGTGGGCATAAAGGCCTTCCTGCGGCGCATCGATGAGATAATGCGGCAGAAGCAGGATGCCGTCCGCGCCGACCTTTTCGACCGAGCGGGCGATATCGACGGCGATCTCGGTGCCGTAACCGCAGCCGGAAACGATGGCGGTTTCACCGGCCACATCCTTGGCGGCGGAAACGATGGTCGGAATTTCATCCGGCTTCAGCGAGAAAAACTCGCCCGTGCCGCCGGCGGCAAACAGCACCGGCGCTTTATAACCGGCAAGCCATTCGACATGCGCCCTGTAACTGTCCTGGGCGAAACGGCCCTCGGAATCGAAATGGGTGACCGGGAAAGACAACAGGCCGGAGCCGAGCGCCGCCTTGATTTGTTCAGGGTTCATGTTTGGTATTCCTTTGCAAATTCATTGACTGGAAGCCACCTAACCCGGTTGCCGCATGCTTGTCAACAATTCATCATACATGTTGTATGATGAATTGTTGAAATCTGTAACAGATCAGCGCGCCAACCAGCCGCCATCGACATTGAGAATGGCGCCATGCACATAATCCGCCGCCGGCGAGGCAAGGAAAACCGCCGCCCCGGCTATATCGTCGGAATGGCCCCAGCGGCCGGCCGGAATACGCTCGAGAATGGCCTTGTTGCGGGCCGCATCCGCGCGCAGCGCTTCGGTATTGTTGGTTTCGATGTAGCCGGGCGCAATCGCATTCACATTGATGCCCTTTGCCGCCCACTCATTCGCCAGAAGCTTGGTGAGGCCCGCGACGCCATGTTTCGCCGCCGTATAGGACGGCACGCGAATGCCGCCCTGAAAGGAGAGGAGTGAAGCGATATTGACCACCTTGCCGGACCGGCCTTTCGCCAGCAACTCTTTCGCAAAAGCCTGGGTGGTGAAAAACAGCGCCTTGAGATTGACGTCCATCACCTCGTCCCAGTCGAGTTCGGAAAACTCGACGGAATCGGCACGACGGATAATGCCGGCATTGTTGACGAGAATATCGAAACCGGCGCCGGCAAAACTGTCCTTCGCCGCCAGCGGATCTGCAAAATCGATAGACAAAGCGCTGGCCTTGCCGCCGTCCCTGGCGATCATCTCCAGCGTTTCATCCGGCGCGCGGCGGGCGGCGCAGACCACCTCCGCGCCGGCAGCGGCGAGCCCCACCGCAATCGCCTGGCCAAGCCCCGTATTCGCGCCTGTGACGAGCGCCTTACGCCCCTGAAGCGAAAAGGGATTCTTCATTTCAGGTCTCCCGGCTGGATGAAGTCCATATCGGTGTAATCGACATTGTCTCCCGCCATGGCCCAGATGAAAGTGTAAGAACCGATGCCGGCGCCGGAATGAATGGACCAGGGCGGGGAAATCGCACCCTCTTCATTCGAAATGAACAGATGCCGGGTTTCCTGCGGCTCACCCATCAGATGCAGCACGCGCGACTTTTCATCCATGCCGAAATAGAGATAGGCCTCCATGCGGCGATCGTGAATGTGGGAAGGAATAGTGTTCCAGACGGAACCGTCCTCCAGCGTCGTATAACCCAGCACCAGCTGGCAGCTTTCCATGACCAGCGGATGGATGAACTGGTTGATGGTGCGCTTGTTGGAGGTTTCGGTCGCACCGAGCTTGACCTCCTTGCTATTGGCCAGTGTCACGAGCTTCGCCGGCAGGCTGCGATGCGCCGGGCAGGAGGTGATGTAGAATCGCCCTGCCCCGTCAAAGGTCACCGCACCGCTGCCTGCACCGAGATAAAGCACATCGCCGCGATTGAGGGTATAGGTCTCGCCGCCGGCGCTGACCGTGCCGGTCTCGCCGATATTGACGATGCCCATCTCGCGCCGGTCGAGGAAGGACGGCGTTTTGGTCTCTTCCACCTTGTCCAGCGTCAGCGGTGCACCGTTCGGCACCGCGCCGCCCATCACGAAGCGGTCATAGTGGGTGTAGATCAGCCTGATTTCGCCGGAACGAAACATGTCGTTGGCGAGGAAATGCCGGCGGAGCCCTTCGGTATCCAGCGTTTTTGCATATTCCGGGTTCACGGCCTGCCTTGTTTCGACGGTCAACATCAAACTCATCCTTCATGATTGTTGCGTATGGCACATAATATATGTTATCCGCTTTTTGTACGATCTGTATGACAAGGTCAAGAGGCATAGGCATATCTCGACCACGCCAGGGACGTACAACGCTGAGGGAGAATGGCAATGAAACGGCTTCTTGTTACCGGTGCTGCGGGCCAGCTTGGCCGCGTCATGCGCAAACGCCTTGCATCGATGGCCGAGACCATTCGCCTTGCCGATCTCGCCCCGCTCGATCCGGCAGGCCCGAATGAGGAATGCATGCAATGCGACCTTGCGGATGCAGACGCAGTGGATGCCATGGTTGCCGGTTGCGACGGCATCGTTCACCTCGGCGGCATATCGGTGGAGAAGCCTTTCGAACAAATCCTTCAGGGCAACATCATCGGGCTTTATAATCTCTACGAGGCCGCCCGCGCCCACGGCCAGCCGCGAATTGTTTTCGCCAGTTCCAACCATACGATCGGCTATTATCCCCAGACCGAACGGCTTGGTCCCGATGTTCCCTTCCGCCCGGACGGCCTCTACGGCGTTTCCAAATGTTTCGGCGAAAACCTCGCCCGCCTGTATTTCGAGAAATTCGGACAGGAGACGGCGCTTGTGCGCATCGGCTCCTGCACCCCGGAACCCAACAATTACCGCATGCTGTCCACATGGTTCTCGCATGACGATTTCGTGTCGCTGATCGAATCGGCGTTCCGCGCACCCGTTCTCGGCTGCCCGGTCGTCTGGGGTGCGTCGGCCAATGATGCCAGCTGGTGGGACAATTCGCATCTCGGCTTTTTGGGATGGAAACCGAAGGACAATGCCGAGGCCTTCCGGGAGCACATCGCGCGGACGGCTCCCAAACCGGACCCGAGCGACGCGGTAGTCCGCTTTCAGGGTGGCGTGTTTGTCGACAACCCGATCTTCAAGGAGACGTGAAATGTCGCACGGACCTTTCCCGCTAAAAAGGCGGGATTGCATGCCAGGCCGCGAATGACGTATCGAGGAACGGTGCACGCAACCGACATTTTTTAGAACGGCGACCAAGATGACAAAAGCGACAAGCTCCGAACCGGCAGCTCCACAAGGCAGAACGCTTGTGGTGAAGGTTTCGGAGGAACTCCGCAGCCAGATCGCCAAGGGCCGTTACAAGACGGGCGAACGCCTGCCCTCCGAAGCGCAGATGACGCAGGAATTCGGTGTCAGCCGTACCGTGGTGCGGGAGGCAATCGCCTCGCTGCGATCTGACGGTCTGGTGGAGCCGCGTCAGGGCGCGGGTGTTTTCGTACTGGAACCCGCACCCACTGAGCGGCGTCCCTTCCACAATGTCGATCTTGCGCGCGTCTCGTCGCTGATCGAAATGCTGGAATTGCGCACCGCCGTTGAAGGTGACGCCGCCGGTCTTGCCGCCATTCGCCGTTCGCCGGCGCAGGAGGAAAAGATCATCGAGGCCTTCGATGCCTTCCGCGCCAGCGCCACTAAGGGCGTGCCGACAGCGGAGGCCGATTTCGCCTTCCATCTCGCCATTGCCGAAGCGACCAACAATCCCCGCTTCAGCGAGTTTCTGCAGGTGCTCGGCCCCACCCTCATTCCGCGCCGCGCCGTCGCCGAAAACGGTACGGAAACCGTGCTTTCGCCCGCCGATCTCGCCCGGCTCGTCGGTGAACACGAAGCGATCCTGATCGCGATACAGGACGGCGACGAGGAGGCGGCGCGCAGCGCCATGCGCAGCCACCTGAAAAGCAGCCAGACGCGTTATCGATCCATGTTGCGCGCGCCGCGCTGAGATGGCCTGTTTAAACCGCATTGCATGACTGAGGAGAACGATATGCAGCAGCTTCCGACCTTCCCCACCGTTTCCCCCAACGATGGCGTGGAGCGCACCGTGCTTTCCGAAGCGCCGGAACTGATGGTGGTCTCCTTCCGCTTCAAGACCGGCGCCGAAGGCAGGCTGCACAGCCATCCGCATGTGCAATCCACCTATGTGGCCAGCGGCAGCTTCCGCTTTTACCGCGACGGCGAAGCCTACGATCTTCAGAAGGGCGATAGCCTCGTCATTCCCGGCCATATCGAGCATGGCTGCCTGTGTCTGGAAGAGGGCGAGCTGATCGACTGCTTTACCCCGCGCCGCGACGATTTCCTCTGATCCGGCGCTCAGTCCGCCGATAAATCCCTCAGGCTGCGCGGCAGGCTGTTCATGCAGTCCGCGCCGGAGGAGGTGACGAGGAACTGGTCCTCGATCATCAGCGCGCCCAGCCATTCGCCATAAAACGGCGCTTCGAGCGTCACGACCATGCCGGGAAGAATGGTTTCCGGATTGTCATGGGAAAAGAACGGCCATTCCTCGATGCCCACGCCACCGCCGACGGAATGGCCGAAATGGCCGCGATAATATTCGCTGAAACCTTGCCTGCGCATCGAGGCCAGCATGGCGGCGTGCACCGCGCCGAATGTATTGCCGGGACGAAGCGCTTCGAGCCCACTGGCAAAGGCCGCTTCCAGCGCCTTGAAAATATCGGCAGCGAGCGGAGAGACCGGCCCCCACGAAAAACTCCGCGCGCCATCCGATGAATAACCATCGACCAGCGTGCCGACATCGGCCTTGATGAGCGCACCCGGCGTGACAACCGCCGCCATATCCGACAAAGCGGGTCCGACGGATATGTAGTCCCAAAGGCCGCTCAGCGAAAACCCGGATTTCTCGGCATGGGCCTGCGCGCCGGCCTTCCAGGCGGCGGAAAGCCCGCCGAGTGCCGCGCCAGGCCTGACGGCAGCGGCCATCGCGACCAGCCCAGCCTCAGCCGCCGCTGCCGCGCGCCTCAGAAGCTCGATCTCACGTTCGGATTTCACGGCGCGCAGGCGGCGCAGCACGGCCGATCCGTCAACCCAGTCGACATCGGGCAGCGCCTGACGCAGCGCGAGGAAATCGGCGGCGGGCATGAATTCTAGGTCTGCGCCAATACGCGCGCCCGACAGCCCACGCTCCCGCAGCAGATCAGCCAGCAGGCCGAAACAGGCAGTACGATCGAATGTCTCCGGCCTCGGGCCACCGGAATTGTTGCGGCGATAGGCATCGTCCACCTGCGGGACGGTTTCGGCGCCCGACAGATCGACCATATCGATCCAGATGCGATGGCAGCGCAGATCGATCTCCGGCGCGGCCCTTCTGACAAGCGGGGCTGCATGATCGCTGACGACAGCGGCAAGCCGAGCCCCGGCATCGGCCGGCACCAGCGCAATTGCCGAACCCGCCCTGCCCCACATGGTCGCGACACCGGCATGGGCGCCGACGGCATAACGGAAGGCTTCGGGCTGGAACAGCACCAGCGCCTCGATATCCGCTTCCCACATCAGCTGCTGGGCACGGCTTCGATCGATATCGCTCATGGGAACCCCGGTGATTGTTTCGCTGCAGGTTTATGAACCTAGGCTTTAGCAGTCACCGGGAGAGGAAAGAAGGTGGAAGATGATGTCTCCATCCTGAGATTCTTCAGTTGGAGCGAGCGGTTACCGCCTGTTTCTTCTCCCCGCCGGGGAGAAGTCCGCGGCAGCGGGATGAGGGGGCAAGGGTAGAGATAAACCGAGAGCTTGCCCCCTCATCCGACCCTTCGGGCCACCTTCTCCCCGGCGGGGAGAAGAAATATGCCGCAACGCCTTGCCCTATCCGAATGAGCGGCGGATAAATCCGCCGTCTCATTGCCTTTCACCCCTCCAGCCACTTCACCTGCTCGGCCGTCAGTTTGATATCCAGCGCCGAAAGACTGTCCTCCAGCTCCGCAATCGTGCGCGGCCCGATCAGCGGAATGACCGGGAAAGGCTGGGCAATGACATAGGCGAGCGCGATGTGGATCGGGTGGCGGCCGAGTTTCTGTGCAAGCTCGATTGCCCGGTCGCGGCGAACGAAATTGCGGTCGGAATACCAGACGCGGACGATTTCTTCATCGTCATGCTTGTCGCGCCCTGCCCTGTCCGTGAAAAATCCGCGCCCCTGGCTGGACCAGGCAAAATTGGGAATCTGGCGCGATTGCAGCCATTCCTTCCACTCGTCGTCCGATGCCGCGACGCAGCCCGCCCAGATGGGATCGAGCATTTCCGCCAGCGAGAAATTGTTGGAAAGCGCGGCCGGAGCCTGCTTACCGTTCTTCGCAGCATAGGCGGCCGCCTCATCCATGCGCTCGCGCGTCCAGTTGGAGCCGCCGAAAATGCCGCGAATACGGCCGCGCCGGACTTCGGCATCCATGGCATCGACGAACTCGCCGACCGGAACGTTCAGATTATCGCGATGCATGAAATAGGCGTCGACATAATCCGTCTTCAGCCGCTCAAGCGACTGATCGAGCTGCTTTGCGATCATGTCAGGATAGCAGAGCGGCGAATGTGCGCCCTTGCCGATCAGCACGATCTCTTCGCGCGGCACGTTGCGGCTGGTGTGCCAGTCGCCGAAAATCGCCTCCGTCCTGCCTGCGCCATAGACATAGGCCGTATCGAAGAGATTGCCGCCCGCCTCGTAAAAAGCATCGAGCGTCAGGGATGCGGAGGCGAAATTGGGGAAGAATTCGAAACCGAGCGCGACCACGGAAGCGGGTTTGGCAAGGCCCGGAATCTGCCGCTTCGGCACTGCGTTTCCGGCCACGACCTTGCCGCCGGCGATATTGGCAACGCGCGACGTTGCTTTTTCAATGCTGTATTCGAGCCCGACGGAAGCCCGCCATTGATCCATGACACGCAGATTGCCGAGACTGTCGGCCCAGGCCATGCCGGGTGCATCGAATTCCTTTTTACCCTGCCGGATCGCCTCGCCCGCCGCATCCACCTCGAAGGAATAAAGCCAGCGATCCTCCGGCAACTCGATGGTTTCGACCTTGTCGCCCCTGACGATATCGATCCGCCCGGTACCGCCCTTGTGGCCGGCGGCGAACCAGAAATCCTTGACCTCGATACGGCCTTCCGAGCCGATGATGCGCAGCACATTGTCCTGCGCCACCATGATCGAGCATGAGACTTCGGCGACGATGCCGTTTGCGAATTTCAGTACGGCCGAAGCCCATTCATCGACACCCGACTGACCGAGATGGGCGGCGCCCGCCACCTTTTCCGGTTCGGCAAAGGCTTTTCCGTCTACAGCGCCGGCAATCATCCGCACCATGGAAACCGGATAACCGCCGACATCCAGAATGCCGCCGCCCGCCATTTCATTGGCGAAAAGCCGGTGGTCGGCCCGGAACGAGCCCATGTTGAAACCGAAGCTGGAGCGGATGATGCGGATGTCGCCGACGGCGCGGGCTTTCACCAGTTCCAGCAGTTTCGCCGTCTGCGGGTGCAGGCGATACATATAGGCCTCGCCCGCGAAAACGCCCGCCTTTTTCGCCTCGTGGAAAATGGCGTCGGCATCATAGGCGGAAAGCGCGATGGGTTTTTCCACCAGCACGTTTTTACCCGCCCGGATCGCCTTGATCGCCCATTCGGCATGGCCGGTATGGGGTGTGGCGATATAGACGGCATCAATATCGGGATCGGCAAGCAGCGCATCGTACCCATGGATGATGCGCGCACCGGGGAAGGCCTCGGCAAGGCCGGGCTTGTCCGGATTGCGGGTGGCGATGGCCTCTAACCTGCCGGTGCGGGAATGGGCGATACCATCGGCAAAGGTTCTCGCGATGGTGCCCGGGCCGATGATGCCCCAGCGGATCGGTTGTTCGGTCGTCATGAAATCCTCGTCCTTCATATCAGTCTTGGGTGCTTGGGAAAGGGTTCAGCGCAGGCGGTCGCCCTTGCTGTCGAAAAGGAAAGCCCGGCGGGCGGAAAGGCCGACCGTCAGCCGGTCGCGATTGCCGACATCGCGCGATTCCGGCCGCTCGATGATGAGCTGCTCGCCACCTTCGGTCCGGGCATAGACATAGCTGGTATTGCCGAGATGTTCGGCGACATCGACATGAACGGTGAGATCGGCATCGCCCGCGCCCGCATCGGCAAAATGTTCGGGCCGAATGCCGAGCGACACCCTGGCTCCCTCGTTCAAACCGGCCGTGACCGGCAGGCTCAGCCGCACCGCAGGGTCGCTGTCGAGCGAGAGCGTGACGCTGTCGGCGCCGCTGCCGACGATGGTGGCTTCGAGAAAATTCATCTTCGGCGAACCGACGAAACCGGCAACGAAGCGATTGGCGGGGTCGTCATAGAGATCGAGCGGCGCGCCGACCTGCTCGATATTGCCCGCCCGCAGCACAACGATCTTGTCGGCGAGCGTCATCGCCTCGGTCTGGTCGTGGGTGACATAGATCATCGTGGTGCCGAGCTGCTTGTGCAGCCGCGAGATTTCCACGCGCATCTGCACCCGCAATTCCGCATCGAGGTTGGACAGCGGCTCGTCGAACAGGAAGACCTGCGGTTCGCGCACGATGGCGCGGCCGATGGCCACGCGCTGGCGCTGGCCGCCGGAAAGCTGTTTCGGGCGGCGCTGCATCAACTCGTTTATCTGCAGGATTTCGGCGGCGCGGTTGACCCGCTTTTGCGTATCCGCCTTCGGGTTGCCGTTCATTCTAAGGCCGAAGGAGAGGTTTTCGGCCACCGTCATATGCGGATAAAGCGCATAGGACTGGAACACCATGGCAATGCCGCGATCGGCTGGATCGGCATCGCTAACGGTTTTGCCGCCGATCACGATATCGCCACCGGAAATATCTTCCAGCCCGGCGATCATTCTGAGAAGCGTGGACTTGCCGCAGCCGGAGGGGCCGACGAAAACGACGAACTCCCCGTCCTTTACCTCCAGATTTGCGCCATGGATCACTTCCAGCGCGCCATAACGCTTGACCACGTTGTTGAGCGAAAGTTCCGCCATGCGGCCCCCTTACTTGACTGCCCCGGCGGAAATGCCGGCGATGAAGTGACGCTGCAAAGCCACGAAAACCACGAGGATGGGTGCGGTGAGCAGCACCGCGCCGGCCATGATGCCGCCCCATGACACTTTGGTCAGCCCGATGAGGGTGCCAAGCGCCACGGGTGCGGTCATCATTCCTGGGCGGGAATTGATGAGAAGCGGCCAGAGGTAATTGTTCCACGAGGCCAGGAAGAGAATGATAGACAGCGCCGCCATGGTGGGCCGCGCAAGCGGCAAAGCGATGCGCAGGAAGATCTGCCACTCCTTGACGCCTTCCACCCGTGCCGCATCGAAGAGTTCCGTCGGCATCATCGAGAAGGATTGCCGCATGAACAGCACGCCGAGCGAGTTGAACAACGGCGGCACGATGAGCGCCACCCATGTGTTGGCGAGCTTGAACTCCCGCGCCACCATGATGAATTGCGGGATGACGACGACGGCAAACGGCAAAGTGATGGTGCCGAGAATGATGGCGATCACCACCCCGCGTCCGGCAAAGCGGTAACGCGCCAGCGCCCAGCCGGCCATCGATGTCAGAAACACCGAAAGAACCGTGTAGATGACGGCGACGGTGATCGAGATGAACATGGCCCTGAGGAAATTGGTATCCGCCTGCAGGTTGTTGAAATTCTCGATGAAGTTGGTGGATGGCACCAGAACAATGTCCGGGCTGAAAATGCCGTAATCCGGCATGGTCGAAAACACGAACATCATCCACAGCGGAAACAGCCAGATGATGGCAAGCGGTGTCAGCGCCGCATGCAGCGCGATCTTCTGCCAGAAAAGCGATCTCGATTTCGATCTCATTTCGGCTCCCTCCCGACCCAGAGATTGAGGAGTGAAATGGCGATGGCGAGCGCCGCCATGGTGTAGGCAATGGCCGAGGCATAACCGAAATTGAGCGAGGTGAAGCCCTGGCGATAAAGGAACAGCCCCAGCGTTTCCGTACCGCCGCCCGGCCCGCCCCTGTTGGTGATGAGGAAGGGTTCGGCAAACAGC
This sequence comes from Agrobacterium sp. 22-223-1, assembly GCF_053522385.1. Taxonomy (NCBI): domain Bacteria; kingdom Pseudomonadati; phylum Pseudomonadota; class Alphaproteobacteria; order Hyphomicrobiales; family Rhizobiaceae; genus Agrobacterium; species Agrobacterium sp. 22-223-1. Next base: position 39,075 of record NZ_JBNWCN010000009.1, read on the forward strand.
TGCATGGTGCCGATGACCGAGAGCACGACACAGAACAGGATGATGGGTTTAAGCAACGGTAGGGTGATGTAAAAAAACTGCTGGCGCTTGCTGACCTTGTCCAGCGTCGCCGCTTCATAGACATCGCCGGGGATCGATTGCAGCCCGGCCAGAATGATGATGGCGTTATACCCCGCCCAGCGCCAGGTGACGGCGATGATGACCAGCGCCATGGCCGCATTGGCATTGTCGAACCACGAGACGGGCGACAGGCCGGCGGAGGTGATGAGCTTGTTGACGATGCCGAAATCGGCGCTGAACATCAGCCGGAACACCGCCGCATAGGCCACCTCGCCGACAACGACAGGCGCGAAAAAGGCAAAACGATAAAGCGGCCGCGCCTTCAGGAGCGGCGAATTCAAGAGCACCGCCATGACGGTGGCGAGCGCGATCATCACGGGCACCTGAATGACCAGAATGATCAGCGTATTATAAAGCGCATTATAAAAGGCCGGATCGGAAACCAGCCGCCCCCAGTTCATGGAAGGCGCGAACCGCCACGGATTGATCCGCGTATTCTGGAACGACAGCATGAACGAGCTGATGATCGGCCAGACCCAGAAGGTGGCGAAAATCAGGAGATAGGGCGCAAGGAACGCATAAGCGATCCTGTTCCTTGACGGCATGACGACCTCCAGATGCCGGCGGTTTTACCGGGTAAATGGAAAAGCTTCAGAAAGAGCGCGCCCCAATGTGGGGAATGCCTTTGCAAAAACGGTGCGGCCTATTTCTTCTCCCCGAGGGGGAGAAGGTGGCCCGAAGGGTCGGATGAGGGGGCTAGCTCGCGATTTATCGCTAGCCTCGCCCCCTCATCCCGCTGCCGCGGACTTCTCCCCCTCGGGGAGAAGAAACTTGTGGCACCCGCTCGGTCCTAACCGCCAGCTTACTGCGCGACGGGCAGGCCCGTGGCCGTTTCGATCTGCTTGGCCGCATCATCAAGCGCTGCTTTCGCATCGGGATAACCGCCGGCGAAGTATTTCGTCTGCGTCGCCTTGTAGATCGCATCCGCATCCGACTGGAACGCCGTGCCACGGCTCGGCACGATCTTCGGCAGAGTGGCGAGAATATCGGTCCACACCGCCTGCCCGCCCCAATAGGCCTGCTTTTCCTTGACAAAAGGATCATCGATGGCTGAGAGCAGCGACGGAACGAGGCCGAAGGATTTCAGCATCGTCACCTGGCCTTCATTGGTGGTGAGCGCGTAATCGATATATTTCCACGCCGCTTCCTTGTGCTGAGATGTCGAGCTAATCGCCAGCGACGAACCGCCGAGATTGGCCGCATGCGGACCATCCGGCGTCAGGCTCGGCATCAGATAGACGCCCCATTTGCCGGAAAGATCGGGAGAGCCGGAACGAACCGTACCTTCATACCAGGCGCCATACATCTGGCTTGCTGCCTTGCCGGCGGTATTGGCCTGGATTTTCTCATCCCAGATCGCCGCCGTGATGATGCCGGCGTCCTTCATTTCCTTGACCTTTTCAAGGGTCGCGACACAGGCGGGCTGGTTGATGGTGATGTTCTGGCCATCGGTCGAAAAGTAACCGCATCCCTGCTCATTGGCGATCATGCGAAACCATTCGCTATCGCCGTTGAAATCGGCCTGCGCCATGACGGTGCCGGGATTGGCGGCCATGACCTTCTTGCCGGCGGCGATGAAATCATCCCAGCTTTTGATGGTGGCCGGATCGACGCCTGCCTTCTCATAGAAATCGCGGCGATAAAATACCGCCACCGGACCGGAATCCCACGGAACCGCATAGGCGACGCCGTCAACTTCCAGCTCAGTGCGTTTGAAATCCGGGAAAAGCGCCTGTTTCTCAGGCGTATAGCCAAGCTCGGTCAGATTGGCGAAACAATCGGGAAAACGGCTCCAGAACAGTTCCGCCTCGAAATTCTCGATGGTGACGATATCAGGAAGACCATCGCCACCGGCTGCGCAAGCGGCTAGCGTCTTGTCAAAAACCTGATTGTTTCCAAGGTCTTCAACGACGATCTTGATATCCGGATTCTGCTTATTGAAACCTTCGACCGTGGATTTCAGCGCGGAAGCCGCGACGTTCCAGCTCCAGATGGTGACGGTTTCCGTTTGCGCGAAAGCCGGGGCTGCGAGAAGCAGCATGGCCGTAGACGCGCCAAGAAATTTCAAGCACATTGAAAACCTCCCTTTTTCAATTGCCGTTCTTCAGCGAACATGGGCACATTAGCGGCGGCAAGAAATCTGTCTCGTAAAAAGGGAACATCGATTTGGCGGAAAGTAAGATTGCTGAAAGAGCCTTCTACCAGCCGGGTGCGAGCAGCATCGAAGGCATGCCGACGACGCTGCAGCTTTTTCACAATCATCCGCCCATCATGCTCAGGCCCCACTGGCACGCGCAGGTGGAAGTGAATTATGTCATGTCGGGATCGGTGCATTATCGCATGGGCGATCATGAACTCTCGCTCGAGGCCGGCCAGATGTGCATCTTCTGGGGTGGCCAGCCGCACCAAATGGACCATTCCTCCGACGATTCCTTTTATGCCGGCGCGCACCTGCCGCTCGTGCATTTCTTCCGCATGCGCCTGCCGGCCGCCGTCTCCAGCCAGTTGATGGGCGGTGCGACGATGGTGAGTGCCGAGACGGACAGGGCGGATGCGGAAAATTTCGGCCGCTGGTTTCGCTACGTCACCTCGGGCGATCCGGCAAAAGCCCAGCACGCGGTGGAGGAATTGCTGCTGCGGGTCGAGCGGATGTTTCTGGAGCCTTACTCCGTCATATCCTCGGCCATGAATGGAAAACGCAGACAGGATGACGAGGGCATGGCGCCCTCCATCGGCGTGGTGCGCATGTGCGACTTCATCGCCGCCAATTTTCTCGACGATATCGACGCGACGGAAATTGCCCGTGCCGCATCGCTGCACCCGAAATATGCGATGAACCTGTTTCGAAAATCCACCGGCATGACGCTGATCAAATATCTGACCCTGCTCCGGCTTTCGCGTGCGCAGGCGATGCTGATGACCGGCAAGGACAATATCCTGCAGATCGCCATGGAAAGCGGCTTCGGCTCCGTCAGCGCCTTCAACAAGGCGTTCCGCCAAATCGCCGGCATGTCACCTTCCGATTTCCGCCGTGACATGCGGGCGACTGCGGCTTAGGGTATTTCCAATGGAGCCGTACCGTAAGCAACCTACATGGTGCCGATGCGTCCCATCTCCACCCCTCATTCCTGTGCTTGTCACAGGAATCCAGCCGACGCGCGTCTGCGCGGCGGGAAGAGTCCTTTCAGCCCAAAGACTTGGGCTGGCTGGATCCCTGTGACAAGCACAGGGATGAGGAGCGTTAAGCCTAGTCTCCTATATCTTCCAAGTCGGAAAAAGCTCCCCCGCGCTGCCGCGCCGCCTGCCGATAGGCCCTTGGTGAACTGCCCAGCATTCGCCGGAACATGGTGGTGAAAGCCGGGATGTTTTCATAACCGGCATCCAGCGCCACATTCGTCACCGCTTCGCCGGCCGCCAGTCTCGGCAGGGAGGCGAAGATACAGGCCTGCTGGCGCCAGGTGACGAAACTTAACCCCAATTCCTTGCGGAACAGCCGCGTAAACGAGCGCCGGCTGATGCCCATGGCCGCCGCCCAGTCCTCTATCTCCACCCGCGCCACCGGCTTTTTCAGGAAATCACGACACAGCGCCGCCAGCCGCTCGTTATCGGGAAAAGGCAATCCGAGCGGCCGGTCCGGCAGGCGGTTGATCTCGTCCAGCAACAGCGCCCGCACCAGACCGCGCCGATGGAAAGCGGGTGGCTCATGCTCTTCGCCCAGCAATTCGGCAATCAGGCTTGAGGCGAGATCGGTGATTTCCACCACCCGCGGCACTTCCGCCTGAAACAAGTCGGGATGCACATAGATCGATTGCATTTCCACCGTCGATATGGTTTCCGACTCGTGTTCCAGGCCGGCGGGAATAATCAGCCCATGGCCGGGGGGTATCATCCAGCGACCATCGGCGGTGCTGACCAGAACCACGCCCCTGCGAGCATGCCAGATCTGCGCCCGCAGATGGCTGTGGACCGGTGCGCGATGTCCCTTGGCATAGGTGCGGGAAATCGCCAGCACCGGCTCGTTGGTGCCATCGATCAAATTCAGCATGTAGTTGTGGTCTTCGGCAGAAAAGGAGCCGAAGATCATGGAATTGTTTTTTGCCATTTGGCCCACTCACAAAGAAAATCGTCCAGAGCAAAGATGCAGGCCAGAAACAATATGAATAAAAGCGGGAAGAAATAAAGACATGTTTCCCGCCTTCCGCCGGGAACCGAAGAGGACTTCATCATGGCCACTGTTACCAGCGCCAGCACCAGCACCGGGTTCAATCCGCAACGCACGGCGTTTTCGATCATCGCAGCCGCCAGCTTCTGCCACATGCTGAACGACATCATGCAATCGCTGCTGACGTCGCTTTATCCGCTGCTGAAGGCGAATTACGCGCTCGATTTCATGCAGATCGGCCTGCTTACCTTCGCCTTTCAGGTCACCGCCTCGCTGCTGCAGCCGGTCGTTGGCATGGTGACGGATCGCTGGCCCATGCCGTTTTCCCTGCCCGTCGCCATGCTGTCCACCTGCGCCGGCCTCATCACGCTTGCTTTTGCCCATAGTTTCGAGGTTCTGGTGATCGGCGCCTGCCTCATCGGCATCGGTTCGGCGATCTTCCATCCGGAAGCCTCGCGCGTGGCGCGTCTCGCATCCGGCGGTCGCCATGGTCTGGCGCAATCCTTCTTCCAGGTGGGTGGCAATACCGGCACGGCCATCGGCCCGCTGCTCGCCGCCTTCATCGTCATCCCGCTCGGGCAGTCGAGTCTGAGCTGGTTCTCGCTGATCGCGCTCGTCGGTTTTGGCGTGCTTTCCTGGGTTGGCGTCTGGTACACCCGCCACCGCCGCGCAACGGTCGGCAAGGCGCCGGCCAGCCGCACCCTTCCCCTTGCCCGTGGCACGGTGATCATGACGCTTCTGGTGCTGGTGGTTCTGACCGCCACCAAGAATGCCTATCTCGCCAGCCTGTCCAGCTACTTCACCTTCTACACCATCGACAAGTTCGGCCTTGGCGTACAGGATGCGCAGGTTCTGCTGTTCCTCTTCCTCGGGGCTTCGGCGCTCGGCGTGTTCTTCGGTGGCCCGATCGGCGACCGTTTCGGCTCGCGCGTCGTCATCTGGTTCTCGATCCTCGGCGTCATTCCCTTCGCGCTGCTGCTGCCCTATGCCAACCTGTTCTGGACGGCCATTCTCGTCGTCGTCATCGGCTTCGTCTTCTCCTCCGCTTTCTCGGCCATTGTCGTGTTCGCGCAGGAACTGGTGCCGGGCCGCGTCGGCCTCATCGCCGGCATGTTCTTCGGTTTCGCCTTCGGTTTCGGCGGCATCGGCGCTGCGGTTCTGGGTGTTTATGCGGATAAGGAAGGTATCGAATTCGTCTACCGCATCTGCTCCTACATGCCGCTGCTCGGCCTGCTCACGGTGTTCCTGCCGAAACTGCCGAGCCACCGCTAAAAGCTGAGCCTTCAACGCTTTTCAACACGGCGGTCACCTGTGATACTCAGGTGACCGCCGTATTCCGTTGAGCAAAGCCCTGCCCATGCAAATCCCGATAAAATCGATCCTCGTTTTCCACGCCGCGGCAAGGGCAGGCAGCATTTCCCGGGCGGCGGAGGAACTGAGCGTCACACCATCGGCCGTTTCCCAGCAGATCCAGTTGCTGGAAGGCCAGCTCGGCACGACCCTGATGGCGCGAACCGGCCGCAAGGTGACATTGACCGAAGCGGGCGAACGCTATTTCTCGATGATCACCGCCCAGATCGAACAGATATCAGACGCCACCGACAGTATTCGCGGCTTCCGCTCGGTCACCACGCTGACGATCCGGGCGACGCCGACCATCTCCAACAAATGGCTGCTGCCGCGTCTCGGCTCGTTTCTGGAGGAACACCCGGAACTGGAAGTGCGCCTCGACGGCACCAACGAGCCGACGGATTTTTCCCAGGAACTTGTCGATATAGAGCTGCGCCACGGCGATGGCCGCTGGCCGGGCCTCTTCGTGGAAGGGCTGGTGGAGGAGGAATTCCTGCCGGTCTGTTCGCCGAAGTATCCCGGTGCGGGTAAATTTCTGCCCGAGGAATTGCAGAACCAGCGGCTGATTCATTCGGTCAAGGCGCAGGCGCAATGGAACCACTGGTTCCCGCTGGCTGGCGTGACAGCCGAAAAGCGCTGGCAGCGGGTCCTGTTCGACCGCAGCCACATGGCCATCGATGCCGCCGTTCTCGGCATCGGCGTGGCGTTGGAAAGCACCTTGATGATGGAGCGGGAGCTGCAGGACAAAATGCTGATCCCGGCCGTGACGGACGCACCGCGCATCAAGCTCGTCACCCAATGGATCGTCTGCCCGCATTCCCATCTGCGGCAGAGAAAAGTCATGCTGTTTCTGGAGTGGATGCGAAAACAACGCGACGAGTGGCGTGCCCGTCGCGTTGTCTGATTTTTCAGTTCCGTTCTTCCCGTTTCAATAAAGCCCCATCAGCCGTATCGGCCCGAGCGTCAGCACCGGGAAAAGCACCAGCGCGAAGATGGCGAGCGTCAGCACCGTCATCGGCGCCAGCGAACCGCGAATGACATCCTCGATCTTCATATTCGCCACCTGTGCCGCCGCAAACAGGCAGACCCCCACCGGCGGCGTCACCAGCCCGAGCGTCAGCGTCATAACAGTCACAATCAGGAAATGGATCGGATCGATGCCCAGCGCCTCCACCGGCGGCATCAGCACCGGGATGAGGATGAACATCGCCGGGATCGCTTCCATGAAGATGCCGATGATGAGCAGGAACACGAAGATGACGAGCATGCCGGTCATTGGCCCGAGGTTCATGGCCTTCAGGAGATCAGCGACCTGTTCCGGCAGGCCATCGAAGGTGAAGACCCAGGCGGCGAGCTGCGAGGTGGCGGCGATGAACAGGATGGTTCCCGAGATACGTGCCGTCGAGATCAGTATTTCCGGCAGCTCGCGTACCGGCAGGGTGCGGTAAACGATGACGCCGAGCACCGCCACATAAACCACCGCGATGGCTGCGGCCTCCGTCGGCGTGAACAGGCCGCTGGCGATGCCGATGATGAGGATCAGCGGCGTCAGCATCGGCAGGATGGCGCGCAGGCCCGTGACGACCACCAGGCGGAAATTGAACGGTGTCGGCGGATTGTAACCGTAATGCACCGAATAGAAGTGGTTGAAGACCAGAAAGGCGAAGGCGATGAAGAGGCCGGGCACCAGACCCGCGATCAGCAGCGTGCCGATCGACACATTAGCGATGGAGCCGGCAATCACGATCAGGATCGAGGGCGGAATGATCGAGGAGAGCGTCGAGGTGCAAAGCGTCATACCGACGGCATAACCCTTCGGAAATCCATGGCGTTCCATCGCCTTGATCTCGATGGCGCCGACCGAGGCAATATCGGCGACGGAGGAGCCGGAGACGCCGGAAAAGATCACCGATGAGATGACGTTGACATGGCCGAGCCCGCCGGGAAGCCAGCCGACCATGGCCTCGGCGAAATCGAAGATGCGCTCCGCCACACGCCCCCGTTCCATGACGGTGCCGACAAGGATGAAAAGCGGCACGGCGACAAGGAGGAAGGAGTTCATCGACGAGAACATCGTCTGCGACAGCAGGTCCATGGGCATGGAGGTGAAGAGCCACAGCGTGCCGACACTGGCGAGCGCCAGAGCGATGGCGAGCGGCACGCCGAGCATGCTGAGACCGAAAAAGGCGACGAGAAGAAAGACCGACATGGCTCAATGTCCTGCTGAAATGGAAATATCGGCATGGGCGATCTCATCCGCCGGCAGACCAAGTTCGGGAAGCGCGATGAGCTCCCGGCGGCTGCGCAGCGATTCGATGATGGCCAGCACGGCGATGATGGCGGAGACCGGCAAGACAATGCCGATGGTCCACATGGGGATCGGCAAGGTGGCGGCGGTCTCGTTCATCATGATCTGCTGGCGCACCAGGGTCAGACCCGTCCAGCCCATCATGCCGAAGAAGAATACCGAGGAACCGACATAGATCGGCACCGCCAGCCGCCGGAAGAAGCGGTGAAACAGCACCAGAAACACCACGACACGGGCGCTTTCAACTGTGCGGAAGCCGGCGGCGAGGCCGAGAAACACCATCCAGATGAAGAGGAAACGCGTCGCCTCCTCCGTCCAGGGAAGCGGGCTGCCGGCAAGGCGGCCGATGACCTGAAGAAGAACGACGATGAGAATGCCGGCACAGGCCGCCCCTGCGGCCACATCGGCGATGACTTTAACGATGGTGCCGAGCACCGAAGGTTTCGTATCGTTCATGACAATACCCTTCCACTGCTGAAACCGGATATCCGGTAAAAACGAATGCCACCCTGCCCTAACGGCAAGACAACCCTGCCTGACGTTGGGGAAGGCCGGATAAAAACCCGGCCTTCCCTGTGCGAAAACGTCAGTTCGTCTTGAGGAAAGCCTGCGTCTTGTCGAAGAACGCCTGATCTTTCACCAGTGCGGAGAACTTTGCCGAAAGCCCGGCCGCCACCGCCACGAAAGCCTTGCGCTCGTCGTCCGTCAGCGTGTTCACCTCCATGCCGTTCTTCTTCAGCGTTTCGAGCGACTTGTCGATATCGGCAGCGTCGTTCTGCGCCTTCCACGCTTCGGTCTCGGTGGCGGCCTCCTTCAGCGCGGTCTTGAAGTTCTCATCGAGACCTTCGAAGCGGGCCGGGTTCATTCCCAGCACCCAGGCGTCAGCAATATGGTTGCTGATCGTCAGATACTTCTGCACTTCGTAAAGCTTGGCGCTGACCGGCACGTTGACCGGATTTTCCTGTCCGTCGACGACCTTGAGCTGGAGAGCATTATAGACCTCGGCAAAGGCCATCGGCGTCGGAGCCGCCCCCATGGCGCCGAAGAATTCGACCCAGAGCGGATTGTTCGGCACGCGCAGCTTCATGCCCTTGAGATCGGCCGGCGACTTGATCGGCGCCTTGGAATTGGTGATCTGGCGCAGCGGCCGCGACCAGAGATCGAGCCCGAGAATGCCGATCTTGCTGAGATCGGTGGAAAGCTCCTTGCCGAGATCGCTGTCGAGATAGACCCTGAGCTGGTCGATATCGCGGAACTGGTAAGGAATGGCGATGGCCGTGAACTTGGGATTGAAGGTCGCGTAAAGCGAGGTCGAGTTCAACAGCATGTCCAGCGAACCGCCGGCCAGCTGCTTGACGCCCGCCGAGGGATCGCCGCCATAAAGCGTGCCGTTCGGAAACACCTTGATCTTGAGTTTGCCGTCGGTCTTTTTCGAAACGATCTCGGCAAATTTGTTGGCGGCGAGCGTGATTTCGGACGTATCCGCATCGGGTGTCGAAAGTGTCAGCGTTTCCGCCTGTGCGATGGATGCCACGAGCATGGTGGCGGCCAGAGCCAGCCCGTAAAGTTTTGAAATTTTCATGTGTTCCTCCCTTTGTTGTCTCTCAAACAGTTTCGAGCGTTCCTCCGAACGCATTCATGCGCTTAATTTCAAGGATCACACCGCTGTGATCAAGCTCGCCCGCGCCATGCTCGACCATGGAGCGGAACAGCCGGTCAACCTCCTCGCCAACCGGTAGTCTGAGGCCCCGATTTCTGGCGAAGGCCAGCGCCGTGGACGTATCCTTCACCTGATATTTCGCCGGTCCGCCGGGACGGAAATCGCCTTCCACCATGCGTTTTCCGTGCTGGCGGAAGACGGTGGAATCGGCAAAGCCGCCAAGCAGGGCGTGGCGCACCTGCGCCGGGTCTGCTCCGCCCTCTTCCACAAGGGTGAGAGCTTCGGCGACGGCGCAGATTGTCGAGGCGACGATCAGCTGGTTGGCGAGCTTGGCCAGAGAACCGCAGCCCACCGGGCCGACATGGGTGACGCGCCCCAGACAACCGAGGAGCGGCCGGAGCGCATCCACATCCTGCTGTTCGCCGCCGGCCATGATGGCGAGCGTTCCTTCGATCGCTCCCTTTTCACCGCCGGATACGGGCGCATCGACATATCTGACCCCGCATGCCCTGGCTGCCTCCGCCTGTTCCATTGCGGTCTCGACGGGAATGGAACTCATGACCAGCAACACCGCGCCGGGCTTCATGGCTGAAACGACGCCCGATGGGCCGAGCAGAACCTCGTTGCAGACCGGCCCGGAACTCAGCATGCAGAGCAGGGCATCCGCTTCAGACACAGCCTCGGCAGCCGTTGCCGCCGCCAGCACGCCCTTCTCCGCCAGAACCGCAGCTTTTTCAGCGCTGCGGTTCCAGACCTTGACGGAAAATCCGGCCTCCACCAGACGCGCCGCCATGGGAGCACCCATGATACCCGTTCCAATAACGGCGATCCGGCGAATATCTGCCATCGTCCCCATCCTTCAAAGCCATTGCCGGTTCAGGAAACGCACCGGCAGTTCTTCATCGATAAGGGCGGGAAACGCCTCGCGAAACCGGTCGAGATGCGGTGTTTTGAGGTGATCGTCGAAAGCCTGCCGGTCGTCGTAGACCTCATAGAACACCACATTATTCCCCGTTTCCGGCCGCACCACGTCGAATTGCCGGCAACCCGGTTCATCCTGAACCGAATGGGTGGCGTCATCGCGCGCGGCGTCGAGAAAGGCATCCATTGAACCGGGCTTTACCCGAAATTCCGCGATTACCACGAAAGCTCCCTTCGGCATGTCCCGTTCTCCGTCCATCACGCAGCGGCGTCTTTTTGCGGACGGAAGCGGTTTTCCATGTCCTGACGCAGCTTCACCACATCGAGGTCGTTCACCAGCTCCACATCGTCGAAGCTGACGATCTGGTCCTTCTTGATCGCGCGCTTCAGCTTGACATTATGCGCAAGACCAATCGGCAGCGCCTTGATGTCAAGGCTGCGGGTGGCCGGAATGGCGTTCGCCCAGACCGCGTATCCGCCCTCGCCGTCCAGCATCTCGCCGGGCTGCATATCCTTCTTCGCCGTGGCGACGGCATCGCCGCGAAATTCTTTCGAGCAACCGGTGGCTTCGTTACGCAGCACGGCGGAGAGCACGCTGATTGAGGTTTCGAGACCGATGATGTGGAACGGGCGCCACATGGAGGCGTACCAGCCGGACGGGTCAGTCAGCAGTCCATATTGCTTGAAGCAGGCGCGGGCATATTCATTATGCGCCTTGAAGGTGACGAAAACACCATAGCGAATGTTGTTGAACACCTCGCGTCCATCAGGCTCCTGGCTTGCGGCAATGTCGACGAGACCGGAGCGCGCCATGCGGCCGCCATCGGCAGCGGGACGGAAGACGCGGGCGAGATCGTGCAGGCCGGCGGGCGGGAAGGCCAGACCGTCATCCGGGCAATCCAGCCCCGTGCCGTTGGCGACGGCCGCCATTTCGATGGCCGCCTTGGTGCCGTCGGTGAAGGAATTGTACATTTTCGGATTGAAGTCGCCCTTGGCCACTTCCTCGTCCGTCCAGCCGAAATAACCCCAGACCGTGTCCGGCGTCGAATAACGGTAACGCGGCTCGAAATTCATGCCCTTGCCGGCGGAGACGACCTCGAAACCGGTGGCGCGCGCCCAGTCGACCAGTTCGCAGATCAGCGCCGGCTGATCGCCATAAGCCATCGAATAGATCAGGCCCTTGGCGCGGGCCTTCTCGGCAAGGATCGGCCCGACCATCACGTCGGCTTCGACGTTGACCATGACGACGTGCTTGTTGTGGTCGATGGCGCCCAGCGCATGGCGCGCGCCGGCCAGCGGATGGCCGGTGGCCTCGATCACGCATTCGATCTCGCCGCAGGCGAAAAGCTCGTTCACATCGTCGGTCACATAGGTCTTGCCGCTCTTCAGCGCCTCGGCGCAGCTCTTCGCATCGTAACGCTCCTTCGGCCAGCCGACGCGATCCAGCGATTCCTTCGCCTTGCCGACATTGAGGTCTGCGACGGCGACCATGTGGAAACCGGCGATGCGCTGCGCCTGCGCCAGCACCATGGAGCCGAACTTGCCCGCGCCGATGAGACCGACCCGCACAGGCCTGCCGCCGGCTGCACGCTCTGACAGAAGAGAATAGAGATTCATGTTTTGACATCCTTCGCTGGGGAAATTGCTGGCGAGAATGTCCAGTCAGCCCGGCGAAGGCCATGCGACACCGAGGCAGCGAAGGCTCCCCTCGCGGCACCGACGGCATGACGATCCAACGTTCCTCCCGGATACCGGCACGCCTTTGCGCCGGCTCTCGCGGTCGCCTCCCAAAGCAACCTTGAGAACAGAGTAGGAGCGTTCAAATATTAGTTCTATTTAGAAAATCAGATTCTTTGTTTAGCTTATCTAACAAATTATCAGGCCGATTTGCGCAGCATCAGATCGGCGCTGAGGAGAATGCGCTCGCGCATCCGCGTTGTGTCATCCGCCTCCTCATCGAGCTTCTGCAACAGAAGCTCGATCGACAGCCTGCCGATCTCGTTATAGTTCTGCGCCACCGTGGTAATCGGCGGGCAGGCATAACGCGACAGCGGATGATCGTCATGGCCTGCGACCCTGAGGTCATAATCCGCACCATGGCCGACCCTGATGCCCTTCTGGAAGGCGGCGGCGATGACGCCAAAGGCGATACGGTCATTGGCGCACAGAATGGTGCGCGATGGCAGAGACCCCGCCCCTTCCAGCAACCTGCCCGCTTCATCGAAGGCAAAACGCTCGAAATCCCAGGTGACAATATCCGGAACGTTGATCACCTGCGGCTCAAAACCAAGGCGCCGCATGGCCTCCTCATAGGCGGTGCGACGCGTGGCGGCATTGGTATTGACCTGCGGCATGTCGAAGAAACAGGGCGGCTCGCCCGAGCGGCAGAGATAATCCACCATCAGCCCGACACTCTGGCGGTTGTCGGTGCCGACAAAGGCCGAGGTCTCGTCCAGCGGTGAATCGACATAAACGATCGGAATGCTGGCGGCGAGCTGCTCCAGCGTGGCGCGGTGGGATTTGACCCCGAGCGGCGCGATGATCGCGCCGGCGACATTCATCGACTTGAAAGTGCGGATGGCGCGGTCTTCGATTTCCGCCTTGCCATCCGATGACAGCACGAAAGCAAGGAAGCCCGCCTCGTTGGCGATGAGCTCGATGCGGCTCGTCAGCGCCATATAGAAAGGATCGGTGGAATTCGGGATGATGATGCCGATGATATTGGAGCGGCGGCGGTTGAGATTGACGGCGAAAATATTGGGCCTGAAGCCCGATTTCTTCAGCGCATCCTCGATGGCATCCCGCGTCTTCTTGCGGACCGAGGCCGGATCATTGAAGTATTTCGAAACAGTCGGGCGCGAAAGGCCGACGAATTCCGAAAACTCTTCCATCGTCCTGATAGATTTGGCCAAAGTGCTTGCCCCCATGAGATATTACATGTGGTACTTTATATCGACCGGCCTTCGCACGAAAAGCCGGTCGACTGCGGTTATCAACCACCAAACGATCATTCGGCTGCAAATTGCACTTTCATGGTGGCCGGATCGGATGGTTTCTTCGTAAAGAACGGCAGCATCTCCGAAAGCGGCAGCCGGTGCGAGACGAGCCGCGCCATGACATCACCATCCGTTTCCAGAATGGCGAGCGCCTGCGGTATGTTGCGGTTCAGCGAATGCGAACCGACAAGCTTCAGCTGACGCCGGAAGATTTCGAAGGGCGCGACCGAAATGCGGGCATCCGGCGCGCAGACGCCGAAGAACAGCGCGGTGCCGCCATCGGCAACCAGCGGGATCATCGCTTCCGCAACGGGGGCAATGCCGGTCGCATCGGCCACGACATCGAGAGACTTCTGTTGCCGCAGCAGTGCTTCCGAACCGGAAACCGCCACCTTAAGCCCGAGACCTTCGGCAAAAGCCAGCCTGCTTTCGTTGATATCGGCAATCGTCACCGTCTCGATGCCGCGCGCTTTCAGCGACAGCGCAAGCAGCAGGCCGATGGGACCGGCGCCAAAAACAAGCGCATTTTCAGCCACCGTTCCGTTCTCGCCGATACCCGCGCTCTGCATGCCGTTGACGACGCAGGCAAGCGGTTCGGCCAATGCCGCGACATGATAGGGCATGGAACCGATGCCATGCAGGTGATCGGCGCGCACCAGGCTGAATTCCGCGAAACCGCCATTATGGGAAACGCCATAGGCCTTCAGCGTGCTGCAAAGATTGGTCAGCCCCTTCCTGCAACTCGGGCAGGTGCCACAGGGCAGATTGGGATCGACCACCACCCGGTCGCCGGTCTTTATGCCCGTCACATCGGCGGCCACGGCCGCGACTTCACCGGCATATTCATGCCCCGGAATGACCGGAAAGGCACCGTCGCCATAACGCGCGTGGAGAACGTCGATATCGGTATGGCAAAGCCCCGAAGCCTTGACCCGCACGAGCGCGTGGCCCGGCGGAAGATCGGCAACGGGAACTTCCGCCAGAACGGCCTGTCCCTTCTCGACGAATTGAATGGCATGCATGGTCATCTCCGGCTTTTCAGCTCATCCAGTTGCCGCCGTCGACATTATATGTCTGGGCGAGAATATAATCGCTGTCGGAAGAGGCGAGGAAAACCGCAAGCCCCTTGATGTCATCGGGCGTCGCAAAACGGCCGATCGGCACGGATTTCGCCACCGCCGCCTTCTTCTCACCCGGCTTCAGGCCTTCCCATTTGGCGAATTCCGCATCGACCACTTCCCAGTGCTCGCCATCCACCACGCCGGGCGCAATGGCGTTGACATTGATGCCGTGCTTGACGAGCGCGAGCGCCGCCGACTGCGTGGCCGAAATGATCGCCGCCTTGGAAGCGCAATAAAGCGTGACGAGCGCCTCGCCGCGCCGGCCAGCCTGGCTCGCCATATTGATGATCTTGCCGCCGCGCGCCCGCTCGATCATCACATTGGAAACCGCCTTCATCATGAACAGCGGCCCCTTGAGATTGATGTCGAAGACCCGCTCATAACTCTGTTCGGTAATGCCATTGATCGGCGCCATATCGAAGATCGCGGCATTGTTGACGAGAATGTCGATGCCGCCGAATTCCTGATCCACCGCCTTCACCACGGCGTCGATCTCGGAAAGATCGGTCACATCCAGCTTCACGGCCTTGGCTGCAGGGCCGATGGCGGCGGCGGAAGCCGTCGCGCGGGCGATATCGATATCGGCGATAATCACCTTCGCACCTTCATCGGCAAAAGCCTGCGCGAAACCAAGGCCGATGCCGCGGGCGGCTCCGGTAATCAGCGCGACCTTGTTGTTCAATCTCATGTCGATCTCCGTGATGCATGGTGGGTAATCTGGCCATGCCCGTTTGTTGTTAGATGCTTTTCCTCACTCGCCTCATTCCTGTGCTTGTCACAGGAATCCAGCCGACACGCGTCTGCGCGGCGAGAGAGTCCTTCCAGCCCAAAGACTTGGGCTGACTGGATTCCTGTGACAGGCACAGGAATGAGGGAAGAACTGGCCCTCAATCCCCACCCATGCCGCCCGCCCCCGAAAGGCGAACGGGCGGCACGCCGGGAGGACGCGGCTACTTGATGTAGCCCGCGCGGGTCATATCACGCTCGACCTGTTTCTGTGCGCCTTCGAGCGCAGCATCGACGGTCTGCTGGCCGGAAAGGGCAGCCGCGATCTGCTGGCCGACAATCGTACCGATGGACTGGAATTCCGGTATGGCGACGAACTGCACACCGGTATAGGGCACCGGATCTTTGGTCGGCTTGGACGGATCGGCAGACATGATCGCCTTCAGCACCGTATCCGCGAAAGGCGCGGCCTTCTTGTATTCCGGCAGCTCATAGGTGGATTTGCGCGTGCCCGGCGGCACCGCCACCCAGCCTTCGCTTTCACCCACCGTCTTCACATAGGACTTCGAGGTCGCCCATTTCACGAAGGACTTGGCGGTTTCGAGCTTCTTCGTGGTGTTCGGAATGGCAAGGTTCCACGACCAGGACCAGCTCGAGCCGTTCGGCGTCGCCTCCACCGGAGCGCGCGTGAAAGCGGTCTTGTCGGCAACCTGGCTCTGCTTGGGGTCATAAACGCGGCCCGCCGCCGAAGTGGCGTCGATCCACATGGCGCAACGGCCGGATGAAAACAGCGTCTGGTTTTCGTTGAAGCCATTGGCGGCCGCACCGGGCGGGCCGTAGGAGGTCATCAGCGCCACATAATCCGAGATCGCCTTTTTCCACGGCTCGCTCGTCAGCTGCGGTTTCCAGTCCATGTCGAACCAGCGGCCGCCATAGGTGTTGATCATGGTGCCGAGGAAAGCCATGTTCTCGCCCCAGCCCGGCTTGCCGCGCAGGCATATGCCATATTGCTGCTTAGACTTGTCGGTCAGCTTGGCGGCGAAATCCTTGATCTGGTCGTAGGTCGGATTGTCAGGCATCTTCAGGCCGGCCGCATCGAACAGGTCCTTGCGGTAAAGCGTGAACGAGCTTTCGGTGTAGAACGGCACGGCGTAAAGCTTGCCGTCGACAGTCAGGCCCTTTTTGATCGGATCAAGCAGATCGGCGTAATCGTAGTCGTCGCCGAGATCGTCGACCGGCGCCAGCCAGCCCTGCTTGCCCCAGATCGGCGCCTCGTATCCGCCGATGGTCATGATGTCGAACTGGCCGCCATTGGTGGCGATATCGGTGGTGACGCGTTCGCGCAGAACATTCTCTTCCAGCACGATCCAGTTGATCTTGTTGCCCGTCTCCTTCTCCCAGGCGCTGGAAAGCTTCTGCATGATGATCATGTCGCCATTGTTGACGGTGGCGATGTTGATTTCCTCCGCCTGCGCCAGACCGGCGAAAAGGCCGATGCCAACCACGGACGATGACAGAATTCCAATAAATTTGCTCATGAGACCCGCTCCTCCTTTACGGATGTCTACGCATAACAATACATGCGTAAATTTTTTATCTCGCGAAATCCGCTCTCTTGTCAACATCCGAAAATAAATCGGAGCATGGCGATATCGTCGCGCCCACCAATAAACCACTGTTTTAAAGCGAATAATATCATAAAAAATTATTTCCAGGGGCGTCCAGCTTGCTGCGATGCAACAAAATTTTCATCATATCATATATTGACGCGCGTAAATTTTTGAATGATATCCGAAAATCAGAAGCCCTCGGGACGGCGGATTTGCATCCGCCAAAAGGACGGGAGCCGAATGCATATGGAGGAGACGATGAGGCAGACATCCGCACTGGCGCCGCACACGAAAGGCCCGACCATCACGGCGGGGGAAATCCTCGTGGAAATCATGGCGACGACGGTGGGCGACGGCTTTCTGGAGCCGCAGGCGCTGATCGGCCCCTTTCCGAGCGGCGCGCCGGCCATCTTCATCGATCAGGTGGCGCGCTGCGGCGGAGCCGCCGGCATCATTGCGGCGGTGGGTGACGATGATTTCGGCCGCCTCAATGTCGAGAGGCTGCGCGGCGACGGCGTCGACGTATCGGCCATCGCCACCATAGCCGACCGGCCGACGGGCAGCGCCTTCGTGCGTTACCGGGAAAACGGCGCACGGGACTTCGTTTTCAACATCGCCCATTCGGCGGCCAGCGAAACGCATATGACCGATGAAGCGCAGGCTCTTATCGAAAAAGCCGGCCATGTGCACGTCATGGGATCGGCCTTCGCGATTGCCGGCATCGGCGAAATCATTCTCGAAGCCATCAGACGCGTCAGGGCGCGCGGCGGCTCGGTCTCCTTCGATCCCAACATCCGCAAGGAACTGGCGCAGGGCGATGCCGGCCGCAGGCTGATCGACGATCTGCTTGGTGTCACCGATCTTCTCCTGCCCTCCGGCGAGGAGCTTCAGGCAGCCTCCGGTCTGGACGACGAGGAGGCAGCAATCGAAAAGCTGCTTGCCTCCGGTATCGGCGAGATCGTGCTGAAGCGCGGTGCGGATGGCGCAAGCCATTTCAGCCGCGCCCATGGGCGCATCGACGTCCCCGGCTTGCGGGTCCGCGAAATCGACCCGACCGGTGCCGGCGACTGTTTCGGTGCGACCTACCTCACCTGCCGCCGCCTCAGCATGCACCCGCAAAAGGCGCTCGCCTATGCCAATGCCGCCGGCGCGCACAATGTCACCCGCCGCGGCCCGATGGAGGGCGCCGCCAGCCTTTCCGAACTCGATGCCTTTCTGGCCGCGCAACTGTCGGAGGAAATCCTGTGACCGATATACTCGAAAATCTCGCCGCCGCGCGCCGCTCCGGCAAGCCCGCCGGCATAACCTCCGTCTGCTCCGCCCATCCCGTTGTTCTGCGCGCCGCAATCCGCCGTGCCGCCGCCGGCAGGACACCGGTGCTGATCGAGGCAACCTGCAATCAAGTCAATCATCTCGGCGGTTATACCGGCATGACGCCACGGGACTTCGTCAGCTTCGTCAACAGCATTGCCGAGGAAGAAGGGTTGCCCCGCGAACTGGTGATTTTTGGCGGAGACCATCTCGGCCCCAATCCCTGGCGCAAGGAAACGGCCGAGGAGGCGCTGACAAAAGCCGCCGCCATGGTCGAGGCCTATGTGACGGCGGGTTTTCGCAAGATCCATCTCGATGCCTCGATGGGCTGCGCCGGTGAACCGGCGGCGCTGGACGACGACACGATAGCCAACCGCGCCGCCAAACTTGCGGCCGTCGCCGAAAAGGCCGCCACGGCCGCCGGCCTGCCGAAACCGCTTTATATTCTCGGCACCGAGGTGCCGGTGCCGGGCGGGGCAGACCATGTGCTCGACACGGTCGCGCCGACGCAGCCGCAGGCAGCGCGCCAGACGATCGACCTTCACCGCGAAATATTCGCGCGACACGGCCTTTCCGATGCGTTCGAGCGGGTCATCGCCTTTGTCGTGCAGCCCGGCGTGGAATTCGGCAGCGACAATGTCGTCGCTTACGACCCGCAAGCGGCCACCGCCTTGAGCGCCGTGCTGGACGCCGAACCGCAACTGGTCTTCGAGGCCCATTCCACCGATTACCAGACGCAGGCCGCCCTCACGACATTGGTATGCGATGGATACCCCATCCTGAAAGTAGGCCCCGGCCTGACCTTCGCCTATCGCGAGGCACTTTACGCTCTCGACATGATCGCCTCCGAGATGATCGGCGACTATGGCGACCGTCCTTTGGCGCGGACCATGGAGAAGCTGATGCTTTCCTCACCCGGCGACTGGCGCGGACATTATCATGGCGATGACATCACGCTGCGATTGCAGCGCCACTACAGCTACAGCGATCGCATCCGCTATTACTGGACGCGTCCGGAAGCGCTTGCGGCCGTTTCCGCCTTGCATAAGGCGCTGGATGGGAAGACAATTCCCGAACCCCTGCTGCGCCAGTATCTCGGCGAATTGCCGCTCGCGGCAGTTGCAGGAAAGGATATGGAGGAGGTTCTGGTCGCGGCAGTGGATCAGGTGCTAGCGACCTACCATGCGGCAACCGGCGAAGATCGTCACTAAGACAATCGTTAAATTCGGATGCCCCGGCGGGAGACGTTGCGGGTATCGGTCAGGGAGGGGAAACTCATGGCAACCCGAAACACAAGCGGTCTAGCGCGGGTCATGCTTGCGCCATCGGTGCTGTTGTTGCTGGTGTGGATGATCGTGCCTCTGGCGATGACGCTG
>NZ_JBNWCN010000010.1:2500-6521 GCF_053522385.1 Agrobacterium sp. 22-223-1
TTCTGGAGAAATAAAAGTTTGCATCGTTCACAAGGACTGATGCCTGTTCTGAATACATTGTGAAGAGAAGATATGTCTGGAAGCGTCCAGGTGTTTTAAGCCCTTGAGGTTTGAAACGTCCGAGACCAATCCCTGAGAAACCATGAGATGGCTTAGTCGGCCGGAATTGGTGGAGGGGTTGGAGGTAGGAAGGATCGCTTGTCCGAGGCATGTTTGTTGTTTGAAGGTTTAGGCCTTCATCTGATGGACATGCTGGATTGATGTTGCCTGACCGCGCATCACCGGATGATATCTCGAGAAGCTGGTCTTAATGGTATGGCTTCGAGGTGCACCGGCGTGCCCTCAAAGAAGACCGTACCGACACGTCGATGTCATCAGGAAATGACTTGATTGTAAAAGGTAATCAGGTTGCCGTTCCTTTGGAACGGCTATGGATGAGCATAGACAATGAGAACGAAGAAGTGAATTAAGGGCATTTGGTGGATGCCTTGGCATGCACAGGCGAAGAAGGACGTGATACGCTGCGAAAAGCCGTGGGGAGCTGCGAATAAGCTTTGATCCATGGATCTCCGAATGGGGCAACCCACCTTAAATACCTAGAAAATCTGTTCTGTGGCGAAACGCCTGCGTGGGACTTCCCATACAGGGCGCTAGCCCGTCGCCGGTTATCCGGCGCGCCGTCCGCAGGCCTTTGGCCGTGAGGACAGAAGAGGTTTCTAGGTATTGTGATAAGGTATCTTACTTTCGAATACATAGGGGTAAGAAGCGAACGCAGGGAACTGAAACATCTAAGTACCTGCAGGAAAGGACATCAACCGAGACTCCGCAAGTAGTGGCGAGCGAACGCGGACCAGGCCAGTGGCAATGATGAATAAAGCGGAACGATTTGGAAAAGTCGGCCATAGAGGGTGATAGCCCCTTACGCGTAGAACAGTCATTGTCCTTGAGTAGGGCGGGACACGTGAAATCCTGTCTGAACATGGGGAGACCACTCTCCAAGCCTAAGTACTCGTGCATGACCGATAGCGAACAAGTACCGTGAGGGAAAGGTGAAAAGCACCCCGACGAGGGGAGTGAAATAGAACCTGAAACCGGATGCCTACAAACAGTCGGAGCCCGCAAGGGTGACGGCGTACCTTTTGTATAATGGGTCAACGACTTAGTGTAACTAGCAAGCTTAAGCCGGTAGGTGTAGGCGCAGCGAAAGCGAGTCTGAATAGGGCGATTGAGTTAGTTGCATTAGACCCGAAACCGAGTGATCTAGCCATGAGCAGGCTGAAGGTTGGGTAACACCAACTGGAGGGCCGAACCCATAACTGTTGCAATAGTTCGGGATGACTTGTGGCTAGGGGTGAAAGGCCAATCAAACTCGGAAATAGCTGGTTCTCCGCGAAATCTATTTAGGTAGAGCGTCGACCGAATACCCTCGGGGGTAGAGCACTGGATGGGCTATGGGGACTCACCGTCTTACTGATCCTAACCAAACTCCGAATACCGAGGAGTACTAGTCGGCAGACACACGGCGGGTGCTAACGTCCGTCGTGAAAAGGGCAACAACCCTGACCTCCAGCTAAGGTCCCCAAGTCATGGCTAAGTGGGAAAGGATGTGAGGATCCCAAAACAACCAGGATGTTGGCTTAGAAGCAGCCATCATTTAAAGAAAGCGTAACAGCTCACTGGTCTAAATAAGGGTCTTTGCGCCGAAAATGTAACGGGGCTAAAGCCATGCACCGAAGCTGAGGATGTGACAGTTGTAGTGACTGTTGCGTGGTAGCGGAGCGTTCCGTAAGTCTGTGAAGGCGGACCCGTGAGGGCTGCTGGAGATATCGGAAGTGCGAATGTTGACATGAGTAACGATAAAGGGAGTGAGAGACTCCCTCGCCGAAAGACCAAGGGTTCCTGCTTAAAGTTAATCTGAGCAGGGTTAGCCGGCCCCTAAGACGAGGCGGACACGCGTAGTCGATGGGAACCACGTTAATATTCGTGGGCCTGGTGGTAGTGACGGATCTCGTGTGTTGTTCAACCTTATTGGATTGGTTGGGCGGCGAAGAGGTTCCAGGAAATAGCTCCACCGTATAGACCGTACCCGAAACCGACACAGGTGGTCAGGTAGAGTATACCAAGGCGCTTGAGAGAACTATGTTGAAGGAACTCGGCAAATTGCACGCGTAACTTCGGAAGAAGCGTGACCCTTTTGTACGCAAGTATGATGGGGTGGCACAGACCAGGGGGTAGCGACTGTTTATCAAAAACACAGGGCTCTGCGAAGTAGCAATACGACGTATAGGGTCTGACGCCTGCCCGGTGCTGGAAGGTTAAAGGGAGGGGTGCAAGCTCTGAACTGAAGCCCCAGTAAACGGCGGCCGTAACTATAACGGTCCTAAGGTAGCGAAATTCCTTGTCGGGTAAGTTCCGACCTGCACGAATGGCGTAACGACTTCCCCGCTGTCTCCAACATAGACTCAGTGAAATTGAATTCCCCGTGAAGATGCGGGGTTCCTGCGGTCAGACGGAAAGACCCCGTGCACCTTTACTATAGCTTTACACTGGCATTCGCCAAGGCATGTGTAGGATAGGTGGTAGGCTTTGAAGCAGGGACGCCAGTTTCTGTGGAGCCATCCTTGAAATACCACCCTTATCTTCGTGGATGTCTAACCGCGGTCCGTTATCCGGATCCGGGACAGTGTATGGTGGGTAGTTTGACTGGGGCGGTCGCCTCCGAAAGAGTAACGGAGGCGCGCGATGGTTAGCTCAGACCGGTCGGAAATCGGTCGTCGAGTGCAATGGCATAAGCTAGCCTGACTGCGAGACTGACAAGTCGAGCAGAGACGAAAGTCGGTCATAGTGATCCGGTGGTCCCGTGTGGAAGGGCCATCGCTCAACGGATAAAAGGTACGCCGGGGATAACAGGCTGATGACCCCCAAGAGTCCATATCGACGGGGTTGTTTGGCACCTCGATGTCGACTCATCGCATCCTGGGGCTGGAGCAGGTCCCAAGGGTATGGCTGTTCGCCATTTAAAGCGGTACGTGAGTTGGGTTCAGAACGTCGTGAGACAGTTCGGTCCCTATCTGCCGTGGGTGTAGGAATATTGACAGGATCTGTCCCTAGTACGAGAGGACCGGGATGGACGTATCTCTGGTGGATCTGTTGTCCTGCCAAGGGCATAGCAGAGTAGCTATATACGGAATGGATAACCGCTGAAGGCATCTAAGCGGGAAACCAACCTGAAAACGAGTGTTCCCTATCAGAGCCGTGGAAGACGACCACGTCGATAGGACGGGTGTGGAAGCACAGCAATGTGTGAAGCTTACCGTTACTAATAGCTCGATCGACTTCTTCGTTCCCATTGAATATGTTCATCGAACAAAGTTCGATGACATCTGTTCTGTCCTGACGCCCGAAGGGCTCCGGACGGGCCGCGCCACAGGGCGCGACGACCTCTGGTCTGTATGGCTGCCTCGCTCGCTGTCGAGCAAAGGCGGAATACGGACGGGTTACAGAAGACGTGTTAAATAGAGCTTCGGCTCTCCAGCTTCTCGAAAACAACAGTCATGTGAAAACATGAACTAGGTTGCTTTGGCCACCTGGTCCCTCATATCAGAGGTGACCGTATGGCCGATTGGCGTCCCCCGTGAGCGACAAGCGAACGGGATAAGGCATGCCAATCCAATAAAGAGCAACATATGTTCATGCGTTCCGCATGAACATATGTTGCGTTTTGCCGACCTGGTGGTTATCGCGGGGCGGCTGCACCCGTTCCCATTCCGAACACGGCCGTGAAACGCCCCAGCGCCAATGGTACTTCGTCTCAAGACGCGGGAGAGTAGGTCGCTGCCAGGTCTGCAAAACGCAACACAAAATCTTCTCACTCACAAAAGGGCCACAAAGCCCAAATCAAAAGGCCGCAAATGCGGCCTTTATGCTATAATAAAACCAATCAACGCGGGGTGGAGCAGCCCGGTAGCTCGTCAGGCTCATAACCTGAAGGCCGCAGGTTCAAATCCTGCCCCCGCAACCA
>NZ_JBNWCN010000011.1:0-2624 GCF_053522385.1 Agrobacterium sp. 22-223-1
ATGGCAACCCGAAACACAAGCGGTCTAGCGCGGGTCATGCTTGCGCCATCGGTGCTGTTGTTGCTGGTGTGGATGATCGTGCCTCTGGCGATGACGCTGTGGTTCTCGTTCCAGAACTACAATCTCCTCAACCCGGCCAATGTCAGCTTCGCCGGTCTGTTCAATTACCAGTATTTCTACACCGATCCGGCCTTCTTCCAGTCGATCTGGAACACGCTGCTGATCGTCGGCGGCGTGCTGCTGATCACGGTGGTTGGCGGCATCGCCATTGCGCTTCTGCTCGACAATGACATTTTCGGCCAGGGCATCGTGCGCATCATGATCATCTCGCCCTTCTTCGTCATGCCGCCGGTGGCAGCTTTGGTGTGGAAGAACATGATCATGCATCCCGGTTACGGCGTGCTTGCCGATCTCTCCCGCTTCTTCGGTTTCCAGCCGGTCGACTGGTTTGCGCAGTTTCCGCTGCTCTCCATCATCATCATCGTCGCCTGGCAATGGCTGCCCTTTGCGACGCTGATCCTCTTGACCGCCCTGCAGTCGCTCGATGGCGAACAGAAGGAAGCGGCCGAGATGGATGGCGCCAACTTCGTCAACCGCTTCATCTACCTGACCCTGCCGCATCTGTCGCGCGCCATCACCGTCGTCATTCTCATCCAGACGATCTTCCTGCTCGGCGTCTATGCGGAAATCCTCGTCACCACCAATGGCGGCCCCGGTTACGCCTCCACCAACCTCGCCTTCCTCATCTATCGCACAGCGCTTCTGGGTTACGACGTCGGTGGCGCTTCGGCCGGCGGCATCATCGCCGTCATCCTCGCCAATATCGTCGCCATCTTCCTGATGCGCGCCGTCGGCAAGAACCTCGACCGGTAAGGGGGAAACATCATGGCCCGCAAGACAACCACACGTGCGAAGATCGGCTTTTCCATCGCGGCCTGGGCCGTGGCGCTGCTGCTGTTCTTCCCGATCCTCTATGCCTTCCTCACCTCGATCAAGACCGAGCCGGAAGCAATCGCCGGCTTCAGCCTCATTCCCTCGGGCACGCTCGAGAATTACGTGACGGTCCAGACCCAGCGCGATTACTTCAAGCCGTTCATGAACTCGGTGGTGCTGTCGCTCGGCTCGACGATCATCGCGCTGATCATCGCCATTCCCGCCGCCTGGGCCATGGCGTTCTCGCCGACCAAGCGCACCAAGGACATTTTGATGTGGATGCTCTCCACCAAGATGATGCCGGCCGTCGCCGTCTTGGTGCCGATCTATCTGATCTTCCGCAATGCCGGCCTGCTCGATACCCGCATTGGGCTCACCATCATGCTCACCTTCATCAACCTGCCGATCGTCATCTGGATGCTCTACACTTACTTTCGGGAAATCCCCGGCGAGATTCTCGAAGCAGCCCGCATGGATGGCGCATCCTTGTGGAACGAGATCGTGCATGTGCTGACCCCGATGGCGGTGCCGGGCATTGCCTCGACGCTGCTCCTCAACGTCATCCTCGCCTGGAACGAAGCCTTCTGGACCATCCGGCTGACAACCACCAATGCGGCCCCGCTGACGGCCTTCATCGCCTCCTTCTCGAGCCCACAGGGGCTGTTCTGGGCAAAACTCTCGGCCGCCTCGATGATGGCGATCGCCCCCATTCTCGTCATCGGCTGGTTCTCGCAGAAACAACTCGTGCGTGGCCTGACCTTCGGCGCCGTGAAATAAGGAACGACAAACATGGGCAGCATTTCCCTTCAGAACGTGTCCAAGCTCTTCGGTGAGGCGAAAGTCATCCCGTCGATCGATCTCGATATCAACGACGGCGAATTCGTCGTCTTCGTCGGCCCCTCCGGCTGCGGCAAGTCCACGCTGCTGCGGCTGATTGCCGGGCTGGAAGACGTCTCCGGCGGCAAGATCGTCATCGACGGCAAGGATGTCACCGAAAAGGCGCCGGCCGAGCGCGGCCTTGCCATGGTGTTCCAGTCCTATGCGCTTTATCCGCATATGAGTGTCAGGAACAACATCGCCTTCCCGCTGAAGATGGCCAAGCTCGACAAGGCCATCATCGATAAAAAGGTGGAAGACGCCGCCCGGGTGCTGAACCTCACCGATTATCTCGAGCGCCGGCCCTCGCAGCTGTCGGGCGGCCAGCGCCAGCGTGTCGCCATCGGCCGCGCCATCGTGCGCGAACCTTCCGCCTTCCTGTTCGACGAACCGCTTTCCAACCTCGATGCGGCGCTGCGCGGCACCATGCGGCTGGAAATCTCCGAGCTGCACAACACGCTGAAGACAACGATGATCTATGTCACCCACGATCAGGTCGAGGCCATGACCATGGCCGACAAGATCGTGGTGCTCAACCGCGGCAATATCGAGCAGGTCGGCTCGCCGATGGAGCTTTACCGCACCCCCGCCAACCTCTTCGTCGCCGGCTTCATCGGCTCGCCGCGCATGAACCTGGTGACCGGCGACTACGCCCGCCAAAAGGGCGCGACCACCGCCGGCGTGCGGCCGGAGCATCTGGTGCTGTCGAAGGAAAGCGGGCTGTGGCAGGGCAAGGTCACCGTCGCCGAACATCTCGGATCGGATACTTTCCTGCATCTCGAGGTGTCAGGCATCGGGCCGATCACTGCCCGCAC